>NZ_JNXT01000004.1 GCF_000716675.1 Streptomyces alboflavus
CGGGGGGGGGCGGGGAAGGGCAGGGGGGTGGGGCAGCGGCAGCGGGTCAAGCGGGGGGGGGCGGTGTCGGGGGCGGTATCGGGGGCGGTATCGGGGGTGCTTCCGGTGACGTCTTCGGGGCCGCTTCCCCGGGTGCGGGCCTCGTCGGGCCGGGTCCCTTCGGCGGGTTTCACGGAGTCAGAGGGTGCCACTGAACGGGTCCTTGCTCTCGTCGTAGAAGAGGCCCGACTTCATGACCTCCTCGAAGACCACGCCGTCCGCGGCGTCGACCAGGTCGAGGGGCGCGGTCACGGTACGGCGGCGGGGCCGCCGCTGGTGGAAGCGCAGCGTGCCGGTGGCGTCGAGGGACACCCAGACGTAGCCCTCGGGCACGTCGGCGAGGGTCCCGAACTCCCGGTGCGCCGGGTCCGGCCCGGCGTCCCGCTCCACCCCGGTCCCCGCTCCCGCGCCGGGCTGCCCCCAGTACAGCGTGATCCGCCGCGCGGCCACGTGCAGCAGGAGTCCGCCCGCCGGGACCGGATCGCCCGCGAACGCCAGCGGCTCGCGTTCCCGCAGGCCCACGCCGACCTGGTACACCTCCTGGTGGAGCGAGTAGCGCAGGGTCGCGGGGGCGCCCTCGTGCTCCGGCGGGGCGACCAGGCCGTGCGGTACGGCGGTCGTGTCCACCTCGGGGCCTTCGAGCAGCCAGCCGGGGGTCCCCTTGCACAGCAGGAGCGTGATGCGTTCCTCCTGGTCGATCTCGAAGCGGACGTTGACGCCTGCGACGGCGAGCTGGTCCGCCTCCTCCTGCAGCATCGTGTGGGTCGCCCACAGCGATTCGGCGTCCGGGGCGTCGTCGTTGGAGACGTCGTAGCGGTGCACGGCGAGCACGGCGCGCACCGGGTAGGAGACGCGGCCCTCGGCGTAGGCACGGCCGCCGGGCTCCAGTTCGAGCCGCTGCCCCCGGCTGAACACCGGTTCCGGGTACGTCTCCTGCGACCCCTTGCGCAGGTGGAAGTCGGCCGCCAGGTTCACGTACAGGCGGCTGGCGTCGACGTCCAAGTAGGAGATGCCGCTGAGCAGTTCGGGGATGACCTCGGGGTCCTCGGCGTCGGGGCTGAGGTCGGCCACCGCGTCCAGGTACACACCGCCCACCGCCGTCCCGGTCTTGGCGAACTCCGCGTCGAACTCGACCTCGAAGGTGGGCGCCAGTCGGTCGCTCTCGAAGCGGCGGCGCAGCCCGTCCTCGATGCCGCGACGCAGCGCGGCGGAGTGCATCGAACCGCCGGAGAACAGCACGCGGTCGACGCTCTCGTGACCTCCGCCGGACACGTCGATGCCGCCGCGGGCGATGCCGCCGGCCAGCCAGGTGATCTCGGCGACGAGTTCGCGCAGCTGCTCGGCGAGTTCGTCGGCAGTGACGGTCACCTCCGTGGCCGAGGGTTCGGCGGGTGCCGTTCCGTCCGGGGACTCCGGCCAGACGAAGGGAACGGCGTCGGAGCCCTGCACGGCGCTGCCAGGAGCGGCGGAGCGCACCCGGACCGCCACGGGGCTCTTTGCCCCGAGCCCTTTCCGCTTGACCGCGTCCGCCGCCTCCCACAGCGCCTGGAACAGCTGCTTGCGGGGCGCGGCCTGTTCCACGCCCTGGAACCGGGTGTCGCCGGGCCTGATCCCGAGCTTGGTGCGCAGCAGCGTGAAGAGCTGGGCGGTGAGGCGGTCCCCGCCGAGGTTGAGCCGCCCGCCCGAGGCCAGGACCTGCGGCTGGAGCGTGTAGAACCGCCCCGGGCTGTTTCCCGCGGCCGCCGGTGTCGCGTCCACGACGGTCACCTTGATCAGGGCGCAGTCGGTGGTGCCCCCGCCGACGTCGAGGACCAGCAGGTTCTCGTGCCAGGCGCGGGCCTTGGCCCACTCGTCGGGCTGCTCTCAGGCGCGCCCGCCCTCGGGGCAGCGGGCGTTCAGCCGGAACGCCTCGACACCGAGCAGGAAGTCCGCGCCGAGCCGCTTCATCATCGCGAACCCGGCGGCGGCGACGGCCTCGTCGATGTTCATCTCCACCTTGCCCCCGAGGGTGCGCAGCACCTTGAGCAGCTCATCACGCTTGTCCGGCGGCAGCTTGGTGGGGAAGGTCACGCTCAACGAGCCGATGGCACGCGGCAGCTTGAGCTCGTCCGCGACCAGCTCGGCGAACCGCGCGTACACGCCGCGGAACAGCTCCCTGCCGCTGAGGCCCGTGCCCGGCACCTCGATGTCGAGGTCGGCCAGATGGCGCTTGGCACCCCGGATGCGTTCGCCGGTGGCGTCCGTCGCGAAGTCGACGCTGTCACCGGTCACGACCAGATCGCTGGTGCGCGGCCTGGTGTGGCTGACGTGGTGCACGTCCAGGGGCGCGCAGCCGAAGACCTCGCGCCAGGCCTCCCCCCTGATCCGGGGGATGCCGATGGTGCGGTCCTCGATCTCCTGCGCCGGGTCCGGCGAGTCGTCGGTGGCGAACAGCTGGACCGGCAGCAGGCTCCTGGCCCGTTCCACACCGGCCGCGGGCAGTGCGGCGTCGCTGCCGCGCACCCGGCGGCGGTCGAAGACGCCGCACACGGCACGGCTGGTCCCGAAGTCGAAGAAGGCGCCGATGAGGTCGGGACCCGGTGTCTGTGCGGGACTGCCGTCGGGCGTGGCCTGGGTCATGGGTCGGTCTCCGATCTGTTCCGGGTCGAGCCGGAAGCTGCCGCGTGCCGACGGCGCGGGGACGCGGGATTCCGGTTGGTGGCGGCGGTAGTGGACGACGACCGTGGGCGCGGTGGGCCTGCGCCGCCACGGGGTGAGGACGAGGTCGGCGTCGGCCGCCGCGCCGTCGACGGGCGGCGTGAAGGTGGTGGTGCTGACGACCGCCGAGCCGTCCAGCACGTCGACGCGCTCTATGCGTCCTGGAACGGTGCCGCGCCGCAGCGCGAGGCCCGCGCCGCCCGACCGGCCGTAGAGCTCCAGCGACGGCCGGTCATCAGGCACGTCCCGCCCTCGCCGTCGACAGTTGCTGCAGCTCGGCCCCGATCTGGTTGAGCACGGCGACCGGTCCGGTGGCACTCACGAGCGCGAGCCGCTGCTGGACGAGGAGTTCACCGAGCGCCTTCTGGGTCTGGACGACGGCGGGTTCGAACTTGTCGATCAGCCGTCGTTCCAGGAGCCGGGCCAGTTCCTCGCGGACCCGGGCGACCTGCCGGAAGTACAGCCGCGCCGCCGGGCGGTGCCCGGTGCCGCCGTCGGCGCCGTGGCGTCCGGCCACCTGGTGCAGCAGGCGCCCCGCCATGGTGTCGACCTGCGCGACCTCCTCGGCGTCGGCGTCCGCGCGCGGCTGCTGCGGGCCGTCGTGCGCGTCGGCTCCGGACGGCGCCATGAGCCGCGCCCACGGCGCCCCGTCGGCGAAGTCCTGGCGGGTGTGCGAGGCCCACCAGCTCTCCAGGGCCTCGGTCAGCTCGGTCCGCGTCCCGTCGACGGCGGCCGCGGCGAGGCCGCCGACGTCGAGGCCGCGCAGCGGCTGGAGCGCGTCGCCGTCCGCCCTGCCCCCGGTGCCGGTCTGTTCCAGAGCGAGCCGCACCTCCGACCAGGCGTCGGCCGCGTACACGGCGGTGTCGGCCTGTTCCCTGGCGATGCGGCGCAGGTCGGCGATGGGGCGGGCGTCGTCGCGGGCCGCCGCCTCCTGGAGTTTGAGCTTCCCGGCGACGGGGACGTGTCCGCCCGCCTCCTTGAGGAGCCGGATGCCGTCCTCGATGAGCTGCTCGAACTCCTGGGAGTCGACGTGTCGCGTGTCTCTGTCGGCGAGTTCGGCGATGAGCGCGCGCAGATGGCCGACGCCGCCGTCGGCGAGGGCGCCCTCGACGGCGGCGCGCAGCTGCCCGCCGGTCGCCCCGGACGGGCCCCACGCGGCGGCGCGCCACTGCTCGCGCGCGAGTCGGGCGCTCTTCCAGATGTGCGGGTTGTCCGAGTCGAAGGCGTTCCAGTCGGCCTCGGTGGCTGCGGCCCACGGGCCGCTGACGGCGGCGACGCGCGTCTCACGGCCGGGCCGTCCGTCCGCGCCGATGTCACGCACCAGGGAGGCGACGGATGTCTCCAGGACGTCCAGGGAGTTGGCGTTGCTCGGGTTGTCGACGGCGTCGAGGCGGGTGGCGACGAACACGCAGTGCGGGTCGGGCGCGGTGCGCGGTGTCGTGAACTGGGTGCCACCACCACAGGCCACGGTGAGCAGGGCGATGTGCGCGCGGCTCTGCGTCTCGGCGATGACGACGTCCTCCAGGGCGCCGCCCTTGCGGGTGCCGGGGGTGTCGACGATCACCACGGACCGACCCGCGGCCCAGTCCAGCGGCCACACTTCGGCAGGGACGTGCAAGCGCGCACTCACCCGGGCGATGAGCGGGGTGCCGCGCCCGGAGGTGAAGATGACGGAGCCGCCGCGGGCGGCCAGTTGCTCCATCGTCAGGGTCTCGCCGTAGCCGAGCCGGTCCACGGCCTCCAGCATCTCCTGGACGATGCCGACGTGCGGATGCGCCGTCCGGCTCATCTCCTCCAGGCTCCGGGGATCGTCCTCCTCCAGGTCGAGCAGACGGCGGGCCCGGCGGCGCGCGCCTTCCTCGGTGAGCGTCACGACCGTGTACTCGGGCGGGCCCGCGGGGCCCTCGTCCTGAACGAGCCGCAGCTCCGTGGAGACCGCGCTGACCGCGCCCGGGCCCACCGAGAAGATGTCGTCGCGTCCGAGGAGCAGGCGCAACGTGGTCGACTTCATCGAGGAGTTGGCCCCGAGGGCCACGATCCTCACCTCGCCGGCGGTGGTGTGCCGCATCCGCTCTAGGACGTGTTTCAGCTGGTCGATCCGGTCGACGAGCACGGGCGAGCCGGCGGGCAGCGAAAGCCGCCCCAGGCTCGCCTCCAGCTTCTCCAGCTTCCTGACCAGGTATGTGTCCCCCATCGGGTGCCTCCCCCTCGGCGTCCGGGGAGCACCACCCCGAACGCGCCGAACACCGCTTGTCCCCCCTGGGTGGGCGGCGACTCCAGGCCATTCAGCCTGAAGCACTTTTCATGATTTTGATAGACATCGGACACTCACTGACAGATGGTCAGATATACGTCTCCCAGCAGCTGTTGACGGTCAGCCGTGCGGCACCACCGCGATGGGACAGGCCACGTGCCGGACGGCCGAGTCCGCCGTTCTCCCGAGGCGCGGCCCGGCCTGCGCACGGCGCCCGACGACCAGGAGCGAGGCGCCCGTCGCCGCCTTCAGCACGTGGTGCCCCGTGCGCCCGGACCGGACGCGCTCGACGACCTTCGTGGCGGGGTAGGCGCGGCGCCACGGCAGGAGCTCCGCCGCCAGCTCACGGCGTGCGTCCTCCGCGCGCTCGGCGAGGACGTCGGGGACCGCACGGCCCGGGGCGCAGGCGTCGAGCGGCGGCACGGTCCACACGTGCAGCACGTGCAGGGGCGCGCCGCGGACGGCCGCCGCGTCGAAGGCGTATCCGAGCAACTCCTCAGCGGGGAGCGGGAGATCGAGCGCGAGGACAACCGGCCGGTACGGCGTGCTGCGCGAGGGTCCGCCGTCGGTGTCCGGGACGTGGGCGTCCTCGGGGCACTCCCCCGCGCGGACGAGCACCACCGGCCGCTCCGCGCGCGCGGCCACCGCCGAGGCCACCGAGCCGACCAGGAAGCCGCCGAACCCGGCCGGGCTCCGGGAGCCGAGGACCAGTGTCTCGGCGTCGGCGGCCGCCGCGAGCAGGGCGGCGGCCGTCGGTCCGGAGGGCTGCTGGGCGTGGATCCGCAGCGCCGGATGGACGTACGACAACGTGATCGCGGCCCGGTCGAGGACGCCGCGCGCCCGGTCGGCTGGACCGGCCCGGCGTATCCGCGGCTGGTGGTCCTGGTCGGCCGCGACGTGCAGCAGACGCAGCGGCACCCCGCGGCGCAGCGCCTCACGCGCCGCCCAGTCGGCGGCGTCCATCCCGGCGAGAGTGCCGTCGATGCCCGCGGTGACCGTACGGGTGCGGTCACCGGCGGCGAGACGGGTGCGGGTCGTCGGGCAGGGACGGGGTGACGTGCGGTGGCGATTCATGGGGTGCCTCGGCGGGTGTGCGATCCAGTGCTGTTCGGATACAGGTGCGGGTGCGGGTCGGGGACGGTTCAGTACGGCCACGACCAGTCCGCGACCTCGGGCATGTCGGTGCCGTGCTCGCGGATCCACGCGTGGTGGCGGCTGCGCTGGTCGGCCATCAGCTGCCGCAGGGCCGTGGCACGGACGGACAGGTCGGGGACGCGGTCGACGACGTCCATGACCAGGCGGTACCGGTCGAGGTCGTTGCGTACGACCATGTCGAAGGGCGTGGTGGTCGTGCCCGCCTCCTTGTAGCCGCGCACGTGCAGGCGGCTGTGCCCGGCGCGGCGGTAGGCGAGGCGGTGGATCAGCCACGGGTAGCCGTGGTAGGCGAAGATGACCGGCTTGTCGCGGGTGAACAGCGCGTCGTACTCGAAGTCCGCCATGCCGTGCGGGTGTTCCTCGCGCGGCAGGAGCCGGGCGATGTCGACGACGTTGACGACGCGCACGGCGAGTTCGGGCCGGTGCTCGCGCAACAGGGCGGCGGCCGCGAGGACTTCCAGGGTGGGGACGTCGCCCGCGCAGGCGAGCACGACGTCGGGGTCGCGCAGGCCGTCGTCGGTGCCCGCCCACTCCCACACGCCCGCGCCGCGCGCGCAGTGGGCGCGGGCCGCGTCGAGGTTCAGCCAGTCGAAGCAGGGCTGCTTGCCCGCGACGATCACGTTCACGTGGTCGCGGCTGAGCAGGGCGTGTTCGGCGACGCAGAGGAGCGTGTTGGCGTCCGGCGGCAGGTAGACACGGACGACTTCGGGACTCTTGTTGAGGACGTGGTCGACGAAGCCGGGGTCCTGGTGGGAGAAGCCGTTGTGGTCCTGGCGCCAGACGTGCGAGGTCAGCAGGTAGTTGAGGGAGGGGACGGGCGCCCGCCAGGTCAGCTCGCGCGCGGTCCGCAGCCACTTGATGTGCTGGTTGACCATGGAGTCGACGATGTGGACGAACGCCTCGTAGCAGGAGAACAGGCCGTGGCGGCCGGTGAGGAGATAGCCCTCCAGCCAGCCCTGGCAGAGGTGTTCGGACAGGACCTCAAGCACGCGGCCGTCGGGGGCGAGGTGTTCGTCGGTGGGCAGCGTCGCGGACTGCCAGGCCTTGCCGGTGGCGGTGAACAGGGCGCCGAGGCGGTTGGAGTCCGTCTCGTCGGGGCCGACGACGCGGAAGTCACGCCGCTCGGCGGTGTCGGCCATGACCTTGGCGAGCAGCTGCCCGAGCACCCGCGCGGGCTCGTGCAGGGCGGTGCCGGGCTTGTCGACGGCGACCGCGAAGTCCTCCAGGGGGCGCAGCGGCAGGGTGCGGGTGAGCAGGCCGCCGTTGGCGTGCGGTGTCGCGCCCAGGCGCCGGTCGCCCGCGGGCACGCAGGCGAGGACCTTCGGCGTGGGGCGTCCTTCGGCGTCGAACAGCTCCTCGGGGCGGTAGGAGCGCAGCCAGGCCTCCAGCTGGCGCAGGTGCTCGGGGTTCTCGCGCACGCCCGCGAGCGGCACCTGGTGCGCGCGCCAGGTGCCCTCGACCGGCTCGCCGTCGACGTGCGCGGGCCCGGTCCAGCCCTTGGGCGTGCGCAGGACGATCATCGGCCACGCCGGGCGGCTCCCGCGCCCGCGCCCGCCCGTGGAGCGTGCCTCCCGCTGGATCGCGGTGACGCGGTCGACGGCCCGGTCGAGTGCGGCGGCCAGGTCGCGGTGGACGGTGCGGGGGTCGTCGCCGGTGACGTGCAGGGGCTCGTGGCCGTAGCCGCGCAGCAGGGCGTCGAGCTCGGCTTCGGGGATGCGGGACAGGAGGGCCGGGTTGGCGATCTTGTAGCCGTTCAGGTGCAGGATCGGCAGGACGGCGCCGTCGTGCACGGGGTCGAGGAACCGGCTGGAGTGCCAGGACGCGGCCAGCGGCCCGGTCTCGGCCTCGCCGTCGCCGACGACGCACGCCACGAGCAGGTCCGGGTTGTCGAAGGCGGCGCCGTAGGCGTGCGCCAGGGAGTAGCCGAGTTCGCCGCCCTCGTGGATGGAGCCGGGGGTCTCGGGCGCGACGTGGCTGGGCACGCCGCCGGGGAACGAGAACTGCCGGAACAGCCGCTCCATGCCAGCCGCGTCCCGGGTGACGTCCGGGTACGTCCGCGTGTAGCTGCCCTCCAGCCAGGAGTTGGCGAGGACGGCGGGCCCTCCGTGGCCGGGGCCCCACACGCACAGCGTGTCGCGGTCACGCTCCTTGATCAGCCGGTTCAGGTGCGTGTGGATCAGGTTGAGGCCGGGGGAGGTGCCCCAGTGGCCGAGGAGGCGGGGCTTGATGTGCCGCGGTTGCAGCGGCTCGGTGAGGAGCGGGTTGGCGAGCAGGTAGAGCTGGCCCGCGGCGAGGTAGTTCGCGGCGCGCCAGTGGGCGTCGAGGGCGCTGATGTGATCCTTGGCCATGGGTGACGGACCTCGATTCTGTCCGGGGATCGTGTCCGGGGCCGCGTCGCGCGGGTCCGGGGCTGCCTCGTACGGGTGCGGGTGGGCGTCCGGGTTCCACGTGCGGCGCGGTTCAGACAGGTCGGGCGCAGGGACGTCTGGTGCGTCGAGCACGTCCGGCGCATCCACCACGTCCGGCACGTCTGACATATCGGGCGCTTCTGGTGCGTCGGGCGCGGCTGCTGCATCGGGCGCATCGGGTGTGTCTGACGCATCGGGCGCATCGAGTGCATCGGGCGCAGCCGGTACGTGAGAGGCGTCTGGTACGTCCGGCGCGCACGCCGCGCGGGCGTCGCTCACGCATGGGGCACCACCGTGACCGGGCACGCGGCGTGGTGCAGGACGGCGTGGTTCACGGGGCCGAGCTGGAGGCCGGTGTGGCCGGGGCGGCGGCGGGCGCCGACCACGATCAGGTCGGCGGTGGCCGAGGCGTCGAGGAGGGCGGCCCGGGCCTGGCCCTCGACGGCCTCGTGGCGCACGGCGACGGCACCGTGGTCGCGTACGGCCGACCGCAGGGCCACGTCGAGTTCGCGCTCCGCGCGCAGCCGTCGCGGGTCGGCGGCGCCGACGGGACGCGGCCCGCCGCCGGCCTCGGGCACGGGGCGGCGCCAGGCGTGCACGGCGAGGAGTTCCGTGTCGCGCAGCCGGGCGGCACGGACGGCGTACGCCACCGCGGCCGCGGCCCCGGCGGCCTCGTCGACGCCGACGACGACGCGCCGGAACCCGCCGCGCAGACTCTGCTCCCCGCCGCGCACCACGGTGACGGGGCAGGAGGCGCGGGCGGCGACGGACAGGCTGACCGAGCCGAGCAGGAGCCCGGCGAGGCGGCCGCGCCCCCGGCTGCCGACGACCACCCCGGCCGCCCTGCGGCTCTCACGGATGAGGGCGGCGGCGGGGTCCTCGTCCAGGACGCCGCTGGTGACGCCGGCCGCGCGGGCCCGTTCGCCGACCCGCGCCGCGGCGGCCGCGAGGACGCGGTCGGCCTGGGCGCGCACGGCCTCGCGGTTGATGCCGAACGACGGTTCGTGGCCCTCGTACCACTCCCAGCCCGACGCGTGCACGACGCGCAGCGCGAGGGAGCCGCGCTCGGCCTCGTCGGCGGCCCAGTCGAGGGCCGCGAGGCTCGGTGGTGAGCCGTCCACTCCGACGATCAGTGTCCCGTCCACGGCGTACGGCCTCCTCGGCGTCGTGCCCGCGCCCGCTGCCGGGATCCGCCGCTCGCCCGACGGGTCCCACCCCGACGTTGGCATGCTCCGGCCGTGCCCGGGCAGAGGCGAACCGGCCCGATGAGGGGGCCGACCGGCCCTGCCGCAGGAGGGAGGCGAGGGGTGGTCAGCGCCGGTTCAGGGCCGCGCGCTGGGCGTCGCTGAGCCTCTCCGGCCTGGCGGCGACGCCGTAGGTGTCCGGTGCCGTGCGGCGCAGGGCCACCGGGTCGGCGATGTCCGGGTGCCGCTCGGCGTCGTGCAGCGCCATGGCGACGCGCTCCGTCGACCAGTCGAGCGCCGTCGCCAATTGCCCGGCGGTCAGCGGGGCTTCGGCGTGCACGAGGGCGGCGAGGACGGTGAGGGCGTCGGCGAAGGCGTCGGCGGTGGTGCCGCCCGCCATGTCGTCGCTGAGGCTGGTGAAGAACTGCCGCATCTGGTCGAGGCGGGCGCCCGCGGGTGTGCCGGGGTCGAGGATGTCGGCGCCCGCCTGCGCGGTGTCGGCCATCATCGCGTGCGTACGGGCGCTGGTCAGCCAGGTGCGCAGCCAGACGTCGTCGTCGATGACGTAGGCCTCGCGGCGTCCGGAGGCGTGGCGTTCGCGGCGCAGCACGTCCAGGCGTTCCAGGTACGCAACGGCCTTCGACACGGAGGCGGGGCTGACCCGCAGGCGCCGCGTCAGGTCGGCGGCGGTCAGCGCGCCGGAGTCGGCCGTGACGAGGCTCGCGAGGACGCGGGCGGCCATGCGGGGCAGCCCCGTGTGCACCATCAGCTCCGCGAACCGGTCGACGAAGCCGCGGACCGCCTCGGGGTCACGTCCGTATCCCGCGTCCTCGGCGGGCGCGTCCTCGCCCCGGGCCGAGGCGGCGCGCCGGGCACGGCGGGCGGTGGCGTGGTGGGCGTGGTCGGCCCGGTACCCGCGGGGGCCGCCGTTGCGGGCCACTTCCCTGCTGACGGTCGACGTCGGCCGGTCGAGACGCCGGGCGATCTCCGCGTACCCGAGCCCGTCGGCGAGCCCGGCGGCGACGCGCAGCCGGTCCTCGTGGGTGAGCCTGCCTCCAGGCATCGTCGCGCGCTCCCCTCCGCCGCCATGGCCTCTGGTCGATGACCGGGACAGTATCCGTTAACGGACATCTCATTGCAACGAAGAGGAGCCAAGTGTTGCGTTCACCTTCACCTCCATTGCACTGACTGGGCATTTTTCTCGCCAGAACACCCCTCGCTCCCACTCTCGCCCATTGCGCCAGCCATAAACGCAACGTAGCTTTCGCGGCCGATGAACAGTGAGGACAAGGTATCGATGACTACGGACACCGGCTGTGACGACGTCGTACTCGACGTCGAAGGGCTGCGCATGCGGTACGGCACGACGGACGTCCTGCGGGAGGTGACGTTCCGCGCCCGGCACGGCGAAGTGCTTGCCCTGCTCGGGCCGAACGGCGCGGGCAAGACCACCACGATCGAGATCCTGGAGGGCTTCCGGATGCGCTCGGCGGGCCGGGTCCGGGTCCTCGGCACGGATCCGGCGCGCGGCGACGAGGCGTGGCGGGCGCGGGTGGGTGTCGTCCTGCAGTCGTGGCGCGACCACGGCAAGTGGCGGGTGCGGGAGCTGCTCGCGCACTTCGGCAGGTACTACGTCCCGTACGCCACCGAGGCGGTGCCGCGCCCCTGGGGCGCCGATGAACTCCTCGCCGCCGTGGGCCTGTCGGCGCAAGCGGGCGACAAGGTGAAGACGCTGTCGGGCGGGCAGCGGCGCCGCCTCGACGTGGCGATCGGCCTCGTCGGCCGGCCCGAACTCCTCTTCCTCGACGAGCCGACGGCGGGCCTCGACCCGCGGGCCCGCCACGAGTTCCACGACCTGGTCCACGGCCTGGCCGCCGAACACCGGACCACGATCCTGCTCACCACGCACGACCTCGCGGAGGCGGACAGACTCGCCGACCGCATCATGATCCTGTCCGGCGGCCGGATCGTCGCGGACGGCACCGCGGCGGACCTCGCCCGCCGCACGGCCGCGGCGGACGAGGTGAGCTGGACCCGCGAGGGACGGCGGTTCACGCACACGACCGGTGAATCGACGCGGTTCGTACGGGAGTTGTTCGCCCGGCACGGCGAGGCGATCGGTGATCTGGCGGTCCGCCGGGCCTCGTTGGAGGACACGTATCTGGCGCTGGTGCGCGAACCCGGGAATGGAAGCGGCTTGCCGACGCCTGCCGCCGCGCACGGGGAGCGCACGACGGAGGTGGCCCGATGAGCACCCTCGCCCCCGCGCGGTGGACGCGCCCCGCGAGCCCCGCGGTCACCGCCCTGCGCGCGGGCTGCGGACGCGGCGCGATCGAACTGCGCCAGTCGTTCACCAACGGCGCGGAGCTGGTGTCGCACCTGCTCTGGCCCGTGCTCATGCTCACGGCGCTGTTCTTCCTGCGGGACACGGAGTTCGGGTCGAGCGGGCTGCTGCTCGGCACCCTCGCGCTGCCGAGCATCCTCGGCATGAACGCCGCGATGGGCATGGTCACGATGAGCCAGGTCCTGACGGCCGAGCGGGAGGACGGCACCCTGCTGCGCGCCAAGGCGACGCCGGGCGGGATGCGCGGCTATCTGACCGGCAAGGTGATCTCCGTCGCCGGGGGTCTCATCGCCGACCTGGCGATCCTCCTCGTCCCCGGCATGTTCCTCATCGACGGCCTGGCGGCGGACGACGCCGGGTCCTGGCTGACGCTGCTGTGGATCCTGGTCCTCGGCATGGTGGCGACGCTGCCCATCGGCGCGATCCTGGGCTCCCTCTTCCCCAGCGCCCGCAGCCAGGGCCTCATCCAGCTCCCCGTCATCGGCATGATCTCGATCTCCGGCGTCTTCTATCCCCTCACCGCACTCCCCGACTGGCTCCAGATCGTCGCCCAGTGCTCCCCCATCTACTGGCTCGGCCTCGGCATGCGCTCCGCGCTGCTCCCCGACGCCGCGGCGCAGGTGGAGATCGCCGACTCCTGGCGCCACCTGGAGACGGCCGCGGTGCTCGGCGCCTGGGCGGTGCTCGGCCTGGCCCTCGCTCCGGTGGTGCTGCGGAGGATGGCGCGACGGGAGTCGGGGTCGGAGGTGGCCGAGCGCCGGGAGAGGGCGCTGCAGCGCGTGGGCTGAGGACGCTGCAGCGCGTGGGCTGAGGGCCGCGCGAGCGCGCGGGGCCGCGTCGCCCGCCGGAGGTTCCTTCGGGTCGGCGCGTGGACCGGCGCGCGCCGAACGGCCGGACCGGCTCAGCAGGTGGGCCGGTACGGCACGTCGGGGACGTACGCCTTCCAGTCCCGCCGGGACAACCCGGTGCCCGTGCGGGCGCAGACATCGGAGGCCACCCGCCGCGGAGCGACGCGGTAGCGCTGGACGGGGACGTGCTCGCCCGCCGCGTACAGGGTGGCGCTGTCCGGGCTGAACGCGAGGGAGAGCTGCAGGTCGCCGGGCGTGGGCAGCGCGGCGCCCAGGGCCTGGTTGGCGGTGGCGTCCCACAGCCGCAGCGTCCCCTCGGAACCGCCCACGGCGAGGGTCCTGCCGTCCGGGGAGAAGGCCAGGGCAGCCACCGGCTCGGCGACGTCCTGCCGTTCACTGGTGAACGTACCGTCGAACTCCCCGACGCGGCGGCGCAGTTCGCCGTCCCACAGGCTGACCCGCCCCGAGGTGTCACCCGCGGCGAACAGGCGGCCGTCGGGGCTGAACGTGATCGCGGTCAGCGAGTCCGCGTCAAGGCCCGGGCCCACGCGCCGCACCCGGCCGTCCCGCAGGTCGGCCGTCCGGCCGCTCGCGGCCACCAGGAGCCTGCCGTCGGGCCGGACCGTCAGGTCACCGCCGAGGCCGCGCAGCACCTCGGTGCGGTTTCCCCGGCGTACGTCGTAGACCTCGGTGTGCCCGTCCGCGCCCTCCCCGCGGGACAGGAACAGGGAACTCCCGTCCGGGCTCAGCGCCATCGAGAAGCCGCCCTCCGCGTCCCTGCCGGGGGCCCGGAGGGACTTCGGTGTCCTGTCCCGGCCCGCGGCGACGTCCCAGACGGCGAGCCGCTCCCCCGCGGCCGAGTCCACCGGTCCCGTCCGGTAGGCGAGCGTCCGCCCGTCCGCGCTGAACGCCATGCCCTCCAGACAGTCGCCCACCTGCTCCTCGGGGCAGCGCAGCCGGGGCAGTTCGCGCGCGGGCCGCCGGGTGCGCACGTCGTACAGCTGGAAGCGGATCCCGTCGGCCTCCTGCCGCGAGCCGACGAGCAGGCGGCCGTCCGCGCCGAACGCGGCGCCGGACACCTCTGGTTCCAGCCAGGTCCTGGCGGCGGCGTCGCGCAGGGCGAGCGAGCGCACGACTCCCCCGCGCATCCGGCGCTGGGACAGATAGCGGATGCGGCGGTCGTCGAGGTCGAGGCTGAGCTGCCCGACGGACTGCGTGCCGACCGGGTACCGCAGCACCGGCCGCTCGGCGTCGGCCGGCCGCCAGAGGCTGATCTCCTCGGCGTCGGACGTCACCACGAACCTGCCGTCGGCACCGAACTCCAGGCTCGTCACGCCCACTTGGTCGATGCCGGGCAGCGACGCTCCGGTCCGCGCCCGCCACATCCGCACCGCGTCAGGCGCGAGGGCCGCGACCGTGCGGCTGTCGGGGGCGAAGCGGACCTCCGCGCAGGCGTCGTCCCCCCGGCGCGGCAACGACCCGGGAACGGGAAGGCGCCGCCGCCCGGCCATGTCCCACACCTGGAGCCTGCTCCCGGCCGGGCAGAGCGCCACCAGACGCTCGTCCGGACTGACGACGGCCGCTTCCACCTGGCCGACGGGAGCGCTGAAGAGCACACGCCGGCGCTCCGTGTCCCAGACGCGGGCCCGCACGGCGGCGGTGTCGCCCAGGACGACGGTGCGCGCGGTGGAGCCGAACCCCAGGCCCACCGCGTCGGGCGAGCCGATCCGGCGTCCGGACGTCCGGCCCGCGCCGATGTCCCAGACGAAGACACCGTCCTCCGTCTCCAGGAGCAACCCCCGTGCGTCGGGGCTGAGATGAGTGGCCGCACCCACGTGGCGGCCGAGCCCCGGATACGTTCCCGTCCTGCGCTTGGTCCGCACGTCCCACTTCGTGACGTGCGAGCGGTCGGCGACGACCAGGGTGCGCCCGTCCCGGCTCAGGAACTGCTGGGAGTCCAGGCTCTCGGGCACCGTGAGGACGTCCTCCTCCGGCTGGGTGTGGGCGCCCATGAGGCCCGCGCGGGTCTCCGGTGTGTCGGCCACCCTCCAGGCGGCGACACTCAGCCGCATGGCCGTGACGGGGTCGGAGAAGCGCATGCCGTTCGCCAGCGCGCTGACCTTGCGCGCGACGGCCTCCGTTCTGCGCTTCTCGCTCGTGCGGTTCTGCTGCCAGGCGATCGCACCGGCGAGCAGCGCCAGGACCAGCAGGACCGTCAGCGTGCCCAGCAGGGACCGGTTGCGGCGGCGGTCCCTGGTGCGGGCGGCGACGGCGGCCGCCAGGAAGGCCCGCTCGTGCGCGGTCAGGGCGACCTCGCCGTCCCTCCCGCCGAACGCCTCCTCCACGGCGGTCAGACGGTTGCCCCGGTACAGGGCCCCGGTGTCGCGCCCGCTCTCCTCCCACACGTTCGCCGCGTCCGTCAGGCGGCGGTGCAGCCGCAACCGCTCCCTGTCCTCCTCCACCCAGGTGCTCAGCCGGGGCCAGGCCGTGATCAGCGCCTCATGGGCCAGATCCGCCGAGGACTCCTCCAGGGTGACAAGCCGGGCACGGGCCAGCTGTTCCAGGACGGACGCGGCACCGGGTCCCACCGCGAGGAGTTCGGCGCGGTCGGCCGGGCGCCGGGTGTCCGGCGCCCCTTCCCCCGGAGTGATCAGGCGCAGCAGAAGGTGCCGCGCGAGAGCGGCCTCGGCGGGCGTGAGCCGCGCGTACACCTCCTCGCCCGTGTGGGCGATGGCACCCCGCAGGCCGCCCGCCGCCTCGTAGGACGACTCGGTCAGCGCCCGGCCCCTGCGCCGCCGCCACGTCTCCAGGAGCGCGTGTGACAGCAGGGGCAGACCGCCCGGCTCGTCGGCGACCTCGGTGACGAGCCGGGCGGTCAGGGCCCGTTCGACGAGGGCTCCCCGGGTGGCCGCGGGACCGACGATGGCCTGGCGCACCTCTCCCCGGCTCATGGGCCCCACCAGCAGGCTGGTTCCGCGCAGGGCCGCGGCGAGCGCGCGGTGCTCGGCGCACCGGCCGTAGAAGTCGGCGCGTACGGCGATGACGACGCGCAGTCGGCTGTCCGGCCGCCGGGCGGTGAGCAGCAGGTCGATGAACCTCGCCCGTTCCTCCTGGCTCCGGCACAGGGTGAAGGCCTCCTCAAACTGGTCGATCACGACGACCGTGTCGCGTTCGCCGTCGGCCGGGGAGAGCGGCGCCGCGTGCGCGGTGAAGGGGTGCGTGCCGGGGGTGAGGATGCGGATGGCCGCGGGGCGCCGGTGCAGCTCGTCGGCGTGCTGGAGTGCGGGAATGAGGCCCGCGCGGAGCAGGGAGGACTTGCCGCTGCCGGAGGCTCCCACGAGCGCGGCGAACCGGTTCTCCGCCACGACGGTGAGCAGTTCGCCGGTCAGTCGCTCGCGGCCGAAGAACTTCTCCCGGTCGCCCGGCTCGAACCGGGCGAGGCCCAGGTAGGGCGCGGGTTCGTCGTCCGCGGCCGAGGGCACGGCCGCCGCCTTGGCTCCGGCCTCGCGCAGGCGCCGCTCCCACGCCGCCCCGTCACCGCCGCAGGCCGCCACGTAGGCCCGCAGGACCGGCAGCGACGGCAGCCGCTCGCCCGCGGCGGCCTGCGCCAGGGTCGTGGCCGAGTAGCCGCCGCGCGCGGCCATCGTCCGGTAGGTCGGTCCGCCCGCGTCCCGGCGGAGCGCGCGCAGCTCGGACGCGAAGCGCTGGACGGGCCCCGCGTCCGGGTCCAGCGGACTCTCCCGACGCCCCACATTCCCTCCCCCGGCACGTGGTGGACCGCGTCAAAGTACGCGGGGCCGTGGCGTGCGGCAACGCGCCGCGACCGCCCGGGGGCCTTCTTCGGCCACCGCGTGCGACCGGCGGTGTTCGTTTGTACGGAGTGATCCCTGAGGGCTGCCTGACAACGCGGCGGCGGCTGCAATCGAGTCATCGGCCAGCGGTCGGCCGGCGCCCCGGGGTTCTCCCCCAGGTGCCTCGGCCGCCCCCGCAGGCCGGCCACATCACAGCCATCGGACCAGCCCTGTAGGGGCTCCGTCGGGGGAGAGATGCCATGTACGTCAAGCAAGCCATCGGCGTGGCCGCTGCCGCTGTCGCGGCGGCGGTCGCCCTGACCATCACCACGGCGGCCGAGGAGGACACGCCGGACACGAGGGCGGCCTCGGGGACGGCGGCCACTCTCGCACAGCCGAGCCCGCTCACGGGCGAGGGCACCACGGGCAACTGGCCGCCTCCGCATGCCACCGAGAGGGGCAACTGGCCGCCGCCCCAGTCCCAGTCCCAGACCACCCGGGCAGGTAACTGGCCTCCGCCCCAAACCACCCAGACCACTCAGACCACCCAGACAGGCAACTGGCCTCCGCCCCAGTCCACTCACACGGGCAACTGGCCGCCTCCGCAGGTGGCCGCCGCGATCGACGCATGACCCGTTCTCCCGAACCGGTGCCGTCCGCCCAAGTGGGCGGACGGCACCGGCACGCCCGGGTGACGCCGGTCAACGTGCCTGCCCGGCGGCCGTGTTCAGGGGTTTCCGGCGTGGGCGAGCAGGTCGCGTACGTGCGCGGCCTCGGGGCTGCCGACACGTTCGAACAGGGACAGGGCGTCCTGCCAGCAGGTGTGCGCGCGTTCCTGCTGCCCGAGCCTGCGCAGCGCCCGGGCGAGGACGGACAGCACACCGGCGACCCGCCGGTCGCCGCCGATGTCGCGCAGGAGGACGAGGGCCCGTTCGCCGTGCGCGGCGGCCGCGGGCGCGCGGGCGGCGGCCAGGTGGGCGGTGGCCATGCGGAAGTGGGTCATGCCGGTCCAGTACGGCTGTCTGCTCTCCTGGAACATCACGAGGCCCTGGTGGAACCGTTCGAGCGCCTCGTCGTGGCGGCCCGCCTCGTGCAGGGCGAGGCCGAGCGCGTAGTAGCCGTTCGCGAGCCGCAGGGTGGCGCCGAGTCCGCGCCACAGCTCCACCGACTGCTCGGACGCGGCGATCGCGCTCTCGGTCTGCCCGAGACCGAGCTGAGCCCGGCCCAGGTTCATGAGCATGGCCGTCTCGCCGTAGCGGTTGCCGTCGTCCCTGAAGGCGCCGAGTGCCTGGGTGAAGCAGGCCGCGGCGGCCCGGTGGCGGCCGTGGAAGACGGCGAGCAGGCCGAGCAGGTTGGGCGCGTAGCCGAGCGTGAGCGCGTCGTCGGCGGCGGCGCCGAGGGCGTGAGCGCGCTCGGCCTCCTCGCGCGCACGCTCCACGCGGCCCGCCAAGTGGTGCACTTGGCCGAGAACCACCCTGGCGCGGCCCTCGGCGCGCGGATCGCCGCCGCGCCGGGCCTCCTCGGCCACGGCTGACGCCGCCGACGCGTACGGCTGCCGGTGGGCGCCCGACTCCATCAGGTCCTGCGTCACCAGCAGGACGTCGGCGGCCATGGGCGCGAGCGCCGGTTCCGCCGCGCACTGGCGCACCGCGGCGAGCAGGGCGGGCCCTTCGGAGAACAGCCAGTCCAGGGCCTGTTGGCGGTCGTCGAACGGCAGGGCCCGGCGGCCGGTGGGCGCCAGGTGTTCCAGGAGCCGGTCCCCCGGGTTCTCCAGCGCGTACGCGTGGCAGGCCGTGGCCAGGTAGAAGCCGAGCAGCCGGGACAGCACGGCCCCGCGGTCCCCGTCCGGGTCCTCGCGTACGGCGCGGTCGCGGGCGAAGAGGCGCAGCAGGTCGTGGTGGTGGTAGCGGCCCGGGGCGGCGGATTCGAGGAGACCGGTGTCGACCAGGGACTCCAGGAGGCGCTCGCTGGTGTCCTCGTCCTCGTCCAGGACGGCGGCGGCCGCGGCGAGGGAGATGTCGGCGCCGTCCGGCAGCGCGAGGCGCCGGAAGGCCCGGGCGGGCGCGGGCTCCAACTGGCCGTAACCCAGCTCGAAGGAGGCGTCCACGGCGAGGTCGCCGACGCGCAGCTGGTCGAGTCTGCGGCGTTCGTCGGCGAGCCGCCCGGCCAGGGTGGAGACCGCCCAGGCGGGGCGGGCGACCAGGCGTGCGGCGGCGATGCGGATCGCGAGGGGCAGGTAGCCGCAGGCGGCGACGGTCTCGCGGCAGGCGGTCGGCTCGGCCGCGGCACGCGGGGCGCCGACGACGCGCGTGAAGAGGGCGAGGGCCTCCTGCTCGGTCATGACGTCGAGGTCGAGCACCTGCGCGCCGGGGGCCGCGACGAGCCGTGCGCGGCTCGTGATCAGCACGGCGCAGCCAGGGGCGCCGGGCAGCAGGGGGCGCACCTGGGCCTCGCCGTGCGCGTTGTCGAGCAGGACCAGGACCCGGCGTCCGGCCAGGGTGGACCGGTAGAGCGCCGACCGTTCCTCGTGGTCGTCGGGGAGGGCTGAGTCGGGGACGCCGAGGGCGCGCAGGAAGGCACCCAGGACGTCGTGGGGCCCGGCGGGCCGGGCGCTCTGGCCGAGGAGGTCCGCGTAGAGCTGCCCGTCGGGGAAGTGGCCGCGGACGGCATGGGCCACCCGCACGGCGAGCGTGGTCTTGCCGACGCCGCCGAGTCCGCGCACCGAGGCGATGGGCATCACCCGGCCCGGGTCGCGCAGCAGCTCGCGCCGCAGGTGTGCCGTGGCGGCGGCCCGGCCGGTGAAGTCGGCGAGGTCGGCCGGGAGTTGGGCCAGGCGCGCTCCCGGGGGCGGCGGCTCGTCCTCGCCGCCGGTGTCGGCGGGCGCGGCGAGGGCGGGGTCCGCGTGCAGGACGCGCTGGTGCAGTGCCGTCAGCTCCGGGCCCGGGCCGACGCCGAGTTCCTCGTCGAGCATGCGGCGGGTGTCGGCGTAGACGCCCAGGGCCTCGCCCTGGCGTCCGCCGCGGTAGAGCGCCAGCATCAGCAGGGCGCGCAGGTCCTCGCGCAGAGGGTGCTCGGCCGTCAGCGAGGTCAGTTCGGATACGGCGTCCAGGTGTCCGCCGAGTTCCAGGTCGAGGGCGAGGCGGTGTTCGAGCAGGGCCAGGCGCCATTCGGCGAGGCGGGAGCGCTGGGCGTCGGCGAAGGGGCCGGGGACGCCGCCCAGGGGCTCCCCGTGCCAGAGCGCGAGCGCGTCGCGCAGTGCCTGCCGGGCGCGGTGCGGGTCGTGTGCGGCGCGGGCCTCGGCCGCCTGCGCCTCGTGCTGCTCGCACCGGGCCAGGTCGAGCGCCCCGTCCGGCAGGGCGATCGCGTATCCCCCGGCCTCGGAGACGAGGGTGCGGCGGCCGAGGGCCTTGCGGAGCCGGGAGGCGTAGGTGCGCAGGGCGGGGAGCGCCTGGGCGGGGGGCGTCTGGCCCCAGATGGCGTCGATGAGTTCGCTCGCGGTCGCCGTGCGTCCGGCCCGCAGCAGCAGCGCGGCCAGCAGAGCCCGTTCCTGGGGGCGGCCCTCGGGCAGCGCCTGCGCACCGCACCACACCCGGACAGGACCGAGCACCTGGAAACGCAGCGGGGACGCGGGCCGCCCCGCGGTGCGGCCCGGGTCCTCGGCCCGCGCGGGGGTCCTGCCGGGGCCGGGCGGTGCGCGGCGGTGGTCGGGAAGCGTGAAGCCGAGCCGCTCCAGGGGCATGCCGAACATCTCCTCCAGCACCCGCTGGCTGGAGGGGCGCGGGCAGGGCGGATCGGGCTGCCGCCAGCGGTGCAGCTGGCGCGCGGTGATCCGCCGCGGCTCGCCGAGCCGCCACGCCGTGGCGTCGTACACCGCGATGAACACCGCGGGCTGCTGCCACTGGCGCCGGGCGCAAAGGCGGGCGAAGACCGACTGCTGTGTCGCCATGCCCGCCTCCCGGCTCTCGCGGCCGACGGCTCGGGCGGCTCGCTCCGGCCGACGGCTCAAGCTAGCGGCCGCCGCGATGCGGTCACAGGTGTCTTACCGGACGAAAAGTCCGGCCGGAAGTCCGGCGGCATGGCCGCGGCTCGGGCACGGGACGGCTCCGACCACGGTGTTTCGCCGGGAGGTCCGCCTCGTGGGCGTGGTCATCGGACGGACAGTGCGCGGAGGCGGCCTGGTGAGCGCGCCGGTGTTGACTCGTCCTCGTCCGGCACATCGGCGCGAAGAAGAGAAGGAGAGGACGAGAACATGACGGCACGCATTTCCACGCGTCTGGCGCTGATTTCAGGTGCGACGCTGCTGGGCGGAGGTCTCGCGTTCGCCCCCTCGGCCGGCGCGGCCTCGCCGGAGGCCCCGGCACGGACGTCGGCCGGGGTGTCCGCGCCGGCCGGGGCGGAGCAGGCCGCCGCTCCGCCCGGCTGCCCGCGTGAGTACTACTGCGTGTACCTGCACGCGAGGTACGGGGGCGAGGACTACTTCTTCAAGGACGACAACAGGTCGTGGTCGCGCTGGGCGATCTTCAACAACGACTCCTCGTCGTGGAACAACGGTGTTTCGGGGCTCGGTGTGGCCCTGTACGGCGAGGAGAACTACGGGCGCAAGCTGGGCTGTCTGCCGAGGGGACAGGGCTGGACCCAGCACCGGCCGAACGACGACGGCGAGAGCAACAAGTGGATGCGGTGCTGAGGGCCTTCCCCTCCAGTTCCGCTCCGGCTCGCTGAGCGGCACCACACAGCCCGGGGCCGGGCGCGTCGCGAGGGGGGCTCGCGCGGGCCCGCCTCGGGACGTCCGGGCACGGTCACGGGGGGCCGTGCCCGGCCACTGCTCCTCTTCCCCCTCCGCCCGCCCCGAATTCCCCCTCCGCCCGCCCCGAACCGCCCCGCCCGTCCCGAACCGCGCCCGCACCGCCCCGGCCCACCAGGGCGTACCCGACCGGAGGTTCCCATGCAGCGCGTCGTGACTCCCCGCCGGGCGGCGGTCGCCGGATGCGTGGCGCTGCTGCTCGCCGCGTGCTCCCCGCAGGAGGACGCCGCCTCGCCGCACTCCGACCGGCCCGGGCAGCCGAACGTACTGGACCGGGCGGCCCTCGCCCGCGTCAAGGGAACCGAGGCGCAGCAGAAGCGGCTCCACGCCGCGCAGGAACGGCTCATCGTCCGCTGCATGGCGGACCGGGGCTTCAGCTACCGGCCCAACCCCTGGTTCGTGCCTCGCACTCCCGGTGAGGACGACCCGCGCAGGGGCGATCAGGTGGAGCGGCGCCGCCAGGTCGGGTACGAGGCCGCCGCGCATCTGCGCAAGGTACGGCTCCCCGCGGATCCCAACGCCGCCTACGTGCGGTCGCTGACCGCGGCGAAGCGGACCTCGTACACCGCGGCGCTCTTCGGCACGCTCGGCCACAAGGTCCTGGCGAAGCTGCCCGACGGCAGCGAGACCTACATATACGCCGACGGTTGCAACGCACGGGCGCTGCAGGACCTTTACGGGGATCTGAAGGTGTGGATGCGGGCGCAGATGGTGGCGACCAACCTCGACGCCGAGATCGACCGCAGGCTCCTGAACAACAAGCGGGTCACGGCGCTCGACGCCCCCTGGAGCCGCTGCATGGCCGCCTCCGGACACCGCTACCGCGACACGTCCGCGGCCAGGTCGGCGGTCTTCGAGGGCTACGACAAGGCGCTGCGGCAGAAGTCCGCGCGCGGCGAGGCCGCGGCGCGGCGCCGCGAGACGGCGGTGGCCGTCGCCGACGCCACCTGCGACGCGTCCGTGGGCCGGGCCCGCCTCGTCCGCTCCCTCGACCGCCACTACCGCGAGCAGGTCGCCGACGACCGCGCCCGTGAGATCGCCACCTATCGGTCCCTGCGCGCGAAGGCGCTCTCGGCGGTGGCGGGCCGGGAGGCCGACGCCCGCTGAGCCCGGCTCGCGGGCGCCCCCCGACTTCGCTTGTCCCGTCGCCCCGGCTCCCCCCGCCCCGTCCGCCCTCGGAACCTCTTTGGCCGGACGGACAAAACATGTGCGGGATCTCTGGACCGGCACCGCATGCACGCGGTCATGAACGGGAGAAAGACTACGCGCAAGCTGCCTGCAAGGAGTTTCGCGGGGCAGTGACCGCTCTTCCCACTTTTGATTCCTCCTTTTGATTCCTCGCGCAGGCCCTCACCTTTCTTGAGCGCTATGTCGACGGCGCAAGGACTGCGTTCTCCTTTTCCAGGCGTACCGGAATTCCCGCCATGCCCGCCGGATTTCCGAGAAGGGCCCTGCAGCATGAAAGCACCATCGCCCGAGCCACCCGTCGAGGCGGCACCCGACGTGCCCGCGGAGACGGAGGTGTCCAGCTCCGACGGCGCCGCGGACGGCACGTCCGTGCGGGGGCGCTCCCTGGGGCGGATCGCCTGGGAGCGCCTCAAGAGCGACAGGCTCGCTCTCACGGGCGGCATCGTCGTGCTCCTCCTCGTCGTCGTGGCCCTGCTCGCCCCGGTGCTCACCGGCATCGTCGGCCAGGACCCCGAGACCCACCACGAGGACCTGATCAACCCCCTGTTCGGCACGCCGACCGGCTCCCTCGGCGGCATCAGCGGCGACCACCTCCTGGGCGTGGAACCGGTCAACGGCCGCGACATCTTCGCCCGCATCCTGTACGGCGCCCGGATCTCGCTGCTCGTCGGCTTCCTCTCGGCCGTGGTCGCGGTCGTCCTGGGCACCGTCCTCGGCATCCTGGCGGGCTTCTTCGGCGGCTGGGTGGACACGGTCATCAGCCGCGTCATGGACGGCCTGCTCGCCTTCCCGCAGCTGCTCTTCATCATCGCGCTGGTCTCCGTCATGCCGAACGACATGCTGGGTCTCACCGGATCGAGCGTGCGCGTCTTCGTGATGATCCTCGTCATCGGCTTCTTCGGCTGGCCCTACATCGGACGCGTCGTGCGCGGCCAGGCCCTCTCCCTGCGGACACGGGAGTACGTCGAAGCGGCCCGGTCGCTGGGCGCCGGGCGCCGCCACATCCTCTTCAAGGAACTGCTGCCCAACCTCGTCGCACCGATCATCGTGTACACGACGATGATGATCCCCACCAACATCCTCACCGAAGCGGCACTCAGCTTCCTGGGCGTGGGCGTCAAACCCCCCACGGCCTCCTGGGGGCAGATGCTCTCGAGGGCGATCGACTACTACGACTCGGACCCCATGTACATGGTCGTGCCCGGCACGGCGATCTTCGTCACGGTCCTTGCCTTCAATCTCCTCGGCGACGGCGTGCGGGACGCGCTCGACCCGAAGGGTTCCCGCTGAACCGCGGTGCCCCCAGCGGCCCGTGGCACTCACACGGTGTTTCCCGTCAATTCCGGAGGATCCGAGATGGTGACTACCCAGCGCGCCCCAGGGCGGCGCAAGCAGACCCTGGCCGCCGCCGCGGTGGCCGCCGCCCTGCTGACCACGGCGGCGTGCGGCGACGGCAAGGAGGACGCGGCCGGCTATGACGCCGCGAACAACAAGGTGCTCAACGCCAGTTCCCAGAAGGGCGGTGAGCTGAAGTTCGCCGGTTCCCAGGACGCCGACTCCTGGGACACCACGCGCGGCTACTACGGTTTCGCCTGGAACTTCATGCGCTACTACAGCCGTCAATTGCTGTCGTACAAGACCGAGCCCGGAAAGGCGGGCGCGGAACTGACGCCGGACCTCGCCACGAACGCGGGCAGGATCTCGAACAACGGCAAGACCTACACGTTCGACCTGCGCGACGGGATCACCTGGGAGGACGGCAAGCCGATCACCTCCAAGGACCTCAAGTACGGCATCGAGCGCCAGTGGGCACAGGACGTGCTGTCCGGCGGTCCGGTCTACCTCAAGGACGTCCTCGACCCGGACGGCGCGTACCCGGGCCCCTACAAGGACAAGTCGGCCGACAGACTGGGCCTGAAGTCGATCGAGACGCCCGACGACAGAACGATCGTCTTCAACCTGCCGCGCGCCAACAGCGACTTCACGCAGATGCTCGCGACACCGTCGGCCTCCCCCGTGCGCCAGGACAAGGACACCAAGTCCAAGTACGGCCTCAGGCCGTTCTCGAGCGGCCCCTACAAGTTCGATGCGTACGCGCCGGGAAAGAGCCTGAAGCTGGTCCGCAACACGCGGTGGAAAGCCGCGTCGGACCCGATCCGCAAGGCGTACCCGGACACCATCAGCGCCACGTTCTTCGCGAACGCGGGCGACATGGACCAGCGCCTGATCAACGGCGACTACCATCTGGACCTCAACCAGACGGGCCCGTCGCCGCAGGGTCGTACCACCGCCCTCAAGCAGCACAAGGGCAACCTGGACAACCCGCTCACCAGCTACATCCGTTACGCGGTCTTCCCGCGGAGCGTGCCGCCGTTCGACAACATCCACTGCCGCAAGGCCGTGATCCACGGTGCGGACCACGTCTCGCTGCAGAACGCGCGCGGCGGCCCGCTCGCCGGTGGTGACATCGCCACCAACATGCTCCCGCCGTCCGTGCCGGGCGCCGAGGGGCAGAAGTACGACCCGTACAAGATCGCCGGGGACGGCAAGAAGGGCGACATCGAGAAGGCCAAGGAGGAACTCAAGGCCTGCGGTCGCCCGGACGGCTTCCGGACCACCATCGCGGTCCGCAACAACAAACATGCGGAGGTCGCGACCGCCGAGTCCCTCCAGGCATCGCTGAAGAAGATCGGCGTCCGCGCCGAGATCGACCAGTACGACGGCGCGCAGACCGCCGGCATCGTCGGCAGCCCCGCCCACGTCAAGAAGAAGAAGTACGGCATCGTCATCGACGGCTGGGCCCCGGACTTCGGCACGGTCCAGGGCTTCGGTCTGCCGCTGTGGAGCAGCAAGTACATCCTGCAGAGCGGCAACAACAACTTCGCCCTGATCAAGGACAAGACGATCGACGGACTCTTCGACTCCTATGTGAAGGAGCTCGACGAGGGCGAGCAGGCCAGGATCGCCAAGGGCATCAACCACAGGGTGATGGAGGGCGCGTACTACCTGCCCTTCACCTTCGAGAAGTTCCTCAACTGGCGCTCCCCGAAACTGACGAACGCGTACACCACCGACGGCTACAGCGGCATGTACGACTTCGTCAACCTCGGCCTGAAGAACGCGAACTGAGCCATGCTCGCTTACCTCATCAGGCGGCTGTTCGCCGCCGCGGTGATGCTGGTGGTCATCGTCGTGGTGGTCTTCTGCATCTTCTTCCTCGTCCCCCGGTGGGCGGGCGTCGACATCGCGTCCAGCTTCGTCGGCAAGCAGGCCGACCCGGCCGCCGTGGCGGCGGTGCGCGAGAAGCTCGGTCTCGGTGACCCGATCCACGTCCAGGTCTGGGAGTTCTTCAGGGGCGTCTTCGCGGGCCGCACCTACGCGGCCGGCGGCGAGGTCACGCACTGCGCCGCGCCGTGCTTCGGCTACTCCTTCCGCAGCGAACAGGCCGTCTGGCCGGTGCTCACCGACCGGTTGCCGGTGACCTTGGGCCTCGCGCTCGGCGCCGCCGTGCTGTGGGTCGTCGTCGGCGTCGCCGCCGGTGTGCTGTCCGCGCTCAAGCGGGGCAGCCTGTGGGACCGGGGTGCGATGGTCGTCGCCCTCGCGGGTGTCTCCCTGCCGATCTACTTCACCGGCCTGCTCTCCCTGGCGGTCTTCGCCTTCGGCCTCGACTGGCTCGACGCGCAGTACGTGCCACTCGAACAGAGCTTCACGGGCTGGCTCGGCGGCATGATCCTGCCCTGGGTCACCCTCGCCTTCCTGTACGCGGCGATGTACGCCCGGATCACCCGGGCCACGATGCTGGAGGTGCTCGGTGAGGACTACATCCGCACCGCCCGCGCCAAGGGCCTGCGCGAGCACACCGTCGTCGGCAAGCACGCCATGCGCTCCACGATGACGCCGCTCCTGACCATGCTGGGCATGGACCTCGGCGCCCTCATCGGCGGCGCCATCCTGACCGAGTCGACGTTCAACCTGCCGGGCCTCGGCCGGGCGGTGCTCGACGCCACCAGGAACCAGGACCTGCCCGTCGTCCTGGGCGTCACCCTGATCACCTCGCTCGCGGTGCTGCTCGCCAACCTCGCGGTGGACGTCCTGTACGCCGTGATCGACCCCCGGGTGAGGCTCGCATGACGGCGTTCCTGGACGTGCGCGACCTGAAGGTGCACTTCCCCACCGACGACGGCCTGGTGAAGTCCGTCGACGGGCTCAGCTTCCAGCTGGAGAAGGGCCGGACCCTCGGCATCGTGGGCGAGTCCGGCTCCGGCAAGTCGGTGACCTCGCTCGCCGTGATGGGCCTGCACACCGCCGGCCAGTACGGCAGGCGCAAGGCACGGATATCGGGCGAGATCTGGCTGGACGGCACCGAACTGCTCGCGGCGGGCCCCGACCACGTACGGGGACTCCGCGGGCGCGAGATGGCCATGATCTTCCAGGACCCGCTGTCCGCGCTGCACCCGTACTACACGATCGGCAAGCAGATCGTGGAGGCGTACCGGATCCACCACGACGTCGGGGCGAAGTCCGCCCGCAGGCGGGCGGTCGAGATGCTCGACCGGGTCGGCATCCCGCAGCCGGACAAGCGGGTGGACAGCTACCCGCACGAGTTCTCCGGCGGCATGCGCCAGCGCGCGATGATCGCGATGTCGCTGGTCAACAACCCCGAGCTGCTCATCGCGGACGAGCCGACCACCGCCCTGGACGTGACGGTGCAGGCGCAGATCCTGGACCTGATCCGGGACCTGCAGCGGGAGTTCGGCTCCGCGGTCGTCATCATCACCCACGACCTCGGAGTCGTCGCCGAACTGGCCGACGACATCCTGGTGATGTACGGCGGCCGCTGCGTCGAGCGCGGCCCGGCGGACCGGGTGTTCCACGAACCCCGGCACCCCTACACCTGGGGCCTGCTCGGCTCGATGCCGCGGCTCGACCGCGACCAGCAGGAACGCCTCGTCCCGGTCAAGGGCTCCCCGCCCTCCCTCATCAACCGCCCCTCCGGCTGCGCCTTCCACCCGCGCTGCCCGTACGCCGACGTCCCGAAGGACGACGTCACCCGCACGGTCCGCCCCGAACTGACCGAGGTCGGCGGGCGGCACTGGGCCGCCTGCCACATGTCGGCCGAGCAACAGAAGCGCATCTGGGCCGAAGAGATCGCGCCGAAGCTGTGAGCGAGAAACCGAGGACGCAGCCATGACGATTCCCGAGCGGAGCGACAGCGCCGCCCCCGCCCCGGTCCCCGCGACCGTCCCCGCCGAGAAGCACGACAGCGAAGCCCTGCTGAAGGTGACGGGTCTGCGGAAGCACTTCCCGATCAAGAAGGGCCTCTTCCAGCGGCAGGCCGGCGCCGTCCGCGCGGTCGACGAGCTGGACTTCGAGGTCCGGCCGGGCGAGACGCTGGGCGTCGTCGGCGAGTCCGGGTGCGGCAAGTCGACGATGGGCAGGCTGATCACACGGCTGCTCGAACCGACCGCCGGGACGGTCGAGTTCGAGGGCAGGGACATCACGCACCTCGGCGTCGGCGCCATGCGGCCGCTGCGCCGCGACATCCAGATGATCTTCCAGGACCCCTACTCCTCGCTGAACCCGCGCCACACCATCGGCACCATCGTCGGCGCCCCCTTCGGACTCCAGCGCGTCTCGCCCCCCGGCGGCGTCAAGAAGGAGGTGCAGCGGCTCCTCTCGGTCGTGGGTCTCAACCCCGAGCACTACAACCGCTACCCGCACGAGTTCTCCGGCGGTCAGCGCCAGCGTGTCGGCATCGCCCGCGCGCTCGCCCTCCGACCGAAGCTCGTGGTCGCCGACGAGCCGGTCTCCGCCCTCGACGTGTCGATCCAGGCGCAGGTCGTCAACCTCCTGGACGACCTCCAGCAGGATCTCGGCCTGACCTACGTGATCATCGCGCACGACCTCTCGGTCGTCCGGCACGTCTCGGACCGGATCGCGGTGATGTACCTCGGCAAGATCGTCGAACTGGCCGACCGCGACTCGCTCTACAGGGCGCCACTGCACCCGTACACCAAGGCCCTGATGTCGGCCGTCCCGATCCCGGACCCCCGGCGCAAGAACGCCAGGGGCGGCCGCGTCCTCCTCAACGGCGACGTGCCCTCACCGATCTCCCCGCCGAGCGGCTGCCGCTTCCACACCCGGTGCTGGAAGGCCACGGAGATCTGCGGGACGACCGAACCGCCGCTGTCGGAGGTGCGGGCCGGCCGACAGGTGGCCTGCCACCACACGGAGAACCCCGAGGCCCCGGCTCCGCCGGTCCAGCGCGGCTGATCCGGGGCCCGGCCGCGGGGCAGCGGCCTACGGGCGCTGCCTCACCCGGTCGACGATCCCCCAGTCCACCACGTGCGACAGCTGGACGTACTTCTTCTTCCCGGAAGCCGAGGTCCGCTCGTCGCGGAAGCCCAGGAACTCATGCGATGCCGGGTCGAAGATCAGGTACTTGCCGTCGTAGGGCTCGCGCCCGGTGTGGGCGATCCCCACCCCGGTCCGCCCGGCGGAGTCCTTCACTCCCGGGATCGTCTTGACGCCGGGCACGAGCGCCAGCGCCTCGTACGCCGCGGGGCGCAGTCCCTGGGGCAGCACCGGGTTCTTCAGGAGCTCACCGAGCAGCCAGTAGGCCTCGTACCGATTCGGCTTGTCGAGGTCGCTGACCGGCCGGTCGTCGGACGCGCCGCGGAGGTCGAGGGAGACGATGGCCCAGATGAGCTTCTTGGGGTCCTGGGGCAGCTTCTTCAGCTCGCTCCACTTCCGGGGTGGCCACACCCCGCCGCCCTTCCCCGCGGGCTCCTCCCACATCTCGCGGCCCAGTTCCATGGACAAAGAGGGCTTGGAGACGTCCACCGAGTCCCACATCTCGTCGGTGTAGGTCTTGACCTCGCCGGTCTTCTGCTCCGTCTCCTTGATGATCCGCTTCGAGTAGATGAACTGGTCGTCGCGCGGCGCCACCGGCTCCTTCTCGCGCTTGCGCTCCCACGCCGCCGCCCCGTTCAACACCGCGGCGGCGTTCTCCATCCGCGGGGTGCTCGTGCCCGGTGCGCCGTCCTCACCGGAGCCGTCCGTACCGATCAGCACCGCCGTCCCCGTGACCGCCGTGGCGACCACCGCGGCCGCCGCGAGGCGCAGTGCACGGCGGCGACCCGGACCGGTGCCGGTGGGCCGGTCCGCGTGCGCCATCGCGTTCAGCAGCCGGTGCCGGGCCCGGTCCCGGGCCGGTCCGGTGAGCGGGGCCGCGTCCGCGTCCCACTCCCTCAAGAGTTCGAGTTCGTCATGCATGGTCGGATACCTCTCGCAGTGCCGTCGGATTGGATCCGCCCAACGCTTCGCGCAGCTTGCTGCGAGCCCGGTGCATCCGTGATCTGACCGTGCCCACGGGGATGCCGAGGGCCTGGGCCGCCTCCCCGTAGCTGAGATCCCCCCAGGCCACCAGCAGCAGCACGTCCCGGTGCCGAGCGGGCAGCGCGGCAAGGGCCGCCGCAAGGTCGCGGCCCGCGGCCCGCGCCACCACCCGGTCCGCGGCCCGGTCGGCCAGCGGCTCGTCGTGGTCGGCGGGGGCCGGGACCCGGGCCATGGCCTTGAACCGGCGGGCCTCGGCCCGCCGATGGCGGCCGACCAGGTTGGTCGCTATGCCGAACAGCCAGGGCCGGGCGTCGGCGCCCGCGCCGCGGGCCGGGTCATAGCGATGCCGCTGCTGGAACGCGGTGGTGAAGGTCTCCGCGACGAGGTCATCGGCGACCTCGCCGCCGAGGCGACGGGCCGCATAGCGGTGCACGGCGTCGGCGTGCCGGTCGAAGAGCGCGGCGAACGCCTCGGGCTCATCCCGGGACCGCGCGATCACTGAGGCGTCGCTCTCGGCATCGGCACGCGCGGTGCCGATGCCGACGCCTGGTTCGACGGTCATCGGGGCTCCTCTCGTCCAAGGGACGATGCTCGAATACTTGGGCTTTCACCTGTCCTTCGCCCATCGCGCCGAACCGGTTCCCTCAGACATCCTCGGCGACCTCGCGGCACTGTCTCAGGGCCGGCTGCGCCTCGGCGGGACGTGCGCGGTCGAGGTGAGACTCGTCCGCATACTCGGCAGTGCGACGGGCCGCCACCCGGATGCCGCCGCGACGCCTTGACACGCCCTGCACGCCCGGTACTTCACCTCCGCGTCCCCGGGGTGTGGTCACCGGCAGCACCCTGTCGTGCCGAGCTCCGGGAACGGTGGGTGAGGCCGACCGCGCGGCCCACCGCGTTGCGCACCGCGAGGCCCGGCCGGGTGCGGGGCACCATGAGCCTGGAGAGCAGGCCGACGCGTCGCTGCCGCGGGCCCACCTCACGACGCAGCCGCGACTCGTAGGCGGCGAAGGCACGGGCGTGCTCACCGGGATGGGCGGCGAGCTCTTCCGCGAGGGCGTACGCGCCCGTCATCGCCATGCTGGACCCGTCACCCAGCAGGGCGGTGGCCGCCGCCGCGTCCCCGAGCAGCACGACCCGCCCGCGGGACCACGACGGCACCCGGACGGTGGTCAGGGGGTCGAAGTACGGAGCCGGGTGGTCGAGGAACGCCGCCACGAGTTCCGGCGCCCGCCACCGCACGTCGGCGTAGGCCTCGGCCACGGTCTGCTTGTGAAGGGCGATGTTCTTGCGGTCGTGGGGGGCCGGTTGCGCGGCCCGGAAGGTGAAGATCGCGAGCGGAGTGGTCCGCGAGGGATGGAGGACCAGCATCCGGTTCGGCACGGTCAGCATCGTCATCTCGCTCGGGTCCTCGACGGCGTCGGGTTCCAGTGGCACGGTCGCGCCGTACAGGCCCAGGTCGCCCGCGACCTGCCGCTCGGGTCCGAACACCAGGCGCCGTACGGTGGAGTGCATCCCGTCGGCACCGACCACCAGGTCGAAGCGTCGTGACGCGGACCGCCGGAAGGTGACGTCGACCCCGCCTCCGTGCTGGTCGAGAGCGGTGACCGTGTCGTCGAACAGGAAATCGGCCTCGGTCTGCGCCGCCCGGTGGAGCACCTCGGACAGGTCGGCGCGGGTCACCTCGACCGTCGGCGCCCCGTCCGAGGCGAGCGGGAGGCGCAGGATTCGCCTGCCGCCCGGGTCGAGCAGGGTCAGTGACCGATTGCGGGTGGCGAGCCCGCGGAGCTCCGGGAGGATGCCCATGCGGTCGGCGACCGGGATCGCGGGTCCCTTCACGACGATCGCGCTGCCACCGGAGCGCAGCTGCCGGGCGTGTTCGACGACCGTCGGCCGGTAGCCGTTCCGGGAGAGCCAGTGCGCGAGTGCGGGCCCTGCGATTCCGGCACCGACTATCAGCACCTCGGGCTTCTTCATGACGATGACCTCTCGGAGTGTCGACGACCAGGCCCCGGGCGACTGCCGGGGGCCTGGCCTCAGGGCGCGGCGGCAAAGGGCGGCGCAACCCGGAATCAGGTACGAAAGATTTCGTACCTGAGTGGAGCACACTCTTCAGGTACGATTCAAGTCGTACCTGAAAGGGGTGTCGCGTGGCCGGGAAGAACCTGGTCGGCCCGGAGGCCGATGCGCTCGATCTGGGTGCCGTGTTTCGCGCCCTCGCCGACGAGCACCGTCGTTCGGTGCTGACGCAGTTGGCCACCGACCGCGACGACAACGAGCGGGGCTGCAACTCGTTCGACCTTCCGATCTCGAAGCAGACCCAGACCCACCACTTCCGCGTCCTGCGCGAAGCGGGTCTCATCGACGAGATCGACTACGGCAACCGCAAGGGCGTCCGGCTGCGACGCGCGGACATCGAGAAGAGATTCCCCGGGCTGCTCGCCCTCCTGGGAGCAGAGCCTCCGGGCGACACCGCTCCTGGCTGAGCGCGGGTGGGCGCAGGCGTTCGCCCTGGGGCCCCTCGAACCGTCGAAGCGCTTCACGCGGCCTTGGTCAGCGTGGACCGGTCCTCGCTGGGTGCGTGCCGGGCGGGTGTCACGGGGCTGGTCGTGGTTCCTCGTCCGTCGTGGCGCGGCCACAGCAGGAGGGCGCCGACCGCTCCCCCTCCGGCGAGGACCGCGAGGACGGACCAGGCGGCGGCGAGGCCGGTGTTCGTGCCGAGCCAGCCCGCGACGGGGTAGGTGATCAGCCAGGCCAGGTGGGAGAGGGAGAACTGGGCCGCGAACGCCTCGGGGATCGCGTTCCGGCCGACGGAGGCGCGCAGGACCTTGCCGGTCGGCGTGATGATCAGTGCCATGCCGATGCCGATCACGGTCCAGACGACCGCCGTTCCGGTCCAGGTGGCCAGGCCGGTGGCGATGAGCGTGACCGCGGCGGTCGTGCCGCCGACGAGGACTCCGGCGCCGGTCATCATGACGGTGCGGGCGGCGATCCGGTCGAGAACGCGGGGCAGTGCGAGGGCGGCCACGAGGGTTCCGGTGCCGGAGGCGGCGAGCATCCAGGCGACGTCCGGCTGCGAGCCGCCGAGTCCGTCACGGACGTGGTTGACGGTGTTGACGACGACGATCGAACCCGCCGCCGCGACCACCAGGTTGAGCGCCATGACACCGCGCAGTCGCGGCGTCCTGAGGAAGGTCCTGATCCCCGATGCCGCCTTGTCCCACGCCTTGGTGTGGGTGCTGGGGCGGGCGTCGGGGATGCGCGTGGACAGGACGAGCAGGGCGGAGACGAGGAATCCGGCTGAGGTGCCGAGGAACAGCAGGTCGAAGCTCATGAAGGTGAGGGCGACGGCCGCGAGGACGGGGCTGAGCAGGCTCTCCATGGTGGAGGCGACCTGGGAGGCGGACAGGGCACGTGTGTAGTCGGACTCGTCGGTGACGATGTCGGGGATGACGGCCTGGAACGTCGGGGTGAACGCCGCGGAGCCCGCCTGGAGCAGGCCGATCAGGACGTAGATGTGCCAGACCTCGGTGACCAGCGGCAGCGCCAGGACCACCGCGCCGCGGACCACGTCGAGGAGGACCAGGAGAGTTCTTCTGGGGAGCCGGTCGACGTACGCGGCGGCCAGCGGGGCGATGACCACGTACATGACCATCTTGATCGTCAGGGCGGTGCCGAGGACCATCCCGGCGCGCGGTCCTGCGAGGTCGTAGGCGAGCAGTCCGAGGGCCACGGTGGTCAGTCCGGTGCCGAACAGGGCGATGACCTGGGCGCCGAACAGGTGGCGGTAGTCGCGGACGGCGAAGAGCCGCATGACGGGTTCCTTCCGTGTTCATGCGGCGGGGCACGGCCCCGGGGTGAGGGCCGTGCCCCGCGCGTACAGGCGGGGGTGTCTTCTCTACGCACCGGTGTCGCTCCCCGCGGTGAGGCCGGCCCCCGGTGTGAGGCCGGCGAGGAGGTTGAAGGCGCCGGTGAGGATGTTGAGCGCGACGACGCCGACGACATCGGCTATGGCGCGGTCGCTGTAGCCGTGCGCCCGCAGCGCGATGACCTGTGCGTCGGTGATCGACGTCGGCTCGCGATGGATCTGGAGGGCGAGGGTGATGATCGCCGCGATCGCGGGATCGGCCGACGTGCCCGCCTGGGCCCGCCCGATCTCTTCCTCGTCGACTCCCAGGGCGCGGGCGGCACTCACGTGCGAGTCGAGGCAGAGCCCGCATCCCTGCACGGCCTGGACGGCGATCGAGATCCGTTCGCTGATCCGGCGGTCGAGTTTGGCTCGTCCCATGGCCCGGCTGAGCTGGAGGTATCCGCCGAGTACGGCCGGGGAGTGCGCCATCGTGGAGACCATGTCACCGATCTGGCCATGGCGGGAGACCAGGTCGGCGAGGAGGTCGCGTGAGGCGCCGACCGCCGTGTCGGGGGTGAGGGGGGTCAGGCGGGGCATGACGCTCCTTCCGGTGCGGCCGGTCAGTGGTGGGCGTGGTGTGCGTGGGGGCCGTGGTGGTGGCTCCCGTGCTCGGGTGCGGCGTCCGCGTGCGGGGTGGCCGCGGCGGTCCGCACCGTGAACTCGGCCGTCCGGACGACGCCGTCGTGCTGGAAGTCCAGGAACAGCCGGTAGGTGCCGGCCGTGGGCGCGACCGCCATGAAGGCGATCTCGGGTCCCGGCGCGGTGGTGCCGTCACCGGGTTCGCCCTCCGGGTGGACGTGGAGGTAGCCCAGGTCACCGACCCGCAGGGCCACCAGGTGCCCGTACGCGGCCAGGTAGGGCTGCAGGTCGGTGACGGGGCGGCCGTCCCGGCTGACGGTCAGGACCAGCTCGCTCGCCTCGCCGGGCAGGAGTTCGCCGTCGAGCGCGACGGTGTACTCGCCGATCCGGGCGGTGCCGGTGGCCTCCGGAAGCGGCCGCGGCTCGTACGCCCCGGCGACCGCGACGTCGATCCCCAGCGTCATGGTCCCGTCGTGCCCGGCCGGGTGGATGTCGGCGAAAAGCCTCCAGTCCCCCGGCTCCAGGGCCAGTTCGGTGCTCCAGGTGCCCTTCTCGTCCCGCACCGGGTGCACGTGCTGGAACCCGGCCGTGTCGCGCCGTACGGCGATGAAGTGCAGCTCCTTCTCGTGCTCGGGCACGAACTCGGTCACCGCCCGCCCGTCGGGGCCGATCACCCTGAAGCTGACCGGCTGGACGCCGGCGGTGCGGATCGTCGAGTCGAGATCGAGGGTGTAACCGTCCACCGAGACCGAAAGGCCGCCGGGCTGGGCCCCGTTGTGACCGCCATGACCGCTGTGCGCGCCGTGGGCACCGTGGTCGGCCTGGTCGTGTGCGGCGTGGTTCCTCATGACATCTCCAAAGGTGCGATGGGCCTTCCGGTGTCGTCCGTTCAGGCCGTTGATCAGAACTCTATACCCCCAGGGGGTATCTCGACCAGCCTCGATGCTGGAAATCTCGCGAGAGGGCTTACCGAAGTGGATCCAGCAGGTAGATCCAGTAGGTGGAACCGGCGGATGGAGCCACCCACCGGCTACACGCCGATCTGCTCGCCCGTGGACTGCGGAGCGTCGGCCCGCCGCGCGGTGTCTGCGGCCTTGTCGCCACGCATCACGAGGAGGGTGATGAGGCCGCCTGCCGCAGCGATCGCGGCGGCGCCCAGGAACGCGGCACTGAAGCCGTCGGTGAGTGCCGGCAGATCGCCCAGCTGTCCCGCGCCCCGCGAGGCGGCAAGGGCGGTCAGGGCGGCCAAGCCGAGGGCCGAACCGACCTGATAGGTGGTGTTGACGATCCCGGAGGCCAGGCCCGCCTGCTCCTGCGGGGCGCCGGACATGGCAGCCATCATCGCCGGGATGTACGCGAGCGACATGCCAAGGGCCGCGACCAGCGAGGCAGGCAGGACATCGACCGCGAACGAGCCGGTCGGCTCGACGGCCGACAGCCACAGCAGTCCCGCCGCGAGAACGAGCAGGCCGCCGCCGATGAGCGGCTTGGCGCCGAACCTGGCGAGCAGCTTCGCGGTGATCGCCGTCATGAAGATCATCAGGAGCACGGTCATCGGCAGCAACGCGGCGCCGGAGGCGAACGCCCCGTAGCCGAGCACCTGTTGCAGGTACAGGTTGAGGAAGTACCACATCGGTATCCACGCGGCGCCGAGCAACGCCATCGCCAGGTTGGCGGACCCCAGGCGCGGCACCCGCCAGATACCGAGCGGCATCAGCGGCTGCCCCGTCGATTTCTGGATCGCGAAGAACAGGACCAGCAGGGCGGCGGCGCCCACAAGCTGCAGAACGGTGGCGCTGGATCCCCAACCGACGTGCTCCGCGCGGACGATGGCGAACACGGCGAGGGCCAGACCCGCGGTCACGGATGCGGCACCGAGTACGTCCACTCGGCCGCGGCGGGGCTCGACGGCGGGCAGCAGCTTGGTGGCCGCGAGGGTGGCGACGCCGATCGGGACGTAGATGATGAAGATCCAGGGCCAGCTGAGCCACTCGGTGAACACACCGCCCAGGAACACACCCGCCGTGCCGCCGGCGGGGGCCGCGGCGCCGTAGAGCGCCATCGCCTTGCCCAGCTCCTTCGGGTCATGGGCGAAGAGGATCATCAGCAGCGTCATGGCGGCAGGCGCGATGAGCGCCCCACCGACGCCTTGTACGGCACGGCCCACGACCTCGACCCAGGCGGTCTGCGCGGCCGCGGCGACGACGGAGCCCACGATCAGGACGACCCAGCCCGCATTGAAGACCTTGCGCGCCCCCAAGAGGTCGGACAGCCGACCGCCCAGCAGCAGGAGACCGCCGAAGGCGATGACGTAGGCGTTGAAGACCCACTGCAACTCGCCCTGTGAGAAGCCGAGTTCACGCTGCATCTCGGGAAGTGCCACTCCGATGATGCTGGTGTCCATGATCACCATGAACTGGGCGGTGGCGAGCACGAGCAGCGCCCACCATCGTTTCGGATTGCTTGTCGACATGATCCCATCCCCTCTCTCGGATACCCCTCCGGGGCATCTCCGAGCGGGAATCTAACATACCCCTGGGGGGTATACAACGGAGCTGGGCGTGCGCCTTCGTCGCACCGACGATCGGCACGGCGGACCTGCCGGGCAGCGTCCGCTCCTAGCTGTCGGCCCGGCCTTCGCCGGTGATCAGGTCCTGCGCAGGCACCGGATCTTCTGCTGTGCGGCGCCGATGGCATGCTCCAGTTCGATGCGGGCGTACTCCTGCTTCATGGCGCGCCTCATCAGGGCATCGTGCTCCGCGAGCGTCGGCCGCGAGCTCTGCTCCTGGATCAAGGTGTTGAGGTAGACCTCGATGCGCTCGACGACGGTGCGCAGCTCCGTGGAGATCGCTTCCGTCTGTCCGATCGACCCTTTGATCATGTTGCTCAGCCGGAGCAGCCTGTCGGCGTCGGCCGCTCGGCACGGCTTCTGGGCGAGGCCGCACAGCTCGGCGGAGAGGTCCCTGAGGTACTGGCAGACTTCCTCAAGGTCTCTGGCTTCGTCGTCCTTGGCTCGCGTGATCTTCATCCAGGCGAAGACCGCCTGGTGATGGCGGATGCCGTAGCTGGTGATGATCGCCATGACCACGCCGACCAAGGCGGCCGTCAACATGGAGCCGGCGCTTGTCCCGAGCGCCACGGTGACTTCGGTGAGGGGCATCGTGAAGGGAATCCGTTCGGGAAGCGCGTACGGAACCCGCGGGGCCCGGGGCGCTGGGGACGGTCGGTGGGTCCATGCTTGTGGCGCAGGGGACTACGCCGACATCGCGATGTCGCGGAGGCCGAAACGGTCCGTCACCACGAACTGCCGGTACTTGCTGGTGATCACGCCATGGGTGCGGCGCAGGCGGCCGATGGCGTTCTCCACGGTGGAGACGCCCATCATGAGGGCGTCCGCCAGGTCCCTCTGGCTCGGCCCCAGGATGGTGGTGTGGCCGGGCGTGGCAGGGGTGGGCGTGCCGGCGGTGTCGGCGAGGTGGAGCAGCAGCCCGCCGACCCGCTGCAGGGGTGTGCGCGTGGCGGTGCTGTAGATCAGTTCGTCGCCGCGGATGCGGTCCTCCAGGCTCCGCAGCAGCGACAGCTGGATCTCCGGGTGCTGGGTGAGGAGAAGGTTCAAGCGGCCCACCGGGCACGGCATGACCCAAGTCGTGGTCAGGCAGAAGGTCCTGACGGACTCTCGGGGGGTGATGAGCTTGGCCTCCCCCAGCATCTGGCCGACCCCGCGGAACCGCGTGATCTTCGGGGCGTCCTTGTGCGTGCCACAGGGGAAGCGTTCCTGACGGACGCACCCGCCGAGCACTATGTACACGTGCTGGCCGTCCGGCCCGAGGGGCAGTTCCTCGTCCCGCTCGTACACGCGGGCGTCCGAGCCCCATGCGGAGACCAGCAGCGGCCAGGAGGCGACCGGCAGGTGCTGGAGGAAGCTGCCCTGGGGCATGGCCTGCTGGCCCTTGAGGACATCGGTGGTGCGGAACGCGTCGACCTTGGGAGGCATCATCCCTCCCCGGTTCCGGGTTTCCCGTTCGCGGTCGCCCGGCGCGGAAGGCGGAGCCGTCCGGGCCGGTGACGCCGCATCAGCCGGGGACTCCCGGCCCCCTCCGGAGGGAAGGGCTGTCGTACGGCGACGCCATCGGTGGTGGCGGTCTTCATCGGTCTGAGGTCCTTCCAGCTCAGAGCTGTTGGGCTGGGTGCGTCCGCCGCAGCGGACGCACCCCGGTTGGCGGGTCCAGCGCCCTCTCCATCGCGTGATACCGGGTGGTAGGGCCGGTAGCGAGGCGAAGACTCACAGAAGGCTACGCCTATGCGCGCGGGAAATGCCAGCCACGCCGCCACCTGCGATGTTCCCTGATCTGGAGAGAAATCGAAGCCCCTCCCAGGAGGGTTTTGTTACATCACCACCAGGGTCGACTGTGATGCAGATCACATAGCCTTCCAGGTGATCCGGCCCTGCAAATCGAGGTGCCGCAACATTTCAAAGTCTTTACGCAGGAAAGGTACGGAATTTTTGCCCGGGGGACACCAGAAGGCGCGGATGTAAACATTCCGAAAAATACAGAGGCCCCGGGGAACCACCCCCGGGGCCTCCGGAAAGGGTCTGGACCCGCCAAGGCTCAGACCGACATCCAGTAAACACCATGAGGTCCAAAAAGGTCACACCGCAGGGGAAACAAGGCCTGCGGCACCCCTCGCGAGAGGGGTTTACCGGCCTCCGGGGCCGCCCCCTCGAACCCGAGGCGAGACGAGCCGTCTCGAACCCGCTATGCGGCTTCCATCCGATTTGCCACACTTCACTGCGCACTCAACTTCGCAGCACCTCCACATCGATCAACAATATCGAATATTGATCACCCGCAGGTCAGGGAGAGTCGCCGACATTAGGGCAGCCTTACCTGCCGACCCGATAGCTCAGATGTTCCACGGCCGTAAAGCTGACTGCTCGGCCAAAGCGAGGGTCGAATAAATAGAGAAACCATTCTTGAAGGGCTTATGCCGCCACCCGGGCAGTCCTTATTGGCAAATGCAGGCCATCGACTCACGGACCTACTCTCGCGTAAGTCGACTAAGGAACAACATCACAAGCCACATGGCGCCGGACAACGAGTTGAAGCCCCTCCGCCACGGCAACGAACCCTCTGGCCACGCCTTTTAGAACGCATGACGGCGTCAACTACACGGAGCACTACGCCGCGTACGCGCCCCCTGCCCCGAACGGTTGATGACCGCAACAACCGCAACGGCGAGACCCTCCTCAACCGACGTGCGCCGACAGCCCCGTACGGCCCGAATGCCGCCGGGCCCCGCGCACGGGCGGACAGACCGGCCTGGCGTTCGATGACGGCGAGAAGTCGTCGAAGGTCGGTGGCGGGGCCCTGGAAGTCACCCCGATGCGGGAGCACGGCGGGCGGTCCGTCGGGGACGCCGCATCACTCCTCGGCGTCAGGCGCTTCGACCGTGAACGTCACACATTCGACCTCGGCATCGGAGGGCAGGCCGGGATAGTGGCCCTGGAGGGCCTTCTTGAGCTGGTCGATGCTCGTGAAGCCATCGCGCCGAGCCTGGTCGGCAGTGAGGCGATCGAGCCGGTGGCGTTCGACGCCGGTGACGGTGCCGTTCAACGTGCGGTGGGCTTCGTCGTCCTCGAAGAGGAAGATTGCGGGCCCCGGAGCGATCGGATCTTCATGGCGGACGGTGGAGGTCTTCCGCCCGGTGGCGATGTCCTCGTAGTAGCGCTTGTTGAACCGAACAATTCGACGCGCATCCGTACCGGGGAAGAAGTAGGCGTCCGGCAGAAGCTCTCGAATCGGGCGCAGGGTCGGCCCGTCGTCGGTCGGTACGGCGACGAAGATGTCGGGATGGAGGTCGAGAAGCGCTTGGCGGCAGCGGCCGCACGGCGGGATCAGGCCGCGGCCCCGATCTCCCGCGGCGGCGATGGTGACGAGCGGGCCGGCCCCTGTGGCTGCGGCAGCACCGAGTACGACGAGCTCGGCGCACGGTCCGCCGGTGAAGTGGTAGACGTTGACCGCCTCGTGGATCCTGCCGGCCGTGTCCATCGCCGCTGCGGCCACGGTGTGGTTCGGATCGCTCCCGAGGGAGGCAGCGAGCCGTTCCGCAGCCTCGATGACGCGGCGCTCGGAGTCGAAGAGCTTCATGGAGACCATGCCGTCGACCCTAGGTCGGCCCAGCCGGACTCCTCCACACCATTTGTTCTCATGAGCCGCTCCCTCAGTGTGGTCGGCGGCTTGACATCGAGACCCACATACCAGAGGAGCGGTTCAGTCGCCCTTGGGGCCGTGTCGCAGCGAGACGCGGACCGTGAAGGAGCGGTCGGCAGGGGCGCGAACCGCTGACCTATGCGTGACCTTCGCTGCCGCAAGACCGATACTGCCGTCAACAGGAGGTGCGGTCGCCTCTCGCCGTACGCGCTCTGGCCTCGTCAACGGCAAGCCAAAGGCACGCCTGCCGATCTCTCCAGGAGGTACCCGTGAAGATGCTCATCAACGTGGCGGAGACCGTGGTCGCCGACGCGCTCAGGGGGATGGCGGCGGCGCATCCGGAGCTGACCGTCGACGTGGAGAACCGGGTGATCACGCGCGCGGACGCACCCGTCGCCGGGAAGGTCGCGCTGGTGTCGGGGGGCGGGTCGGGGCACGAGCCGCTGCACGGGGGGTTCGTGGGGCCGGGGATGCTGTCGGCCGCGTGTCCCGGTGAGGTGTTCACCTCGCCCGTGCCCGACCAGATGGTGCGGGCCGCGGCGGCCGTGGACAGCGGAGCGGGCGTGCTGTTCGTCGTGAAGAACTACACCGGTGACGTGCTGAACTTCGACATGGCCGCCGAGTTGGCCGAGGACGAGGGCATCCAGGTCGCCAAGGTCCTCGTCAACGACGACGTGGCGGTGACCGACAGCCTGTACACGGCGGGGCGGCGCGGCACCGGCGCGACCCTGTTCGTGGAGAAGATGGCGGGCGCGGCCGCCGAGGAGGGCAGGCCCCTGGAGCGCGTCGAGGCCATCGCCCGCCGCGTCAACGAGAACTCCCGCAGCTTCGGCGTCGCCCTCAGCGCCTGCTCCACCCCCGCGAAGGGCTCCCCCACCTTCGACCTGCCCGCCGGTGAGCTGGAGCTCGGCGTCGGCATCCACGGCGAGCCGGGCCGTGAGCGGCGCGCCATGATGACGTCCCGGGAGATCGCCGACTTCGCCGTCGACGCCGTCCTGGACGACCTCGCCTCGCACGACCCGGTCCTCGTCCTCGTCAACGGCATGGGCGCCACCCCGCTCCTGGAGCTGTACGGATTCAACGCGGAGGTCCAGCGCGTGCTCGGCGAGCGCGGGGTCCCCGTCGCCCGCACCCTCGTCGGCAACTACGTCACCTCCCTCGACATGGCCGGCGCGTCCGTGACGCTCTGCCGGGCCGACGAGGAACTGCTGCGCCTCTGGGACGCGCCCGTGCGCACCGCGGGGCTGCGCTGGGGCATGTGACCGCGGGTCCGGCTCCGCACCCGATCGCCCTGCCACCGCTCCGGGTCCCCGCCCCGGCGCCCCGACAACGCAAGGAGTACCCGTGCTCGACGCCGATTTCTTCCGCCGCTGGCTGACCACCGCCGCCGCGGCTGTCGACCGTGAGGCGGAGCGGCTCACCGAGTTGGACTCGCCCATCGGCGACGCCGACCACGGCAGCAACCTCCAGCGCGGCTTCACCGCCGTCGCCGCCACCCTGGAGAAGGAGGCCCCGGACACCCCCGGCGCCGTCCTGACGCTGGCGGGACGGCAGTTGATCTCCACCGTGGGCGGCGCGTCGGGACCGCTGTACGGCACGCTGCTGCGCCGCACGGGCAAGGCACTCGGCGACGCGGCCGAGGTCGGCGCGGCCGAGTTCGCGGACGCCCTGCGCACCGGCGTCGACGCGGTGGCCGCGCTCGGCGGGGCGGCACCCGGCGACAAGACGATGCTGGACGCCCTGGTCCCCGCGGTCGACGCGCTCCCCACCTCCTTCGCCGCGGCCCGCGCCGCCGCCCACGAGGGCGCCCTCGCGACCACGCCGCTCCAGGCCCGCAAGGGCAGGGCGAGCTACCTCGGCGAGCGCAGCATCGGCCACCAGGACCCGGGGGCCACTTCGTCGGCCCTGCTGTTCGAGGCGCTGGCCGAGACCGCGGAGGGGGCGGGGCATGAGTGACAACGGCAAGCTGGTGGGCATCGTGCTCGTCTCCCACAGCGGGCCCGTCGCCGAGTCCGTGGCCACGCTCGCGACGGGTCTCGCCGGGGGCGGCACCGCGCCGGTGGCCGCCGCGGGCGGCACGGAGGGCGGCGGCCTCGGCACCAGCTCCGAGCTGATCGCCGCCGCGGCGCACCGGGTCGACCGGGGCGCCGGGGTCGCGATCCTCGTCGACCTCGGCAGCGCCGTCCTCACCGTCAAGGCACTCATCGCCGAGGGCGACGAACTCCCGGACGGCGCCCGCCTCGTCGACGCGCCGTTCGTGGAGGGCGCGGTGGCGGCGGTCGTGACGGCGTCGGCGGGCGCGGACATCGCGGCGGTGGAGGCGGCGGCGCGGGAGGCCTACGAGTACCGGAAGGTGTGAGGAGGGAAGGGCGGAAGGTGGGGCGGGGGCGGGGAGTTCCACCCCGCCCCTTGATGTGCCCCGTCACCCCTGTCAAATTGGTCCGGACCAATCGCGTCGAGTGGAAGGCACGACCGTGCGACGGACCCCCCACCTGCCCCGCCACCGGCTCCCCCTGACGACCGCCTGCCTCACCGTCACCGCGGCCGTCCTCGGGGTGAGTTCCTGCGCCTGGGGCGGTGACGACGGCAAGGGCACGCGGCTGCCCTCCGCGCCCCGCGGCCTCACCGTGCAGGCGGGCAGCGCCACGTCCGTGCATGTGATGTGGAACAGCACCACCGACGGCTCCGACGTCACCGGCTACGAGATCTACCGGGGCACCGCCAAGGTGAAGGACGTGCCCGCCGACCAGCACATGGTGGACATCACCGGCCTCAAGCCGGCGGCCACGTACACCTTCTCCGTGCGGGCCCGCGACGGCCACGGCAACGTCAGCCCCGACAGCAAGAAGCTGCGGGTCACCACGCCCGCCGCGACCGCCGCCGACCGCAAGGCCCCGTCCCGCCCGGCCACGCTGCGCGGCGAGGCCCAGGGCGGGCACGCGGCGACGCTGGCGTGGGGCACGTCGAAGGACAACCGCAGCGTGGCCTCGTACGAGATCTACCAGGGCACGACGAAGATCCACAGCGTGGGCGGAGGCACCACCGACACGCTGATCACGGGCCTGCGGCCGGGCACGACGTACACGTTCACCGTGAAGGCGCGCGACGCCGCCGACAACTTCTCGGCCGCGAGCCCCGCCGTGCGGGTCAGGACCGCCGCGGGCAAGGGCAGCGGGCGCGCCACCGCCCCCGCGGACTTCGAGGCCCGGACGCACAAGTCGGGCGACGGGGCGTACTACATCGACCTGACCTGGAAGCCCCCGCACACCGGCGGAGCGGTGACGGAGTATCAGATCCACCTGGACGGCAAGAGCGCGACCTCGCTGGTGTTCGGCGGCACGGCGCCCCAGGGCAAGGCGAAGCACAGCTTCTACATCGGACGGGAGCCCGGCGAGACACACCGCGTGAAGCTCCGCGCCAAGCTGCCCGACGGCACCTGGGGGCGCTACTCCCCCGAACGGACCGTCACCACCGCGCGGAGCGGCCCGAAGTAGGTGATCTCGTTCCGCTCCATGGGGATGTTTCCGCCTTTATGATCACCGCGGGTCCCCAGGGGGGAGGCCCGTATCGATCAGGAGGGGAACATGTCCGGAGTCTCCAGGCGGTCCTTGTTGGGCTACTCGGGTTCGGCCGCGGCCGGCGCGGTACTCGCTTCGGCGGGTACGGCCCAGGCGGATGAGAAGAGCGGCGCCGCGGCCGCGCAGACCGCCGAGGGCAGCCAGGCGGCGGTGGCGTTCGAACCGGGGACGCAGTTCAGCGGGCGCGTCCAGCACAGCTCGGGCTACGCGGAGCTGTCCATGACCTTCAGCGTCCGGCACGAGGAGCGCTCGGGGCAGCAGGAGGTCACGCCCGCGGACATCGCGGAGGCCCTCAACGACCTCGCCGCCAAGCGCGGCTGGCCGCCCATCACCTTCTACGGCACGCCGCCGAAGGCCCGCCTGAACTGACCCGGGCGGCCGCCCCCGAGAGCCACCCCCGCACCGGACGCCGATCGGGTGCGGGGGCATCCGGCCGGGGCCGTCTCACCCGCCCTGACCACGGCGCGCCGACCCCGACGGGGCCCGCCGCGCGCTCTCCCGCCGCTCCAGCAGCTCCGCCGTCCGCAGGCACCACTCGCGTGTCTCGCGCTCGAAGGCGAGCCCGCGCTGACAGGTCAGATACGGCCCGATCCGCTGCCCCGCGAGCAGGAACTCCGCCTCGTCAAGATCCCCGCGCAGCCGCCGAAGGAGCTTCCCCAGGACCTCGGCCTTGGCCTCGGCGACCGCCGCGCGCTCCTGGAGTTGGGCGATCACCGGCGCCGCGTCGACGCCGTCGACCGCCTGCACCTTGACCAGCAGGTCGTCCCGGATGAACGACGGCTTCGCGGGCGCGGCGGCGAAGCGCTCCAGCTCCGCGACGCCCGCGTCCGTCACCCGGAACATCCGCTTGTTGGGTCGCCCGTCCTGCACCACCTCGCGCCCGGCGACCAAGCCGTCGCTCTCCAGGCGCGACAGCTCGGCGTACAACTGCTGCGGCAGCGCATGCCAGAAGTTGGCGACGCCGATGTCGAAGCCCTTGGCCAGCTGATAGCCGCTGAACTCGCCGTCGAGCAGTGCCGCGAGCACCGCGTGCCGCAGAGCCATGTCCGACCTCTCCCTCTGTCCCCGATATCCCCGATGTCCCGGTGCCGCCCCCGTGCCGCGCGGGCCTCTCCTTCCGGGCGCCCCGCGCAGTCTTCCCTTCCGGGCACCGCGACGCCATGATAGTCATCATTCTGACTACTCAGATTCTTGACTATGGAGGTTCGTATGGCCACCGCACCGTCCGCCGACAGCGTCCCCGCCGCGGCCCGCGACGCCGTCGCCCGCTTCCGCGAGGCCGTCGAGAAGCGCGACATCAGCGTGCTCGACGCTCTGTTCACGCCGGACATCCGCTTCTACAGCCCGGTGAAGTTCCAGCCCTTCGAGGGCCGCGAGATGGTGGTCGGGCTCTTCGGGGTGCTGCTCCGGCTCTTCGAGGACTTCCGGTACGTCGGGTCCTACGAGGGCGCGGCACAGACCAGCAGCGACGGGAGCGAGGCGGTGTCGGCCGTGCTGCTGTTCCGCACGACCGTGTCCGGCAAGGAGATCCACGGCATCGACCTGCTGCACTTCGACGAGGACGGCCGGATCAAGGAGTTCACGGTGATGGTGCGGCCGCAGTCGGCCGTCCAGACGCTCGGGCAGGCCGTGTACGCGGGCCTGGTCGCCGACGGCCTGGTGCCGCCCCTTCCCGAGGAGGGGTGACACCGGGCCGGTCGGTGACGGTGGCGGATCAGGCGGACAGCGGCACGTCCAGGCGCGCCTTGCGGTGGCTGAACGTCTCGATGGAGTGCGGGCCGTGGTAGGCGCCGAGGCCGCTCTCGCCGACGCCGCCGAACGGCAGCTCGGGGACGGAGAGATGGGCCATCGGCAGGCCGAAGCCGAGCCCGCCCGACGAGGTCTCGGCGGCGAGCCGCTCGCGGGTGACGTCCGCCTCGGTGAACGCGTACAGGGCGAGCGGCTTGTCCCGGTCGTTGATGAACTCGATGGCCTCGTCCAGGCCTTCGACCTCGACGATCGGCAGGACGGGGCCGAAGATCTCCTCGCGCATGACGGGCTCGTCGGGCTTGACCCCGCCGAGCACGGTCGGCGCGATGTACTTCGTGGCCCGGTCGGTCTGCCCGCCGGTCACCAGACGGCCCGAGCCGAGCAGCCCCGAGAGCCGGTCGAAGTGCCGCTCGTTGACGATCCGGCCGTACGCGTCCGACGCCGCCGGGTCCGCACCGTACCGCTGCGCGATCGCCTCCGTGAGCGCGGTCTCCAGGGCGCGGGCGGTGGCCGGGTCGGTGAGGACGTAGTCGGGGGCGACGCAGGTCTGCCCGGCGTTGGCGAACTTGGCCTGGGCCAGGCGCCGGGCGACCTCCTGGACGTCCACGCCGGAGTCGACGAACGCCGGTGACTTTCCGCCCAGTTCGAGCGTGACGGGGGTCAGGTGCTCGGCGGCGGCGCGCATCACGATGCGGCCGACGGTGCCGTTGCCGGTGTAGAAGATGTGGTCGAAGCGCTGGGCGAGCAGCGCGGTGGTCTCGGGCACACCGCCCTCGACGACGGCCACGGCGTCGGTGTCCAGGTAGCGCGGCAGCAGGCGGGCGACGGCCGCGGAGGTGGCGGGCGCCATCTCGCTGGGCTTGACGACGACCGCGTTGCCCGCGGCGAGCGCCCCGGCGACGGGTACGAGGAGGAGCTGCGCGGGGTAGTTCCACGGCGCGATGACGAGGACGACACCGAGCGGGTCGACCTGGGTGCCCGCGCTGGCCCGCTCCCCGAAGACGCCGCTGACGTCGACGGACTGCGGGCGCAACCAGTCCTCCAGGTTTTCGAGGGTGTGGTCGATCTCCCTGATGCTGAAGTCGACTTCAGAGCGGTAGGCCTCGGCGCGCGGCTTGCCGAGGTCGGCGTGCAGGGCGTCCGCGATGTCCTCGCGGTGCTCGGTGAGCATCTCGCGCAGCCCGGTGAGCTGGCGCACTCGCCATGCGAGGGGGCGGGTGCGGCCGGTGCGGAAGGTGGCGCGGAGGCGGGCCACGAGGGCGGCGGGGTCCTCGGGGCCAGAGGGGTTCGCGGGGTTCGCGGGGTTCGCGGGGTTCGCGGTGTTAGCGGTGTTCGCGGGGGTGCTGCTGGCGTTCATGGGGTCCTCAGGAGTGTGACTCGGGTGCGGGCAGGAGCCCGGTGAGCAGGGCGTCGGTGGCGGGGCGCAGCAGGTGCGCCGCGGCGGGGAGGGATTCCAGGCCGATGACGAGGGCGAGGCAGACGTCGGCGGCCTGGGCGGGGGTGAGGGGGGTGGCGGTGGCCCGGGCGGGGGTGGACGTGGACCCGGCGGCGGGGACGAGGGTGGTTCCGGCGGGAGGTGGCGGGGACCCGGCCGGGGTGGGCCCGGTGTCCGTGTCGGCCTGCGTGCCCCCGGCGGCTCCCGCGGGCGCGGCCGCCACGCCCGTCCCGGTGAACTGCTCGGTCAGCAGCTCCCGGATCCGGTCCGTGAACGCGTCGCAGATGTCGCCGGACAGGCGCGCCTTGGCGTCGAGGAGTTCCGCGGCGTGCCCCGCCCCGCCCGCGAGGTCGAGGACCAGGTCGAGCTTGGCGGCCAGGATGCCGTGGATCCGCTCGGCGGCGGGCGCGTCGGCGGTGGCGGCCGCCGCGGCCCGCTCCAGCGCCCGGTCGTGCAGGCGCCGGGCGAGCTGCCGGACCGCGTCGTCCTTGCCGCGTACGTACTGGTAGACTGCGGACCGGGACACACCCATCTCGCCCGCGATGTCGTCCATCGTGGTGCGCCGCACGCCGTACCTGCTCAGGCACGTGTACGTCGCGTCGAGGACGTCGGTGAGCCGGTCGCCCGCCATCGCTCAGCCCAGCGCCGTGACGAACCGGGCGGCGAGCGGGGCCGCCGACGCCGGGTTCTGGCCGGTGTACAGGTTGCCGTCGGCGACGATGTGCGGCGCCCACGGCTCGCCCTCCTGGAAGTCGACGCCGAGGGCGACGAGCCGGTCCTGGAGCAGCCACGGCGCACGGTCGGCGAACCCGGCCTGGGTCTCCTCGGCGTTGCTGAACGCGGTCACGCGGCGGCCCGCGAAGGGCGAGCCGCCCTCGACGTCGGCGGTGGCCAGCAGAGCGGCGGGGCCGTGGCAGACGATGCCGAGGGGCTTGCCGGACGCGAGGGCCGCGATCAGGAGGGCACCGGAAGCGGCGTTCACCGCGAGGTCCTCCATCGGGCCGTGGCCGCCGGGGTAGAACACGCCGGCGTAGTCGTCGAGCCGCACGTCCTCCAGGGCCACGGGCTGCTTGAGCGCGGCGACGCCCGCCAGGAGGGCGGCGATGGCGTCGGCGTTCTCCTGGCCGTCGTTCAGCTCGGGCGCGAGGCTCGCCGGGTCCATCGTCGGCTCGACCCCTCCGGGCGTCGCGACCACGACGTCGTAGCCGGCCTCGGTGAAGGCCCGGTACGGAGCCGCGACCTCCTCGGCCCAGTAGCCGCTCGGGTGCGCGGTGCCGTCGGCCAGCGTCCATACGTCGGAGCCGGTGACCACCATCAAGATCTTCGCCATAGCCCAGTCCTTCTCTCGTGTGACGCCTGTGATGCCTTGTCTCGTGCGACTCCCTGACATTTCGTGCGCAGAACGTCAGGTCGCCGGTGATCCGAAGGTAGGACGCCGAGCCATAGAGTTCCAATACGATCTCCGGTATGCCCCATAGAGATTCCAATGGCACGAGCTCAGCGCGGGTCCGCCGGGCACGGCCCGCGCCGTCGCCCGCCGAGGTCGCCCCGGCACGCGCGCCGCTCGACCTGTCCCTGCTGCGTACCTTCCTCGCCGTGCACCGCTCCGGCTCCTTCACGGCGGCCGCACGGGTGCTCGGGCTCTCGCAGCCGACGGTGACGACGCAGATCCGCTCCCTGGAGCAGCAGCTCGGCCGGGAGCTGTTCGAGCGGCGGCCACGCGGGGCCGTGCCGACGTCCGTCGCCGACGAGCTGGCCACCCAGGTGGCGGCTCCCATCGACGCGCTCGCCGCCGTGGCGGAGCGCGGCCCGCTCGCCGCCGAGAAGCGCCCGGACCCGGTGCACCTGGCGGGTCCAGCCGAGCTGCTCTGTGCCCGCGTCCTGCCCGCGCTCGCGCCGCTCACCGACCAGGGGGTGCGGCTGCGGGTCACCATGGGCCTCACCGACGAGCTCCTCGACGGGCTCCGCGGCGGCCGCTTCGACCTGGTGATCTCGACGCTGCGGCTGCGCGGGCGGATCTTCGGCGCGGTGCCGCTCGCGGACGAGGAGTTCGTGCTTGTCGCCTCGCCGGAGTGGGCGGAGCGCATCGGCCCGCGGCGGGTCGCGGCGGAGGGGCCCGCCGCGCTGCGCGGGGTGCCGATCGTCGCGTACGCCGACGATCTGCCCATCGCCCGCAGGTACTGGTGGCACGTCTTCGGCGAGCGCCTGACCGAGCAGCCCGCGATCACCGTGCCGGACCTGCGCGGGGTGCTCGCCGCGGTGGCGGCCGGGGCGGGCATCAGCGTGCTGCCGCGCTATCTGTGCCTGGACGCGCTGGCCGCCGGCGCCGTGGTGCCGCTGCTGCTGCCCGAGGACCCGCCGATCAACACGGGCTATCTCGCGCAGCGGCCCGGCGCCGCCGCCAACCCGCATGTGCTCCTCGTCCGGGACCGGATGCTGCGGTCGGCGCCGTCGTGGTGACACGCGTGGCCGGGTGACAGCGGGTCAGTCGGCCGCGAGGCGCCGGACGCTCCGGGGACGCCGGGCACGCCCCTGAAACGCGGTCAGCTCTCCGCCGGACGATGGACTCCGTCACCTGCCCGGGGGCAGTCCGCATGCGGTACGGGCTGACGCCGCGTTGGCTCGTCGTCAGGTAGCACGGACGTTTCCCAATTCCGGCGGCGCACGGGACGTACCGCCAACCGTGCCACCGGAGGGCAGACGCATGCGTACTACTCAGATATCGCTCCGCTCCGGACTGGCCGTGGCCGCCATCGCACTCCCGCTGGCACTGACCGCCCCCTCGGCGGTCGCGGGACCCGGGATCAACGTGACCGTCACCGGGACGACCGTGCAGGTCACCACGACTGCCTGTCCAGGCGGCGGCAAGGCCGCGCTGATGAGCGGCGGCAACGCCAGCTTCGCCGCGGGGCGGCAGGCCCAGCTGTCGGGCGGCAGTGCCTCCTGGACCAATGCCAGTCCCGGCACCCATACGGTGGCCGTGCTCTGTCAGGACGGTTCGGCGGCCGGTTCGCAGTCGGTCACGGTCGGCACGACCGGGACGACCTCGTCGACGACGGCACCCGCGCGCGGTGTGCGCGGTGGCATCGGCGGCGCGGTCGAGGACTACGGCACGATCACGCTGGTCGCGGGCGGGGCCCTGGTGGCCGCGGGTGTGACGGGCGGCGTGCTGTACTTCCGGCGCCACACGGTGCACCGCCACTTCTGACCCTGTCCCCCACGGTGGCCCAGCTCCTCTCGGCCACCGCTCCGGCCGGGCCCACTTCCGGCCACCGCCTCGGCCGGGGTTCGCCCCGGCCACCGAACGGCCCGCGCCCGGCCCCGGCACTCCCACCGGATCCGGGCCCGGGCCTTCGTGCGTGCGGCGGGGGCGGCCGGCGCACCCCGACTCGAACGCGGGCGGCACGCCCCGCCCCTGACGTGCCGCCCGCCGCCGGAACCGGTCGACGTGCTTTTTCCGCACGCCCGTGGACATTCCCCAGCGGCTACCGGAGCCTGTCCCTGTGGACTCGTCCCTGACCACGTTCCTGCTGCCCGCCGTCCTCGCCGTGATCATGTTCGGCCTCGGACTCGGCCTGACCGTGGCCGACTTCCGCCGGGTCACCACGCATCCCCGGCCCGTGGCCGTCGCCCTCTGCTGCCAGTTGGTGCTGCTGCCCGCCGCCTGTCTCGGCCTGGTCCTCGCCTTCGACCTGAGCCCCGCGCTCGCCGTCGGCATGATGCTGCTCGCGGCCTCCCCCGGCGGCACGATGGCCAATATCTTCAGCCATCTCTTCGGCGGTGACGTCGCCCTCAACGTCACGCTCACCGCCATCAATTCGGTGATCGCCGTCTTCACGCTGCCGATCGTCGTGAATCTCTCCCTCGACCACTTCATGTCCGGCACGGACGAGGCCCTGGGACTGCGCTTCGACAAGACCCTCCAGGTCTTCCTCGTCGTCCTTGTGCCGGTCGCGGCGGGGATGCTGGTCCGACAGCGCCACCCGGACTTCGCGGAGCGCTCCACGCGGGCGGTCAAGGTGACGGCGGTGACCGCGCTCGTCGGCGTCATCATCGCGGCGGTCGTCAGCGAGCGGAAGAACGTGCTCGGCTATCTCGCCGACGTCGGCCACGTCGCCTTCCTCTTCGCCGCGATCTCCCTCACCGTCGGCTACGGAGCGACCCGGCTCGCCCGCGGCGACCACCGGCAGTCCGTCGCCACCTGCTTCGAGATCGGCATGCACAACACCACCCTGTCGATGGCCATCGCCCTCAGCCCCTCCCTCCTCGACAGCACCCGCATGGCCATCCCGTCGGCGGTGTACGCGGTGGAGATGTTCCTCATGGCCCTCGCAGCGGGCTTCCTGCTGCGCCGGATCGCCCCGCCGGATACCACCGCCGACAGCACGGGGGCCCAGCCTGCCCAGGCGTGACGAACGCCGCCGACGGCCACGTAAGACTTTCGTCATGTGAATCCGGGAGTTCCGGGCACCCCGCCGACGTCGTACCGGGAGAGGATCACCACTCCATCCCCGACGGAGGCATCACATGGGACGCGTACGGCGCACACTCGGCAAGCCGTGGTTCATCACCGCGCTGACCACGGGCGTGGTGCTCGTAGGTGTGGGCCTCTACTGGTTCCAGCCGTGGAAGCTGTGGGTGGACGAGACCGTACGGGACCCGTTTCCCGTCGCGGCGTCCGTGCCGCCCTCGGACGCCGGGGGCACGGACGCGGGGCCGAAGGAGCTGGCCACCGGCAAGCTCATCAGCCACGAGCACGCGACCAGCGGCTCCGTCCGCGTCCTGCGCCTCGCGGACGGCACCCGCGTCCTGCGCCTGACGGGCCTGGAGACGAGCAACGGGCCCGCCCTGCGGGTCTGGCTCAGCGACGCGGAGGTGAAGCCGGGCAAGGACGGCTGGCACGTGTTCGACGACGGCAAGCACGTCAGCCTGGGCGAACTCAAGGGCAACAAGGGCGACCAGAACTACCCGCTGCCCGCCGACGTCGACCTGGACGACTACCGCAGCGTCACCATCTGGTGCGACCGCTTCGACGTGTCGTTCGGCGCCACGGAGCTGACCCGCGCCTGACCCCGTGGCCCGCGCGGCACCGGGTCCGAGTCCCGCCCCTGCGCCGTGCCGCGCCGTCAGCCCGCCGGAGGCCGCCAGCCGTCGGCCAGGATGGCGAAGACGGCCTCGACCGCGGCCCGGTGGTCCCGCTGCCCCTGGGCGAGGACGGGAACGTCGAGGGCGAACCGGGCGAGCGCGGCACAGGCGAGGTCGCCGTGCCCCACGCCGAACTCGTCGGCGATGGCCGCGCTGAGGGTGTCGGTGTGCCGGATCCACATGCGCTCGGCGTACGCGCGCAACGCCGGGGTGGAGTCCACCAGCTGGTTGAAGGCCTCGTGCCGGGGATCCGCCGCGATCGGCAGCCAGGTGTCCAGTACGTGCTGCCGCAGGGCGTCGAGGACGCTCTGCCCGGCGTCGCGCTCGCGCACCGCGGCGACCAGCTGGGCGTCCGTGCTCGCCTCCCGGTCGAAGACCAGGGCTTCCTTGCCGGTGAAGTGCTTGAACACCGTGGTGGTCGACACATCGGCCGCGTCGGCGATGTCCCGGATGCTCACGGCGTCGTAACCGCGCTCCAGGAAGAGGTGGAGCGCGGCGTCGGCGATGGCTTGCCGGGTGGCCGCCTTCTTGCGTTCGCGGCGGCCGATCGGAGGCTCGGTCATGGGCGCGATCCTAGCCGATGGCGGAGTCGGCAGCTTAATGGCATCCACATCTTAGAGGCTTTCATCAATTAGTTGTCAGATTACACTTTTGAACTTAGTCTCCCTTCCATGACTTCACCGCACCCTTCCCGCGCCCGCGTCAGCGTCGTCGGGGCCGGTCCCGGCGGGCTGACCTGCGCCCGCATCCTGCAACTGCACGGCATCGCGGTCACCGTCCACGAACGCGACCCCGGCCCCGACTCCCGTGACCAGGGCGGCACCCTGGACCTGCACGCCGACAACGGCCAGATCGCCCTGCGCGCGGCCGGACTGCTCGACGAGTTCTTCGCGCTGGCCCGCCCCGAGGGCCAGGAGATGCGCGTACTCGACCCGGCGGGCACGCTCACGTCCCATCAAGTCCCGGCGCCCGACGAGACGTTCAGGCCCGAGATCGACCGGGGAAAGCTGCGCGACCTGCTGCTCGGATCCCTCATGCCCGGCACCGTGCGCTGGGGCCAGGCACTGGAGCGCGTCGGCGCGTCTCGCGACGGGACGCGGCAGTTGCACTTCGCGAACGGCACCACCGCCGAAGCCGACCTGGTCATCGGCGCCGACGGCGCCTTCTCCCGGGTCCGCCCGGCCCTCTCCCCCGCGACGCCCGCACACAGCGGCGTCAGCTTCCTCGAGGCGTGGTTCGACGACGTCGACAACCGTCACCCCGAGATCGCGGCACTCGTCGGCCAGGGCGGCGCGCACGCGGCCGACGGCGAACGCGCCGTGTTCGCCCAGCGCAACGGCGGCGACCACATCCGCGTCTACCTCATCCAGCGCGTCCCGGCCGACTGGATCCGCGCGAGCGGCCTGACGCCCGAGGACACCGACGGCATCCGCTCCCTGCTCCTGGAGCGCTACGCCCACTGGTCGCCCCGCATGCGCCGGATGATCACCGACAACGACGGCCCCTACGTCGACCGCCCGATCCTCGCCCTGCCCGTCCCGCACACCTGGGACCACGACCCCACGGTGACCCTCCTCGGCGACGCCGCCCACCTCATGCCGCCGCTCGGCGTGGGCGTCAACCTCGCCATGCTCGACGCCCACGACCTCGCCCTCGCGCTCACCGGCGCCGGCACCGTCGACGACGGCGTCCGCGCCTACGAGAAGTCCATGCTCCCCCGGTCGGCCGAGATGGCCAGGCTCCTCGACGGCGGCGCCGAGGACCTGCTCCGCACCGACGTCAGCGGGAGCGCCGACGTCAGCGGGAGCCCCGACGTCAGCGGATGAGGGAGCGGCCGGTGGGCGCGAGCCGGAGCACGCGCGGGGGCCCGGCCTGCTCCCGCTCGATGCCCGGCAGGACCTCGTCCCGCGCCAGGGGGTACGCCCGCACCTCGGCGGCGTGGCGGCGCTGGGCGGACTCGTCCGGATAGGCGGAGAGGACCACGGTGACGTTCTCGCCGGTGCGGACCGGCAGCCGGGTGAAGGTGTTGGGCGCCGACTCGGTGGTGAGGACGGCGAGCGGCGCCGGGCCCGTCGCACGCAGGACGGGCAGCAGTCCGTCCTGGATCAGCGCGGCGCCCTCGGACCGTCCCGGCGGGAAGGACCACACCGTGGCGGACACGAAACGGTCCGGCGCGGGGGCGCCGACGCGCGGCCGCTTCGCCGGGGCCACGCCGAGTCCGTTCGCCCCCCGACACCGGACGCAGCAGCAGGACGTCGTCGGAGTCGGCCATGGTGGTGTTGGCCCGGGGCCCGTGCTCGGCCCAGACGGGCCCTCCGTAGAAGTCCGCGAGCGACCGGTGGCGTGCCGCCATGTCCGGGAATCCGCGCAGCCACACGAAGCGGTCCGGGTCGTCGAGGTCCCGGAACTGGCCGAGCACGACCATCCCGGTCGCTTCCTGGGTCTCGACGAACTCCCGGTCGAACAGCTCGATCAGCTCGTCGCGCCGACCGGGCCGCAGCGTGTACTGGCGCAGCTCGACCACGGCGGGGCGGACGGCCTGACCGCCGGGCTCGACGGGCTCGACGGGGGCGTGAGGGGACGCGGGGATGCGAGGGGGCACGGCGGGCTCCTGTTCGATGCGCTTGCGTCGACGGTAGGCAGCCGGTGTGCCAGGGCCTGTCAGTGTTTCCGAGCAGAATGGGTCCATGTCCGCCGGTCGTCTGCTGTCGCTGCTGCTGTTGCTCCAGTCCCGCGGCCGGGTGTCCGCGCGCGGTATCGCCGACGAGCTGGGGGTGTCCGTGCGGACCGCCTACCGGGACGTGGCGCGGCTCCAGGACGCCGGGGTCCCGGTCTACGCCGAGCCGGGCCGCCGCGGCGGCTATCAGCTGCTCGACGGCTACCGCACCCGTCTCACCGGGATGAGCGAGGGCGAGGCGCGGGCGCTGTTCTTCGCCGGACTGCCGGGCCCCGCAGCCGAGTTGGGCCTCGCGGCGGAGGTGACGGCGGCGCGGCTCAAGCTGCTCGCCGCACTGCCATCGGGGCCGCGCGAGGAGGCGGCGCGGACCGCGGCGGTGTTCCACGTGGACGCTCCCGGCTGGTACCGGGAGCCCGAGGAGACGCCCCATCTCCCCCTGTTCGTCGACGCGGTGCTCGCCCGGCACGCGGTGGACGTGCGCTACCGCCGCTGGCGCGCGCCGCAGGAGGTGAGCCGCCGCCTGCGCCCCTACGGCCTCGTGCTCAAGTCCGGCACCTGGTACCTCGTGGCCGCGTCGGACCGCCGGACCGCGACCTACCGCGTCACCCAGATCCTCGACGCCACCCCCACCGGCGAACGGTTCGACCGGCCACGGGACTTCGACCTGGGCGCGTACTGGGCCACGTACCTCGACGGCTTCCGGAGCCGCCGCCACACCGGCACCGCCACCATCCGCCTGTCCCCGCGCGGGCGACGCCGCCTGCCCGACAACGTCCCGCAGGACGTGGCGCGGGCCGTCGAGGAAACCGCCACCCCCGTCGGCGACGACGGCTGGGTCGAGGCCGTCATCCCGACCGAGAGCACCGGCCACGCCTGCGGCGAACTGCTCCGGCTCGGCGTCGACGTGGAGGTCGTGGCCCCGGCCGGACTGCGCCGGGCCATGGCCGCCACCGTGGCCGCGCTCGCCCGGACCTACGGCGCCGGGAGCCCGCAGACACCCTTGTAGACCCGCCGCGCGCGCCTTACGGTCCTCCCAGCCGCCGACGGGGAGGGACCTCCATGCCACGACCGCTCAGCGTTCAGCTCTACTCCGTACGCGACGAGTTCGCCGTCGACCGCGCGGGGACCCTGGGCCGCCTCGCCGAGATGGGCTACGGCGCGGTGGAGGCGTACGACGTCACCGACGACGCGGCGGGGCTGCGCCGGCTCGCCGACGACCTCGGCCTCACCGTGTCCGGCGCGCACGCCGTGCAGCTCCTCACCGGCGAACCGGGACCCGTCCTCGACGCGGTGGCCACGCTCGGCACGCCCCTTGCGATCGTCCCCGCGGGGTTCCCGCACGAGGACTTCACGACGTACGACGGACTCGCCCGCGTCGCCGACCGCCTCGGCGGCCTCGCGCGGGACGCCGCCCGGCACGGCCTGCGGCTCGGCTATCACAACCACTGGTGGGAGGTGGAGCCGCGGCTCGCGAGCCACGGCGGGCGCCCCGCCCTGGAGGTCCTCGCCGAACTCCTGGACCCCGAGGTGTTCCTGGAGGTCGACACGTACTGGGCGGCGGTCGCGGGCGCCGACGTCCCCGCGCTGCTCACCCGGCTCGGCGACCGTGTGGAGGCCCTGCACCTGAAGGACGGCCCCGGCACGAAGGACGACCCGAACGTGGCGGTCGGCGGCGGCACCATGCCCGTGCCCGAGGTCCTGGCCGCGGCGCCGGACGCCTGGCGCGTCGTCGAGTTCGACGCGTGCGCGGGCGACCTGCTCGGGGAACTCGCGGCCAGCCGCACGTACGTCAGCTCCCTGGAGGCCGTGTGAACACGGGCCCGGTCGGCGTCGCCGTCGTCGGCGCGGGCGTCATCAGCGCCGAGTACCTGCGCACCCTCGGCACCTTCCCGGACATCCGGCTCGTGGCCGTCGCCGACATCGCCCCGGAGCGTGCGGCCGCCGCGGCCCGCGCCCACGGCATACCCCTCGCGGGCGACCTGCCGACCGTCCTCGACGAGCCGGACGTCGAGCTGATCGTCAACCTCACCGTGCCCGCGGCGCACGCGCAGGTCGCGGCCGCCGCGCTGCGGGCGGGCAAGCACGTGTACGGCGAGAAGCCGCTCACGACGGCCCCCGCCGACGCCGAGAAGCTGCTCGCCGAGGCGTCCGAGCGCGGGCTGCTGCTCGGCGGCGCGCCGGACACGTTCCTGGGCGCGGGGCTGCAGTCGGCGCTGCGGGCCGTCAGGGCGGGGCACATCGGGGCGCCCGTCGCGGCGACGACGGCGGTGCAGAGCCTCGGCCCGGAGGCCTGGCACCCCGACCCGGCGTTCTTCTACCAGCCGGGCGCGGGGCCGCTGTTCGACCTCGGTCCGTACTATCTGACGGCTCTGGTGGCGCTGTTCGGCGCCGTGGAGCGGGTGGCCGCGACGGCCGCGCGGGCCAAGGCGCGGCGCACGGTCGCCTCGGGTCCGATGGCCGGGCAGTCGTTCCCGGTCGACGTGCCGACGCACGTGTGCGCGCTGCTCGACTTCGCGTCGGGGGCGAGCGCCAACTCGACGTTCAGCTTCGACAGTGCGCACCCGAGGATCCGGTTCGAGATCACCGGCACGGAGGGCACTCTCGCCGTGCCCGACCCGAACACGTTCCGGGGGCCGCTGCGGGTGCGGGCCAACGGCGACGACGAGTGGCGCGACCTGCCGGTGCGGGGCCGCACGGACGGGCGGGGGCTCGGGGTCCTCGACATGGCCCGCGCGATCCGCGCCCACGACGGTCCGCGGGACGGCGGCGCGCCCGGCGCCCACCGGGCCTCGGGCGCCCTCGCCCTGCACGTCCTGCAGACCATGACGGCCATCACCCGCTCCGCCGACCGCGGAGAGTTCACGCGGCTCCCGGCGCAGGTCGTGCCGCCGACGCCGCTGCCGGACGGCTGGGACCCGACGGCGGCCTCGCTCGGGGCGGCCTGACGGCCGGACCGGGGAAGTCGAAGGTAGGCCCTAGGACGCCCCCGGGGGCTCCGCCAGCTCCTCCAGCGTCCGCGTGAGCCACTGCGTCCAGAACGTCTCCAGGTCGATCCCGGCCCGCAGGACGACATGGCGAAGGCGGTCCTCGATGGCGTCCCTGCCGGGCGGGAAGTCGCGCCGCTCGATCTCCTCGTACTCGGCCAACTGCTCCTTGTGCAGGGCGAGATGGCGGCGCAGGTCCGCCTCGATGCCGTCGGTGCCGACGACGGCGGCGGCGCGCAGGCGAAGGAGCAGGGGGTCGCGCAGCGGTTTGGGGTCCTGGCTCGCGGCGGTCCAGCGGGCCAGTTCGGCGCGGCCCGCGGGCAGCACCTCGTACTCCTTCTTCTGGCCGCGCGTGGCCTGCGCGGACGGCAGTGCGCGGGTGAGCCCGTCGCGTTCGAGGCGGCCGAGCTCGCGGTAGATCTGCTGGTGGGTGGCCGACCAGAAGTAGCCGATCGACCTGTCGAACCGGCGCGTCAGCTCCAGACCCGACGACGGCTTCTCGAGCAGGGCGGTGAGGATCGCGTGCGGGAGTGACATGACGGCATCCTAGGGACGGCGGGCGGGCGCGCGGCCGTCCGCCCAGAAAGCCGCGCGGCCCGGTGGCTCACAGCGCGGCGGCCAGCTCCGTGCCCTGCTTGATGGCGCGCTTGGCGTCGAGCTCGGCGGCCACGTCGACGCCGCCGATGAGGTGTGCGTCGACGCCGGCGGCGATCAGCTCCTCGTACAGGCCACGGCGGGGCTCCTGGCCGGTGCAGAGGACGACCGTGTCGACGGGGATGGTCCGCTGCTCGTCGCCGACGGTGATGTGCAGGCCCTCGTCGTCGATGCGGTCGTAGGTGGCGCCGTTGACCATGGCGACGCCGCGGTGGCGCAGCTCGGTGCGGTGGATCCAGCCGGTGGTCTTGCCGAGGCCCTGGCCGACCTTCGACGTCTTGCGCTGGAGGAGGTGGACGGTGCGGGGCGGGGTGGGCCTGACGGGCTCGGTGAGGCCGCCGCGGTCGCGGTAGTCCATGTCGACGCCCCACTGCTTGAAGTACGTCGCCGGGTCCAGGCTCGCCTTGTCGCCGCTGTCGGTGAGGTACTCGGCGACGTCGAAGCCGATGCCGCCCGCGCCGACGATCGCGACCCGCTCCCCCACGGGCGCGCCGTCGCGCAGGACGTCCAGGTAGCTGACGACGCTGGCGTGGTCGACGCCGGGGATCTCCGGGGTGCGGGGCGTGACACCGGTGGCGATCACGACCTCGTCGTGCCCGGCGGCGGCGAGCTGTTCCGCCGTCACGTGGGTGTTCAACCGGACGTCGACGCCGCGCAGTTCGAGCTGGGTGCGGAAGTAGCGCAGCGTCTCGTCGAACTCCTCCTTGCCGGGGACCTTGCGGGCGATGTTGAGCTGCCCGCCGACCTCGGACGCGGCGTCGTACAGCGTCACGTGGTGGCCGCGCTCGGCCGCGGAGACCGCGCAGGCGAGCCCGGCGGGGCCGGCGCCGACGACGCCGACCCGCTTGGCGCGACGGGTCGGGGCGAGCACCAGCTCCGTCTCGTGGCAGGCCCGCGGGTTCACCAGGCAGGAGGTGATCTGCAGGCTGAAGGTGTGGTCGAGGCAGGCCTGGTTGCAGCCGATGCAGGTGTTGATGGCGTCGGCCTGCTCGGCCCGCGCCTTGGCGACGAAGTCCGGGTCGGCGAGCAGCGGGCGGGCGAGCGAGACCATGTCGGCGGCGCCGTCGGCGAGCAACTGCTCCGCGAGTTCGGGGGTGTTGATGCGGTTGGTGGTGACGAGGGGCACGGACACCTCGCCCATGACCTTCCGCGTCACGAAGGTGTAGGCGCCGCGCGGCACGGAGGTGGCAATGGTCGGGATGCGGGCCTCGTGCCAGCCGATGCCGGTGTTGATGATCGTGGCGCCCGCGGCCTCGATCTCCTTGGCGAGCTGGACGACCTCGGCGAGCGTGGAGCCGCCGGGCACGAGGTCGAGCATCGAAAGGCGATAGATGATGATGAAGTCGGGGCCGACGCGTTCGCGGGTGCGGCGGACGATCTCGACGGGGAAGCGGACGCGGTTCTCGTAGGAGCCGCCCCAGCGGTCGGTGCGCCGGTTGGTCGGCGCCGCGATGAACTCGTTGATCAAGTAGCCCTCGGAGCCCATGACTTCGACGCCGTCGTAGCCCGCGAGCTTGGCCAGCTCCGCGGCCCGCACGAAGTCCTCGACGGTCTGCTCGACCTCGTCGTCCTCCAGGGCGCGCGGCGGGAACGGGCTGATGGGCGCCTGGATGGCGCTCGGCGCGACGAGCTGCTCGTGGTAGGCGTACCGCCCGAAGTGCAGGATCTGCATCGCGATCCGGCCGCCCTCGCGGTGCACGGCCGCGGTGACGCCCGCGTGCTTCTCCGCCTCCGCCTCGGTGGTCAGCTTGGCGCCGCCCTCGTACGGCCGCCCGGCGTCGTTCGGGGCGATGCCGCCGGTGACGATGAGGCCGACACCGCCGCGGGCGCGGGTCGCGTAGAACTCGGCCATACGCGCGAACCCGTCGGGCGCCTCCTCCAGGCCCACGTGCATGGAGCCCATCAGGACCCGGTTGGGCAGGGTCGTGAAGCCCAGGTCGAGGGGGCTGAGCAGGTGCGGGTAGCGGCTCACTGAGCTCATGCGGTACGGCCTCTTTCGTCCACATACGCCGGGGCGTCAGCGTCGTCGGCGTCATCGGTGTCGTCGCAACAGTTGTAGGACAGCCCACGGCTTTATGCAACTAGTTGCACATGGGGGCGGCCCGCGCGAGACGGAGTTCACAGCGGCCGCGCGGCCTCACCGGGGCAGCGCCTCACAGCGGCAGCGACCGCTCCCGCACCACGTGCTTCATCACGAGCGTCGAGCTGAGCCGCTGCACCCCGGGGAGCGTCGCGAGCTCCTCGTCGTACAGCTGCTGGAAGGCCCGCAGGTCCTTGCTGACGATCCGCAGCAGATAGTCGGGGTCGCCGAAGAGGCGCTGCGCCTGGACGACATGGGGGATGTCGGCGACCGCCGCCTCGAAGGCCGCCACCGTGTCCCGGTCCTCCTGGCGCATGGTGACGAAGACCAGCGACTCGAAGGTCAGGCCGACGGCCTCCGGGTCGAGCACGGCGCGATAGCCGCGCACCGCCCCGCGGCGTTCGAGTTCGCGCAGCCTGCGGTGGCACGGCGACAGGCTCAGGCGCACCCGCGCGGCCAGTTCGGTGACGGTCAGACGGCCGTCCTTCTGCAGCTCGGCAAGGATCTGCCGGTCGACTGTGTCCATGAGGAAGATTCTTCCACCCACACACCCTCAGGCAGCAGATCTTGGGAGCACTTTTGGGCAGATCGCAACTAACCTCCCTCACGCGACCGAAAAGGGAGGGAAAAACATCCATGGCCGTCAGCTCCATCACCGCTTTCTGGGCGGTGTCCGTTCTGCTCATCCTGGTTCCCGGCGCGGACTGGGCGTACGCGATATCGGCGGGACTGCGGGACCGGTCGGTGGCCCCGGCCGTCGGCGGACTGCTGCTCGGCTACGTCGGCCTCACCGCCGTCGTCGCGGCGGGCATCGCGGCCGTCGTCGCCGACCACCCGGCCGTGCTGGCCGCCCTGACGCTCCTCGGCGCGCTGTACCTGATCTACCTCGGCGTGACGACGCTGACCCGCCCGGGCACCCCAGACGCCGCGCCGGACGACGCGACCGGGTCCGGCGCGCACGGGCCCTCGTCCCGGCGCAGCCGTGTCCTCCAGGGCGCCGGGATCAGCGGCCTCAACCCCAAGGCGCTGCTCCTCTTCCTCGCCCTGCTCCCCCAGTTCACCCAGCCAGGCACCGGCTGGCCGCTCGCCCTCCAGATCAGCACCCTCGGCCTGGTCCACATCCTCAGCTGCGGCGCCATCTACTTGTGCGTGGGCGTGCTCGCCCGTACCGTCCTGCGCACGCGCCCGGCCGCCGCCCGCGCGGTCACCCGGGTCTCCGGGGCCGCGATGGTCGTGATCGGCGCGGTCCTGGTCATCGAGCAGCTGACCTGACCGCACACCGCCTCTCACCCTCCCCGTGAGCACCGCGTCCGAAATCCGCCAGCCGAGGGCGGCGGCACCGCGCAGACTGGACCGTGTCGGACCGGGGGAAGACGCCCCGGACCAGGACGGACACATCAGCGGATGTGCAGGAGAGAGGACAGGCGCGATGACAGTCCACACGACGTTCGACAGCCCCTTGGGCGAGCTGCTGCTCGTGGGCGAGGCGTCGGCGACGGCCCCCGGCGGGACGGCACTCGCCTCCCTGTCGGTGCCGGGCCAGAAGGGCGGCGCGACCGTCCAGGACGGCTGGGTCCGCGACGACGAGGCCTTCACGGCCATCACGGGCCAGCTCCGCGCCTACTTCGCGGGCACCCTCACGCACTTCGACATCGAGTACGCGGACGGCGCGGGCACCGAGTTCCAGCGCAAGGTGTGGTCCGCCCTGGACTCCGTGCCGTACGGCACCACGACCACCTACGGAAAGCTCGCGGCACACCTCGGCCTGTCCCGCGCGGCGGTCCGCGCCCTCGGCACGGCCCTCGGCCGCAACCCGGTCCTGGTCGTGCGCCCCTGCCACCGGGTGGTCGGGGCGGACGGCTCCCTCACGGGCTATGCGGGGGGCCTGGACCGCAAGAAGCAGCTGCTGGAGCTGGAGACGGGGTGAGGGGGCGGCGCCGGGCGGCGCGACCGGAGCGAGGAGCGGTGGCCGGGTCGGCGGCGCGAGGGCCTGGACATCTGGCTCCACGGACACCAGGACCCACGACGCAGCCCGCGCCCCCGCGAGGTCAGGCACCCTTGGTGTAGATCCGCCCGGTCTCGTCGGTCCAGGCCTGCAGCCGCAGCACGTGGCCCTCGGCGACTGCACCGCCGATCCCGACCGCGGCGCCACCAGCCCCGACCGCGCCACCGGCGGTGGCCACCGCCGCCCCTCCGCCGAAGGCGGCCATGCCTGCCGCGATCATGGGGATGCCGATGAAGGCACCGATGATCGTGAGAGTCAGCAGAGCACCGAAAAAGATCATCACGATCCCGAACAGCACGCCGACAAGACCGGCTCCGCCCACCGCCGCGCCGGTGGCGACACCGACCGCACCCACCCCCATGGCCGCACCGCCGTCGGCGCGGTGGGTCTGTGCGAGGAGCACGGCACCGGGCATCCGGTGGACCTGCGTCCACCCGTGCGCCACCATCCAGCCGATGAACCGCGTCAGCTCCGCTTCCCGCCGCTCGGGAGCCACTGGCTCGCCGTAGCCCTCGAAGACGACACGGACCGGGACATCCGGCCCCCATTGGGGCACCTTCAGCGCCGCGGCCTCCTCGGCCTTCGCCGACCTGACCTTCCGCGTGCTGTCCCACATGACTCCGCACTCCGCCCGAAGCATCACTCTTCATCCATTACACACCCGAATTCACCCACTTCATCACCCGCTATTCCCGCACGGAGACCCCACCATGACCGCCACCCCGAGCCACGACACCGGACCCGCCGACCGCGTCGACACCACGGACTGGCACGCCGTGGCCGACGAACTCGACCAGCACGGCTGTGCCCTCACCGGCCCGCTCCTCACCCCCGACGAGTGCCGTGGGATCGCCGCCCTCTACGACGAGACGGAGCGGTTCCGCGCCACCGTCGACATGGCCCGCCACCGGTTCGGGTCCGGCCAGTACCGGTACTTCGGCCACGACCTGCCCGAGCAGGTCGCCGAGCTGCGGCAGGCGTTCTACCCGCACCTGCTGGCCGTCGCCCGCGACTGGGCCGCCCGGCTCGGCCGTCCCGCGCCCTGGCCCGACACCCTGGACGCCTGGATCGAGCAGTGCCACGCGGCGGGCCAGGCCAAGTCGTCGCAGATCCTGCTGCGGTACGAGGGCGGGGACTGGAACGCCCTGCACCGCGACCTGTTCGGTGACCTCGTCTTCCCGCTCCAGGTCGTCATCGGCCTCGACACCCACGGCTCCGACTACACCGGCGGCGAGTTCCTGCTGGTCGAGCAGCGCCCCCGGGCCCAGTCGCGGGGCACGGTGACGGTGCTGCCGCAGGGCCACGGGCTCGTCTTCACCACCCGCGACCGCCCCGTGCGCTCCAGCCGCGGCTGGTCGGCGGCGCCGGTACGCCACGGCGTGAGCACGGTCCGCTCGGGGCTGCGGCGCTCCCTCGGCCTGGTCTTCCACGACGCGTAGGCACACCGCTCGGGCAGGAAGCCCAGGAAAGGGCTCACGGGCTCACTCGGGCAGGCCGACCAGCCGCGCGCTGTCCCGCCACAGGGCCTCGGCCAGGTCGTCCCTGCGGGCCAGTTCCGACGGGTCCGTCCACGTCAGCCGTCCCCGGCGCAGGGCCGCGTAGGTGCGCCCGCTCGGGGGCGCCACGCTCCCGAGGGCGAGGTCGGCCAGGGCGTTCCCGGCGTCCGTGCGGGTGTTGAGCGTGCGGCTGAACCGCCGCAGAGGCCACCCGAGGACCGGGGTGCCGAACAGCGACCAGGCCGTCCGCAGGGGCAGCGACAGGTCCTGGGCCAGGCCGGTCCCGAACACCTGCCCGGGGTCGTAGGCGAGCGCGGTGAGCCGTCGGGCCCGGGCGTCGGGCCGTCCGGCCAGCGCGCGGACGGTGAGGACGGCGCACAGCTTGGACGCGGTGTAGGCGTGCTGTCCCGCCTTGCCCGGCCGGGTGCCGAGGCCGGGGTCGCGGTCGGGGTGCGCGAGCAGTGCGGCGTCGGCATGCCGGGGCGTCGTGAGGGAGGCGCCGGTGGCGGGGTCGTGGGTGCCGCTCGTGGTCAGGACGACTCTCGCCCCGTCCGCGAGGTCGAACAGCAGCAGGCGCAGCAACAGGTACTGCGCGAGGTGGTTGACCGCGAACGTCGTCTCGAACCCGGCGGCGGTGCGCCCTGAGGCGTCGGGGCGCACCAGGCCGGCGTTGAGCACGAGGGCGTCGACCGGGGTGCCGCCGAGGCGTTCGCGAACGGCTGCGGCGAAGGCGCGTACGGAGTCCAGTTCCGTCAGGTCCATCGGGATCGACTCCCCGACGGCGGCGGCGCGGCGCGACCCCAGGACGAGCCGGGTGTCACCGGACCGGGCGAACCGCCGCGCCGCGATCGCGCCGAATCCCGAACTGCCGCCGGTCATCACCATCGTCGGCACGCCGCCCACCTCAAACCCGTGGCTCCGGGGACCCTCTCCAGCCTACGGCGGAACCCGCCCCGTGGCCCCTCCCCGCACTCCGCCGCGTCGGCGCGGCCCCGCGCGGCAGGGCCGCACGTCGGCACGTCCCGCTCAGCGCAGTCCGCTCACCCGCAGCGTGATGTTGAGCCGCCCGGTGAGTCCGAGTTCCGGCGGCGCCGTGCCCCCGTACACCTTCGGCACCCCGTGGTACGCGAGCCGCGAGGGGCCCCCGAACACCATCAGGTCGCCGCTGCGCAGCTCGACGTCGGTGTACGGCCGTGTGCGCGTCTCGGTGTTGCCGAAGCGGAAGACGCAGGTGTCGCCGAGGCTGAGCGACACGACGGGCGCCGTGGACCGCTCGTCGCTGTCGCGGTGCATGCCCATGTGGGCGTCGGCGTCGTAGAAGTTGACGAGCGCGATGTCGTACGCGTCCGGTTCGCCGCCGCCCGGACCTTCCCCGTCGCCCGGGCCGTCCCGGTGCCCCGCGTCGTCGCCGTACGCCGCCCGCACCGCCGCCCGCCCCAGCTCCGCGAGCCACCCGGGCATCGGCTTCACCGGCGCGCCGTCACCGTCGACGGCGGTACGGGCGTACCCGTACGGGTACCAGTGCCGGCCCAGGCACACCTGCCGTGCCGTCATCGTCCCGCCGCCGGGCAGCCGGACCGTGCGCAGGCCCGCCGGGGGCATCGCCCACGCCCGGCAGGCGGCGACCAGGTCCCGCTGCCGTTCGGGTCCGAGCCAGTCGGGCACGTGGACCGCGCCCGGCGCCACCTCGCCGGGCTCGCGCGGGAACAGTTCGCCGGTCACGGCCCAGGACCCGCGTTCACGACCGCCGGACCGCCCGCAGGATCACGAACTTGCGGTTGCTCGCGGCGACTTCGACGTTGCCGAAGAGCCGCTTCAGACGCACGTGGTAGCCGAGGTGCCGGTTGCCGACCACCCACAGCTCGCCGCCGGGGCGCAGCGCGGCACGGGCGCCGCGGAACATGCGCTGGGCGGTGGCGTCGGTGGTCGCCTGGTGGCTGTGGAACGGCGGGTTGTTGAGGACCAGGTCCACGGACTTTGGGGGCATCGCGGTCAGCGCGTCCCCGGCGACGAAGTCGGCCTTGGCGGCGGAGTCCCGCGCGGTGTTCGCGGCGAAGGTGGCCTCGGCGGAGGCGACGGCCTGGTACGACTCGTCGACGAAGGTGACCCGGGCGTCGGGGTTGGCGACGGCCGCGGCGGTGCCGAGGATGCCGTTGCCGCAGCCCAGGTCCACGACATGGGCGTCGCCGCTGCTCGCGGGCAGGTGCTGGAGGAGGAAGCGGGTGCCGATGTCGAGGCGTTCGGCGCAGAAGATGCCCGCGTGGTTGACGGCGGTCAGGCCCGCGCCCGCGCCGGAGTCGCCCGGCAGGACGTAGGACCGGGGCCAGGGGGTGGGCCCGGGGCTGCGCTCGGGGTCGGGGGTGCTGAAGATCAGGCGGGCCTTCTGGCGGGCCAGCGAGGTGCGCGTCGGGCCGACGATCCGCTCGAACAGCTCCAGGGTCGAGGTGTGGATCTCGGTGACCATGCCGGTGCCGACGACGACGCTGCCCGCGTGCAGCGCCGGGGCGATCCGGTGCAGTTGGTCCTCCAGGAGCGCGAGGCTCTTCGGCACCCGCACCAGAAGCACGTCGACACGCTCCGGCGGGGTGTCCCGCGTCGTCAACAGGCGGTCCCCGTCGATCGGGAGACCGGCGCGCGCGAGGTTCGCGAGGGTGGCCTGCCGGGCGAGGTGGGAGTCGGTGATCTGCACGGGCCGGTGCGCGGCGAGGGCGGTGGTGAGGGCGCCCCATCGGTCTCCGACGACGGCGACCGTGCCGTCCAGGGCGACCGGCTCTCCGCCCTCCCCGTCTTCCCCGTCCTCCCTGTCTTCGTCGCCCGCCAGGTGCCGCAGCAGGTAGGCGTCGGCCGCGGACCAGGCCCGCAGGGTGTCGCGCGGGTCCTCCGGGAAGCGCGTGAGGTCGTACGCGCCCCATGACGTGCTCAAACGGTTCATCGTGCCCTCAGGCTAACGGAGCCCGCGCCCCGGACGTCCCACCAGGTGCGGGGCGCCGCCCGGGCCCGCCGCGACCAGGCGGCGTACCGCGTGTCTCATGAGGAGCGCGACCGCTGTCGGCGGGGCACCGCGACCCGGGTGCGGCGGGGGTCCGCGGGGCGGCTGCGGTCGTACACCGCGAGCACGGGCCGGTTCAGGGCGGTGCGGTCGACGACGACGGGCACGGCGTGCCGGGCGCCCTGGACGTCGTGGAAGACGACGGTGACCTCGCCGCGTCTGCCGCGCACCGGCCGCCAGCCCTCCAGGCGGGCCGCCGCGGTGCTGAAGTCGGCGCGCAGCCTGCGCAGGGCGGCGGTGCGGCGCAGGCTGACGGCGCCGCCCCACACGGCGACGAGGCCGCCCGCGGCGGCGACCGACCACAGGAAGGTCAGCCAGCCCGCCACGGTGTGCCGCCCGGCGGGCACGACGAGCATGAAGTCGGTGACCGTGCCGTAGTCGACGCGTCCGTCGGACACCGCGTCGTACCAGCCCGCGGCGGCCCCGGCCGCGCTCAGGGCGATCACGGCGCCCACCGTCGCGCGGTGCAGGAACCGCGCGGCGACGAATCCGAGCAGCGCCGCCGACGCGATGCCGAGTTCCGGCGCGACGGACGCGAACTGCTCGCTGCCGCAGCCCCCGTCGTCGCACGACCACACGGCGTTCGTGCCGTCGTAGGTGCTCAGGTGCCATATGAGCTAGACCTGCCAGGCCAGCAGCACGCAGGCGAGCCCGCGCAGTGTCAGGCCGCAGGTCCTCCGGCTCAACTCCCGCCCCTGTTCTGAGTGCTGAGGCGGCGTGCGGGCCGCCGCGCGGACAATATCCGTGCAGGTTACATGCTGTGCCGGGCCGTCACCATGGCTCCGGTCCTGCCGCCGGAGCGCGGGCGGGTCCGAGGGCGGGCCCTCAGCCGCGGTCGAACCAGGTGGGCCCCTCCGCCATGGCCTGCTTGATCCGGAAGAGCCCGGTCTCGTGCAGATCGGGCAGCCCGTCCAGCGGGAACCACGCGACCTCCAGGGACTCGTCGTCGTTCACGCGCGGCTCGCCGCCGACGGCCCGGCAGCGGATCGTGATGTCCATGAACTGGCAGACGTCGGCATTGGGGTACGTGACCTGTTCGAGGGCCTCCACGAGGACCACGCGCTCGGCGACGCAGCGCACGGCGGTCTCCTCGAAGACCTCGCGCACGGCGCACGCGGCGGGCTGCTCCCCCGGGTCCGGGATGCCGCCGATGACCGACCACTTGCCGTTGTCGGCGCGGCGGCCGAGCAGCACTCTGCCCGCGTCGTCGAAGACGATGGCGGTGACTCCGGGGAGCCACAGGAGCTGATGGCCCGCGTCTGCGCGCAGGGTGCGGATGAAGTCGGGAGTAGCCATGATCCGACCCTAACCGGCGGCTTTGGCGCGGCGGCGGGCGATCACCCAGCCGACCCCGGCCGCACCGGCGAGCACCAGGACGACCTCCGGCCAGACTCCCGCGCGGGTGGCGGGAGTCAGCGAGGTGCGCTTGGGCACGTCGGCGACCAGCGACTCGGCGGTGAACATGCCGGTGCGCTGCGCGATCGAACCGTCGGGTCGGATCACGGCGCTGACGCCGCTGGTGACGGGGACCATCACGGCCCGGCCGTGCTCGACGGCCCGCACCCGGTCTATGGCCAGTTGCTGGTACGTCATCTGGCTGCGCTCGAACGTGGCGTTGTTGCTGGGCACGGAGAGGATCTCGGCGCCTTCGCGCACCTGGTCCCTGACGACGTCGTCGAAGGCGGCCTCGTAGCAGGTCACGGGGCCGATTCCGGTGCCCGCCATGTCGAACACGGCGGGCTTCGTGCCGGGTTCGAACATCCCGGCGCGGTCGACGTCGGAGCTGAAGACGCGGAAGAAGCTCCGGTAGGGCATGTACTCGCCGAACGGCTGGAGGTGCCGCTTGTCGTAGGTGGCGCCAGGGCCGGTCCTCGGGTCCCAGAGGATCTGCCGGTTGCGGGGCTTGCCGTCCTTGCCCGTGACGACGGCGCCCACGGACACGGGGGCCTTGATGGCCTTGGCGGCCTTGTCGATGACTTCGTAGGCGTCGGCGTTCGCGTACGGGTCGATGTCGGAGGAGTTCTCCGGCCACAGCACGAGGTCGGGCTGCTTGGCCTTGCCCGCCTTCACGTCGGCGGCCAGGCGCAGCGTCTCGCGCACGTGGTGGTCGAGGACGGCGCGGCGCTGGGCGTTGAAGTCCAGGCCCATGCGCGGCACGTTGCCCTGGATGACGGCGACGGTCGCGGTGCCGTTCTCGGCTCCGGTGGCCACCAGCGGCATGGCGGCGGCGCCCGCGACGACGGGGGCGACGGTCAGCGCGGCGGACGCGACGAGCGCCCGGTCACGCGCGCGCGGATCGGCCTTGAGGCGGCGTACGACATCGGCGAGGCCGAAGCCGCAGAGCACCACCGCGAAGCCGAGCAGCGGGGTGCCGCCGAGCGAGGCGAGGGGCAGGAACAGGCCGCTGGGCTGGCTGAAGGCGACCTTGCCCCAGGGGAAGCCCTCGAAGGGGAAGCGGGCCCGGGCGGCCTCGCCCGCGATCCACACGCCCGCGGCCCACACCGGCCACGCCGGCAGCCGGGAGACGAAGGCGATGCCCAGGCCGGTCAGACCCACGAACAGCGTCTCGGCGACGGCGAGCGCGATCCACGGCAGCGGCCCGACGTCGACGCCCGTCCAGGAGAGCAGCGGCAGGAAGTAGCCGAGCCCCATGAGCAGCCCGAGGCCGAAGCCGGACTTCGGGCGCCGCCCGTGCAGGACGAAGCCGAGGACGGCGAACGCGAAGGGGGCGAGCCACCACAGTTCCCGCGGCGCGAAGCTCAGGTACAGGAGCACACCGGCGAGCACCGCCGCCCCGCCGGGAACCAGCCGTCTGCGGATCCGCTCGGCGCGCGTCTCCGGGCCGGGCAGTGGTGCGGTCTGCTCGGGCGCTTCGCTGGGAGCGGTGGTGGCGGTCACTCGGGGAGTGTACGGCGCGTCACCTGGCCGCGGACACCGCGGTCCGGGCTGCCCGGACGCCCGCGACGCGGGATCGTCCCGTACCTCCGCCGGATCGTTCCTGCGCAAGATCTCCACAATTGGTGGTCCCAGCCGCTAGCGTGTTCCGAAGTCCTGACGTGCGACGAGATCAAGCCATACGGTCGGGGCCGCACAGATCGGGGGCGGCGGGGTGGGGGCGATGAAGGCATCCGCGACGCCCGCGGCGGCCACGACGGGTGGTCGGGCGGCGGAGCGGCGCGGGGGCGCGGACGTCGGCGGCATGGCGATTCTCGCGGTGTGCGCCGCCTGGACGCTGATCACGACGGGGGTGCGGGGCGGCCGTCCCGACGGAGTGCTGCTCGCGATCCTCGCGGTGGCGGCCGGGTACGCGGGCGGGCGCGTCGCGGGGGCGTTGCTGCCGGTCGCCGCGCCCTGCGTCGGTGCGCTCGCCGGGGTCGGGCTCGCGGCGGCGGCGCCGCACGTCACGCCGGGTCCCGTCAGTTCCTCGCCGCTCGGACCCATCGGCGCCACGGCGGCGCTCCTGTCCCTGGCGGCGGGCGCGGCCTGCTGTGCGGCGTGGTCGGCGCGCGGGGCGGCGCTGCGGGCCGGTCTGCGGGTGTTCGCGGCGGGGATCGTCCTCGCGGCGGCGCTGCTCGGGTCGACGGCCGGGGTGATCGCGTGCGCCGGGATCGTGCTGTGCTCGCTGGCGGCGGCCCTCGTGCGCAGCCGGGGTCTCGGGCTCAGCGGGTTCGCGGTGGCCGCGGCGGTGGTGACGGGGCTCGCCTGGGCCGTCGCGCGCGGGGCGCTGCCGGAGGGGCTGCGGTCGTCCCTGGAGGGGCAGCTGGGTCCGTACCGGGTGCGGGTGTGGCAGGACGCGGAGGGGCTCGCGGGGGCGCATCCGGCGCTCGGCGTGGGTCCGGGGCGGTTCGGCGACGCGGCGCCGTCGGCCGCCGAGGGTGTGCTCGTGGACGACAAGCCGCATTCGGCGCTGTTGCAGCAGGGGGCCGAGCAGGGGTTCGTGGGGGTGGCGCTGCTCGCGGCCGCGTTCTGCTGGCTGCTCTTCGCGCTGTGGCGCTCGCCGCGCCCCACGCAGGTCGTCCTGTCGGCGGGCGCGGCCCTGACGGCGCTCGCGGGCGTGGCGACGGTCGGCAACGCGCTGAGCGTGACGTCGGTGACGGTGGGCGCGGGACTGCTCGCGGGCATCGCCACGGCCCGCCCCCTGCACGAGGAGGCACAGGACACCGAGGACGCCGAGGCCGCGGCCCGGGTCAGACCTGCGCGGTCCCGGGGAGGCCGAGGCGCTCCCGGATGACGCGGACGGCCGCCTCGGCGTCGTCCACGGTCACGGTGAACTTGCGGCCGTCGCCGAGGCTGAGGACGACGCCCTCGCCGCGCCGGACGATGACGGCGGTGCCCTGCTCGGGCCGCCAGCGGTAGCCCCAGCCGCCCCAGTGCCGGGGCGTCACGGCCGGGGCGAAGTCGGCGCCGACGACGTGCGAGAGCGGGATCCGGCGGCGCGGCACCCCGATGTGCCCGCAGCGCACTTCGAGGGAGTCCTTGTCGACCTTCACGGCGACGTGCACGAACGCGAGCGTGCCGAAGAGGATCAGCAGGCCGACGGCGATGAGGCCGACGATGGACATGATCAGCGGGAGGATCCCCGACGGCCACAGGGCCTCGACGGCCAGGTCGATGCCCAGGGCGAGACACGCGGCACCGCCGCAGGCCAGCAGCCACTGGCCACGGTTTCGCGCGCGTCCGGTCCAGATCTCGGGGTGCTGCTCGGAGCTGACCCGCTCGCTGGGGGCGTGGTCCGTCATGGAATCGAGAGTACTCATCTTCCGGGGCTACGGCACCGCGTCGCGGAAGGTCACCCCTCCGGTTGGACACCCGACCCGCCCGCGTCACGGCGTCGTGGCCGGTGAGGGGCGTGGGAGGGCTGCTTCGTACGGGTACGGCGGGCGGGTACGGGTCCGGAGGGCGGGTACGGGTCCGGAGGTACGAGGCCCGCCTCGCCCCCGGGCCGTCGAGGCCAAGCCCTGCCTCGGGCCGTCGAGCGCTGCCGCGCCTCGGACCGCCGGGCGCCGCCCTTCGGCGGGCCTTCGAGCCGTCAGGCCTTCAGGAGCGGGTCGGACGCCGCGAGGAGGCGGCCTTCCGCGTACGTGAGCGCGGCGCTCGGTAGCGCGGCCTCACGGCCGCCGAGGAGCACCGTGAGGGTGCCTTCGGCGCCGTCGGCGTCGTACGCGTCGTCCGTCTGCCCCTCGGCGTCCGTGGCGTCGACGGCGTCGATGGCTCGCTCGCGGATCCGGCGCAGCGCCTGCGCGACGACGGCCTCGGCCGAGCCGAGCAGGATGAGCGGCTTCGCGTCCGGCTGCTGCACGGCGGCGCGGATGCGCTCGGCGACCAGCTCGTAATGGGTGCAGCCCAGGACGACGGTTGTTACATCGGGCGGGGTGAGGGCGGCGGCGGCCGCGATGGCGCGCGTGATGGCTTCCTCGTCGGCCCGCTGCACGGCGTCGGCGAGGCCGGGGCAGGGCACCTCGGTGACGCTGACACCCGCGGCGAACTCCTCGATGAGGCCGCGCTGGTAGGGACTGCCGGTGGTGACGGGCGTGGCCCAGATCGCGACGGGGCCGCCGGTCGCGGCGGCGGGCTTGATCGCCGGGACGGTCCCGATGACCGGCAGCTCGGGCTCCAGGCGGGCGCGCAGCGCGGGCAGCGCGTGCACGGACGCGGTGTTGCAGGCCACGATCAGCGCGTCCGGGCGGTGCGCCGCCGCGGCCTCGGCGGCGGCCAGCGCAAGACCCGTGACCTTCTCGGGCGCGTTGCCCCAGGGCATCGTGTCCGGGTCGGAGGAGAGGACGAGGTCGGCGCCGGGGTGCAGCCGCCGTACCGCCGCGGCCGCGGCGAGCAGTCCGATACCGGAGTCCATCAGCGCGATCTTCACCCGGTCACCTTAGACGATGGGCCGGACAAGCCCGGCAGGGTGGGGCAGACTGCGGCGGATGAGCGCCGTTGTGTGGATCGCCGCCGCCTCGCTCGCCGCGTGGCTGTGGCTGCTGGTCGGACAGGGTTTCTTCTGGCGTACGGGACACCGCCTTCCGCCGCGCCGGGACCCCAAGCACTGGCCGAGAGTGGCGGTGGTCGTCCCCGCGCGGGACGAGGCCGAGGTCCTGCCGACCAGCCTGCCGTCGCTGCTCGCGCAGGACTATCCGGGCCGCGCCGAGGTGTTCCTCGTCGACGACGGCAGCGGCGACGGCACGGGCACGCTGGCCCGGGCCCTCGCGGAACGGCACGGCGGCCTTCCCCTGACCGTCACCTCGCCCGGCGAGCCGCCCGCGGGCTGGACCGGCAAGCTGTGGGCGGTGCGGCACGGCATGGCCCTGGCCCGCGCGCGCGAGCCCGAGTTCCTGCTGCTCACCGACGCGGACATCGCGCACAGGCCGGACAGCCTGCGGACGTTGGTGGCGGCGGCCACGACGGGCGGCTACGACCTCGTCTCGCTGATGGCACGGCTGCGGGTGGCGAGCCTGTGGGAACGGCTCGTCGTCCCCGCGTTCGTCTACTTCTTCGCGCAGCTGTATCCGTTCCGCTGGATCGCGCGGAAGGGCGGGCGGACCGCGGCGGCGGCCGGTGGCTGTGTGCTGCTGCGCGCGGACGCGGCCGAGCGGGCCCGGGTCCCCGACGTGATCCGGCACGCCGTCATCGACGACGTGGCGCTCGCCCGGGCGGTCAAGCGGTCGGGCGGACACATCTGGCTGGGGCTCGCCGACCGGGTCGACAGCGTGCGGCCCTATCCGCGGCTCGCGGACCTGTGGCGGATGGTGGCGCGCAGCGCGTACGCCCAGTTGCGGCACAGCCCGGCGCTGCTCGTCGGCACGGTGGCCGGGCTCGCCGTGGTGTATCTGGCGCCGCCGGTGGCGCTGTTCGCGGGTCTCGCGACGGGTACCGCGGCCGCCGCGCTGTGCGGTGGCCTCGCGTGGCTCGTGATGACCGCGACGTACCTGCCGATGCTGCGCTACTACCGGCAGCCGCTGTGGCTGGCGCTCACGCTGCCCGCCACGGCGTTCCTGTACCTCCTGATGACCGTGGACTCCGCGGTGCAGCACTACCGGGGGCGCGGCGCGGCCTGGAAGGGCCGCACGTACGCGCGCCCCGACACGGCCGCGCCGGAGGAGTCCCGGCCCTAGGGCCACGCCGACCCGTCGGACAGGCCTTGGACCCGGGACTCCCGCGGCGTGCGGGTCACTTCCGGCCGGGGGTCCAGTTCATGCCCCACCCGTAGGCGTAGTCGATGGTCCGCTGCGGGCTCACGCCGCGCTCGGGCACCAGGTAGCGGGCCTCGCGCTGGACGGTGAGTTCGCCGCCGTTGTTGGTGATGAGCGCGAGCGCGCAGACCGTGGAGGGGACCGTGCACTCGTCGAGGGAGAACTCGATGGGCGCGCCGTGCTGCGGGGTCAGCGTGACCGTGGCGTTCAGGTCGGCGAAGCTGCGCGCGCCCTCGTAGATGGTCACGAAGATGACCAGGCGCTTCAGTTCGTTCGAGTGGTCGAGGTTGACCGTGAGGTTCTCGCCGGTCGACACGGCGCCGGTACGGTCGTCGCCGTCCAGGAGGATGTACGGCGGCTGGTTCAGCGCGCCGAAGGCGTTGCCGAGCGCCTGCACGACGCCCTTGCGGCCGTCGGAGAGCTCGAAGAGCGCGCACAGGTCGAGGTCAAGGTCCGCGTGCATGGCGACGGCACGACCGAGCTTGCTGGCCCAGCCCTTGAACTGCTTGCGCACCTCCCAGTTGAGGTTGACGCGCAGCGCGCCCGACGTGCCGCCCTGCTTGGTCAGCGAGACCGACGGCGCCTCCTTGGTCAGCGTGACCTTGGTGAGGCGCACCGGCTGGGCGGGCGCGGCGGGGGGCGGCGGCGGGGATGCGGGGGCGGGCGCGGCGACGGGGGGCGCGGGGGCGGCGACCGGCGGCGCGGGGGCCGGGGTGGGCGCGGGCGCCGGCGGGGCGGCGGGGGCGGCCTGCTGGGGCTCGTCGACCGAGATGCCGTAGTCCGTCGCCAGGCCTTCGAGGCCGCTGCTGTAGCCCTGGCCGACGGCGCGGAACTTCCAGGCGCCCTGACGGCGGTACAGCTCACCGAGCACGAAGGCCGTCTCGACGCTGGCGTCCGCGCTGTCGTAGCGCGCGATCTCCGCGCCGCTGGCCGCGTCGACGACCCGGACGTGCAGGCCGGGGACCTTGCCGAACGAGCCGCCGTCCGAGGACGCGGCCAGGACCACCGTCTCCACGGCGGGCTCCACGCGCGCGAGGTCGACGACCAGCGAGTCGGTCACGCCGCCGCCCGAGGACTGCTTGCCCTCGTGGCGCACCGCTCCGGAGGCGTGCGTCGCCTGGTTGTAGAAGACGAAGTCCGCGTCCGAGCGCACCTTCCCGGAGGCGTCGAGCAACAGCGCGGAGGCGTCGGCGTCGGGCACCCCCGGCCCGGATCCCCATCCCAATTCGACCCGCACCGCAGGTGCCGGGACGGGAACATTCGAACCTTTGGCCATTGACATGTCTGCCCCCATCACAAGTTGCCGGGTCGTCCGGGCCGCCGTTGCGTTCCCGCCCAACCTATTACCTGGCATTCGAAGAGGCGTACACACGGTCCCGGCAACACCCCTCGACAGCCCCCGGTCGACCACGAGTAACCCCTGAGGAACGCGCTATTTACACGATCCGTACCTCGCCGCGCGACCGATTTTCCCACGTTCGCTCGCATTGGGGATACGCAGCCCCTGGCGACACGTAAAACAACCCTCTTATCGGTCTCCCCAACCAGCACATCAAGGGCTTAACTTATGGAGCATGACCTCCCCCCGCTCCACCTATGGCGGCGGTTACTACTCCGCGCCGTCCTTCCCGGACACCCCGATCTACGACTCGCTGGTCGCCGAGCGGGGCACCCCGCAGATCGCCCCGATCCGGGTCCCCTCCGCGTACGACACGGGCAGCCACCTCCCCGCCCTCCCGGCCGCGCTGCCCGCCCTGCCCTCCGGCCCCTCGGGCTATCCCGCGGCCGCCATGGCCCCGGCGCCCATGCCCGCCGCGGCCCACCCGAACCCGGCGTACGGCTACGCGCCCGCCCCGCAGCCCGCACCGCTGCAACAGGCCCCGGCGCCGTACATCCCGCAGCAGGCCGGAGCCCCGCGCGGCTACCCCGGCCCGCAGCAGCAGCGCCCGATGGGCGGCACGGGCTACGAGGCGATGCGTCCCGCGGCGCCCCGCCCGGCGCCGGCGCCGCACGAGGACCCGTACAACCGGCAGTACCGGGGCTACTGATCGGCGGCGGCCGTCGCTGTCAGTGTCCGCTGGCAGGATGGCCGCATGTCGACATCCGTGCCCGTCTCGATCCACTCGATCCACATCCACCCGTTGAAGGCGGCCGGGGGGCACGCTGCGCGTGAGGCCGTCGTGGAGCCCTGGGGGCTCGCCGGTGACCGCAGATGGGTGTTGATCGACAGCGCGGGCCGGGCCGTGACGCAACGGCCCCATCCGCGTCTGGCGTTGGCCGCCGTCGAGCCACTGGCCGACGGCGGCATACGCGTGTCCGCGCCCGGCAGGGAGCCGCTCACCGTCGGCGTCCCGGAGCCCGGGGAGACCGTGCCGGTGGAGTTCCTGCGGGACAAGTCCGAGGCGGTCCCGGCCGATCCCGCGGCGGACGCCTGGTTCAGCGCCTTCCTCGATCTGGACGTGCGCCTGGGGCATCTGGAAGCCCCGGAGACGCGTCGCCCGATCAACGCGGCGTACGGCAGGCCCGGCGAGACCGTCTCGTTCGCCGACGCGTTTCCGCTGCTGCTCACCACGCTGTCCTCGCTGGACGCACTGAACTCCCTCATCGCGCAGGGCGACCACGCGGACGAGGGCCCGCTGCCCATGAACCGCTTCCGGCCGAACGTGGTCGTGGAGGGCGTCGCGCCCTGGGCGGAGGACGACTGGTCCCGCCTCGCCGTCGGCGACGTGGAGTTCCGCGTGGCCAGGAAGTGCGCGCGGTGCGTCGTCACGACCACCGACCAGCGCACCGCCGAGCGCGGCAAGGAGCCGCTGCGCACCCTCGCCCACCATCGCCGCAGCGGTGACCAGTTGCTCTTCGGTCTGAATCTGATCCCGGAATCGACCGGAACCATTCGAATCGGTGACCCGCTGACGATCCTCGAATGAACGCCGCCGTGGCGGGGAACTCGACGTCGGTGAAAGGACGTTGAAGCCGATGGTGGCTCGGTGAGGCCCGGCTGCCCCACCCGCGGCGCGCGGGCGGGGCCCGGCGGGGTGAGGGCGCGCGGTCGCGCGGGGTGATGTCGCTCTCTCTTCCCGCTTTCCGGGCGTGCGCCGTGCCGTTCGCGGCTATCACGGACGCGGAAGGGGGTGCAGGACTGTGCGAGCGATCGCCGGACTCTGGCGCTGGCGCCACAATCCGCTGCGCCGCGGCACCGACCTCGCCGAGGCCTGGCTTGCACTCGCCGCCCTGGTGCTGATCGTCGTCGCCGCCCCCGTCGTCGGCTCGGTCGCCGGCGTCCTGACCCATGACGCGCTGCTGCGGTCGGTCCAGGCCCAGCGCGAGGCCCGGCACAGCGTCACCGCCACCGTCCTGCAGAAGCTCGACCAGCCCCCGCTCGACCCCGACCCCGAGACCTCGTCGGCGCGCGACGCGCACCGCCGGGTGCTGGCGAGCTGGACCGGCCCTGACGGCTCGGGCCGCGCGGGCACGGTCGCGACCGACCTCAAGTCCCCGCACCCCGGCGACCGGTTCCGGGTCTGGACCGACGCCGAGGGCAACATCGTCGGCCGCCCCCTGGACACCGCCACGGCCACGACCCACGCCGCCCTGGCCGGCCTCGGCGCCGCCCTCGCCTGCGCCGGTCTCGTGGAAGGCACCCGCCGCCTGATCGTCTGGCGCGCGGTCCGCCGCCGCCACGCCCGCTGGGACCAGGCCTGGGACAAGGCGGGACCGGACTGGGGACGGGCGGGGACGGGGGCGTAGCCGAGCGTGGGCGCCTTGTGCGAGCGTGGGCGCTTTGGGCGGGTTGCGGCCTTGGGCAGACGGGCGAGGGCAGTTGAGCGGGTGGCGGCCTCGGTGACGCCAGGGCATGTGCCCCCGGACGGCCGGGTTAGGCGAGCGTCGTGCACTTGGTCGGACGCCTGGGCGAGAGGAAGCGGGAGCAAGCGAGAGGGTACGGCTCCTGGGGGACGTGAGCGCAGACGCCTGCGGGGGCGTACTTCGGCACAATTGGGCGAGCGAGCCCGAAACGAGCCCGGAGGCGGTGGAGCCGCGAGAACACCCGGCACCCGCACCCGCACCCGCACCCGCACCCGCACCCGCACCCGGCACGCGTACCCGAGAACCACCCACGCGGGCGAGCACCAGCGGCACCCGAGGGCACGGGCACGAAATCCCTTGAGCAGCCGAGCACTACGCCCGCGCCCCCTCGCCCGGCACCCCCGATCAAGCCACCCCAGACACCCACGTACCCGCACCCACCGACCCCGACCGACCCGCCCCCGCACACCCGCGCACCCGACCGGCACGCGCTTGCGCAGGTGGGACCGTGCCCGTGGGCCCGGCCATCAGGTCAACTCCCCCTCCCTCCGCGCGCTACGGTGGACCGGGCGAACTCTTCGGTCTCCTTGCGCGCGGGCGCGAGGTCCCGCGAACTTCGAGGTGGGGGCAGAGCAACTCCATGGCACAGGGCACGGTCCAGGTGACGCACACCGGTACGTCGCGGTGGCGGCGCCGCACAGGCGAGTACGCATCGCTGGCGGCCGCCCTGGAGGCCGCGGGCGACGGGGACGTCCTGACGGTGGCCCCGGGGACGTACCGCGAGAACCTCGTCGTGCAGCGCGCGGTGACGCTGCGCGGCCCCGAGGGCTCCCCCGGTTCCGTGCGCATCGCGCCGGTGGACGGGGTGCCGCTGACGGTGCGGGCGTCCGCGCTCGTGCAGGACCTCCATGTGGAGGGCCAGGACTCGGCCGCGCCCGCGCTGCTCATCGAGGACGGCGCTCCGGAGCTGACGGACGTGCGGGTGATGACGCGCTCCGCCGCCGGGATCGAGGTGCGCGGCGGCGCCCGCCCGACGCTGCGCCGCTGCACGGTCGACAACCCGGGCGGCATCGGCATCGGCGTGCTCGACGGCGGCGGCGGGGTGTTCGAGGAGTGCGAGGTCGTCTCCGCGGGCCAGTCCGGCGTGGCGGTGCGCGGCGGCGGGCACCCGCGCCTGGAGCGCTGCCGGGTGCACCACGCGTCGGGCGCCGGTCTGTCCGTCACCGGTGAGGGCAGCGGCCTGGAGGCCGTCGGCTGCGAGGTGTACGAGATCAAGGGCTCCGGCGTGCAGATCACCGCGCGGGCCACGGCGCACCTCACGGACTGCGACGTGCACCGCACCACGTCCGACGGCGTCACGCTCGACACCGACGCCGTCCTCACCCTCGCCGACTGCCGCATCCACGACATCCCGGAGAACGCCGTCGACCTGCGCTCGCGCTCGGTCCTGACGCTGACGCGCACCACCGTCCGCGAGTTCGGCCGCAACGGCCTTTCGGTGTGGGACCCGGGCACGCGCGTCGACGCCAACCAGTGCGAGATCCACGACAGCACGGGCGACTATCCGGCCGTGTGGGTCAGCGACGGCGCGACGGCCGTCCTGGAGTCGTGCCGGGTGCACGACGTGCCGGACGCGCTGTTCGTCCTGGACCGGGGGTCACGCGTCGACGTCATAGACAGTGACCTGACGCAGGTGCGCAACACAGCGGTGTCGGTGAGCGACGGCGCGACCGCCCAGCTGGACGACGTGCGCATCCGCGAGGCCGCGACCGGCGCCTGGTTCCGCGACCACGGCAGCGGCGGCGTCCTCGCGGGCTGCACGGTGGACGGCACCCAGACGGGCGTGATCGTCACCAAGGGCGCCGACCCCACGATCGAGCGGTGCACCGTCACCTCCCCCGCCGAGGCGGGCTTCTACGTCTCCGCGGGCGGCCGCGGCAGCATGGACCGCTGCAAGGTCGTCGGCAGCGGCGGCTACGGCTTCCATGTGATCGACGGCTGTCGTACGACGCTGCGCAGGTGCCGTACGGAGCGCTGCGCGCGCGGAGGCTACGAATTCGCGGAGGACGGGCCGCTCGTCGAGGACTGCACGAGCGACGAGAGCGCGAGCGTCCGCCCCGCCGCGCCGGAGCCGGTCACGCAGACGGCCACGCAGTCCCCGGGGCTGCTCGGCGCGGTGCCCGCACGGCGCGAGCCGCAGGAGCCCGTCCCGGCCGTGCCCGAGCAGCAGTCCCGCTCGTCGAAGGACGTGCTCGGCGAACTCGACACGCTGGTCGGCCTGGAGAGCGTCAAGCGCGAGGTGCGGGCCCTCACCGACATGATCGAGGTGGGGCGGCGCCGCCAGGAGGCGGGCCTGAAGGCGGCCTCCGTCCGCCGCCACCTGGTGTTCACGGGCTCCCCCGGCACGGGCAAGACGACCGTCGCCCGGCTCTACGGCGAGATCCTCGCCTCGCTGGGCGTCCTGGAGCGCGGCCACCTCGTCGAGGTGTCCCGCGTGGACCTGGTCGGCGAGCACATCGGCTCGACGGCGATCCGCACCCAGGAGGCCTTCGAACGGGCCCGTGGCGGCGTCCTGTTCATCGACGAGGCGTACGCGCTCTCCCCCGAGGACTCCGGGCGGGACTTCGGCCGCGAGGCCATCGACACGCTCGTGAAGCTGATGGAGGACCAGCGGGACGCCGTGGTGGTCATCGTCGCGGGCTACACGGCGGAGATGAGCCGGTTCCTGTCCGTCAACCCGGGCGTGGCGTCCCGGTTCTCGCGCACCATCACCTTCGGCGACTACGCGCCCGAGGAACTCCTGCGCATCGTCGAGCAGCAGGCCGAGGAGCACGAGTACACGCTCGGCCCGGGCGCGGGCGAGGCGCTGCTCAAGTACTTCACGGCGATCCCGAAGGGCCCGGCGTTCGGCAACGGCCGTACGGCGCGGCAGACGTTCGAGGCGATGGTGGAGCGCCACGCGGGCCGGGTCGCGCAGCTCGGCGCACCGAGCACGGACGACCTCACCCTGCTGTACTCGGACGACCTCCCGGATCTTCCGGACCTGCTGTAGCTTCCGGCGCCGCACCGGCGGCCGGGGCCTCATCCACCCCCACTGCGGCTTCGCGCGCCCCCGCACCCTCCGGCCTCGGCCGCGGCACCGCCGGCCGCAGCCGGGCGAGCAGCCGCCCCCGCTCCTCCGCGAACGCCGGGTCGGCCTGGTAGTCGCCGTGCCCGAGGATCGGCGCGGGCAGCGGGTGGGCCTCGGTGCGGCCGTAGGCGAGCGGGTCCTTCAGGGGCTCCCGGTCGACCTGCGGGCCGCAGTCGCCGTGCAGTCGGACGGGGCCGCCGATGGGGTCGGTGGGGCGGTGCAGGTTGCGCCAGCAGTCGACCTCGCGGTGCAGGGAGCTGAGGGCGGCGGGGCCGAAGTGCGCGGGGAACCAGCGGCCGTAGAGGCGCTCCAGCGGTGAGCCGTACGTGAGCAGCGCGACGCGTTTGCGTACGGAGGGCAGCAGTTGCCAGGCCGCTGCCGCCGCGAGCACGCTGCCCTGCGAGTGGCCGGAGAGGACCAGGCGGCCGCCGGTGGCGCGCGTCCAGGTGTGCATGCGCCAGGTCAGGTCGGGCACCGCGCGCTCCGCGTAGCAGGGCGGCGCGAAGGGGTGCGCGGCGCGCGGCCAGAACGTGCCGACGTCCCACAGGATGCCGATGGTGCGGCGGGCGGAGGGGTCGCGGTAGGCGCGGCGGCCCCAGGTGACGAACAGTATGAAGCCGAGGCCGATCAGCCAGGACCCCAGGGCCTGCGCGGTCTCGGCGGTGCCCTCGACGAAGGCGGGCGCGCTCTTCGCCGCCTCCCCCGGCACCTCGCCGGTGGCCCAGGCGCCGATCAGGGCCGCCGCGCCGAGCAGCAGCGTCGCGACCGAGGTCACGCCGACGATCAGTGGCACCCGGTCGGTGAGGGCGGCGCCCGCGCGGGTGCTCGCGATGCGGCGCGTACGGGCGGTGTCGGGACGCTCGTCGGGGTAGTCGCGCGGCACCTGGGCCAGCTCCCGGCGCAGCCGCTGGGCGGTGCGCACCGCGAGCCAGCCGCACAGGGCGGCGACGACCACGAGCAGCGGCGGGATGACGGAGGCCTGCCAGGTGAGGAGTGCGGGCGGGCCGTCGATCGAGCCGCCCGCGCCGGGCGAGCCCGACCCGTCGAGCCAGTCGGCGACACGCTGCGAGCCGCCGCCCGACATCACGCCGCCGAGGGCGCAGGCCAGCATGGCGACGGCGGGGCCGCCGAGACCGCGGATGGCGGTGCGGGCGTCCGGGGACGTGCGGTGGATGTGGGTGGCGACCACGGCGAGGGCGAGCACCAGGGCGCCCTGGACGAGGGTGATCCCGCCGAACGTCGGGTTGCCGGGCAGCCGTCCGGCCGAGGTCCAGCCGGGGCGGGACCATCCGGCGTACAGGACCGCGAGGACGAGCAGGGCGAGGGCGACAAGCGGCAGCCGGCGCACCAGGGTGCGGTCAAGACGCCGGTCGAGGCGGTTCTCGCTGCGGCCTCGGCGGCAGACCACCCACACGACGACGGCTCCCCCGGCGACCAGGGCCGCCTCCAGGGCCCAGCCGAGGACGTCGAGGAGCGCGGGCCCGCCGGCCCTGCGGTCGTACCGGGCGGCGGAGGCGCCGACGGCGGCGGCGACCGTCAGGAGGCCCGCGGCCGTGTGGGCGGCGCGCAGCCGGGCGACGAGCCTGCGGCCGTACCAGAAGCCGGGCCTGCCCAGGGCGTTGCGGCTGGTCTCCTCCGGGTCCGGCTGGTGCGGCAGGGGCTGCTGGGACTCGTACGCGCTCCAGGTGCGGTGGGACAGGTACCAGAGCAGGCCGGTCAGCGCGGCGGGAAGGAGTGCCGCGAGCGCGAGGCGGCGGCCTGGCTGCGACCACCAGCCGCCGCCCCCGGCAGACTCGGGCGCGAGGAAGCCGAGCCAGGAGTGGTCGTCGACGCAGGCGCGGGTGCCCGCGCACTGCCAGGCCGTCAGGTCGATGGCGATCTCGCAGGCGGCGGCGACCAGGAGCACGGTGAGGCTGAGGGCGATCAAGCGCACCAGGAGGCCGTACGTCCGCACGGCGCGTTTGGCGCGGCGGGCCGTGGGCCGCATCCAGTGGGCGAGGTTGACCACCATGAACGGCAGGAGCAGCAGCCACAGGGCGCGGGAGCCGTTGCCCGAGGTCAGGTTGGACCAGACGTAGGCCTCCGGGACCGGACGGTCGCGGTGGTCGGCCGGGCGGGACTCGGCGTCCACGTCGTCGGTGCGGCGGTGGACGGCGGCGGTGCCGTCGCCGGACACGCGGACCGTGCGGGGGTCGCCGAGCATCTCCTCGGGCGTGGTGCCGCCGACGCCGTGGACGAGGAGTTCCAGCGCGATCGGCTCGGCCTCCTCGCCGTGGTCCGGGTGTGCCGTGGGGACCGGGTCCACCGCCTTGTTCGGGTGTTCCGGTCCGTTCTTCCCGGCGGTCCGGGCCGCCGTGGCGCGCTCCACTGTTCCGCTTCCCCCGAGTCGTGCGCTGTCATGGGCCGTGTGCGGGGCCATGCAAGCAGTGCAGGGACACAAGGATCGCCGTTTCCCGCCCCGCACGCAGCCACCCTCACGTAATCTCCCCCTTCGGCAGGTCCCCCTTCCGGATGGCGGGGCCGCCCGGTCGGTGGCACCCGCAACGACTGCTCGTGCGAGGATGAGGCGACCCGACAACGGACTGACGGGCTTGACTGGGCGAAAGGGCCGGACCTGACGTGAGTGAGAATCAGAACCTCCTCGCGGAGCAGCGTCGCGCCCTGATCCTCGACGAGGTCCGCCGCCGTGGCGGCGTCCGCGTCAATGAACTCACCAGAAAACTGGGCGTGTCGGACATGACCGTCCGCCGCGATCTGGACGCGCTCGCCCGTCTCGGCGTCCTGGAGAAGGTGCACGGCGGCGCCGTCCCCGTGGCCGAGGCCAGCACGCACGAGCCGGGCTTCGAGGCCAAGTCGGGCCTGGAGCTGACCGCCAAGGAGGACATCGCGCGGACCGCGGCGACCCTGGTGGCGCCGGGCACGGCCATCGCGCTCTCCGGCGGCACCACGACGTACGCCCTCGCCCACCACCTGCTCGACGTCCCGGACCTGACGGTGGTGACGAACTCGGTGCGCGTCGCCGACGTCTTCCACTCCGCGCAGCGCAGCTCCGGCCAGCGGCAGGGCGCGGCCACGGTGGTCCTCACGGGCGGGGTGCGCACGCCGTCGGACTCGCTGGTCGGTCCGGTGGCCGATCAGGCGATCGCGGCGCTCCACTTCGACGTCCTCTTCCTCGGTGTGCACGGCATATCGGCCGAGGCCGGTCTGTCCACGCCCAACCTCGCGGAGGCGGAGACGAACCGGCGCCTGGTGCAGTCCGCGCGCCGGGTGGTCGTGGTCGCGGACCACACCAAGTGGGGCACGGTGGGCCTGAGTTCGTTCGCGACACTCGGTCAGGTGGACACGCTGGTGACGGACGCGGGGCTGCCCGCGCGGGCCCGCGTGGAGATCTCCGAGCAGTTGCGGCGGCTCCTGGTCGCGGGCGCGCCCGAGGACGGCGCGGACCCCGCCGAAACCCCGGGCACCGCGCTCGCCGACGACGAGAACTCCGCAGACTTCTGACAGGCCCCGGGCTATGGTGGGCGGACCCGGTCACCGCCTCGTCCCGCCTGGGGGTCGCGTTCATGCCACGCCGACTGAGGCCCGAGGGCCTGGAGTTCATCGAGACCGCTCCGGTACGTCTGGTGTTCACGCACGATGTCGCGGCGCCGCCCAAGGCGGTGTACGAGGTCCTTGAGGACGTCCGGCGCCTGCCCTCGTGGCACAGCTCGGTGGTGTACGCCCGGCCCTTCGACGACGGCTCGGGCCGTCTGGTGCGCATCCAGGGGCGGTTCTGGTTCCGCGAGACCTTCCTCGCCACGGACGCGCCCACGCGGTACGCCTACCGCATCGACCTGACCAACTTCCCGGGTCTGCGCGCCCTGGTCGAGGAGTGGCGGCTCATCCCGCTGGAGCCGGCCGACGGCCGGGGACCGGGCACCCGTGTGCAGTGGACGTACGCCGCGGACGCCGTGGCCCTGACGCGGTTCCTGATGCAACGCGGCGGCCGCCGGGGCATGGGCACGTCCTTCCACGCCGCGGTCGCGAACCTGGACCGGCAGCTCTCCGGCGCGCACGGCGACTGACCCGGCCCAAGCCCCGGCCCAGGTGGGCCTAACCGGCGTGCGCGGGCCACTCCCCCGTGGCGAGCAGCCCCTCGATCGTCCGCTCGTACGGCGCGATGTCGAGCCCCTGCCCGGCCAGCCACGCGTCCGAGTAGTACTTGTCCAGGTAGCGCTCGCCCGGGTCGCAGATGAGGGTGACGACGCTGCCGGTGCGGCCCGCGGCCACCATCTCCGCGGCGATCCTGAGGGCGCTCCACAGGCCCGTGCCGGTCGAGCCGCCCGCCTTGCGGCCGATGGCCCGGTCCAGGGCGCGCACCGCGGCGACACTCGCCGCGTCGGGGACCTTCATCATGCGGTCGATGGCGCCGGGCACGAAGCTCGGCTCCATGCGCGGCCTGCCGATGCCCTCGATGCGCGAGCCGCAGTCGCTGGAGGCGTCCGGGTCGTTCTTCGTCCAGCCGTCGAAGAAACAGGAGTTCTCCGGGTCGGCGACACAGATCCGGGTGTCGTGCTGCATGTAGTGGACGTAGCGCGCGATGGTCGCGGAGGTGCCGCCGGTGCCCGCCGTGGCGACGATCCACGCGGGCTCCGGGTGCCGCTCCAGGCGCAGTTGCTGGAACATCGACTCGGCGATGTTGTTGTTGCCGCGCCAGTCGGTGGCCCGTTCCGCGTAGGTGAACTGGTCCATGTAGTGGCCGCCGGTCTCGACGGCGAGGCGGGCGGACTCCGCGTACATGGTGCGCGAGTCGTCCACGAAGTGGCACCGGCCGCCGTGGAACTCGATGAGGCGGCACTTCTCGGCGCTCGTCGTGCGCGGCATCACCGCGATGAAGGGCACGCCGATGAGCTTCGCGAAGTACGCCTCGGAGACGGCCGTCGAGCCGCTGGACGCCTCGATCACGGGCCGCCCCGGGCGGATCCAGCCATTGCACAGGCCGTACAGGAACAGCGAGCGGGCGAGCCGGTGCTTGAGGCTGCCGGTCGGGTGCGTCGACTCGTCCTTGAGGTACAGGTCGATGCCCCACCGCTCGGGCAGCGGGAAGCGCAGCAGATGGGTGTCCGCGGAGCGGTTGGCGTCGGCCTGGACCTTGCGCACGGCCTCTTTCAGCCAAGTGCGGTACGCGTCGTCGCTGCGGTCCACGTCGAGTGTGGCCATCGGCTCGTCGGCCGGATCGTGCTGGGTGGTGCTCACCGCGGGCTCCTTAGGCCTCGTGCCGGAACGGGATCGATCCGGCCGGACACCTCGATGATAAACACCCACAACACGGCTCTCACCTGCATAAACACACCTTTTGAGCACCCAAAGGAGGTCCTTGCCCACCGGGTGGCCCCGTGCGGCGGGGCGCGCCGGTCACGCACCGAAGTGGCATGTGCGCCGTCGCCGGGCACACTGGTCCTCGACGCCGTGCGCGTGCACACTGCACCGCACGGAACAGGGGTAGGTTTCAAGCAGGTGCCGTACGACGTGCGTGCGGCGCCGTGGGTCACCACACCGAGGGCGCGTCGACACCAGGCGCACGAGGGGGGGCGGAGCCTCATGGCGGAGCCGGAGTTCAGGGCCACGGGCGTAGGGATCGGGCGGCGGCTGCGGTCGCTGACCCATGCGGGCCAGGTCCGGATCAGCGACGGCAGGCTGGAGTTGCTCACCAGTTACGGCACGGAGATCGACAGCGCGCCGCTGCGCGCGGTGCGCGCGGCGAAGCCCTGGTTCGCCCCGCAGGACAAGGCGCTCGCCGAGGTCAACGGCACCCGGTATCTGCTGACGATGGGCGAGCACGATCCGGTGCCCGGGGAGGCGGGGCCGCCCACGGTCCGGACCTTCCTCGAAGCGGTACGTCGCGCGGCCGGCGGCCGCCGGGGCTGAGGGGCGCGGCCGGGGCGCGAGTTGCACGCCCCCACCCCCTGAGTCACGCTGGTGTCACATCACTCTGGGTTTACCGGTGATAACGCTGCGAACCAGCCCGCCGGTCACCACCGCAGGCGGCGGCGCGAGCGGCCCCTGCCGGATCCGAACGCCGTCTTCTTCCGGACCTCAATTCGGGGAGTCGCACCGTGATCAGCCAGCCGAGCAGGCATTGCACGGTAGAGCTCCAAGCCCTGCCGTCGCGGATCGGCCAGGTCCGCAGAATCGTCTCTGCGCAGTTGCGCTACTGGCATCTCGATCCCTTGATAGACCAGGCCGCACTCGGCGTGACCGAGCTGCTGACCAACGTCCACCGGCACGCCGAGCCGGACAAGACCTGCACCGTGGAGATCGAGCTGCTGCTCGAACGCCTCATGGTCTCCGTCCACGACCACGATCCGAGGCTTCCCGTGGTGCACGACGCCGATCCGTTCGAGACCTGCGGGCGCGGGCTCGCGATGGTCGCGGCGGTCAGCGAGAGCTGGGGCGCGCAGCCGCAGGGCGACTCGGGCAAGGTCGTCTGGTTCACGCTCTGCGCGCCGTCGGCCACCGCGCCGCTGCCGGCGTATCCGGTGTACGGCACCGCGTGCGCCGCCCCGTTCGCCGAGGCCCCCGCCCCCGTCGGCGCCCATGCTCCCGCCCGGTCCGCCGTTGCCGGCTGACCGGGCGGTGACTTCACCTCCGCGCTCGACCGCGCTCACTCCGCGGCGATGGCCCGCAGGACGTCGAGGCGGGCGGCGCGCCGGGCCGGACGCAGGCCCGCGAGCGCTCCGGCCGCCAGGCCCACCAGGGCGACCACGGCGAGCTGGGTCGGCGGCAGCGCGAACGCGAAGACGCTGTCGGACGCGCCGTCGGACGCCTTGACCAGGACCCAGCCGAGGAAGCCGCCGAGGGCCAGGCCGCCCGCCGTGCCGAACGCGGCGACCAGGACGGACTCCCAGCGGACCATGGCCCGCAGCTGTCCTCGGGTCTGGCCGACGGCCCGCAGCAGGCCCAGTTCGCGGGTGCGTTCGTGCACGGCGAGGGTCAGGGTGTTGGCGATCCCGAGCAGGGCGATGAGGACGGCGAGGGCGAGCAGGGCGTAGACGAGGGTCAGCATCATGTCGATGCCGCCGGCCGCGGACTGCGCGTACTCGTCGCGCGTCTGGACCTCCGGGTTGCCGTACTCCTTCGCCACCGCCGACACCGCGGCCTTGCCGTCCGCCGCGCTCACCCCGTCCTTGAAGGTCACCGCCACCAGCGTGTCGGAGTCCTGGCCGCGGTGCGGGGCCCAGGCGTCGCGGGTGATGACGTAGTCGCCCGCGAGCTCGGACTGTCCGTAGACGGCACGGACCGTGAAGGTGTCCTTCTTGCCGTCGGTGAAGGCGAGTTCGGCCTTGTCGCCGACGGTGAGGTGCTGCTTGTCGGCTTCCGCGCGGGTGAGCGCGATGCCGTCGTCGCCGAGGTCGCCGAGCGATCCGTCGACCGTGCCGAGGTCGAAGGACTTGGCGAGCGCGACCGGGTCGGTGACGGTCAACGCCCGGCCCTGGCCGTTGACTTCGGCCACGCCCCGGCCGAGGCCGACGGCCGTGGCGACCTCCGGGCGCTCCCCGACGGCGGGCGCGAGCCGGGGGCTGAGGCCGCTGCCGCCCGCCCCGAAGGACGGTGTGCTGACGGCGACGTCGCCCGCGAAGGAGCGCGACACCGTCTGGTCCATGGTGGCCTTCAGCGAGGCGCCGAAGACGGTGAACAGGCAGACGACGGCGACGCCGATCATCAGGGCGCTCGCGGTGGCGGCGGTGCGCTTGGGGCTGCGCAGGGCGTTGCGCCGGGCCAGGGATCCGGTGACGCCGCGCAGCCGGTCCAGCGGCCCGCCGAGGATCCGCACCGCGCGCGACGACGCGACGGGACCGAGGACCACGAACGCGGCGAGGGCGAGGACCGCGCCGCCGCCCGCCAGCCAGATCGACGGCGAGGCGAGCACGCCGACCAGGGTGAGGGCGACGGCCGCGACGGCGATGCCGGTGCCGACGGCCGCGCGGGCGCGGGAGGCACCGGAGTGGTCGACGGCCGTCTCGCGCAGGGCCGCCAGCGGCGCGGTGCGTCCGGCGCGGACGGCGGGAAGGAGCGCGGACGCCACGCACACGGCGACGCCGACCGCGAGGGGCAGCAGCATCGACGTACCGCTGATCACCAAGTCGCCCTCGGGGAAGGGGAATCCGATGGCCGGGAACAGCGCCTGGAGTCCGGCGGCGATGCCGATGCCGCCCGCGAGGCCCGCGACGGACGCCACGACGGCGACGACGGACGCCTCGGCAAGGGTCGCCGCGGTGACCTGGCGGCGGGAGGCGCCGAGGGCGCGGAGCAGCGCGTTCTCGCGGGTGCGCTGGGCCACGACGATCGCGAAGGTGTTGTGGATGGAGAAGGTGGCCACCAGCAGCGCGATGCCGGAGAAGACCAGCAGGAACGTGGTGAACAGGGTCAGGAACTGACCGGAGATCATGTCGGAGTTCTCCTCCGCCGCCTCCTGTCCGGTGATGGCCTCGACTCCCTTGGGCAGCACGGGGGTCAGCGCGTCGACGAGCTCCTGCTGGCTCGTTCCGGGCCCGGCGCGCACCTGCACGGTCGCGGCCTCGCCGGGCTTCGGCATCAGGTACTTCTCGGCGTCAGCGCGCGTCATGCCCGTGAACGTGGTCTGCGCCATGCCGTCCTCGCCGCCGAACGTGGCGAGGCCGACGATCGTGACCTTCACCGGGTCGGGGGTGCGCAGCGTCGTGGTGTCGCCGATCTTCAGGTCGCCGCTCTCGGCGGCGCCGCGGTTGACGACCACCTCGCCGCTCCTGGCGGGGGCGCGGCCCTCGGCCAGGCGGTAGGCGTTCAGCTCCGTGTCGGTGATCCAGTTCCCGGCGAGGGTGGGCGGGCCCTGGCCGCCGATCGGGTCGCCGTCCTTGCCGATCAGCTGGCCCGCGCCCTGGATGGCGGGCACGGCGGCGGCGACGCCGGGGACCTTCTCGATGCGGTCGACCAGGGCGGTGTCGATGTTCCGGCGCACGCCCTGGCTCTCGCCGGGCGTGGTGATGGTGTCGGCGCCGCGGACGACCGCGTCGGTGCCGCGGGTGGCGTTGCCGAACATCGTGTCGAAGCTGGCGCGCAGGGTGTCGCCCATGACGAGGGTGCCCGCCAGGAACGCGACGCCGAGCAGCACCGCGAAGAACGTACCGGCGAAGCGGCGCTTGTGGCCGCGCAGCGAGGTGAGGCTGATGCGGAGGGCGGCGGCCAGGGAGCCGGTGGGGGCGCCGGGCCGGGCGGGGCCCCGCGGGCCGGTGGGGCTGCCGGGCCCGGCAGCGTCGCGCGGACCGGTGGCACTCATGAGGGTGCTCCTTCGGAGTTCGTGGCCGACCGTGCGTCGAACGCCTTCAGGCGGTCCAGGACCTTGTCGGCCGTGGGCGCCGCCATCCGGTCCACGAGGCGGCCGTCGGCGAGGAAGACGACCTCGTCGGCGTGGGCGGCGGCCACCGGGTCGTGGGTGACCATGACGACGGTGCGGCCCATCTCGCGCACCGCGCGGCCGAGCAGGCCGAGGACCTCCTCGCCGGAGCGGGAGTCGAGGTTGCCGGTGGGCTCGTCGGCGAAGACGACATCGGGGCGGCCCGCGAACGCCCGGGCCACGGCGACGCGTTGCTGCTGGCCGCCGGAGAGTTCGGCGGGCCGGTGACACAGCCGGTCACGCAGGCCGACGACGTCGATGAGGGCGTCCGTCCACTCCAGGGTGTCCCGGTCGAAGCGCCGCCCTGCCAGGTCCATCGGCAGCCTGATGTTCTCGGCGACGGTCAGCGTCGGCACCAGGTTGAAGGCCTGGAAGACGAAGCCGACGCGGTCGCGGCGCAGCAGGGTCAGGCGCCGGTCGTCGAGCGGGCCGAGCTCGGTGTCGCCGATGTACGCGGAGCCGGAGGTCAGGGTGTCCAGACCGGCCGCACAGTGCATCAGTGTGGACTTGCCCGAGCCCGACGGGCCCATGATCGCCGTGAAGCGTCCGGCGGGAAAGCCGACGCTCACGCCGTCGAGGGCCCTCACAGCGGTGTCCGAGGACGAGCCGTAGACCTTCACGGCCGACTCGACCCGCGCGGCGTCCGGAGCGGTGGACCGCTGCCGGGGGGTGGCGGTGCTCATGCCCTGCCACCGCCCTTCGCGGTGCGGCCGAACTCCTCGCTGAGGACGCTCAGACGGCGCCAGTACTCGTCCTCGTCGATCTCACCGGCCGCGAAGCGGTGGCCGAGCACGGCGATCGGCGACTTGTCGTCGCTCACACCGGTCCGCCAGGGTCCGCGCCGGCCGCGCCAGACGGTACGGCGCAGGAAGGTCACGACGCCGATGACGACGGCCGCCCAGATCAGCGGGAAGAACAGGATCCACGGGCCGGGTCCGCCGTCGAATGCCAGGGTCTGCACGATGTCCATCTCCTCGGGAAGCGGGGGTGGGTACCAGCGCCGCGACCAGGGCTTTCGCCCCTCGCTCCGCACTGGTTCCGTTCGCTTACGAGGCTCCTCGCCGGGGCACGCGAAGTCGTCGTACGGCCAGCGGCCGTGTGCGTACCTCCTGGGGAGTACGCGGCCGCGCACCGCCTGCTTCTCCGGTACGGAACGACGCGCACGAACCCACCTCGCCACCTCCCACCTGGACTTCTGTACCTAGTAGTATGTACAGTCGTGTCATGAGCACTCCGGAGCGTCTGATCGAGTCCACGCGTGAACTGCTGTGGGAGCGCGGCTACGTCGGCACCAGCCCCAAGGCGATCCAGCAGCACGCGGGCGCCGGGCAGGGCAGCATGTACCACCACTTCGCGGGCAAGCCGGATCTGGCCCTCGCGGCGATCCGCCGCACCGCCGACGAGATGCGCGCCACGGCGGAGGCGACTTTGGCGGGTGACGGACCGGCGTACGACCGCGTCTCCTCGTATCTCCTGCGCGAGCGGGACGTGCTGCGCGGCTGCCCGGTCGGGCGGCTGACGATGGACCCCGATGTGATCGCCAGCGACGAGCTGCGGGCGCCGGTCACTGAGACCCTCGAATGGCTGCGCGGGCGGCTCGCGGGCATCGTCCAGGAGGGCGTGGACCGGGGCGAGTTCGGCGCCGCGCTCGACGCGGGCGAGGTCGCGTCGGCGATCGTCGCGACCGTGCAGGGCGGCTATGTCCTGGCCCGCGCGACGGGCTCGCCGGAGGCGTTCGACGCGGGGGTGCGGGGTCTGCTGGCGCTGCTCGCGCCGCGCGCCTGAGCACGGCGCCGGGCCCTCCCCGCGTACCCGCCGACCTCCTGACGCCCGCCCCCGCGCCTTCCCTGGAGCACACATGCACGCCAAGCAGTACGAGATCACCCTGCCCGCCGACTACGACATGGGCGTCATCCGCGAGCGCGTCGCCACCAAGGGCCATCTCCTCGACGCCTTCCCGGGGTTGGGCTTCAAGGCGTATCTGCTGCGCGAACGCGGCGTCGACGGCTCACCGGTGAACCAGTACGCGCCGTTCTACCTCTGGAACACCGCCGAAGGCCTCGGCTCCTTCCTCTGGGGCCCCGGATTCCAGGGGCTGTACGACGACTTCGGACGTCCGGTGGTGCAGCACTGGATGGCGGTGGGGTACGAGGACGGGGGAGCCGCCGGTGACCGGCCCGTCGCCGCCGTACGGCATCGCAGGCCCGTCCCCGAGGACACCCGCACCACCGACCTTGCCGAGGAATTGCTCACGGAGGCACAGGAGTTGGCAGGCCGGGACGGTGCCGTCGGCGTCCTGGTCGCGGTCGACCCTCGGCACTGGGAGGCGGTGACGTTCTCGCTGTGGGCCGAGGGGGCGGCGGCGAAGGCGAGCGGTGAGGTGTTCCAGGTGCTGCACTTCTCCACGCCAAACCTGGGGCAGGTCGGGCGGGGGCGGGCGTGGTGAGCGTGGGCGCGGCCGCCGTCCGAACCGTCCTCGGCGATGTCGAACCCGGCGGCCTGGGGGCCTGTGACGCCCACGACCACCTCTTCCTGTGGAGCCCTCAACTCCCGGGCCAGGAGCTGGACTCCGTGGCCGCCGCTGCGGCCGAGCTGGCCGCGTTCCGCGCCGAGGGCGGGCGGAGCGTCGTGCAGTGGACGCCGCACGGCATGGGACGGCGCGCCGCCGACCTGCCCGGCCTCGCACGCACGACGGGCGTCCGGATCGTGGCGGCCACCGGGCTGCACCAGGCGGTGCACTACTCCCCGGATCTGCTGAGGGAGCTGGGCGACGGCGACCCCGACGTCCTCGCCGCGGTGTTCGTGCGCGAACTCACGCAAGGCATCGGCGACACGGGTGTGCGGGCCGGGCTCATCAAGGTCGCGGGCGGCTTCCACGCCCTGGACGCGCACGCCCGCTGGACGATGACCGCGGCGGCCGGGGCCCACCTGGCGACGGGCGCGCCGATCGCCGTCCACCTGGAACTCGGCACGGGCGTCCTCGACGTACTCGACCTGCTGTGCGGCGAGTTGGAGGTACCACCGGGCAAGGTGATCCTGGGGCACCTCAACCGCTCCCCCGACCTGGACGTGCACCGGGAGGCGGCATCGGCGGGCGCCTGGCTGGCCTTTGACGGACCGTCACGCACCAACCACGCCACGGACTGGCGAATGCCGGACGCCGTGCGCGCCCTCGCCGACGCCGGGCACGGCGATCAGCTCCTCCTGGGCGGCGACACCACGACCGCCGGAGCGCGTGCGGTGAACGGCGGCCCGGGGATGCCGCACCTGCTGCGCCGGGTACGGCCACGCCTGGAGGCGGCCGTGGGCAAGGAGTTGGTGGACCGGATCGTGACGGTGAACGCGGGGCGGGCGTTCGGGGTCGTGTGGCCGGGGTGAGACGGGGCCGCGGGCGGGGGTGCCTGGGTAGGTCGGAGTGGGCGAGGCCGGGGCTGCGGGATCGTCGGACGGACGAGCATCCCGCACCACGGCTCCCCCTCGCGCCGCGCACCACCGCTCCCCCTCCCGCCCCGCACCACCGCACACCCCGCACCACCGCATGACCCCATGGCCAGCACCGCCCTAGGCACCCCGCCCAGCCCCACCCCTCACACCGACACCCGCACCCGCACCCGCACCCGCACCCGCACCCGCACCCGCACCAACCGACGCCTCCCGGTACACGGCGACCGCCCGCTCCGTGTCCTCGTTCACCAGATCGGCGTTGATCTGCGCCGCCGCGAACGCCCCCGCCGCCGCGGCCCCGCCGACCTGCGCGGACAGGTCCGAGGCGTTGCCCGCGATCCACACGCCGGGCGCGTCCGTGCGGCCCGTCGCGTCCGCCTGCACGTACTCGCCCGCGGGATGCGGCACCGGCTCCACCCCGAGCGCCTTCAGGAAACCGACGCGCGCCACCATCCGCGGCCCGACGACCAGCGCTTCCCGGCGCACCAGCCTGCCGTCGGCCATCCGCAGGCCCACGAGGCGGTCGTCGTCGACCTCCACGGCCGCGACCTCCCCTTCCTCCACCCGGATCCCGCGGGCGGCGAGACGCTCCGCCTCCTCGTCGGTCAGGGGCTGCGCGGTGTGCGCGAAGTACGTGATGTCGGCGCTCCACTGCCGCAGCAGCAGCGTCTGGTGCAACGACATCGGCCCGCCCGCGAGCACGCCGATGGCCTGGTCCCGCACCTCCCAGCCGTGGCAGTACGGGCAGTGGAGCACGTCCCGGCCCCACCGCTCGCGCACCCCCGGCACGTCGGGCAGCTCGTCCACCAGGCCGGTCGCGACCAGCACCCGGCGCGCCCGGACCGTCCGGCCGTCGGCCAGACCGACCACGAAGCCGTCGCCGTCCCGGGTCACCTCCTCGACCCGGCCCGACACCACCTGACCGCCGTACCCGCGCACCTCTGCCCGGCCGCGCTCCAACAGCTCGGCGGGCGGGGTGCCCTCCCGCGCGAACAGCCCGTGCACCGCGTCGGCCGGGGCGTTCCGCGGGGCTCCCGCGTCCACGACCACCACCGACCTGCGCGCCCGGGCCAGCACCAGGGCGCCGTTCAGACCGGCGGAGCCACCGCCGATCACCACTACGTCGTACGCGTCGTCCAATGGATCGTTCATGACCAACACCTCCGCCACGACCATGCGCCACGCTTCCCGTGAAGGCAAATGACATTGCTGTATCAGCAAATCGAGGGCCCGTATTGCATCACGCGTTCCAAAACGGCTACGGTACCGACATGGCCCGACCACGGACGTTCGACGAGGACCGGGCCCTGGACGCGGCGATGCGCGCCTTCTGGGCGAACGGCTACGAGGCCACTTCGACCCAGGACCTGTGCGAAGCCACCGGCCTGGGCCGCAGCAGCATCTACAACACGTTCACCAGCAAGCACGACCTGTTCCGACGCGCCCTGACGCGCTACATCGAGATCATGAGCGCGCCCCAGGCGGAGATCCTGGAGGACGCCGGACGCTCGGGCATGGAGCGGATCCAGGCCCTGTTCGCCCGCATCGTCAACAGCGAGTACGAGTACCGGGAGGACGACGAGGCCAGCATCGGCTGCCTCACCGTCAACACGGTCGTGGAGCTGGCGCGGCGCGACCCGGAGGCGGCCGCGCTCGTCGAGCGCGACCTCGGCACCCGGCTCGGCCTGCTGCGCATCGCCCTGGAGGCGGGGCAGCGCGACGGCACGATCACCGCCGAGCGCGACACCGACGCGCTCGCCCGGTTCATCAACGCCACCATCGGCGGCATGCGCGTCTCGGCGCAGGCGGGCGCGGGGCGCGCGGCCCTGGAGTCGATCGCCGACACCGCGCTGGTCGCCCTGCGCCCCTGACACCCGACTCGCCCCACTCCCCGCGCCCACCAATCCCCACCAGTCCCCACCAGTCCCCACCAGCCCCCACCAGCCCCCACCAGCCCCCACCAGCACGACACGCCGGGCTCGCGCCCGTTCCGGGCCACCCATGCCCAGGTTTTGTACTGACCCATCCAATACTTGAGCGATCAGCCCCACCTCCCCGAAGGAGCAGCACCCATGCCCCGCGCCGTATACGTCCTGGCCCTAGGCATCTTCGCCATGGTGACCAGCGAGTTCGTCGTCGCCGGACTCATGCCGCAGATGGCCGACGGGCTCGACGCGACGATCCCGGAGATCGGCTATCTGATCACCGCCTTCGCCGTGGCGATGGCCTTCGGCGGGCCGTTCCTGACGGTCGCCCTGCTGAAACTGCCGCAGAAGCGGGCCCTGATGGTGCTGTTCGCCATCTTCCTCGGCGGCAATGTGCTCGCCGCGCTCGCCCCGGACTACTGGACGATGCTCGTGGCGCGTGTCGTCACCGGTGTCGCCTCGCAGGCCTTCTTCGGCGTGGGCATCTCCATGGCCACCCGGCTCACCCGCCCCGAGATACGGGGCCGCGCCGTCGCCGTGGCCCTCAACGGGCTGATGCTGGGCACGCTCCTCGGCCTTCCGCTCGCCACCGTCGTCGGTGAACACCTGGGCTGGCGCGCGGCGTTCTGGGCCATCACCGTGCTCACGGTGCTCGCCGCCGCGGCCACCTTCGCCGGAGTACCCCGTGTCGAACGCACCGAGGACGAGTCCGGGTCGCTGCGCGAGGAGCTCGGCGCCTTCAAGAGCCCCCGGCTCTGGCTCACCCTGACCACCAGCACCTTCGTGATCGGCGCGACGTTCGCGGCGTTCAGCTACCTCAACCCGATCCTCACCGAGATCACCGGCTTCGCCACCGGCACGGTGCCGCTGCTGCTCGTCGCGTACGGCGCCGCCACCCTCATCGGCAACACCGTCGTCGGCCGCCTCGCCGACCGGCACACACTGCCGGTCCTCGTCACCGGCCTGCTCCTGAACCTCGGGTTCCTGGTCGGCTTCGCGCTCCTCGCCGACCTGCCCGTCGGGGCCGTGGTGATGATGCTGGGCATCGGCCTGGTCGGCGTCACCATGAACCCGGCGATGGTGACCCGCGTGCAGCGCGTGGGCAACACCGGCGCGCTGGTCAACAGCGTCCACTCGTCGTTCATCACGGGCGGCATCATCATCGCCACGTCCATCGGCGGACCGGCCATCGACGCCTACGGGCTGCGGGCGCCGCTGTGGATCGGCGCCGGGCTCGCGGCGCTCGGACTGCTCTCCCTCGTACCGGACTTGAGGCGGCGCGCGGCGGCACGCACGCAGGCTCCCGTCGAGGCGTCGGTCCCCGCGCGGGAGGCCGTCGAGGTCGGCTGACCCGGCCCGCTAGCCGAGCGCCCCCAGGGGGTCGTCGAGCACCGGCTGCCAGGCCAGCTCGGCGGCCCCCACCAGGCTGTTGTGGTCGAGGGTGCAGGCCAGGATGGGGACGCCGCCGCTGCGGCCCCACAGGCTGCGGTCGGCCACGACGGCGCGCAGCCGCTCCGGGTCGGCCTCGAGGAGGGCGCGGTGCAGCCCGCCGAGGATGATCCGGTCCGGGTTGAGGATGTTCACCAGGCCCGCGAGGCCGAGGCCGAGCCGGTCGATGAGGGCTTCGATCGCCGTGCGCACCGCCGGGTCGGCGTGCTCCTCGGCGACGAGCCTGCGGGCCTGGACGAGCAGGCCCTCGGGGCTGGGCTCGACGCCCACCGCCGCGAGGAAGGCCAGCGGGTCCGTCTCCACGTCCAGGCAGCCGCGGCTGCCGCAGTAGCAGGGGCGGCCCTCCGGGTTCACCGTGAGGTGGCCGACCTCCAGAGCCAGGCCCGAACTGCCCGTGTGCAACCGCCCGTCGAGGACGAGGGCACCGCCGACGCCGCGGTGCCCCGTCGCCACGCACAGCAGGTCGCGCGCGCCGCGCCCCGCGCCGTGCCGGTGCTCGGCGAGCGCCGCCAGGTTCACGTCGTTGCCGGTGAACGCGGGGCCTTCGATGCCCGCGTCCCGTACGCAGTTCGCGAAGATCTCCCGGACCTGCGCGCCCGCGGGCCAGGCCAGGTGCAGCGGGTTGAGCGCCGTGCCCTCCGGCTCGGCGACGGGCGACGGCACCGCGAGGCCCGCGCCCACGCACCGTCTGCCGGTCTCGCGCAGGAGCTGGGCGCCCGCCTCGATGACCGAGCCGAGCACCTGCGCCGGGTCGGCGTCGATGGTCTCGCAGCCGGGCGCGGTGGCGACGATCCGGCCGCCGAGGCCCACGAGCGCGGCCCGGAATCCGTCGGCGTGCACCTGGGCCGCGAGGGCGACGGGCCCGGCCCCGGCGACGGACAGCCGGTGCGAGGGCCGCCCCTGGGAGCCCGCGGCGGCGCTCGGCTTGGCGTCGACGCTGATCAGGCCGAGCGCCTCCAACTCCGCGGCGACCGCTCCCGCCGTGGCGCGGGTGACGCCGAGCTCGGCGGTGAGGACGGCTCGGGTGGGGGCGCGCCCGGTGTGGACGAGTTCGAGGGCGGGGCCGAGCGCGGTACGACCGCGCTCCAGACGCGTGCGCGTGGACAGATGTGCCTCACCCCGGGTGGCAGCCTTCCCGTTCATGAGGGCGAGTCTCCCATGATCCGTACGCCGTCTCGCCGTTCAGCCGTCATCCCGTCTTCCCCATCCTGTCTCCCCGCGCTCTTCGGTCCCGGGAGCCCCGTGCGCGTACCGCCGCGGCCTCCCGGGCGATCCCCGCCCGCGCGTCCGCCGCGACGCGACCCCGCGCGCACCGCCCCCGTCGCGAGGAAACCGTCTTGTCCACGGCCCGGCTTCCCCTCTACGCTGACTTTGTGCCGCTACTAAACAAAACCACGTCCGGGGCCTCCGGAGCCACTTCCCCGGAGCTCACCCGGCTCCGTGTCGTCCTGACGGTCTTCTTCGCCCTCGACGGCTTCATCTTCGCCGGATGGGTCGTGCGCATCCCCGCGATCAAGGAACAGACCGGCGCCTCGTCCAGCGCCCTCGGGCTCGCCCTGCTCGGCGTCTCGGTCGGCGCCGTGATCACGATGATGCTCACGGGACGGCTGTGCCGCCTCTACGGCAGCCATCCGGTCACGGTCGTCTGCGGTGTCCTGCTGTCGCTGAGCGTCGCGCTGCCGCCGCTGACGCACTCCGCGGCGGCGCTCGGTGGGGTGCTGCTGCTCTTCGGGGCTGCGTACGGCGGGATCAACGTCGCGTTCAACAGCGCCGCCGTGGACCTGGTGGCCGCCCTGAAGCGACCGATCATGCCCAGCTTCCACGCGGCCTTCAGCCTCGGCGGAATGTTCGGCGCGGGGCTCGGCGCGCTCATAGCGGGCTCCGTGTCCCCCACCCGCCATCTGCTCGGCCTCACCGTGGTCGGCCTGGCTGTCACCGCCGTCGCGGGACGCGCGCTGCTGCGCCTGAAGCCTCCGGCGCCCCCGGTCGAACGGCGCCACGACGACGGCACCTCGCAGCGCCTCACACCCCGCACCCGCGGACTCGTCATCGTCTTCGGCCTGATCGCGCTCTGCACCGCGTACGGCGAGGGGGCGCTCGCCGACTGGGGCGCGCTCCACCTGGAACAGGACCTCAACACCGCCCCGGGCGTGGCGGCCGCCGGCTACTCGTGCTTCGCGCTCGCCATGACGCTCGGCCGCGCCACCGGCACGACCCTCCTGGAACGGCTCGGCCGGACCCGGACCCTGGTCGCGGGCGGCGCCACGGCCGCCGTCGGCATGCTCCTCGGCGCACTCGCCCCCTCCGTCTGGGCGGCACTCCTCGGCTTCGCCATCACCGGCATCGGGCTCGCCAACATCTTCCCGGTCGCCGTCGAACGCGCGGGCGCTCTCGCCGGAGCGAGCGGCGTGGCCATCGCCTCCACGTTCGGCTACACCGGCATGCTCCTCGGACCGCCCGCGATCGGGTTCATGGCGGACTGGTTCACCCTGCCCACGGCGCTGACGAGCGTGGCGCTGCTGGCCGCGGTGGCCGCGGTCATCGGCTTCACCACGCGGCGGGTCGTCAGGTGATCCCGGCACGTGGCCCCGCGTCGGGCCGACTGGTGCGGGCGCGACCTGTCCCCGTACGTGGCCACGCGTCCGGCGGCGTCATTCCGTTCGGTGGGACAACGACACCGCGGCGTATCCTGCGGCCGTGAAGCTGCACTTCGAGACACGCCGGTCCGACTCGCCATGGGTCGACACGGTGTGGACCTGCACGGGCGGACAGGTCACGTCGATGACCTCCGTCGCGGGTGTGCGCTGGGGCCTGGTGTTCTGGGAGCAGGACGGCCGGTCGTACGCGTCCGTCACCGGGCCCGCGACCCGGAGCGGCACGGCGCCGGTGCCGGAGGGCGCGACCTTCACGGGCATCGAGTTCGCCGTGGGCACCTCCTTGCGGGCCATGCCCACACCCGCGTTGGTCGACGGCGGCGTCGAGCTCCCCGACACCCACCGGCGGACGTTCCGGCTGGACGGCGCGCGCCATGAGACGCCGGGCCCGGACGACGCCGAGGCCCTGGTGGAGCACCTCGTCCGGGCCGGGATGGTGGTCCGTGACCCGCTGGTCGCCGAGGTGCTGCGGGGCCGGGACTGCGCGGATGTCTCCCAGCGGACCGTCGAACGCCGCTTCCGCGCCGCGACCGGGCTCACCCGGGGCGCCATCCGGCAGATCGAGCGGGCCCGCACGGCGGCGGAGCTGCTCGCTGCCGGTGACTCGGCCGCGGATGTCGTCGCCCGGCTCGACTACTTCGACGAGCCGCACCTGGCCCGGGCGCTGCGCTCGTACGTCGGGCGCACCGCCCGGCAGCTGCGGCAGAAAGACGGCTGCGCGATCGGGCTCGACCTGGATCCGTGACGGAATCCTGACCTGGATTCTTGACCTGGATTCTTGACCTGGACCGACGCCTGACCTGGACCGACGCCTGACCTGGGCCAGTGCTTGACCTCGGCCAACGCCTGACGTCGGCTAACGCTTGACGTCGTAGACCAGCTTCAGGATTCCGTTCGAGTAGCTCTGCGACTCCCGCAGCGTCAGCATCTGCTTGGCTCGGTCGGCCCGGCCGAACAGGCTCTTCCCCGCACCGAGCAGCACGGGGAAGACAAGCAGGTTGTACTGGTCGATGAGGCCCGCGTCCGACAGCCGCTCGGCCAGCTCGGCACTTCCGTGGATGAAGATCGCGCCGCCCTCGCCCTCCTTCAGCGCGGCGACATCCTCGGTCGAGCGCAGGATGGTCGTCGGCCCCCACCCGTCGACGAGGGCGTCGTCGGAGAGCGTGGACGACACCACGTACTTGGGCAGCTCCTTGTAGTCGGCGTGGTCCTCCGAGCCGGGCCAGACCGACGCGAACGCCTCGTAGCTGCGGCGGCCGAACATCAGCGCCGTCGTGTCGGCGAGTTCCTCGCCCTTCAGCGACCAGGCCTCCGGCACGAACTCGAGGTCCTTGGCCACCCAGCCGCCGCTGCGGTGCTCCTCCCCCGGCCCGCCGCCGGGCGAGTCCACGACGCCGTCGAGCGACATGAAACCGGTGTAGACGAGCTTGCGCATGGTGCTGTCTCCTTCTTGTCGTTCTTGTTGAGGTTCTTGTTGAGGTTCTTGTTCAGCTTTGTGTTCGGACGAGCTGTCGCACCGACACTAGATCGACTCGCGGGGGCCGTCTTGGACGGAAACGACAGCCGATGCGGGTGCCGGGGTCGAGGAGCTCGGTGACGGGATAACGACGGTACTGCCGACGTACGGCGGGTAATGCTGGTCCATGAGGATTGTCGTGCTCTGCGGTGCGGAGAGCCTCGAACGCTACGTCTCCCTGGAATCCGGCCTGTCGGTGGCCCGCGCGTTGACGGAGCTGGGACACGAGGTCGAGGTGATCGACCCGGCCGCCCCGCACCCGGTGCTGGCAGGGCCGACGCGCGACTCGGACGCACTGCCACGGTTCACCTCACCGGGCCACCTCCCCGACAGGGACGAGGCGGAGGACAGACGGCGGATGTTCACCGCTCTCACCCGCGGCCCCGTCCGGGACGCGCTGCACGCCGCCGACCTGGTCTTCCTCGCACTGCACGGAGGCTGGGGCGGCGACGGTCACGTGCAGTCCCTCCTGGAGATGGCCGGCCTCCCCTTCACCGGCGCGGGCAGCGCCCAGTGCAGCCTCGCCTGGGACAAGCGCCGCACCCTGCAGCTGCTTCCGCACGCGGGCGTGCGGGTCGGGCCGTGGACGGCGCACCGCACGGACGACGGCCATCTGCCGCCGGAGTCCGTCGCCCTGCTGAAGGAGGGCCCTGTCGTGGTGAAGTCCGCGGCAGGCACGGCCCACGAGATGCTCCATCTGGTGTGCGTGGAGGACGAATTGTCGCGTGTGCTCCACGGCACGCCCGCGGGCGAGGAGGTGGTGCTCACCCCCTATCTGCCCGGCCGGGAGTTCTCGGTGGGAGTGCTGGGTCGCCGCGTACTGCCAGCCGTTGAGTACATGTTCGACGGCCCCTTCCTGGACTACCGGGCGAAGTACGCCGAGGGCGGCGCGTCCCACACCTGCCCCGCGCAGATCCCACCCCGCCTTGAGCAGCATCTGCGCGAGCAGGCCCTCCGGGCCCACCGTGCCGTGGGCCTCGGGGACGGGGACTACTCCCGCTCGGACTTCCGCTGCGACCGGCGGGGAGAACCGCACTGCCTGGAGGTGAACGCGTGCCCGGGCCTGCGCACGGTCAGCGCCCTCGCGCACTCGGCCAAAGGCGCAGGCATCCCCTACGCCGACCTCGTCGACCAGATCGTGCGCTTGCGGCGGCACCGCGTTGATCGCAGCGAGCACTAGGCCGTCCCGTCCGGATCGGCGGAGGCGCGTACCGTCAGGAGATCGACGTGGTTAGGCTTTCACGGTGGTCAACTCGCCGATAGCCCCTGACGAACTGGTGGTTCGGGTCTCGCGGTCTCATGCCCGGCTGCTCGAACTGGTCGATCGACTCGACGACCGGGAGAAGGACTCACCGTCCGCCCTGCCGGACTGGACCCGCGGGCACGTGCTCCAGCACCTCGCCGACAACGCCCGCGCCTTCGAGCGGCAGGCCCTGGCCGCCGCGCAGGGCGAACTCGTCGACATGTACGACGGCGGCCAGGCGGAGCGCGACCAGTCCATCGACCAAGGGGCCGCTCGGCCCGTGGCCGACCTTCGCGAGGATCTGAAGCTCGCCCAGCAGGCGCTCGTCGACACGTGGGGCCGGCTGACGGCAGCGGACTGGCAGCGCACGGTCCGCTTCCGCCATGCACGGGTCCTCGACACCGCGCTGGCGCGCTGGCGAGAGGCGGAGATCCACGCCGTCGACCTCGCGGTCGGCTGCCGTCCCCGCGACTGGCCGCGGGAATTCGCCCTGCACGCCCTGGACTTCCTGTCCGCTCGCGCCCCCGTCGGCACGCGGCTGGCGCTGCGGGCCACGGACGACGCGTTCTCCCGGGTGCTGGGTGCGGGCACGGAGGTCGAGGTCTCCGGGGCGGTGCGTGACCTCGCGGCCTGGATGGCCGGGCGCAGCACCGATGCACGCCTGGAGACGACCGGGTCCCCCTTGCCGGAACTGGGGCCCTGGCCCCCTGACCCCGCGGAGTGACGTGCGGGCGGCGCACCTGCCCGCGAGAGCAGACGCGCCGCCTGACGGCCCGGCCGTGCCAGGTGGGGGCCTGCGCCGGTCGGGTGTCTAGGCGGCGTACCAGCCACGCCAGGCGCTGGACTTGTAAGTGCTGCGCCAGTGGGTGCCGTTGGCGGCCTCGACGACGAACGTGCGGCCCCGTGGCCCCGCTTCACGGGCACGGCCTGTGCCCACACCGCACGTCGGGCGAGCGGGGTGTCGGAGGTCGACTGCAGCGGGGTGCGGGTCGTTCGGCAGGTCCCTTTCTCGGTGCTGCACAATTCCGCCCGGAGGGGCGGTGGGCTCAAAGCGGCTCTTGCCGTGCCCGTGCCGTGGTCCATAGCGTGACTCGCGCATGCGGCAGGGGTGGGGACATACGGGGGGACCGTGCGATGGGGCGACCGGAAACGCCTCTGGATCCCGGCGCGGGGCCGGTGCAGGAGTTCGCGTACGCGTTGCGGAAGTTGCGCCAGGAGGCCGACAGCCCCACGTACCGGCAGATGGCACGGAGCGCGCGCTACTCGGTGACGGCCCTCTCACAGGCGGCCGCCGGCACTGCCCTGCCCTCCCTCGCCGTCACGCTGGCCTATGTCCGCGCCTGCGGCGGGAACGTGCCGCAGTGGGAGGGCCGGTGGAAACAGGCCCACGCGGCGACGGCGCTCGCGGAGCCGCGCGACGACAGGACGCAGCCGCCCTACCAGGGCCTGGCCCGGTTCGAGCCGGACGACCACGACCGGTTCTTCGGGCGCGACACCCTGGTGGACGTCGCACGGACCCTGGTGGGTGAGCACCGGTTCACGGCGGTGCTCGGCCCTTCCGGCAGCGGCAAGTCCTCACTCCTGCGCGCCGGACTGATCCCCGCGCTGCGGGCTCGGACGGACGGCCTGGCGGCGATCCGGATCCTCACCCCCGGCGAACACCCCTTGCGCACCCACGGCCCGGCCCTAGACCCCGCCGACGGCGACGCGGACACCGTCGTCCTCGTCGACCAGTTCGAGGAAGTCTTCACCCTCTGCCACGACCCGGCAGAACGCGCCGCCTTCATCGACCGACTGCTCGCCGCCCGCGAACCGGCAGGCAGGCTGCGCGTCGTGATCGCCGTCCGCGCCGACTTCTACGGCCGCTGCGCCGAACACCGCGCCCTTGCCGACGCCCTCACCGCCTCCAGCCTCCTGGTCGGCCCGATGAGCGAGACGGAACTGCGCGAAGCCGTCGTCCAACCGGCCAGAGCCGCAGGCCTGATCGTCGAGCGCGACCTGACCACCCGGCTGATCAGCGAGACCAAGGACGAACCGGGCGGACTGCCGCTGCTGTCCCACGTGCTCCTGGAGACCTGGCGCCGCAGCCGCGGCCGCACCCTGACCGTGGCAGCGTACGAGGCAGCGGGCGGCCTGCACGGAGCGATCGCCCAGACCGCCGAGACCGTCCACACCCAACTCACCGACACACAGGCGGACCTGGCCCGGCTGCTCCTGCTCCGCCTCATCGCCCCCGGCGAGGGCGCCCCGGACACCCGCCGCCCCGTGCCCCGTTCCGAGCTCGACCTCGCCGAGGACACCGGAGACGTCGACCAGGTCCTGGACCGGCTGGCCCGCGCCCGCCTGATCACGCTCGACGACGACACCGTGGACCTCGCCCACGAAGCCCTCATCCCCGCCTGGCCCCGCCTCCGCGGCTGGATAGACGCCGACCGGGAACGGCTGCTCGTGCACAGGCGACTCACCGAGGCAGCGCACACCTGGGCCCAGCTCCATCACCACCGCGACGCACTGTGGCGGGGCCCTCGCCTGACTGCCGCCGAGGAACACTGGACCACCCCGTCCCAGCAACAGTCCCTGACCTCCCTGGAAAGAGACTTCCTGCGCGCCGGCACAGCGGCCCGCCGCCGTGCCCGCAGACTCCGGCGCGTCCTGGTCGCCGTGGTGTCGGTCCTGGCCGTACTCGCATCGCTGGCCGGCGGCCTGGCCCTGCAACAACACCGCACCGCGGAGCGGCAGTACGAGGAGCAAGAGGGCCGCAAGGCCGCCATGGCCGCGGTCAGCCTCATGGCGTCCCCTTCCGGGCGAGACCGCGTCCTGGGGATCAAGCTCAGCGTCGCCGCCTGGCGCATCGCGTCGGTGGAGGAGACCAGAGCCGTACTCAGCCAGGCACGGTACATCCACTACACGTCCGAGCGGCTGTCCTTCCCCCGCGATCCGGTCACCGTCGACCCCGAGGAAGGAGAGGAACTCCGTCGCACCCTCTTCAAGGGACGCCAGACCTTCAAGATCTTCCTCGCGGACGACTACGACGGAGGCAAGGGGTTCACCGGCATGGCCGACGCTCTCTGCGCCTACTTCGGTGGCCCTTCTCGCCAGGAGTGGAACTCGATACTGCGTGCTCCTTATCGGGACGTCTGCTGACGCCGCCGTCCGCAGGGCACACCACGAGGTAGCCGTGGGAGTGCCATGACTCCGTACGGCGAGATCAGCAGGACGGCGCGCATGCCGTGTCGCCTGCGGACCGGCCTGGACATCGAAGCCGTACCCGATGGCGGCGGTCCCGCCGACCGTCAGGGCCGGGCGCGGGGAGACGCCTCGCCGGGGCTGGGAAGTTCCCCCGGTGGGGCGCCGCCGCCGTCGGGCTCAGACCTGGTTCAGGCCGCCGTCGACGTACAGGCTCGAACCGGTGACGAAGCTGCTCTGCTCGGAGGCGAGGAAGACCACAGCCGCGGCGATCTCCTCCGGGCGGGCGAGTCGGCCCAGGGGAACTTGCGCCGCCAGGTGCTGCCGCAGGCCGGCCGCCTGTTCCGGGTCGGGAGCGAGCCCCGAGAGGCCAGGGGTGTCGGTCGGTCCCGGCGTGACGGCGTTGACCCGGATCCCGCGCCCCTTGAGTTCATTGGCCCAGGTCCGGGCGAAGGACCGGGTCGCGGCCTTGGACGCCGCGTACACGCCGAACGCCTCCTCGCCGGAGTCCACGCTGGTGGAGCCGTTCAGGATCACCGAGGCGCCGTCGTTGAGGAGAGGCAGCGCCTTCTGGACGGTGAAGAGTGTGCCCCGGACGTTGATCCCGAAGAGCGCGTCGAAGTGCTCCTCCGTGATCCGCTCGAGCGGGACGAACTCGGCCACGGAGGCGTTCGCGAACAGGACGTCCAGACCCTGCCCACGATCCCTGACCGCCTCGTAGAGCCGGTCCAGGTCGGCCAGGTCCGCGATGTCGCCGAGCACCGCGGTCGCCGACCCGATCGTCGCGACGGCCGCGTCGAGTTCCGTCCGACGTCGGCCGGTGATGAACACATGCGCACCCTCGGCCGCCAGTCGCACCGCGCCGGCCAGCCCGATCCCCGTGCTGCCCCCGGTGACGAGAGCGGTCTTTCCTTCCAGCAGTCCCATGGCGACAACCTCCCTCAAGTTCTGCATCGATCGATACAGAACTCGACCGTAGCACTTCCGCATCGATCGATGCGGAAGAGGTAGCCTGTGGAGGGTGGGCACCGAACAGAGCCGATCCGTCGGCCGACCGCGGGGATTCGACACCGACGAAGCGCTCGAGCGCGCCATGCTCGTCTTCTGGGAGCACGGCTACGAGGGCGCCAGTCTGGCCACCCTCACGGAAGCGATGGGCATCTCCACCACCAGCATGTACGCGGCCTTCGGCGACAAGGAGGAGCTCTTCCGCAAAGCCCTGGGGCGCTACAGCGAAGGCCCGAGCGCGTACCTGGACCGCGCACTGGGCGAACCGACCGCCCTCGGCGTGGCCACCGCGATCCTGACCGGCGCCATCCGGACCACCACGAGCCCGGCCCGCCCCCAAGGCTGTATGGGCGTCCAGAGCGCCCTGGCCGCCGGCGACTCCGGACAGACAGTCCGTGACCTCCTCACCTCCTGGCGGAACAACGGCTGCTCCCGCCTGCACCGGCGTTTCCAGCAAGCCGTCGACGACGGCGACCTGCCTCCACAGGCGGACGCGGCGCTCCTGGCCCGCTACGTCACCACCCTGGCCTTCGGCATCGCCGTGCAGGCCGCGAGCGGCGTCAGCCGTGAAGAACTCCAGGCGATGGCCGACGCCGCGCTGCGCAACTGGCCGCTCTGCTGAGAACCGCCGGGCATCGGCGACGGGACACCCCCACCCCCACAGCCGACGTCTGCCGGGTGCCGGTCAGCCCGGCCGCGCATCGCGGCACAGCCCTGCGCCTTCACCAGGAACCGCCTCCGGTCGATGTGGCGTCCGCCACCGCGACAGCAGCACCGTGTTCACCGCCATCGGGATCTGGCCGCTTGTCACCGGTCGTTGAGCCCGTTCCTCGGACCGTGCGCTTCCACCGTCGCCGTCTTCGACGGCCCGCAGGCCTGCCGCACAGGCCGACCGCTGCTGCTTCTGCCCGGCCGAGCCCCGGCACGTCATGTCCTTGGCGGGGAGCCTCCCCGTCGCCAGATAGAACGTCGCGGCCCTGTCCGCGCAGCGATTGCCGTCGGGAGCGTAGAGGACGCCGTGTCCTCGCCGCCTGCGACGGTCAGCATCCGGGAGCCGCACAGGGCCCGGTGCATGGCCCGGGCGGCGAAGAGGGGTGTCTGGGAGTCCCACTCGTTCTGTGCGATCAGCGCGCCGGCCTTGTTGTCGATCCTGGCCTGCGGCTCGCTGCCCCGCTCCAAGAAGGCACAGGGGCTGAGGGCGGCCGCGAAGTCGCCGCAGAGTAAGCCTGGAGACGGTGAAGACGCGCGTCGGGAACGTGCTGACCAAGCTCGGCGCACAGAACCGGACGCACACGGTGGTGATCGCGTACGAAACCGGTCTTGTCGTGCCCGAGGTCACGGGCTGACGCGACATCAGGTGGTCTGCCCCCGGCCTGCCGGTGCCTCTGGACCAGCCTCGCGGGCGCCCACCGCGCGACAGGTGTCCCCCTGGAGCCCGCTCCATCCTGCACAATCCCGGCATGAAGACTGCTGAGCACACGGAACTCCTTGAGCGCGAAGGCACATTGCTGGCGGACGCGGCGCGGGAGGCGGGCCTGGACGCGCCCGTGCCGACCTGTCCCGACTGGCGGGTTCGCGACCTGCTGCGGCACACCGGCGCGGTGCACCGCTGGGCCACCCGGTTCGTCGCGGAGGCGCTGCCCGGTTTCGAGCCGTGGCAGGAGCGGCTCGACCTGGACGGCGACGCCCTCCTTGACTGGTTCCGGGAGGGGCATGCCCGGCTGGTCGCCGCGCTGCGGGAAGCGCCCGCCGACCTGGAGTGCTGGACGTTCCTGCCCGCGCCGTCGCCGCTCGCCTTCTGGGCACGGCGGCAGGCCAACGAGACGGCCGTGCACCGGATCGACGCGGAGTCGGCGCGCGGCGGTGCGCTGTCGGCGCTGGACGCGCGGTTCGCGGCGGACGGGATCGACGAGTTGCTGCGCGGGTTCCACGGGCGCGCGAAGAGCCGGATGCGGACGGCCGAGCCGCGCGTGCTGCGGGTGCGGACGACGGACGCGGAGGGGACGTGGACGGTACGCCTGTCCGCCGACGTCGCCGTCACCGAGCAGGGGGAGACGGCGCCGGCCGACTGCGAGGTGTCGGGCGCGGCCGCGGACCTCTATCTGGCCCTGTGGAACCGGCGGTCGTTCCCCGAGGTGTCGGGGGACGCGGACCTCGCGGCGCTGTGGAGCGAGAAGTCGGGCGTCTGAGGCACCGGCCCGACGGCGCGCGCCCGGGCGTGACGTCGGGCATCGACGCCCCGGGCAGGCGTCAGGCGCCCGCCCCCGGAAGCATCCGGGCGAGGACCGCCCGCTGCACCGGCCGTGCCTCGGCGTGCACCGTGCGCCCCTTGTCGGTGAGGCAGACCCGGACGCCGCGGCGGTCCTCGTTGCACATGCCGCGCTCCACCAGGCCGTCCTTCTCCAGGCGGCCGATGAGGCGGGACAGCGCGCTCTGGCTGAGGTGCACGTGGCAGGCGATCTCCTGGACGCGGAAGGCGTCGTCGCCGTCCTCCGCGAGGCCCGTGGCGAGCACGTCGAGCACCTCGAAGTCGCTCGCGCCCAGGCCGTGCTGATGCAGCTCGCGGTCCAGCTCGCACTGGGTGCTCGCATGCACCGCGAGGATCTCCCGCCACTGCTTCACGAGCCGCTGCTCGGCGTCAGTCGCCGCCGGCCCGGCCTTGGTCGCCGCCATGTACGCACGGTAGCAGGAACGGGACCTTTATTGCACATGAATTAAATGCACTTGCATTGAATGCATGTGCATGCGAGCCTCCTCGTCATGACTTCTCCGCTCCCCTCCGGCTCCACCGGCCGCACCGGCCAGGCCGGCCCCGCAGGCTCCGCCTCCCCGTCCCAGGAGCGCTGGACCCCGCGTCTGTGGGGCACGCTGCTCGTGCTGTGCGCAGCGATGTTCCTGGACGCGCTCGACGTCTCGATGGTCGGCGTCGCCCTGCCCTCCATCGGTTCCGAACTCGACCTGTCCACCTCGTCCCTGCAGTGGGTGGTCAGCGGCTACATCCTGGGCTACGGCGGTCTGCTGCTGCTCGGCGGACGCGCGGCCGACCTGCTCGGCCGCCGCGAGGTGTTCCTGATCGCGCTCGGCGTCTTCGCCCTGACCTCCGTGCTCGGCGGGCTCGTCGACTCCGGTCCGCTGCTCATCGCGAGCCGCTTCGTGAAGGGCCTGAGCGCCGCGTTCACCGCACCCGCGGGCCTGTCGATCATCACCACGACGTTCGCCGAGGGCCCGGTCCGCAACCGCGCCCTGTCCATCTACACCACCTGCGCCGCCACCGGCTTCTCCCTCGGCCTGGTCCTGTCCGGGGTGCTCACGGAGGTCAGCTGGCGGCTCACCATGCTGCTGCCCGCGCCCATCGCCGTGATCGCGCTCATCGCCGGTCTCAAGCTCATCCCGCGCTCGGCGCGCGAGGAGAAGCGCGGCGGCTACGACGTGCCGGGCGCCGTCACCGGCACGGCGTCGATGCTGCTGCTCGTCTTCACCGTCGTGCAGGCCCCCGAGGTCGGCTGGGCCTCCGCGCGCACGCTGCTCTCGTTCCTCGCGGTCGCCGTCCTGCTCGCCGTCTTCGTCCGCATCGAGCTGCGCACCCCCAACCCGCTCATCCGCCTCGGCGTGCTGCGCTCCGGGCCGCAGATCCGGGCCCAGCTCGGCGCGGTGACGTTCTTCGGCGGGTACGTGTCGTTCCAGTTCATCGCCACCCAGTACCTCCAGTCGCTGCTCGGCTGGTCGGCCCTGGAGACGGCGCTCGCGTTCCTGCCCGCCGGCGTGATCGTGGCACTGTCCGCCACGAAGATCGCCGGTGTCATCGACCGGTTCGGCACCACCCGCGTCATCGTGACGGGCTTCGCGCTGCTCGTGGCGTCGTACGGACTGTTCCTGCGCATCGACCTGACGCCCACGTACGTCGCGGTCATCCTGCCGTCAATGGTGCTGCTCGGCATCGCGTGCGCGCTGGTCTTCCCCTCGCTCAACATCCAGGCCACCAACGGCGTCGACGACCACGAGCAGGGCATGGTCTCCGGCCTGCTCAACACCTCGATCCAGGTCGGCGGCGCGGTGATCCTCGCGATCACCACCGCGGTGATCACGGCGTCCGACGGCGGCTCCGCCGAGGGCAGCGCCTCACCGCAGGCCGTCCTCGACAGCTACCGGCCCGGACTCGTCCTCGTGACGCTGTTCGCGCTCGCGGGCCTGCTCATCAACCTCACCGGGCTGCGGGCACGGCGCAAGCAGCAGACCGTCGTCGTCGCCAAGTCGCCGGCCGCGGCCCCGTCCCGGGAGAACGCGGACGAGCGTGGCCGTGGGCGACTGAGGAGCGCCGGTTCGCCCTTCGGGCGTGAACGGCCCGGCGTGGATCCCACGCCGGGCCGTCCGCCGTCTCCCGGACGCCCGGAGATTTCCTTGCCTACCGGGCATTCGACTGTGAGACTCCCCGTACGGGACGATCTGCGGGGGAACGGAAATCATGGACGAGGCAGTGGGCCAGGGGCGGCGCAGCCAGGCAGAGCGGGACGCCGTCACGGTCGAGATCGGGTACGCGCTCGCGAGCGCGACGGCCGTGGCGCTCGCCATCATCGGCGTCGTCGTGGCCGGTCCCGCGATCGCGTTCAGCCTGTCGGAGTCCACCGAGCGCGCCCTCCTCGGCGTGGGCGGCTCGCTGGCGGCGACCGCGTTCGTGGCGCGGCTTGTCACGGTGCTGTGGCGCTTCACCACGCGTGAGCGGGAGCGGCGGGCGGCCCTCGACGGCGGCGCCGGTGCCACCGCTGACGACGAGGGTGGCGCGGGCCGGTCCTGACCGGGGCGGTCGGTCCGGTGGTGGGTCAGCCCAGCCAGCCCGGCCTGACGAGGCCCGACTCGTAGGCGAGCACGACCAGTTGGGCCCGGTCGCGGGCGCCGAGTTTCACCATCGTGCGGCTGACGTGCGTCTTCGCGGTGAGCGGGCTGACGACGAGACGGCGGGCGATCTCCTCGTTCGACAGGCCGATGCCGACGAGTGCCATCACCTCTCGTTCCCTTTCGGTGAGTTCGCTCAGGGTCTCGGCTGCGGCGGGCTCCTTGGAACGCGCGGCGAACTCCCCGATGAGACGGCGCGTCACACCGGGCGAAAGGAGTGCGTCCCCGGCGACCACCGCCCGTACCGCGCGCAGCAGTTCTTCGGGCTCGGTGTCCTTGACCAGGAACCCCGAGGCGCCGGAGCGGATCGCCTCGAAGACGTACTCGTCCAGCTCGAACGTGGTGAGCATGACCACCTTCACGCCGTCCAGGGCCGCGTCCCCCGTGACACGCCGGGTCGCTTCGAGGCCGTCGAGCACCGGCATCCGGATGTCCATCAGGACGACGTCGGGCCGCAGTTGCCGTACCAGACGCACCGCCTCGTCGCCGTCCGCCGCCTCGCCGGCGACCTCGATGTCCGGCTGCGCGTCGAGCAGGGCCTTGAACCCGGCGCGGACCAACGACTGGTCGTCGGCGAGCAGTACGCGGATCACTGGTTCTCCTCGGGTGCGGTGCGGGTGGGCAGGACCGCCGTGACGCGGAAGCCGCCGTCGGGGCGCGGGCCCGCCTCGATCGTGCCACCGAGGGCGGCGGCGCGCTCCCGCATTCCGGCGAGTCCGTTGCCGCTGCCGCCCGCCTCCGCCCCGGTCGCGGGCCCCTCGTCGTCGACACGCAGGGTGACGGCGTCGGGAGCACGGTGGACCAGGACAGTGGCTGTCCTGGATTCCGAGTGCCGTACGACGTTCGTCAACGCCTCTTGGACGATGCGGAACGCGGCCAGATCCGCGCCGGGCGGCAAGGAGGCACGGCGGCCCTCGGTCGTGACGGTGACGGTGAGCCCCGTGCTCCGGGCCTGCTCGACGAGTTCGGGGAGGCGGTCGAGCCCCGGGGCGGGGGCGCGCGGGGCGGCGCCGGGGGCGCGGAGGGTGTCGAGGACCTGGCGGACCTCGCCGAGCGCTTCCTTGCTCGCGGCCTTGATGGTGGTCAGGGCGGTGCGGGCCTGCTCGGGGTCGGAGTCGAGCAGGGCGAGGCCGACGCCCGCCTGGACGTTGATGACGGAGATGCTGTGGGCGAGCACGTCGTGCAGTTCCCGCGCCATGCGCAGCCGCTCCTCGTCGGCGCGCCGCTGGGCCGCGAGCTCCCGCTCGGCGCGCTCCTTCGCCCACTGCTCGCGGCGGGTGCGGGCCAGCTCGGAGACGGCGGCGATCGCCACGACCCAGACGGCGATGACGACTTCCCCGCCCCAGGAGCTGGGCCCGTCGTCGCCCGGCGGGAGGTACCGGTAGAGCCAGTGCGCGATCAGCAGGTGCCCGGCCCACAGCATGCCGACGGCGCCCCACGCCGCGTACCGGTGCCCGGCGACGACCGCCGCGAAGCAGCCGACGGCGACGGTGATGAGGACCGGCCCGTACGGGTATCCGGCGCCGAGGTACACCATCGCCGTCCCGGCGGTGAAGTACGCCACCGGGACGGGGTGGCGGTGGCGCATCAGGAGGGCGGCCGTGCCCGCGAACAGCAGCGCCCGCGCGAAGCCGTCAGGTGACTCGCGGTCGGACTGGCCCTCCGCGGCGAAGGTGGTGCCGACCTGCACGAACACGGTCAGCACCGCGGTGGTCAGCCACGGCAGACGGCGCGTGTCCACGTCCCCGATCCGCCACCAGGGCGGGCCCTGGTGCCACCACGGCGGCCCCTGCCGCCAGGCCGCCGGTCCCCGGAGCGGTGGCGGCCCGCCCGCTGCCCGGGGCGGGCCGCCACCGTCGCGCTGATGCTGCTGTTCCATGGCAGTCACGCTAGACCGGGGCGTCGGCGGCGGGCGTCCGCCAGGCGTGGCGATCAGGCGTACTCCCGGTGGAGTACGAGAGGGGGGTGCGCGGTGAGGTGCGGGAGCCCTGGCCGGGCGGCCGTCAGGGGCCTGGCCCGGCCGGACCGCTCGGGCGTCCGGCAGCGGCCGGGCCCCGCCGGACTACCGGTCCAGTCGGCTCAGCGCCCGTCCCGCCAGCGGATGCGTCCGGACCAGCTCGGCCAGCGTCGTCGAACCGCGGGTGATCTTCGCGAACGCGTTCCACGCCGGGCGGAAGCCCGTGATGGCCGTGTGCAGCAGGCCGGGGCGGCGCTCGAAGACGTTCAGCATGCGGCGGCCGACGCTCATCTCCACGCCGAGTCCCGCCTTGATCGCGAACGCGTAGTTCAGGGCCTGGCGACGGGCGTCCACCGCGTCGTGGGCCTCCGCGATGCGCACGGCCCACTCCCCCGCGAGCCGCCCGGAGCGCAGCGCGAACGAGATGCCCTCGCGGGTCCACGGCTCAAGAAGGCCTGCCGCGTCGCCGCACACCAGGACGCGCCCGCGCGAGAGCGGCGAGTCGTCGCTGCGGCAGCGCGTGAGGTGGCCGGAGGACAGGCTCGGCTCGAAGCCCGCGAGGCCGAGGCGGGCGATGAAGTCCTCCAAGTACCGCTTCGTGGCGGCGCCTTCGCCGCGCGCGGAGATCACGCCGACGGTGAGGGTGTCGCCCTTGGGGAACACCCAGCCGTAGCTCCCGGGCATCGGTCCCCAGTCGATGAGGACGCGGCCCGCCCAGTCCTCCGCGACGGTCTCGGGCACCGGGATCTCCGCCTCCAGGCCGAGGTCCACCTGGTCGAGCTTCACGCCGACGTGCGCCCCTATGCGGCTGGCGCTGCCGTCGGCGCCGATGACGGCGCGGGCCAGGACGGTCTCGCCGCCCGCCAGGACGACGGCGACCGTACGCCGGTCGGGCACGGCGGGGCCGTGCTGCTCGACGCGGCTCACCGTGGCGCCGGTGCGCAGTTCGGCGCCCGCCTTCTGGGCGTGCTCGACCAGCTGCTGGTCGAACTCCGGGCGGTTGATCAGCCCGAACAGCATGCTCCTGGAGCGCCGGGTGCGGGCGAACTTGCCGTCCAGGGAGAACGTCACCGCGTGCACACGATCCTGGAAGGGCAGCTCGAACCCCGGCGGCAACGCGTCGCGCGAGGGGCCGATGATGCCGCCGCCGCACGTCTTGTACCGCGGCAGTTCGGCCTTCTCGAGGATCAGTACGCTGCGTCCGGCGACGGCTGCCGCGTACGCCGCCGAGGCGCCCGCGGGGCCTGCGCCGACCACGACGACGTCCCAGACCTGCCGCGCGTCGACGCTTGAGTTCTCGCTGCTCACGTTGGTCTTCCGCTCCCGATCCCGCTCTTGGCCGCGCTCTCTTGAGGCATCCTACGGCGCACGCTTCCGCGATCCGCCTGTGGGAGGATCACGTACACCCCGCACAACGTCGCACCCACGAGGAGCGTGCCCATGTCGCCGCATCCGATTGCCGAGACCGTCGCCTCCCTCATGCCGAAGGCGAAGGCTGAACTCACCGAACTGGTGGCGTTCAAGTCGGTGGCGGACTTCGAGCAGTACCCGAGGAGCGAGAGCGAGGCCGCCGCGAACTGGGTCGCCGACGCGCTGCGCACCGAGGGCTTCCAGGATGTCGCGCTGCTCGACACCCCCGACGGCACCCAGTCGGTGTACGGCTTCCTGCCGGGCCCCGAGGGCGCACCGACGGTTCTGCTGTACGCGCACTACGACGTGCAGCCGCCGCTCGACGAGGCCGGGTGGGCCACGCCCCCGTTCGAGCTGACGGAGCGCGACGGCCGCTGGTTCGGGCGCGGCAGCGCCGACTGCAAGGGCGGCATCGTCATGCACCTGCTCGCGCTGCGCGCCCTGAAGGCGAACGGCGGCGTCCCGGTGCACATCAAGGTCATCGCCGAGGGCTCGGAGGAGCAGGGCACGGGCGGCCTGGAGCGGTACGCGGAGGAGCACCCGGACCTCCTGCGCGCGGACACGATCGTGGTCGGTGACGCGGGCAACTTCCGGGTCGGCCTGCCGACGGTGACCGCGACGCTGCGCGGCATGACCCTCGTCCGCGTCCAGATCGACACCCTGGAGGGCAATCTGCACTCCGGCCAGTTCGGCGGCGCGGCACCGGACGCGCTGGGGGCGCTGGTGCGCGTCCTCGACTCGCTGCGCGCCGAGGACGGCTCGACGACGGTCGACGGCCTGGACAGCGACGGCGTCTGGGAGGGCCTGCAGTACAGCGAGGCGGACTTCCGCAGGGACGCCAAGGTCCTCGACGGCGTCGGCCTCATCGGCGAGGGGTCGGTCGCCGACCGCATCTGGGCCCGCCCGGCCGTCACGGTCCTCGGCATCGACTGCCCGCCGGTGGTCGGCGCGACGCCGTCGGTGCAGGCGTCGGCGCGTGCGCTGATCAGCCTGCGGGTGCCGCCGGGCGTGGACGCCGCCGCGGCGACGAAGCTGCTCCGCGCCCACCTGGAGTCCCGCACGCCGTGGGGCGCCAGGGTGAGCACCGAGCAGATCGGCCAGGGCCAGGCGTTCCGCGCGGACACCACGAGCCCCGCCTACGAGGCGATGTCCGGGGCGCTCAGCGAGGCCTACGACGGCGAGAAGATGCAGGCCGCCGGCATGGGCGGCTCCATCCCGCTGTGCAACACACTGGCCGCGCTCTACCCGGAGGCGGAGATCCTCCTGATCGGCCTGAACGAGCCGGAGGCCCAGATCCACGCGGTCAACGAGAGCGTGTCCCCGCAGGAACTGGAGCGGATGTCGGTCGCCGAGGCGCTGTTCCTCCAGCGGTACGCGAAGAGCTGACGCGACGGCGGCGGTACGGGGCCGCAGAGCGGTCGGGACCGGGGCGACCCGGCCCCCTGCCCCGGCCTCGTACCAGGAATTCCTCGGCGCCCGGCGGGCGTTGGCGCGAACACGGGCTTGATCGTGTTCGCGTTTTGGGGGTTCGATGACGGTACTGGTCACCACGCCGAACGGTGCGGTGGGGCGCCATGTGGCAGCGGCGCTGCGCGACCGCGACGACGTGCGGTTCTTCGTGCGTTCCGATGCCGGCGCACGGGCGCTCGGCGCGGTGCGCGGCGAGGTCGTACGCGGTGACGCCACCGTCACGGCGGACGTCCGGCGCGCGGTCGCGGGCGTGGACCGGATGTATCTGGCGCACCCCTTCGCGGTGGACCAGGTGGCGGCCGAGACGGGGCTCGTGGACGCGGCGCTCGACGCGGGGGTGCGCCGGATCGTCAAGCTCGGCGCCCGGCCGTTCGTGGGCGCGGGGATCGTGCCGGACGCCGTCACCGGCGCCCACGACGTCGTCACCGGGCGGCTGCGCGCGGGCGGGGTGCCCGAGCTGACGGTGCTGCGGCCCGACCGCTTCCTGCAGAACTTCCTGCCGTCGGCCGACGCGATCGCCCGCGGCACCTTCGCCGATCCGGCCGGGCCCGCCGGAGCCCGCGGCTATGTCGACGTGCGCGACATCGCGGACGTCGCCGTCGCCGAGCTCCTCGCGGAGCGAGGGGTGGGCGGCGACATCGACCTCAGCGGCCCCGAGGCCCTGACCCTGCCGGTCCTGGCCGACCGCTTCGGCGCGGCGCTCGGCAGGCCCGTCGTCTACGTCGACGTGCCGCTCGACGACGCCTGGCGCACGGGGCTCACCGACGGCGGGGTGCCGCCCGGGGTCGTGGACGGACTGCACGACCTGTACGCGAACTACCGCGCCGAGGGCGTGGCGGGGCTCGGCGACGGCGTGCGCCACGTGCTCGGCCGCGCGCCGCGCTCGGCGGCGGACTTCGCGGCGGAGGTGCTGGTGCCCGCGGTGTCCGGGGCCTGACCGGATGAGGCAGGACCCCGCTCACAGCAGCCCGCGGTCCCGGGCGTACAGCGCGGCCTGGGCGCGTCCGCGCAGGCCGAGGCGGGTGAGGATGCGGGAGATGTGGTTCTTGACGGTGCCCTCGCTGAGGTAGAGGCGGGAGGCGATCTCGCGGTTGGTCGCCCCGGCCGCGACCAGCCGGAGGATCTCGACCTCCCGGGCGGTGGGTTCGGGCTCGCCGCGCGGGGGTGGTGGTGGCACGGCCGGGGCCGGTGGCGGCGTGGGCGCTGCGGCCAGGCGACGGGTGACCGCCGGGTCGAGCTGGGCCACGCCGCGGTGCGCGAGGCGTACGGCGGCGGCCAGTTCGGCCGCGGGCAGGTTTTTCAGGAGGTAGCCGACGGCTCCGGCCCGCAGTGCCTGGACGACGTACTCCTCGTCGTCGAACGTTGTCAGCATGACCACCTTGCAGCCGGGCGCGCTGCTCCCGATGGCCGTCACCGCCTCGACGCCGTCCATGCCCGGCATCCGGACGTCCATGAGGATCACCTCGGGCGCGAGGGCGAGCGCCGCGTCGACGGCCTCGGCTCCGTCTGCCGCCGTACCGACGACGCGGATGCCCGGCTGGATGCCGAGCAGGGAGGCGATGCCCTCGCGGACCAGCTCTTGGTCGTCCACCACGAGGACGCGCACGGGGGCGCGCACGGGGGCGGGGGCGCCTGGGGCCTGTGGGACTTGTGGCGGCTGTGCGGGTTGCGGGGGCTGTGGAGTCTCTGGGGTCTCTGGGGTCCCTGGGGTCATGGCCCGCCGCCCGGCGTACGCGGCACCGTCACCGTGAGCGTCGTCCCCGCCCCGGCCTCGCTCTCCATGTGCACCGCGCCGCCGAGGAGTTGGAGCCGTTCCCGCAGGCCGCGCAGCCCGACGCCCGGCGCCCGCCCGCCCGCGGCCGCCGGACCGGGCAGGCCGCGCCCGTCGTCGGCCACGGTGAGGCGCGCGGCGGACGGGCCGTACTCCAGGGACACCGTGACGTGCCGGGCGTCTGCGTGACGGCGGGCGTTGGTCAGCGCTTCCTGGGCGGCGCGGTACAGCGCGGTCAGCCGGTCCGCGCCGTACCCGGTCTCCGCCCCGGTGATGGTGAGGGTGACGCGGGGCCGGCCGGTGTCGGTGTGGTGGACGAGGTCGGTGAGCGCGGTCGACAGGGAGAACGGGTCGGCCTCGGCGCGCAGGGCGCGGACGGACCGGCGCACCTCGTCCAGGGCGCGCGCCGCCGACCAGCGGGCGTCGGCGACGGCACGGTCTGCCGCCGCCGCGTCGAGGGCACGGAAGGCGTCGGCCTTCTCCAGCTGCACGGCGATGGCGGTGAGGTGGTGGCCAAGGCTGTCGTGGATGTCGCGGGCGAGCCGGTTGCGCTCCTGGGCCGTGGAGAGTTCGGCGACCCGCGCCGCGTACTCCCGCAACTGCCGGTGGGACGAGGTGAGTTCACGCACGGTCGACTCCAGGCTCCGCCGGGCCTCCTGCTCGCCCGTCGCGACGGCCGCCATCGACACGGCGAGCACCAGGCCGAGCCCGAACATCAGCAGGTCGGAGATCGCCCCGGCGTCCGCGTACCAGCCGTCGACCGTCAGCGCGTACCGACCGAGCAGCGCGCCCGCGCAGCCCGCGCCGAGTGCGAGGCTCGCGCGCCGCCCGAACGCGAAGTACGCGGTGAACGGCACCAGGACGAACAGCGCCCGGGACAGGCCCGCGCTGTCGCAGGCGGCCACGGTGAGGAAGAGTCCGACGCGCAGAGCGAGGACGGCCGCCGAGACGGCGCGGTGCCGCGCGGCCGTCCGGCACCAGTGCGCCTCGGCCGCGTCCAGGGCGAACAAGGCGGCCACGGCGGCGATGAAGCCCGCTGTGCGCGCGGGGTGTTGGGGGTCGTCCCCGACGATGTCGTAGTACACGCCCGCGAACAGCACGGCGGCGTAGAGCACGGAGGAGACCCAAGGCACGGGGCGTGCCGGCCGGTCCTCCGCCACGCGCGCGTGGGGCGCGCCCAAGGGGTGCACCGTCGCTGTCATCCGCGCCTCCCGGTGCGTGGTCCACCCCTGACGGGCTTGGCCGTCACGGTACTGGGGACAGCTCGGCCGCAACGAGGCTTCGGGGGCGGTCCGGTCGACTGTGGCCGTTCGGCAGGTGCCGTACGGCCGACCACCCCTCGGCACCCGCCTGCACGCATGGCCGTCACCTTGGCCGGTCGGCACTTATGGCCGTCCCCGGCCTCTCCCTACGGTCGCCCTGCCCCGCTCCGCACGGAGCGCCGACTCCCCTGTCGAGCGGGGACGCATCCACCACCCCGAGCGCGGGACCACCGACCGAAGGAGCCCACCCATGATGTTCCGTCACCTCCCGCTGGCCGCAGCGGCGTTACTCCTCACCACGCTCCCCCCGACCGCCACCCTCACCCCGACCGCCGCAGCCGCCCCGGACACCGCCCCCTGCCCCGGCGACCGGCTCCGCGTCCCCGGCGCCGAGCGCACCGTGGCCGCCTGCCTCCGCGACCTCACCACGGCGGGCACCGTCGCCTCCGGCCACACCGACCCCGCGGACTGGGCCGGCCTGGTGGCCCCCGGCACCCGCAACCCGAGCGGTGTGCCCGGCGTCCAGCTCGACGGCTACTTCCCCGACTCCTCCACCACGAACGGCACCCACGGCTGGGACCACGACAGCCAGTTCGTGATCCGCCTTCCGGAGCGCTGGAACGGCGGCCTGGTCGTGGCGGGGCCGCCCGGCGTCCGCGAGCAGTACGCCAACGACCGCACCATCGCCGATCACGTCCTCGCGCGGGGCTACGCGTTCGCGGCGACCGACAAGGGCAACACGGGCCCCACGCTGTACCGGGACGGAAAGCGCCCCGGTGACGCCATCGCCGAATGGCACCGGCGTCTCACCCAGCTCACCGTCGCGGCCAAGAGCGTCGCGGCCCGGCACTACGGCCACGTGCCCCGGCACACGTACGCGGCAGGTATGTCCATGGGCGGCTATCTGGTGCGCTGGCAGTTGGAGAACGTGCCGTGGCTGTACGACGGCGGCCTCGACTGGGAGGGCGTCCTGCTGACCCGCAGGTCACCGAACCTCCTGGCGACGCTGCCGCCCGCGCTGCGCGCCTACCCACGGCTCCTGGCGGGCGAGCCCGGCGCACGCGAGGCGCTGCGTGCCGCGGGCTATCCGCCGGAGTCCGAGCCGCTGTGGGAGACGCACCACCGCACGCAGTGGGACACCTTCCAGCGCCTCATCCGCGAGGAGGTCGACCCCGGCTACGACGGCGCAACCGAGGCCGGGACGCCGTTCTGCCGCGAGGGCACGGGCAAGGGCTGCGACACCGACTACGACTACGCGGCCCGCCCGCGCGCGGTCCACGACACCCTGGGCCGCCTCTCCCTGACCGGCCGCGTCCAGCGCCCCCTCGTCACCCTGCACGGCACCCTCGACGCCCTCGTCCCCATCGGCCCCGGCTCCGACCGGTACGCGCGCCTCGTGGCGCAGGCGCACCGCGGGCACAAGCACCGCTACTACCGCGTCACCGGCGGCAACCACACCGACGGCCTGTACGGCGCACACCCCCGCCTCGTGCGCCCCATGCTGCCCTGCGTACGCGACGCCTTCGACGCCCTGACGGCCTGGGCCGAGGACGGGACGGCCCCGCCGCGCAGCCGCACGGTGCCCCGCCCGGACGGCGACCCGGTGCAGACCTGCACGCTCTGACCAGCTGGTCGTCCCGCTGTGGCGCACGTCGTGCGGCGGTGCTTCGCCCCGGGCAGAACGCGTACGCCCAGGGCGAAGCGATCTCCCGTCGGCGGCGGCCGCCTCCGTACGGTCGCCGCATGAACGCCATCGAGATCATCGAGCTCCGGCCCCGCCTCCACCTCTTCCGCTTCCCCGTCGGCCAGGCCTACCTGTGGCGGGACGACGAGGAGCTGACCCTCGTCGACGCGGGCCCGCCCGGCGGCGGCGCGGCCCTCGCGGACGCGATCACCGGACTCGGCCTGCGCCCCCGCGACGTGCGGCGCGTCGTGCTCACGCACTTCCACGGCGACCACGCGGGCGGCGCGGGCGAGTTCGCGGAACTCACTGGGGCGACGGTGTACGCGCACCACCTGGACGCGCCGATGGTGCGCGGCGAGGTGCCGGGACCCCCGGCTGTCCTCGAGGACTGGGAGGTGCCGATCTTCGAGGAGGCGACGAAGCACGTGCCGGCGGCGACCGACCAGCACGCGTACGCCCCCGACCTCCAGGAGGTGGCGGACGACGACGTCCTCGACTTCGGGGGCGGCGCGCACCTGGTGAGCGCGCGCGGGCACACGGCGGGCAGCGTCGGCGTGCATCTGCCCCGGCACGGCGTGCTGTTCACGGGCGACGCCGTCGCCTCCGCCCCCGGGCACGGCGTGCTGCTCGGCGTCGGCAACCAGGACCGCGACGAGGCCGTCGCGTCCTTCCACCGGCTCGCCGCGCTGGAGGCGGACGTGGCGTGCTTCGGGCACGGCGATCCGGTGGAGCGGGACGCGTCGGCGGTGCTGCGGGCGGCGGCGGAGCGGTACGGGAACGCCTGAGGCCCGCTTCTGCGGTGTTCCCCGGTGGCCCGACCGTGTTCCGGCGGCGGCCCGGTGGCGTCCTGACGGGCCGTCGGCGGGGCTTGTCGGCGAGCACCGCCTGCGCCCGTTTCAGCGCCGCCGTCGCACGGCACGCCCCGGGGCGCCCGCCGGGCTCAACCCCCCACCGGCTCCCCGGCCTCCAGGTAGAGCGTCGCGCCCCGCTCGCGCGCCCGCAGCGCCCAGCGCAGGCGGGCGTAGCGGACGGGCGGGAGCATCCGGGCGGCCTCGTCCTCGGTGGCGAAGCGCCAGTCGCGCAGTTCGGGGCCCGGCAGCAGCAGTCGGCGCGCCTCGGTGCTGTCGAGGCGGCCGCCGTCGAAGAGGAAGCGCATGCCGCCGTAGCCGGGCGGTGCGGGCGGCTCCCAGTCGGCGACCAGGAGGCGCGGTGTGCCGGTGAGGCGGATGCCGGTCTCCTCGGCGACCTCGCGCACACCTGCGCGCGCGGGCGCCTCGCCGGGCTCGACGACGCCGCCGGGGAACTCCCAGCCCGCCTTGTACGTCGGATCCACCAGGAGCACCCGGTCCTGCTCGTCGAAGAGCAGCACGCCGGCGGCGAGGGTCTCGGCAGTGGGCTCGGGCGTCTGCACGATGTCGCTGACGGCGGCGGCTCCGGAGCGGACGGCCTCGGCGATGTGCTCGGCCGTCTCGGACGGCGTCAGGGCGCCGTTGTCGACGCGGTGGGCGTCCGCGCCGAGCCAGGCGGAGAGCGCGGCGAAGTAGGGCTCGATGTGGTCGAACGACCACTGGCGGACGCACAGTTCGCCGTCGGGCACGTCCGGGGAGACCTCGCGTCCGGCGATGCGCGCACGCAGGATCGTTTCGTCCGGAGCGAGCAGAACATGGCGCACGGCTATGCGGCGGGCGGCGAGGCCGCCGAATATCTCGTCGCGGTACTCCTGGCGCAGCAGTGTCATCGGTACCACCAGTACGCCGCCGACCTCGGCGAGCAGCCCGGCCGCCGTGTCCACCACCAGGCGCCGCCAGATCGGCAGGTCCTGGAAGTCGCTCACCTCGGCGAGGTGCTTGGCGGGCAGCAGCTGCGGCAGCTCGCCGCCGATGACCTCAGGGTCGAAGAGTGTGCTGTTCGGGATCAGCTCGATCAGTTCCCGTGCGGCGCTGGTCTTGCCCGCACCGAACGCGCCGTTGATCCAGACGATCACGGTTCCCCCTCTTCTGTTGGCCCCCAGTGGCTTGCCCGCAACACACTGCCACGGAAACCAGCGCCTGATGAGGGTGACCGTTCTCGTACGAACAGCCAAGCCGTCTTGTCAAGGGCCTTGAAGTAACTTCCCCCCATCGAGTGGCAGTGCTCTCCCGTGAATCGTTCCCGCACTCCGCGTCGCAGCCCTGCCCGATACGGTGATCCGCCAGGCACCCTGGCCCCTGGTGACCTCCTCGTTCCGGTTGCCACACGGCAGCCGCCCCCGGCCGCGCGCACTGGCCGGGGCTCGCCCTGGGGGGATTAGTGCATCAGGACAGGTTGAGCGAATTCACGTGCGAGAACCCGGAGTTACCACCGCGGGTGTACGAGGTCGGCAACGCCACCGTCGTGGAGCTCTACGGCGACATGGACCTCGTGGGGTTCCAGCGCACGCTCCCCCACCTCGACCCGGTGACGGCGGGCCCGGCCCGGGTCGTCGTGGTCGACCTGACGCGTGCCACCTTCCTCGACTGCTCCGGCCTCTCCCTGCTCATGCGGGCCCACCGCCGCCTCACCTCCCGGGGCGCGGCGCTGCGGGTGGTGTGCGCCGACCCCATGACCCTGCGCGTCATGGGCATCACCGGCCTGAAGGCGACGCTGTCCCCGGTCGCCTCCGTACGGGAGGCGCTGGCGCAGCCCCGCCGGGACCCTTGACCGGGGACGGCCCCGGGCCCCGGACCGCACGCCCGGGACCCGCACGGCCGCGTCGCTCCCGCGAACCACCGGGCGGAATCGCGAGCCCCGCGACGGTGTGGAAGGGTGGAAAACGCCAGAAAACAGCGCAACCGGCGCCATCCCACCTCCGAGAGGAGCCCGGCCATGTCCTCGAAGCGACGCCGCAAGAAGAAGGCCCGCCGCAAGCACGCGGCCAACCACGGCAAGCGGCCGCAGTCCTGACGGCAGGGCCGCCGCGGGCGGGGCGGCGCCGGGTTTCTGGTCCCCGTGCAGGGACGCAATGGGGACACGGGCGTATCCCCGCACAGCCATGACCGGTACTCCGCCCGCGGCGCCGGAACGAGCCGCGGCCCGACGACTGCCGTAAGCGCGGCGCGCGCCGTGCCGAGGTCCGGCCGCTGCGTCCGTCGCGGCCGTCCGTCGCGGCCGTCCGTCGCGGCCGGGAAGGGATGCGGCGCGAGACAGCCGGGGATTCGCCGGGGCTCGGTCATCCCGCCCCGCCGTCGAGCAGCCAGTGATGGCGCAGCCGCAGCGCCCGCTCCGTGCTGGCCGCCGTGGCACCGAGCCCCACCAGGACGTTGCCCCATGCCGACAGGTCCACGGGCGAGGTGAAAGCACCGACGTGCCGGGCGATCTCCTCCGGCCGGGTGAGCTGTTCGCCGAGCTGGGAGGCGAGCAGGAGCAGGGCGACGACGAGCACGGCCGACGACACATGACCGACCCAGCGGCTCAGTTCGGGGTGCGCGCGGTCGACGTACGCGCGGCGCCCTTCGGCGGAGTCGCGGTCGGGGACGAGTGGGTGCTCGGCTCCCTCGGTGGTCACGTAATGGCAGCGCCTGAGCCCGAAGACACTCGTGCTCACCTCGACCGTGCCCCCGTGGACGGGGAAGGCGGCGGGGAGTTTGGACCGGGCGTGTTGTCTGCCGTCGACGTACAGATGGGCATGGACGACGCCGGACCCGTCGGTCCGCCCGTGCATGACGTCGACGGCGTAGACGACCTGCCGACCGTCGTCGTGCGTCAGCCGGAGGTAGAAGAGCGCGCGGGAGAGCAGCTGCCACCAGCGGAAGGGCCGCAGCGGCCGCCCGTCACCTGGCCTCACCCGCCGGGCGGCCCGGCGCCGCCGCCACTCCTTGATCATGGCTCCGCTCCCGTCGCGACCGTGCGGTCGTTCTCACTCGTGCTCAGCGGTGGCAGCCAACGGTGTCGGCGTACCGGTGGAACGACCCTCTCCCACCGGCGCGACCGGCACATCGGCCCGTCGGACAGAACCGTCCCCGACCAAGGGCGAGGCGGTCGTTCGACTCTGGTCGAAGGGCATACCCGCCTCAGGTCGGACGCGGTGATCGCGCGGTCTCGTGATAATTGCCGGGTGAACACGGACGTCGCGCCACCGCTCGGATGGTGGCAGCAGACCTGGCGCCTGGCGGCGGCCGTCGCCGTGGGCCTGTCGGCCTGGCTGTCCGTCGGAGTGCTGCTGCACCGGGAGGCGGGTGGCACGGGTTCCTGGTTCCTCATCGGTGATCCGCTGGTGGCTCTCGGCTGCCTGACCGCGCTGCTGTGGCGGCGCCGGTTCCCGCGGGCCGTCGCCATGGCCGCCGCGATCGCGGCGACCGCGTCGGCGCTCGCCGGCGGCACCGCGCTGGTCGCGCTGGGCTCGGTCGCCACCCGTCGCCGGCCAGTGGAGATCGGGGGTGTCGCGCTGGTCTACGTGGCCGCGTCCCGGTTGCCCTCGCCCTACCCCACTCAGGACGCGCCCGGCTCGACGTGGGTCCAGCTCGCGTTCCCGGCACTGGCCGCAGGCATCGCGGTGGCCGTGGGCATGGCCGTCGGCGCGCGCCGCGTCGAGGTGCGGTCCCTGCGGGAGCGGGCGGAGAGCGCGGAACGGGAGCAGACCGCACGAGCCGCGCAGGCACGGGCCCTGGAGCGCAACCGGATCGCCCGCGAGATGCACGACGTGCTCGCGCACCGGATCTCCCTGGTCGCCCTGCAGGCCGGAGTACTCGACCACCGCGGCGACCTCACCTCCGAGGAGAACCGCGTGCTTGTCCGCGGCATCGCCGAGGGCTCCCACCAGGCCCTGGAGGAACTGCGCGACGTCCTCGGCGTCCTCCGCGCGGAACCCGGCCGCCCCGAACCACCACAGCCCGACCTCGACCACGTCCCCGCCCTGGTCGAGGACGCACGTGCCTCCGGCCTCGACGTCACGCTCAGCACCACCGTGGCGGGCAAGCCGTCCGACGTCGTCGCGCGCACCTGCTACCGGATCGTCCAGGAAGGACTCACCAACGCCGCCAAGCACGCGCCGGGCGCCCGCGTGTGCGTCGCCCTGGAGGGAGCAGCGGGCGACCGGCTCACCGTCAGCGTCCGCAACTCGGCGACCGCGGGCGCGACGGCGCGGCCCCCGGCGTCGGGATTCGGGCTGCTCGGCCTCAGCGAGCGGGTCGGCCTCGTCGGCGGAGAGCTCGACCACCACCCCACCCCCGGCGACGGCTACCTCCTCACGGCCGCCCTGCCCTGGCCGAACCCCGTGCTCGAGAAGAGAACCTGAGTGGACACCGAACAGCCGAAGGTGCGCGTCGTCATCGTCGACGACGAACAACTCGTGCGCATGGCCCTGCGGCTCATCATCGACGGCGAACCGGACCTGACCGTCGTCGCGGAGGCAGCCGACGGCAACGCCGCGCTCACCGTCGTGGACGAACACCGGCCGGACGTCGTCCTGATGGACGTGCGCATGCCCCGACGCGACGGCCTCAGCGCGACCCGCGAACTCCTCACCCGAAGGCCCGCGCCCCACGTGCTCGTGCTGACCACCTTCGACTCCGACGATCTGGTGCTCGGCGCGCTGCGCGCCGGAGCACTCGGGTTCGTGCTCAAGGACACCCATCCACCCCAGATCCTCGACGCGGTACGGACCGTCGCGGGCGGCAACCCCGTCCTGTCGCCCGCGGCCACGGCACGAGTGATCGCCGCGGCCACGGGACCGCGGTCCGCGCACGCCGCCGACCCGACCCGCGAAGCCGCGCGGAACCGGCTGTCCACCCTGACCGAACGGGAACGCGAAACCGCCCGGGCCATCGCGGACGGCCTGGGCAACCCGGAGATCGCCCAGCGCCTGCGCATCAGCGTGGCGACCGTCAAGGCACACACGACCAACCTGTTCGCCAAGCTGGCGGTCGAGAACCGGGTGCAGATCGCACTCCTGGTCCGCGACGCGGAGCAGTGACTCAGCCCTTGCTCGACCCCAGCGTGAGACCCGCGATGAAGTGCCGTTGCAGCAGCAGGAAGACGAGGATCGTCGGCAGGGCCACCAGGACCGATCCCGCCGCAAGCAGGTTGTAGTCCGTGAAGAACTGGCCGCGCAGGTTGTTCAGGGACGAGGTGATCGGGAGCTTGTCGGGGTTGGAGATGAAGATCAGGGCCCAGAGGAAGTCGTTGTAGATCCAGGTGAACTCGAGCGTGGCGAGGGCCGCGATCGCGGGGCGGCACAGCGGCAGGGTGATCCGCCAGAACTGGGTCCAGACCCCGGCTCCGTCGACGATCGCCGCCTCCAGGATCTCCTTGGGCAGGGTGCGCATGAAATTGGACAGGACGAAGACGCAGAAGCCCACCTGGAAGCCGATGTTGACGAGGATGACGGCCCAGTACGAGTCGTAGAGGGTCATCGAGTCGGACATCCACCAGGGCAGGTCGATCTTGAGGAACAGCACGTAGAGGGGTGTGACCAGGACCTGTGGGGGCAGCAGGTTGCCCGCGGTGAAGAACATCAGCAGGGCGAGGCTGCCGCGGACGTTGATGCGGGCGACGGCGAAGGCGACGAACGCGGCGAGGAAGAGCGTGATGATCACCGCGGGGACGGCGATGATCAGCGTGTTCATGAAGTACTTGCCCATACCGGATTCGGTGTAGGCCTCGCGGTAGTAGTCGAAGGACAGCTTCTTCGGGAACGAGAAGTAGCCATGCTGGGCCGTCTCCTCGTACGGGCGCAGGCTGGCGTAGACGGCCAGCAGCAGCGGCGCGAGGAAGGCGAGCGACACCGCGGACAGGAAGATGTGGGCGCCGAAGCGGCCGCGGCGCGGGCGCCGTGGCGGGCCGGACTCCCGGGCGGGCGGTGCGGATCGGCCGGGACGGGTGGTGGCACGGATGTCCGCGGTCATTTCTCGCGCGCTCCTCTCAGCTCCTGGACCAGGAACGTCACGATGAATCCCAGGGAGACACCGAGCAGGACCACGGCGATGGCGGAGCCGAATCCGATGCGGCTCGCCTCGCCGATGATGTTGTCGGTGATGAGCACGGACAGCAGTTCGAGGCCGTTGCGGCCCTTGTTCACCGCGTACACGATGTCGAAGGCGCGCAGCGCCTCGATGACGGTGATGACGCCGACGATGACGTTCACCGGGCGCAGCGTCGGCAGGGTGACGCGGAAGAACGTCTGGCGTTCGTTCGCGCCGTCGATGGCCGCCGCTTCCTTCAGGGCCGGGTCGACGGACTTCAGTCCGGCCAGATAGAGGATCATCACGTAGCCGGTGTGCCGCCAGCTCGCGGCCAGCATCATCATCCACAGGTTGATGTCGGAGTCGCCGAGCCAGTCCACGGGGTCGTGGGGGTCGTTCAGGATCGTGTTGACGACGCCCTGGTCGGTGCCGAGCAGGAGCTGTGCCATGAAGCCGACGACGGCGAGGGACAGCACGACCGGCATGTAGAGCACGGACTGGTAGAAGCGGCTGAAGCGGATGCCGCGGTCGATGAGGACGGCGAGGAAGAGCCCGAAGGGCGTCGCGACCAGGCCGAGGAAGGCGATCCACAACAGGTTGTGGCGGACCGCCGGCCAGAACGCGGGATAGTCCTGGACCAGGTTCTCGTAGTTGTCGCCACCCACCCAATGGATGTCGCCGATGCCGTCCCAGGACGTGAAGGACAGGCCGACGGAGGCCAGGGCCGGGCCCCAGACGATGACGATGTCCAGCAGGACGGGGATGCCAAGGAGCACGCCGAGCACGGCGATGTCACGGCGCGTGAAGCGCCGCGTCGCCCGCCGACCGGCGCGCCGCGCGGTTTTCTGCGGCACGGGGTGCGTTCCTCCCGAATCAGCTCACGGATCAGCTCAGGCCCACGCGTCGGCGCACGTATCGACTCATGTATCGACTCATGTATCGACTCATGTATCGACTCACGTGGAGAAGATGTTCTTCTTCTGGCGTTCGATGCTGTTGACGAGCCCGTCGACGTCCTTCGGGTTGTCGATGAAGTCCTGCAGCGCCTTGATCATCACGGTCTGCGCGAAGTCGGGGCGGGTGTCCCGGTCGAGGAACTGCGAGATGTGCTTGGCCTTGGAGACGAGTTCGGCGGACTTCTTCTGCAGCGGGCTGTATTTCGCGGTGTCGGCGCCGTCGTTGACCGCGACGTTGTTGGGGTCGCCCTTGAGATACACGTCCTCGGCCTCGGCGGTGCCGAGCCAGGCGAGCAGGTCCTTGGCGCCCTCCACGTTCCTGGACTTCTTGGCGACGAGGAATCCGTCGATGGGCGCCTCCACCGCGTCCCGGCCGAACTGCGGGTCGATCTCCGGGAAAGGGAAGAAGTCGATGTCGTCGCGCTCGTTCACCGGGAACTGGGAGCCGGGGTGCGGCATGCCGAAGACGGCCATGGCGGTCTTGCGCTGCTGGAGGCCCTGCCCGGCCTCCTCCCAGGTCCGGCCGAGCGCGCCCTTCTGGTAGTACGGCATGAGTTCGCGCCACAGGTCGAAGACCTTCTTGACCTTCTGGTCGGTCCACGCCTCCTCGCCCGCCATCAGGCTCTTGTGGAACTCGTATCCGTTCAGGCGCATGTTGATGTAGTCGAAGGTGCCCATGGCGGGCCAGCCGTCCTTGTCGCAGAAGGCGACCGGGGTGCCGTCCTTGTGCATCTTCTTGGCCAGGGCGATGAACTGGTCCCAGTTCTCGGCCTGTTCGTATCCCTGCTTCTCGAAGAGGCTCTTCCGGTGGAAGACGGCCCACGGGTAGTAGTAGTACGGCACGAAGTACTGCTTGCCCTCGTGGGTCGACTGTTCCTTCAGCGCGGGCGAGAAGCCCTTGAAGTCCTTCCAGACGTCACTGATCTCGATGAGCAGGCCCTTTTCGGCGAAGTACTGCATGCGGTAACCGGCGAACCACATGAAGACGTTGTCCGGTGAACCCTGGAGATAGCGCGTGATGTTCTGCTGGAATTCGTTGTGCTCTGTGGTGTTGACCTTGACCTTTTTGTCGCTCTGCTTCTCGTACGCGGCGAAGGCCGCGGCGAAGGCCTTCTTCGGTACGGCGTCCGAGGCGTTGGAGCCCACCGTCACTTCGTTCTTGTTGCCGCCGGGCCCGTCGCCGCAGGCGGTGAGCAGCGCGGGCAGGGTGACCGCTCCGGCGCCCACGGCCGTACCGCGCAGGAGACTCCGCCGGGACATCGGATGTCCAGCCCCACCGCGCGGGGTCGGTGGACCGGTGAACGATGACTGCGTCATGTCCCCTCCTCGGGGTGCAACCGAACACAACCGAACGCGAGGATTGGATCTCACTCCCACGAGTCCCCGCCGTCAAGGGTTTTGACGGGGACGGCCCGAACCGTTACCGCTCCTCTTCCAACAGAGTTCAACACGCCCTACCGTAAGCGCGCACGAGTGACACGTACACGAAGACATCCCATCTTCCGCGAGTACGGAGGAACGTCACGATGCGTCACCTTTCCAGCCGCACCATCCCCCGAAGAGTGGTCGGGTCGCTCGCCGCGGCACTGCTCTGCGCGGCCGGGCTCGCGGCGCCCGCCGTCGCCAGCAGCGACACCCAGGACACGGACACCGCCCGGTCCCCCGCGGCGGACGGCGTCCGGGCCCGGGGCAGCGAGGGCCCCCGACTGCCGGACGGCCTCGCGCTCACCCCGCCGATGGGCTTCAACAACTGGAACGCCACGCACTGCCGCGCCGACTTCGACGAGTCCATGGTCAAGGGGATCGCCGACATCTTCGTCGAGAAGGGCCTCAAGGAGGCGGGGTACGAGTACGTCAACCTCGACGACTGCTGGGCGCTGCCGCAGCGCGACGCCGACGGCAAGCTGGTGCCCGACCCCAAGCGGTTCCCCGGCGGCATCAAGGCGGTCGCCGACTACGTCCATTCCAAGGGGCTGAAGCTCGGCATCTACACCAGCGCGGGCACGAAGACCTGCAACTCGGCGGGCTTCCCCGGCGCCCTCGGCCACGAGCGCAGCGACGCCCAGCAGTTCGCCGACTGGGGCGTCGACTACCTCAAGTACGACAACTGCAATAACCAGGGCGTGGACGCCAAGAAGCGCTACATCGCCATGCGGGACGCGCTGAAGGCGGCGTCGGAGACGACGGGCCGCCCGATCGTCTACAGCATCTGCGAATGGGGCGAGAACAAGCCCTGGGAGTGGGCCGCCGACGTCGGTCACCTGTGGCGCACCACGGGCGACATCAGCGACAACTGGGGCTCGATGCTCGCCATCATGAAGAAGAACCTGCCGCTCGCGCGGCACGCGGGACCCGGCCGCTGGAACGACCCCGACATGCTGGAGGTCGGCAACGGCGGCATGACGGCCACCGAGTACCGCACCCACTTCTCCATGTGGTCGATCATGGCCGCGCCGCTGCTCATCGGCTCCGACCTGCGCAAGGTCTCCCCCGAGACCTTCGACATCCTCGGCAACAGGGAAGTCATCGCCGTCGACCAGGACCCGCTGGGCAAGCAGGGCCACGTCGTCTCGTCCGAGGGCGGGCGCTGGGTCGTCGCCAAGGAGATGAAGGACGGCAGCCGCGCCGTCGCCCTGTTCAACGAGACCGGCAGCCCGAAGACCATCACCACGACCGCGAAGGCCGTGGGCCTGCCCGCCGCCGACGGCTACTCCCTGCGCGACCTGTGGAAGCACGAGAGCTACAACGTCGCGGGCACCATCTCGGCGACCGTGCCCGCGCACGGCACGGTCCTGGTCCGGGTCGCGGCCGACGGCCAGTGGCAGGACAAGCCGCCCGCCGTCGACCTCGGCGCCGCCGACCCGCTGGTGGAGGCGGGCAAGTCCGAGAAGCTGCTCACCAAGGTCGCCAACCGCGGCAGCACGGACGCGCGCGACGTCCGCGTCTCCCTCACCGGACCCTCCGGCTGGCGACTGAAGGCGACCTCCCCGACTCGTGCGTCGGCCCTGCGCACGGGCGAGGTCCTCGGCACGTCCTGGCAGGTGACGGCGCCTAGGGACGCCAAGCCCGGCACGTACGCCCTCGACCTGAAGGCGAGCCACCGCGCCCCCGGCGGCGGCCGCGTCCAGCTCCGACAGCCGGTCACAGCGCGGGTCGTGGTGGCACCGCCCGCGGGCGACACCGCGCTCAGCGGCCTGCCGTGGCTGTCCACCACCAACGGCTGGGGCCCCGTCGAGAAGGACACCAGCAACGGTGAGAGCGCCGCGGGCGACGGCAAGCCGCTCACCATCGGCGGCAAGGTGTACGCCAAGGGGCTCGGTGTGCACGCGGAGAGCACCGTCGAGTACTACGCGGGCGGGGCCTGCGAGAAGCTGACGGCCCAGGTCGGCGTCGACGACGAGAAGCCGGACAAGGGCACCGTCGCCTTCCAGGTCTGGGCCGACGGAAAGCTCGCCGCCGCCACCGGCGTCCTCACCACCGCCGACCCCGCCGAGGCGGTCTCGGCCGACGTGCGCGGCGCCGAGGTGATCCGCCTCGTCGTCACGGACGGCGGCGACGGCATCGACTCGGACCACGCGGACTGGGCGGAGCCGGTGCTGGGCTGCTGAGTTCGCGCCCTGGCGCGGCTGGGGCCCGGCCCTGTCCCCACGACTCGGCCGGGCCCACTCTGCGGGTCACGGCGTGCGCCAGCGGGTCACGGGGTGCGGAAGCCCCGGAAGGTCACCGACTTGCGGCTCTCGAACCCGAGCCGCTCGTAGAGCGCGATGGCACCGGTGTTCGCCTCGGCCACGTGCAGGAACGGCCGCTCGCCCCGGGCGAGAATGCGCTCGACCAGCGCGAGCACCAGACGGGCGGCGTGGCCCTGGCCGCGTGCCTCGGGGGCCGTGCACACGGCGCTTATCTCGGTCCAGCCGGGAGGCCGCAGCCGCTCGCCCGCCATCGCCACCAGCCGTCCTCGCACGCGGATCCCGAGATAGGTGCCGAGTTCACAGGTGCGGGGCCAGAACGGTCCTGGTGCGGCCCGCGCGACGAGGTCGAGCATGTCCGGCACGTCCTCCGGCCCCAGCTCCAGGAGCGCGGCATCGGCGGCTGGACGTGGAGCACCGGCCTGGCGGCCCGGCCACAGCATCTGCCGCCCCTCCAACTCGAAGACCGGCTCCCAGTCCGACGGCGGGAGCGCCGGGCTGCTGAACATGTCGGCGAAACCGCCGCTGCCGAGCAGTCGCGCCAGATCGGCCCAGTCCGTCGCGTCGGGCTCGGCCGGCACCGCACAGAAGGTCGCGACCCCCGGCAGATACGTGACAGCCTGCCCGCACCGGCGGGCCAGCTCCGCGTGCTGCCCGAGCAGCGACTGGGCGACGGGATGGTCGAGCACGGCGGCATCACTGGTCACCGGCCGATCCTCCCATCCCGGCAGCCCCCGGCGGCACGGGGGGCCAAGGTCATGTCCGGTTGCGACGACGCACGCGAGGCCCTTCGCGGTGCCTCACCTTCCGTGGCGGAGCCTTCTTCGCGGCCTCGGCCTCGGCCTTTCTGCCGGAGCGACGCTGCCAGAACTCGTGGATCGTCACCCAGGCGACGCCCAGACCCAACACCGCGCCCAGGAAGGCCAGCACCGCGATCGCGTCGTCCTTGGCGCGCCGGGCCGTGTGCGCCGCCGTCGCGTCGACGCGGGCTCTCTGCATGAAGGGCGGCTTCTCGAAGAGGACGTTGTCCGTGTCGCGGTAGTACGCCGTGACCGTGAGGGCGAGAGCCATGGTGCCCGTCGCGGACGGCTTGACGATCCATCGCCATTTCGCCTTGTCGTCAGGCGTGAGCACGTTCTGCCGCGCGGAGGAGAGTGCCGTGCATCTGACGCCCGCCCCGCTGCAGTGCAGCTTGACGCCCACGAGGGTGCCGACCTGCAGCTCACCCGTGTGCTGCAAGTCCTTGCGCGCACCCTGCGATTCTGCGGCGCGGAACCCTGCCACTTCCGCCTGGAACTCAAATGCTCGACCGACCTTCGCCGAACGAAGACGCGTATAGCTGATCCGGCCTTCGAACATCTCCTTGCGGCTCTCGATGATTTCCTGTCCGTACAGAGCTTGGCTCTCCGGGTCGTCACCCCCGCTCGGCCTACCCGCACATGAGGTCACCAGCAGAGCGACGAGCGCGGCACCAACTGTCCACGCGGCCGCCCGAGGTGCTGTGACTCTCTTCCGGCTCGGATCCCTCTGCGCTGCCATCGTGATCGCCTGACGCTCCCCCCGTTGGGGGCATCGTGCCGCAACTGGCCGCGGGCCGCTGGCCGTTCACACGGTGTCGACGAGATTCGGCCAGTCCTCACGTGCGGCGACCTCCCTGAGTCGCCGGAGCCGCCGCGAACGGGCTCAGCGATTGGCGACCGGCCGCAGCTGTCCGACCGTCGCGTCGGGGAACGCCCGCAGCGCCGCCGCGGCCGCGCCCACCAGGCCCGCGTCGGTGCCCATCAGGGCCGGGGCCACGGCCAGGCCGCCGACGAACGACAGGGTGGCGTACTCCCGCAGGGCGCGGCGCAGGGGCGCGAACAGGAGGTCGCCGGCCATCGCCACGCCCCCGCCGATCACCGCGATGTCGATCTCTACGAGCGTGGCCGTGGCGGCGATGCCCGCCGCTAGGGCCTTCGCCGCGCGGTCGAAGGAGGCGACGGCGACCGGGTCGCCCGCGCGGGCCGCGCGGGCCACGGCGGCGGCGGAGGTGTCGCCGTCGGGTCCGGGGAGCCAGCCGTTCTCCAGGGCACGCCGGGCGATGTTCGGGCCGCTCGCGATGCGCTCGACGCAGCCGCGCCCGCCGCACGGGCACGGGTCGCCGTCGAGGTCGACGCTGATGTGCCCGATGTGGCCCGCGTTGCCGGTGGGGCCGGGGTGCAGGGAGCCGTCCAGGATAAGGCCGCCGCCGACGCCGGTGGACACCACCATGCACAGCGCGTTGTCGTGGCCGCGGGCGGCGCCCTGCCAGTGCTCGGCGGCCGTCATCGCCACGCCGTCGCCCACCAGCTCGACGGGCCGGCCACCCGCGGCGGAGCGCACCCGTTCGACCAGGGGATAGTCCCGCCAGCCGGGGACGTTGACCGGGCTGACCGTGCCCGCGCTCGCGTCGACCGGTCCCGCGCTGCCGATGCCGACCGCGCGGACGAGCCCCCACGGCTCGCCTGCCGTCAGCTCGCCGAGCACCTCTTCGACCGCGCGCATCACGGTGTCGCCGTCCTCGCGCGCGGGCGTCGGCCGCTGGGCGCGCAGCAGGATCCGGCCCCGGCCGTCCACGAGGGCTCCGGCGATCTTGGTGCCGCCGATGTCGAGTGCGGCGACGAGGTCCGTGGGCATCAGTGTCAGATCTCCTGGTGAAAGGGCAGGCCGGAGAGTGCGGTGCATAGTCTCTCGTGCATCTGACAACGTTGTCCAGGTCCTATGCTCGACGCCACATGCGAGGCACACGCATACGACCGGGCGCGCACCGCCCCGGGCGGACCCCGGGCGACGCGGATGCGGACCCCGGTGGACGAGGACGTACGACCCCCGATGGATAGTGGACGTCGCAGTACGGACGTCACCGTACACAGGGGGAAGCACAGAGGTGGAAGTCTGAACTTCCTCACGTGAAGCACCGACGTTACGCAGACTGAGATCCGCACCAGTGGACGACAGACAGGACAGCGCACCGTGGCAGAGACCGCCCGCACCCCCGTCTCCCGGCTCCGTACGGACGGGAGCACTTCGGACGGCACCGCGGACCCCAAGAGCCGTTACGGCAACCGGCCGACCATGAAGGACGTCGCCGCGCGTGCGGGCGTGGGCCTGAAGACGGTGTCGCGCGTCGTGAACGGCGAGCCCGGCGTCACGCCCGACACCGAGCGCCGGGTCCAGGAGGCCATCGAGGCGCTGGGCTTCCGGCGCAACGACAGCGCGCGGGTGCTGCGCAAGGGCCGCACGGCGAGCATCGGCCTGGTCCTGGAGGACCTGGCCGACCCGTTCTACGGTCCGCTCAGCCGGGCCGTGGAGGAGGTCGCCCGCGCGCACGGGGCACTGCTCATCAACGGCTCCAGCGCCGAGGACCCGGACCGCGAGCAGGAGTTGGTGCTCGCGCTGTGCGCCCGCCGGGTGGACGGGCTCGTGGTGATTCCGGCGGGCGACGACCACCGCTATCTGGAGCCGGAGATCGCCGCCGGTGTCGCCACGGTGTTCGTGGACCGGCCGCCGGGGCGGATCGACGCCGACGTGGTGCTGTCCGACAGCTTCGGGGGCGCGCGCGACGGGGTGGCGCATCTGGTCGCCCACGGCCACCGCCGGATCGGCTTCATCGGTGACCAGCCGCGGATCCACACCGCGATAGAGCGCCTGCGCGGCTACCGCGCGGCGATGGCGGAGGCCGACATCGACGTCGACGAGTCCTGGGTGTCGCTCGGCCCCACGGACCCCGACCGGGTCCGGCGCGCGGCCGAGTCGATGCTGTCGGGCCCCTCCCCCGTCACCGCCGTCTTCGCGGGCAACAACCGCGTGACGGTCACGGTCGTACGTGTCCTCGCGGGCCTCCCCCGCCCCGTGGCCCTCGTCGGCTTCGACGACATCGAGCTGGCCGACCTGCTGAGCCCCGGCGTGACGGTGGTCGCCCAGGACGCGGCCCAGCTGGGGCGCACGGCGGCGGAGCGGCTGTTCCGGCAGCTCGACGGGGCCTCGGACGCGCCGGAGCGCATCGAGCTGCCGACGCGGTTGATCACGCGCGGGTCGGGGGAGCTGCGGCCCGCCGACTGAGGTCCCGGGCCGCAGAGGTCAGCCGGCCTGGCAGTCGGTGGGCCGGACGCTCTGTACGGCGTCCAACTTGTTCCTCCACTCCCAGTTGGTGCTCCGGTCCCCCGTCCAGATCGTCCGGTAGAGGCATTGGCCGGGCCTGACCCAGTCGATCGCGTACACCGTGACGTCGGCGTTCGACTCGAAGGAGGCGGCGTTGTCGTGCAGCGGCGCCGGTACGTCGGCGTAGCCCGGCGGGCGGTAGCACCAACTCGCCCCCGTGTAGCCGGGTTGGGTGTAGAAGCAGACGTCACCCGCTCCGCGTTCCCGGGTGGGTGCGGCTTCGGCGGACGCCGGGGCGGCGGACAGGGACGCGGCAGCGAGGGCAAGGGCGAGAGCGGCGGTGCGGCGATGCATGTCGGAGGGATCTCCCAGAGGTGGTGGCCGACACTGAACATGCCGCCTCTGCCCAGGCCCGGCGCAGCTCACGCGCCATGACACCCGCAGCGGTGACTAGTCATACCGCAGCCGTCACAGGGGCGGACTCGGTTCACGCGTCGGGCGGTCACCCCGGCCCACCCCACCGCACCCCGCTCGTGCGTCAGCGTTTCAGCCCCGCGGTCGATGTGATCAAGTCAAAAGGGCCACACCCGCGCGGACTGGGAAATTCCGCTGGCAGGCTCTCTCCTCGACCGAAGCACAATCATGAGCGCGAGGGGGAAAACCTGTGAAGATCCGTAAGACCGTGGCCTTGGCGGCCGGGACCCTGATGCTCGCCGGCGGCACCGTCGTAGGCGCCCAGACCAGCGCCTTCGCCGAAGAAGACGTCCCCGGGGACGAGTTGGTGGAGGTCGGCAGCAACGGCACCTGCACCTACTCGAACTGGGGCGGCCGGTTCCTCTGCAAGTCGAACGTGAAGCTCAAGCTCCCCAACGGCACGTGGCAGGCCTTCGTCATCGGCACCGACAACCGCCCCTACACGAAGTGGAAGGGCAACATGTCGTGGAAGAACATGGGCGGCAAGTGCTACAAGCCCGGCCAGCGCTCCATCGACGTGGAATGGACCAACGGCTGGAACTTCGCGATCACCTGCATCGGCGGTGACGGGAACCGCTGGTACAACGAGCGCTACACGTCCGGGCGCTGGTCCGGCTGGGACCGCTCCCGCACCTGATCCACTGCCGGGCGGAACATGCCGACGGCCCGCACCCCCGAGCACGCGTGGCAGGGGTGCGGGCCGTCGGTCCGCGCCGGGCGCTACCCGTGGGGATCGCTCGTGACGACCTTCCCCTGCCGGTCCAGCGCGTCGATGGTGCGGTACTCCCCCTCGGCTCCGGGCCTGCTGCGCACGAAGGTGAGGAACGTGCCGTCGGGGCTCAGAGGAACCGTCCGCCGGGCTCCGTCGGCCCAGGTGATGCGGACCGTCACGGCGGGTTCGGCGGCGCGCCCGTAGAGCGTGTCGTAGCCGGGCATCTCGGTGGTTCCGCCGCCGGTCCACAGCGGGAGCCGGTCCAAGGGGGTCGCGCCCGCGCCGTTCGAGCACTCGGTGCCGCCGCCCTCGGCTGTGCCGTCGTCGGCGACGTACCGCGTGTGCAGGCAGGTGCCGCCGCTCTTGTTGGGTGCCTGCCAGACCTCCATCGTCCGGCGCCCGTCCGGCATCGGGCCCGCCACGAGGAGCCGGGCCCGGTCCAGGTCGACCTCCCCCATGCCGTCGTCCTGGACGCGGGTGAGCCCGTCGACCACTCCCGACGGGAGCACCCCCATGGCGTCCGCCATCGCTGTCACTCCTCCCAGTGCCATGACCGTGGCCGCGGCGACGAGCCAGCGGCGTCGGGTGCCGCGCACACGGACGCGCGGCTTTCGTGGTTCGCGGACGGGGCCGCGCGGCTGTCGTGCCGCCTCGGCGTGGCTGCGCAGCTGTCGTGCCGCCTTGGCGTGACCGCGTGCTTCCGGCTGGTCCGCGAGGATCCTGGCCAGGACGGCCCGGCCCTCCGGTGTCCGGGCGGCGCCGTTGAACTCGTCCCCGCGCGCCGGGTCAGCGGGGCCGAGGGTGCGCCGTGTGTACGCCAGCGCCTCCTGCGTCGTCTCCGTCCGCCGCGCGCTCATGCCTGCCTCCCCTGCAGCGCCACGGCGGTCCGCGGCGCCCCCTCGTCCGCGTGCGTGCCCGCGAGCGCCCGCATGAGGCGCCGCCGGGCCCGGTGCAACCGGACCGCGAAGGTGCGGCGGCTGCAGCCCACGACCTTCGCGGCGTCCGCCACGTCGAGGCCGTCCCATCCCACCAGCAGCAACGTCTCCCGGTCCCGTGCGGAGAGCGTGCCGAGCGCCTGCCGCAGATGCAGTACGCCGACGACGTCCCCCGCGTGGTCGGGCCCGGCCCGGGGCGGGTCGACGCCGCCGATGCGGGCGGTGAGCCGTTCGCCCCGCCGGTCCCCGCGCCGCTGGTTGGCCAGCACACGGCGGGCCACGGCGTACAGCCACGGCCGGGCCTCGTCGCCGGACCTCGGCACTTTGGCGAGGCGCCGCCATGCGACGAGGAAGGTCTCGGCGGCGACGTCACCCGCCGCCTCGGCCTCGACTCGGCGCGCGGCGAACCGCAGCACGTGCTCGTAGTGGGCCTCGAAGAGTTCCCTGAAGCGTTCCTCGTCGCGGCCACCGACGTCGTCGTCGCGGCCACCGACGTCGTCGTCCCGGTCGCGCCCTTGGTCTCGGTGTTCCCGGTACGTCCCGTGGTCCTGCTGGTCCCGGTCGTCCCCCCGCACGCCGTCCCCTTTCTCGCGCGGCCTGCCCTCCTGCCTCTCCATGTCTCCTCATGTCCGGCACGGGCGGCGGGGTTACAGGCTCGGGGCGGGTCTAGCGGGGTGTGGGCAGGGTGACCTCCCAGGTGTCCACGGCGTAGTGCAGGCCGAGGCCGTGGGCCGTGTACAGGTCCAGCGCGCCGGTGGCGTTCTCGGTGTCGACGCCGAGGCCGATGGTGTCGCGGCCGCGGGCGGCGTACACGGCGAAGGAGTGCCGCAGCAGATGACCGGCGATGCCCCGGCCGCGGGCGTCCTCGCGGACCCCGAGGTAGGGGACCCAGGCCATGGCCGCGCGGTCGTCGCGGGTCACGACGACGGCGACGTCGCCCGTCCCGGCGAGGGAGGCGACCCAGACGAGGGACCAGTCCATGCCCTCGCCGAGGTCGTCCAGCCACTGCTGGTAGGTGCGCGCCTGGTGGTCGTGGTGGCCGACGAAGGTCTCCTGGACCAGGGCGTGGGCGCGTCGCCGGTCGGCCTCCGCCGCGCAGTCGCGCAGGGTGAGGCCGGGCGGCGGGGTCGGGGCGGGGTCGGCGGCGCGGGAGAGCGGGCGGGTCAGGACGTGGTAGCGCCGGACGGTGTGCCAGCCGCGCCGGGCCAGCGTCGCCCGGTCGAGGCTGGGGCGGATGTTGAGGTTGAGGTGGACGACCGCACGGGTCGCGCCGTTCTCGGCGGCGCGTTCGGCGGCTCGGGTCTCGATGGCGGCGAGCACGCGCTCGCCCGCGTCCTGGTGGTCGGGCAGGACGTAGTGGTCGGCGTCGATGCGGTCGGCGCCGGAGTCGTCCCAGAGGAGTCCGTACGCCACCATGCTTCCGTTGCGGAACGCCAGCCAGGAGTTGTGGGGCAGGTCGGCCTCGGGGTGGACCAGGTCGACCTCGACGATGCCCAGGTCGGTCTCCGCGTGCCCGAGCTCCAGGACGTCGATGGTGTTGAGCATGCGGCAGATCTCAGCCGCGTCCTCGGGGGTCGCGGCGCGTACGGTGAGGTCGTCCCCGTCGGCCGATGCGTCCGGGCCGATCAGGGCTTCCGTGGGCGTCAACTCGTCCATCCGGCAAGGGTCCGCGCCGCCACGAGGGCCGCGCAACCGGATTGTTCACGGCGTGCCCGACGCGCCCCGGCGTGCGCGGCCGGGCGCCCGGCACCCCTCAGGGGCCGGGCGGTCCCACCCTCAGCAGGTGGGCAGCCCCGGAAGCGGCTTGTCGTTGTCGCCGCCCCGGATGTACACGTCGCTCACGAACACGTTCGTGTTGCCGCTGTCGTCGTCGGTCTTCGCCCACCACACGTTGGTCCACTGGCCGTGGGTCTCGCGGCGGCCGAGGTTCTGCTGACAGTAGAAGTAGTTGGTGCCCGCGTTGAGGATGCCCGCCTCGGCGCCCGACGCCTGGTACGACTTGGCGGTCTGCCACACCGAGCAGTTGTACTTGCCGCCGCCCGCGGGATGGCACGCGGGCTCCTCGTCGCCGCCGGAGGAACCGCCGCCGGACGTACCGCTCTTGGGCGGCTTGGACGACTCCTTGGGGCGGCCGTCGGACTTGTCGCCGGAGCCCGATCCCGAACCCGAACCGGAGTCGTCGTCCGACGCCCCGTCGCCCTTCTTGCCGTCGCCGTCCCGGTCGTCCTCGCCCGCCTTGTCGGGGCGGTCGGCGTCCTTGGAGGGCTTCGCCTTCTTGTCGCCCTGCTTCGAGGGCTTCGAGCCGTCCGGGTCGAGCGCGCCCCGGCTCGCGTCCGAGCCCGGCTCGACCGTGCTCCCGGCCTCCTGCGCGTCGCGCGCGTCCCGTGCCTGGTCCTTCTTGTCGTCCCCGCCGGAGAGCACCGCCACGGTCACGCCGGTCGCCGCGAGGACCACCGCCACGGCTGCGGCGGCGAGCAGGGCCTTGCCCCGGCGCGGCCGGCCGGCCCGCGCTCCACGGCGTCCCGATGGTGCCGGAGCGGGCGCGGTCATGGACCCCACGGGCGCCGCACTCGGCGCACCCGGCGCGCCGAACACCGCGGGCTCACCGGCAACCCCCGCCGCCCCGTGCCCCGCTGCCACACCGGGCGCACCGGGAGGCGGGCCGAACCCGGGCGGCGGCGTGGTCGGCACATGGCGCACCGTGGGCTCGCGCACCGTGGGCTCGCGCTCCGCGCCCCCGACGCCCTGGGGCGACGACTCCGCGTATCCGAGAGGCCCGGTCACCCCCAGGGGCCCGCTTGCCCCGGCAGGCTCGGCAGGCTCGGCGGACCCAAGAGACCCCGTCGCCCCCGGCGCGCCCTCCGAGATCGGCTCCCCCGCGGCCACCTGCTCAAGGAGCCGCCGCGCGCCCTCCGCGTCCGGCCGTGCCTGTGGGTCCTTGTCCATGAGCAGCCGCAGCACCGGCATGAGCGGGCCCGCGCGCAGCGGCACGGGCAGGGGCTCGACGACGATCGCGGTGAGCGTGGACCACGTCGACGTGCGGCGGAACGGGGACGCGCCCTCGACGGCCGCGTACAGCGTGGCGCCGAGCGCCCAGACGTCGGACGCGGGTCCTGGCTCCTGGCCCTGGGCCCGCTCGGGCGCCAGGTAGTCCAGGGAGCCGACGAGTTCGCCGCTGCGGGTGAGGTGGGTGGCCGAGCCGTCGCCGGGGTCCTCCATGGTGGCGATGCCGAAGTCGGTGAGGACGACGCGGCCGCCGGTGCCGAGCAGGATGTTGCCGGGCTTCACGTCGCGGTGCAGGACACCCGCGCGGTGGGCGGCGGCGAGGGCGTCCATGACCTTGGCGCCGATGGCCGCCGCCGCGCGCGGGTCGAGCGGGCCGCGCTCGCGCAGGACGTCGTCCAGGGAAGGGCCGTCGACCAGCTCCATGACGATCAGCGGCCGCCCGTCGACCTCCGCGACGTCGTGCACGGCGACGACTCCGGGGTGGCGCACCCGGGCCGCGGCGCGGGCCTCGCGCTGCATGCGCAGCCGCAGGTCGGCCAGTTCGGGCCCGGCCGTGTCGGTGTAGGTGCGCAGTTCCTTGACCGCGACCTCGCGGTGCAGCACCTCGTCGAGGGCGCGCCACACCACCCCCATGCCGCCGCGTCCGAGCTGCGCGAGCACGCGATACCGCCCGGCGAGGACGCGGCCGACCCCGTCCGTCTGTCCCTGTTCCCCCGAAGACACCGCTGCCCCGTCCCTGTGGTCCCTGTGCCGCCGTCGTGCTGATGTGCTGTGTGGCGTACAGAGTACGGGGCAGATGTGACAGGCGGTGCGGGACGTCTCGTGAAGACCGCGGGCCGCCCGCGCCCCGTCACTTGGCCGACGGCGTCAGGTCCCCCCGGCGCGGTCCCGCGTAGACCTGGAGGCCCGCAAGGGTCAGGCCGGTGAGGCGGGTGACCTCGGCCGTGTCGAGTGCCCCGCAGTCCAGGCCGCGCAGCAGGTACCCGGCGAGCGCCTTCGCGGTGGCGGGCTCGTCCGCGATGTCGCCGCCGGTCCGGTTGGCGTAGGCGGCGAGGCGGGCGGCGGCCTGCGCGAAGCCCTCGCGGTAGAAGGCGAAGACGGCGGCGTAGCGGGTGGGGATGTGGCCGGGGTGCATGTCCCAGCCCTGGTAGTAGGCGCGGGCGAGGGCGCGCCGGGTGAGGCCGTAGTGCAGCCGCCAGGCGTCGTGGACCTTCGCGGTCGGGCCGACCGGAAGCACGTTCGTGGAGCCGTCGGAGACGCGCACGCCGGTGCCCGCGGCGGCGACCTGCATGACGGCCTTCGCGTGGTCGGCGGCGGGGTGGTCGCTGGCCTGGTAGGCGGCGGAGACGCCGAGGCAGGCGCTGTAGTCGAAGGTGCCGTAGTGCAGTCCTGTGGCGCGGCCCTCGGCGGCGTCGATCATGCGGGCGACGGCGGCGGTGCCGTCGGCGGCGAGGATGGACTGGCTGGTCTCGATCTGGATCTCGAAGCCGATCCGGCCGGGGGTGAGACCGCGGGCCTTCTCGAACTCCTCCAGGAGCCGCACCATCGCGGTGACCTGCTCGGCGTACGTCACCTTGGGCAGGGTCAGGACGAGGCCGTCGGGAAGACCGCCCGCCTCCATGAGGCCGGACAGGAAGACGTCGAGGGTGCGGATGCCGCGGTCGCGCACCGCCGCCTCCATGCACTTCATGCGGATGCCCATGTACGGAGCCGCGGTGCTTCCCCCAGCCTCCGGCCGGGAGGTGCCCCCAGCGTACGCCTCGGCGATCAGGCGGGCCGCACGGGCCGCGTCGGCGTCCTCGTCGGCGTCGGTGCGCCCTCCGTAGCCGTCCTCGAAGTCGACGCGCAGGTCCTCGATCGGCTCGCGCTCCAGCTTGGCGCGCACACGCGTGTAGACGGGCTCCGCGAGGTCGTCGGCGAGGCCGAGGACGGCGGCGAAGGACGCGGCGTCGGGGGCGTGCTCGTCGAGGGCGGCGAGGGCGCGGTCGCCCCAGTCGCGGACGGTGTCGGCGGCGAAGGCCTCACCGGGTACGTACACGGTGTGCACGGGCTGGCGGGTGCCGGGGTCTCCCGGGTACCGGCGTTCGAGCTCCGCGTCGACCGGCGCGAGCGAGGCGCTGATGCCTTCGCTGACCGCACCTGCGAGGCTCGTGGACACCTTCTCCTGCTGACCCATCCGTGCACCCTCCACTGTTCAGTGACCCACACCGGTTCTCAGTGACTCACACCCACGGCGCTGCCGACGGCCTTCCCGTACGGCATTTCCGTCTGACGGAATCGAACATCCGCATACTGAAGCTATCCGTGCACCTTCCCGCTGGTCAACACCTTCTCGCGTGCCGGTCCCCGCGTGTTCACGCATGTCTCAGATGGTGCTTCCACACTCCCGTGGGCGCACTCCACGCTGACCGTGGCCCCGACCGCGACCGAACGCACCGACCGCACCATCCGCGACCCCACGAAGGAGAACGCGTGCCGACCGACAACCGAGTGACCCGCCGCTCCGGCCTGCGGACGGCGGCCGCGGCCGCCGCCGTCACGGTCCCGCTGCTCGCGACCGCGCTGGCGGCGTCGCCCGCCCGCGCGGTGGAGCGTCCGGGCCGGCGCCTGGAGGTGATGTCGTTCAACCTGCGCTACGCCGGAACGACCCCGCCGAACACCTGGGCCGACCGCCGCCCCGTCACACGGGAGCTGCTGCGGCGCGCCCGCCCGCACGTCGTGGGCACCCAGGAAGGTCTCTACCAGCAGGTGCAGGACATCGCCGAGGACCTGGGCCAGCACTACGCGTGGATCGGCACGGGCCGCGCGGGCGGCAGCCGCGACGAGTTCATGACGGTCTTCTACGACACGCGCAGGCTGAGCCCCGTCGCCTACGACCACTTCTGGCTCTCCGACACCCCGGACGTGATCGGCTCCAACACCTGGGGCGGCGGCTCGATCCGCATGGTGACCTGGGTCCGCTTCCTGGACCGGCGCACGGACGGCGAGCTGTACGTCCTCAACACCCATCTGGACAACGCCAGTCAGTACGCCCGCACCCGCGCCGCGCACCTGATCACCGACCGCATCGCGACCCTCGACCGGTCGCTGCCGCTGCTCGTCACGGGCGACTTCAACGTCGCGGCGCACAAGAACCCGGTGTACGAGACGATGCTGGGCGCCGGGCTCGTCGACACCTGGGACGCGGCGGACGAGCGCAGCAAGCAGTACGCGACGTTCCACGGCTACAAGCCGCTCGTGCCCGACGGCGACCGCATCGACTGGATCCTGGCGACGCCGGGTGCCCGGGTGCACGCGGCCGCCATCAACACCTTCTCGCTCGGCGGGCAGTTCCCGAGCGACCACCTGCCGGTGCAGGCGAGCCTGACGCTGTGACGCGCGAGGCCCCCGCCTCCGCGCGCGGCGGATGCGGGGGCCTCGTCCGGCCTCGGCCACGGGGCCGCCGGGAGTGCCGGTGCCCCGGAACTCCCCCGACCCGACGGGCTCAGCCCTTGCGCGACTTGACCTCGTCGGTCAGCTGCGGGACGACCTCGAACAGGTCGCCGACCACGCCGTAGTCGACCAGGTCGAAGATCGGGGCCTCGGCGTCCTTGTTGATGGCCACGATGGTCTTCGAGGTCTGCATGCCGGCGCGGTGCTGGATCGCGCCGGAGATGCCGGAGGCGATGTACAGCTGCGGCGACACGGACTTGCCGGTCTGGCCGACCTGGTTGGAGTGCGGGTACCAGCCGGCGTCGACGGCGGCGCGGGACGCGCCGACGGCGGCACCGAGCGAGTCGGCGAGCGCCTCGATGATCGCGAAGTTCTCGGCGCCGTTGACACCGCGGCCGCCGGAGACGACGATCGCGGCCTCGGTCAGCTCCGGGCGGCCGGTGGACTCGCGCGGGGTGCGCGCGGTGACCTTGGTGCCGGTGGCCTGGGCGGAGAACGACACGGACAGGGCCTCGACGGCGCCCGCGGCCGGGGCGGCCTCGACCGGCGCCGAGTTCGGCTTCACGGTGATGACCGGGGTGCCCTTGGAGATGCGGGACTTGGTGGTGAACGCGGCCGCGAACACGGACTGCGTGGCCACCGGGCCCTCGTCACCGGCCTCCAGGTCGATGGCGTCGGTGATGATGCCGGACTCGATGCGGACCGCGAGGCGGGCCGCGATCTCCTTGCCCTCGGCGGAGGACGGCACGAGCACGGCGGCCGGGGACACGGCGTCGTAGGCGGCCTGGAGCGCGTCCACCTTCGGTACCACGAGGTAGTCGGTGAACTCGGAGGCGTCGGCGGTGAGGACCTTCACCGCGCCGTGCTCGGCGAGCGTGGCGGCGGTGGCCTCGGCGCCGGAGCCGAGCGCGACGGCGACGGGCTCGCCGATGCGGCGGGCCAGCGTGAGCAGCTCCAGGGTGGGCTTGCGGACGGCGCCGTCGACGTGGTCGACGTAGACGAGAACTTCAGCCATGGGACTTCAATCTCCTGCGATTACGAAGAAGTTGGGCGATGTGAGGTGATGACCGAAGCTCAGATGAACTTCTGACCCGCGAGGAACTCCGCGAGCTGCTTGCCGCCCTCGCCCTCGTCCTTGACGATCGTGCCCGCGGTGCGCGCGGGACGCTCGGCGGCGGAGTCGACCTTGGTCCAGGCGCCCTCGAGGCCGACGGTCTCGGCGTCGATGTCCAGGTCGTCCAGGTCGAGCGACTTCACCGGCTTCTTCTTGGCGGCCATGATGCCCTTGAAGGACGGGTAGCGGGCCTCGCCCGACTGGTCCGTCACGGACACGACGGCCGGCAGGGACGCCTCGAGCTGCTCGGATGCGGTGTCGCCGTCACGGCGGCCCTTCACCACGCCACCCTCGACGGAGACCTCGGAGAGCAGCGTCACCTGCGGCACACCCAGGCGCTCGGCGAGGATCGCGGGCAGCACGCCCATGGTGCCGTCGGTGGAGGCCATACCGGCGACGACAAGGTCGTAGCCCGTCTCCTCGACGGCCTTGGCCAGGACCAGCGAGGTGCCCATGACGTCGGTGCCGTGCAGGTCGTCGTCCTCGACGTGGACGGCCTTGTCGGCGCCCATCGAGAGGGCCTTGCGGAGCGCGTCCTTGGCGTCCTCGGGGCCGACGGTGAGGACCGTGATCTCGGCGTCGTCGTCCGCCGCTTCCTTGATCTGCAGGGCCTGCTCGACCGCGTACTCGTCGAGCTCCGAGAGCAGACCGTCCACGTCGTCGCGGTCGACGGTCAGGTCCTCGGCGAAGTGCCGGTCGCCGGTGGCGTCGGGCACGTACTTCACACAGACAACGATCCTCAAGCTCACGCCGGCTCTCCTACTGCATCGTCATTACTGGGCTGCTGCCTCGGCTACAAACCACTGCCTTCTTGCAGGCAGCATAGGCGCCTGAAGCGGCGGGTCCCGGCTGGGGCGGCCCCCGCTCCAACCGGAATATTACTCATGAGTACACCCAGTACTTTCCCCCTGAGCAAGCGCTTTGAACTGTGACCTTCGCAACGCTCCGTAATCACGCGCACCCCGCGTCATCGGGAACTCTCAGTCACGCAGCGCGTTGAAGCGTCCCTGGTGGTACAGCAGCGGACGGCCCGCCCCCGCGGGGTCCCCGGCGACCACCTCGGCCAGGACCACCCGGTGGTCACCGGCGGGCACCCGCGCCACGACCCGGCACACCATCCAGGCGAGCACGCCCTCGAGGACCGGCACGCCCTCGGGCCCGTCGAACCAGCGCGTGGGCGCGCCGAAGCGGTCGGCGCCGCTGCGCGCGAAGGCGGCGGCGAGTTCCCGCTGGTGCTCGCCGAGGATGTGGACGCCGACGTGCTCGGCCCGGGATATCGCGGGCCAGCTGGAGGCGCCGGTGCCGATGCCGAACGAGACCATCGGGGGTTCGGCGGAGACCGAGGTGAGCGAGGTCGCGGTGAAGCCGACGGGGTCCGTGCCGCGGGCGGTGATCACGGCGACTCCGGCCGCGTGCCTGCGGAAGGCGGAGCGGAGCAGGTCGGGCGTGGCGAGCTGGGGGGCGGAGAGGTCGGGCGTGGCCGTCATGGAGTTGTGTCCTTCTGCCGAGAGGTACGAACGGGTCCGTGGCTGCTCAGCGGGACCGACAGCGCGCACTGGCATGGCGCGCGAGGTCCACGTGGACACGCTCGTAGAGAAGGAGCTCCGGGGGCATGGCAGCAGGCTGACGATAAGTGGCGGGTGCAGTCAAGCCCGTTCCGTGACGCGAACGCGCGACGGGCCGCCCCGTAGCGCTCATATCGCCGCCCCCAGGGCCGAGATCACATCGGCCTTCCGCGGCTGTCCGGCCGCGCGCCGCACCTCGTGCCCGGCGGCGTCGAGGACGAGGACGGTCGGGGTCTTGTCGACGCCCAGCGCGCGGACGAGGCCGAGGGCGGCCTCCGCGTCGATCTCCACGTGGGCGACGCCCGGGACCATGGCGGCGACGTCCGCGAGGACTCTGCGGGTGGCCCGGCAGGGCTGGCAGAACGCGCTGGAGAACTGCACGAGCGTGGCTCTCTCGCCCAGCTCGGCGCCGAGTTCCGCCGCCCCGAGCCGAGCCGCACCCGGCCGGTCCGCACCGGCCGGTGCGGCGCCGAGCGACCCCGCGCCCTTGCCTCCGCGCACCCCTGTCACGCGCGCCCCGCCTCTCCCACCCCCACCGGGGGCCTCGATCCGCCCCACTGGGGCTCCACATACGTCCATCCCTACAGCGCACGCGCGTACGGAAAGATTCCGACGTGACGAGAATCTCCCGCGATACGGGCACCATGGCTGGCCAGCCGCTCGTTCTTGGGGCACGATCTGGCGGAGCCGTAGACCCTACGGATCCGTAACTTAGCTTCCTGCCAAAGGCCCTCTCCTCTGGCAGAGACGAAGGGCCCTCCCCAGCCATGGCAGAACTCGTCTACCGACCGGTCATCGGCGTCGCCAAGACCTTCTTCAAGGCTCTCGACCTGAAGATCGACTGCAAGGGCTCCGAGAACATTCCGCGCTCGGGCGGGGCGGTCCTGGTCAGCAACCACATCAGCTATCTGGACTTCATCTTCGACGGCCTCGCCGCCCTGCCCCAGAAGCGCGTGGTGCGCTTCATGGCGAAGGAGTCGGTGTTCCGGCACAAGATCTCGGGTCCGCTGATGCGCGGCATGAAGCACATCCCGGTGGACCGCAAGCAGGGCGAGACGGCCTATGCCCACGCCCTGGACTCGCTGCGCGCCGGAGAGATCATCGGGGTGTTCCCGGAGGCGACGATCTCGCAGTCGTTCACGCTGAAGTCGTTCAAGTCGGGTGCCGCGCGCATGGCCCAGGAGGCCGGGGTCCCCCTGATCCCGATGGCTCTGTGGGGCACGCAGCGGCTGTGGACGAAGGGGCACCCCCGCAACTTCAAGCGCCAGGGCCTGCCGGTGACGATCCGCGTCGGCGAGCGCATGGAAGCCCCCAAGGACCAGTACGCGGGCGCGATCACGCGCCGTCTGCGCGAGCGCTGCCAGGAGCTCCTGGAGGCCGCCCAGCGCGCCTACCCCGTGCGCCCCAAGGGCCCCGAGGACACCTGGTGGATGCCGGCGCACCTCGGCGGCACGGCCCCGACGCCCGCCGAGGTCCGCGCCGCCGAGGCCGGCTGACCCCTGGGCACGCCTAGCCCACCGGCTCGTGGACGGTGACGCGGGCCCCCGGGCTGACCTTCTCCAGGAGCTCGGCGAGTTCGGCGCCCGCCGCCGCCAGGCCCGCGTCCGGGCCCATGCCCTCCAGCAGGAAGATCGCGTTCACGCTCGCCTCCGTGAGGCGGGTGCGCGGGCCCTGCCGCCAGTTCCAGCGACGGCACGTGACGCCCTCGTCGTCGCGCCAGACGACCTCGCCCGGCTCCGGGTGCTCGACGGCTCGCTCGCCCCCCGCCATGGTGACGAAGTCCTCGTCCCCGGCCGCCCGCACCAGTCGCATGCCGCCCTTGATGTGGTCCAGGTCCTCGCCGCCGACCGGGATCAGGTGGGCCACGCTGATCGCGTTGTAGACGTCGACGAGCGCGTTGATCCGGGGCAGCCCGCCGTCCGCGAGCGCCCGCTTGGCCAGTGCCTCGGCGGAGTTGCGGGTGCGCGAGGGCTTGGCACCGAAGGCCGTGTACGCGGCGCGCCAGGCCACCATGTGCGGGTCCTCGTGCGGGGCGCGGCCGTCGAGGCGCGCCGCGAGACGGCGGGCCGCGTCGTCGAGCAGGGCCGAGGTGGCGTCGGTGCTGGGGCCGTTGACGAGGTCGTACGCCTCGATGGTGACGTGGGTGAAGCCGGGCGCGAGCGTGCGCACCTCGTCGGACACGGTGAGGGTGAGCGTCATGGTCTGCCTTGGTTCGCGGAAATCGACGGAAGTACAGCATAGAGCACCAGTGAGTGCACCACGATGGACTTCCGTCGCTTCCTGCGCCCCTACGGCAGCCCCCACGCGGGTTCCGTCCCGTTGGCGCGCACATCGCGCGGGCGCAGCGACGGCCTGGCCCCCTTGGGCGTGATCACCGCGGCCTGCCCGCGCCGCAGCGGCACGCTGATGACGTCCCGGCCCGTGTACGGCAGCGGCCGGCCGCGCTCGTCACGCACGTCGATCGCACCGGTGATGCCGTGCCGCAGCCGCAGCGGTTCCCCGGCCTCGCTCGCCACCCTGATCCACTCGGTGCGTCCGCCGCGCCGCGAGGCGTCGACGAGGAACGCGCCCTGCGTACGCACCCGTTGCAGGCTGGCGTCCGCCCAGGTGCGGGACACGGCGGGGAAGACCTTCACCACTCCCCCGTGGCTCTGCGTCAGCATGTCGAGGAGGGACTGACCGGCGCTGACGGGGCTCTCCAGGGCGAAGTTGGAGCCTTCGCGGTACATGGTGTTGGGCGTCATCGCACATTTGTCGGTGACGTTGCCGTCCAGGAAGAACCGCAGGTGGCCGAGGGCTTCCTCGGGCTTGCCGAAGAGCGTCTCCATGGAGGCGGCGGCAGCGTAGCTGTAGCCGTGCCAGCGGTCCTGGCGACTGGTCCAGTGGTCGAACGTGCGCCGGTCCAGCTTCTCCTGGAGCGGGTAGAGCCACAGAAGGTGCGAGTAGTGGCGGTGGGACTCGGCGAGCGGGACGCCGTCGCCGATCATCACGCCGTTCTCGTTCTCGTGGTACGGGACGAGCCGGTCGCGGATGTCGCGCCACCGCTTCTCGTGCGGATCGCGCAGGCGCAGCCTGCGCGCGGAGTCGAGGAGCGTGGTCACGCCCCAGCGCAGCAGCGAGAGGTCGTAGGTGCAGTCCGAGGCGTTGGCGTACTCCGGGGAGCGGGTCTCGGGCAGGTGGAGCCGGCCGTCGGAGCCCTCGGTGAGGTGGCGGGCGTAGTAGTGGACGGCCCTGGTGAGGACGGGGCGGATGACGTGCCGCAGGACATCGTCGTCCATGTGGTGGCGGTAGGTGACCCAGGCGTTGTGCAGGGCCCAGGTGAGGTTGCCGGTGTGGTCGTTGGGGCTCTCGCCGGGGATGCCGACGTAGCGCGGGCCTGAGCGCAGCTTCCAGTCGCCGGGGTGGCACAGGGCGTAGGTCTCGCCGTCGCGCAGCCGCGGCCAGATGTTGGACTCCAGGTTCTCGTGGTACTTCGCGAACGTCGGGGTGACGGCGTCGAGTTCCCGGTGGTTGGAGCCGTTGGCGATCGGATACGTCACCTGGACGTTGGTGTTCCACCAGATGCTGGTCCAGTTGTTGCCGGTCTCGGGGAACCAGGGTCCGAAGACGGGGGTGACAGGCCCGTGGCTGCGGGTGGCGCAGGCCAGCTTGTAGAGCTGGATCCAGTAGAAGCGCTGCACCTTCTTGTCGGGTACGGACACGAAGCTGCGCCGGTAGAAGGCGTGCCACCAGTCCCGGTGCCGGGCGACGGGCACCTCGGGCGGGCCGTCGAGGGCGCGCGCCACGAGGCGTTCAGCCGTCGCGCGGCCGGTCGAGCTGGGGTGGCCGTAGGCGATCGTGGCCGCGAGGAGCCTCTTCGTGCCGGAGCGCGCCTCGCGCCAGGCCGTGGTGTAGCCACCGCCCGCGTGCAGGGGCTGTTCGACGACTCCGGGAGCGGTCGTCGGGTCGGGGTTGGCGGTGTAGTCGGGCGGGACGCGGGTGGTGCGGGTGGTGTGCGAGGGCAGCGCGGTGAAGCCCCAGGCGGCCGTCTCCTCGCCATCGCTCGGCTCCAACGACACCAGCAGGACGTCTTCCTGACTGAGGATCAGGGCGGTGAACCGCACACTGCCGCGCGCCGTGGTGAGGGTGCCGGTCAGCTCGGCGTTGTCGAGGTCGAGCCGCCAGTCGACAGCGGTGATCGTGCCCGCGAGGGTCAGCGTGAGGAAGCCGACGCCGAGCCGGGAGTAGCCGATCGCGGCCTCCCACTGGCCGCGCTGGTCCTGTACGTACGAGTGGTTGATCATGATGCGCAGGACGTTGCCCTCGCCGGGCTTGACGTACAGATGGGCGGCGAGGAACCCGTTGCCGAGGAACGGGCCCTCCTGCCAGCCGCCGGGCAGGCGCCGCCACACCATCGCGGCGTCGCGAAGGAGCGCGCCATGCACGTCGTCCGGTGCGGCGGCCGGGGCTCTGCCCCACGCGACAGGTGACCCGGCCGCCACTAACGCTCCGGAGGTGCCTGCGACGAACGCGCGCCGCGAGATGGGGGACATGGCGAGGCCTTCCGACGGAGGACTGCGTGACAGCGCGCCAACGCAACGACTCGGACGGCACGCAGCATCGACGCCGGGACGGGCATGCGTCAAGGAATCCGACAGGAATAGGTCGGATGAATCTCCAACCCATGCGCCACGCCAAGGACTTGCAGGGACGTTGCCTTCACGTACGCGACCTGTCCTCCGATGAATGGCCCCCTACGCTCACCGGGTGGCCGGGATCTCCGTCGGCAGCGTGTCCCACAGGTGCGGCCGGTCGGCCGCCTGTCGCAGGCTGGCGAGCACCGACGGGTGCGGGGAGGCGTGGAGTTCGGGGTAGTCGACCTCACCCGCCGCGGCGTCCGGGATCCAGGCGAGCCGTTCGCCGTCGAGGCTGAACTGCGCGTCCACGCCGGGCTTGTTGCCGCGGGGGTCCTGCCGGTGCCAGGCGCCGTCGAGGCGCACGGCGACGAGTCCGTGGACGACGAAGCCGCTGCCGTCGTCGTGCAGGAGGCGCTGGTAGCACAGCGCCGTCGGGATGTCCTCGGCGCGAAGGAGCGCGGCCAGGGCGTGGGCCTTGGCGTGGCAGATGCCGGTCGCCTGCTCCAGGACGTCGGAGGCGCGCCAGGTGACGCGCGGGTCGCCGGAGTCCGCGGAGTGCGGGACGGTGTCGCGTACGAACTTGTAGGCGGCGCAGGCGTACGCGTAGGAGTCGGCCACGTTCTTGGCGAGCCGGGCCGCCGTCTCGCGCACCAGGGGATGCGTATGGTCGATGACCTCGTCCGCCGCGAGATAGGCCGAGAGGTCCGGGGTCTGCTGGATCAGCTGCATGGCGAGCGAGCATAAGAAAGCGGCCGATCGTCAGTCAATGACTTTTCGATCGACCGCATACTTATGCGCTCCGTCGCGTCCGGGGCGGTGCGGTCAGCGCGCCATTTCTTCCTTCAGCGCCGCCACGAAGGCGTCCACGTCGTCCTCGGTGGTGTCGAAGGAGCACATCCAGCGGACGTCGCCCGCGGCCTCGTCCCAGAAGTAGAACCGGAAGCGCTTCTGCAGGCGCTCGCTGACGTCGTGCGGCAGGCGCGCGAAGACGGCGTTGGCCTCGACGGGGTAGAGGATCTCCACGCCGTGCACCGCGCGGACGCCCTCGGCCAGGCGCTGGGCCATCTCGTTGGCGTGCCGGGCGTTGCGCAGCCACAGGTCCTTGGCGAGCAGCGCCTCCAACTGCACGGAGACGAACCGCATCTTGGAGGCGAGCTGCATGGACAGCTTGCGCAGGTGCTTCATGTGCCGCACGGCGTCCTGGTTCAGGACGACCACGGCCTCACCGAACAGCGCGCCGTTCTTGGTGCCGCCGAACGAGAGGATGTCGATGCCGACCGCGTTCGTGAACGTCCGCATCGGGACGTTCAGGGACGCGGCGGCGTTGGCTATCCGCGCGCCGTCGAGGTGCACCCGCATGCCGAGGCCGTGGGCGTGCTCGACGATGGCGCGGATCTCGTCCGGGGTGTAGACGGTGCCCAGTTCGGTGTTCTGGGCGAGCGAGACGACCTGCGGCATCGCGCGGTGCTCGTCCTCCCAGCCGAAGGCCTGACGGTCGATCAGCTCGGGGGTGAGCTTGCCGTCGGGCGTGGGCACGGTCAGGAGCTTGATGCCCGCGACCTTCTCGGGGGCGCCGCCCTCGTCGACGTTGATGTGCGCGCTCTCGGCGCAGATCACCGCGCCCCAGCGGTCGCTGACCGCCTGGAGCGCGACGACGTTCGCGCCGGTGCCGTTGAAGACCGGGAAGGCCTCCGCGCTCGCCCCGAAGTGGCTGCGGATCACCTGCTGGAGGGCTTCTGTGTACTGATCCTCGCCATACGCGACCTGATGGCCGCCGTTGGCCAGGGCCAGGGCCGCGAGCACCTCCGGGTGCGTACCGGCGTAGTTGTCGCTCGCGAAGCCGCGGACGTCCGGGTCGTGGTGCCGGCGCGCGTCGGTCTTGGGTGGGTTCACGGCTTCTCGGTCAGCCACAGACGGTTTCCGTTCACTTCCTCGGCGGGCCGCTCCCAGACTCCGGCGATGGCCTCGGCCAGCTCCTTCACGTCGGTGAAGCCCGCGAACTTCGCGCTCGGCCGCTCCGCCCGCATCGCGTCGTGCACCAGCGCCTTGACCACCAGGATGGCAGCCGCCGCGCGCGGCCCCCCGTCGCCCCCGGCCTTGCGGAAGGCGTCGCCGAGCGCGAGCGTCCAGGCCTCGGCGGCGGCCTTGGCGGCCGCGTACGCCGCGTTGCCCGCCGTCGGCTTCGAGGCGCCCGCGGCGCTGATCAGCAGATAGCGGCCGTTGCCACTGCGCTGCAGGCCGTCCTGGAAGGCGAGCGAGGTGTGCTGGACGGTGCGGATCAGGAGGTCCTCCAGGACGTCCCAGTCGCCGAGGTCGGTCTCGGCGAAGGAGGCGCTGCCGCGCCAGCCGCCGACGAGGTGGACCAGGCCGTCGATGCGGCCGAACTCCTTCTCGGTGCGGTCGGCCCAGGCGCGGGCCGCCTCCAGGTCGAGCAGGTCGACGGTGTCGCCCGTGACCGTGGCGCCGCCGTGGGCGTACCGCGCGGCGTCCACGGCCTCCGCGAGGCGGGCCGCGTCGGCGTCGGAGGCGACGACCGTGGCCCCGGCCTCAGCGAGCCTGAGCAGTGTGGCCCGGCCCGCGGGACCCGCGGCCCCGGCTACCGCGACTACGGCTCCGTCGAGTGCGGACATGGTCCTCGCCTCCTTGATGCGGTCGCTCACGCGGCGACCTTCCCGGCTCCCGAGCCCGCGGTGATCCCCTGAGTGGAGGCGATCACTGCCTTGAGCTTCTTGGAGAGCGCCTCATAGAACATGCTGAGCGGAAACTCGTCCGGAAGCACCTCGTCGACCAGTTTCCGCGGCGGCAGCGAGGTGTCCAGGGCGTCGGGACCCTTGGCCCAGCGCGAGCCGGGGTGCGGGGACAGGTAGGTCGAGACCAGTTCGTACCCGGCGAGCCAGTGGACCAGCTTGGGGCGGTCGATGCCGTCCCGGTACAGCTTCTCGATCTCCGCGCAGAGCTGGTTGGTGACCTGGGGTGCGCGCTCCCAGTCGATCTTCAGCTTGTTGTCGGTCCAGCGGACCACGTCGTGCTTGTGCAGGTAGGCGAAGAGCAGCTGGCCGCCGAGGCCGTCGTAGTTGCGCACCCGCTCGCCGGTGACCGGGAAGCGGAACATCCGGTCGAAAAGCACCGCGTACTGCACGTCGCGGGCCTGCGGGACGCCCTCGGCCTCCAGCTTCACGGCCTCCTTGAAGGCCGTGAGGTCGCACCGCAGCTCCTCGAGGCCGTACATCCAGAAGGGCTGCCGCTGCTTGATCATGAAGGGGTCGAACGGCAGGTCGCCGTGGCTGTGGGTGCGGTCGTGGACCATGTCCCACAGGACGAAGGCCTCCTGGCACCGGTCCTGGTCGTCCAGCATCGCGCGGACGTCGGCGGGCAGCTCGATGCCGAGGATGTCCACGGCGGACTCGGTGACGCGGCGGAAGCGGGCCGCCTCGCGGTCACAGAAGATGCCGCCCCAGGTGAAGCGCTCGGGGGCCTCGCGCACGGCGATCGTCTCGGGGAAGAGGACGGCCGAGTTGGTGTCGTACCCGGCGGTGAAGTCCTCGAAGGTGATGCCGCAGAACAGCGGGTTGTCGTAGCGCGTGCGCTCGAGCTCGGCGAGCCACTCGGGCCAGACCATGCGCAGCACGACCGCCTCGAAGTTGCGGTCGGGGTTGCCGTTCTGCGTGTACATGGGGAAGACCACGAGGTGCTGCAGGCCGTCCTCGCGGCGGGCCGCGGGCTGGAAGGCGAGCAGCGAGTCCAGGAAGTCCGGCACCACGAAGCCCGCGTCGACCCAGCCGCGCAGGTCGCTCACCAGCGCCCGGTGATACGCCTCGTCGTGCGGGAGCAGCGGGGCGAGCGCCTCGACGCCGGATATGACGCGGTCGACCGCCGCCTCCGCGTCGACGCGGGTCGGGGCGCCCTCGCGCTCGAAGTCGATGGACCCGTCCTTGGACTGCCAGGGCCTGATTTCCTCGACGGCACTCTTGAGTTCCGGCCAGGCCGGGTGATCCACCACGCGTCCGTCACGGATGGCGTCGCCACCCTCCACCGCCGTGTGCACAAGAATTTCCGTCATAACCCATCCTCCACGGGAGAACCTCGCGTATGGACACCGTATGTGTGCGGGGTTCTCTGTTTCAAGAGGGGATCCGGGAAATTATCCTGCCCCACCCCCACCAGATCCGCTGTTTTTCCTGCCGTCCATCGTCGAGACGATTGCTTCTCTTACTGTTTCCTGTGCGGCGCGGGCGTCGGCGAGAAGCTCCGGGAAGCCGAAGAACCCGTGGAACATGGCCGGAAAGTGGCCCTCGACGACGGGAACCCCGGCGTCTCTCAGCCGCGCCGCGTAGGCCCTGCCCTGCGCGCACAGGGGGTCGTGGCCGGCGGTGACGACGACGGCGGGCGGCAGGCCGGAGAGGTCGGCGGCCAGGAGCGGCGAGACGCGCGGGTCCGCCGGGTCGCCGCCCGCGCGCAGGTACGCCCCCAGGTACTGCTCGCGGAACCAGCGGCCGTGGGCGGGCGTGAGGAAGCTGGTGCCGGGGTCGGCGTCCCCCAGGCCGGCGGGGCGGTCACGGCCGTCCACCGCCGGATAGACGAGGACCTGCAGCGCCACCCGCGGGCCGTCGTGGTCGCGGGCCGTGAGCGCGGCCACGGCCGCGAGGTTCCCGCCCGCGCTGTCGCCCGCGAGCACCAACGGGCCGCCCTCCCCGCCGAGTTCGGCGCGGTGCGCGTGCGCCCACAGGACGGCGGCGTACGCGTCGTCGACGGCCGCGGGGAACGGGTGCTCCGGGGCGAGGCGGTAGTCCACGGAGACCACGGCGGCCCGCGCGGCGCGGCACAGGCCGCGCGCGGTCGCGTCGTGGGTGTCCACGCTGCACAGGGACCAGCCGCCGCCGTGGAGGAAGACGACGGTGGGGCGGGGCGCGGGTGCCGCCGTTTCGCGCGCGGGCGCGGCCTCCGGCAGATAGCACCGCACGCGCAGGTCCGGCGCCCCGGACGGCCCCGGGACGGACCGGTCGGACACCGAGCCGACCTCGGGCGGCGGGAACGGCGACGCGGGCGCGGCGGCCAGGATGCGGCGCGCCTCGGCGGCGTCGGTGACGGCGCCGCCGATGTCGGGGAAGAACGCGGTGAGCGCGGCGACGAGGGGACGGGCGTCGGGGGCGAGGGGGTGAGCGACGGGGGCGACGGGGGCGACGGGGGCGACGGGGTGAGCGTCGGCGGCGAGGGGAACGGGGTCGGGCCTCCCTGCATCCATCTCACGCCACCTCCCTGCGGCGCGGACGGAAGTGCGGGATCACCGTCTCGCCCCACTGCCGCAGCGTCTCCAGGCACGCCTCCTGCGGCACCGTGCCCATCTGGACCAGGCACATCACCTCGTCCGCCCCGGCCGCCCGCAGCCGCTCGACGTAGGCGATGGCGTCGGCCGCGGTGCCGTAGGCGTGGTCGGCGTGGAACACGGCGGTGGCGGACGGGCGGACAGGGATGTCCTGCTCGTTCAGGCGCGCCACGACCTGCTCGCCCGCGGTGCGCAGTGCGACGGCTTCGTCGGCGTCGTCGGTGCCGTCGACCACCGCCTCGTCGGGCAGCCCCGCGCCGCCGTACCAGTGCGCGATGGACTGCGCGAAGAACCGCTGGCCGCGCAGGCCCACGCGCCGGGCGGCCGCGCCGTCGTCGAGCACGATGGTCGGGCAGAGCACGGCGAAGTGGTCGTTGACGACGCTCGACACGAACCCCTCGGGCGTACGCGCCGCGATGGCCTCGTCGTACACGCGCCGCATCCCGGCGATCGACTCGGGCCCCGCGAAGCCCATCACCAGCGCGCCGACGCCGAGCCCGGCCGCCCGCTGAAGGGTCTCGGCCCTGCTGCACGCGAGGAACAGCGGCGGGTGCGGAGTCTGCGCGGGGCGCGGCAGGACCGGGTGCGGCCCGATGTCGAGCAGCGGGCCGTGGTGCTCCAGCTCGTCGTGCTCCCAGGCCCTGGCGACGACGCGCAGCGCCTCCTCGACCTCCTGCGCCGTGCGGTCCGGGTCGACCCCGCAGAGCGATGTCTCCTGGGCCGTGCCGCCGCGGCCCGCACCCAGGTCGAGCCGGCCGCCGGAGAGCAGGTCGAGCATCGCGGCCCGCTCGGCCACGCGCGCGGGGTGGTTGAAGTTGAACGGCATGCAGACGACGCCGTGCCCGACGCGGATGGTGCGGGTGCGGGCGGCCACCCAGGTCAGGAAGACCTCGGGCGCGGACATGTGCGCGTACCACTTCAGGGAGTGGTGCTCGACCGCCCAGACGCGGTCGAACCCCATCTCCTCGGCCAGGACGGCCTGTTCGACGCAGTCGTGGATGAGCCGGTGCTCACGGTCCACGGTCGGATCGGCGAGTTGCGCTTCGAAGATGACGGAGAACTGCACGGTGCCTCCAGGGAGTTGGGCCTCCGGGACGCTCGCATGTTTCAAACAGTCATATGACTAGTCGTCAGATCTTGAAGAGGCAAGAGGCACGGCAAGGGCGGTGCGACGGGGCGGCGACAGGTCAACTCACGCCAGACATAGCTCACATGAGACGCCATCCCTGGCTGATTACGCGTTCTCCCTCAAACCCCTTGAGACCACTAGCGTTCCCCGGCGCGGGGGCAGCCAAGGAGGGGGTCTCACAGGCATGTTCTACCGCTTCTTCAAGTGCGTCGTACTGGTGCCGCTGCTGCGGTGGCTGTTCCGGCCGCGGATCGAGGGGCTCGAGCACGTGCCCGCCGCGGGCGGGGCGATCGTCGCGGGCAACCACCAGTCGTTCTGCGACCAGTTCCTGCTGGGGGTGACGCTGCGGCGGCGCATCGGCTTCCTCGCGAAGATGGAGTACTTCACCGGCGAGGGGCTCAAGGGCCGCCTGGCCGCCGCGTTCTTCCGGGGCATCGGGGCGATCCCGGTGGACCGGTCCGGGAACGGGGCGGGACGGGCGGGGGTCGAATCGGGGCTCGCGGTGCTGCGCGGGGGCGGGCTGCTCGGCATCTTCCCGGAGGGGACGCGTTCGCACGACGGCCGTCTGTACAAGGGCCGGGTGGGGGTGGCGGCGATGGCGCTCCGCTCGGGCGCGCCCGTGGTCCCCTGCGCGATCATCGGCACGTTCGAGGCGCAGCCCGCGGGACGCAGGGTGCCGAGCCTCGTGCCCCTCACGCTGCGCTTCGGCGAGCCCCTGGACTTCTCGCGCTACGCGGGCATGCAGGACCAGCGGGCCGCGCTGCGGGCCGTCACGGACGAGATCATGTACGCGATCCTGGTGCTCTCCGGCCAGGAGTACGTGGACCAGTACGCCGTGGACGCCAGGCCGGAGGCGCGGACGAAGGCGCTCGCCGAGCACGCGGCGGCGCCGCGCGCGGCCTGAACCCCGGACACCCCCGGCGGCCCGCGCACGCGCTGAACCCGGAGGCCCGCGGGCGGACCCTTGCGCGCACACCGGCCCGTTCACTTCAATGCGGCTCATGGCAGCCCCGCTCCCGGCCCCGTCGCCCCCGCCCGCCCCGCTGCCGCAGACGGCGTGGGCCGTGCTCGGGCTGCTGTCCTTCCCGGGCGAGCGGACCGGCTACGAGCTGAAGAAGTGGGCCGACTCCTCGCTGCGGTTCTTCTACTGGTCCCCGGCGATCAGCCAGATCTACGCCGAGCTGCGCCGCCTGGAGGCGCTGGGGTACGCCTCCTCGCGCCGCTCGGGCCCGGAGGAGCCGCGGGCGAGGCGGGCGTACGCCATCACGGACGCGGGCCGGGAGGCGCTCGCGGACTGGGCCGCGGGCGGGCAGGACGCCGGGCCGCCGGTGCTCAAGCATCCGCTGCTGCTGCGGGTCTGGCTCGGCCACCTCACCGATCCTGCCCGGCTGCGGGCCATGGTGGGCGAGCACATCGCGCACACCCGGGACGAACTGACGCAGGTCCAGGGCGCCCTGGCGCACGCCCAGGGCGTCGAGGGCTGGGCCCACCCCCAGATCGCGCTGCGCTGGAGCGCCCGCCATCTGGAGGGCGAACTCGAGCTGGCCGAGGCGCTGCTCACCGACCTCGGCGGCCTCCCGGAGACGCCCGGCGAGCGTCCTGGTCAACGCCCGGACGACGCGCCCACCCACGGGTGAGACCACTCGCGCTCAAGGGCTCCGCGGCGGTAGGACGGGCCGGGTCAGCCGACTCCACCGAGAGAGGCCGCGAACCCTTGAGCACCCGCGCCGTCCTTGTCGCCGCCCTCATCACCGGACTCATCCTGGGCATCGTCGGAACCAGACCGGACGACTCCACTCCGTCCCGCAGGGACGGTCCCATCGCGGAGGCGGGCCATTAGGCTGCGCCTTGCCGCGTGGTCATGAGCCGCCGAGCCGCGCGGAGCCGAGCCGCCGTCGACGGAAGCGAGTGAACCTTGAACTTCCTCACCATCGGTCATCGCGGTGTCATGGGGGTCGAACCCGAGAACACCCTGCGTTCGTTCGTCGCCGCCCAAGCCGCGGGCCTCGACATCATCGAACTCGACCTGCACCTCAGCAAGGACGGCGCCCTCGTCGTCATGCACGACGCGGACGTGGGCCGCACCACCGACGGCCGGGGCGCCATCGCCGACAAGACCCTGGCCGAGCTGCGCGACCTGGACGCGGGCAAGGGCGAGCGGATCCCCGTCTTCGAAGAGGTCCTCGACGCCGTGAAGGCGCCGCTACAGGCCGAGATCAAGGATGTCGCGGCGGCCCGCGCGCTCGCCGACGTCATGCACGCGCGCGATCTGACCGGCCGGGTGGAGGTGCTCTCCTTCCACGACGAGGCCATCGCCGAGATCGCCCGGCTCGTCCCCGGCGTCCGGACCGCGCTCGTGGCCAGCCGCTACGGCACGGACGTCGTGGAGCGCGCCACCGCGGTGGGCGCCACCAGTCTCGTCCTGAACATCCGGCGCCTGACACTGGAGATCGTCGAGCACGCGCGCAAGGCCGACCTGCGGATCATCGGCTGGGTCGTGAACACCCAGGACGATCTGCGCCTGGTGCGCGCGCTGCAACTGGACGGCGCGACCACGGACTACCCGGAGATCAAACGCACGGGCCGCTTCACCGCCTGAAGGACCGCGCGCACCGCCCCGCGCCCCGGGGCACCGCTCAGCCGATCTCCTTCACCAACAGCTCGAACTGCAGGTCGTCGCGCTGCGGGATGCCGAAGCGCTCGTCGCCGTACGGGAAGGGGCTCATCTTTCCCGTACGGCGGTAGCCGCGCCGCTCGTACCAGGCGATGAGCTCGTCGCGCACGGAGATCACGGTCATGTGCATCTCGTGCGCCCCCCACGCCTCGCGCGCCACCCGCTCCGCCTCCGCCATGATCACCTTGCCGAGGCCCGCGCCCTGGAGCGCCGGGCTGACCGCGAACATCCCGAAGTAGGCGTGCTCGCCCCGGTGTTCCAGCTGGCAGCAGGCGACGACACGGCCCTCGACCTCGACGGCGAGCAGCTTGCTCCCGGGCTTCTCGATGACCGCGACGACACCCTCGGGGTCGGTGCGCTGGCCCTGGAGGATGTCCGCCTCCGTCGTCCACCCGGCCCGGCTGTCGTCCCCGCGGTACGCCGACTCGATGAGCGCGACCAGCGCGTCGACGTCGTCCGTGGTGGCGTCCCGGAACGTCGGGTCGCCGTGGGTGCTGGGGCGCGGTGCCGTGTGCATGGGCGCGTGTCTCCGATCTCCGGAGCCGCGGCGCGTGCCGGGCCCCGGCTGCGGCGGGTTTCCGTACGGCGGCGGCGCCACTCCCGCACCACCGCGCGCACCGCCGAGCGTAACCCGGCGCTAGCGTGCACAGGCATGGTGCACGTACTGAGCAGCAGGATCCTCCTGACCCCCACCGACCTCGAGCGCTCCCGCGCGTTCTACGGCGGTGACCTGGGTCTCGCGGTGTACCGGGAGTTCCGCACGGGCTCCGGACGCGGCACGGTCTACTTCCTCGGCGGCGGCTTCCTAGAACTGTCCGGCAGCGGCGGCGCTCCCCCGTCCCCCTCCGTGCGGCTGTGGCTCCAGGTCGCGGACGTCGCGGCCGCCCACGAGGAGCTCTCGGCGCGCGGCGTGGAGATCCTGCGCGCGCCGGTGCGGGAGCCGTGGGGCCTGATCGAGATGTGGATCGCGGACCCGGACGGCATCCGGATCGCGGTGGTGGAGATCCCGGAGGACCATCCGCTGCGCTACCGGCCCTGAGGCAGGCGGGCGGCGGCCGTCCGCCCGGCTCCGGCCGCCCCCGGCTCAGAAGTGCGGCGCGTTGGGGTCCCGGACCCGCTGTGACCAGTGGTCGATGCTCAGCTGGTCCGCCTTGGTGTCGGCCGCTCCCGCCGGCACCGCCGCCTCCAGGTCGCCGACGACGCCGCGCAGGATCTCCACGGCCCGCGCGGCGTGCCCCGTCTCCCCGGCGAGCGCGGCGTGGGCCCGGCGGTAGCGCAGCACCTGCGCGTCCGCTCTGGGGAACACCGTCATCGCGTCGGCCGCGATGTGCGCGAACAGGTCGCCCGCGTGGGTCACGTACTCCGGGCGGGGGCGCGGTGCCGCCCGGCGCCCCAGCTCGGCCACCCGCTGCGCGAAGCGGGCCCGCGCGTCGAGCCCGGACCGGCTGAGCGCCGTGCCGAACGCGACATTGCGGGCCAGGGCCACGTCCTCGGCGAGATCCGTCGTACGGTGCCGGGGAGCCGGCAGCATCCGGTCCAGGTCCCCGGTCTCCTCGTCCGGGCACGGCGTGGTGGGCAGGACGACCGACAGGCGCCGGTACAGCGTGCCGAGGTCCAGGTACTCGGGGCCGTCCGGTACGCCCTCCGTGAGCAGGCGCAGCAGCGCGGACGTGAAGCCGGTGTTGCGCTCGTCCGGGTCGCTCAGCGCCTTCTCGGTCCGGCCGGCGGCGCAGAGCACATGGACGTCGGCCACGGCGGGGTCGTACAGGGCCCGGCCGGCGAAGCAGCAGTCCAGGATCACGACCTTCCGCTTCGCCCGGACGTGCTTGAGCCGGGCGAAGAGCGCGCTGACGGGCAGCCCGGTGCGCGCGGCGTCGTCGGGGGTGTCGACCGAGCCCGGCAGCGCGAGGCACAGCTGTTTCTCGGCGTCGAGCGTCCCGTGTCCGGCGTAGCAGAAGAGCACCAGGTCGAGCGCGTCCCCCTGGACGAGGTCGAAGCCGCCGAGCGCCTGTGCCGCCGTGGCCGGATTCAGCACCGTGTGCACGCGGGACGCGTCGAGCAGTCCGCTCGGCCCGGTGAGCACCTGTTCCAGGTCGGCGACATCGGCGGCCGCCTGCGGCAGCGGCGGCAGCTTGCTGGGCTCCACATGCTGCGCGGTGCCCACGAGAACGGCCAGGGAGTCCAGTCGGCCGGGCACGCCGGCGGGCCAGTGTGCGTACATCGGACGGACCTTACTGGGTGAGCAACAGCCGGACGCGCCGCATCGTCTCGGGGACGTCCGCCGGGCGCTCCACCACGATCTCCTCCGTCTCGCCGGTCGACGCGGTGAGCGTGAACGTCACCCTGCCGCGCTGTGCCCGGCGCTCCAGCCAGGTCTGGAGGAACGGCACCACGACGGGCGCGGCCGCGAGCACGAGCTGGAGCATCTCCACCCAGCCGCCCGCCTCGCCCGGCCGCGGCGGCGTGACCCGCGGCCTGACCTCGACGTCCAGGTTCTCGGTCTCCTCCAGCCACTGGGCCAGATCGCGCGAATCGGCGTCGATTTCCTTCGGCGTGCCCTGGAACGCGATGGAGATCTCGTTCATGACTGCCCCCCTGGCGATGCGCTCACCAAATGCCGCCAGCGGGTCAACTGGCCGCAAAGACACCGTAGTTACGCAACTCACGCTTGAACAGAGCAACTCCGACCCGCCGTGCTCACGGGGAGGGCGCGCCGCCCCGGCGAACGCGCGGGCGCCGCTCCGCGCCCTCGCCGCGCGCCTGCCGTACCTCCATGCGCTCCCGTACGCCGCCCCGCGGCCGGGCATCGACCCGACGACGGTGTCGCGTCGGTCGAGGAGGTGCTCGGTGCACGGACCGGGGTCGGCGAGCTGGCTGCTCGTGACGCTCTGCGCGGGGAGCGGCGCCTACTGCCTGCTGCGGATGCGCAGCCGCGTCGAGGAACAGCGGCGCACGGCGGGCGGCGAGGCGCTCATGGGGTTCGGCATGGCGGTGATGGCCCTGCCCGCCACGGTGGTGCAGCCGCCGCGCGGCGTGTGGCTCGGGTACGCGGCGGTGTTCGCCGCCGCGGGCCTGTGGATGGCGTGGCCCGCCGTGCGCGCCCCGCGCCACCTGCACCACGTCGTGGGGGCGCTGGCGATGGTGTACATGGCGACGGCGATGGTGGCGGCACCGGGCGGCCACGCCGGTCACGGCGGCACGGGCGTGCCGGTGGTGACGGGTGCGCTGCTCCTGTACTTCGCCGGCCACGTCCTGCTCTCCGGCGCGCGCCTCGCGCCGGTGGGGGCGGTGGTCGCCGGGGGCGAGGGGGCTCCGGGCGGGGGCGGGGACCGGGCGGCGTGCCGCGCCGCAGAGCCGCGTCCGGACGGCGCCGTGGGCTGGGCCGACCGGCCGGAGCTGGTCCTCGTGTGCCGCCTCGCGATGAGCATGGGGATGCTGGCGATGCTGGTCCTGATGTCGTGAGACCGCTGGTGCCGATGCAGTGAAGGGGCGCTTCGGCGCCTCGCCGCGGAGGGCCCGCGCGCCCCGGGACACCTGATTCCGTCGTGGCGTACGTCACTTGCGGTGGCTGCCCATACCCCCGCGCGGCGCGGCCCTCATAGGGTTGACCCATGATGGTCCCCGTCGCGCTGTTGCTGCTCGGCGCGCTGACCGCCGTCGTCGCCCCCAGGATGCTCGCGAGGGCCGACTGGGTGGAGCGCGAACCGGTGGTCGCGCTGTGGGTCTGGCAGTGCGTGGTGGCGGGTGTCCTGCTGTGCTGCGCGCTGTCGATGACGTTCAGCGCGGCGTCCGCCTGGCAGGCGGTGCGCGGGCATCTGTTCGCGCCCGCGCCGCGCGGCGTCGTGGAGGCGTACGCGCTCGGGCCGACCCCGTGGGCGGCCGTGACGGCGGTGGTGCTCGCCTGCGGCGGTGTATGGACCGCCGCGATGCTCACCCGGGAGATCGCCCGGGCCCGCACCCGACGCACCAAGCGCCGCGCCGAACTCGTCGTGCGGGCACCGCTGTTGCCCGGCGAGGAGCCCGGCGCCGACCGGCTCGTGGTGCTCGAGGGCGAGCGGCCCGACGCCTGGTGGCTGCCCGGCGCCGCACCCCAACTGGTCATCACCACCGCCGCGTTGCGCCGCCTGAAGGGCCGTCAGCTGGATGCGGTGCTGGCCCACGAGCAGGGCCACGCGCAGGCCCGGCACGACTGGCTGCTGCACTGCTCGGGCGCGCTCGCCGCGGGCTTCCCGCAGGTCCCGGTGTTCGCCGCGTTCCGCGACGAGATGCACCGGCTCGTGGAACTGGCCGCCGACGACGTGGCGTCGCGCCGCTTCGGCCGGCTCACCATCGCCCTCGCCCTGGTCGAACTCAACGAGGAGCGGGGCGTGTTCGGGCCCTGCCCGACCCCGCAGGCCCATGTGCCGCAGCGCGTGCACCGGCTGCTCTCGGCCCGCCCCCGGCTCACGGCGGGGCGTCGGCTGCGGCTTACGGCGGCCGCGGCGCTCGTCCCGGTCGTGCCCCTGCTCGTGGCCTTCGTCCCGGCGCTGCGCGCCCTCGGTTAGGTGCCGCCGCCCTCCATCGGCCAGGATCGACGTATGCCTTCCGCACCGCCCGGAGCGACCCGGCGCACCACCCGCGCCCCGCGCGCCGCCCTGTTCCTCGCCGTCCCGTCCGTCCTCCTCCTCGTCCTCGTCGCCGCCGAGTGGCACCCGCTGCTCGCCCTGGACGACGACATCGCGCGGACCACCCACCGCTGGGCGGTCGGGCACTCGGGCCTGACGCAGACCGCGCGCGTCCTGACGGACTGGGTGTGGGACCCCTGGACCATGCGCGCGCTCGTCACGGTCGTCGTGCTGTGGCTGGTGGCACGGCGTGCGTGGTGGCTCGCGGGCTGGCTCGCGGCGACCTCCCTGGTGGGGACGCTGGTGCAGCAGGGAATGAAGGCCGCGGTGGGCCGGGAGCGACCGGAGTGGCCGGACCCGGTGGACTCGGCGCGCTATGCGGCGTTCCCGTCGGGGCACGCGATGACCGCGACCGTGGTGTGCCTTCTGATGCTGTGGCTGCTGAGGCTGTACGGCGCCGGGGCGCTGGTGTGGCGCGCGGGGCTCGTCGTCGCCGTGGTGTCCGTGGTGGGTGTGGGGTTCACGCGGGTGTGGCTCGGCGTCCACTGGGCGTCGGACGTCGTCGAGGGCACGCTGCTCGGGGGCCTGACGGTGGCGGTGGCCGTGACGGCGTACGAGCGTTTCGTGCCCGAGGATCAGCGTCCGGACCGCGCCGGGCGCCTCTGACCGGTCCCCTCGCCCGGCGCCGCCCCGCGCGTCCTTGACCGTCGTCCGGCCGGTCCCGGAGGATCGCTGTCATGGCGATCAAGGGCGTGCTCTTCGACTTCTCCGGGACGCTGTTCCGCATCGAGTCCACCGCTTCCTGGCTGCGCGGAACGCTGACCGCGAGCAGGCTGACGCTGCCGGAGGACGAGGTGGCGCGGCTCGCGGCGGCGCTCGACCGCGCGGGCGCGCTGCCGGGCGGCTCGCCGACGGTCGACGTACCGGAGCGTCTCGTGGACCTCTGGTCGCGGCGCGACGAGAGCGCGGAGCTGCACCGGGCGGCGTACACGGGCATCGCCCGCACCGTGGAGCTGCCCGATCCCGCCCTGTACGACGCGCTGTACGAGCGGCACCGGACGCCGGAGGCGTGGCGGCCCTACGACGACGCGCCGGAGGTCCTGCGGGGGCTGCGGGAGCTGGGTGTGCGCGTGGGTGTCGTCAGCAACATCGGGTGGGACCTGCGGCCGGTCTTCCGGGCGCACGGCCTGGACCCGTACGTCGACGTGTACGCCCTGTCGTACGAGCACGCCGTGCAGAAGCCGGACGCGCGGATCTTCGCGCAGGCCTGCGCCGGGCTCGGTGTGGCTCCGCAGGACACGCTGATGGTGGGCGACGACCGGCGTGCGGACGCGGGTGCGGCCGCGTTGGGCTGCGCGGTGCACTTCGTGGAGCATCTGCCGGTGGCTCGGCGGCCGGACGGCCTGCGGCCCGTGCTCGGGCTCGTCGAGGGCGCGGGCGCGCGCTGAGGCCGGGCGTCGTCCGCCCGCGCCTCAGGACTGGCCCGCGGCCTCAGGACTGGTAGCCCTCGACCTGCGCCACCGGCCGCGCCCGCACCGAGTCGGGGTCGCCGCCGAACTCCTCCTTGGCCCGCCGCCTGCGCAGCAGGTCCCAGCACTGGTCCAGTTCCCGTTCCAGGACGCCGAGGCGGGCCCGCTCCGTCGCCTCGTCGATCGCCCCGGACGCGAGCGATTCGCGCAGGGTCTTCTCGGCGTCGACCATCTCGGTGATCCGCGCCAGAATCTGCTGTTGGTCCATGTCCAAGCGCCTCCTCGGCCCCCGGCCCACTGTAAGGAGGCGGAGCCGGATCCGCGAGAAGAGCGCGTACGCGCGCGCGACGCCCCGGATCCCCGGCTGCCCAAGGGCAGGCAACACTCCCCCGCGGTGTTGCCTGCCCCGGACCGCACCGGCCCATGACGGCCAGGGCCGGGTCGTCCTGAGTATATTGGCTGTGAGCCAGTCAACGCAGGAGTTACAGGATGTCCCCGCGTAGCCCATCGGTCAATGAAGAGTTGCGGCGACGTTCCCGCGAGCGGCTTCTGCAGGCCACGGTGGAGCTGGTGAGCGAGCGCGGTTACGAGGCCACGACCCTGGCCGACATAGCCGACCGGGCCGGCTCGGCGCGCGGTCTGGTGTCGTACTACTTCCCGGGGAAGCGCCAGCTCCTGCAGTCGGCCGTGCACCGCCTGATGCATATGACGCTGCAGGAAGCGCTGGAGCGGGAGCCGCGCACGGAGGACGGGGACGAGCTGCTCGCCCGCGCCATCGACGCGATCCTGGGCCTCGCCCGCGACCAGCAGATGCTGATGCGCACACACATGGCGGGCATCCTCCAGGCCGAGGGGTTCGTGCAGTGCCCCGAGCAGCAGCGTCTTGCCTTCCTGCTGCGCGAGGCGGTGTCGCGGCACGGGTCGCCCGAGGCCGAGACGGACTACCGCATGCTGCGCGCCCTGCTGATGGGCGCGGTGTTCGCGCTGCTCATCCCGGGCGCCCCGATGCCGTTCGACGTGCTGCGGGCCGAGCTGTTCCAGCGGTACGACCTGGACTGGACGTGCGGCTTCCCGCCGGGAGACGAGCCACCCGAGGGGTCGTTCAGGACGTGAGTCGCGTACGGGTCATCGAAGCCGGGGCAGCGGAACCGGACGGCGGGCGGTCGGCCGAGCCGGGCGGCGGTGAGCGGGCGGCGGGCGTGCCGGAGCTGGTCTGGTACGCGGCCTACGGCTCCAACACGCGGCGGGGCCGCCTGATGCACTACATCGAGGGCGGCCGGCCGCCCGGCGCCGCCCTGGCCGCGCCCGGCTGCCGGGACCCGCGTCCGCCGCGGGAGTCCGTGCCCGTGGAGCTGCGGGGCGTCGTGTACTTCGCGACCGAGTCCGCGCTCTGGACGGGCGGCCGGGCCTTCTACGACCCCGACGCGCGGGGGCGGGTGTTCGCGCGCGCCCATCTGGTGACGGCGGGGCAGTTCCGCGACATCGCCGCCCAGGAGATGTACCGCGCGCCGGGGACGGGCCCCGACCTGGCACCGGCGCTGCGGCACGGCCGGGCCCGGCTCGGCGAGGGGCGCTACGAGACGCTGGTGTGCCCGGGGACGCTGGACGGCCTTCCGGTGCTCACGTTCACCGCGCCGTGGGCGCTCGGGGACGTGCCCCTGAACGCCCCTTCCGAGGGCTATCTCCGGCAGCTGGCCGCCGGGCTTCTGGAGGCGGACGCGTGGGACGGGGCCGCCGTGGCCGCGTATCTCGCGGGGTGTCCGGGGGCGGCGGGGCGGTGGACGGCCGAGCGGGTCGCGGAGCTGCTCCGCGAGTGACCGCCCGGCCGTGGTGCGGGGGTCGTGCGCCGGGCCGCCGGGACCGGCGCGGTCGCCGTACGGAGGGCCCGGACCGGCTCCCCACGGTCTCGGCCCGGTCCGGTCAGGCGCCGCAGATCTCCGCGAAGCGCCGGGCGTCGACGTTGCCGCCGGAGAGGATGATGCCGACGCGGGGCGGCACGCGGTCGACGCGGCCGCTGAGGGCGGCGGCGAGGGCCGTGGCGCCGCTCGGCTCGACGACGGTCTTCAGGCGTTCGAAGGCGAACCGCATGGCGTCACGGATGTCGTTTTCGGATACGAGGGCGATGTCGTCGACGAGCCGCCGGTTGATGGAGAACGTCAACTCGCCCGGGATCTCGGCGGCTTGACCGTCGGCGATGGTGCGCGGCACGGGGATCGTCACGCGGTGTCCAGCCGCGAGCGAGCGCTTGGTGTCGTCGCCCGCCTCCGGCTCGACGCCCACCACCCGCACGCTGCCGCTCAGCCCCTTCACCGCGGTGGAGCTGCCCGCGATCAGCCCTCCGCCGCCGACCGGCACGAGCAGCAGGTCCAACTCGCCGACCTCCTCCATGAGTTCGAGGGCGGCGGTGCCCTGTCCCGCGATGATGTGCGGATGCTCGTACGGCGGGATCAGCGCGAGGCCACGCTCGGCGGCCAGGGCCGCGCCGATGGCCTCCCGGTCGCCGGTGTAGCGGTCGTACGTGACGATCTGGGCGCCGTACCCCTCGGCGGCCGCGCGCTTGGAGGCCGGGGTGTCCTCGGGCATGACGATGACGGCGCTGCTGCCCAGCTCGCGGGCGGCGAGGGCGACGGCCTGGGCGTGGTTGCCGGAGGAGAACGACGCGATGCCCTTGGCCAGTTGCTCCGGCGAGAGGCGGGACACGGCGTTGTAGGCGCCGCGGAACTTGAAGGCGCCGACGCGCTGGTGGTTCTCGCACTTGAGGAACACCTCGGCGCCGACACGGGCGTCGAGGGTGCGCGAGCGCAGCACGGGGGTGCGGTGCGCGACGCCCTTGATCCGGGCCGCGGCGTCGCGGACGTCGTCGAGGGTGACCGGGGGTGTGCTCGTCATGCGGGTGCTCCCTGTCTCGTCATGCGGATGCCCCCGGTGCGGTGTCGGGCCCGTCCTTCGGGGGCTCCTCGGCCCGGGCCTTGGCGAGATAGCTGTACGCGGAGGCGCGGGAGATGCCGAGGCGCTCCGCCACCTGCGGCACCGCGCGCCGGACCGCGAAGACACCGCGCTCGTCGAGGCCCCGGAACAGCTCGACGCGTTCGGCGCGGTCGAGCTCGCCCCAGGGGCGGCTGCGCTGGAGCTGATAGGCGTCCACGACGGACCCCACGACGGCGTCGACGACCTCGGCGGAGTCCCCGAAGGTGGTCGTGGGCACGTCCGCCGGGGCCGCCACACCGGCGAGTTCACCGATGAGCGTGCCCACCTGCTGGACGGCGGTGATGTCGAGGTTGACGCACAGCGCGCCGAACACCGCGCCGCCGCTGTCGCGCAGCAGCACCGTGGACGACTTGACCAGCTTGCCGTCCTGAGTGCGCGTCAGATAGTTCAGCTCGTCGCCCGCCTCGTCGCCGCGGGCGAGCATGCCCATCCCGATCTCGCTCATCGCACCGCCGACGCGGCGCCCGGTCACGGACCCCGCGATCGACACGACGGACTTCTCCGGCCGTCGGTAGTCGTGGACGACCACTTCGCACAGCGAGCCGAAGGTGGCGGCGATGCCGTCGGCGACGGGGACGAGCGCGGCGAGGATCGCGTCCCGCTCGTCGTCCCGGGGGGAACCGGCTGCTGGCGGACTTTCCGCGGCGCTCATGTCGGGCCTCGTGCTCCTCGCGCTCCTCGTACGTCCCGGTCGTGACCGGGTTCCCGGCTCCGCGACCGGGCCACCTGGACACAATGTACACGCCTTGGACGAAAATTCCAGACCTTGATCGGCCGCCGCAAACCGTTCGACGCGCGCGCGGCGCGCGGGCGAGACTCGCGGCATGCGCCTCCTGCCCGTCCTCTGGCTGTGCGGCCCTCCCGGGGTCGGGAAGACGACCGTCGGCTGGGAGATCTACTCCCGGCTCACGGACGAGGGCGTCCCCGCCGGGTACGCAGACGTCGACCAGCTGGGGATCTGCCACCCCGACCCGGCCTCCGACCCCGGACGGCACGCGCTGAAGGCGGCCAACCTCGGCGCGGTGATCGCCCACTTCCGCGCGGCGGGCGCGCGGTGCGTCGTCGTGTCCGGTGTCGTCGAGGCCGACCGCGGGGTCCGGGCCGACCGGCTCTCGGGGGTCGCGCTGACGGTGTGCCGCCTGCGCGCCGGCCGACGGGAGCTGCGGGACCGGTTCGTCGGGCGCGAGGACGCGAACGGGGCGTCGGCGGCGGGGGGTTCGCGCGACGAGACGGTGGCCGCGGTGCTGCGGTACGCGGACGAGCTGGACGCGAGCGGCTTCGCGGATATGTGCGTCGAGACGGGGGGCCTGTCGGTCGGCGAGGTCGTGGAGCGGGTGGGAGGGTGGCCGGGGGCGGCGGACCCGGAACGGCTCCCGGCCCCCGGGGCGCGGGACACCGTTCCGCCCGGCGGCACCCGCGCCCTCTGGCTGTGCGGCGCCACCGGCACCGGCAAGTCCGCGGTCGGCTTCCCGCTGCATCTGCGGGCCGCACGGGCCGGGTTCGGGTCCGCGTTCATCGACCTCGACCAGGTCGGCTTCCTCTCCCCCGCCCCGCCCTGCGACCCGGACCACCACCGGACCAAGGCGCGCGTCCTGGCGGACCTGTGGCGCAACTACCGCACGGCCGGGGCCCGTCGCCTCACGATCGTGGGCCCCGCGACGGACGAGGCCTCCCTGGGGACGTACACGCGAGCCCTCGCCGGAACGGCCGTCACGGTGCGCCGACTGCACGCCGGGCGCGAGGAGTTGACGCGCCGGATCCTGCGGCGCGGGCAGGGGCTCGGCTGGGCGCAGCCGGGCGATCCGCTGCGGGGGCGGCCGACCGCGGAGCTGCTGCGGGTCGCCGGGCAAGCGGCGGCGGTCGCCGGGGAGTTGGCGCGGGCCGGGATCGGCGGGGCGCACGTCGACACGGACGGCGCGACGGTGACGGAGGTCGCGGACGCGGTGGCCGCCGCGGCCGACTGGCCGGGGTCGCCGTGACGCGGAGGGCCCCCGGGCCTCCGCAGGCGGGAACGATCCGCGTGCGGAGGGCCGGGGGCCCGAATCCGTGGGGGGGTGTCGGCGTCAGCGCACGGTGACCGTGAACACCGGGGACAGCGTGGCGCCGCTCTTCATCCGGAGTTCGTTCTTGCCCTTCAGGCCGAGCTTCACGCGGAGCGTGTACGCGCCGGACTTGTTGACGGTGGTGGACGCAGGCAGCGTCTTCCACGTGCCGCGCTGCTTCTGCTGGAGGCCCACCTTGGTGCCGGCCTTGATGCCGGTCGCCTTGCCGCTGACGCGCAGCTCCTGCCAGGCCTTCACGGAGGTCGCGGACGGCTTCGCGGTCAGCGCGGCCTTCACCTTGGCGGTGGGGCTGTTCTTCTGGGTGCCGAGGCTCTTGCCGGTCTTCACGTCCCAGATCGCGTACGGCGTGCCGCCGCCCTGCGTCTTGCTGTACAGCTTCTTGCCGTCGGCGCTGAGGTGCAGGTAGATGCCGTCCTGGACGGTCTGACCGGGCTTCAGGGCCTTGCCGTTGTAGTACGGCTTGCCGCCCTTGACCTGGAGGGTGACGCCGGCGCCGATGTCGATCTTCACCGGCTTGGGGGCGGCGGTCCGCACGGCGGCCTGCTGCGGGGCCGGGGTGCTCGCGAGGGCGGCCGCGGCCGGGGCCAGGAGCGCCGCACCGACGGCGACGGAGATGGTGGCGGTACGAAGGGCGCTGCGGCGGTGGGTGGTGTGACGCATGGTGGCGATGTTCCCCTTCACGGTACGGATATCTCGATATGCCCTCTGCCTTCCGGCGAGTGCTGAATCAACCTATTCGCCCGGCATTACGGATTTCCCGAGATCATGTAACGGCGCCCCATAGATCACTTCACGGGTCTGCCCGGACGGGGTCGGCGTGCCGGTCGATTGACACTCTCAAACATGGGATGTTCCCATGTCTGTCACGATCCCGTCCGCCCGGACAGATCCGCCCAGACAGATCCGCCCGGACAGAGAGGGCACCTCACCGATGCCGCTGCGCAGCACCGCACGCACCAACCTCGTCGACCTCGTCATCGCCCAGATGGAGAGCCTGATCTCGGACGGCGAGTGGCCGGTCGGCACGAAGATCCCGGCCGAGCCGCTGCTCGTGGAGCAGCTCGCCGTCGGCCGCAACACCGTGCGAGAGGCGGTCCGCGCCCTGGTGCACACCGGCATGCTGGAGCCGCGCCGGGGCGACGGCACGTACGTGCGGGCCAGCAGCGACTTCGGGGCGGCCGTGCAGCGCCGGGTGCGCAAGGCGAGCGTCCTCGAGGCGTACGAGGTGCGGGCCTCGCTGGAGCGCGACGCGGCCCGGTACGCGGCCGAGCGCCGCACGCCGGAGGACCTGGCCGCGCTGCGCGCCGCGCTCGACGAACGCGGCCGGGCCTGGGAGAGCGGCGACACGGAGGCCTTCGTCGACGCCGACATGACCTTCCACCGCGCCGTCGCCGCCGCGGCCCACAACGCCGTGCTCGCCGAGCTGTACGGACACCTGAGCGACGCCATGCGCACCACGGTCAAGGCCGTGATCGGTGCGGCCGTGCCCGACTCCGTACGGCATCAGATCGACGCCCACAGCGCGATCGTCGACGCCATCGAGGCGCGGGACCCGGCCACCGCGGAGGCCGTGGTGCTCGCCCATCTCGCCGAGGGCATGGCGGCGTTGCGCGAGGAGCACCCGGCCGACTGAGACCCCGGCCCCGCCCCGGACCGACGGCCCGCGCGACCGCCCCCGTCCAGCCGAACCCGCCCCGTCCGGGCCGGACCCACCCCGTCCGCGCCGAACCCGCCCCACCGGGGCCGGCCCCGCACACGTACCACCCGAAGCACGACCCCCAGGAGAAACCTCATGCACAGCCAAACGCCCGTCACCACGGACACCGTGGCGCGGGCGGACACCGGTCGCACGGCGGCCGACCTGCCGAAGGCCGCCCCGTCCGGCGTCACCGGGCGGCATGCCCTCTGGCTCGGCCTGGGTGTCGTCCTGCTCGCCCTCAATCTGCGCCCGGCCCTGGTCGCTGTCTCCCCGCTCGCCGACACCATCCGTGACGACAGCGGCATGTCGGCGGCGGCCACGAGCCTGCTCACGGCGCTGCCGCTGCTGTGCTTCGGGCTGCTCGCGCCCGTCGCCCCACGCCTGGGCCGCCGCTTCGGCACCGAGCGGACACTGCTCGCCACCATGGTGCTGATCTGCGCGGGCACGGCCCTTCGCATGCTGGACGCGGTGGTCGCGCTGTTCGCGGGCACCGTCGTCATCGGCGCGGGCATCGCCGTCGCCAACGTGCTGCTTCCGGGCCTGATCAAGCGGGACTTCCCCGGGCGGGCCGGGCTGATGACGGGTCTCTACTCGATGTCGCTGTTCGGCGGCGCCGCGCTCGCGGCGGGCGTCACCCTGCCGGTGCAGGAGGCGTCCGGCATGAACTGGCGGACGACGCTGGCCTGTTGGGGCGCGCTCGCGGTGGTGGCGGTCGTGGTGTGGCTGCCGCAGCTGCGGGCGCGTGCCCGGGACGGCGCGGCGGCGGCCCGGCAGGCGGCGCGCCCCGTGCGGGGCCTGTGGCGCTCGCCGTTGGCCTGGCAGGTCACCGGGTACATGGGCCTTCAGTCCCTCAACTACTACGCGGCGGCGGCCTGGCTGCCGACGCTCCTGAAGGACGCCGGGATGAACGCGGGCGACGCGGGCTGGATGCTGTCGTTCTCGTCGCTGCTCGGCATCGCGGGCTCGTTCGTGGCTCCCGTGATCGTCGGCAGGCGGGTGCGGTCCGGCACGCTCGCCGTCCTCGGCGCGGTGCTCTGCGCGCTCGCGTACGCCGGGCTGCTCGCCGCCCCGGTCGGCGCCGCCTATCTCTGGATGAGCCTGCTCGGGCTCGGCCAGGGCGCGGCCATCAGCCTCGCGCTCCTGTTCATCGTGCAGCGCGCGCCGGACGCCCGGCACGTCGCGCCCCTGTCCAGCATGGCCCAGTGCTTCGGCTACATCCTCGCCGCCACCGGACCTGCCGTCCTCGGCGCCGTCCACGACGCGTCCCACGACTGGACGCTGCCGGTCGTCCTGCTGCTCGTCCTGCTCGTGCCGCAGGTCGCGGTCGGCCTGGGGGCCGCCCGCAACCGGCACGTGGCGGGACGGTAGGGCGCGGCCGGGGTCAAGGTGTCGCGGCGGGGGTCACGGGCCTGGCCGCGGCGAGGTCGGCCTGGTCGATGAGGTCGGCCTGGTCGATGAGGTCGGCTTGGCCGGTGAGGTCGGCCTGGCCGACGGCGTCGGCCGGGGCTCCGACGGCCGCCTCCAGGGCCGGCCTAACGCCTGCTCGCGGCCACCGCGACGATGCCGCCCAGTGCGGCGAGCGCCACGCACAGCGGCGAGTACAGGACCGTGTTCCACTGCCGGAACTCCGCGGCCGCCCCGGCGTTCATGAAGTACCCGCCCAGGCCCCGGGCGAGCAGCACCGCCGTCAGGCCGTACATGCCCGCGAGGCGCAGCCAGTCCGGCCCGACCGCCGGGATCGACCCGTTCACCATCAAGGTGAGCGCGGCGCCGCCGATCAGCAACAGGCCCACGACGACGGTGCTCGACGCCGACGGCATCACGCCGTCGTCGCTGCCGCCGATGGTCTTGGTGAACGTCATCGCGTCCTTCAACGGCCAGGGGGAGAACGCCCAGACGAAGTGCAGCAGGCCGATCGCCGCGAGGACGACCGTCAGTGCCGCGGGGACCACTGTGCGGACCATGAGTGAGTACCTCCGACTCGAAGTGGCGCTCGGGCAGGCGGACTTCAGCTCCCGGCGGTCCCGGGCCGCTCCGCGCCGGGACCGCGCGCGGCCAGGACGAGCAGCACCCCGACCGCCACCAGGGCCCAGGCCGGCGAGGCGGGAAGCAGAGCGGCAAGCACCGCGCCCCAGGCGGTCATGGCCCAGCCGAACGGGGCGGGCACCCGCGCCCCTTGCTTCGCCGTCCACAGCACGAAGGCGCCGAACAGGAGCACCGGCACACCGAAGCTGCCCGGCGCGACCCAGAAGGCCTCGGAGTAGGCCAGGTTCTCGGACGTGACGTCCAGCGAGATGGTCCGCCACGGCCCCTGCTCGAAGATGTCCGACCAGACGTCCCGGTTGTCCAGCGGCGACACGACGACGTGGACCACGCCGAAGGCGACGGCGAGCCACCCGGCGGCCCGCGTGAGCTTCCGTTCGTTCGGTCGTGGTGTGCGCGCGGCGTGCGGAAGTGCCATGACGGCCCCCATCTATACGCGGTCGTATAGATGGAGCTTAGCACCTGTCTATACGATGCCGTATAGACAGGTGTCACGAAGGAACGGAGCGGATCATGGCGGTGGCTCGGACCCCGCGTCACAAGTGGATCGACGAAGGGCTGCGCGCCCTGGCGGCAGGCGGCCCGGAAGCCGTCCAGATCGAGTCGCTCGCGAAGGCCCTCGGCGTGACCAAGGGCGGCTTCTACGGCTACTTCGCCGACCGGCGCACCCTGCTGGAGGAGATGCTCGAGCGCTGGGAGCGCGAGGTCACCGACGAGGTGGAGGCACGCGTCGAGAAGGAGGGCGGCGACGCCAAGACCCGGCTGCGCCGCCTGTTCGCCATCGCCGACACCGACAACGACCTCGACACGGACGTCATGACGGACCTGGCGATCCGCGACTGGGCCCAACGCGATCCGGCGGTCGCCGAACGCGTACGCCGCGTCGACAACCGCCACATGGACTACCTGCGTTCACTTTTCCGCGCCTTCTGCTCCGACGAGGACGAGGTCGAGGCCCGCTGCCTGATCACTTTCTCGCTGTACATCGCCGAGCACTTCATGTTCGCCGACCACGGCGGCCGCAGCCGCGCCGATGTCAACGAACTGACGACACGATGGCTGCTCGACTCGCCGCGCTGAGCGGAGCTCAGAGCACCGCGGCCCGCGGCCCGTCCGGCGCCTCCAGGCGGCCTTCGACCACCGACCGGGCGATCTCCGCGACCTCGTCCCGCGGCAGTTGCCGGTAGCCGTCCGCGGTGACCAGGGCGACGCGCGGGAACAGACGGCGCGTCAGGTCGGGGCCGCCCGTCGCCGAGTCGTCGTCCGCGGCGTCGTACAGCGCCTGGACGGCGGCGAGGACGACGTCCGGCTCGGACATGCCCTCGTGGTAGAGCTTCTTCAACGAGCCGCGGGCGTACACCGATCCCGACCCGGTGGCCGCGACGCCCCGCTCCTCGCTGCGCCCGCCGGTGACGTCGTACGAGAAGATCCGGCCGACGCCCTTGGCCAGGTCGTACCCGGCGAACAGCGGGACCACGGCGAGGCCCTGCATCGCCAGGGCGAGGTTGCCGCGGACCATGGTGGTGAGGCGGCTCGCCTTGCCGACCAGGGACAGGGCCGTGCCCTCGATCTTCTCGTGGTGCTCCAGCTCCAGTTGGAAGAGCTTGACCAGCTCCACGGCGAGCCCGGCGGTCCCGGCGATCGCTATCGCGGAGTGGCCGTCGGCGGGGAAGACCTTGTCGTACTCGCGGTGGGCGATGACGTTGCCCATCGTGACCCGCCGGTCGCCCGCCACCAGGACGCCGTCCGCGTACGTGGCCGCGACGATCGTGGTGCCGTGCGGCGCCTCGAAGCCGTCGTGCGCGGCGGGCAGGGCGCGCCGCGCGGGCAGCAGGTCCGGCGCCTGCTCGGCGAGGAAGTCGAGGAAGGACGAGGTCTCGGCGGCCATGAAGGCGGCCGGGAGACCTCCCGAACCCGGTGGATCTGTGTGCATGCGCGCCCCTCCCGAGCAGCCCGACGCATCCTGAGGCGGACCCTACCCCCCGCCCTCAAGACCTGAACCCCGAGCGGGAGTTGCGGGCGGAGTCCCGGTGAACCCGCGGCGACATCCCGTACAACCCTTCCGGTCCTGCCGCGGTCGAACAGGGCGCCGGACGAGGAACGGGCCCTTTCCGGACACCCCCGCGCCGCCCGGCCACCTTCCCGCACAGGAGTCGCTCGTGCGCAAGAACCGTTCCGCCGCCGTCGCCGCGGCCTCATTCCTCATCGTTTCGGGCCTGGCCGTCGCCGCCGCCCCCGCAGCCGTCGCGGGCACCCCGGGAGGCACCCACGCGAACGACCGCAACAGCGACTTCGACGGCGACGGATACGAGGACGTCCTGGTCGGCGCGCCCGGCGCGACGGTCAGCGGCAAGAAGGGCGCGGGTCTCGTCACCGTGCAGTACGGCTCCTCCAGAGGCATCGGCACCAGCGACGTGGCGCGGTTCAGCCAGTCCACGGCCGGTGTCGCGGGCGCCGCCGAGGCGGCCGACGGCTTCGGCACGGCCGTCGCCACCGGCGACCTCGACGCCGACGGCTACGACGACGCGGTCATCGGCATCCCCGGCGAGGACATCGGCGACCGGGCGGACGCCGGCGGCGTCGCGATCCTGTGGGGCTCCAAGGAGGGCCTCAAGGGGGCGGCGAGCGACTGGCTGCAGACCCAGGAGCCCACCAAGGGCGAGAAGTTCGGGTCCGCGGTGACCGCCGCGCGCCTCACCGGCGACACCCCCGGCGACGTCCTCGCCGTGCTCGACCGCGACGACCTCGAACTGTTCGTGTACGACGCGGCACCGCAGGCCCGCGCCGCGGCGCCGCTCAAGCGCCTCGCGACCGAACACCTGGCATCGGGGCGCACGGCCGCGCGCGCCGAGGAGCGCCACATCCTGCCCAAGTCCCTGACCACCGGCGACTACGACGACGACGGCTACGCCGACCTCGTGGTGTCGGGCGTGACCGTCGGCGACGAGGAGCCCGGGCACGGCTGGTCCGCCTACTTCAAGGGCGGCGCCGACGCCCTCACGCACCAGGGCGACCTGCGCGGCGGCCCGGCGGCCGCGTCCGGCGACATCAACGGCGACGGCTTCGACGACCTGGTCACGGGCGAGCCCCACTCCCCCGACGACGGCGGCGAGACGACGACCGGCGGCCTGGTCGGCGTGCGCTACGGCTCCGCCGAGGGGATCTCGCAGGACGTGAAGTGGTGGACCCAGGACGCCCCGGGCGTGCCCGGCACCGCCGAGCGCGGGGACGGCTGGGGCGCCGACCTGTCCGTCGCCGACACGGACAAGGACGGCTACGCGGACGTGGCGATCGGCGCGCCCGGCGAGGACATCGGCACGGTCGCGGACGCGGGCGCGGTGTGGGTCCTGCGCGGCACGGCCGCCGGGCTCACCGGGACCGGGGCCAAGTCGTGGGACCAGAACTCCGCCGACATCCCCGGCGCCGCCGAGAAGGGCGACAAGTGGGGTGCCCAGGTGCGCCTGACCGACCCCAACCGCGACGGCCGCTTCGGGCTGCTCGCGTCGGCGCCGGGCGAGAACACCGGCGACGGCGTGGTGTGGGTGCTCTCGGCGGGCGCGGGCGGGGTCACGGCCGCCGGGTCGTGGACGTACGGGGCGGGATCGCTCGGCGCGCCCGCGCAGGACGCGGCGTTCGGGGCTGCCGTCGACGAGTGAGCGACCGCGAGCGTCTCGCGGCAGCGGGGGTACGCGGAGAACGTGCCCGTTCACGGGCGGGGCAGCGCCCGTGAACGGGCACGCCGAGGGGGCCGACGGTGACGAACACCGTCGGCCCCCTCGGCAGTTGGTCCGCACCAACGCCTTGACGCCCCCTGCGCACCTGCCTTAAATCAAGCAGTGAAGAAACCGTCGCGGAGGATCGCGTACCGCGTTCAACTCTCGACGTGATCTTGTCATGCACGCGACCGACAACATGTCCGCGACCGCACCGCGCACCACCACCATGCCCCCCACGGCATGCGTGCCCGCTCCCCCCACCCGAAGCGATGTGATGACCGTGTCCCTCTCCTGGCGCCGCCGCACGGCGCTCTGCGCACTCTCCCTGATCTGCTGCGCCACCGCCGCGACCGCCGCCCCCGGTGCCGCCGCCGCGCCCGAGCGCGACAAGGCCCTCGCCTTCTCCGACGACTTCAACGGCCCCGCCGGGTCCGGCGTGGACGGCGGCAAGTGGCAGGTCGAGACCGGCGACAACGTCAACAACCACGAGCGCCAGTACTACACATCGGGCAACAAGAACGCGAAGCTCGACGGCCAGGGCAACCTGGTCATCACCGCCCGCAAGGAGAACCCCGAGAACTACCAGTGCTGGTACGGCCGTTGCGAGTACACCTCGTCCCGGCTCAACACCGCGGGCAAGTTCACGTCGACGTACGGCCGCGTCGAATCGCGCCTGAAGGTGCCGCGCGGCCAGGGCATGTGGCCCGCGTTCTGGATGCTGGGCGCCGACATCGGCAACGTGGGCTGGCCGAACTGCGGCGAGATCGACGTGATGGAGAACGTCGGCAAGGAGCCGAACACGGTCCACGGCACGCTGCACGGCCCCGGCTACTCCGGCTCGGGCGGCATCGGCGCCGCGTACTCCCTGCCGAACGGCGAGGCCTTCGCGGACAAGTTCCACACCTTCGCCGTGGACTGGTCGCCGAACAAGGTGACCTGGTCGGTCGACGGGCACGTCTACCAGACCCGCACCCCGGCCGACCTCGGCGGCAGGCAGTGGGCGTTCAACAAGCCCTTCTTCCTGATCCTCAACCTGGCCGTCGGCGGCTACTGGCCCGGCGATCCGGACGGCAGCACGACGTTCCCGCAGACGCTGACCGTCGACTACGTCCGCGTGACGACCGGCTGACCGCGACGGGCGCCCGGGCTCTCACGGACGCTCCCTCGCCCAGGCGCCCCGCCCCGGAAGTGCGCCCCGCCTTAAGTAGAAGCGCCCCTGGCCGAAAGTCGCGGCCGGGGGCGCGCCGGGCGCGACCCCGGTCCGGTGGACATGCGCCGCTGGAGTCTTGGCGGGGCGCCCCCGCACGGGGCACGATGCCCGCATGAAGAGCGACCTTTTCTCCAAGGACCACGTGGCGCAGCCCGCGACGGCGCCCGGCATGAGCCTGCACAACTCGAAGTCCATCCGGTACGTCGTGAGCGGCGAGATGATGGCGCGCCAGGGCGCGATGGTCGCCTACCGCGGCAACCTGCAGTTCGAGCGCAAGGGCCAGGGCGTCGGCGGGATGCTCAAGCGCGCGGTCACCGGTGAGGGTCTGCCGCTGATGTCCGTGAAGGGGCAGGGCGAGGCGTGGTTCGCGCACGAGGCGCAGAGCTGCTTCGTCGTCGACATCGAGCAGGGCGACTCGCTCACCGTCAACGGCCGCAACATCCTGTGCTTCGACGCCTCCCTGTCGTACGAGATCAAGACCGTGAAGGGCTCGGGGATCTCCGGCGGCGGGCTCTTCAACAGCGTGTTCACGGGGCACGGGCAGCTGGGCCTGATGTGCGAGGGTGAGCCGCTGGTGATCCCCGTGTCGGCGCAGGCCCCGGTGTTCGTGGACACCGACGCCGTCGTCGGCTGGACCACCAGCCTGCACACGTCGCTGCACCGCTCGCAGTCGATCGGTTCGATGATCCGCGGCGGCTCCGGTGAGGCGGTGCAGCTGAAGCTGGAGGGCGAGGGCATGGTGATCGTCCGCCCGAGCGAGGCGACGCCGCACAAGCCGCAGTAGTACGGCGCTCGCCCCGCACCCGTCGGCCGCTCAGCAGCCGACGGGCGTCGTCGTGTCCGCCGACGTGGTGGGCGCGGTGGGCTCCGGCGCCTGCCGGTCCCCTCGCGAAAGCCGCGTCCGCAGCATCGGCAGCGCGCACAGCGTCAGCAGGAGCGCGACGGCGCCCGCGACGAGCGCCACCGAGACCCCGGCGGTGGCGCCGAAGCGGTCGTAGACGACGCCGGTGACGGCCGCGCCGATCGCCACGCCGCTCTGCAGGCCCGCGATCATCCAGGTCATCGCCTCGGTGAGCTGGTGCTCCGGCGTCACGCGCTCCACGATGCCCATGATCACCACCATGGTCGGCGCGAAGAACACCCCGGCGAGGAACACCGCCACGCACATCACCGTCACCCCGTCCACGAGCAGGAACGGCAGGGTCGTGAGGGCGGTTCCCGCGACCCCGACGAGCAGCAGGCGCGGCAGCGGGACGTTCCACTCGCGGGCCCCGAAGAGCAGTCCGGACAGGCCCGAGCCGATCGCGTAGACGGTGAAGACGAGGCCGCCGAGCGACTTGTTGCCCTGCTCCTCGGCGAACGCGAGACCCATCGTGTCGACCATGCCGGGAATCGCCCCGCCGCAGAGCAGCACGAGCGCGAGCAGCAGCACCGGCGCCGAGCGGATCACGGAGGTGTCGCCGCCACTCGCGGCGCGCGGCCTGACGGGCGGTTCGGTGCGCTTCTGCGGTACGAACAGGGCGACGCCCACGACCAGGAGAACGGCCGCGAACAGGGGTGCGGCCTGCGGGAACAGCGCCGTGGACAGGACCACGGCGAGCGCCGGGCTGATGACATACGTCAGCTCGTCGACGACCGACTCCATGGAGTACGCCGTGGTGAGCCGCGGGGTGCCCCGGTAGATCTCCGTCCAGCGCGCGCGGACCATCGCGCTCATGCTCGGCATCAGGCCGGACAGCAGGGCGAACAGGAACAGGGTCCAGCTCGGCGCGTCGGCGGTGGCGCAGAGCAGCAGCGCGGCGAGGCCGAGCACACTGACGCCGGTGGCGAGCGGCAGGACGCGGCTCTGGCCGCGCCGGTCCACGGCCTTGGACACCTGCGGGCCGAGGAAGGCCATGGAGAAGGTGAAGGTGCCCGCGACCAGGCCGGCCAGGGCGTACTCGCCGGTCGTCTCGGACAGCATCGTCAGGATGCCCATGTGGGTCAGGGGCAGGGGCAGCCGGGCCAGCAGACCGGCGGAGCTGAACGCCTTCGTGCCGGGGGCGGTGAAGATCTCTCGGTACGCGTTTGCCATTGGTCGTCCTGTCGGTGGAATCGGCCCTCGGCCCGTGCGGGCATGCGCGGTCACCCGGTGTGCGCGGCCCGCACGGACAACTACCGGGACTATCGTTCCACTTTCTATCACGCCCGGAGCAGGCCGACCGCAGACGCGCACGCCCGTCGGGCAGGCGCTCTCCAACTGGCCCCGGCGCTACGTTGATTGCGCTTTCTTGCCGGTGGGCGCGTTCTGGGGGACGGTGGGGCGAACCACTTCAGGTGACGGGGACGTACACACCTCTCAGCTCCTCTCGCACGACGCACGGCGACTCGTGGATCCACCGCGTGCGCGTCGCGACAGCCCGCGATGGCCGCGGTCGCTGTCGAGAGGAGGTGACCGATGTGCCGAACCTCGGAGCCGGGCGGGTCGGGCACGGACACGGAGGGCGACGAACCCCCCGCGACGGACACCGGGACGCCCACGCGGTGGGATCCGCGGAGGGTGAACTCGTACTGGACGGGGCTGCGGGCCGTGTTGCTCGTCGTGGACACGGTGGCGGCCCTGAAACAGCACGAGGCCCTTGCCCAAGGGGCAAGGGTCCTCATCGCGGTGGGTGACATGATCGTCGACGCCGGCAAGCACGAGCGGTCATGAACCCGGGGGGCCTGGTCGCCGGGAGGCGGTCGGGCCCTCCGCATCCAGGAGACCACGGACCGTCGGCCTCGGCCAAGGGGCGCTTCCCCACTTGCACCCGATGGACCGTCACAAAAACGGGTTTCGTGTCATGCTCGCGATCCGTTCGAAGAGAGGGCCGCGTCATGGGGACGGCAGACGGCGAGTGCCAGGAGTGCGGCGGGCCGCTGCCGCCCGCCTCCGGCACGGGCCGGCCGCGCCGCTACTGCTCGGACGTCTGCAGATCGGCGGCCCGGCGGTCCCGCGACCGGCGGCGGAAGGCGGCCGACGCCACCGCGTCGCGCCGGTGCGCGACGGACATCGCGGGACGCCGGTGCGAACGGGACGCGCGGCACGTCCTGGTGGTACGGGGCGCCGAGAGCCAGGTGTGCACCGACTGCCGCGAACTGACCCTGTCGTTCCTCATCAACAGCGGTGTGCCCGACTCCGCGGTCGAGGTGCGCCCGCTGCCCGGATACGTGGCTGAACGCGGGTCGGACGAGGGGGCGACGGCGATCGCGCCGCCACCGGCGCCGGCCACCGCCGACCGCCGCGCACGCGTGCTCCTCATCGAGGACGATCCGCACGTCGCCGCGGCGCAGACCGCGGTCCTGACCCAGCACCGCTACTCCGTCGTCCATGAACTGTCCGGCTCCACGGGGCTCCACGCCGCGCGCGCCGAGCGGCCCGACCTGGTGCTCCTGGACCTCGGGCTCCCCGACATGGACGGCTACGAGACCCTGACCCGGCTGCGGACCGTCAGCGACGTGCCCATCATCGTCGTGACGGCACGCAGCGACATCCGGTCCCGGCTGCACGGCCTCAACCTGGGCGCGGACGACTACGTCGTCAAGCCGTACGACCCCGCGGAACTCCTCGCCCGCATGGAGCGCGTGCTGCACCGCGCCGCACCGAAGCAGTGGGTGGATCACGTCTACGACGACGGTCTGCTGCGGCTCGACTCCCAGGACTTCGCGGCCGCCGTGGCCGACGCGCCGCTGCGGCTGACGCGCACGGAGTTCCGCGTGCTCGATCTGCTCGTACGGAACGCGGGAGTCGTCCAGCCGTTCCGCAAGCTGCTCGCGCGAGCCTGGGACGACCCCAACGGGCGGGACACCGACAAGGTCAAGTTCACCATCTCGCGCCTGCGCGGGAAGCTCGACTCGACAGTGGTCGGCAGCGAGTCGATCGTGTCGGCCCGAGGCGTCGGCTACCTCTACCGTGCGCCGGGGCCGACGGCGCCGGGCACTCCCGCGGCGCCCGAAGCGCCCGCGCCCCGGCCGGGGTACGGGCACGCGGGCCAGGTGCTCAGCATCCTGGAGTCACGGAGCCCCGGCGGCGCCGCCGAGGCGGTCCTGCGGGTGGGCCCCCTGCACATCGAACCGGCTGCCCGGCGGGTCAGCGTGGACGGATCTGCGGTCCAGCTCACCCAGAGGGAGTTCGACCTGCTCGTCCTGCTCGCCCGGCACCCCGGCACGGTCGTGCGCCGGGAGCAGATCATCAGCGAGGTGTGGCGCGGCGCACGGCACGGGACGACCCGTCTGCTGGAGGTACATGTCGCCTCCCTGCGCACCAAGTTGGACGTACGGAACCTGATCGAGACCGTACGCGGTGTCGGCTACCGGCTCACTGTCCCGGCCGCGTAGCGCCGGGCCCGTTGGTTCCTTCCGTGGGCTTCGGGTCGCCGTCCGGCGTGCTCCCGCCCCGGTCGGCGGTTTGCTGGGTACGGTCCGCGGGCATGGACACCCTCATTTTCGGCGGGCTGCTCGCCACCTGGCTGGTGCTCTACCGGCAGCGCGGCCGGACCCTGCTGCTCGTCGGCTGGTGGGGCGTCTTCGCCGCCGTCGCCGGGCTCCTCTCGCACCACATCACCAGCAGCCTGGCACTGGGGCTGAGTTACTGACATGGCCGCCACGACCACACGGCTCAGGGGCACCGAGGGCGCCGGGGCCCTCGGCACGGTCCAGTACTGGTTCGCCTGCTTCTTCGCCGCCGGCTGGACGGGGATCGTCTGCGCCGGGCTCGGGGTGCAGTTCATCGGCTGGGACTACCCCTGCCCGCTGTGCGTGATCCAGCGGATGTTCATGCTGCTCGCCGCGCTCGGTGCCGGGGTCGTCGTGCGCAGGGGCATGACGGGCGGCGTCTCGGGCCGCGACTACATGATGGGCTGGGGGCTTTCGCTGGTCGCCTGCATCGGCGGTGGCTTCACGGCCTGGCGGCAGACCATGCTGCACATCCTGCCGGGCGACGAGGGCTACGGCAGCCCGGTACTCGGCCTGCACATGTACGTGTGGGCGTGGATCCTCTTCATGGCGTCGGTGGTGGCGATCGGCATCGTCATGGCCCTCGCCCACCTCACGGCCGACCATGCGATCCCGACGTCGGGGGCGTACGGCAGGGCCGGGCAGGCCGTCCTCTGGTTCGTCGGCCTGATCATCGCGGTGAACCTGGTCGCGGTCTTCTTCGAGGAGGGCTTCCACTGGTTCCTGCCGGACGACCCCGCACGGTACGAGTTCTTCTACCAGGTGGGGATCTTGGACTGACGGTCCGTCAGCCGAGCCGTGCGACGCCCCCGACGGGGGACGGGCTCAGACGCGGACCACGATCTTCCCCCGTGTGTGGCCGCGCTCGGCGTACGTGTGCGCCGCCGCGATCTGCTCCAGGGGATAGGTCCGCTCGACGCGCGGTGTGTAGCGGCCCTCCCTGCCGAGTTCGCCCGCTGCGGCGAGGAGCGTGGAGTTGTTCTCCGCGTTGGCCAGCCACACGCCCAGGCGCTGCGCGTTGGCGTGGTCGGCGATCGTCGACACGCGGGCGGGGTCGCCCACGACCGCGACGAGGTCGGCCAGGGAGCCGGAGGCCGCGGTGTCGAGCGCGATGTCGACACCGTCCGGGGCCAGGGTGGCGAGGCGCTCCGCGAGGCCCGTCCCGTAGGTGGTGGGAACGGCTCCGAGCGAGGTGAGGAACGCGTGGTTGCGCTCGCTCGCCGTCCCGATCACGGTGGCGCCCCGGGCCACCGCGATCTCGACCGCGGCACTGCCCACACCTCCGGCGGCGCCCTCGATCAGCAGGGTGCGCCCCCGCAGAGGGCCGAGCGCCTTCAGCCCGCCCATCGCGGTCACGGATGCCAGCGCGGCGCCCGCGGCCTCCTCGTCGGTCCACGCGGCGGGCGCGTGCGCCCAGGCCGAGAGCACGGCCAGCTCCGCCGTCGCACCCGTGACACCGCCGAGACCGAAGACGCGGTCGCCGACGCCCACCCCCCGCACACCCGCACCGGTCTCGTCGACCACACCGACGGCCTCACGCCCCGGAATCGCGGGCAGGTCCACGGGGAGCACCTCGCGCACCGCGCCGGAACGCACCTTCCAGTCGACGGGGTTGACCCCGGCCGCCGCGACGCGGACCCGGATCTCACCGGGCCCGGGGTGCGGGTCCGGCACCTGCTCGACCACGAGGGTCTCCACACCGCCGTACTGGTGATACCGGACTGCGCGCATGACGTGCCGCCTTTCCACGCGGCCCGGGTCGGCCGCCTGTGAGGTCAGTGGGGTGAATGTTCGGCGAGCGCCGACACCGCCCACGCTAAAAGCTCACGTTGGCGTCAGGTGCAAGTCGGACGAGCCACCGGTTGCTCTCACGCGCGGCGAGGGCGGCTCCGCGTCCCCCTAGGAGCCACGCGGCTTGAGTTGGCTGAGGGTGTAGCCGTCGGCGGACGGGGCGAGGGACTTCGTGGTCCGCTTGAAGAGGTACTCCGCCCGTTCGTACGAGAGCCTGCGGCGGCCGGTCTGCGGGCACAGGTCCGCCGCGGCGGGCGTCCGGGCGGGGGCGGGGCGGCGGTCGGCGAGGAACAGCGGGCCCCGGGTGCGGCCGGACAGCAGGGCGGGCAGCAGCCGGGCGGTGCCGGAGCGCCAGGACACCCAGGTGCCGCCGGTGCGGGCGCGGCGGTCGTCCAGGTCCAGGTCCTCGACGTTCAGGGACAGGACGGTCGTCACCCCGGCCCCCGACTCGTGCAGGAGCCACCACAAGGTCCGTTCGCGCAGCGGCAGTTCGGTGCGGCCGAAGAGGGCGTCGAGTTGCGTCCGTGACAGCGGTCGCGTGGCGTGCCCGGATCCGGTGCGCCGTTCGAGGCCGACGGTGAGGTCGTCCAGGTCGGCCCAGGCGCAGAACGAGCGGACGGCCGAGCGGTGGCGGTTCCACGTCGTGGCCGCGGCGTCCGGCCAGGTGGCCGCGAAGACCCGCGCCACCTGCTGCGCGGTCATGGAGTGCAGGGGCTGCCCCTCGCCCAGGGCGCGGCACAGGCGGCGCAGTGTCTGGGCGTAGGAGCGGACGGTGGGGGTGGTGAAGTCCTCGCACTTCAGGAAGTCCTGGGCCGCTTGCCCGAGCGTGGGGCCGGAGGCGTCGGTGACGGTGATCTCCTCGGCCCTGCGGAGCAGGAAGGCGCGCTCGGCGACGTTCCGGGTGAGCTGGGCGGCCCGTTCGAACTCCCGGCGGGCCTCGGCGGACCGTCCCAGCCGGAGCAGGAGGTCGCCGCGGACGCCGGGGAGCAGGTGGTAGTCCCGCAGGGCGGGGTCCGACGTCAAGGAGTCGACCAGGTCGAGGCCGCGCTGGGGGCCGTGCGCGTGCGCGAGCGCGACGGCCCGGTTGAGCTGCACGACCGGTGTCGGAAGGAGTCGCGCGAGGGCCTCGTACAGGGACGCGATGCGGGCCCAGTCGGTGTCCTCGGCGGATGCCGCCTGGGCGTGGCTCACGGCGATCGCCGCCTGGAGCACGTACGGGCCGGGTGCGGCACCGATCTCCCGGGCGCGCAGCATCGCGGTGAAGCCGCGGCGGACGAGGAGCTGGTCCCAGCGGCCCCGGTGCTGCTCATGCAGGGGGATCGGCTCCCCCGAGGGCCCGGTGCGCGCGGCGGAACGGGACTGCTGGATCTCCATGAGGGCGACCAGGCCGTGCACCTCGGCTTCCTGCGGGGCGAGTTCGGCGAGGAGCCGGCCCAGGCGCAGGGCCTCCAGGGTGAGTCCGGGGCGCATCAGGTCGTCGCCGGACGTCGCCGCGTACCCCTCGTTGAAGATCAGGTAGATGACTTCGAGCACCGACACCAGGCGCTCCGCGAGTTCGGCGCCCGGGGGCAGTTCGAACGGCACCCGCGCGTCGGCCAGGGTGCGCTTGGCGGCGGCGATGCGCTGGGCGATCGTCTGCTCGTCCGTGAGGAAGGCCCGGGCGATCTCTCCGGCGGTCAGGCCGCCGAGCAGGCGCAGGGTGAGGGCCAGGCGTTCCCGGGTCGGCAGCAGCGGGTGGCAGGAGATGAACATCAGCCGCAGGACGTCGTCCTGATGGTGGTCGTGCTCACTGTCGGGGCCGGGCTGCCGGTCCCGGTCGTGGGCGAGGTCGTGGGCGAGCTGCTCCTGCTTGCGCTCCAGGCGTCGGGAGCGCCGGATGTGGTCGACGGCCCGGCGCTTGGCGATCGCGAGGAGCCAGGCACCGGGGTTGTCGGGGACGCCCGAGGCGGGCCACTGTTCGAGCGCGGCGACCAGCGCGTCCTGTGCCAGCTCCTCGGCGAGCGCGACATCGCGCACCATCCGGGTCAGCGTGGCGATGATCTTGGCCGACTCCAGCTTGAAGACCGCGTCGACCGTGCGGTGCGTGTCGGTCACGGGCATGACGGCACCGCCTCCGCCGGTCGGTGGTGGAGGCGGTGCCGTCGGCCGGTCACTGGCTGAACACCTGCCGGATCTCGCTCTCGCCGTCACCGACGATCCTGCGGAACCGGCGGGCGTGTTCGACCGCCTCCTCCTGGGAGCGGGCCTCGATCAGCGCGAAGCCCACCACGGCCTCCTTGGCCTCGGTGAACGGCCCGTCCGTCACCGTTATCTCACCGTCGACCGAGGTCAGCCGCAGGCCGCCCGGTTCGAGGCCGCCGGTGGCCAACAGGGCGCCGGAGGCGGTCAACTCCTCGATGAACTGGCCCATTTCGGCGAACAGGCTGTCGTCGGGGGTCCTCGAAGAAGCCTTGGTCGTCATCAGGTAGCGCATGGCCGTTCCCTTCCGCTGCGGGCTGTTGTCACGCCTCCACGTCGTACAAGCCTATGTGACAGGGAATTGCTCCGTTCCCTGTCACATCGCCGGATCGACGTGAGGGCAGGAACAGCCGACGAACCGAGAAGGGCCCTCGCCATGACGACCACTCAGCTCACCGCCCGCGCCACCGCCACGAGCGCCGCCGCCACGAGCACCTCCACCTCCTCCCCCACCCCCTCCACCATCGCCTCCGGCCCCGTCCGTGCCCTGCTCGCCGCCGGAGCCGTCGCCACTCCGCTGTGGACCGTGGCGGCGGTGACCCAGGCCCTCACCCGGGACGGCTTCGACCTGACCCGGCACCCGTTCAGCATGCTCGCCAACGGCTCGCTCGGCTGGATCCAGATCATCAACTTCCTGGTCGTCGGGGCGCTGTTCATCGCGGCGGCGGCCGGCCTCCGCCGCGCGCTGCACGGCGCGACCGGCAACATCTGGGTGCCGCGCCTGGTGCGGGTCGTCGGCGTCGGGATGGTCGCCGCGGGCGTCTTCGTCGCGGACCCGGGGGACGGCTTCCCCGCGGGCACCCCGGCCGGCAGGCCGGAGAGCATGAGCTGGCACGGCACGCTGCACCTCGTCGCCGGGTCGGTGACGTTCTTCGCCCTGATCGCGGCCTGCCTCGTCCTGGGCCGCCGCTTCGGCCGCGCCGCGGACCGCCGTTCGGCCGTCGCCTGCCGCGCCGCCGCGGTGGCGGTCGTCCTCGGCAACGGGTGGGCGATGAGCGGCGGCCCGGCAGGATCACTGACCCTGGCGGTCGGGGTCATCGCGGGGATGGGCTGTGTCTCCTGGGTCGCCGCCCGGTACCGCAGGGGCCTGTGACCCCGGGCGGAGCCGTCGGTTCGACGCCCCGGACGCCCCGCCCCGGACGCTCCGGCGCCCCGCACGCCCCGCCCCGGACGCCCCGGCGCCCGGGGCGCCCTCATGCCCCCACGCGGGTCAGTGCGTCCATCGCCTCGCGCTCGACGCGCGCGAGCTCGTGGAGCAGCGTGCCTGTCCGCGCGAGGCACTCCGCGTCACCGGATTCCCCGGCCTTCTTGATCAGCGCTGCGACCTCCGTCCACCGGTCGGCCGCCTCCGTGTACAGCCCGAGGCCGGTGCGCAGATGGCTGTCGTCGAGCAGGTCGGCGCACTCGGCGAGGAAGTCGCGGTAGAGGTTGCGGAACAGGGCGCCGCCGGTTCCGGCCTTCTCCATCAGGAGGGCGGCCTGCGGCAGGTCGCTCCGCGGGTCGTCGGCGCGCCGGAACCAGGTGGGGACCAGCTTGCCCGCCTTGTCGATGCCCCGGTGGCCGAGGTTGGCGATGGGCGGGTGGAGGAAGGCGTCCGCGCAGGCGGTGATCGCCGGGACGATCCGGTCGCGCGGGGAGGGCGGATTCCGTGGCGCGGTGAGGGTGAAGGAGCGGTGCCTGGCGGTCATCGGGCCGCGCGCGGCCCTGGCGTCGGCCAGGCTCGTCAGACTGGTGGAGACCGCCCCGCCCTGCTGGTCGGTGTCCACCAGGTACGCGACGCGGTCGTCGTAGCCGTACAGCGCGACGACATGGCCGCCGAAGTGCACCTTCGCCCCGAAGTACTCCAAGTAGTAGCTGTCGAGCTGCAGTCCGACGGGGTGACCGGCCTCGACGAGGACCACCACGTTCTCCCAGCCCTTGCGGCGCGAGGTGGTCTCCTGGACCGTCAGGTCGAGGCCGAGACGGGTGGCCAGGTTGCGGGTGAGGTCGAACGGCTTGACCCGTCCCCCGAGGAAGGGGAAGCCCATGTTCTTGCTGTCCCAGTAGACGAAGGACAGACCTGAGCCGAGGCCGAAGAGCATGGGCTCGGACAGATCGAGCCCCTGGTGCCGCAGCAGCACCCCGAGGGCCGTCGTCTCGCAGTGCTGCGTACCGCGCACATCGATGCCTGCCACCGTGGTCATGCCGTGGTCTCCTCGACGCCGATGATCAGCCGGGTCCTCGGTTCGTCCTGCGGCGCCTGTGCCGGTCCGGCGAGGCAGGCCGCACGCGCGGGCGCCCGTGGCCGCAGCCCGCGCTCGGCGCGCGGGATCTCCGCCCGGGACTCCGGCTCGGCGGACCGGGCCCGGGCGATCACGGCCAGGCGAAGGTCCATGTCGCGCAGGAGGGCGATGGTCAGGGCGTCACGCGCCTGTTCGGGCGCGTAGGAGCGGTAGCCGGTCACGGCGTCCACGCGGACCGGGGTCAGGAGCCCCGTCTCGTCGTAGTGCCGCGGCTGCTTGACGCTGCGCCGGCACAGGCGGGCGAAGCGGCCGATGGTGAGGAGTTCGTCGCGCACGCCACCATGGTGGACTCTCCCACCGTGGGAGAGTCCAGCACCGCCCGCACCGGCCCGGTCTCAGAGGTTCGGCCGCTCCCGGCCCCAGGGCGCGGCCGACTCCAGCTGCGCGGCGAGGGCGAGCAGCACGCCCTCGCCGCCGAGCGGCCCGCCGAACTGCACGCCCAGGGGCAGGCCTTCGGGGGTGCGGTACAGCGGGACCGACATGGCGGGGCGGCCGGTGATGTTGGCGAGCTGTGTGAAGGGGTTGGGGGCGAGGTTCTGGACCACGGCCTGCCGCCACAGCTTGGTGCGGCTGAGCCGGCCCGCCACACCCGCCTTGAGCAGCGCCTTGCCGAGCTGCCGGATCGGCCAGGGCGTGGCGAGCTCGCCGATCTTCACGGGCGGCCGGGCGAGGGTCGGGGTGAGCAGGATGTCGTACGTCTCGTGGAACGCGGCCAGCTGCCGGGTGTAGGTGTTCCAGCGCGCGTGCCGGACGGTGTGCTCGACCGCGCCGAGCGCGCGGCCCGCGGCGGCGAGGAGCCGGGTGTCCAGCTCGAACTGGTCGTCGTCCGCGCCGGTCCTGTGCTTCAGCTCGGCGAGGGTCGCGGCGTTCTCGGCGGCGTACATGGCCATGAAGTCGTCGGCCATGCGCAGGCCGTCGACGACGGGTTCGGCCTCCTCCACGTCGTGGCCGAGGCCGACGAGGAGCTTCACGGCCGTGTCGACGGCCTCGACGGCCTCGCGGGACACCGGAGTGCCGATGGGCGAGCGGGTGCTGACGCCGACGCGCAGCTTGGCCGGGGTGCGCCGGGCGAGTTCGGCGTACGGCGCGTCGGGGCGTGCCGCGAGGTACGGGCCGCCGGGGTCGGCGTGGGCGGTGAGGACGTCGAGCAGGGCCGCGCTGTCGCGCACGGTGCGGGAGAGGACGCCGTCGCTCGCGGCGCCCGAGAGGAGTTCGCCGTACGCGGGGCCCGCGGGCACCAGGCCGCGGCCCGGCTTGAGGCCGAAGAGCCCGCAGCAGGCGGCGGGTATGCGGATCGAGCCGCCGCCGTCGTTGGCGCCCGCGGCCGGGACGATGCCCGCGGCGACGGCGGCAGCGGAGCCGCCCGACGAACCGCCGGGCGTGTGGCCGAGGTTCCAGGGGTTGCAGGTCGCCCCGCCGGCCTCGGGTTCGGTGATGCTCTTGATGCCGAACTCAGGTGTGTTCGTCTGCCCGAAGATGACGAGCCCGGCGTCCAGCCACCGCTGCACGGGTTCGCTGTGGCGGGTCGCGACGAGCCCCTGGGCCGCCCGGGAGCCGCGTCCCGTCGGGCGGCCCGCGTAGTCCTGCATCAAGTCCTTGATCAGGAACGGCACTCCGGCGAAGGGACCGGACAGCGGGCCCGCGGCGCGCTCTCGGGCGACGACCGGCATCGGGCGCACGATCGCGTTGATCTTGCCGTTCACCTCGTCGGCGCGCGCGAGGGCCGTCTCGAGGAGTTCGGCCGGTGTCACCTCGCCCCGCGCCACCAACTCGGCGAGCCCCACTGCGTCGTACGTCGCGTAGTCCCGGTAATCCACCGCGCACCCCACTGACTTGGCGTCAAGAATGCACCGGAGCGTAGATCGTCGGTGCGGCGGGCGGCAACGGGGCCGGGACGGGGTCGGCGCGTACGCGCGCCCGCACGCGAGGCAGGCCGACCCGGACGATCGGGCCGTCTTGCGGAAACCGCAAGATTGCGTGCCCGGTCGTGGGGTGCCTGGCAAGACTGCGTGCACCCCGACTCGAGGAGCCCTGTCGCATGAGCACAGCACCACGGCCGTCGCCCCGCCGCTTCCGCCGAACCGCGTACACGACGGCGACCGTCCTGCTCGCCCTCCTCCTGACGATCGCCACCGCGGCCTGTGCCACACCGACGACGGACGCCACGGACAGGGCCGTTCCCGCGTACGCGGCCGCCACCCAGGACGATCCCGGCTTCCAGAAGACGTTCCGGCACAAGTTCGCCGACGTCGACGGCGTCCGCATGCACTACGTGACCGGGGGCAGCGGACCGCCGGTCGTGCTGCTCCACGGCTGGCCGCAGACCTGGTACGGCTGGCGGCGGATCATGCCGGAACTCGCCGAACACCACACCGTCTACGCCGTGGACCTGCCCGGCCTCGGCGACAGCACCGGCAGGCCGACCGGCTACGACAAGGCCACGCTTGCGCGGTACGTGCACCAGCTGATCGCCGGCCGGCTCGGCATCGACGACGCCCGGATCGTCGGGCACGACCTCGGCGCCGCGGTGGCCTTCCAGTACGCCAGCCGGTTCCCGAAGGACACCGCGCGCCTCGGCTACCTCGACCTGCCGCTGCCGGGGCCCGCAATCGACGCACCCGCCTACCGCTCCCTGAGCTGGCACATCGCCTTCCACTCGCAGAAGAAGGTCCCCGAGGCGGTCGTGGGCAACGACGTCCGCGACTACCTGGCCCTGTTCTATCCCCAGGTCGCCTTCGGCGGCACGGCGTTCGGCGGCACCTCCCGGCGGTCCCCGTTCACCCGCGCGGAGATCGACGAGTACGCACGGACCTACCGCCTGCCCGAAGTCCTGTCCGGCGGCTTCGAGCTCTACCGGGCCCTCGACAAGGACGTGCGGGATACCGTGGCCGCACGGCCGACCCGTGTCCCGGCCCTGGTCATGACCGCCCAGGGCCAACTCGACGCGATCCGGCGCACCGTGGCCCCCCGCATGACCAACATCGTACGGGCGGTGGACGTGCCGAAGGCCGGGCACTGGCTCGTCGAGGAGAACCCCCGGTTCGTGACCGCCGAACTCCTGCGCTTCCTCGACGGGTGACCACACCACCGAGCGCGTCAGGGACACCGCCCCCACCCACTCTCAGGAGCCTTCTCTCATGCACAAGTACGACGTCACCGTGACCAGCGCCGCCCCGCCGGAAGTCGTCTGGAGGCTGCTGGTCGACGCGAGGACCTGGCCGGAGTGGTCCAAGGTGGACAGCCTGGACACCGAACGGTCGGCGGGCCTCGACCCCTTCGGCGACGACGGCGTCGGCGCCGTCCGGGCCTTCCGGACGGGACGCACCGTGACCGGGGAGCGGATCACCGAGAAGGTCGAGCACCGCCTCCTGGCCTACGAGGACGCGTTCAACACGCCGATCCACAACCTGAGCGCACGCATCGAACTGGAGCCGACAGCGAGCTCGGGCACCGTCATCCACTGGCACGGCGAGTACGAGACGAACTGGCTGATGGGCTTGATCATGCCGCGCTACCTCCAGAAGTTCATGCAGGGCATGGCGGACGGACTCGCCCGCCACGCCGAGCGGCTGAAGCCGACCGGGTAACGTCGGCGGGAGCGGGTCATGGCCGACCCGCATCTGTGAGCAGTGGAGAGCCACCCTGAACGAGACGGGCACCGACACCAGTACGGGAACGACGGCCGACGCGGGACCGGCGGCCGGGCCGGACGGCGCGGCGGAGGCCGGGCGCAGGGCCGCGCCGGACCTCAAGCGGGCGGAAGGGGCGACCGTCACGGACGGCCGCCGCGTCAAGGGCGAGCGCCGCCGCCGGGCGCTGATCGAGGCGACCGTGCGTGTCATCGCGCGCGACGGCGCCGCCGGGGTCACACACCGCACGGTGGCCCGCGAGGCGCAGCTGCCGACGACCGCGACGACGTACTACTTCAGCAGCATCGACGCGCTCCTCACCGCGGCGCTGACCCAGTGCATGGAGGAGGACTCGGCGCGCATCGAGGCGCTGGTCGGGGCGCCGGACGACGGGGTCGACAAGCGCCGGTCCCTGGCGCTCCTGATGGCGGAGATCCTGACGCCGCCCGGGCATCTGCTCGCCGAGTTCGAGCTGTGCCTGCTCGCGGTGCGCCGCCCGGAGCAGCGCGCGGCCACCCGCCGCTGGAAGGAGGCCCTGGCCGCCTTCGCCCGTGCCTTCACCGACGACCCCCTGCGCGTGAAGCTCTTCACGCAGGCCTACGACGGGCTGCTGCTCCAGGGGCTGCTCGCCGACGAGCCGCCCACGGCGGACGAGTTCGAGGAACTGCTCCGGGAGCTGCTGCCGGATCCGGCGGCGGGCGGGGACTCCTAGGTCCCGTCCCGCGGGCCCCGGGCGCGGCCGTGGTCCGGTGCCCGGGCGGACCCGGGCAGCGTGGCTCAACGGGTGGCGCGGGCCCCGCCGTTGACGTGCAGGACCTGGCCGGTGATGTGGCGGGCCGCGGGGGACGCGAGGAAGGCGACGGTGCCCGCGATGTCGGCGGGCGCCCCGGCGCGGCCCGTCGCGGTGGCCGCCACCAGTTGCTCGCGCCGCTCGCCCGAGAGCTTGTCGCGGAAGAACTCGGTGTCGGCGATGTAGCCGGGCGCGACGACGTTGGCCGTGACGCCGCGGCGGCCGAGCCGCTGCGCCAGGTCGATGTTCCAGGTGGCGAGGCCCGCCTTGGCGGCGCCGTAGGAACCGGCGCCCTGCTCGGCGGCGATCGAGCCGATGTGCACGACGGCGCCGCCGTCCGCGAGCCGGTCCTCCAGGGCCCTGGTGGTGAGCGCGGCGCTCACCAGGTTGGCGTCGAGGTTGGCGCGGAAGTCGCGGGCGTACGAGACCAGGTCCGTCTTGCCGTCGGCGTCGAAGGCGATGTTCCCGCCCGCGTTGTTCACCAGGACGTCGATCCGCTCGGGCAGGGCGTCGAGGAGACGGGTGAGCGCTGCGGGGTCGGTGTGGTCGCAGACCGTCGTACGGACCCCGGTTTCCGCCGCCAGTTCGGCGAGCGGGCCGGGGCGGCGGCCGGTGACGGTGACGCTCTCGCCCGCCGCCGCGAAGTGCAGTGCGATCGCCCGGCCGATGCCCGTGCCGCCTCCGGTGACCAGGATGGTGCGTGCCATATGCTGAGCTCCGAATCGGTCTCGTGTAGGTCTAAATTTAGGCCTCAACATAACATTGGGGAGCGGCACGATGGCAAGGGAACCAAGGTCGGGGCAGGACCCCGACGGCCCTGACGGCGCCACCGGCACCGATGGCGAGGGCCCCGCGGACGGCGGGAGCGGCGTCGACGACGACGGCGGCGCTTCGGCCGAAACGGCGCGGGCGCACACCGCTCAGGGCATCGCCGCGGCCTGGGAGCGCGAGCGTCCGGGGACGCCGGTCTCCTCCATCCGGATCCTCACGCCCGTCTGGCAGTTGGCGAAGCTGTTCGGCGACGACCGGCGCCGGGTGCTCGCCCGCGCGGGGGTGGACGCCGCGACCCTCGACCTGCTCAGCGTGTTGCGACGCAGCGGGCCGCCGTACACCCTCAGCACCCGTGAGCTGGGGCGGCGTTCGCTGGTCACGGCCGGTGCCGTGTCCCAGCGCGTGGCCCGGGCCGAGCAGGAGGGCCTGGTGACCCGGGGGCCCGCCCGCGGCCGGTCGCGCACGGTCCTCGTCACCCTGACCCCGGCCGGGCACGACCTGGTCGAGGCGACCGTCGACCAGGTCCTGCACCGCGACGCCGAGCTGGTCGCGGGGCTCACGCCCGAGCAGCAGGCCCAGCTCACGGGCCTCCTGGAGGTCCTGCTCACGGACGTGCAGCGGCGGCTCGGCGACGACCGGATCGGCCACGTCGGGGACAGGTGAGCGCCGGGCCCCCGTGGCCGCCCGGCGTCAGCCCCCGTCGGCCGCCAGCGCCTCCCGCACCAACTGCACCGGATGCCACGCGTTCCGTTCGGTGCCGTGGAAGATCTGCTGACGGCACGAGGCCCCGGTGGCGACCACCACGGTGTCCTCGGACGCGGCCCGCACCGCGGGGAACAGCCGGTCCTCCCCCACGGTCATCGACACGTCGTAGTGCTCGGACTCGAAGCCGAAGGAACCGGCCATGCCGCAGCAGCCCGCGTCGATCTCGGTGACCTCGACGCCGGGGATGCGGCGCAGCATGGCGACGGTCGCGGCGGTGCCGACCTCGGCCTTCTGGTGGCAGTGGCCGTGGTAGAGCAGGGTGCGGCCGCTGAGCCAGGAGTCCTCGCGCAGGGTGAGGCCGCCGTCGTCGATGGCTTCGGTGAGCAGTTCCTCCAGCTGGCGGACGCGGCCCGTGACGGCCTCGCGGGCCGAGTCGAGCGGCAGCAGGGCCTTGTGCTCGTCGCGCAGCGTCATCAGGCAGGAGGGCTCGCATCCGGTGATGGGGGCCTCGGCGGGTGTGGTCTCCGTGAGCCGGTGGACGAGCTGGAAGGCCTTGTCGCTCGCCTCGTCGAGAAGACCCTTGGACAGGGCGGCGCGCCCGCAGCAGCCGCCGCTCTCCAACCGCACGTCCCAGCCCGCGCGTTCGAGGAGTTCCACGGCGGCCCGGCCGATCTCCGGTTCGGTGAACGTGGTGAAGGAGTCGGCGAGCATGACGACCGGGCCCCGGGGCGCGGCGGCGACGGCCGCCGGGCGGCGGGCGAACCAGCGCACGAGGTTCTGCCGGGTGTAGCGGGGCAGCGGCCGGTGCGGGGTGATCCCGACCGTGCGGTGGAGCAGCCGGCGCAGCAGGGGGATGCGGCCGGGCAGGTTGGACACGGGGGCGGTGGCCGAGCCGAGGCGGTTCAGGAGGCGGATGGCGCCGAAGATCCGGGAGCGCAGCGGGGTGCCGTGCTCGTCGTGGTGGTGGGCGAGGGCCTCCGCCTTCAGGGACGCCATGTCGACGCCGAGGGGGCACTCGCTCTTGCAGGCCTTGCACATCAGGCACAGGTCGAGGACCTCGTGCAGGCGTTCGTCGCCGAGGGCCTTGTGCGGGTCGGGGGCGGACAGGGCCTTGACGAGGGCGCCCGCGCGGCCGCGGGTGGAGTCCTCCTCGTTGCGGGTGGCCATGTAGGAGGGGCACATCGTGCCGACGTCGCTCTTGCGGCACAGGCCGATGTTCATGCAGCGGTCGGCCGCGGCCCGCATGCCGCCCGCGACCTCGAAGTCGAGCCGGGTGCGCAGTCCGGGCGCGGGCGGCAGCGCCGCGTCACGCAGATGGTCGGTCATCGCGGGCGCGTCGACGATCTTGCCGGGGTTCAGCCGGTTCTCCGGGTCGAAGAGGCCCTTCACGCGCCGCATCGCCTCGTACAGCTCGTCGCCGAACAGCTCCCGGTTGAACTCGCTGCGGGCAAGCCCGTCGCCGTGCTCGCTGGAGTTGACGCCGCCGTACTCGGTGACCAGGTCCTTGATCTCCTCGGCGACCTCGCGCATGGTCTGCCGCTGCGCGGGATCGGTCACGTCGAGGAACGGGCGGATGTGCAGACAGCCCACCGAGCAGTGGCCGTAGAAGCCCGCGGAGAGGCCGTGCCGGTCGAGGACCTTCTTCAACCGGGCGGTGTACGCGGACAGATGGACGGGGTCGACGGCGGTGTCCTCGATGAACGCCAGCGGCCTGCGGGTGCCCTCGCTCGCCGCCATCAGCAGGCCAAGACTGGACTTGCGGACCTTGAGCAGAGCGGTCTGGTCGGCGGGGGTGACCGCCGCGAGGGTGTGGTAGCCGTGGCCGTGCTTCTGCCACAGCTTCGTCAACCGCTGCACGCTCGCCATGAGTTCACGTTCGTCATCGCCGGTGAATGACACAAAGAGCAGGGCGTCCGGGTCGCCTTCGAGGACGGTGGCCAGGGAGGCGTACTCGATCTTCTGGCGGGACAGGTCGAGGATGGTGCGGTCCATCAGCTCGACGGCCGCGGGGTCGCAGGCGAGGGCGTCCTGGGTGGCCTCGATCGCCCCGGCGACAGAGGTGAAGTGGCCGACGGCGAACACGGTGTGCATCGGTTTCGGCACCAGGTCGACCAGGGCGCGGGTGCTGATGGCGAGCGTGCCCTCCGAGCCGACGACGAACTTCGCCAGGTCGAAGGGGGTGTCCTCACGGGCGAGCCGGTCCAGGCGGTAGCCGCCCGCGCGCCGCCAGTGCTGGGGGAATCCGGCGGCGATGGCGTCGGTGTGCGCGGCGACGAGGGCGGGCAGTTCGCGGTGGATGCGGGCGTCCAGGCCCGTGCCGCGGGCCCGGTCGGCGTGTTCGGTCGCGGTGAGGGGCGCGAGGTGGGCGGTGCTCGCGTCGGCGAGGACCACGTCGAGGGCGCGGACGTGGTCGATGGTCATGCCGTACCGCAGGGAGCCGCTGCCCGCCGAGTTGTTGCCGATCATGCCGCCGATGGTGGCGCGGTTGCTGGTGGAGGTGTCGGGGCCGAACATCAGGCCGTGCGGGGCGGCGGCACGGTTCAACTGGTCCTGGACGACACCCGTTTCGACCAGGGCGGTACGGCCGTCCGGTTCGAGGGCGATGATGCGGCGCATGTGACGGGACAGGTCGAGGACGATGCCGGGGCCCGTGGTCTGCCCGGCGAGGCTGGTGCCCGCGCCGCGCGGCACGACGGACACGCCGAACTCGGCCGCGATCGCGACGACCGCCTGCACGTCCTCGGCGTGCTTGGGGAAGACGACCCCGAGGGGGGTGATGGCGTACATGCTGGCGTCGCGGGCGAAGAGATGGCGGCTGTAGTCGTCGAAGCCGACCTCGCCGTCGAGGTCGGCGCGCAGCCGCCGCGCGAGGTCGCCGCCGAGCGCGTCCCGCTCGGACTCTGTGGACTCGGTGCTTGTGGTCATACGACACGCTCCTGGTGGTGAAGGGGCGTACGGGGCAAGGGACGTCGGGTCGTGCGCGGGGCGGCGCGCTCCAGGTGTACGAGTCGGTGACGTGCCGTCAGTCGACGCGGAGGTGGTCGAGCGCCGCCGCGATACCGTCGCGGCCGACGGGGATCCCGGCGAGTTCGAGGCCCATCTGCACGCCGGCCAGGGTCCCGGCGAGGGTGAGGTCGTTGAAGTGGCCGAGGTGGCCGATGCGGAAGACCTTGCCCGCGAGCCGGCCGAGGCCGGTGCCGAGCGACATGTCGAACCGCTCCAGGACGATCTTCCGTACGGCGTCGGCGTCCTGGCCGTCGGAGAGCAGCACGGCGGTGAGCGAGCCGGAGTGCTCGCGCTCGTCGGCGCACAGCACCTCCAGGCCCCAGCCGCGCACGGCGGCGCGGGTGGCGGCGGCGTGCCGGGCGTGCCGGGCCCAGACCTGTTCGAGGCCTTCCTCGGCGAGCATCAGGAGGGCCTCGTCGAGGCCGTACAGGAGGTTGGTGGCCGGGGTGGAGGGGAAGAACCCGGCCTCGTTCGCGTCGATGATCGGCCCCCACTCCCAGTAGGACTTGGGCAGCCGGGAGGCGCGGGCGGCCGTGAGCGCCTTGTCGCTGACGGCGTTGAAGCCGAGCCCTGGCGGCAGCATCAGCCCCTTCTGGGAACCGGTGACGGTCACGTCGACGCCCCAGTCGTCGTGCCGGTACTCGATGGAGCCGAGCGAGGAGACCGTGTCGACCAGGAGCAGGGCGGGGTGCCCTGCGGCGTCGAGGGCCGCGCGGATCTCCGGGACGCGGCTGGTGACGCCGGTGGACGTCTCGTTGTGGACGACGCAGACGGCCTTGATGTCGTGGGAGATGTCGGCGTCCAGGCGCTGGGCGGCGGCCTCGGGCGAGGCGCCGTGGCGCCAGTCGCCGGGGACGAACTCCACCTCCAGGCCGAGGGACTCGGCCATGTCGCGCCAGAGCGTGGCGAAGTGCCCGGTCTCGAAGCACAGCACCCGGTCACCCGGGCTGAGCGTGTTGACCAGGGCGGCCTCCCAGGCGCCGGTGCCCGACGACGGGTAGACGACGACCGGGCCCGCGGTGCCGAAGACCGGCTTCAGGGCTTCGAGCACGCGACGGGCGAGGCCCGCGAACTCGGGCCCCCGGTGGTCGACGGTGGGGGCGGACATGGCACGAAGTACCCGGTCGGGGACGTTCGTCGGTCCGGGTATCTGGAGAAAGTGGCGTCCGGTCCTGACAGTCATTGCGCGGATCTCCCCTCAGCGCTTGTGCCGTGAGGCGGCACAGCGTATCGTGGTGCGGCACGACGCAGCATAGAGTTCCGATCCGGAGGGGGTCAACGGTGCAGAACGTCCTGAACACCTTGCGCGTGCTGGAGGAGCTGGCGATGCGTCAGCCCGTGGGCGTGGGGGACCTGGCCCGCGCCATGGAGCTGCCCAAGAGCACCGTCCAGCGGGCGCTCGGCACCCTGCACACGGCGGGCTGGATCAAGCAGACCGGCGGCACCCCCACGCGCTGGACGCTCACCACGAAAGCCCTGCTCATCGGGCGGCAGGCCACCGGCGAGCTGGACCTGCGGGACGTCGCCGTGCCGGTGATGGAGGAGCTGCGGCGCGCGGTGGACGAGACCGTGCACCTGGCCGTCGCGGAGGGCGAGCGGGTCGTGCTCGTGGAGCGCCTGGAGACGACCCAGCCGGTGCGGATCGTACTGCCGCTGGGCCAGCACCTTTCCGGCCACGCGTCCGCCAACGGCAAGGCGATCCTGGCGGCCCGTTGCCCCGAGGCCGTCGAGCGCTACCTCGCCCAGGGCCTGACGCGGTTCACGGACACCACGATCGACGACCCGGCCGCCCTGCGCGCCGACCTGGAGGCGGTCCGCGCCTGCGGCTACGCCCTCAACCAGGGCGAATGGCGCGAGGACGTGTCCGCGGTCGCCGCCGCCGTGCTCGGCCCCGACGGCTCTCCGGTGGCCAGCGTCAGCATCAACATGCCGAGCAGCCGCTGCGACCGCGACCGGCTCGTCGAGCTGGGCGAACACGTGCGCACGGCGGCCCGGAGCATCAGCGCCGCACTCGGCTACCAGACCCCGGACGCGGCTCGCGCCGGCTGAACCGGGCGCCGATCACCCCACAACCCGGATGTGTCCGCACCCCCTTGACGGGGCGTGACCGCCGTCACATACTCGCCAACGTCGCATTGGAGTTCCGCATGGCGGAACTCCAAGTCCACCCTGCGGACAGTCCGGGCTCCTGAGACTGCCCGCCATGGCAGGGGCGCGGCCGTTCTGTGCCCCTCTGCCCCCGGACGCCGCCACGGGTCCCTCCCGCATGCCCACAGTCGGACACAGCCCGCGCATCGACTCAAGCCCGCGCAACTGTGACCGCCGTCCGAAGGCGAGGACGTGTCACATGGCAGACCATCTCATCGCGATCGGCGCACTGGTACTGATCTTCACCATCTCCACCTTCACCTCCGTCCACATGGGGGCGCTCGCCCTCGTCGCCGCGTTCGCCGTCGGCTCGTCCGTCGCCGGCGAGAACGCGGACGACGTCTTCGGCGGCTTCCCCGGCGACCTCTTCGTCGTACTCGTCGGCGTCACCTTCCTGTTCGCCATAGCGAAGAACAACGGCACCATCGAATGGCTCGTGCACGCGGCGACGCGCGCCGTCAGGGGGCGCATCGCGCTCATCCCCTGGGTCATGTTCCTGATCACCGCCGCCCTCACGGCCGTCGGCGCGGTCGTGCCCGCGGCCGTCGGCGTCATCGCGCCCATCGGCATGAGCTTCTGCGTCCGCTACGGAATCAGCCCGCTCCTGATGGGCCTCCTGGTCATCAACGGCGCGAGCGCGGGCGGCTTCTCGCCCGCCAGCGTCTTCGGGAGCATCACCAACGGCGTGGTCGAGCGCAACGACCTGCCGGGCAACCCCGGGCTGCTCTTCCTGATGTCGTTCCTGTTCAACGTCGCGCTCAGCGTCGTCGCGTACTTCCTGTTCGGCGGGCGGAGCCTGCTCGGACGGCGGGCGGAGGACGGGGGCGGCGGGGCTGCGGGGACCGGGGGCGCCCTCGCGACGGAGAGCGCCGGGGGCGGCGGCAGTGTGCCCGTGGCTCCGGCGGGCACCGCGCCCGCACCCGGCGGCACCACTACGGTGGCGTTCGCACCCGCGACCACCGACGTCGGCCCCCGGCTCGACCGGTCGCGCGCCCTGACCCTGATCGGGCTGCTCGGCATGGTCGCGGGCGCCCTGTTCCTCGACTACAACGTCGGCCTGATGGCCTTCACGGTGGTCGTCGTGCTCACCCTCGTCGACGCCGACGCGGCGAAGGGTGCCGTCGACCGCTGCGCCTGGTCGACCGTGCTGCTCGTCTGCGGTGTCGTCACGTTCGTCGGCGTGATGGAGCGCATGGGCACGATCAACTGGCTCGGCGACAGCGTCGCGAAGATCGACTCGCCGCTCATCGGCGCCCTGTTGATCTGTCTCATCGGGGCCGTGGTCTCCGCGTTCGCCTCCACCACCGGCATCCTCGGCGCCCTGATCCCGCTCGCCGTACCATTCCTGATGGACGGTCAGGTCGGGGCGGTCGGACTCATCATCGCCCTCGCCGTGTCCTCGTCGGTCGTCGACTCCTCACCGCTGTCCACGAGCGGCGCGCTGGTCACCGCCAACGCCCCGGAGGAGCAACGCCCGCAGGTGTTCAGCGCACTGATGAAGTGGGGCATGTCGATGGCGCTCATCGCGCCGGTGGCCACGTGGGCGCTGTTCGTGGTGCCGGGGCAGGGCTGAGCGGTCCTTCTTGCGAGGGCTTTCCCGGAGCGGGTGGGCCTCCGGCCGACCTGCCCCCGAGCGGGCCCGTCCCGGGCTGCCTCCCCCGAGGCGGGCCTCCCCCGGGCAGGCCGGCCCTCCCCGGCGGTCCTCAGCCGTCCTGCCCGGGCGGCGGCGGAGGCTTGGGCGCGCCCGGCGGCGGGGCGATCTTCGCGTACGTCGCCGTCGGGCCCGCCCCGGCGTCCGCCCCGCCGTCGCCCCCGGTGCTCGTGGCGGGCGCCTGGCCGAGGAGCGCGTCGCGCCGGGCCCCGGGGTCCCAGCCGGTCTCCACCACCCGCTTCTGCATGACGACGGCGCCCGCCAGGACCACCGCGCCGATCACCAGCATCAGGACCGCGCCGACCACCGTCCCCGCCTTGGCCGCGTTGCCCACCAGCGAGCCGAACCAGCCGAAGTCCGCGTCGCCGAACGTGGTGTTCTCCTTGCCGAAGGCGCCCAGGACATTCAGGAGCAGCGCGGGCAGGAAGGTGATGAGCACACCGTTCAGGAACGCGCCGACGACCGCGCCGCGCCGCCCGCCCGTCGCGTTGCCGTAGACCCCGGCCGCGCCGCCCGTGAAGAAGTGCGGCACGAGACCGGGCAGTACGAGCGCGAGGCCGAAGGCGGGCTCGAAGATCCAGGCGAGCAGGCCGAGGCTGATCAGACCGCCGACGAAGCTGGAGATGAAGCCGATGAGAACGGCGTTCTGCGCGTACGGGAAGACGATCGGCGCGTCCAGGGACGGCACCGCGCCGGGCACGACGCGGTTGGCGATCCCCTGGAAGGCGGGCACCAGCTCGCCGAGGATCGTCCGCACGCCGAAGAGGATGACGGCGACGGCGATGCCGAACTGCAGGCCCTGCATGACCGATTGCATGATGTACGCGCCGACGTCGGGCGCGGCGGGGCCGCCGTCGACGGCGAACGCCTTGAACGCGCTCTCCTTGCCGACCTTCGCGAGGAAGACGAGCGACATGATCAGGTAGATGAGGACCATGGACAGGGCCGTCGCCACCATGGAGTCACGCAGGAAGCGCAGGCCCTCCGGCAGCTTCATGTCCTCCGTGGACCGGCTGCGGCGCCCGACGACCTGCCCGGTCGCACCGGCGACGACGTACCCCGCGGTCCCGAAGTGCCCGATCGCGACGGTGTTGTTGCCGGTGACGCGCTTCGTCCAGGGGTGCGCGAAGGCGGGCATCGCGACCAGCATGATGCCGAGCAGCACGCCGCCGACGACGACCACGACCCAGGAGCGCTGCCCCGCGGTCGCGAGCACCATCGTCAACAGCGTGGCCATGAACAGCATGTGATGGCCCGTCAGGAAGACGTAGCGCAGCGGTGTGAAGCGGGCGAGGACCAGACTGACGGCGAAGCCGAGGATCATCAGCCAGGCGACCCGCGAACCGTACTCGGCCTGGGCGATGCCGACGATGGCCTCGTTCGTCGGGATCACGCCGTGCGCGCCCGTCGAGCCCTGGATCATCTCGCCGAGCGGGGCGAGCGCGGCCACGACGAGCCCGGCGCCCGCGCCGATCAGGAGGAAGCCGAGGGTCGCCTTGATCGCCCCGCCGAGCACCTGGCCCGCCGACTTGCGCAGGGCGATCAGGCCCGCTGCGGTGATCAGCCCGATCAAGTACGCGGGCTGGCTGAGGATTTCGTTGACCAGGAACTTCGCTACGGAGACCAGCCAGTCCACAGCGCTCCCCCTCTTTCTAGACGTCGTAGGTGTCCCGCAGGACCCGATCGGCCTCGGTGGTCGAGGTGAAGTCGTCGACGACCCGCACGGGGACGCCCACGTCGCCGAGGGTCTTGGCGATCTCCCGGGAGGTGAGGATGGCGACGGCCTCGGACGCCTTGCCCTTGGCGGAGATGGTGTCGGTGGCCTCGACGGTGACGTACCGGCTCCAGCCCCAGCGGTCCAGGACCTGCTCCAGGGTGTTCTTCAGGAAGAGGCTGGTGCCGAGGCCGTTGCCGCAGACGGTGAGGATCTTGTGCACGGCGGGCCCGGCGGCGGCTGCGGCCACGGGCGCGGAGGCGGCGGCTCCGGCTCCGGCCTCCGAGGCAGCCCCGGGCTCCCCCGACTCCCCCGACTCCCCCGACTCCCCCGACTCCCCCGCGAGGATCGCCCGCACCGCCCCCGGGGTCGGCGCCACCCGCAGGGCCTCCGTCGTCTCCGGGTCCGCGAGCAGCCGGGCCAGGGACGCCATCGCCTCGGTGTGCGCGGAGGCGTCCTCGGCTGCGAGGGCGACGACGAGGCCGACGGGGTCGTTCGTCTCGTGCCCGAACTCCACCGGCCGAGCGAGCCGCACCCACGCCATGCCCGTCCGCAGCACCGCGGGCGAGGGCCGCGCGTGCGCGAACGCGAAGCCGGGGGCGACGACGATGTAGGGGCCGCTGTCGACCACGGTCCTGATCATCTCCGCCGTGTACGCGTCCGTGCTGCTGCCCGTCGCCACCAACAGCTCGCCCGCGGCACCGATCGCGGCACGCCAGTCCTCGGCCGCCACATCCAGGCGGATCGCCTCGACGGGCAGGAGATCGCTCACAGACACCATGTGGTTGATCGTTTCACAGACCTCCCGCGGCGGCAGGGGCCGCGGCGCCGAACGGCGCACCCGTTCGCATGCGCAGGGTGCGCGGCGCGCCGCTGCGGGAGGATGACCCACGGCAAGGAAAGCGCTCGACACCACGACGAAAGAGAAGGTGCACCCCGTGTTGATCGACCTCGTCGGAAAGTCGGCCCTGGTCACGGGCTCGACCCAGGGAATCGGAGCCGCGATCGCTGCGGGCCTCGCCCGCGCCGGAGCACGCGTCTCGGTGAACGGACGGACGAAGGACTCCGTCGAATCGGCCCTGGAGCGGCTGCGTGCCACGGACCCGGAAGCGGACCTGGTGGCGGCCCCGGGCGACATCACCACCGACGACGGCCTGGAACAGGTGCTCACCGCGCTGCCGCGGACGGACATCCTCGTCAACAACCTGGGCATCTTCGGGGCCGTGCCCGCCCTGGACATCTCCGACGCCGAGTGGCGCCGGTACTTCGAGGTGAACGTGCTGGCCGCGGTGCGGACCACGCGTGCGTACCTGCCGGGGATGAAGGAGCGCGGCTGGGGCCGGATCCAGAACATCGCCAGTGACTCGGCCGTCGTCGTCCCCGCCGAGATGATCCACTACGGCATGTCCAAGACCGCGCTCCTTTCGGTCTCCCGTGGCTTCGCCAAGGAGGCCGCGGGCACCGGCGTGACCGTCAACTCCGTCATCGCGGGACCCACGCACACCGGCGGCGTGGAGGACTTCGTGTACGAGCTGGTCGACCGGAGCCTCGAATGGGACGAGGCGCAGCGCGAGTTCATGCGCCTGCACCGGCCCCAGTCCCTGATCCAGCGGCTCATCGAGCCCGAGGAGATCGCGAACATGGTGGTCTATCTCAGTTCGCCGCTCGCCTCGGCGACCACGGGCGGCGCGGTCCGGGTGGACGGCGGATACGTCGACTCGATCCTGCCCTGACCGCGCCCCGGGCGCCGTGGTCAGCGCGTCTCGGAGGCCTTCCGCAGCGCGGTGATGCAGGTGTTGATGGCCTGCTGGAGCTCCTCGAGGCGCTGGACCATGTCGTCCTCGTAGATGTCGTCGAAGTCGACGGCGTCGTCGAGGGTCAGCTCCTCGAAGACCTTGGTGGCCTTCTGCAGGCTGCTGTAGAACTTCGTGCGCCGCTCCTGCACGCGCAGTTCGGGGTCGGCCTCGACGGTCTCGGCGACGAGGTTCTTCACCGTGCCGTACGCCTCCGCGGCCCACTCGCCCGCCTCTTCGGAGTCGTCAAGATCGTCGATGAGGGACAGGTGCCGCTCGGCCTCGGCGCGCAGCGCGGCGGGGGCGTCCAGGGTCTGCCCGGCGGGCGTGCGGATCTGGCCCTCCTCGGCGACCTTGCGCACGTACTCGATGCGGTCCGCGGCCCTGGTCTCGCCCGCGACGGCCTTCTTCAGCTCGTCGGTGCGGGCGATGTCGCGGGCCAGCTCGGTCTGGAGGGCCGGGTCCTCCTTGAGGCGATCGAGCAGCGCGTGCCGGGCGGCCTGGGCGGTGGAGGGGTCGGCGAGGATCGCGGCGCGCAGCGCGGTGGGGTTCTCGGCGACCTCCAGGGCCTTGGTCGGACGGATGCCCTCCGCCTCGGCGGCGGCGGTGATCGCGGTGCCGCGCGCGGAGGTGGCGCTGGAGCGCGGCACGTAGTAGGTCAGCCAGACGTCGGCGTCGGGGAGTTCGACGTCGCCGCCGGGCGTCAGCGCCTCGAAGTGCGGCACGAGGCCGTCGTCGGCGGCCTTGTCCCAGGCCTTGTAGTAGCGCATGACGCGGTCGGCGGAGCACCCGGCGAGCTCGGCGAACTCCTTCGCGGAGACCTTCGGCGTGCCCTCGGCGGGCTGCCCGCCGGGCCGCACGCTGCGGGCCACCTTCAGGCCGAAGGTCCAGCCACCGGTGCGGGCGTAGGCGCCGAAGTCGCGGGCGTCGCGCTCCACGAGTTCCCGAGTGCCGACCGGGTCCGCTTGCCGGTGGTCGGCCGGTACGGCGGCTTCGGGCACGACGATGGCTACGCTCACTGATGACGCTCCGGGATGGGTCACAGGCTGCCAGGAAGCAGCAGGAAACGGAACGTACATCCTATATCGGCCCTCGCGCTCCCGGGCCCCTTCCGGGGCCCGGGAGCGCGGCCGCCGGACGAGCCCTAGTCGGTCTGCCTCAACGGACCGAAGAACGCCCGCAGTTCGGCGGCGACCTGGTCGGGCTCCTCGTGCGCCATGAAGTGCCCGCCGCGCTCCGGCGTGTTCCAGTGGCGCAGGTCGGCGAAGACGCGCTCGGCGAGGCTCTTCGGGTAGTCCCTGAACGCCGGTTCGTTGCTGAGGGTGACGGCGGCGGGCACGGTGACGCGCGGCACCCGCTTGTTCAGGTGGTAGTCGTAGTACTGCCGGAAGGACGAGCCGATGCTGCCGGTGGCCCAGTAGAGCGTGGCGACGGTGAGGAGGGTGTCCCGGTCCCAGCGGCGCGCGACGTCTCCGTCGCAGTCGCTCCAGTCGCGGTACTTGTCGACGATCCACGCGAGCAGCCCGGCGGGCGAGTCCATGAGCGCGGCGGCGACCGTGTCGGGCCGGGTGCACATGATCTCGCTGTAGCCCTGGTCCCCGATGTCGTACGCGGCGAGCGCGTCCAGGTACGTCTGCTCCGCGGGCGTCGGCGGCTCCTTCTCGAAGTCCGCGCTCACCACGGCGGACGTGATGTGCACTCCGGCGACGTGCTCCGGGTACAGCGCGCCGAGCCACTGGGTGACGCCACCGCCGATGTCGCCGCCGAACGCCCCGTAGCGGTCGTAGCCGAGGGTCCCGGTCATGAGGGAGTGCCAGGTCTCGGCGACTCCCCGGCGGGTGAACGGGCCCTGCGGCAGGCCGGAGTAGAGGAATCCGGGCAGGGACGGCACGACCACGTCGAAGGCGTCGGCGGGGTCGCCGCCGTGGGCGGCGGGGTCGGCGAGACGCCGGGCGACGTCCAGCATCTCCACGAAGCTGCTCGGCCAGCCGTGGCTGAGCACGAGGGGCAGCGGCGCGGGAGCGCCCTCGGGCCGCCGGGCGCGCAGATGGATGAAGTGCAGCGGGGACCCGGCGACTTCGGCGACCTGGTGCGGGAACGCGTTGAGGGCGGCCTCGGCGGCGCGCCAGTCGAAGCCGTCGGCCCAGTACGCGACGAGGTCGCGCAGGTACGCCGGGTCGGTGCCCGCCGCCCAGGAGGTGGCGTCGGACGCGGTGGTGAAGCGGGTGCGGGTCAGTCGTGCGCGCAGGTCGCTGAGGACGTCGTCGGGCACGGCGATCCGGAAAGGCGTGACAGTCATGGGTTCCTTCGCTCAGGAGTGCTTCGATGCGATGACATGCGATGCCTGGGCCGGTGCGGGCCAGGCGGGGCGCTCCTGCGCGGTGTCCGTACGGTTCAGACGCGTACGGCGGTCAGGAGGGCCCGGGCTGTGGTGCGGTCGGCTGAGTGCTCGCGCATCGGGTCACCTCCTTCTGTGGGGCACGCGCGGGTTCGGCACCGCGCGGCGTGGACCGACTATACCCACCGGGCGGCGGCGCGGGCCATGGGGATCGGCGGCACCTTGGACCTAGGTCCCGGGACGGGGGCCCGCCCCACCCGCGGTCGGTGGCCGCACCGGCGGGCCACGGCGAGACTTGCCCCATGGATACCGCCCGGACAGCCGCCTATCTGCGCCGCATCGGCGCCGACCGCCCCGCAGCCGCGACCTCGTCGGCCCTGCGCACGCTGCACCTCGCCCATCTGCGCAGCGTCCCCTTCGAGAACCTCGCCATCCACCTCGGCCAGGAGGTGGAGCTGACGGAGAAGGACCTGGTCGCGAAGGTCGTCGACGAACGCCGCGGCGGGTTCTGCTACGAACTCAACGGCGCCTTCGCGGCGCTGCTCACCGCGCTCGGCTTCGAGGTCACGCTGCTCCAGGCCCGGGTGTACGGGGACGAAGGACGCCCCGGCATCCCGTACGACCACCTGGCACTGCGGGTGCGCACCGACGACGGCGGGGACTGGCTCGCCGACATCGGCTTCGGCACCCACAGCCACCTCCCGCTCGACCTCGCCGAGCGCGGGGACCAGGACGACCCCGGCGGCACGTTCCGCGTGGTGGAGACCCCCGCCGGCGACCTCGACGTCCTCAAGGACGGCAAGCCGCAGTACGTCCTCGACCGACGCCCGCGCGAGCTGGCCGACTTCACGGCAGGGGCGTGGTACCACCGCACGTCCCCGAAGTCCCACTTCACCCGGTCCACGGTGTGCACGCTGGTCACGGAGACGGGCCGGGTCACCCTCAGCGGCAACAAGCTCACCGTCACCACAGGCGAGCAGCGGGACGTCACCGAACTGGCCACCGACGCGGAGATCCTCGCGGCGTACCGGACGCACTTCGGGATCGCCCTGGACGAGGTGCCGCAGGTGGCGGAGCCGGTCCGCGTCGGCGGGCGCTGACCGGTCTGGCGGGACCCACCCGGAGGACGATCTTCCGGGTGGGTCCCGCACGGCCGCCCGGCGTCCTGTGACAAGACACGGGGCCGCTCGGCCGAACACGCGGTGCCCCCTTTGTCCAGCCCTCTTGGCGAGAGTCGAACGCGGATGCTGGCGGTGACGTTCATCGCGGCATGCGCGGCCTTTCCGGACGTAGGCTGCTGCACTGTGAAGACACACATACCTTTCGAACGGCTGCACAACTTCCGTGACCTGGGCGGCCATGTCACTGAGGACGGCCGTGCGGTGCGCTGGGAGCAGGTGTACCGGTCCGACTCGCTGAGCAAGCTGCGGGGCGCCGACTGGGACCGCTTCCTCGCCCTGGGTGTCCGCACCGTCATCGATCTGCGCCAACCGTCGGAGATCGAGGCGAAGGGCCGGGTGCCCGAGCACCCCACGTTCACCTACCACCAGCTGAACACCGAGCACCGCCCCCACTCCCAGCCGTCGCCGGGCCCCGACGCGCTGCTGATTCCCCACCTCCGCGAGCGCTATCTGGCGATGGCCGAGGACGGCGCGAAAGAGCTGCGCCGCGCCCTCGAAGTGCTCGCCGACGACGGCTCGGGCCCGGTGGTCTTCCACTGCGTGTCCGGCAAGGACCGGACCGGCCTGCTCGCCGCTCTCCTGCTCGCCCTGCTCGGCGTGCCCGAGGCCGACATCGTCGAGGACTACGCCCGGACCGAGCTCGCCACGGACCGCTTCCTCGCGGACTGGCGCGCCGAGCACCCGGGGGGCGAGCAGCCCTGGCTCGGCTTCGGGCGCGCGCCCGCCGACGTGATGCGCCTCTTCCTCGTGGAGATGTCCGAGCGGTACGGGTCCGTGCGCGCGTACGCCGAGCGACTCCTCGGCGCCGACGCGGAGTTGGTGGCCGCGCTGCGCCGCAACCTGCTCGAACCGGAGGCGGGGCGCGAGCTGTCGTTCCGGCGCGCCGACGAGTCCGACGCCCCCGTGCTCGTACGGCTGCGGGACGAGGCGGCCCGCTGGCAGATCGCGCAGGGCATCGCGCAGTGGAAGCCGGGCGAGCTGGGCGAGGAGCACTTCAGGGCGCGGCTCGCGGACAGCGAGATCTGGATCGCGACGCTCGGCCCGGACGGGCCGGTCGCGGGCGCCTGGGAGCTGTGGTGGGACGACCCGGCGGCGTGGGGCCCGCAGCCGCCCACGGCCGGGTACGTGCACCGGCTGATGACCGACCGCCGGGTCGCGCCGCCCGGCACCGGCCGCCGCATGCTGGAGCACGCCGAGCGCCGCGTCCGCGCCGCGGGGCGCAGCCTGTGCCGCCTCGACTGCCGCGCCAACAACCCGCGGCTGCGGGCGTACTACGCCGCCGCGGGCTTCGAGGTCGTCGGCGAGCAGCCGTCGAGGGACGGCGGTGTCGGCGGGCACTTCGCGGCGACGCTGCTGCAGAAGCGGGTCCGCGAGGACGAGCGGCGGCTCGGCGAACGCGCGGCCGACGGCGGGCAGTTGGCGGCTGACGGCGGTGCGGAGCTGTTCCGCGGCGGCGCGTGGCGGCTCAAAGCGACGCTTTGATCCTGCGGGGCGCGTCGGCGAGCCGGCTGACCAGCGAGACCACGCTCGGCGGCTGCCGGCTCGCGTCCCGGTCGGCGCTGAGCACGTAGTAGATCTGCTCCAGCGAGGGCGGGCCCACGGCGACCGTGCGCAGCGCCGCCTGACGGGGCGTCGCCTGCCCGGTGCGGACCAGGTAGGCGGCGGTCATCGAGCCGGTGCGCCCGACACCCGCGCCGCAGTGCACGAAGACCGGGCCGCGCGCGTCCGCGACGACGCGCAGGAACCGGTCGACCTGGCGGCCGTCGGGGGTCTGGCCGTCCCGGATCGGCATGCGGACGACGTGCAGTCCTGCGCGCTTCGGCTGCGCGAGCGCCGCGGCGCCCAGGTCCTCCGCGCGCAGGTCCACGACGGTGTGGATGCCGTGCGCGACGAGCGCGCGGTAGCCCGCCTCGCTGGGCGCGGAGCCGCGCCACACTCGGTCGTCGACCTGCTGGAAGTGCCGGATGCCCGCCAACTCGCCGTCTTCCGGAGCGTGTTCACCCGCCCACGCCGACACGGCGAGCACGCCGAGGGCCGAGGTGAGCCAGAAGACGGTGTAGCCGAGGACGCACAGGCCGACGGCCTTCAGCGTCCGGCGGGCGAGGGGGCGGCGGGGCGTGACTCCGTCGCGCACTCTGGCCCCGGCGGCCCGCGCGGCGGCGAGCAGCGCTGCGGCGCGGGCCGAGAGAGTCCCGGACGGCGGCGGGGGCGGCGAAGAGGAAGCGGGTGCGGAGGGCCGGGGAGAGGGCGCGGAAGACAAGCGGTCACCACCTGATGGGGTACGCGACGGGCGCACCCCAGCACGGGACGGGGAGGAAACGCAGACGCCTTTCAGGCTACCCGCGCGCGAGGGGTCCCGGGACCGCGTACGACCGCCCCACCGGGCTCAAACGCCTCTCCAACTTGCCCTGCTCTCACGGGAGTTGACCCTCACGTGAACTTCACAGGGCACCGCCCCTCCGGCCTCTCACCGCTCCCGACGGGCCGGTTCCACCTGGCTCTCGCCCAGGACCCGTGCGCGGGTGCGGTGGGCCGTCGCGTCGGTCAGGCAGCCGCTGAGGCGCATCACGTCGTGGTCGGAGAGGGCGGGGCGGATCACTCCGGCCCAGACGTCCGTGTCGAGGCGGGTCAGCGGGGCCCGCACGTTGAGGGCGGCGGTCGAGCGGCGGCACGACTCCCACAGTTCACGCGCGGCCAGGGCGCGGGCGCGTTCGTCGTCGGTGCCGCGCACCTCGACCCGGTACACGAGGGTGGTCGCGGCCGAGCCCGCCGCCTTGCCCGGGCGGGTCTGCGTGGCGTCGGACAACGTGTCCACCAGGAGGCTGAGGAGCAGCCCGCACGCCGCGACCACGACGGTCAGCAGGAGCGTCCGCGCGACACGAGGGCGCGGCACGGCGGGCCGGGCCTCCAACTCCGGCGCCCGGCCCAGGAGTTCGTGCGGCGGCGCGGCCAGTGCGGTGAGGCGCCCGGCGAGCCTGCGCTCCGCGCCGGGCCTCGCGGTGGCCGCCGAGATCCGCTGCACGACCCAGGCGACACCGGACAGCAGCACCCCGGCCGCCATCAGGACGGGCACGAAGACGTACGTGCGGTGGGCGCCGTCGGGCGCGGGCGGCTCCAGCCAGCGGAACCGCGTGCCCTCTTGCGGTCCGGAGTCCCGCAGCCGCCGCCACACCTCCTCGGTGCGCTCCCCCGTGTCGGCGATCCTGCGCTCCAGGCGGCCGATGCGGCTCAGGAGCAGCGCGCAGACGAGCAGCCCCTCGACGACCAGGAGCAGCACGCCGCAGATCAGGGCGCGCTGCCACTCCCAGCGGGTGAGGTAGACGACGCTGTAGGTGGCGGCCGCGGCGGCGGTGAGGCCGCCGAGGAGATAGCTCACGTACTTCATGACGCCAGGCCCTCCCGGTAGTCGGGGCAGTCGGGCGGGACGGGTCCCCGCACGTCACCATCACAGCCGTCGCCACCGTCGCCGCCGTCGCGGGAGCACGGCGGCACGCCGGGTCCGGCGCCGGTCCTGGAGGCACCGCCGCCCCGCTCGACGGACCCTGCTCCGGACCTGGTGGCACCGCTGCCGCGCTCGACGGACCCTGCTCCGGACCTGGTGGCACCGCCGCCCCGCTCGACGGAGCGCGCGCCGGCCCTGGAGGCGCCACCACCCCGCTCCACGGAACCCGCTCCGGTCCTGGAGGTGCCGCCACCGCGCTCGACGGAGCCCGCGCCGGCCCTGGAAGCCCCGCCACCCCGCTCGACGGAGCCCGCGCCGGCCCTGGAAGCCCCGCCACCCCGCTCCACGGACTGCCTGCCGACGGATTCCCTGGCGCCGGGCTCTGCACCGCCCTGCCCCGCGCCGAGCGCCTCCGTTCCGCTCGCGTCGGCGCCCACGGCGTCCACAGTGTCCCCGAGATCCACGGAAGCCACTGGATCCACTGGATCCGCCACGGCCGTCACCCGCACCACGTCCACCTCCCCCGTCCCCCCGTCCACGGAGAGCCGCGTCCCCTCCGGGAAGCGGTCGAGGGCGTCGGGGACGCCCACCGCCGTGGGCACCCGGTACTCGCGGGCGAGGACGGCGAGGTGGGACAGGACGCTGCCGGTCTCGGCGACCAGGCCGGTGAGTCCGGGCAGCAGCGGTGCGTGGACCGGGTCGAGGGTGCGCACGACCAGGACCGGGTGCCGGGGCGGCGCGCCCGTTCCGTGCCAGGCGGTGCCGGAGCCGAAGCCGCCGCCCGCGCCCTGGCCCGGGCGCTTGCCACGGCCCCGCCCCGGTTCGGGCACCGGACACCCGTCGGCGAGGCGGAAGGCGGCGGGCAGGGCGGGGCGGTGCGGGCGGGGAAGGCGTTCGGGCAGGTCGGCGGGGAGGCCCGCACCGTCGCTCGCGGCCGTCAGCTCGGTCCAGCGCAGCAGGGCCACGCGGGACGGATCGTCGATGAGCCCGGCGGCCGTGAAGCGGCGGGCTGTCTCGCGCACCATGGCGGCCTGCATCTCCTGCACCCAGCGCACCCGCAACCGCAGCCCCTCACGGGCAGGCAGGGCCGCCGTGCCGCGCGGCACCCCGGCCCACGCGGTGCTCGCGGGCAGCGGCGGGCGCGGGCCGAGCGAGGGCGGCAGCAGGGACAGGAGCACGGGATGCCGGGCGACAAGACGCGCGTCGTCGGGTTCGGCGGCGCGCGCCTCGGACAGGACCGCCAGGGCCTCACCGACAGCGGTGGCACCGGAATCGTGCGCCAACAGGGCTCCGGCGAGGGACTCCTGGGCGTGCAGCGACGCCAGGACCGTACGGCCCCAGGACACGGCGGCGAACAGCCGTCCGCTCAACATCTCCTCGGGCGGCGGCAGTTCGCTCAAGTACCGGTCCACGTCGGCCATGAGGTCGACGGCGAGCATCGGCAGGGCGGCACGCAGGCGCCCGGTCCGCCAGGCCGCGGCGGCGCGGCGGGCGCCCGGGGCGGGGTTGAGGAAGCCGAGGAAGGCGCTGCCGGGCCCGCGGGCCGGGGCCGCCCCGAGCAGGCGCAGGTCGGCGGCCGCACGCCCGTCGACCGTGGTGACGACGGGCAGTCGGCGCAGTTGCCCGCGCGGGGCGGAGCCGGTGAGGTCGAGGGCGAGCGTCAGGCCGTACGACATGGGGGCGAGCCACAGGTCCTCCTCCAGCGGCTGTACGACTGCGGGGAAGGTCTCGGCGACCGGGCCGGGGCCGAGCAGGCGGGCGCCGCGGGGCGGGGCCGTGGGCATCGCCGTGATGGGGCGGGTCTGGAACAGCCACAGCCGGTCGTCGGCGTCGAAGCCGAACTCGATGTCCTGCGGGCCGCCGAACTCCCGCTCGGCCAGGCGTGCGAGGCGCACCAGACGGCGCAGCCTGCCGCGGTCGAGGAGGCGGCTTCCGCGCGGCTCGGCGGGCTCGGTGCGGACCAGGCGTGCGTGGCGGGTGAGGTGGTGGCGGACGCCGTCGGCGCTGCCGTCGACCAGCCGGTCGGGGCCGCCGGGCACGGCGCTGACGAGCACCCGGTCGTACCGCCCCGTGAGCGGGTCCGCGCCGAACATCACCCCGCCGACGACGGCCCGCACCATGGGCTGCACCAGGACGGCCATGTCCGCGCGGGCGGCGCCGTCGTCCCCGTGGTCCGGCACCTGCCGTACGGGGACACGGTGCGCGGAGCGGAGCACCCGTCGCACGGCGTCGGTGAACGCGTCCCAGCCGTGCACATCGAGGACCGTCTCGAACAGGCCCGCCAGGGACGACTCGGCGCCGTCCTCGTGCGCGGAGGACGACCGCACGACGAGCGGCCGCGCACCTTGGTCGCTCAACTCGTCCCAGGCGCGCCGCAGTTCACTCTCGCCGTGGTGCGCTTCAGGGTCCGCTGCCGCGGCCGCCACCACGAATCCGGGCAGCACCGGCAGGCCCGCTCCCGCGGCCCGTGCCAGATGTGCCGCCTTCGTCCCCGCGATCCGGACGTCCTGTGCCCGTCGGGCATCCAGAGCGACCACCGCGAGCCGGTCCCCGTCGACCCCGATCATGGTCAACCTCCTCCGCGCGACCGCGCCCCCGGGCCCTCGCCCGCGGAGCACGCGACACCGCTGACCGCGGGACGTAGGGCCTGGCAGCCGGGCTGAAAACGGTCCAGCCCTTAGCACGGACGCGTGTCGTCACGGCGAAGTTGACTTCACGGACACACGAATCGAGCCGAATCGCCTTTTCGGTGCCGTTCCTTGCCGTTCCTTGCCGTTCCTTGCCGTTCCTTGCCGTTCCTTGCCAAATCCGCGCCCTTCAGCGCGATTCGGGGCCTATCAGGGTCAGTCCCGCCCGGCTCGGAGGTGGTCGAGCACGAGGCGGCCGCGCGGCGAGAGGCGGTAGCCGACGTCGAGGCTCTCGGTCAGGCCGCGGTCCTTCAGCTTGCGCACGTCGGCCTTGAAGGGGAGCGTCTCGCGGCCGAGGCGCGCGGCGAGGTCGGCGGCGCGGACGGCGGGGTGCGCGGCGACGATCTCGAGGGTGGCGGTGGTCCACGGGCCGTGGCCGCTGCGGGCGTCCAGGCGGGCGAGGGAGGTGGCGACGGCGTCCAGGTCGGCGGCGGACAGGTCCGTGTCCTCGCGCAGGCCGATGCGGGGGTCGGTGCCGACGTGGCGGAGGGTGACGCGGTAGAGGGTGCGGTCGGCGCCGGGGCGCTGGTCGGCGAGGAGGCTCGCGCGGTCGGCGTATCCGGCGCGGCGGGCGTCCCGGTCGCTGACGGCACTCTCCTCGAGGGCGTCCACGGCGTCGACGGCGAGTACGCCGACGGCGGTACGCAGCTGGGTGCCGGGCCGGACGGCGGGCCTGACCCAGCGCCGGAACGCCAGGTCGACATCGCCGGCGGCGATCTTGGCCAGGGCGTCCTGGGTGAACAGCACGGGCACCTCCGAGGTCGCGCCGAGGACAGTCTCCACCAGCGGGGCCGCCGGCGCACAGCAGAGCGGCCCGGTGACCGAGAAGGTCACCGGGCCGCCCCGTCACTACAGGGTCAGCGCACGCGCTGCAGCTCGCGCTCGGGGTCGCTGTACGGCGCGGGTCCGCCGTTCACGTCACCGAGCTGCTTGTGCAGCTTCTCGCCCTCCACGTCCACGTTCGGGAGGATCTTGTCGAGCCAGCGCGGCAGCCACCAGGCGGACTTGCCGAGCAGGGCGAGCACCGCGGGCACGATCGCCATGCGGACCACGAAGGCGTCGAAGAGGATGGCCGACGCGAGGCCGAAGCCCATCATCTTGATCATGTCGTCGTTCTCCATGATGAAGCCGGAGAAGACGCTGATCATGATGACTCCCGCAGCGGCGACGACGCGACCGCTGTGCGTGAAGCCGGTCACGATGGCCTCGCCCGGGCGGGCCCCGTGGACGTACGCCTCACGCATACGCGTCACGAGGAACACCTCGTAGTCCATCGCGAGACCGAACACCACACCGATCATGAAGATCGGCATCATGCTCATGATCGGGCCGGGCTGGTCGACGCCGAAGACGTCGGCGAGGTGACCCTGCTGGAAGACCGCCACGACCGCGCCGAGCGCCGCGAGGACCGACAGGAGGAAGCCGAGGGCCGCCTTCAGCGGGACCAGGACGGAGCGGAAGACCAGCATCAGGAGCAGGAAGGCCAAGCCGACGACGAGAGCCAGGTACGGGATCAGGGCGTCGTCGAGGGTCTGCGAGAAGTCGATCGTCATGGCCGTGGAGCCGGTGATCAGGACCTCGGAGCCGGTCTTGGACTCGACGCCGCTGATGTCCGAGCGGATCTTCTTGACGAGCTTCTCGGTGTCGGCGTCGCTCGGGCCCGTCTTCGGCACGACCGTCATGGTCGCCGTGTCGTCCGCCTTGTTCGGTGCGGCCGGGGTGACGTTGACGACGCCGTCGAACTTCTTGAGCGCCTCGCCGACGTCCTTCGCGGCGGCACCGGCGCCCTTGCCGTCCTTGTCGACGACGACCGTGAGCGGGCCGTTGAAGCCCTTGCCGAAGGAGTCCGACAGCATGTCGTACGCCTTGCGCTGGGTGGTGTCCGTCGCGAACGTGCCCTCGTCGGGCAGGCCGAGCTCCAGCTTGGCGGCCGGGGCCGCGATGGCACCGAGGCCGACGACGGCGAAGAGCAGCACGATCAGCGGACGGCGCAGCACGAACCGGGCCCAGCGGGTGCCGAGCTTCGGCTTGCCGTGCGGGTCGGTGTGCGGGGTGCCGAACGGCTTCTTGCGGTCCTTGCGGCGCAGCACCTTGCGGCGGCCGAAGCCGAGCAGCGCCGGGATCAGGGTGAGCGCGATCAGCACGGCGATCACGACCGTGCCGGCCGCGGCCATACCCATCTTGGTGAGCAGCGGGATGTTGACGACCATGAGGCCGGCGAGCGCGATGACGACGGTGAGTCCGGCGAAGACCACGGCGGATCCCGCGGTTCCGACGGCGCGGCCGACCGCGTCCTCGGGTTCGCGTCCTTCGGCTATCTCGGCTCGGTAGCGGGACACGATGAACAGCGCGTAGTCGATGCCGACCGCGAGACCGATCATCATCGCGAGCGTCGAGGTGGTGCTGGAGAGCTCCAGGGTGCTGGCGAGCGCCGTGATGCTGGAGATGCCGATGCCCACGCCGATGAGGGCGGTGAGGATGGGCATGCCCGCGGCGATCATCGAGCCGAAGGTGATGAGCAGGACCACCGCGGAGACGCCGATGCCGATCAGCTCGGCGCTACCGCCCATGCTCTGCTCGGTCTTGACGGCGTCACCGCCCGCCTCGACGGTCAGGCCGTCCTTGCGGGTGTCCTTGAGGAGCTTCTCGAGCGCGTCCTTGTTCTTGTCGCTCAGCTCCGTGCCGGTGTCCGTGTAGGACACGGTCGCGTAGACGGTGGTCTTGTCCTTGCTCACGGCACCCGTCTTGAACGGGTCGTCGACCTTGGAGACCTTCGCGCCCTTGCCCAGGGCGGCGACGAGCTTGTCGACCTTCGCCTTGTTGTCGGTTGCGGTGATCTTCTCACCGTTCGGAGCGCGGACCACTACGCGTGCGGTGGCACCGTCGGACTTGGTCTGGGGGAAGCGCTCGTCGAGCAGGTCGAAGGCCTTCTGCGACTCCGTGCCGGGCATGGAGAACGTGTCGGCAGGTGCCTTGGGAGCTGCCGAGGCGGCGAAGCCGGCGCCTACAAAGAGCAGCACCCATATGAGCGCCATCCACCAGCGCCGTCTGAACGCGAGACGGCCCAGCTTGTAGAGGAACGTAGCCACGGCGAAAGAGACCCCCGTCGGGATTGGCAGGCAAGGGTGACCATCCGGCGGCACGTTGATGCTCGTCGGTACAGGTCTTCAGGTTCCCCTCTATCGTGCCGTCCGGTCGGGGCCCGGAAGTCAGACTGCGGGCCGGACTATCGGCCCACGACCGGTGTAGTCCTGGCAGGGCCCCCTCATCCTCGGGTAGGAGACGCACAGAATCGGTGTAGGTCTCATGTACCAATGCCGCCGAAGTGGTGTGATCTGCGTCTCTCGGGCATCAACTTGCCCGCATTGCGCCCCAATTCGGGACAGAGGCCACGTCTTTGATCACGGAACGAGGACGATGCGGATACCCACGGTGCCGCGGACCCCTCTGCGCAGCCTGCTGCCGAGCAGGACCAGGACCCCTGAGACGCCGTACTTCCGTGCGATGAGTCTGCGGTAACGCGCTGTCGTCGCCGCGTCACAGATTTCGGCGGTGGCCGGAACCTGGGCACCCGTCGGCTTGCCACGCAGGTCGCAGGGACCGACGAGAACGTCCGTGCGACGGCGGATCCGCTTCACCTTCCAGCTGTCCGTGACCGTCCAGATGCCGAGCGCGTCCCCGTCCCGCACCACCCAGACCGGCGTCGGGACTCCCGTGCCGTCCTTGCGGTAACTGGTGACCAGCAGGTACTTGCCGTCGGCGAGGCGGTCGAGCCGCGTGGTGTCCATGGCCGGAGTCTAGGGAGGGGGCCTCCGGAGGACGCCCTGCCACGCGCGGAGCGCGCGCGGAGCGAAGCCACCGATCCGCGCCTCACGCACGTCGCGCGCGCTCCGGTACGCCGGTCGCCCCGGAGTCATGTTGACGCTTCCGCAAGGGAGTTGGACGAAGGGAGTGTCCTGGGATCGTCTCAACTGACCGGCTGCGCAGGACGTCGGTGTTGCTACCGTGATGCGCACTCAGACCGGGGGGCAGCAGTCTTGGGGGATCATCTGTGCCGAAGTTCCGCCGTCTCGGCGCCTGGCTCATCGACTTCGCTCTGGTGGCGGCGGCGGCCTCGGGCCTCGCCGTCCTGACCTTCAACCGCATCTCGGCACTCATCACCGACGTGCCCGAGCTGGCGACCAAAGGAAGCTGGCACTTCGTCAAGTCCGGGGGCGACGCCCAGGGAGCCGCCGACAAGATGGTCGACTCGCTCTGGAACGACGCCGTCGGCTACCTCCAGCAGGGCTTCCTCGCCCTGATCGTGCTCACGTTCCTCTACCAGTGGCTCACGCTGAATTTCACCGGCCGCACCCTTGGCAAGGCCCTGATGGGGCTGCGCGTCACCCCGCGCACGCCCTCGCGCACAGCGCTCCGGGCGGCCGTCACCACCTCGGCCGACGTCGCGGTGTACGCCCTCGCGTGCTGCATGCTGGTGCAGGGCTGGCTCTTCCTGTCCGTCCTGTGCTGGATCGCGGCGGTCGCCCTGTTCCTCCTGAACGTGTTCCCGGTGCTCTCGCGCTCCTCGCGCTCGCTGGCGGACCGGCTCGCCGGTACGTCGGTGGACTCCCCCGGATTCGGCGGTCTGCCCTCCGCCCGGCGTGCACCCGACCAGCCCCGACCGGACCTCACGCGGAGCTGGTGAACGGTGGCGGCGTCGGCCCTTCCGAGCCGACGCCACACCGTGTTCCGCGCTCCCGGTCGCCGCCGTCACCGTGTTCCAGGCTCCCGGTCGCCCACCGTCGTGGGCCCGCGCGCCCTCGGCGCCTAGTCGTTCGCCCTGCGCCTAGGCGTGCGTCCCGCCCTTCCCCCGCATCACCTCGATCACGCTCGCGTAGCTGTCCCCGCCGTGCCCCGCCGCCTTCGCCTGCTCCATCCCGGCCTTCAGCAGCTCCGGCAGCGCGTTGTCGACACCCCGGTCGGCCGCCGCGTGGATGAGGTGGTCGATGGTCGCGATCTGCACGTCCACGGTCGCGTCGTCGCCCGGGTAGTGACCCTCGTCCACCTGCGCCGCGTACCGCGTGAGGAAGCCGCTCACCGCGCCGCCGAGCCAGCGGTTCGCGAGGACGGTGTACTCCGTGGCGGCCACCTGGTCGGCGCCGACGAGCGCCGTGCCGTGCAGCCAGCCGTTGAACGTGGCCCACATCAGACCGAGCAGCGCGGCGTCGTACAGCGAGGCGACCGCCGGGTCCGTGCCCAGGAACAGCGCGTCGCCGAGGACGTCCAGGGTCTCCTTGTGCGCGGTGAAGGTGTCCTGCGAGCCGCTGTAGAGGAACATCATGTCCGGGCTGCCGACGCCGGGCGGCGTGGTCATGATGGCGCCGTCGAGGTAGGTGGCGCCCCGCGCCGTTGCCCAGTCCCTGAAGTCACGGGCCTGCTCCGGCGATCCGGAGGTCACGTTCACCAGGGCGCGGCCCGCGAACCGGTCGGCGACCGGGTCGAGCACCGTGTGCAGCGCGTCGTAGTCGAGGACGCAGGCGATCACCAACTCGGCCGCGGTCACCGCCTCCTCGGGCGTCGCCGCGACCTGCGCGCCGCGCTCGGCGAGCGCCTTGGCCTTCTCCGGCGAGCGGTTCCAGACCGTGGTGGGGTGGCCGCGCTCCAGGAAGGCGGCGGCCAGGGCCGTGCCCATGTTGCCGAGTCCGATGACGGTCACGGGGGCGCGTCGTTCTGCGCTCATTGCGTCGTAACTCCTAGAAGATCCGCCTTCAGGCGGCTGATCACGTTGATCACGTAGGACCACCTTCGCAGCGCACCGGAGGCCACGACAGTGACGGTGGTGACGGTGGTCACCAAATTCCTGCCAGCCCGGCGGACGTCCTATCCTCGCCCGCATGAGCGCTGGAACCGTCGCGGTGGTCGTGACCGAGGAGATCGGGGTCCCGTCGTGGGACCTGTACGAACTGAGCATCCCGTGCACGGTGTTCGGCAAGCCCCAGCCGGATCTGGCCGACACCTGGTACGACCTCCGGCTGTGCGGCATCAGCGGCGGCGAGGAGGGCGGCGCGGCGCCGTCCGGCTTCTCGCTGCGCACCCCCTACGGCCTCGACGACCTCGTCGGCGCGGACACCGTCATCGTGCCGTCGGTGCCCGACGCCTGCGTCGACGAGGGCGCGCCGATGCCACCCGGCCTCGTCGACGCGCTGCGCCGCGCCCACGCGGCGGGCGCCCGCATGGTGTCGCTGTGCACCGGCGCCTTCGCGCTCGCCGCCGCGGGCATACTCGACGGCCGCAGGGCCACCGCGCACTGGATGCACACGGCCCAGCTCGCCGCCCGCCATCCGCGCGTGGAGGTCGACGACTCGGTCCTGTACGTGGACGACGGCGACGTCCTGACCAGCGCGGGGCTCGCCGCAGGCCTCGACCTGTGCCTGCATCTCGTACGCCGCGACCTCGGCGCGCACGTCGCCAACCAGCTGGCCCGCCGCATGGTGGTGGCCGCCCACCGGCCGGGCGGGCAGGCCCAGTTCATCGACCTGTCGGTGCCCGCCACGGACGACGCGGGGCTGAGCCCGGTCCTGGAGTGGGCCCGGGAGCGCCTCGACCAGCCGTTGACGGTGACAGATCTGGCGCGCCGCGCGGCGATGAGCCCGCGCACCTTCTACCGCCGCCTCCAGGCCGCCACCGGCACGACCCCCCTCCAGTGGCTCCTCAACCAGCGCCTGGCCCGCGCCCAGAGCCTCCTGGAGTCCACCGGCCTTCCCGTCGAGAAGGTCAGCGAACTCAGCGGCCTCGGCACGGCGAACAACCTCCGCCACCACTTCCTGAAGCAGGTCGGGGTGTCCCCGAGCGACTACCGCCGCGCCTTCCCGCAGCCGGACGCCGCTGTCCCGCAGCCGGGTCCTGCCTCTCCCAAGTCCGCTGCGGCCGTGCCGCCACTTCCCGTCTGACCTGGGATTTCCTGCGTACCACCGATATTCTTGGCCCCTTGCGAAAGGGGTTCGGATGGACCGGAACATACGCACCGTGGACGACGTACTGAAGCTCCTCGACGGGCTGTTCGCGCCGCAGGCCGACCGCTGGACCGCGGACGCGGCCGACTGGTGGGACGGCTTCTACGCCGACCGGTCCAAGCCGGTGCCGTTCTTCGTCGCGAAGCCCGACGCGAGCCTCGCCTCGTACGTCGAGCGCGGCCTGATCCGGCCGGGGCGCGCCCTCGACCTGGGCTGCGGACCGGGCCGCAACGCCCTGCACCTGGCCGCGCTCGGCTTCGAGGTGGACGCCGTCGACGTGTCGCCCACCGCGCTCGCCTGGGCCGAGGAGCGCGCCCGCGAGGCCGGGGCCGCGGTCCGCTTCCACCTCGGCGACGCGTTCGCACTCGGCCCCGCCGCGCTCGGCGGGCCGTACGACCTGGTCTACGACTCGGGCTGCTTCCACCATCTGCCGCCGCACCGCCGCGTCAGCTACCTCGCCCTGCTTGAGCGCGCGCTCGCGCCCGGCGGCCACTTCGGCCTCACCTGCTTCGCCGCGGGCGCCATGGGCTGCGAACTCCCCGACGCCGACCTCTACGGCGGCTCCGGACTCCAGGGCGGCCTCGGCTACACCGCGGAGTCGCTCCGCTGGATCTTCTCCGACCTCACCGAGGTCGAGCTGCGCCGCATGCGCGACGAGCCGCCCGAGTCCGCGCACTTCGGCGAACCGTTCCTCTGGACGGGGCTGTTCCGCAAGGACGCCCCTGACGGCTCCCCGCAGGACACTCAGGGCGCCTAGGGCCCCTCGACCCCGCCCCGGTCCCGGTCCCGGGGAAGCCGACTGTACCTACTAGTCTGTACAGCAGCGACAAGCGAGAGGAACACCGCCATGCCTTTTGTCCGTATCGACGCCCTGGAGGCCGGCCCGGACCGCCTCGACGCCCTCGGCAGAGCCGTGCACGACGCGCTCGTGGAGACCATCGGCATCCCGGCCGACGACCGGTTCCAGGTCCTGAGCGGCCACAGCGGCGGGGGCAGCACGCTGCGGTACGACGACTATCTCGGGGTGCGCCGCGACAGCGGCATCGTGTACGTGGCGATCACGATGCGCTCCGGCCGCACCCCCGACCAGAAGCGGGCCCTCTACCGGCGGATCGCCGAACTCGCCCACGCCTACGCCGGTACCGAGCCGCGGAACGTGTTCGTCACCGTGACCGAGAACGAGTCGATCGACTGGTCGCTCGGCGACGGAGTGGCGCAGTACGCGCGGGAGCCGCGCCGGAGCGAGGGCCCCCTATAGGGCACGCCGGTCCCCCGCGCGCGGCATTCGACCACTTCGTCATGCTCCCGCGTGACGCGGCCCGCGCGGGACGGCGCGAGTCGGGACAATGCACACATGCCTGACGACTGGAAGCGGCAGATCGACGCGCTGCACAGCGACTTGGTCCGCCGTGACGACCCGGCCGCATGGGTCAGCGAGGCCGACGCGGTGGACGCTTCGTACCTGTACCCACAACTGGCCGTGCGCGGGCCGGTCTTCGGGCTCGCCGCCCGGGAGACCGGCGCCGGGCAACCCTGGCGGCTGCTCGGCGACGTCACCGAGGGCACACCCCAGCAGGCCCGGGACGGCCTCAACTCCCTGCTGTGGTTCAAGGCGAAGGACGACACCGAGGACCGCGAGCAGCGGCGCGCGCTCCTCGCGGCCGTGACCCGGCTCGAACGCGAACCGGTCAACGAGGTCACCGTGCTCGGCACCCGCTACCGCATCGTCCGCGGCGACGAGTTCGCCCGCGCCGGCGAGGACGGCCTCGAACCGCCCCGCCCCACCGACCCCGAGCCGGCCGACGCCTCCTGGGAGGACCGGCCGAGCCCGCCCTCGCAGGACGTGGGCTTCGCCCTCGGCCCCAACAGCACCGAGGGCCTGATGGCGGGGGCGCTGCGCATCGCCCTGCGCGGCTTCACCTACTCCGGCGGCCACCTCCCCGCCGCCCTCCGCGAGGACTCCGAACGGGCCGCCCGGGACTATCCGGAGGTCGTCCTGCTCCCGGTCAGCTTCGGCGTCGCGGAACGCCGCGGCGAGCGGTGGCGCCCCCGCGGCGCCCTCATGCCCACCCCGCACGACGCGCGGCGGCTCCTCGTCCACGGCATGACCGAGCTGTGGCCGATCCTGTACGACTTCGACGCCGCCGAACGCGCCGAATTCCGGAGCGCCGCCGAGGAGTTCAAGTCGGCCGGACGCGCCAACCAGATCGTCGTGCGCGACCGCTGCTTCCGCATCTGCCGCGTGGAACGCATGGTCAGGGTCGGCAGCGACGGACCCGAGTCGGCACGCCCCTCCGACATGGAGACGACGGAGCCGATGAAGCTGCACCCGACGATGGATGAGGACGGGGTCATCCACTACGACGACTGAGGGCAGACGCGACAGGCAGACAACAGACAGCAGACAGCAGACAGCAGACAGCAGACAGCAGACAGCCAAGGAAATCTGTCAGCAGTCGGCGTTCGCCGTCCGGGCGACCGGACATGTGTGTGTACGAGGCACCGGTGCGGGGTAGCGGTTCGGGCGTCGCCCGAGCCGCTGCCCCGGGTTGCGGCGCTTGCCCCGCTTCTGGTTCCGTCGCGCGGGCAACCACTTGAACCGCGGCCCGACCGCCTAGCTGCTCGACGGAGTGCTGATGACCACCGAACCGAATCCCAGCGCCCACCGCCCCGGTGTCGACTCGGCCGCTCCCACGCCCCGCTGGCTGCGCCGCACCCAGCCGCGCCCCGGCGCCCGCACCACCCTGGTGTGCTTCCCGCACGCGGGCGGCACCGCCTCCTCCTTCGCGCCGTGGGCGCGGCTCCTCCCGCTGGACGTGGAGCTGGTCGCGGTGCAGTACCCGGGGCGTCAGGACCGGCTCGCGGAGCGTCCGATCGCCACCATGACGGAGCTGGCCGACGCGGTCACCGAAGCCCTGCGGGCCGGTGTGCGCCCCGATCGCGAGCTGGTCTTCTTCGGTCACAGCATGGGCGCCGCGCTGGCCTGGGAGACGGCGCTGCGCCTGGAGGCGGGCCCGGGTCCTGCGCCCCGGCAGGTCTTCGTGTCCGGTCGCCAGGGTCCGCGCCGCCAGCGCCCCGGGACGGTGCACCTGCTGCCGGAGGAGCGGCTCGTCGATGAGATCAAGCAGCTCGGCGGCACCGACCCGCAGCTCCTCGACGACCCGGACATGCGCGAGATCGTGCTGCCCGCGATACGCGCCGACTACCGCCTGATCGAGACGTACCGCCCTGACCTGACGGCCCGGCTGCGCTGCCCCATCGGCGTGTTCACGGGCGACCAGGACACCGAGGTGTCGCCGGAGGACGTGGAGGCGTGGCGGGACGCGGGCAGCGGTGACTTCTCCGCACTGGTGCTGCCCGGCGACCACTTCTACCTGACCGACCAGGCGGAGCGCGTCATCTCCTCGATGTTCGCGAGCCGGACCGTCTGAGGCCGGCGCGGCGCCCCGGGACGGCTTCGGCCCGGCTGCGTCAGCCCGCGAAGGCCGTCCCCGGCAGCCCTTGGCCCGCGCCCCGGACGACGAGGACCGAGCCCGCCATCGGGTGCGGCCGTTCCTGGCCGGTCCGGGCCGTCGTGACGTACAGGTCACGCAGGTCCGGGCCGCCGAACGCACACGCGGTGGGGCGCGCCACGGGAAGCCGCAGGACGCGGTCCAACGTGCCGTCCGGGGTGTAGCGCCGCACCTGCCCGCCGTCCCAGAGCGCCACCCACACACAGCCGTCGACGTCCACGGCGAGGCCGTCCGGGAAGCCGTCCGCGTCCGCGATAGCCACGAACTCCCGTCGTTCCACGGGGTGTTGCCCGTCCATGCGGCACACGTCGATCCGTCGCGTGGGGCTGTCCACGTAGTACAGGAGGGTGCCGTCGGGGCTCCAGCCGGTGCCGTTGCTCACGGCCACGCCGGGGAAGACCTCGGTCGCCGTGCCGTCCGCGGTGACGCGGGTGAGGGCGCCGCCGCCGGGTGCCTCGTCGTAGCGCATGGTGCCCGCCCACAGCGCGCCGTCGGGGGCGACGGCGGCGTCGTTGCCGCGGCGTCCGGCGACCGGGTCGCGCACCAGCCAGGAGAAGGCGCCGTCGGGGCCGTAGAGCCCGATGCCGTCGCGGAGGTTGACGACGAGGCCGCCGCCCGCGCGCGGTTTGGCCGCGCCGACGTGCTGTTCCGTGGCGAGCACCGTGCGGTGGCCGCTCGCCGGGTCGTAGGTGTGGACACGGGAGTTGAGGATGTCCACCCAGATCAGGCGGCCGGTGGCCGGGTCCCAGGTGGGGCCCTCGCCCAGTTCGGCCCACTCGCGCACCGCGACCTCGACGACCGGCTTCCCGTCCGTCACCGTCTCACTCTTCGCCACCGCTCCGCCTCTCGTCAGGGGCTCGTCCCCGCCCGGCCCGCTTGTCCCCCGCCCGTCCCGCTTGTCCCTGCCCGCCCCCGCACCCCGGCCCGTCCAAGCCGTCCGCCCCGTCGACGGCAGGTACGCGGGCACGCCGAAGGCCCGCTCGGCGTGCGAACTCGTGGCGATCTCGGCCTCGTTCATCGATGGTGCGTCGATGAGGGCGGCATCGGCACGGTACTGGGCGCCGTCGTCGTCGGCCAGAGGTCCGGCGTGCGCGACGACGGCAGGTCAGGTGTCGGTGGCGGCACCGACTACGGGCAGGTCGCCGCAGCGGTGGTCCTGCTCGTGGCGGTCGGGGTCGGTGTGCTCGGGGCACGGAGGGCGGGGCGGTGGGACCCCGTCCGGTGGGCGGGGCCCACGCGGCGTATCAGCGTCCGCGTGGTCGGTGCGCCCCGCCTGACACGCGGCGGTGTGGCCGTCGGCGCGCACGCGCGGGCCGACGCGAAGTGGCCGGCCACTGCCGGACAGATGCATTCCACCCGGCCGCAGTACGGGCAGACAGGAACCATGGTTGTCATGCGCGTCAATATGCCCTGTCGAAGTCAAGATTCCGTTAGAACCAGGTGAGTATCGGCTAGGTCGGCGTGGCCATTGCCTCTTTGGTGCACGAAGCGCTCTGTGACCTGCGACTGCGGGGCCGATCGTTCGCCCGGAGCGCAACTCACGCCGTGCTGCCGCCCTTCTCCGTAGGGTGATCATGTGGTGAACATTGGGAGATCATGTGGCTGAGACATGGAGCGAGACCGCCGATGGTGTGCTGCGGCTGCCCTCGGGCCGGCTCGTGCGCGGCCGGGGGCTCCGCCGCCCGCTGCCCGCAGGGCCCGAGCCGATGTTCGCCGTCCACCTCCAGGGCAAGCAGCCGCCCGAGGTGCCGTGGGACGCGCGCTGGCTGCGCTGGCCGGACTTCTGGCTGCCCACGGACCGGCTCGCGGCGCGCCAACTCCTCGGCGAGGCCTGGGCCCGCGCCGCCACGGAGCGCGTGGAGATCGCCTGCGGCGGCGGGTTCGGCCGCACCGGCACGGCGCTCGCCTGCCTGGCCGTGCTCGACGGCGTCCCGGCCGGGGAGGCCGTCGCCTATGTGCGCGCCCACTATCACCGCCGGGCCGTCGAGACGCCCTGGCAGCGGCGCTACGTAAGGGACTTCGGGACTGCCGACGCCGGCTGACGCGCGGCCGGGGCGCCCCGCCGTCAGTGGTTCAGGGCGGCGAGCGTGGCGTGCAGGTCGGTGTCGCGGGGGCTGTTGTGCGGCAGCCTGGCCAGCACGGCGGCGAGGCCGCAGGTGTCCGTGACCGCAGAGAAGACCAGGCCACCGGCGACGGCCGCGGACAGCCACAGGGCGTAGGGCCACAGCAGCCCGAGGGCCAGTCCCGTCAGGACCAGCGACCCCGCGGCCAGCCGGACTTGGCGCTCCATGGCCCACGCGGCACGGGCCGTGCCCTCGGTGCGCTCCACGTCGTATCCGTGCCCGGTCCAGCCGGTGGTGCCGCCGGTGAGGGTCGTGGCGGGGACGCCGTTCTCGGCCAGGGTCGCGCAGGCCCGGGCGGAGCGGTTGCCGGAGGCGCACACCATGAGGAGTTCCCCGCGTGCCGCCGCGGCCTTCAGGGCGGGCAGGGCTTCGGTGAGGCGTTCCAGGGGGATGTTGTGGGCGCCCGGGAGGTGCCCGGAGGCGAATTCAGCGGGGGTGCGGACGTCGACGACGGCCAGCTCGTCCAGGCGGTGGTGGGCCTCGACGGCGGTGAGCGCGGTGGGGGACGGCACGGAAGTTCCCTTCATCGGATGCTTGGAGGATGCCTTCGTTGATGCGTGCACCACTCCCGTACGGTACCCATAGGGGTATCCAGATCGGAGTGAGCAGTGGAACTGACGATGGCGGCCGAGGAACTGAAGACCGCGGTCAACCGGCTGCGCCGGGCCCAGGGCCAGATCAACGGCGTGATCAAGATGATCGAGGAGGGCCGGGACTGCGAGGACGTCATCACCCAACTGGCCGCCGCGTCCCGGGCCTTGGACAAGGCCGGGTTCGCCATCATCGCGACCGGCCTCCAGCACTGCCTGACCGACACAGAGTTGGCCGAAAGTGGTGACCGGGAGCGGATGCGGGCGCGCCTCGAGAAGCTGTTCCTCTCGCTCGCGTAGGACGGCTTCCACGGCCCCCTTCACCCCCGGCCCGCGCTCTGGACGACCGCGTCCACCGCCATCGCGGCGGCCACCACGAGCAGCGCGACCGCGAAGGTGCGCCGCAGCGCGGCCCCGGTGAGCCTGGCGGCGAGCCGTTTGCCGTCCCAGGCGCCGAGGACCGCCGCGCCGGTGAAGGGCGCGACCACCGCCCAGTCGAGGCCGGTCGTCGTACTGCCGCGGGTGATCAGCGAGGCAAGGGAGTTCACGGCGATGACCAGCAGGCTGGTCCCGGTGGCGGCCCGCATCTCGAAGGCGAGGACGGTGACGAGGGCCGGTACGACGAGGAATCCGCCGCCGACGCCGAGCAGCCCGGTGAGCGCCCCGAGCCCGGCACCGGCACCGGCGGCCCGCCCGGGCCGCGCGGCGCGGGCTCCCGTACGGCTGTCGAGACCTGCCCTGCCGCCACGGTCCCCACTGCCGCCCGCGCGCCGCGCCCCGCCGTCCGGGGCGCCTGCGTCCACGCCCTCCGGGCGACCGGCGCGGCCCGCCCCGGCCTCGCGCCCCGGGCCGCCCTCGCGCACGGCGCCGCCCACATCCTCCGGGCCGCCCGCGAGGCCCGCGCCTCCCCCACATCCCGCACCGCCCACGCGCCCCGGGCCGCCCTCACCCACGGCTTCGTCCACGGACTCCGGGCCGCCCTCGCGCCCCGCCCCGTCACCGCGCCCCCCGACCCTCACCATCAACACCCCCGCGACCCCCGCGACCCCGGCGAACGCCGCCGTCAACACCGCCTGCGGCAGCCTGCCCGCCGCCGCCCCGGCCCCGGCCGCGGGCAGGATTCCGGTCGCCGCGAACAGCGTGCCCGAGCGCCAGCGCACCTGCCCCGAGCGGGCGTGGGCGTACAGGGCCGTGGCCGAGGTGACGGCGACGATGAGCAGGCTCGCGGTGGTGGCGGCGGCCGGGGTGAAGCCGAGGAGGTAGATGAGCGCGGGGACGGCGAGCATGCTGCCGCCGCCGCCGAGCGCGCCGAGGGCGAGGCCGACCACGGCCCCGGCGACCAGGGCAAGGACGAGCGTGCTCACGCGCGGCCGCAGGTGTGGCCGGCGTGGACGGGCAGTCCGGCCCGGGCCAGCGCGTCCGCGTCGAACCCGTCGTCGACCACGACGACCGCGCGCCCGGCGGCGGCGAGGAGCGACGCCCCGATCGCCGCGCGCATCCCGCTGCCGCAGTGCACCCACACCTCACCGTCCGGCACCTCGCCGTGGCGGCCGTGGAGTTCGTGCAGCGGCACGTGCGCGGAGCCCTCGATGTGCGCGCCCGCGCGTTCCGAGGCGCGGCGCACGTCGAGGACCACCACGTCGTCCCGTTCCTTGCGGGCCTCGGCCAGGTCGGCGAACGTGGCCAGGGGGAAGGAGCCGAGGCGCTCCCCCGCCCGCACCCAGCGCCCGGGGTCGCCCGTCGCGGCCGCCGCCGGACGGTCGATGCCCACGCGCACCAACTCCCGCTGGGCGTCGGCAAGGCGGCGGGGCGAGTCGGCGAGCAGCGTGACCGGGGTGCCCCACGGGATCAGCCACGCCAGATACGTGGCGAGCTTGCCCTCGGCCTCGAAGTTGAAGGACCCGACGACGTGCCCGGCGGCGAACGCCACCCGGCCGCGCAGGTCGACCACCCACTCCCCGGCGGCGAGGCGCGCGGCGATCTCGGCGGCGTCGGCGGGTGCGGGCGGGGTCAGGTCGACGGGCGCGGGCCCCGCCGCGTTGGCCGGACCCATGTGGGCGTAGTACGCGGGCACGTCGTCGAGCCCGGCGAGCAGCTCGGCGACGAACGTGTCCTCGTCCTGGGTGAGGGCCGTGTTGGCCGTCCGCTCCGCGCCGATGGTGGTCGCGTCCCCCTCGGACCGGGTGGCCGAGCAGAAGCTGCCGAAGCCGTGCGTGGGCAGCACGCGCACCGCGTCGTCCAGCTCCTCGGCGAGCCGGTGCGCCGAGGCGTGCTGGGCGCGGGCCAGTGGCTCGGTGAGGCGCGGCTCGACCAGGTCGGGGCGGCCCACGGTGCCGATGAGCAGGGATCCGCCGGTGAACGCGGCCGTGGCGCAGCCGCCGACCGTCAGGACGTACGACAGGTGGTGGGGGGTGTGACCCGGCGTGGCGACCGCGCGCAGCGCCACGGCCGCGTCCGCCCGGGACGCCCCGCGCGCCTCCTCCGCCCCGGAGGCACCGGACGCACCCGACGCACCCGACGCACCCGACGCACCCGACGCACCCGACGCACCGGACGCACCGGACGCACCGGCCGAGCCACCCGCCTCGTCCACGCACACCACGTCGCCGTCCGCGACCGGCGTGTGCGGGAACGACACGGAGGCACCGGCGGGCACCAGGTACCGCGCCCCCGTCACACGAGCCAGCTCCCACCCGCCGCTCACGTAGTCGTTGTGGATGTGTGTCTCCGCGACGTACGCGATCCGTACCCCGCGCCGGGCGGCGAGGGCGATGACCCGGTCGATGTCGCGCGGCGGGTCGACTGCCACGGCGGTGTCCGGGCCTCCCGCCAGATAACTGCGGTTCCCGAGCCCTGCGAGTTCGAGGGTGTCGACGAAGAACACGACTGTCACTCCTTCTCAGCTTCCGACCGTCCGGGTCCGCGCCCGGGAGCATTACCCCCGGGGGTATTCACTCCTTACCTCCCACCATACCCAGGGGGGTATTTCCGACTCCGGGCGGCCCGGCACGATGGCCGGTAATGCACGGGCGGCCCGCACCGGCCGCCGCGCCCAGGAGCCCCACCCCCAGGAGGAACGACGAGCATGAGTGCCGACGACGTGGTGACGAACTGGGCGGGGAACATCGCCTTCACGGCGCGTGAGCTGCGCCGCCCCGCCTCCGTCGAGGAGCTGCGGACGCTGGTGACCGGCTCCCGGCAGGTGCGGGTCCTCGGCAGCGGGCACTCCTTCAACCGGATCGCGGACACCGACGGCCCGGACGGCACGCTCCTTTCCCTGGCCGGGCTGCCGCCCGCCGTGGACGTCGACACAGTGGCGCGCACGGTGCGGGTCGGGGGCGGCGTCCGGTACGCCGAACTGGCCCGCCACGTGCACGCGGCCGGGCTCGCGCTGCCCAACATGGCCTCGCTCCCCCACATCTCGGTCGCGGGTTCGGTGGCGACGGGTACCCACGGCTCGGGGAACGCACTGCCGCCGCTGTCGTCGTCGGTGTGCGCGGTGGAGCTGCTGGCGGCGGACGGCGGGCTCGTCACGCTGCGCCGCGGGGACGCCGGGTTCGACGGGGCCGTGGTCGCGCTCGGCGCGCTCGGTGTGGTGACGGCGCTGACCCTCGACCTGGAGCCCGCGTACGAGGTGGCTCAGCACGTGTTCACGGAACTCCCCCTGGCGGGGCTCGACTTCGACGCGGTGACGTCGTCGGCGTACAGCGTCAGCCTCTTCACGGACTGGCGGGGCCCGCGCTTCACGACCGTGTGTCTCAAGCAGCGGGCGGGGCGCGGCGTCGACTTCCCCTGGGCCGCACCGGCCACCGAGCCGAAGCATCCGGTGCCCGGGGCTCCCGCCGCCAACTGCACGCGACAGCTCGGCGTCCCCGGCCCCTGGCACGACCGACTGCCCCACTTCCGCGCCGACTTCACGCCGAGCAGTGGCGCGGAACTGCAGTCGGAGTATCTGCTGCCGCGCGCCGAAGCGGTCCCGGCGCTGCACGCGCTCGACGCCGTCCGGGAGACGATCGCGCCGGTCCTCCAGGTCTGCGAGGTCCGCACGGTAGCGGCGGACACGCAGTGGCTCAGTCCCGCGTACGGCCGCGACTCGGTGGCGTTCCACTTCACCTGGGCGCCGGACCCGGCCGCCGTCCTGCCGGTGGTCGCCCGCACGGAGGAGGCCCTGGCGCCGTTCGCGCCCCGCCCGCACTGGGGCAAGGTCTTCCGCACCCCGCCCGCGGGCCTGCGTGCCGTCCATCCGCGCCTCGCGGACTTCGCGGCGCTCGCCGCGGACCTCGACCCGGCCGGGACGTTCCGCAACGGCTTCGTGCGGAACGTCCTCGGTCTGGCCTGAGCGGCGGCCGTCAGCCGCGCTGGAACACCGCGACCGTCCGCGCCGGGACCCGGAAGGTCCCCGAACTCTTCGCGTACGCCGCCGACTTGACCACGGGGTCGGCTCCGTGCGCCTGCGTGGGATGCAGGGCGTACGCCTTCCCCTTCAGGGCCTCGACGTCCTGTGACTGCTCCTGCGGTGTCGCGTTGAGGACGACCACGAGGGAGCCGAGGCTCATGGTGATGACGCCGGGCTTCTCCCCCGGGGTGCCGGACAGCGGGAAGGACAGCTCCTTCTGGACCCGCTCGCCGGTCGCGAGGGAGAACTCCGGCGCGGTGGCGCGCAGCCGCAGCAGATCCCGGTACGCACCCGCCGCGCCGCGGATGTCCGCGCAGCCAGGGGCGAGCGCGGGATCCGCCAGCAGGGGCTTGGCGTAGGGCCACTTGGGCTTGTTGTCGGCGGCGGGCGGCAGTCCGCGGCCGAAGCCGTTGCCGTCGCGGCAGTCCCAGTGGAGGGCGTTGAACCAGTCGCCGCTGTCGTAGGAGTTGCGGTCGAGGGACTTGGAGCGCAGCAGGTCGCTGCCCGCCTGGTACAGCGCCGGGCCCTGCGAGAGGGTCGCTGTCGCCGACGCGAGGACCTGCATCCTGGCCCGGTCGGCCGCCGACGTGCCGCGCGGCAGCTTGAAGGCGAGGGCGTCGTACAACGTCTCGTTGTCGTGGGCGTCGGCGTAGGCGAGGGCGTCGCCGGGCGCGGCCGCGTATCCGGCGGGGGCGCCGTTGTAGTCGACGTCGGCGCCGGTGACCCGGCGGCCGGAGGAGTCGGTGAAGGAGTAGTCGGCCAGGTTGCCGGTGAGGCCGACCTTGATCAGGTCCTGGTAGTGCAGGAGTCGGGCCTTCTGCTCGGCGGGCGTGCCGTTCGCCTTGGAGGTGTTGGGGTCGGTGTACAGGCCGCTGGCGAAGCCCTGGACGCCGGGGTCCTCGTCGAAGGGGCCGCCGCCGCGCACGGCGTCGCGGGCCCGGTCGGAGAAGGTGGCGACGCCCGTGCCCGCCATGTTGCGCTGGGTGGCCTGCTCGAAGCGGGCGTCGTCGGCGATCTCGCCGAAGTTCCAGCCCTCTCCGTAGAGGACGATCTTCTTGCCGTCGACGCCGTCCTTCTTCACGGTGAGGGCGTCCAGGGCCTTGCGGACGGCGAGGATGTTGGCCTTCGGGTGGTGCCCCATCAGGTCGAAGCGGAAGCCGTCGACCTTGTACTTCCTCGCCCAGGTGACGATCGAGTCGACGACGAGCCTGCCCATCATGGCGTTCTCGGGCGCGGTGTTCGCGCAGCAGGTGGACGTGGCGACGGAGCCGTCGGCGAGCAGCCGCTGGTAGTAGCCGGGCACGATTCTGTCGAGGACCGACTTGTCGGCCTGGCCGCTCGCCACGGTGTGGTTGTAGACGACGTCCATGACGGTGCGCAGGCCCGCGTTGTTGAGTCCTTGCACCATCTCGCGGAACTCGACGGTGCGCCGGGGGCCTTCGGGGTCGGACGCGTAGGAGCCCTCGGGGACGGTGTAGTGCAGCGGGTCGTAGCCCCAGTTGTAGGCGTCCTTGGCGGCGGCCTCGCCCACGCAGGCCTGCTGGGCGTCGGAGTCCGGCGCGTAGGACCCCAGGTCGCAGTCGGGGGTGGTCTGTCCGGACTTGCGCTCGGGGATGGTGCCGATGTCGAACGCGGGCAGCAGGTGGACGTACGACGTGCCGGACCGCGCGAGCTTCCGCAAGTGTCGCATGCCGTCGGACTCGCGGTCAGTGAACGCCAGGTACTGGCCCGGGTGCTTGGCCGTGCGATCCGCGATGGAGAAGTCCCGGATGTGCAGTTCCTGGATCTGCGCGTCCCGCAGGGGTGTCGCGGGCGGCTTGCGCAGGGTCCGCCAGCCCTTGGGCGCGAGCGCGGGGTCGTCGAGGTCGACGAGGAGGCTGCGGGCGGAGTCGGTGGTGAGGGCGGTGGCGTACGGGTCGGTGACCTTGTTGGTGACGACCTTCTGGACGCTCGGCGCCCACACCTTCACGACGTACCGGTACGGCTTGCCGGTCCAGCTCCTCGGCCCGCTCGCCGACCAGACGCCCGAGGCACCGTCCCTGCGCATCGGCACGGTGCGGCCGCCGATGTCGAGGCGGACGTCCTGGGCGGTGGGCGCCCACACCGCGAGCGAGGGCTTGCCGTGGGCGAAGCCGGGACCGAGGGGGGTCTTCTTGGCGGCGGGGGCGTAGACGTCGTCGAGGACGCCTTGCGTCTGCACGCCGGTGGCGGCCTTCACGGCACCGTCCGACCCGCGCTGGACCGCGACGAGCTGGCCGGTGAGGGCCGTGCGGATGCGGTCGCGGTCACGGGGGTCGACGCGGAAGGCCGCGTAGGTCTTCAGGTGTGGGTACGTGGCCCGCTGGGCGTCGGTGAGGCCGCCGGGCACCGGGGCGAGGCGGATGCGGTGGCCGCCGCCGGTGAGCTCGCCGTCCTCTACGGCCACCCCGCCGCGCCGCGCGTACACCAACTCCGCGGCGCTGGCGGCTCGTTCGCCACCCGTGTTCCAGGCGACGGTGTCGCGATCGATCCACTGCGCCTCGGCCTTGCCGAGGTCGGGGGCGGCGGGGGTGGTCGGTCCGGGTGCCGCCGCCGCGCCCGTCAGGGGCACGGCGGCGGCGACCAGGGCCAGGGCCATCACGGTGGCGGTGCGGCGTGCGGAGCCGGTCACGGGGGTGCGTTCTCCTTCGAGATGGTCAACAGGACTCGGGACTCTGCGGTGCTGCGGCGCCCCTGCAAGGGGCGCGGGGCTCTGACACATGCGGCTCCGCCGCGCGGGCGCGACCAGCCACGACGGACCCGCAGACATCCGTCGTCCGAACGCCCCTCACCCTGCGGCGCACTTCGCTCCGGTGTGCAGGGCGAGGGCCGTGTTCGACGCCACGGAGGCGGTGAACCGCCCCGAGCCGTCGACGGAGACGCTCCGGCCGCTCTGCACGTCGCAGTAGGTGCCCGCGGCCAGGGACGTCTGGAACGTCCGGTCGAGGGTCGCGCCCTCGTGGTTGATCACGACGTACGCCTTGTCGCCGCGCCCGAACGCGATGGCGTTGTTGCCGTTGTCCCACCAGTTCGTGACGGCGGCACCGCCCGCCGTGTTGCGGAACTTCACCATGCCCTTGATCTCCGGCCACGCGTGCTGGCACTTCCAGCCGTCGCTGTAACAGGCGTTCACCTGCCCGCCGCTGGGCGGCCCCGCGTCCCGGTCGGTGAACTCGTAGCCGGAGTGGACGTCCGGGGAGCCGTAGGGCCAGGCGAGCATGAAGACGTGCGCGAGGGTGTGGTTCGCGCCGTCCTTGTAGGTGAGGGTGTCGCCGCCGCGCTCGGTGTCGTGGTTGGCGACGAACACGGCGGACTTGCCGGAGGGCAGGTATCCCCAGCCCTCGCCGTAGTTCTTCAGGTACGCCAGCTTCTCGCCGGTGAACACGCGCTTGAGGTCGCGGGCGTAGCGGAACTCCTGCACGTCGCCGCTGCCCAGGTACTCGTCCGGTGAGACGGCCTCACCCGCGCCGAAGATGGCCTCCTGCTTCCAGTAGGCGTTCGGGTCGCTCAGACGCGACTTGATGTTCTTCAGGTCGGCCGCCGCCATGTGCTTGGCCGCGTCCACGCGGAAGCCGTCGACGCCGAGCGAGAGCAGGTCGTTCATGTAGGCGGCGATGCGGCCGCGGACATAGTCCTCGCCGGTGTCCAGGTCCGCGAGGCCGACGAGTTCGCACTCCTGGACGTTCGTGCGGTCCTGGTAGTCGGTGATCTGCGCGGTGCAGTTGTCGAGGTCGGGGCGCGAGTAGATGCCGGGGTAGGTGTACTTCGTGTACGAACTGCCGCCGGTGCCGGTGCCGTCGCCCGCCGCCATGTGGTTGATGACCGTGTCGACGACGACCTTCACGCCCGCCGCGTGGCAGGTGTCGACCATGCTCTTGAAGGCGGCCCGGTCACCGAGCCTGCCCGCGATCCTGTAGCTGACGGGCTGGTACGACGTCCACCACTGCGGCCCCTGGATGTGCTCCTGCGGGGGCGACACCTGGACGTAGCCGTAGCCGTCGGGGCCGAGCCGGTCCGTGCACGCCTTGGCCACCGAGCTGAACTTCCACTCGAAGAGCACGGCGGTGACGTCCTTGGCGCCGGGCGGAGCGGCGGCGGCCTGCGGCGCGCCGCCGACCACGCTCCCGCCGACCCCGGCGAGCAGGGCGAGGGTCGCGGCCTGGGCCTTGCGTCCGGTTCCTGGCTTCCTGCGCGTACGACGTGTCACGGGGGCCTCCTGCGCGGCGAGGTGGGGGGCCTTCTCCGGCAAGGTGACGTGTGCGTCAGGCCGTTGAAGGTTGTTGCAGCAAGATTGCGGCAGTGTTTTCGCCCGTGACCGTACGACCGTCAACCATCACGGTCAACCCTTCGGACGCACCTGGGCCGTCGAGCCCCGCACGACGAGCTCCGGCTGGAAGACGAACTCGGTGCGCTGCACGGGGTTTCCGTTGATCTCTTCGAGGAGGGCGCCGACGGCGGCCGACGCCATCGCCTGCACGGGCTGGCGCACCGTGGTCAGCGGCGGGTCCGTGAACGCGATGAGCGGCGAGTCGTCGAAGCCCACCACGGAGACGTCGCCGGGCACGGTGAGGCCCCGCTCCCGGGCGGCCCGGACGGCGCCGAGCGCCATCATGTCGCTGCCGCACACCACGGCGGTGCAGCCGTGGTCGAGCAGCGCACCGGCCGCGGCGGCGCCGCCCTCGACGGTGAACAGCGTGCGCCGCACGAAGGGTTCGGCCTCCCCCTGTGTCAGGCCGACGTACTCGTGCAGCGCCGCCGCGAACCCCTCCGCCTTGCGCCGCGAGGGGACGTAGCGGGTCGGCCCGATGGCCAGGCCGATCCGTTCGTGCCCGAGGTCCACGAGGTGGCGCACCGCCATCCGCACGGCGGCGCGGTCGTCGGCGGAGACGCAGGAGACGGGGATGTGCGCGTTGTGGCCGTTGATGAGGACGAACGGCACGCCACGGCCCGCGAGTTCGAGGTAGCGCCCGTGGTCGGCGCTCGCGTCGGCGTGCAGTCCGGACAGGAACACGATGCCGCTGACACCGCGTTCCTCCAGCTGTTCCACCAGCTCGTCCTCGGTGGCGCCGCCCGGCATCTGCGTGCACAGCATCGGGGTGTAGCCGTGCCCCGCCAGGACCTGCTCCACGACCTGCGCGAAGGCCGGGAAGATCGGGTTGGTCAGCTCGGGGATGACCAGGCCGACCAGGCCCGCGCTGCGCCGCTTGAGCCGCACGGGCCGTTCGTAGCCGAGGACGTCGAGTGCTGCCAGGACGCGGCGCCTGGTCGCGGCGGCCACGCCCGCCTTGCCGTTCAGGACGCGGCTCGCGGTGGCCTCGCTGACCTCCGCCTGGGCGGCGATGTCCGCGAGCCGCGGGGCGCCGCGCTCGGCGTCCCGCGGCGGGGAGGTCGTCACACCGCCCACCAGACGGTGGTGTCGGCGGGCAGCTCCACCTCGCCCCCGGCCACCTCGACGGGGCCGCTCGCGAGCAGCATCCGGCCGGGCGCGGCGATCCGCACGGGCGTGCCGGTGGTGTTCGCGGTGCACGCGAACTCCGCGCGCCGGAAGGCGAGCACACCCGCCGGGGCGTCGGTCCACTCCAGGTCGTCGCCCGCGCCGAGACCCGGCTGGTTCCGACGGGTCCGCAGGGCCGCGCGGTACAGCTCCAGGGTCGACGTCGGGTCGCCGGTCTGCGCCTGGACGCTCAGCTCGCCCCAGCCGTCGGGCTGCGGCAGCCAGCTGCCGCCCGTGCCGAAGCCGTACGACGGCCCGTCGACGGTCCACGGGATCGGCACCCGGCAGCCGTCGCGGAACCCGTCCTGCCCCTGCGCCCGGTGGAACGAGGGGTCCTGGCGGGCCTCGTCGGGCAGGTCGGTGACGTCGGGCAGGCCGAGCTCCTCGCCCTGGTAGACGTACGCGGAGCCGGGCAGGGCCAGCATCAACAGCGTGGCGGCGCGGGCGCGGCGCAGGCCGAGGGCGCGGTCGCCCGGGGTGCGCAGCTGGGTGCCGAGGCCGGGCGGGTTGGCGAAGCGCGTCGCGTGCCGGGTCACGTCGTGGTTGGACAGGACCCAGGTGGCGGGGGCGCCGACGGGGCGCATCGCGGCCAGCGAGCTGTCGATGACCTCGCGCAGCTCCGCGGCGTCCCAGTGGGTGCCCAGGTACTGGAAGTTGAAGGCCTGGTGCATCTCGTCGGGGCGTACGTAGTGCGCGGTGCGCTCGACGGTGGGCGTCCAGGCCTCGGCGACCAGGACGCGGTCACCGGCGTACTCGGAGAGCACCTGCCGCCAGCTGCGGTAGATGGCGTGCACGCCGTCCTGATCGAAGAACGGCATGGTGTCGTTGCCGAGCAGCTTCAGCTGGTCGTGCCGGCCGATGTCGGGCAGTCCCTCGGCCTTGACCAGGCCGTGGGCGACGTCCACGCGGAAGCCGTCGACGCCCATGTCCAGCCAGAAGCGCAGGATGGAGCGGAACTCGTCGCGTACGGCGGGGTGTTCCCAGTTGAAGTCGGGCTGCTCGGGCGCGAACAGGTGGAGGTACCAGTCGCCGGGGGTGCCGTCGGGGTCGGTGGTGCGGGTCCAGGCGGGGCCGCCGAAGATGGACTCCCAGTCGTTGGGCGGCAGTTCGCCGTCGGTGCCCTTGCCGGGGCGGAAGTGGTAGCGCTCCCGCAGGGGCGATCCGGGGCCGTCGGCGAGGGCACGGCGGAACCAGTCGTGCCGGTCGGAGGAGTGGTTGGGCACCAGGTCCACGATGATGCGCAGGCCCAGGGCGTGTGCGTCCCTGATCACCGCGTCGGCGTCGTGGAGGGTGCCGAACATCGGGTCGATGGCGCGGTAGTCGGCGACGTCGTAGCCCGCGTCGGCCTGCGGCGACGCGTAGAACGGGGAGAGCCAGACGGCGTCCACGCCGAGGTCCTTCAGGTGCGGTAGACGGGCCCGGACGCCCTCGAGGTCGCCCATGCCGTCGCCGTTGCCGTCGGCGAAGCTGCGCGGGTAGACCTGGTAGATCACCGCGTCGCGCCACCAGTCCGTACGCGTGCCGGAGGCGGGGGCGGCAGGGGCAGCGAGATGCTGGGTCATGTGTTCCCTGGGAGGTCGAGTCTGGTCGAGTCGTGGTGGGGGCGGGCGGGGCCCGCCGGACGCGGGGTCCGGCGGGGCGCCCGGGTCAGGACTTGGTCGCGCCGGCCGTGAGCCCGGAGACGAGGTGGCGCTGCACGAAGCCGAAGATCACGGCGGCGGGCACGGCCACGATCACGGCCGCGGCGGTCAGCGAACCCCAGTCGCTGGTGTACTGGTTGACGAAGGTCTGCAGGCCGCCCGCGAGCGTCAGGTTCTCCTCGCCCGTCATGAACGCGGAGGCGTAGGCGACCTCGGCCCAGCCGGTGATGAAGCTGTAGAAGGCGGTCACGGCGAGGCCGGGCTTGGCCAGCGGCATGATGAGCCGCCAGAAGGTGCCGAAGGGGTTCAGGCCGTCGACGCGGCCCGCCTCGTCGATCTCCACGGGGATGGTGTCGAAGTACCCCTTCATCATCCACGCGGAGAACGGCACGGCGATCGTCAGATAGGTGAGGACCAGACCCATGGGCTGGTTCAGCAGCTCCATGCTCGCGAGGAGGTTGTACAGCGGCACGATGAGCACGGCCACCGGGAACATCTGCGTGATGAGGAGCAGCCACATCAGGGGCCGCATGCCCGGGAACTTGAACCGGCTCACCGCGTACCCCGTGGTCGCGGAGATGAAGACGCCGATGACGGTGGTGAGGCCGACGACGAACAGCGAGTTGACGACCCAGTCGAGGAACTTGGTGTCGTTCAGGACGTGGTCGTAGTTGCCGAACGTGAAGTCCTTCACCAGGGCGGTGGAGAACGCCTCGCTCTGCGGCTTGAAGGAGGTGACGAGCAGCCACAGCGGCGGCAGGACCGCAATGAGGGAGGCGATCAGGAGGGTGGTGTGCAGGGCGACGGAGGCGAGCGGGCCGCGCTCGCCGCGTCCCCTGACCTTCTTCGAGGGCATCGTGGTCACCACACCTCTCCTTGCTTGCGGAGCGCGCGGCGGTAGACCACCGCGAAGAGCGAAAGGAGCAGCAGGATGAGCACGCCCCAGGCCGCGGAGCCCGCGAAGTCGCGTGGGCTGACGACGAACGAGAGCCGGTAGGCGTACGTCACGAGGATCTCGGTGGCGTCCCCCGGACCGCCCCGGGTGAGCAGGAAGATCACCGGGAACATGTTGAAGGTCCAAATGGCGCTGATGAGGATCACGGTCGTGGCGACGGACCTGAGGCCGGGCAGCGTGACGTGGCGGAAGCGCTGCCAGGCGCTCGCGCCGTCCATCTCGGCGGCCTCGTACAGCTCGCCGGGGATGGACTGGAGCCCGCCGAGCATGGCGACGAGCATGAACGGCACGCCGAGCCAGACGTTGACGGCGATCACGGAGAACTTCGCCCAGGTGGGGTCGTTCAGCCAGGGGACGGCGTCGATGCCGCCGCCTTCGAGGACCTTGTTGAGGACGCCGTTCTTCTCGTTGAAGAGCAGGCGCCAGGTGAAGACGGAGACGAACGCGGGCACCGCCCAGGGCAGGATCAGCGCCATCCGGTAGAAGGAGCGGCCCTTGAGTCTGCGGTTGAGCATGTTCGCGAGGACGAGGCCGATGGCGAACGACAGGGCGACGCAGGAGACCGTCCAGATGACGGTCCAGGTGAGCCGGTCCCAGAAGACGCCGTCGTCGAGGATCGCCTTGTAGTTGTCCAGGCCGACGGACTCGTAGGTCGCCGGGATGTGGTTGACGCCGATGGTGCGCTCGACGTTCGCCTCGTTGGCGTTCGTCGTCGACAGGAAGACGCCGCGGGCCAGCGGGTAGCCGACGATGACGCCGATGACGACCACCACGGGGGCGACCATCGCCCACGCGTACCAGTGTGTGCTCAGGGCCCTGCGCAGGCGTCCGGGGTTCTTGCCCGGGCGGGGGCCGCGGCCGCGGACACCGGTGGTGTCCGCGGCCTTGACCGCTCGGGGGCCGCTCTCGACAGCCATCGCTACTTGTAGTCCTTGAGGAGCTTGCCGTAGGCCTTGCCGATGCTCTTGGCGCCGCCCTCGGGCGAGGCCTTGCCGCTGAGCACCTTCTGCATCTCCAGGCGGATGGGCTCGAACAGCGAGTTCGCCTCGGGGATCCAGGGCCGCTGCACGGACTTGTCGACGGCCGGCTTGAAGAACTGGACCATCTGGTTGCCCTTGACGGACTTCACCTCGTAGACGGAGGTGCGGGTGGGCAGCAGGCTCAGCTTCTCGGTGGTCTGCTGCTGCACCTTCGCCGAGCTCATGTACTTGATGAACTCGTAGGAGGCGTCGAGGTTCTTGGACCCCGCGTACGCGGCGAGGTTCCAGCCGCCCTGCGGCGAGGCCTGCCGGGCGCTGCCGCCGGGCACCGGCGCGACGCCGAGGTTGGTCTTGTCGTCCTTGAACTGCTTGCCCTGCAGGGCGCCCTCGATGGACCAGGGGCCGTCGAGCGCCATGGCGACGTCGCCGTTCTTGAAGGCGTTCAGCTGGTTGTTGTATCCGTCGCTGGCGTCGGTGACGGCGGCCTTGGAGTCGACCAGGTCCTTCATGACCTCGAAGGCCTTGCCGCCCTCGGCGTCGTCGACGGTGATCTCCTTCTTCTTGGTGTCGAGGAGGTCACCGCCCTCGCCGTAGAGGTAGGGGAGGTAGAAGTACGGGTCGTCGCCGCGCAGGTAGAGGCCGGTCTTGCCGGACTTCGACTTGATCTTCTTGGCGGCGGACTTCACGTCCTCGAAGGTCTTGGGGACCTCGACGCCCGCTTCCTTGAGCATCTTCTTGTTGTAGAAGAGCGCGAGGGTGTCGATGGTCTGCGGCGCCGCGTACGTCTTGCCCTTGAACTTGGTGCTCGCGGCGGCCTGCGGCAGGAAGTCGTCCGGCTTGTCGAGCGCGGCGGTGCCCTCCAGCGGCGCCAGGTAGCCGAGGTTCGCGAAGTCCGCGACCCAGGCGACCTCGGTGCGCATCACGTCGGGGGCGCCGGAGTTGCCGCCCGCGGCGTTCTTGAACTTGGCGTTGGCCTCGCCGAACGGCACGTTCACGTAGTTGACCTTGACGCCCGGGTGGAGGTCCTCGAAGCCCTTGGCCAGCTTCTCGTACGTGCCCTTCTCGGCGTCGTTCGAGGTGTCCCAGAAGGTGACGGTCCCGGAGAGCTTGCCGCCGCTCTTCTTGCCGCTGTCGCCGTCGTCGCCGCCGCACGCCGCCGCTGTCATCGCAAGGGCTGCGACCAGTGCGGTGGCCGTTATGCCACGCCGCATGTGTACTCCTTCAACTGGTCCCGGAATGACCCGGAATGAGGAGAGACGAAGAGGTGCCTCCTGCAGGCCGCACTCGAGGCGGCGCCGGGTTGGCAGGAACGTAACAGGCTTGAAAACCAGCCGAAAGACCTTGCGAGAAATTTCTGCAAGACGCGGGGATCGTTACCGTCGTGTGTCCTGTGCGTTGCGGTCTTGCCCGACGGGGCTTGCTGCAAGCTTTCAGCAAGCGGGTGGGCAAGGCCGGTTTCCGGCGGTACAGTCCCGTGCATGACCGCGCGGCTCGTCGACATCGCAGCCCAGGCGGGAGTCAGCGAAGCCACCGTCAGCCGGGTCCTCAACGGCAAGCCCGGCGTGGCCGCGGCCACCCGCGACGCCGTTCTCGCCGCACTCGACGTGCTCGGCTACGAACGGCCCGTCCGGCTGCGCAGACGCGGCAGCGCGGGCCTGGTCGGCCTGATCACGCCCGAGCTGGACAACCCGATCTTCCCCGCCCTCGCCCAGGTCATCGGCCAGGCCCTGACCCGCCAGGGCTACACCCCGGTGCTCGCCACCCAGACCCCGGGCGGCTCCACCGAGGACGAGCTGACCGAGTTCGTCCCCGTCGTCCGCAAGATCGAGGGCTTCCGGCTCGGCCTGCGCGAGCGGCTCGGCCTGTCCGGCGCGGCGGCCGACGAGCTGGTCCAGCACTCCCTGTACACCCTGGAGGGCGGGCAGGCCGCGGCGACGGCGCTGATCGCCAAGGGCTGCACGGGCATCGTCTGCGCCAGCGACATGATGGCACTCGGCGCCATCCGCGCCGCCCGCGAGCAGGGCCTCGACGTGCCCCGGGACATCTCGGTGGTCGGCTTCGACGACTCCCCGCTGATCGCCTTCACCGACCCGCCGCTGACCACGGTCCGCCAGCCCGTCCAGGCCATGGGCCAGGCCGCGGTCCGCACGCTCCTGGAAGAGATCGGCGGCACCCCGGCGCCGCACAGCGAGTTCGTGTTCCTGCCGGAGCTGGTCGTCCGGGGCTCCACGGCTTCGGGGCGGCGCGGCGGGACCGCGGCGCCCTGAGCCCGCGTCGCGACGGCCCGGCGCCCCTGAGCCCGCGTCGCGGTGGACCGGCGCCCCACGCCCGCTACCCTATTTGCATGGATACGCAAGGAAAGCCGTGGGACGCGGCCGCCGCCGACCGTGCGGTGGCGGTGCTGAAGGCGGTGGCCGACCCCTCGCGCTACCGGCTGCTGTGGGCGCTCAGCGGGCAGGAGCTGCCGGTCAGCGCGCTCGCGGAGCTGCTCGGCGCGCATGTCGCCGCGACCTCGCAGCACCTGGCGAAGCTGCGGGCCGCCGGGCTCGTGGTGTCGCGCCGCGAGGGCACCCGCATCTACTACCGCGCGGCGGACGTGCGCGGGCTCCTGGACGAGGCGGCGCTGGTGGCCCGCGCCTCTGCCGCCGAGGAGACCGGCACGGCCGCGGAGGTCGCCGCACCGGAACAGACCGTCGCCGCGCCCGCGACGAGGGCCCGGGCGGTCCGCCGCCGCCCGGCCACCGGACACTGACCGGCACGGGCCGCGCCGCCGCGCCTCGGGCAGCGGACCCCCGGCGCACCACCGTCACCCTGTCCCCGCCTCCCCCGCCGCGCCTTCGTCGAGCCGGTACTCCTGCGGTTCGGCGTCGTACGCGTACAGCTCCGCGTACCGGCCCCAGTCGGTGGCCGTCTCCAGCTGCCGCTCCACCTGCTCGCTCGTGAAGTGATGGGCGAGCAGGTCGCGGAAGAACCCGGCGCGGACGGCGCCGTCGGGCTGTTGCCGCAGGCTGTTGGTGATCAGCTTCACCAGCGGGATCTCGACGGCGGCGGCAGCGAAGATCGTCTTGGACGTCTGGACGTCGGCCTCCGCGAACGCCGTGCCCGGCTCGCTGAGGACCAGGTCGTCGCCGGCGATCGAGGCGAAGCCGAGCAGTTCGAGCGCGTCGACCTGCGGGAGCAGGTCGTCGACGTCCAGGCCGAGTTCGTCGGCGAGGTCGGCGAGGTCGCAGCGCCCGCCCCGGTGGGCGACCAGCTCCGCGAGGCCGGACAGGCCGTCGACGGTGGCGGCGGGCAGCGGGGTGCCCGCGACCGTGCGCCTGTCCAGGTCGGCGCCTTCGGCGCGGCCGGGGATCCTGGACTCCTTGGGGCGGCCGGTCATGATGCGGTACACCCGGTCGATCAGCTCCTGGAAGGCGGGCGCCTCCCGGTCCCGGGGGCGGTCGAGGCCGACCTCGACGGTCTCCCGGATGGTGCCGTAGGGCCGGGAGCCGAGGACGACGATGCGGTCCGCCATCAGGACGGCCTCCTCGATGTTGTGGGTCACCAGGACTACGGCGCGGGTGGGGAACTGTCCCGACTCCCACAGCTCCATCAGCTCGCCGCGCAGGTTCTCGGCGGTCAGGACGTCGAGCGCAGAGAAGGGCTCGTCCATCATCAGCACGTCGGGCTCCACGACGAGGGCGCGGGCGAAGCCGACGCGCTGGCGCATGCCGCCCGACAGCTCCTTCGGGTACGCCGACTCGAAGCCGTCGAGGCCGATCAGGTCGATGGCCTGCCCGGCGGCGCGGGCGCGCTCGTCGGCGGGCACGCCCCGCGCCTCCAGGCCGAGTTCGACGTTCTGCCGCACGGTCAGCCAGGGCAGCAGGGCGAAGGTCTGGAAGACCATGGCCGTGCCCGGGTTGGCGCCGGTCAGCGGCTCGCCGCGGTAGGCGACGGCCCCGGAGCTGGCCGGGATGAGCCCGGCGAGGCAGCGCAGCAGCGTGGACTTGCCGGAGCCGGACTTGCCGAGCAGCGCGACGATCTCCCCGGCGCGGACGGTGAGGTCGATGCCGGAGAGGACGGGCAGGTCGCCGTCGGCGCCCGCGTAGGACTTGGTCAGGCCGACGGCCTCCAGGAGGGCGTCGCCGTCGGCGGCGGGCGGCGGGGTGACGGCCGGTCCCGTGGTGGCGGCAGGGGTGCGCAGCTTGCGGAGGGCCTTGAGTGCCATGAGGGGGGCTCCAGTTCGGCGGAGGGAGGGGGAGGTGCGGGGGCGGGCCGCTGCCCGGGCCGGGGTGCGGTCGCGGGTCACAGCGCGTACCGGGTGTCGGCGAGGCGGTAGAGGCGGCGCCACAGCAGGCGGTTGAGGCCCACGACGTACAGGCTCATCACCGCGACGCCCGCGATCAGGCGCGGGAAGTCGCCGTCGGCGGTGGCCTCGGCGATGTACGCGCCGAGGCCGGTCGCGGTCAGCGTGGTGCCGCCGAAGGTGACGACCTCGGAGACGATCGAGGCGTTCCAGGCACCGCCGGACGCGGTGATGCCGCCGGTGACGTAGGAGGGGAAGACGCCGGGCAGGATGAGCCGGCGCCAGCGCTGCCGGCCGGTCACGCCCAGGTCGTCCATGGCCTCGCGCAGGTCCGTCGGGATCGCCATGGCGCCGGCGATGGCGTTGAAGAGGATGTACCACTGAGCGCCGAGCGCCATCAGGAGGATGCCGCCGACGTCGATGGACAGGCCGGTCTTCAGGAAGAACCAGACGGCGAGAGGGAAGAGGAAGTTGGCGGGGAAGCTCGCAAGGACCTGGACGATCGGCTGGGCGATCCGGGTCAGGCGCGGCGAGAAGCCGATCCGTACGCCGATGGGCACCCAGACGACGGTGGCGACGGCGACGAGCACGACGACGCGGGCGAAGGTGACCAGGCCGAGGAGCAGCGGCTCGCCGAACACGCCGAGGCCGGTGCGGTTGTCGAGGTAGCGGCCGAGGTCGACGAGGCCCCAGGCGATGAGGCCGCCCGCGACGACCCCGAAGGCGAGGTCGCCGGTGCGCCTGCGGGTCGGGTCGACGGTGAGAGGGCGGTCGTCGGTGCCGAAGACGCGGGCGGCGCGGCCGAGCGCGCGGCCGACGGGGCGCAGCGACGCGCCGATCAGGCGCGGCCAGTTGGAGCGGCGCAGGAAGTCCAGGACGACGGAGCGCTGTACCTCGTGGGCCTCGGACTGCTCGTTCTTGAAGCGCTCGGCCCAGGCCGTGAGCGGGCGCCAGAACAGGAAGTTCACGCCGATGACCATGACGGCCATGGTGAGGACGGCCCAGCCGACCTTGCCGAGGTCGCCGTCGGCGACGGCGGCTCCGGCGTAGGAGCCGACGCCGGGCAGGGCGTAGTCCTTGTTGTTGACGCTGATCGCCTCGGATGCGACGAGGAAGAACCAGCCGCCGCCGAAGCTCATCATGCCGTTCCAGACCAGGCCGATCGTCCCCGCGGGGACCTCGACCTTCCAGAACCGCATCCACTTGGTGAAGCGGAACGACCGTGACAGCTCGTCGAGTTCACGGGGCAGTGAGGTCAGCGAGTGGTAGAAGGCGAACGTCATGTTCCAGGCCTGGGAGGTGAAGATCGCGAAGATCGACGCGCATTCGAGGCCGAGCAGGGAGCCGGGGAACAGGGCGATGAACCCGGTGACGGCGACGGTGAGGAAGCCGAGGACGGGCACGGACTGGAGGATGTCCAGGGCCGGGATGAGGATCCGTTCGAGGCGGCGGCTCTTGGCGGCCGCGTAGGCGTACGCGAACGTGAAGACGACCGAGGCCGCCAGGGCGACGAACATCCGCAGCAGGGAGCGCGCCGCGTCGTACGGCAGCCGCGCGGGGTCGGTGTCGACGACGACCGACTGGTCGGTGGAGAAGCGGACGGTGGTGCCCTGGCCGACCCGCAGGACGAGGTAGAGGAGGACCAGGACGGCCGCGGCGACCACGATGTCCACCCAGGACATCCGGGAGAGACGGCCCCCGAGCCGGGAGGAGAGCGGGGCGCGCGGCGGGGCGCCACCGGTCTTGAACGACATCACAACAACCTCCGACCACACTCTGGGCACAGCGGTCCCCGGGCCGCGACCGCGGGGCGGCCGGGCAGGCGGGGGTCACACCGTGCCGGGAGTGCGCACGTGAGCGGGAAGAGGGGAGGGGCGGCCGCGGGCGTGGTGCCGCGCGGGCCGCGTCACGCCGGTCCCGTGCGGTGCCGGGGCGGGGAGCGGCGGATCAGGGGCTGCCGGGGAGGCAGCGGCTACTGGGAGGGTCGGCGCCCATGGCTGCCTCCTTCCGTGATGCCGGTCTGCCGGGTGTGTCCGGGATGCGTCCGAGATGTGCCTCCGGCAGTGTGCGCCTCTTTGCGTCGATGCGCAAAGAGGGAGCCCGGGGCCGTCGGACGGGAACCATCTTTGCATACTTGCGCAACTATGCAAGCATCGGGAGTCGTACGAGGTACCGACGACAGCGGTACGGGAGCCACCTGGAGGTGCCGCCATGCAGTCCCTGACCACATTCGACTTCGCCCTGCGCCTGGCCACCGGCGTCGGCTGCGGCGCCCTCATCGGCGTCGAGCGGCAGTGGCGCGCCCGCATGGCGGGCCTGCGCACCAACGCCCTGGTGGCCGCGGGGGCCACCCTGTTCGTGCTCTACAGCGAGGCGATGCACGACCCGACGAGCCCGACGCGCGTCGCCTCGTACGTCGTCTCCGGCGTCGGCTTCCTCGGCGGTGGCGTCATCATGCGCGAGGGCGCCTCGATCCGCGGCCTCAACACGGCGGCCACGCTGTGGTGTTCGGCGGCGGTGGGGGTGCTCGCGGCCTCCGGGCGGCTGACCCTCGCCCTGCTCGGCGCCGCCGCCGTCGTCGCCGTCCATCTGACCCTGCGGCCCACCAGCCGCCTGATCGACCGGGCCCCGCAGGGCAACTCCGACACCCCGACGCAGGTCACCTTCCACGTCACCTGCGACCGCCGCGACGAGGCGCACGTCCGGGCGCTGCTCATCCAGCTGCTCAGCAGCACCGACCCGCGCCTCGCGGGGCTGCGCATCCGGCGCGGCGAGGACGACGACAGCACCTCCCTGGAGGCCTCGGTCGTCCTGGACGGCGCCCCCGGCGCGGACATGGAGCAGCTCGTGACGCGCCTCTCCCTGGAGCCGGGCGTCCGCGATCTGCACTGGCACCTCGCGGACCAGGACGAGCAGGCCCGCGCGGAGCGCGAAGCGCTCGTGTGAGCGGCGGGCCCCCGGGAGTCACTCCCCGCCCAGCGCCCGCACGACCTCCTGGAGCCCTTCCCTCATGACCCGGACCTGGCTGTCACTGAGGACGTCGATCAGGTGGGCGCGGACGACCCGGAGGTGGCCGGGCGCGGCCCCCTCGAGGCGCGCCCGACCCTTGTCGGTGAGGACGGCGTAGACGCCGCGGACGTCGGCGGCACAGGAGCGGCGGCGCACCAGGCCCGCCTTCTCCATCTGCGTGATCTGGTACGTCAGACCGCTCTTGGTGGTGAGCACGTCGGCGGCGAGTTCGCTCATGCGCAGCTCGCCGCCCTCGGCCGCGGACAGCCGCACAAGGACCTCGTACTGGACATGGGACAGCCCCGACTCGGCCTTCAGCTGTTCCTCGATGCGCCGGTCGAGCAGCGCCCCTGCCGTCAGGAAGGCCTGCCAGAGGACCATCTCGTCGTCGTTCAGCCACTTCGTGTCGCCCATGGGAGCAGCGTACGCCTGTTGTTCAAATTCAAACCATCGACTACGGTCGACCATGTGCTTCAAATTTGAACCACACTGCCGAGGAGGCGACCGCCCATGACCACCGCACCCCTGGACCACCCGGCGTCGCGGATGCCCGCGCTCTTCATGAGCCACGGCGCCCCGACCCTCGCCGAGGACACGCTCTGGCCGGGACAGCTCGCCCGGTGGGGCGCGGAGCTGCCCCGCCCGAAGGCGATCCTGATGGTCTCCGCCCACTGGGAGGAGGCCCCGCTCGCACTCGGCGCGACCACGGCCGTGCCCCTGGTGTACGACTTCTGGGGCTTCCCCGAGCACTACTACAGCATCCGGTACGCCGCGCCCGGCGCCCCGGAACTCGCCGAGCAGGTCCGGGGGCTGCTGCGGGCCCCGGGCATGCCGGTGCAGGACCTGCCCGAGCGCGGCCTCGACCACGGTGCCTACGTGCCGCTCCTGGAGATGTACCCCGACGCGGACATCCCGGTGCTCCAGATGTCCCTGCCGACGCTGGACCCGCAGCGCCTGATGGACATCGGCCGCAGGCTCGCGCCGCTGCGCGACGAGGGCGTGCTGATCGTCGGCAGCGGCCACTTCACGCACAACCTGCGCGCCATCAACCCCCAGAACGAAGTCCCGTCCCCGCTGGCCGAGTTCGACGACTGGGGGCGGCGCGCCCTGGAGGCAGGTGACGTCGACGCGCTGCTCGACTTCGCGCACAAGGCCCCGGCCGCCCGGTACGCCCACCCCCGCGAGGAGCACTTCGTGCCCCTCGCGGTCACGCTCGGCGCGGCGGCGGACGACCTGGGCAGCCAGCGGAGCGTCATCGAGGGCTCGTGGCTGGGCCTTTCGAAGCGGTCGGTGCAGTTCGGCTGAGCCCGTCCGCACCGGCCGAACGCCCCGCCAGGGTCAGGCGTGGTCCCAGCCCCGGTCGGTCCGCACCAGCTCCCGGAACCCGAGCACCGTCAGGCGCGTGATCGCTTCGGGGTCGTCGGCTGCTTCGTAGGCGAGCACCCGGTCGGCACCGGCGAGGCGCAGCCACGCGGCGGCCTCGCCCAGGAGCCAGGCATCGAGGCCTTCGACGTGGTGACCGGGCTCGGTGTGGAAGTTGCCGATGTCGGCGAGCGAGCCGTTGCGGGCCTGGCGTTCGGCACGGCCGAGGGCGGTGTCGACCTCGATGAAGCCGAGGTCGCGGCCGTCGGCGTACGCGGTCAGGCGTGTGCCGCACTCGCCGAGGGTGCGGCGGACGGCGAGGCCCGGCAGCGGCGCCTCGGTGCGCGGCAGGTCGGGCACGGCGGCGATCAGGACGACCTCGGTGTGTCCGGTGTGCCGGAATCCGGCGCGTTCGTAGGCGGCGCGGACGTGCGGCCAGGCGCTCGGCACGCCGTAGACGGCAGGGGCGGGCAGCGCGCCGTCGGCCGCGCGGGCCCGCACGTCCCAGCGGGCGAGCTGAGCCAGGCAGGCGCTCATGAGGAGGTCGGCCGCCTGGTCGGCGTCCGGCCAGAAGGACGCGGCCGGGTGGCAGACGAACCAGTTGATCTCGCCGAGGCCGCGGTGGTCGGGGCCGACGTCGGAGTCCGTGCGGTAGCGCAGCAGGTGCGCGGCGGCCACGACGAAGGCGCGCTGCTCGGCGACGAGCGTGACGCGCTCGGCCACCCACGGGTCGGTGATGAACTCGTCCGGCTGGCGGTTGAGTTGCCCGAGGACGGTGTTCACGGAGACGGAGACGCCCGGCACGACGGCGGCCACGTGGCTGTTCACCAGATCGGTGAGCTGGTCGCGGTCGTCGCGGTGGAAGGGGCGTACCTGGAGCGCGGACATGCGGGGACCTCCCGGTCGGGGTGCGTGGTGCAGGAGGCCGCCATGCGATGCGGTACGTGACCGATCCTACGACAGGTGCCGCCGGGGCACCGGAGCGGGCGTACCGATGTGGCCACATGGGCGCGGGCCCACGGCTGCGACGCGTGCGAAAGCGGCGCGGCCCGACGAGACTCGTACGGATCCGGCGTCGCCGGAAGGACGCAGCCTCGCGATCCGGCCCGCCGCCGGAAGGATGGAGCCCCGCCCCGCATGCCCACCCCACCGCACCCGTCCGGTCTGCCGTCCGCCGCGCTCGCCATGTCGCCCGGCGCCGCCGACGCGCTGCTCGGGCCCGATGTGCTGGCCGCGTTCGCCGGAGTGTGCGCGCTCCGGCACCCGCCCGTCCTCGACGACTTCTCCGGCGAGCGGGCCCGGGACGTGCTCGGGCGGACCGAGCTGCTCATCACCGGCTGGGGCTGCCCGCCGCTCGACGAGGCTGCCCTCGCCGCCGCCCCGAGGCTGCGGGCCGTCGTGCACACCGCCGGGTCCGTGCGCGGCCATCTCACGCCCGCCTGCTGGGAGCGCGGCATCGAGGTGTCGTCCGCGGCCGCCGCGAACGCGCTGCCGGTCGCCGAGTACACCGTCGCGATGATCCTCCTCGCCGGCAAGCACGTCCTGGAGCGGGCCCGCGCCTTCAAGGCCGCGCGCGACCGCGACGACCCGCTGACCACACCGCGCGCCATCGGCAACTACCGCCGCACCGTGGGGATCCTGTCCGCCTCCCACGTCGGCCGGCGCGTCATCGAGCTGCTTCGCCCGTACGACATCGAGGTGCTGCTGCACGATCCGTACGTGGACGTGGCCGGGGCGGCGGCGCTCGGCGTGCGGGCCGTCGGCCTCGACGAGCTGTTCCGGCACAGCGACATCGTGAGCGTGCACGCCCCGCTGCTTCCCGCCACACGCGGGCTCGTCGGCCGCCGTCAGCTCGCCGCGCTGCGCGAGGACGGCGTGCTCATCAACACGGCGCGGGGAGCCGTGGTCGACCAGGACGCGCTCACCGAAGAGGTGGTCACGGGCCGGATCAGGGTGGTGCTCGACGTCACCGAGCCCGAAGTCCTGCCGCCGGGGCACCCGTTGTGGGACTGCGAGAACGCGCTGCTCACCCCGCACCTCGCGGGCTCACAGGGCAACGAGTGGCGGCGCCTGACCGACGTCGCGGTGAGCGAGGTCGCGCGCTGGGCGGCGGGCGAGGGGTTCGCGCATCCCGTGCGGGCGGACCGGGCGGCGTTCCTGGCGTGAGCGGTGCGCCGCGCCCGGGTGGGGGTGCCGGGCGGGCGGGGTCGGGCGTGGCCCGTTGGGCATCAGCCCGCCGGGCCGTCGGCCCGTCAGCCCGTCAGCCCGTCAGCCCGTCAGCCCGCGGATCGGCGCCCGCGGGCTCTGCCGGACCAGGCGCCGTGCTGTCGTCCTCGGACCCCGTCTCGTACCCCCTGCCGGGAAGTCGACGGACCGCCGTCGCCTTGAGCATGGAGCACGGGAGGCGTCCCGGTCGGCCTCGCGGGGCGTGTGCGGGGTCAGCCTCCGGTCGTGGAGCCCGGGCGCACGATCATCAGGACGGTGACGGTGGCCCAGAGGAGGTTGAAGACGCCGGTGGACATGGCGAGTTGGGCGCTGGTCCGCGCGTCCAGCTTCACCACGACCGCGGAGTCGGTCGCCGAGTCGGCCGCCCCCTCGCCGTCGGCCTCACCGGCGCCCCCGGCCGTCGCGGCAGCACCGCCCGCCGCCACGGCCACGTCACCCCCACCGCCACCGGCACCGGCACCGGCAGCCACGGCCTTCGCCCCGGCCACCGCCTCCAGCGCCGTCTCCTGGCGCGGCAGCACCAGCAGGATGAGGATCACCGCCGCGACGAACGTCAGCACGATCGACGTGATCAGCCAGGCGCTGCCGAGCACACCCATGCTGCTCGCCGTCAGGAAGCCGAAGACCACGACGGCGATGGCGGCGCCCGCGTAGACGCGGCAGATGCGGTGCAGCGTCCGCAGCGTCGTCACGGGGGCCGCGTCGCCGGGTCCGGCAAGGGCGTCGCGCAGGACCTTGGGGAACATACTGGCCGCGACGGCGACCGGGCCGACGGCGAGGATGGCCGCGAGGACGTGGAGGATGGGAACGAGCTTGGTCAGGGGAGGGTTTTCGGGTGGGGGGGGGGGGGCGGGGCGCGCGTGCGGCGGGGCGGGGTCAGATGTGTGCGGGCTCCGCGCCGGTCGCGCGCCACACGACCCCGCGCCGCTCGTGCGCGAACATCTCCTCGACCACATGGGCCACACGCGGCCCGAACTCACGCTCCAGGAGGTGCAGTCCGAGGTCCAGGCCCGATGTCACCCCGGCGCCGCTGACCAGGTCGCCGTCGTCGACGACCCGGGCCCGCACCACGGTCGCCCCGAGGCCCCACAGGACGTCGAGCGCGTCGTGGTGGCCGGTGGCGTACCTGCCCTTGAGGAGCCCGGACATCGCGAGGAGCAGGGAGCCGCCGCACACGGTCGTCATGGTCACGCCGGGGCGCTCCATGGCGGCCGACAGGAGTGCGGGCAGGTCGGTGCGCTGGGTGCGGGCGATGCGGGAGGGGATGCTGTCGTCCTCGGGGTCGCCCTGCTCGGTGGCTCCGGCGGCGCCCGGCACCAGGATCAGGCCGTCGCGCTCGGGGTCGAGCCGGGTCGTGGCCCGGAGGGTGACGAGGTCAAGGCCGCTCGGGACGTCGCGGGCGCCTTCCGCCGAGACCAGTTCGACGGTGATCCCGCCGTTCGTGGCGATGCCCCCGGCGTACAGGATCTCCAGCGGGCCGAGGACGTCGAGCGGGTCGAAGCCGTCGAAGAGGACTGCTTGAACGTGCATGCGAGGTTCCGTTTCCTGGCGGGGACCGCGGCCCCGGCGGGGCCCGGTGGTGTTCCCGTGCTGTTCCCGCCGTCGAGGCTAGTCAGCGCCGCTCCCCCGCCGACAGTGGCCGCAATGACAGCTTTCAACGGGATATCGCCAAGGCGGCGTCCGGCCGTGGACGCCTGCTCGTCGACCGTCAGCGCAGGTCGTAGGCGCCTTGCGGAGGTTCCGTCGGCCGGGCGGGTGCCGTGAGCGGTGGTTGGCGGGAGTTCGGTGATGTCGTACGTTGCCGCCATGCACACCGTCGCCTTCCTCGCCCTCGACGACGTCATCCCCTCCGACCTGGCGATGCCTCTGGACGTGTTCAGCAGGACCCGGCTGCCCGGCGAGCGGCCTGCCTACCGGGTGCGGGTGTGCGCGGCCGAGCCCGAGGTCGACGCGCGCGCGTTCTCGCTCCGGGCGCACCACGACCTGAGCGGGCTCGTGGGCGCGGACACCATCGTCGTGCCGGGCACCCACGACCCGACCGCGCCGGTGCCGGAGAAGACCCTGGCGGCGCTCCGCGAAGCGGCCGACGCGGGCACCCGCATCGCGTCCATCTGCGTGGGCACGTTCGTGCTCGCGCAGGCGGGGCTGCTCGACGGGCTGCGGGCCACCACGCACTGGTTCGCGACCGACCACCTCGCCGCGGCCTACCCGGAGATCGACGTCGACCCGGACGTCCTGTACGTCGACAACGGCCAGATCCTCACGTCCGCGGGAGCCGCCGCCGGGATGGACCTGAGCCTGCACCTGGTGCGGCGCGACTACGGCTCGGCGGTCGCCGCGGACTCCGCGCGCCTGTCGGTGATGCCGCTCGAACGGGAGGGCGGCCAGGCCCAGTTCATCGTCAACCAGCCCCCGGCGATGCCCCGCGGCCGCGCCCTCGAACCACTGCTTCGCTGGCTCGACGAGAACGCGGCGCGCGACCTCACCCTGGACGACATCGCCGACCACGCGGGCCTGAGCAGCCGCACGCTCCTGCGCCGGTTCCGCGAGCAGACCGGCACGACGCCGCTGCAGTGGCTGCACCGGGCACGGGTCCGCCAGGCCCAGCACCTCCTGGAGACCACGGAGCACCCGGTGGAGCGGATCGCCGCGCAGGTCGGCTTCGGCTCGCCGACCGCGTTCCGTGACCGCTTCAAGCGGGTCGCGGGGGTCAGCCCGCAGGCCTACCGGCGGGCGTTCAGCAGCGCGAGGCACTGACCCGGTCCACCACGACGGCGGCCCGGGGCACGCGCGAGCCGCCCCTCACGCCGCCTTGCGCGCCACCACGAGGCGCCAGTGCGGGCTCCCGTCGTCCCTGCGGCCGAACTCCTCCAGCGGCCGCAACCCCACCGTGAACCCGGCCCCCTCCAGGTCGGCCCGCACCCCGGGCAGCGGAAACGTGCGGTAGTACATGACGAAGGGCGGCTGCCGCAGCGCGTTGCGGGCCCGCATCGCCAGGTCGAAGCCGAGCATGCCCCAGTACCATGGTGACGTGAGTGGCTGTGGCGCGCCGATGGGGAAAGCGAACAGGCCTCCGGGGCGCAGCGCCCGGTGCACCTGGGCGAAGAGACCCGGCCGCTCGACGGGCAGGAAGTGCCCGAACGCCCCGAAGCTGACGGCCACGTCGAAGCCCCCGGCGAAGGGCAGCGCGCGGGCGTCCGCCCGCACCCAGTGGACCGCCGGGCCCGTCTGTCCCGGCCCGTCCTCGGCGGCGAGCGCGGCCCGCGCCCGCGCCAGCATCCCGGAGCTGAAGTCGACGCCGGTCACATGCTCCCGGCACATGGGCCGCAGGAGGTCCACCCCGGCCCCGGTGCCGCAGCACACGTCGAGACCCGTGGCGAACGGGCCAAGTGGCCGCAGCGCCTCGGCACAGGCGTCGAGGATGCGCTCGGGCGTGCGGAAGGGCGTGTGATCGAACTTGGGAGCCAGCAGGTCGTAGCCGTGCTCCGTGGAGGACAGCGCCTGGACGGCCAGTTCGCGCAGCGAGGGGCCCTGGGAGGTGAACACCGGCACAGCTTAGTGAGCGGCGTGGCCAGGAACCGCCTCATGGCCTACCGGGCCCGTCGAGCCCTCGGGTACAGCTTCAGCTGCCGCACACCCGAACCCACTTCACGGAGGTGCACCATGGGCGCACACAGGCAGCCGGGGCCCGATGACCCCACGGCCGGCGCCATGGCGGGCAAGACCCGGTTCGACGACATCTACGACCGGCCCGACCCACGGGCGTACTTCCGCCGCCTCGCCCCGTACGACTACGAGATCCCGCACCACGCCCAGGGCGTCTTCCGCCGCACGCTCGCCGACCGGCGCAGGGCCGCGCCGCCCGGCCCCGACGGCGACCCCACGGTCCTCGACCTGTGCTGCTCCTACGGTCTGAACGCCGCGCTGCTCAACCACGACCTGACGCTCGCCGACCTGTACACGCACTACGCGGGGGAGGCCACCACGGACCTCACCACCAGCGAACTCGTCGACCTGGACAAGGAGTTCTACGCCGCCAGGCGCCGCCCGGACGCGGTCCGCCTGGTCGGCGTGGACACCGCCGCCAACGCCACCGCCTACGCCCTGGCCGTCGGCCTGCTCGACGAGGCGTACGCGGAGAACCTGGAACACGTGCCGCCCAGCCCGGGCCTCGCGCGGGCCATGGCGGGCGTCGGCCTGATCACCGTCACCGGCGGCATCGGCTACGTCACGCACCGCACCTTCGACGCCCTGCTCGGCGCCGCCCGCCTGCCCCTGTGGGTCGACGCGTTCGTGCTGCGGACCGTCCCCTACGACCGCATCGCGCGGAGCCTCGCCGCGCACGGCCTCGTCACCACGACGGACCCCGACCGGCTCTACCCGCAGCGCCTGTTCACCGGCCCCGAGGAGCAGGACGACGCCGTCGCGCGGGTGCGGGCGGCGGGCGACGACACCACCGGTCTGGAGTCCGCGGGCCGCTACTACACGCGCCTGTACGCGTCGCGGCCCGGGGGCCGCTGACCCGCGCCCAGGGGCTCGCCGCGGCCCGTCGTCCGGGCGTATCGTTGATTGACGGACGGCTCGGAGCGACAGGGGGTCGTCATGGTGCAGGAACTCCTCGCGGCCGGCGCGGTCACACTCTCCGCCGGTTTCGTGTACGTGGTGTCGGCGGCCCGCGTCGTCAAGCAGTACGAACGCGGTGTCGTGTTCCGTCTCGGGCGGCTGTCCGGGGCGCCGCGCGCGCCCGGCTTCACCATGATCGTGCCGGGCGTCGACCGGATGCGTAAGGTCAACATGCAGATCGTGACGATGCCCGTGCCCGCGCAGGAGGGCATCACGCGCGACAACGTCACGGTGCGCGTCGACGCCGTCGTGTACTTCAAGGTGGTCGACGCCTCGCACGCGATCGTGCGGGTCGAGGACTACCGCTTCGCGGTGTCGCAGATGGCGCAGACGTCGCTGCGGTCCATCATCGGCAAGAGCGATCTGGACGACCTGCTGTCCAACCGCGAGAAGCTCAACCAAGGCCTGGAGCTGATGCTCGACAGCCCGGCGATCGGCTGGGGCGTGCAGATCGACCGCGTCGAGATCAAGGACGTGTCCCTGCCGGAGACGATGAAGCGGTCGATGGCCCGGCAGGCCGAGGCCGACCGCGAGCGGCGCGCCCGCGTCATCAACGCCGACGCCGAGCTGCAGGCCTCCAAGAAACTCGCCGAGGCCGCCAAGGAGATGTCCGAACAGCCCGCCGCCCTGCAACTGCGGCTCCTGCAGACCGTCGTGGCCGTCGCCGCCGAGAAGAACTCGACCCTGGTCCTGCCCTTCCCCGTCGAACTCCTCCGCTTCCTGGAGCGGGCCGCGAACCAGCAGCCGCAGCCGACGGCGGCCCCGTCCGCGAGCGCGGAGCCGCAGGCCGCGGCCGGGGCGCGGGACGACGACGCGCCGCGCGAAGTCACCGCACCGACGGTGGCGTCGGTCCCCCGGATCACCAGCAGCACGGCGCCGCCCGTGGAGGCCGACGCGGCGCCCTGAGCCCGGCCCGGACGTCGGGCGGACCCGGCCTCACCCCGGGTCCGCCCGGTCGAATCCTTGTGTCAGACCCATTGAGCCGGTTGGCGCGCACATGCTAGAAAGCGCTTACTGAACGGTGGTTGTCCGCACCTCGGCCGCCCGCACCCCCGGCACCCGCCCGCGCCCTCCCGGCCTCCCGCCCCCCTTGGCCCTCTGGTCCCCCTGGAGCCCCCGCATGCCCACCCCTTGGCCCCGCCGCGCCTTCCTCCTGACCACCGGCACCTCGGCGCTCTCACTCGCCACACCCGCCGCCGCGCTCCCGGCAGGTGCCCGCGACACCGCGGCCTCGGGCACCGCGGCCTCGGGCCCGGCCACCGAGGCCACCGCCGACGCGTTCGCCGCTCTGCGTGCCAAGTGGCGCACCCTGATCCTGGGTGCGGGATTCAGCCCGACCGCCGAGCCTTTCAAGAGCCGCCTCGCCCAACTCGGCACGTCAGCGCGGCAGTTGAAGGACACCATGGCTCCGGCGGACGGCTCGCTGTGGCCCGACGCCTCGTACGCCGACCCCGAACCGGACACCGACCAGGAGTCGTTCGGCTACTCCGCGAACCTCGTGACCAGTTGCACGCGGCTCGCCACGATGGCCCAGGCGTACAGCCAGCAGGGCACCGGACTCACCGGGGACGCCGCGCTCAGGACGGCGGTCGTGACCGGCCTCGACCACCTCAACGGGCAGGTCTACAACGAGCGGCAGAAGCGCTTCGGCAACTGGTGGAGCTGGCAGATCGGCGCCCCGCAGGCACTCCTTGACACCTGCGTCCTGATGTACGACGCGCTGTCCGCCGACCGACTCGCCCGCTACTGCGCGGCTGTCGACCACTTCGTCCCGGACTCCGCCGTCGCGCAGTACACCGGCACCAGCACCGGAGCCAACCGCGTGGACCTGTGCCGGGTCCTCGCGCTGCGCGGCGTCGTCGGCGCGAACGAGGCGAAGGTCGCGCTGGCACGGGACGCCCTCTCGCCCGTCTTCCCGTACGTGACCAGCGGCGACGGCCTGTACACGGACGGCTCGTTCATCCAGCACACCACCGTGCCGTACACCGGCTCGTACGGGTCCGTGCTGCTCGGCGGGCTCGGCCTGCTGTTCGCGCTGCTCGACGGGTCGCCGTGGGAGGTGACGGACAGCGGCAGGCAGATCGTCTTCGACGCCGTGGAGAAGGCGTGGGCGCCGTTCCTCTACAACGGCCTGGTCATGGACTGCGTCGCGGGCCGCGCCATCAGCCGCGGCATCGCCGCCTCCGACGCGAAGCAGGTGCAGGCCGACGACCACCTGCGCGGCCACCCGATCATGGCGTCCATCGCGCTGCTCGGCCAGGGCGCGTCGGCGGCCGAGAACGCCCGCTGGCGGGGCCTGGTGAAGGGCTGGATGCGCCGCGACTACTACAGCCCGCCGCTCAGCGACCCCCAGTTGAGCCTCGCCCACCTGGCCCGGCTCAAGGCCGTCCAGGACGACACCACCGTCACGCCCGTGCCCGAGCCCACCGGGCACCGCCTGTTCACCAACATGGCGCGGGCCACACACCGCCGCCCCGGCTGGGCCGCGTCGATCAGCATGGCCGACGCCCGCATCACGTACTACGAGACCGGCAACGGCGAGAACCTGCGCGGCTGGCACACGGGCTCGGGCATGCTCGCCTGGTGGGGCGACGCTTACGCCAACGGCCAGTACAGCGACGCCTTCTGGCCCACCGTCGACCCCTACCGGCTGCCCGGCGTCACCGCGTCCCGCAAGGTCCTCGCGGACGGGGCGGGCGGCGACTGGGGCGCGGCGCGGCCGGACGTGAGCTGGGTCGGCGGCGCCACCGACGGCCAACGGGCTGTCCTCGGGCAGCACGTGAAGGGATTGCAGAGCACGCTGTCGGCCCGCAAGGCGTGGTTCTGCCTGGACGACGCGATCGTATGCCTGGGCGCGGGCATCACCTGCGCGGACGGCGCGGTCGTGGAGTCCACCGTGGAGAACCGCAACCTCGGCCCGACCGGAGGCGCCCCGTTCCAGGCCGACGGCGCCACCAAGCCCACCACCACGCCCTGGTCACAGACGCTCACCGGCGCCCGATGGGCGCACATCGGCGGCCACGGCGGCTACGTCTTCCCCGGCGGCGCCACCGTCCGGGCCCGTCGCGAGCGGCGCACCGGCAAGTGGAGCGACATCAACAAGGGCGGCGCCACCACCCCGTTGACCCGCACCTACCTGACGCTGTACGTCGACCACGGCACCGACCCCACGGACGCGACGTACGCGTACGTCCTGCTGCCCGGCGCGAGCGCGGCCCGCACGGCCGAGCGGGCCGCGGCCACCGGCTGGCTGCGGATCCTCGCCAACTCCGGGACCCGGCAGGGCGTCAGCGTGCCCTCGCTCGGCTTCACCGGCGTGACGTTCTGGTCGGGCGGCACGGCCGGGGCGCTCACCGCGAGCGCGGCCTGCGCGGTGCTGGTCGGCGAACGGCCGGACGGGACGGCGGTGGTGTGCGTCAGCGACCCGACCCGGGCGGCGCGTGCGGGCCTGACGGTCACCTGGGACCGGCCGGTCGCCGCGGTCACCGCGAAGCCCGCCACGGTCACGTCGGCCACGACGGGCGCGTCCCTGAAGCTCACGTTCGCCGACCTCGGCCCGGCGAAGGGCGCCACACAGAAGATCACCGTGCGTCTCGGCTGAGCCGTGCGGCTCGGGCGGACTCCGCGCTCCGCGTGAGCCCCGCGCCTCGCGCGACCGGCCCGCGCCGCCGCCGTCAGTCCTTGCGCAGTCCCGCGACGAGCAGCGCGACCAGGTGGCGGGCGTCGTAGCGGGAGTCGGTCTCGGCGCCGATGCAGAGGTTCCCGATGCCGCGCATGAGTGGGTACGCGGTGACGTCGGAGCGGATCTCGCCCGCGGCGACAGCGGCTTCGAGGAGCTGGGCGCACACCGGTACGAGGCGGTCGAGGAAGTAGGCGTGCAGCGCCTCGAAGCCCGCGTCGTCGGACTGCATCGCGGCGGCCAGGCCGTGCTTGGTGACCAGGAAGTCGACGAAGAGGCCGACCCACCGTTCGAGGGCGGCGTGCGGTGACACCTCCGCCGCGAGGAGGGCGGGGCCGGCCTCGGCGCAGGCGTCGACCTGGTGGCGGTAGACGGCGATGACGAGGTCGGCGCGGGTGGGGAAGTGGCGGTAGACCGTGCCGACGCCGACGCCCGCCTCGGCCGCGATGTCCCGTACCGGCGCCTCCACGCCCGAGGTCACGAAGACGGCCGCGGCCGCGTCGAGGAGGGTCTGCTGGTTGCGCCGGACGTCCTTGCGCCGGGACCCGGCGGCGCTGCCCGTGCCGGGAGTGCCGTCCGCACCAGGGGCACTGTCGTTCACCGCGACGTTCCTTTCCTGAGGGGGCGCTCCTGACCGCGCCACGAGCACCCCGGGCCAGGGGACCGGCGCCCGGGGGTTGTAAAACGGAACCGCGTTCCGTATCGTCGGCGGAGCAACGTTCCGTTTTGCTCATGATGGCAGACCGGGGGCACCGCGACCAGCTCGTCCGTGCTGTCCGCCGCTCGCCCCCGCCCTGCCCGCGGCGCCCCGGCCGACCGCCGGACCCGCCGCGACCAGACATCGCAGCAGCCCCAGGGAAGGCACCTCCATGTCCGAATCCGCCGTCACGCTCCCGCAGCAGTCCGCGGACGCGCCCGCCACGGTCGTCTCCGCGAAGCCCGTCGTCATGCCCGACCCGGGCCGCGGCACGGACCTCCACGTCCGCGTGTCCGCCCCCGCCACCGGCACCGGCCTGCCCGTCGTCGTCTTCTCGCACGGCTTCGGCTGGTCGATGGACGGCTACGCCCCGCTGGCGGACCACTGGGCCGCGCAGGGCTTCGTGGTCGTCCAGCCCACCCACCTGGACTCCCGGACGCTCGGCATCCCCGCCGACGACCCGCGTACGCCCAAGATCTGGCGCATCCGCGTCCATGACCTCACGCGCGTCCTCGACGACCTCGACGTCCTGGAGGCCGCCGTGCCCGGCCTGAGCGGGCGGGTCGACCGCGACCGCGTCGCCGTGGCCGGGCACTCCTGGGGAGCGCAGACCGCGAGCACGCTGCTCGGCGCGCGGGTCCTCGACGCCGACGGCGCCCCCGGCGAGGACCTGTCCGACCCCCGCGTCAAGGCGGGCGTCCTGTTCGCCCTGACCGGCCTGGGCGACGACCTCACCCCGTTCGCCGTCGAGCACCTCCCGTTCCTGCGGCCGTCCTTCGCCGCCATGACGACCCCGGCGCTCATCGTCGCCGGGGACAGTGACCGGTCCCACCTGTCCACGCGCGGACCGGACTGGTTCACCGACCCCTACGTCCACAGCCCGGGCCCCAAGAGCCTGCTCACGCTGTTCGGCGCGGAGCACTCGCTCGGCGGCATCCCCGGCCACGAGGTCGCCGAGACGACGGACGAGTCCCCCGCGCGCGTCGCCCTGATCCAGCGGCTCAGCACGGCCTATCTGCGCAGTGCCCTCACCGCCGACGACACGGCCTGGAAGGCGGCGGCCACCGCCCTGGAGGAGGACCCTGAGCCGCTCGGGAGGCTGCGGAGCAAGTAGCGCCGGGCCGCGCGGCACCGAGGCCCCGCCCGTGGGCCGGACGTCAGCGGCCGACCGGTGAGCCGAAGGCGTCGTCCCCGCCCGTGTCGCCGCCGCGCGGGCCCTCTCCCGCGTCGGCGCCGGGCGGGTGCGGCGGCGCGGGCTTGCGCCGCAGGGTGCCGGGCGCGGGGCGGGCGCCGCGGAACCGCAGCCGCCGGGCCGCGCTCGCGCCCCGGCCGCTCCCCCGTCCCCCGCCCGGGCGCTCCGCCGTCCGGGACTCGCGCCGCCGCCCGCGGCGCAGCGCGCCCGCCAGGCGTGACCTGGGCTGCCACTCCAGGCCGCTGGGCAGCCCCCAGCCGCGCTTGTACGCGGTGAGCCTGAGGACCAGTGCCACGGTCACGCCGAGCACGATGCCGAGCGTGGGCTGCTCGGCATAACTGCACACGACCGTGATCGCGGCGGCGACCACCGCGACGGACGCGTACAGCGCGTTCCCGCCGAGCACCGCGGGCACGCGGCGCAGCATCATGTCGCGCAGCGCCCCGCCGCCGACGGCCGTGATGGTGCCGAGCAGCAGCGCGGGCAGCCAGCCGAGCCCCGCCGCGAGGGTCTTCTGCGCCCCGGCGACGGCCCAGAAGCCGATCACGGCCGCGTCGAGGGCGGTGAAGAGCCGGTCCCAGGCCTCCTGGCTGATGTGGATCAGGAAGGCGATGAACGCCCCGGCGAGCGCGGTCGGCAGGTAGAAGACGTCGGTGAGCGCCACCGGCGTCCCGTGCTGGAGCAGGGTGTCGCGGATGAGGCCGCCGCCGAGCCCGGACACCACGCCGACCGCGACGAAGCCGAACAGGTCGAGCCGTTCGGTGCGGGCGATCGCGCCGCCCTGGAGGGCGGCGGCGAACACCCCGGCGAGGTCGAGGCCGCGCGTGGCCACGTCCACGCCGTGCGGCGTGAGGAGTTCGGCCATCGCCGCCCGCCTCCCTGCTCCGTTCCGCGCCCGGTGCGTCCCGTACGTCTCCTACGTTTCGTACGTCACCCGGCGGCGGACGGCGACCGGAGGCGGCCTCGCGCCGGTCTCAGGACGTGGCGGCCGCGGGCAGGTCGGGGCTGACCTGCGGGCGCCCGGGCACCAGACGCAGCGCGAGGACCATGGTGAGCCCGCCGCCGGGGGTGTCCTCGGCGCTGAGGGTGCCGCCCATGGCCTCGGTGAAGCCGCGGGCGACGGCCAGGCCGAGGCCCACTCCGGCGCCGCGCGGGGAGTCGCCGTACCGCTGGAAGGGCTCGAAGATCCGCTCCTTGGCGTCGTCGGGCACGCCGGGGCCGCGGTCGGCCACGCGTAGCTGCACCTGGTCGGCCATGGTGCTCGCGGCGACCAGGACGCTCTCGCCCGCGGGGCTGTACTTCAGGGCGTTCTCTATGACGTTGGCGACGGCCCGCTCCAGGAGGCCCTTGTCGGCGGCGACCATGGGCAGGTCCTCGGGGATGTCGAGGGTCACGTGCTCGGCGGACGAGGCCATCCCTTCGAGGGCCAGCGGGACGACCTCGTCGAGGTCGATCTCGCGGACCATCGGCATGACGGTGTCGGTATGGAGCCGTGACATGTCCAGGAGGTTGCCGACGAGGTGGTCGAGGCGGTCGGCGCCCGCCTCGATGGCGGCGAGCAGTTCCGCCTGGTCCTCCTCGGACCACTCGATGTCGTCCGAGCGGAGGCTGGAGACGGACGCCTTGATGCCGGCGAGGGGGGTGCGCAGGTCGTGGCTGACGGCGGCGAGCAGGGCGGTGCGGATGCGGTTGCCCTCGGCGAGGGCGCGGGCCTCCTGCGCCTGGGACTGCAGGCGCTGGCGGTCCAGGACCACGGCGGCCTGCGCGGCGAAGGCGCCGAGGACGCGGCGGTCCTCGGCGGGCAGGACGCGGCCTGTGAGGGCGAGGGACATGTAGTCGCCGACGGGCATCTCGACGTCGGCGTCCTCGGGGCGGCCGACGTGCGGGCGGGGCCCGGCACTGGCCGTGCAGGTCCACAGGGCGATGTCGCTCTCGCGCTCCAGGAGCGCCACGGACTCCATGGCGAAGGTCTCGCGGACGGTCTCCAGGAGCGATTCGAGGCTGTTCTCGCCGCGCAGCACGCTGCCCGCCAGGTACGACAGGATCTCCGACTCGGCGCGCAGCCGGGCCGCCTGGTGGGTGCGGCGGGCCGCCAGGTCCACGACCGACGCCACGGACACCGCGACCGCCACGAAGATCACGAGGGCGACGATGTTCTTCGGGTTGGAGATCAGGATGTGGTGGACGGGCGGCGTGAAGAAGTAGTTGAGCAGCAGGGAGCCGAACGCCGCCGACGCGAGCGCCGGCACCAGACCTCCGAGCAGCGCCGACGCCACGGTGAGCGTCAGGAACAGCAGCATGTCGTTGGCGAGGCCGAGGTCGGGCGCCACGCCGCGCAGCAGCAGGGCGAGCACGATCGGCCCGGCGATGCCGACCAGCCAGCTCCAGATGATCCGGTTGCGGCCGAGGCGGGCCGCGCGCGGTGTCGCCGACAGGCTGCGTCCCTTGCCCGCCTCGTTGTGGGTGACCAGGTGGACGTCGAGGTCGGGCCCGGACTCGCGGGCGACGGTGGCGCCGACCCCGGGTCCGAACAGGTACTGCCAGGACCTGCGGCGGGAGACGCCGAGGACGATCTGGGTGGCGTTGACGCCGCGCGCGAACTCCAGGAGTGCCGCGGTGATGTCCTCCCCTATGACCTGGTGGAAGGAGCCGCCCAGGTCCTCCACGAGGGTGCGCTGGATCGCGAGTTCCTTCGGCGAGGCCGCGGTGAGGCCGTCGCTGCGGGCGATGTAGACGGCGAGGACCTCGCCGCCCGCGCCCTTCTCGGCGAGCCGCGCGGCACGACGCAGCAGGAAGCGGCCCTCGGGTCCGCCGGTCAGGCCGACGACGATGCGCTCGCGGGCCTGCCAGGTGGAGCGGATGTTGTGCTCGCCGCGGTACTGCTGGAGGTATTCGTCGACCCGGTCGGCCACCCAGAGGAGCGCCAGCTCGCGCAGGGCGGTGAGGTTTCCGGGGCGGAAGTAGTTGGACAGGGCCGCGTCGACCTTGTCGGCCTGGTAGATGTTGCCGTGCGCCATCCGGCGGCGCAGCGCCTGGGGCGACATGTCGACCAGCTCGATCTGGTCCGCCCGGCGCACCACCTCGTCGGGGATGCACTCGCGCTGCCGGACGCCGGTGATCGACTCGACGACGTCGCCGAGGGACTCCAGGTGCTGGATGTTGACGGTGGACACCACGTCGATGCCCGCGCCGAGCAGTTCTTCGACGTCCTGCCAGCGCTTGGTGTTGCGCGAGCCGGGGATGTTGGTGTGCGCCAGCTCGTCGACCAGGGCGACGGTCGGGGCGCGTTCGAGGACGGCGTCGACGTCCATCTCCGTGAACGTCGCTCCGCGGTACTCCAGATCCTTGCGCGGCAGCAGTTCGAGGCCGTGCAGCATCACCTCCGTGCGCGGACGGTTGTGGTGCTCCACGAAGGCCACTACGCAGTCGGTGCCCCGCTCGATACGCCGGTGCGCCTCGGACAGCATCGCGTACGTCTTGCCGACGCCCGGTGCCGCCCCCACGTAGATCCGAAGCTTGCCGCGTGCCATGAAACTCGTCTCTGCGCTCGGGGCTGATTGGTATGTGCACCAATTCAAAGGCGCTCAGAATGCCAGACGCCAGAGCCCCGCGCACCGTTGACTTCGCGCACCCGTTCCGCGAACGGCAGGGACAGGACCATGGTGAGCCCGCCGCCGGGAGTGTCCTCCGGGGTGAGCGTGCCGTCCATCGCCTCGGCGAGCCCTCGCGACAGGGCGAGACCGAGCCCGAGGCCTGTGGTGTTGTCGGTGTCGCCGAGCCGCTGGAAGGGCTCGAAGACGCGGTCGCGGTCGGCCGGCGGGAGGCCGGGGCCGCGGTCGACGACGCGCAGTTCCACCCGGCCCGCCAGGGCGCTCGCGGTGATCAGGACCTTGCCGCCGGCCGGGGTGTGGCGGGCGGCGTTGCCGACGAGGTTGGCTATCACCCGCTCCAGGAGCGGCGGGTCGGCGAGGACGGCGGGGATCTCCTCCATGCTGCCCGTCTCGACCGGGCAGTGGTCGGACAGCGAGTCGAGGGCGGGCGGCAGGACCTCTTCGAGCGCGGTGTCGCGCAGTTCCAGCTTGAGGGCGCCCGCCTGGAGCCGGCTCATGTCGAGGAGGTTGTCGACGAGGCGGTTGAGCCTGGCCATGGACTCGTCGGCGGTGGCGAGCAGTTCCTCCCGGTCGTGCTCGGAGAAGTCCAGGTCGCGGCTGCGCAGCGAGCCGATCGCGGCGAGGGCGGCGGCCAGCGGGGTGCGCAGGTCGTGGCCGACGGCGCGGAGCAGCGCGGTACGCATCCGGTCGGCGGCCTTGACGGGCTCCACCTCGGCGGCGGCCTCGGCGAGCCGGGCCCGCTCGACGGCGGCGCCGACGTGCGCGGCGAACGCGGCGAGGACGCGGCGGTCGGCGGAGGGCAGCGGACGGCCGCGCAGCACGAGGTAGGCGTCGGCGCCCGCGGGTACGGCGGTGACCGCCGCGTCGGAGGCGTCGGGCGGCTCCGCCACCAGCTCGGCGTCGTCCACGCCGAAGGCCTCCCGGGCGCGTTCGAGCAGGGCGGGAATGGGCTGTCCGCCGCGCACGATGGTGCCCGCGAGGGACGACATGGTCTCGGCCTCGGCGGTGGCGCGGGCCGAGCGCCGGGACAGACGAAGGGACCGGTCGACGACGGCGGCGACCGTGGCAGCGACGATCGCGAACACCACAAGCGCCAGCATGCTGTTCGGACCGCCCAGCGCGAAGTGCCCGACGGGCGGCATGAACCAGTAGTTGAGCAGCAGCGACGCGGTCACCGACGCCACCACCGCGGAGAGCACCCCGCCGATGCAGGCCACGCCCACGACGGCCAGCAGGAACAGCAGCGCCTCGCTGGTGAGGTTCAGGTGCTCGCGCGCCACGTCCAGGTCGAGGAGGCAGGTGAGCGCGCTCGGAAGGAGCAGCCCGGCGACGGGTCCGCCGACGCGCCGCGGGCCCGACAGCGTACGTCTGCGGGACGGCAGCAGCGTGCCCGCGCCCGCGCGTTCGTGGGTGACCGTGTGGACATCGATGTCGCCGGACGCCTCGACGACGGACTCGCCGGTGCCGCGGCCGGTGAGGAACCGCTCGACGCGGCCGCGGCGGCTGGAGCCGAGGACGAGCTGGGTGGCGTTCTCGGCGCGGGCGAACTCCACCAGGGCGGTCGCGACGTCGTCGCCGACGACCGAGTGGTAGCTGCCGCCCAGGTCCTCCGCGAGCCGCCGCTGCCGGGTCAGGGACGCGTGCGAGGTGCCCGCGGCGAGGCCGTCGCTGCGGGCGATGTGCACGGCGAGCAGCTCACCGCCGACGGAGCGGTCGGCGATGCGGGCGGCGCGGCGGATCAGGGTGTCGCCCTCGGGGCCGCCGGTGAGGCCGACGACGACGCGTTCGCGGGTCTCCCAGACGCCGCCGATGCCGTGCTCGGAGCGGTACGCGAGGAGGGCCTCGTCGACGCGGTCGGCGACCCACAGCAGGGCGAGCTGGCGCAGGGCGGTCAGGTTGCCGGTGCGGAAGCAGTTGGCGAGGGCCGCGTCCACCTTCTCGGGGGCGTGGATGTCGCCGTGCGCCATGCGGCGGCGCAGCGACTCCGGGTCGATGTCGACGAGCTCGATCTGGTGGGCGCGACGCACGACGTCGTCGGGGACCGTCTCGGCCTGCGGCACCTCGGTGATCTTCTCCACGACGTCCTTGAGGGACTCCATGTGCTGGATGTTGATCGTCGTGACGACGTCGATGCCGGCCGTGAGCAGCCGGTCGACGTCCTGCCAGCGCTTGGGGTTGCGGCCGTCGCCGGGCGCGTTGGTGTGGGCGAGGTCGTCGACGAGCACGACCTGCGGGGCGCGGGCGAGCACCGCGTCCAGGTCCAGCTCGGTGAACTCGCCGCCGCGGCAGTGGACGCGGGCGCGCTCCACGACGTCGAGCCCGGCCGCCCTCGCCTCCTTGAGCAGGGCTTCCGTGTGCGGGCGCCGGTGGCACTCCACGAGGCCCACGACGACGTCGGCGCCGTGTGCGGCCCGTCGCCGTCCTTCGTCGAGCATGCGGCAGGTCTTGCCTACCCCCGGTGCCGCACCGAGGTAGATCTTCAGCTGTCCGGGTCGTACGTGCGTCATCGCGCCGGTGTCAGAACCTCTCCGGGAAGAGCCGCGCGAGAACGAGATAGCCGACCAGGCTGACGGCGATGACGAGTCCCACCACATTCTCAGCGCTCACGGCCCTCAACTCCTTGGCGTGCTGGGTGACTTCTCCACCACGTGCCGGGTGACTCCTCCACCGAAGCCGCTCGCCGGACCTGCGGATACGCCCCTTGACAGTTCCTTGGCAGCTCGCACCAGGACGTTGACACAGCCTTGACATCCGGGCGCCACCGAGGCGGACCGGCCGCCCCGGGGTGCGGTGCCGCCCGCCCCGGGGCCGACCCGTCCAGCGGGCCCGCGACGCCGCGCCGACCCGTCGGACAGGCCTAGCGCAGCGACTCGATCGCGCGGGACATGCTCTCGGCGCCGTGGCCCTCGGACACCTGCTGCTCGAACAGCGTGTGCAGCGGGGCGAGCAGGTCGACGCCGACGCCGAGGTCCTTGGTCGCGGTGAGGATGTGGGCGAGGCCCACGGCGTTGATGTCCAGGTTGGACGTCTCGGTCCGGTAGTCCCCGGCGTCGATCTCGGCGGCGAAGCCGGGCAGCGCGGCGATGGCCTCCTTGAGCCAGCGCACCAGCAGCTCGGTGGCCTTCCCCGCCTCGATGCCGGCGGCGCGGCCGACGGCCACCGTCTGGAAGAACCCGGCGAACATCCCGTACATGCCGCTGAGCAGCGCCACGTCGTACACCGGCGCGAGCCCCGAGTCACCGCCGACGAACACCGCCGAGCCCAGCGTCTCCAGGAGCGTCCGGTACTGCGCGAAGGCCTCCTCGTCGCCGCTGTACAGGACGAACGCCTCCGGTGTCCCGACGGTCTGCGGGATCGCGTAGACCGCGCCGTCCACGTACGCGGCGCCCTGCCCGGTGACCCAGGCGCCGAGCTCGCGGGCCGGGTCGGGGGTGCCGGAGGTGAGGTTGACGACGACGCGGCCCGCGAGGGCGGCCGCGGTCGGCGTGAGCAGGGCGCGGACGGTCGTGTAGTCGAGTACGCAGACGACGACCAGGTCGCTCGCGGCGACGGCGTCGGCCGGGGTGGCCGCCAAGGTGGCGCCCCGGGCCACCAGGTCGTCCGCCTTGTCCTGCGAGCGGTTCCAGACGGTGACCTTGTGGCCCTGGTCGAGGAAGGTGCGGGCGAGGACCTGCCCGAGGTTGCCGAGCCCGATGACGGTGACGGTGACGGGCTCGGGGGTGGTGGTGTTCTCGCCGGTGGTGCGGGCGGTGTCGCTCATGGTGTGCCTCCGTGGATCGGCGGCCGGTGCGGTGCGCCCGGCCTGTGGTCATCACCTTGGCCGCGGGGCCTTTCCGTTCACTGCCGGTCGGCTGTCGCTTCGCTGTCGGCGCGGACGGCAGGGCGCTCACCTGCCGGGTTATCGTCACCGCATGCGATTCGGGGTGCTCGGTCCGCTGGCCGTGTGGACGACAGACGGTGCGGAGGTCGCCGTTCCCGGCGCCAAGGTCCGTGCGCTTCTCGCCCACTTGCTGGTGCACCCGGGACACGCGGTCTCCGCGGACCGGCTGATCGACGCCCTGTGGGGCGAGGAGTTGCCCGACCACCCCGCGAACGCCCTCCAGGGCAAGGTGTCGCAGCTGCGCCGCGCCCTGGAGCGGGCCGAGCCGGGCGGCAGGGCCCTGGTCGGGGCCGGGCCCGCCGGCTACACGCTGCGGGTGGCGGCGGACGCCGTCGACACGGGCCGGTTCGCACGGCTCCTCCAGCGGGCCAGGGCCACGGCCACGCCCCGGGAGCGGGTCCGGCTCCTGGACGAGGCGCTGGGGCTGTGGCGGGGCGAGGCGTTCGCCGACTTCACCGACGACGCGTTCGCGCGGGGCGCGATCGGCCGCCTGGAGGAGGACCGGCTCACCGCGTGGGAGGACCAGGCCGAGGCCCGCCTGGACTCCGGCGACCACGGACCGCTCGCCGCGGACCTGGCCGACCTGGCCGTGCGCCACCCGCTCCGGGAGCGACTGCGCGCCGCGCAACTGCGGGCCCTGTACCGCGCGGGCCGCCAGACGGAGGCCCTGGCCGCGTACGAGGAGTTGCGCCAGCGCCTGGACGGGGAGCTCGGCCTGGTGCCCGGGGCCGAACTGGCGGCGCTCCACGAGGCGATCTTGCGACAGGATCCGGGGCTGGATGCGGGGGTGCCGGGGCGGGGGCCGGTGCTGGGTGCGGGGG
>NZ_JNXT01000005.1 GCF_000716675.1 Streptomyces alboflavus
GGGGGGGGGGGGGGGGGGGGGGGGGGGGGGGGGGGGGGGGGGGGGGGGGTGAACAGCTGGGCGGTGCGCGCACTGCAAGGGTGCAGGGGCGGGGTTGCCGAGGCCCTGGTGCCGGGACCTCTGCCCCGGTGCCGGGACCTCTGCCCCGGTGCGGGGCGCCGAGCCCGTCAGCGGAACACGCTTGCCGCCAGCTGTGCCGCCCGGTGCGCGCGGGAGCCCTTCGCGGCTGACAGGCGGCGGGCCACCGGGCGGAGTACGTGAGCCGTCGCGCCCACCGGCGTCCAGGTGAGCTGGAGGCGGCCCGCGCCCCGCCCCTCCGGCTCCGCCGTCACCACGTGCGGGGTCGTGCCCGAGCGGTAGGGGACGCGGGCCGTCAGGCGGGGGAAGGCCAGCGGGGCCAGGAGCAGGCCGCTGTTGCGGAGGCGGCCGTCGGTGAGCTGGATCAGGGGGTGGCGCGTGCCGGAGAAGCCGCCCAGGGGGACGCGGGCCGCCGCCAGGTCGAGGACGACCTCGCCCTCGTACACGCCGGGCCGGACCGGGTCCAGACGGAACGGGACCGTCAGCCGCTTCCGCCCGGGGGCCACCACGAGCCGCGCCACCTGAGGGCCCACCGGCAGCCGCAGCCCCGGGTCGTACGTGCGGACGCTCAGGTGCAGGGCCGCGCCCCCGGCCCGTTCGATCCGCGTGATCTCGTGGCGGAACTGGGCGCCCGGGAACGGCCGCGAATCCAGGCCCAGTTCGGTGAGGTCGAGTTCGCGGCGGGCGCCGGGGGAGTCGGGGACGGTCCCGCCCCAGTACAGGCGCCCCTCCCCGTCCAGTGACGTCTCCCGCGGGCCGACCCCATGTCCGAGCCCCCGGGCCGCGACCTGCGCCTCCGCCAGCCTCCCGTCCCGTACGAGCTGGAGGACGACCCGCTCCGCACGCGGGAGGCGTGCGTACGCGCCCGGGGCGAGCCCCGCCAGGTAAGGGTTCACGATGTCCGCGAAGCCCCGCAGCCACTCCTCGTCCCGGAACGGCAGGTCGCCCGCGTACATCCGGAAGTCGTGCTTGAGGAACTTGTAGTCCTTGGCCTCGCGGACCCCCGCGTGCCCGCTCTCCTCCAGGAACGCGTCGATCAGGCCCTGCACGTACACCCGGTCCCGCACATTGCTCAGCTTGTGGCGCTGGTTGGAGATCGACGCCGCCTCCGCCGCGCCGTACGGCTCTATGTACCAGCGGTACACCGGCTCCGGGATCACCGTGAACGCCTTCGCCAGGCAGTACGCCTGCGCCGAGAAGAGCTGGTCCTCGTAGTGGATGCCCTCGGGGAAGCGGAGGCCGTTCCGGTCCAGGAAGGACTTGCGGTACATCTTGCTCGTCGACAAGTGCTCGAAGAACAGGGCGGGTTCGGCCTCGATGCCCGCCACCGTGCGGCGCTCCGCGACGAGGTGCGGCATCCACGTCGACGTACGGCCGGTGTCCACCCGGACCCGCTCCACGGCGCCCATCACGAAGTCGACCTCGGACTCGGCGTGCGCGGCGAGGAGCGACTCCACCGCCCGCTCGGGGAGTTCGTCGTCGCTGTCCAGGAACATCAGGAACGGGGCGCGCGCGATGTCGATCGCCCGATTGCGGGGCGCGCTGCAGCCGCCGCTGTTCTCGGGGAGGCGCAGGTACGTGACACGGGCGTCCCGGGCCGCCAACTCCCGTGCCACGCGCGGCGTCTCGTCCGTCGAGTGGTCGTCGCTGATGACGATCTCGATGTTCGGGTGCGTCTGGGCGAGGAGCGAGGCCACCGCGCGCGGGAGGCGTTCGGCGTCGTTGTAGACGATGACGGTGACGGTCACGTCGGGGGCATCAGGCGCATAGGTGGTCACTGGATCGCCTCCTCCGGGGTCGGTGCCGGGGTCCGTTCGTCCAGGGGTGCGATCGGCGGCAGTGACGTTTCGCTCTCGCCCAGGAACACCCTCCGTACGACCCGCTCCGCCGCCCGCCCGTCGTCGAACTCGCAGAACCTCCGCCGGAACGCGGCCCGTGCCTTCGCCGCCGTCTCGTCCCGCCAGGCGTCGGACGTGAGGATCCGCGTCAAGTCCTCCTGGGTGCGCGCCACCTGGCCCGGCGGCTCCGCGAGCAGGTCGAAGTACACGCCGCGCGTCTTGGCGTACGTCTCCCAGTCGTCGGCGTAGACGACGATCGGGCGGTCCAGATTGGCGTAGTCGAACATGATCGAGGAGTAGTCCGTGATCAGCGCGTCGGCGGCGAGCGCCAGGTCCTCGACGGGGTCGTACGCCGACACGTCGATGACCCGCCCGGCCCGGCGCAGACCGGCCAGCGGGGACGCCGTCCCGCCGTAGAAGTAGTGGCCGCGCACGAGGAGCACGGTGTCGTCGCCGAGGCGCTCGGAGAGGGCCGCGAGGTCGAGGCGCGGGGTCCAGGTGGCCTCGTAGTCGCGGTGCGTGGGGGCGTAGAGGAGGGCCCGCGCGCCGGGCGCGATGCCGAGGCGCTCGCGGACCGCCCGCACGTCGGCGGCCGTCGCCGAGTAGTACACGTCGTTGCGCGGATAGCCGTAGTCCAGCTCCACGTACCGCGACTGGTAGGCGCGCTGCCACATCTGCGTGGAGTGGCTGTTGGACGAGACGCTGTAGTCCCAGCGGTCCACGCGCGCGAGCAGGTCGTGGAAGTTCAGGCCCTTGGCCGCCGCCGGATAGTCGAGCTGGTCGAGGCCCATGCGCTTGAGGGGGGTGCCGTGGTGGGTCTGGACGTGCACGGCGTCGGGCCGCTTCACGACCGCGTTGGGGAAGTTGGCGTTGTTCACCAGGTACTTCGCCGTCGCCAGGACGCGGGAGTGGCGGCGGGTGCCGGGGACGACGTGGTCCGTGCCGGGCGGAAGCAGCGGTACGTTCTCGGCGGCGACCACCCACACCGCGTGGACGTGCGGGGCGAGTTCGGCGAGCTTCGCGGCGATCGCGGCCGGGTTGCAGGCGACGCCCCGGTCCCAGTACGCCGAGAACACGGCCAGGTCCGGGTCGACCGGCCGCCGCAGGTCCTGGTGGTAGCGCGCGTCCCGGACCTTCCTGCCGACCGCCGCGCGCCCCGCCCCGACGGCCGAACGCACCTTGCGGCGCTGCTGGTTGGCCGCCTGGAACGCCCGATACTTCGCGTACGCGTCCTCCTCCAGGAGACGGCGGCGCACCCCCTCCAGGCCGCCGGGCCGCCGGTACCCGGCCGGACGGTGGGCGACCGCCGCGCGCGAGGCCCGGCGGAAGAACTCCCGCGCGGCCGGTTCGGGCAGCCTGTCCCGGGCGACGATCCGCAGGCTCGCGGTGACCATCGCCGCGTACAGCACGGCACTCGGGCCGCCCCCCGCCTCCCGCTCGGCCGCCAGGTCGAGCAGCCGCTCGTACGTCTCCAGGAGCGCGAAGCGGTCGTCCGCCGTGACCGGCGGCAGGCTCTCCGCCCGCACCTGCCGGTCCTCCAGGGCGACTTGGTCGTACGTCGCCAGACGCCCGGCCGCCAGCGCCACCGCGTACGCCACGAACAGCTCGTCGTCCGTGCCGAACAGCTCCGCGTGCGCCCGCCAGAAGCCGGCCCGCACGACCCTCGTCCCAAGCAGCGGCGTGACCTTCAACAGGTCCGGGCAGTCCGCGAGCAGCACGTCCCGGCGCCCCGGCTTCGCCAGGAACCGGCCGTCGGGGCTCGGCATCCGGGCGTGCCGCCAGGTGGAGCGCACGTGGTCGGTGAGCAGGACGTCCACGGTGTCGTCCAGCGCCGCCGCCCGCTCGGCGACCGCGCGGGCCGCGAGCGCCGTCACGCCGTCCTTGCTGCGCACGAACTGCAGCCACCGGCCGCTCGCCCGCGCCGCCCCCGCCGCACGGGCCGCGCTGTCCGGCGTGCCTTCGGGCAGCGGGACGACCGTCACGGAGGGGTGGTGGACGGCGGCGTCCTGGGCGGAGGGTCCGACGGCGGCGACGACCACCTCGACGGCGGGGGGTCCGGGGGCCGGGTCGGCCGCGCCCACCGGGCCCGTCCCGTCGAGCCCCGTCCCGGTCAGCTCCGCCAGGGCGTCGGGCAGATGCCCCTGCGCGTTGCGGCCGTACACGACGACGCTCAGTTCCGGCACCACGCTTCCCGCCTCTCCTCTATGGCTAAACGCTCCCATAGTGTAAGGATCTGCGTATTGATGCGACAAAAGGGGCAGGTCGGGTCGACCTGTCGCCGAGGTCGCGGGCATCCCGGCAGGAGCAATCCGGCCGCGCCGTCGCTGCGAATCCCTGTTGTCCGACAACCTCACGGCAGCGGGGAGTTAGCAATGCAGCGCAAGACAACCACCACCATCACGCCGGGCCGCAGGTGGGCCCGGCGGCTCGCCGTCACTGTCGCCGCCACCGGCGCCCTGGCGGTCGGCGGGGTCCTCTCCGGGGGCTCGGCCAGCGCCGCGACATTCTGCGGGAACACACCGGCCGGCGGATACGCGTGCATCATCGGGCAGCCGGACGGGTCGTTCACCTACTACGGCAGCAACGGGGAGATCATCTACAACTGGTGAGCCGAGCCCCTGGTGAGCCGAACCCCTGGTGGGGCGGACTCTCGGGTCAGAGGGTTCGCCCCGTCGGGGGCTTCGCGCGGCCGGGGGCGTCAGGCCTTGCCGCCCGTGAAGCGCTCGTACTCCCGCATGACCTCCGCCGTCGGACCGTCCATCCGCAGCTCGCCGTGCTCCAGCCACAGGACGCGGTCGCAGGTGTCGCGGATCGACTTGTTGTTGTGGCTGACCAGGAAGACCGTGCCCGCGCGCTCGCGCAGTTCGCGGATGCGGGACTCCGAGCGCTTCTGGAAGGAGCGGTCGCCGGTGGCGAGGGCCTCGTCGATGAGGAGGACGTCGTGGTCCTTGGCGGAGCCGATGGAGAAGCGGAGGCGGGCCGCCATGCCGGAGGAGTAGGTGCGCATCGGCAGGGAGATGAAATCACCCTTGTCGTCGACCCCGGAGAAGTCGACGATCTGTTGGTAGCGCTCGCGGATCTGCGCGCGGGACATGCCCATCGCCAGGCCGCCGAGGTGGACGTTGCGCTCGCCGGTGAGGTCGTTCATCAGGGCCGCGTTGACGCCGAGCAGGGACGGCTGGCCGTCGGTGTAGAGGTGGCCGCGCTCGACGGGGAGGAGTCCGGCGACTGCCTTGAGGAGCGTGGACTTCCCCGAGCCGTTGGTGCCGATCAGGCCGATCGCTTCGCCCCGGCGGGCCGTGAAGGAGACGTTCCGTACGGCGTGGACCGTGCGCACGCCGCGCTCCTCGCCGCCCCTGCCGCGGCGGCGCACGATGCGGCCGAGGGCGGCGGTGGCGGCGCCTCGGCCGGAGGCGGCCGTGCCGTGGACGCGGTAGACGACGTCGACCGCGTCGGCGATCACGGTGGGGGCGGGCTGCTCGGGCGCGGCGGCCGTGCGGTCCTCGGTGGGGCGGGCTGCTGTGGTCGCGCGGGGGCCCGGCGCCTCCGGTGTCGTCTTCGTCAGGGTGTCAGCCACGTCCGTACGTCTCCTCTGCCTTCCAGAAGTAGATGAACCCGCCGACCCCGGCGAGCAGCGCCCAGCCCACCGCCCAGGCCCACACGTGGTCCGGGAGGCGGCCCGCGTGGAAGCTGTCGATGAGGGCGAAGCGCATCAGGTCGATGTAGACGGCGGCCGGGTTGGCCTCCAGGAGCACGGTCACCGCGTGCGGCAGATGGCGGTCCTTCAGGACGGTGTCGATGCTCCACATCACGCCGGACGCGTACATCCACGTCCGCAGCACGAACGGCATCAACTGCGCGATGTCCGGGGTCTTCGCGCCGAGCCGCGCCATCACGAGGGCGAGCCCGGCGTTGAACGTGAACTGGAGCGCGAGCGCGGGGATCGCGAGCAGCCAGGACGGGGCGGGCGGCACGCCGAAGGCGAGGAGGATCGCCACCAGGGCGCACAGCGAGAACAGCAGCTGCTGGAGCTGTTGCAGGCAGTACGACAGGGGGAGCGAGGCGCGCGGGAAGTGCAGGGCGCGCACCAGGCCGAGGCTGCCGGAGATCGCCCGCGTGCCCGCCATCACCGACTGCTGCGTGAACGTGAACACGAAGACGCCCGTGACCAGGAACGGGACGTAGTCCGGCACCCCGTGCCTGGTGTTCATCAGGACGCCGAAGATGAAGTAGTACACGGCCGCGTTCAGGAGCGGCGTCATGATCTGCCACAGCTGGCCCAGCTTCGCCTGGCTGTACTGCGCGGTCAGCTTGGCGGTGGCGAACGCCGTGATGAAGTGCCGCCGGTGCCACAACTGGCGTACGTAGGCGGGCAGGGACGGGCGGGCGCCGCTCACGGTCAGGCCGTGGCGGGCGGCCAGGTCGGCGGGGGACAGGGCGGGGGCCGCGTCGGAGGGCGGGTCGGCGGGGCCGGAGAGGCCGGAAGGGGCGGCCGTCGCGGTGGGCGGCTTGTCGAGGAGCTGGCTCACGTCCGCTGCTTTCGCTCGGGGGGGCGCGGAATGTCGCTCGGGGGCGCGGGGGATCCGGGGGGGCGAGGGCGACAGCGACCCGTACGTCGGGACGGGTCCGTATCGTCGTAACGCCGACAGTAGGACGCCATGACGTCGGGACGCAACCGTTTCGTCGTCACGCCCTATGCTGTCCGTATGACGACGAGCGACGGGGACACGGGCCGCAGCGCCCGCCAGCAGGGCAAAAGGGCGCCGGCCGGGGCCGCCGTGCTCCGTGAGGATGTGACCGAGGCCATCCGGGCCGCCGTCTTCGAGGAGCTCGCGGCCGTCGGCTACGCCCGCATGTCGATCGAGGGCATCGCGCGCCGCGCGGGCGTCGGCAAGACCGCCGTCTACCGGCGCTGGCGCTCCAAGCTGCACCTGGTCCTCGACCTGGTGTCGGCCCTCGCCGTCCAGGGCCTGCCCACCCCGGACACCGGCTCCCTGGAGGGCGACCTGCGGCTCCTGTACGAGGTGACGTCCCGGGCCCTGCGCCACCCCGTCGCCTCCCAGGTCATCCCCGACCTCCAGGCCGAGGCGGCCCGCAACCCCGAGATGGCGGCGGCCCTGCAGAAGGCGCTCCGCGAGGGCCAGCACGGCGTCGCGAGCGGCATCGTCGCGCAGGCGGTGGCGCGCGGCGAGCTGAGGCAGGGTCTTGCCGAGGGGGACGAGGAGCTGGCCCTCGACCTGATGTCGGGGCCGCTGTACTGGCGGGCGGTCGTGGTGCGGGGCGAGCTGCCCAAGGGCTACCTGGGCGCGCTGGCCACGGCGACGACGGCGGCGCTCAAGGCGCTGTGAGCGGGCGGGGAGTTACGGGGACTTACTGGGGCTTGCGGGGACTTGCGGGGCGGAGGTCAGGAGTGCTTCTCGCGGGTCAGCACCAGCGCTGTGATCGAGCCGATGACGGCGACACCCGTGGTGACGCTCACGGCGATCTCCGTCGCCCCGCTGAACGCGACACTGCTGAACGCGTTGACGATGACTCCGACGGCGAGCACGAGCCAGAGGACGGCCTTCATGGCGGGACCTTTCGGGGTGGTGGCGGAAGTCCGGTGCGAGATCGACTCTGCCGTGTCGTCCACCGTACGGCGAGGGTGTGTTCTCCCGAACCGGGGGTGCAGCCCGCTACACCCCCGGGCGGGGGTGCGCCCGCCTCTCGCCGGACGGCGGTTCGCCTAGCCTGAGGGGCATGGCTCGGACGGAACTGCGGGACGCGCTGGCGCGGGCCGACCGCGCGTCCATGCAGTTGCTCATGGGCGCGGGCATGGCCCTCCTCTCGTACGTCTTCGTCGCCGTCCTGCTCTTCACCGTCGTCGCGTCGCTCATCGTGATCGGCCTGGGCGTGCTGCCCGAGACGGTCCTGCTCCTTCGCCGGATGGCCGGGGCCAAGCGGCGGCAGGTCGGCCGGTGGTCGGGCGCGGAGATCCGCGAGGCGTACACGCCCCTGACCGGCACGCTCGTCGAGCGGGTGCGCAAGGCGGTCAAGGACCCCGGCACGTACCGCGATCTGCGGTGGCTGGTCGTCCACTTCGTCTACGGCCTGCTCCTGCTGTACGCCGCGCTGCTGCTGTGGGTGATCGGCGCGCTGGTCGACGGGGTGTGGTGTGCTCTGCTCGGCCGCAGGGCCGTCGTGCTCCCGCTGATCGTGCGCCTCGCCGACCTGGACACGCGCTGGTCGACGGCGTTGCTCAAGCCGTCGCCGGAGGCGGAGCGGAACGCCGAACTGGCCGAGCGCGTCGAGGAGCTGACCGTCACCCGGGCGGGCGCGGTGGCGGCGCACGGCGCCGAGCTGCGCCGGATCGAACGGGATCTGCACGACGGCACCCAGGCCCGCCTCGTCTCCCTCTCGATGCGGGTCGGCCTGGCCCGGCGGGCGTACGACAAGCAGATCGCCGCCGGTCCGGGCGAGGCCCCGCCGGACCCCGACGTCGTCCGCAAGCTCCTCGCCGACGCGCAGGACCAGGCCGAGGAGGCCCTGACCGAGCTGCGCCACGTCGTGCGCGGCATCCACCCGCCCATCCTCACCGACCGCGGGCTCGTCGGCGCCGTCCGGGCCCTCGCCGCCGGCAGCGGCCTGGACGTGACCGTGCGCGACGACGGCGTGGAGGACGGGCCGCGCGCCCCCGCCGCCGTGGAGGCCGCCGCGTACTTCGTGGTCGCGGAGGCCCTGACGAACGCCGCCAAGCACAGCGGGGCGCGGCGGGCGGCCGTGGAACTCGCGCGCGGGGCGGCGGGGTTGCGCCTCCACGTGAGCGACGAGGGGAGCGGCGGCGCCGACGAGTCCGGCGGCACCGGGCTGCTCGGCATGCGGCGCCGGGTCGCCGCGCTCGACGGGACCATGGAGGTGGTCAGCCCCGCCGGGGGGCCGACCCGGATCGGAGTGGAGCTGCCGTGCGTGTGGTGATCGCGGAGGACAACGCCCTGCTGCGGGAGGGGCTCGTGCTGCTCCTCACGTCCGTGGGCCACGAGGTGGCCGCCGTCGCGGCCACCGGGCCCGAGGTGCTGCCCGCGCTCCTCGAACACCGCCCCGACGTCGCCGTCCTCGACGTCCGGATGCCGCCCGGCTTCCGCGACGAGGGCCTGCGCGCCGCCCTCGCGGCCCGCGAGCGACTGCCGGAGCTGCCGGTCCTCGTCCTCTCCCAGTACGTCGAGGAGACGTACGCGGCCGAGCTCCTCGGCGCCGGAGCGAGCGGCGTCGGCTATCTCCTCAAGGACCGCGTCGGCCGCGTCGACGAGTTCCTCGACGCCCTCGAACGCGTCGCCGCGGGCGGCACCGCCCTCGACCCCGAGGTCGTCACGGAACTCCTCACCCGCCGCGGCACCGACCCGCTCGACTCCCTCACGCCCCGCGAACGCGAGGCCCTGCACCTCATGGCCGAGGGCCGCGACAACGCGACCATCGGCGCCCTCATGTCCATCTCCGACCGGGCGGTCAGCAAGCACATCGGCAACGTCTTCCTGAAGCTGGGGCTGCCGCCGAGCGACAGCGGGCACCGGCGGGTGCTCGCTGTGCTGGCGTACTTGAACAAGGCGTAGGGCGCGCCTGCTCGGGCGAGGCGCCCTCACCCCGTCGGATACCGCCCCCGCAGCACCCGCCGCACCGGCGGCAGCGTCCCCGCAAGGGCCGTCGCCCCCACCACGCCCACGATCAGGGCCAGTTGGACCGGTGGCAGGTAGGGCAGCGTGCCCGCGAAGGACAGGCTGAAGGCGAGGAGGGGGACCAGGGCCACCGCGAGGCCCACGGCCAGGCCGGTCAGGGCGATCGCCGCGGCCTCCGCGTGGAGCATGCGGCGCAGCTGGGCGCGGGCCGCGCCCGCCCGGCGCAGCAGGGTCAGTTCGGGGCGGCGGCCGATCGAGATCAGGGTGAGGGTGCTGAGGACGGCGACGACCGTGAAGGCCCCGATCGCCCCGACCGCCGTCACGCCGACCACCTCGCCCAGGGCCTGGTCCTCCGGCTCGACGCGGGCGGCGGCGCGGACGGCCTCGGCGCCCCGGTCCACCCGCGCCCCCGGCACGGCCCCGCCGACCGCGCGTACCGTGTCGGCCCCGCCGTCCGTCGCGACGAGCACCCGGGCCGCCCCGGCACCGGCGGTGTGCCGCAGCACCTCGTCCCGGGAGAGCAGGAAGTCCCCGACGCCGAGGCCCCGTTCGTACACCGCGACCACCCGCAGCCGCCCCGCGCCCCCGTCGTCGAAGCGGAGCGTCACCGTCGACCCCGGCTTCGCGTCGAGGGTGCGCGCCCGGTCCGAGGACACGGCGACCGTGCCGGGACGCAGGCCGCCCAGGCCGCCCTCGCGGACGCCGGGGTCCAGGGTGCGGGTCAGGCGCTCCGGCGTGACCCCGAGCACCGGTACGCGTTCGAGGAGCGGCGAACCCGCCTCCTTGCGGGCGATGACGACCGTGCTGTGGACCACCTCGGTCGCCGCGGCCACCCCGGGCGCGGAGCGGATCCGGTCGAGGGCGCCGGACGGCAGGCCGCCGTCCGCCCGCACCACCAGGTCCGCGCGGGCCGCCTCCCGCGCCTGCGCCCGCGCCTCGTGCGTGAGCGTCGCGCCCGCCGCGAGCTGGACCACGGAGAACGCGGTGACCAGCACGATCGGGGTGATCGCCGCGCCGATCCTGGTCGCCGCGGCCGTGCAGTCGGCGGCGGCGAGCCTGCCGCCGGGGCCGAGGCGGCGCATGGGGGCGCCGAGCACCCGCATCGCGCCCGTCGCGATCCACGGGCCGAGCACCGCGCACGCGATCACCAACGACACCGCCGCCGCGCTCGCCGCCGCTGCGGCGGCCTGGCCGTGCTGCGCCGCCGCCGTCCCCGCGGCGGTGACGCCGACGCCGAGCAGGACCAGGCCGGTGACGCGGCGGGGCGTGCCGGGCGGCGACTCGCGCAGCGCCTCCGCCGGACGCACCTTCGCCGCGCGCGACACGGCGAACAGGGCGGAGACGCGGGCGACGAGGACCGTCACGGCGGCGGTCACGAGGGGAACCGTCAACAGCCAGGGCGGCAGCGGCAGTCGCAGTCCTTCTGGCAGCGCGCCGCGCGCGTCCAGGAGCGCCCGCAGGCCGAGGTACGCCGGTACGGCGAGCACCGCGCCCAGCGCCGCAGCGGCCACCGCGACCCGGCCCACCTCGCGGCCCACCGCGCCCCGCAGCTGCCGGGGCGTCGCGCCCACCGCCCGCAACAGGCCCAGCTCGTGGCCGCGTTGCCGCAGCGCCTGCGCGATCGTCGACGACACCACGAGGACGGCGATCATGACCACGGTCCCGGCGATCGCGCCGAGCGCCCCCAGCAGGGTCGCGCGGGCGGGCGCCGCCGCCAGGTGTTCCGCGGCGCCCCTGCCGTCCCCGGTGAGCACCCGCAGCCTGGCCGAGTCCCCCTCCGCCCGTTCCCCGGCGGCGCGCAGCTTCGCCTTGTCCACCGCGTCCCGCACCCGCCCGTACAGCTCGCCCGCGCTCACGCCGGGCGCGGCCACGACACCGATCGCGTCGACCGTGCCCGCGCGCCCGGCCAGGTCACGGGCCCGTCCCGCGGTGAAGTACACGGCGGCGCGCGGCCCGTCCGCGACGCCCACCACGCGGTACGAGGCGTCCGCCCCGCCGACCCGGAGCGCCACCCGGTCCCCGGTGCGGGCCCGGCCCGCGCCCACGACGACCTCGCCCGCCCCCTGCGGCGCCCGGCCGTCCCGCAGCGCGAACGGCGCGAGCCGGGCCGCGTCCCAGGGCCGCCCGACGACCGACTCGCCCCCGAGCCCCACCGGGAAGATCCGGTCGGCGACGGCCCTCTCGACCCCGTCCACCGCGCGAACCACGCCGAGCGCCTCCTCGGGCACCCGCACCCGCTCGGTCAGCCCCGCGCTCACCGTCTCCGGCTCGGACCCCCACGGCTTCGCGGTGTACCGCGTGTTCTGATCCCCGGCGACCACGAGATCGGCCGCCGCATACCGCTCCACGGGCGCCCGCCCGAGCGCCGCCGACGTCACGGCCAACGCGAAGGCACCGAGCAGCACGGAGGTCAACACGAGCGCGGCGAACACGGCGGCCCAGGCCTTGCGGTGGGCACGGGCGGCGCGGGTGGCGAGGAGGGCGGTGACTTTGGGGGTGGGCTTGGGCTTCGCTGTCGGCGTCGGCCGTGACCCGGCCCAGTGCCTGGGCTTCCTCACGCCGCCACCGCCCCGCGCCCGAGGCGTCGCATCACCGCGTGCACCCGTTCCGCGTCCGGGCGGTGCAGGGTCGCCACCACGCGGCCCTCCGCGAGGAACACCGCCTCGTCGCACCACGCCGCCGCGGCCGGGTCGTGGGTGACCATGACGACCGTGTGGCCGTCGTGGTCCACGGCCTGGCGGAGCAGGGCGAGGACGTCGTGGGCGGTCGACGGGTCCAAAGCGCCGGTCGGCTCGTCGGCGAAGACCACGGCCGGGTCGGTCACCAGGGCGCGGGCGATCGCCACGCGCTGCTGCTGGCCGCCGGAGAGTTCGGTGGGGCGGTCGTCGGCCCGGTCGCCGAGGCCGACGGAGGCCAGGGCCACGGCCGCGCGCCGGGTCGTCGCCTCGTCGGCGCCGCCCAGCATCAGGGGCAGCGCCACGTTCTCCGCGACGCTCAGCGACGGCACGAGATTGTGCGCCTGGAAGACGAAGCCGATGCGCTCCCGGCGCAGCCGCGTCAGCGCGGCCTCCTTCAGCGAGCCGAGCTCGACGCCCTCCACCCGCACCCGCCCCGACGTCGGCCGGTCGAGCCCGGCCGCGCACTGGAGCAGCGTCGACTTGCCGGACCCCGATGGCCCCATGACGGCGACGAACCGGCCGCGCTCCACGGCCAGATCGGTCGGGTGCAGGGCGACCACGGCGCCGCCGCGATACGTACGACAGACCCCGTCGAGGGCGAGCGCGCCACCGCCGGGCGACAGCGCACCCCCGTTCCCGCTCCCCGCCCGCCCCGCCTTCGCCGACCGCATCGGACCGCGCCGCCTGAACATCCCGTACGCCCTCTCGGTGACTGTCGCGGCACCCGCCGCCCGCCATCGAGAACGCTAGGAATCCGGGGCACTTGGTCACGAGAGGGCGAGCCCCCGAGGTGGGGGTGCAGCAGGCTGCACCCCCACCGGCCCGCGAGCCCCGGGCACGGGCGTCACGCGGGCTTGCGCAGGACCTCCACGAGGGCCGCGATGCTCTGTTCGGCGCGGCCCTCGGCCACCGCCCGCTCCAGAAGTGCGTGCATCGGCTCCAGCCAGCGGCCGTCGAGCCCCGCCTCGGCCGCGACCTCGGCCTCGTCGGCGATGCCCGCGTGGAAGATGCCGATGGAGGACTGGGGGTCGTCGTAGGAGCCGCGGTCGATCTCGGCCGCGAGGTGCGGAAGGACGGAGCTGATCATCTCCAGCCACTTCGCGGTGTACGGCACCAGCGTGCTCGCCTCCAGGCCCCGCGCCGTGACCAGGGCGGCACCCTGGAAGAAGCCGAGCAGCGCGGGAAGGAGCGTGCCGCCGACCGCCGACTCGTACAGCGCCGCCAGGTCCGGCTCGGTGCCCAGGTGCACGGTGTCGCCGCCGATGACCCGCAGCGTGGCCTCGTGCTCGTCGAAGAGGGCGCGGTCGCCGCTGTAGTAGTGCAGGGTGTCGGCCCGGCCCACGGCCGCGGGGACGTTCTTGATCGCACCGTCCAGGAAGCGCGCGCCGTGCCCGGCGGCCCAGTCGGCCATCGCGCGGGCGCCGGAGGGGACACCCGAGTTGACGGTGACGAGGGTGCGTCCGGCGAGCGCGGCGGTGGCCGGTTCGAGGGCGGCGAAGGTGGCTTCGTAGGTCGTGAGGCAGGCGATCGTCAGAGGGCTCGCGGCGATCGCGGCGGCGATGTCGGGGGCGTGCGCGGCGCCCTGCTCGACGAGGGGCGCGGCCTTCTCGGGGCTGCGGTTCCAGACCGTCGTCGGGTGCCCGGCCGCGACGTACGCCGAGGCGAGCGCCGCTCCCATGGCACCGAGTCCGACGATCGTCACGGGCGTACGGGCATGCTCGGGCATGGATGCTCCAATGCTGGGGTGGGGTGGGTGAGTCGGCCTCGCACCCCAGCCTGGATTCCGCCGTACGGATCCTCAAGTACCTACTATTTGGTGCGGTACTTACCGTTCGGTGCGTGCCTCGGGGTGCAGCCGCACCCACCCCGCCCACGCCGACTCCACCATCTCGCGCACGTCCCGCTTGGCCGACCAGCCCAGCTCCGCGGTGACGCGGTCGGCGGCGGCGACCACCCGCGCCGGGTCGCCCGCGCGCCGCCCGGCGACCGTCGCCGGGATGTCGTACCCGGTGACGTCCGCGATCAGGTCGACCATCTCGCGCACCGAAACCCCCTCGCCCCGGCCGACGTTGAGCGTCAGGTCGGTGGACTCGGGCGCGCCCGCGAGGCGCCGCGCGGCGGCCACATGGGCCTCGGCGAGGTCCGAGACGTGGATGTAGTCGCGCACGCAGGTGCCGTCCGGCGTGGGGTAGTCGGCGCCGAAGATCCGCGGGGCCGCGCCCTCGGTGAGCTTCTCGAAGACCATCGGGACGAGGTTGAACACACCGGTGTCGGCGAGGTCCGGGCTCGCCGCGCCCGCCACGTTGAAGTACCGCAGGCAGGCCGTGCGCAGGCCCGTCGCACGGCCCGTCGCGCGGGTCAGCCACTCGCCCGCGAGCTTCGTCTCGCCGTACGGGCTCATCGGCACGCAGGGCGTGTCCTCGGTGACCAGGTTTACGTCGGGCATGCCGTACACGGCGGCCGACGAGGAGAAGACGAAGGACGGCACCCCGGCGTCCGCGACCGCCTCCAGGAGGACCCTGAGCCCTTCCACGTTCTCCCGGTAGTAGCGCAGCGGCTGTTCGACCGACTCGCCGACCTGCTTCTTCGCCGCCAGGTGTACGACACCCGTGACCGCGTGGTCCCGCAGGGCGCCCGCGACCCGGTCCGCGTCGAGGGTGGAGCCGACGACGAGCGGCACCCCCTCGGGCACGCGCTCGGCGAGGCCCGACGACAGGTCGTCGTAGACCACCGTCCGCTCGCCCGCCTCCGTCATGGCGCGCACGACGTGCCCACCGATGTATCCGGCGCCGCCGGTGATCAGCCAGGTCATGGTCAGCTCGTCCCGTCGTGTCGTACTGGTCCGGGATGTGCCCCGGACATCCCGGACGTGCAGTGTCGCAGAGCCCGGGTACGGCTCACGTCAGACCCCGTCCGCCCGGCGGCCCCGCCCCGTCTCAGGCCCCGTTCGCGCGCCCGCCCGGCATCCGCCGCACGAACCGCGCGAGCCGCCGCCGCGCCACCGCCACCACCCCGCGAAGACCCGGCGCCAGCCGCACCGACAGGTTCCCGGCCTGCGTGGCGTACGGCTGGACGAGGAGCACGCCGTGCCGCCCGCCCGGCACCGCCGTGCGGCGCAGCAGGCCGGGCCCGGCCACCGCCCGCGCCGTGGTCTCGCGCGCCGTGCCGTCGCCGAAAAGGAGCCGCACCCGCAGGTCCCACACGTCGCCGTCGAGCGCCGCGAGGTCCACCCGCACGTCGGCCACCCACGTCCGCCCCGGCTCCTCCGCCGTGAACGCCGCCGAACGGCGCACCCCGGGCCGCCCGTCGCCCCGGCGCGTCAGCTCCACGTCGACCACCCCCGGGCCCGCCGCCGCGACCCGCCCGTACAGCTCGTGCAGGCGCAGCCGCAGCACGCTCGCGCCCCGGCGCGGACGCAGCTCGGCGTCCACCGCGAGCGGCAGCAGGCGCAGCGGCCGGGCGAGCAGGTGCTCCAGGGTGACCTGGGGCAGGTCCGCCGACCAGACGGGCGTGTCGTCGGCGGCGCGGGCGTAGGGCGGGGCGAGCCGGGCCGGGCGGGCCGCGACCTGCTTGAGGCGGTCCAGGTCGCGCGGCTCGGCGGCGGCGAGGACGACCCGGGCGATGACGCGGCCGGGGGCGGGGGCGGCCGCGAGGTCGGCCTCGTCGAACTCGGTGAGGTAGGCGCGGGTGAGGGCCCACCACGCGCGCTGGTACTCGGGGCCGCGCTGGGGCAGCTCCTTGGTGTACATGCGCAGGCCGTGGTCGAGGAACTGGGCGCGGGCGGCCCGCGCGAGGACCTTGTCGCCGTCGGCGGCGCCGCGCAGGATGTCGACGGCCTGGCGGTGCGCCGTGATCCGGGCCCGCCAGTTCTCGATGCCCGCGCGGTCGAGGGAGATCGACAGCTTGGCGGCGGTGCGCCGCACGTGCCACACGTACACGGTGTCGGGGACGAGGGCGATGCGCGGAGCCCCGGCGAGGACCCTGGCGCCGAAGACGAAGTCCTCGTAGAGGAAGCGGCCTTCGGGGAAGCGGACGGCGTGCTCGCGCAGGAAGTCCGTGCGGTAGAGCTTGTTGACGCACAGCGTGTCGTGGACGAGGCGCGGGCGCAGCTCCGGGCGGGCCACGAGCGCGGCCTTGCGGTACAGCTCCGGCTGCCAGGGCACCTCGCGCCCCGACGGCAGCTCGCGCCGCACGCACAGGCCCGACGCGACATCGGCGCCGTGCCGCAGCGCCGCGGCGAGGAGCGCCCGCGCGCCGCCGGGGGCCAGCACGTCGTCGCTGTCCAGGAACATCAGGTACGGCAGGGTCGCCGCGTCGACGCCGTCGTTGCGCGGGGCGCCGCAGCCGCCGCTGTTGACGGCGCGCCGCACGACCCGCACCCGCCGGTCGGCGGCGGCCAGTTCCGCGAGGACGGCGGGGGTGTCGTCCGTCGAGCAGTCGTCGACCGCGATCACCTCGCCCACCACGGGGCCCTGGGCGAGCGCGGAACGCACCGCGTCGGCGATGTGGGGGGCGTCGTCGTAGCCGATCACGACGACGGTGATCTGGGGCTCTTGAGGCGAGATGGGGTCCACAGGGGGAATTTTAGGGGTTAGTGGAAATTATCCGATTAGGGGGCTTCGTCGCGGAGTGCCGGACGGGGGCCCGGACGGGGTCCTGGGCCGGGCCCGGTGCCGCTCACCCGCGCGCCGAACCGCCCCCCACCCGCGCCAGGATCTCCCCGGTCCGCGCGCTCCACGACACCACCACCGCCTCCGGCGGCAGCGGCTGCTGCGGGGCCACCAGGAGCCAGCGCACGTGGTACCGCCTGACGACGGCGGCGCGTTCGGTGGCCGGCGTGGCCGGGTCGAGGTACGCGCGCACCTCGCTCAGGCGCTTGTTGCGTGCGGACTCCGCGAGCGACGCGTCCGGCCAGGCGGGCGCGACCAGGTTGACGCCGAACGCGGGCATCGAGCGCATCGGGCGGTAGCCGTCGGTGAGGACCACGTCGCCGCGCTTCATGTGGGCCGCCGCCCAGGCGTAGCTCGGCCAGCGCGGGGGCTGGTCGAAGCCGATCGGGTCGAGGGTGCGGGGCACGACGGCGCCGGCCTGGATCTGGACGAAGCCGACGAGCGCGCCGAGCGCGGTGGCTCCCGCCAGGGCGGCGCGCCGGTTGCCCCAGGTGCGGGGGGCCGTCAGCTCGATGGCCAGGGCGAACTGGAGCGGCACGAGGGTGAGCCCGAGGATCCTGCCGTACGTGTAGTGGCCGCTGAGCCAGCCGTAGCCGACGACCGCGCAGTCCAGGGCGAACATCAGGACCAGGGGGTCCGCGCGGTTCCGCCGCCAGCGCAGGAACAGCGCGGGCAGGCCGAGGGCGGCCAGCCAGAAGCGCTGCGGCATGTCGGTGTAGAGCTGGCGATGGATCCAGTCGACGGACTGGTCTCCGACCAGGGTGAGGGGGTTGAAGTACGGCCAGGTGGTGGCTACCGCCAGGGCGGTGAGTGCGGTGAGCGCCCACATCACGAGTGCCCGGCGCCGGGGTGCCGCGCCCACCCGTGCCGCCCTGCGGCACGATGGCCCGCGGCGGTCGATGCAACCAGGCAGCGCGAAGGCCGCGACGCCGATCACCGCCGCCACCGAAGTGATCGGGTGGATCAGCAGGATCAGGCCGCACAGCGCGCCCAGGCCCGCGTACGGCCACCAGCTCCGCGGCGCCCCCGCCAGCGAACCCGCCCACGCCCAGGCCCAGAACATCAGCGCGATGCCGAACGTCGACGGATAGCCGAGGTTGCCCGTCATCGACATCAGGCCCAGATAGCCGCTCCACCACGCCATCCGTGTGCCCCACAGCAGGACCATCGCGAACAGGGCGAGGACGGGCGCCCAGGGCCGGGGCGTGAGGACGCGCACGAAGCGGGCGATGCCGGTGAGCAGGACCAGGAGGTTCAGCGGGCCGGAGAGTTTGACGACCTGCCAGCCCGCGAGCCCGGTGGCCTTGGCGAAAAGCGCCTGGGCGACGGCGTACGGCGAGTAGTAGGCGCTGCCGTCGCCCGGCAGGTCGGCCATCGGGTGCCGGGGGTGCAGCAGGTCGTCCTTGAGGCGTTCGACGACGGCCGCGTGCTGGCCGAAGTCGCAGCAGATCGGCACCCGCCAGTACGCGAGCGACATCACCAGCCAGAAGAGGCCGCCGAGGACGAGGTAGGGGCTCGGGCGCCAGCGGATGCCGAACCCGGTGGCGGTCGCGCCGAGCCGGGCGCGGTGCCGCTGCCACGTGGTGACGGGAGCGGCTTCGGTGGCCCCCGGCCCGGTCGCCGTCGTCGTACCCGAAGCGCTCGAAGCGGTCGTCGTCGTCCCCGACGTGCCCGCCGTCATCGCATCAGCCTGTCCGCGACGCGCTCCGCCGCCCTGCCGTCGTCGAGGTCGCAGTAGGCCTCGCGGAACGCCGCGTACGCCTTGCGGTGCCGTGCGGAGACGGAGGCGAGGTCGCGCAGGGCGTCGACGACCTCGCCGGTGGAGGCGAGCAGCGGGCCCGGCGCGCGGGACTCGAAGTCGAGGTAGAAGCCGCGCACGGTGTCGCGGTAGTGCTCCAGGTCGTAGGCGTGGAAGAGCATCGGGCGGCCGGTGTGCGCGAAGTCGAACATCAGGGACGAGTAGTCGGTGATCAACACGTCGGCGACCAGGAGGAGTTCGGCGGTGCGGGGGTGCCCGGTGACGTCGCGGACGAAGGGGGCGCGGGCGCCGGGGAGCCGCCCGGAGGTCAGCGGGTGCTTGCGCACGAGCAGCACGTGGTCCTCGCCGAGGACGTCCTCGGCGGCGCGCAGGTCGAGGGCGGGGTCGTAGCGGAAGCGGCCGGGGCCGAAGCCGAGGTGGTCGCGGTAGGTCGGGGCGTACAGGACGATCCGCTTGTCGGGCGTGAGGCCCAGTTCGCGGCGGACGCGTTCGGTGACCTTGTGGCGGTCGTCGGCGAACAGGACGTCGTTGCGCGGCGATCCGGCTTCCAGGACCTCGCCGTCGTAGGTGAGGGCGCGGCCCAGGTGCGGGGTGGCGAAGCCGCTGGGGGAGACCAGGACGTTCCACTGCGCGGCGAGGCGGGGCAGGCGGTCGAGGTGGCCGTGGTCGGCGTACAGGGTGTCCGTGAGGTCGGTGCCGATGCGCTTGAGGGGCGTGCCGTGCCAGGTCTGGACGACGGTCTGGCCCTCGCGGCGCTCGAAGAAGTCCGGCAGGTGGCCCGCGGCGACGATGCGGCGGCAGCGGGCGAGCGCCCCGTACCACTCGGCGCTGTGCTCCTCCACGCCGCGCGCGCCCGCCGGGACCCGCGTCTGCTGGTCCTGCGTCACCCACAGGTGCTCGACGTCGGCGCCGCGCCGCACCAGCTCCTCGTGGACGGCGCGCGGCGAGTCGCCGTCGAAGTACAGGACGGCGTCGCGCAGGCTCTTGACCCGCTCCCTCGGGTAGTGCTCGGTGCGCAGCCGGTGGCGCCGGTACGCGCCGCGCTCGGTGGGCGCGAGCACCGACCCGGCCTCGATCAGGAGCCGGTCGCCGAAGCGCCGGTCGGCCGTGAACTCCCGCCCCTGGACCACCCGGTGGTCCGGCATCCCCGCGCCCACCGACGTGAGCACCCGCACCGGCACGCCCGCCCCGCCGTGCCCCACCTCCCGCAGGAACGCGTACCACCGCCCCTCCCGCAGCACCCCGCCCCCGGGCGCGACGCGGGCCCGGAACCGCCCGTCGGCCAGCTCCACCGGCACGGTCACCTCGTCGTCGCGGCCGCTGTGCCGCAGCACGAGCTCGGCCGAGGGCCAGCTCGCCGCCGCGGCCGTGCCCTCGACGGTGAGGGTGCCGTCGTCGGACCATTCGACGCGGTCGGCGACGGGGCGCCGGGTGAGTTCGACGACGAGGCCGCCGCGGTCGTCGGCGGTGGCGCACAGCTCCCGTCCCGGGCGCGTGGCGTAGCGGCCCGGGGGCAGGTCGAGGGCGGCCGCGAGGGGGACCGTGGTGCCGTCGGCCCGTTCGAGGACGGCCCCCCAGCGGTCGCCGTGCGGCGGCTCGACCTGGGCGGGCGCGCGGTGCGGCGCGGGCGGCACGTCCTCCAGGTCGGCGAGGCGCACGCGGGCCTCGAAGCGGTCGTCGACGAGGGCGACGGGGCAGCTGACGGCGGCGCCCGTGTCCGGGCGGGTCAGGCGCAGCGCCGTGGGCCGGGCCCCGGTGCCCGCGGGAGTGGCGGTGAGGGTGCCGGTGAGGATCACGTCGTCGCCGTCCGCGCGATGGCCGTCCACCCGCGCCGCGTACTCCTGGACGCGCAGCACGAGCCGCCCCTTGCTGAAGCCGAGGACCAGGCGCAGGCCGTCGCCGAGGTCGCGGGTCAGGGACTGGGTGCGGGGGCCGTCCGCCGCGCGCACGGCGGCCCGGCGCACGGTGCCGTGGCCCGCGACGACCACGCCGAGCAGCCAGTTCCCGGGCCGCCACCGGCCGCCCGCCTTGAGCTGCTCGGGGTCGATCGTCATCTCGAAGCCGGACAGGTCGTAGCAGTGCAGCCGCTGCCCGGAGCGCTCGGTGGCCGCGGGCGCGGGCACGGTCCGCGTCGGCACGCGCTTGAACCGGCCCCTGCTGTGCGCCGACTTGAGCAGTCCCGCCTTCACCGACTGCCCGGGCCGCGCCGCCTCCAGGTTGCGCACATACGCGTGGCCGCGGATCCGCAGCCGCCCCTGCTCGTCCCAGGCGGCCTCGTCGAGCCGGGCCACGGCGGGCAGTTCGCTCTGGTCGAGCCGGGTGAGGTCGCGGGGGAGCCGGTCGACGCCCGGGTAGGCCGCGTACCGGCGCAGCGAGCCGCGCACCGCGAACGCCCCCTTGCCGCCCAGCCGTTCGCGGTCGAGCAGCTCGATCAGCTCACCCGTGCGCCGCTCCCGCACCAGGTGCCACTTCACCCGCAGGTCCACCGGGAGCCGCCGCAGGATCGCCGGGTCGGCGGTGCGCAGGAACTCGGCGGTGTCCGCGAGGAACGCCGCACGGTACTCGGGACCGCCCATCGGCAGGCCCTCCAGGAAGTACACGAAGTCGTCGCGCAGGCAGGAGGCGTCGTACGTGGACTTCAGCTCCGGCGCGTGCTCGCCGAGGAAGGCGCTGACGTGCGCGCAGGCCGCGACGCGGTCGCGCACGCCCTTGACGTCGGTGCGCCGCCGCGTGATCGAGCCCTCGCGCACCCGCCAGTAGTAGACGTGGTCCTTGAGCACGTCCACGGACTTGGCGAGGAAGTGCGCCGGGATCATCACCGGCGTGTCCTCGTACAGCCTGCCCTCGGGGAAGAGGAAGCCGTGCCGGTCCCAGAAGGAGCGCCGGAAGACCTTGTTCCAGGCGACCCGGTCGGCGAGCAGCGCCAGGTCGCGGGAGATGTGGGTGGCCGTGCGCGGCGCGGTGAGCCACTGGTACTGCCAGGCCTGGGAGCGGCCGCGCTCGGTCAGGCGCCACACGTTGCCGCTGGCGAAGTCGGAGCCGCTGGCGTCCAGGCTCGCGATCATGCGGGCGTACGCGTCGTGCGGCACGATGTCGTCGCTGTCCACGAACGTCAGGTACTCGGCGGCCGGACTCGCGTGCCGCACACCGGTGTTGCGGGCGGCGCTCAGGCCCGCGTTCGGCTGCCGCACGTACACGAAGCGCGGGTCGCGGACGGCGAAGTCGCGGGCGATGCGGGGGCTGGCGTCGGTGGAGCCGTCGTCGACGAGGACGACTTCGAGCCCGCCGGCACCGCCGCCGGTATCCCCTGTGCCTCCTCCGTCAAGCGTCTGCCGGGCGATCGACTCCAGGCACTCCTCAAGGAACTCCTCGACGTTGTAGATGGGCACGACGACGCTGAGTCGGGGCTGCACGGCGAGCGGCCTTTCGTTGGAGTCGGCTGGCGATACGACCCATTACGGGCGTATTCACACCTTTTGCCCGCCGCGATCAACTTCTTTGCCGCCGCTCACCCCAACGGGGATCGCGATCACCCCATCGAGTGAGGCGCGGTCTTCGACAGAGCGTGTGCGCGTGACTACCGTCGGTGTCCATGCCGCGCTTCTCAGTCGTCGTGCCCGCCCACCGAGTCCAGGGCTACCTGCGGGAATGCCTGGAGTCCGTCCTCGACCAGTCCTGCGAAGACCTCGAACTCCTCGTCGTCGACGACGCGTCGCCGGACGCCTGCGCCGCGATCGCGGCGGAGTATGCGCAGCGCGATCCGCGCGTGCAACTCGTCCGGCTCACCCGACGGCAGGGCACGGGCCCCGCCCGCGACGCCGGTGCGGCCCGCGCCACCGGCGACTGGCTGCTGTTCCTCGACGGGGACGACGTGCTGCTCCCCGGCGCCCTCGCGGCGATCGACCGCGAGATCACGCGGTCCGAAGAAGGGGGCGCGGAGGGGGCCGGGGGCCTGGACGTGCTGCTCTTCGGGCACGACCGCACCGACTGGTGGGAGACCGTGCGCAGACCGGCGGGCGAGGACGTCACGGGCGACCCCCTCGCCGTCACCGTCGCCGCCTGGAACCGCGTCTTCCGGCGGTCCTTCTGGTCCGCGCGAGGCCTCGCCTTCTCCCGGGGCGCCTACGAGGACGTGGTGCCCGTGCACCGGGCGACGCTGGCCGCGGGCGACCGCGTCGGCGCGCTCGACCGGGTGTGCGTGCGCTGGCGCGAGCGGCGCGGCGGCAGCTTCGCGAAGTCGCCGGGGCGGGAGCACTTCGCGGTGATCGGGCGGTACGAGGAGCTGTTCACGGACGGCGCCGGGGCCACCGACCGCCTCTACCTGCGCGCCGTCGACCACCTCCTGGCCGTCCTCGACGACCCGGGCCGGATCGCGCCGGGCGACCGCTCCGCGTACTTCCGGGCCGCCGCGGGCATGCTGCGCGCCCACCGCCCCGCCGTCCGCCCGGCCATGACGGAACGTCAGCAGGCGCTGGTCCTCGGCTCGTACGCGTCCTACCGCGCCCTGTCCCGCGCGGGCGGCCGCATGAAGTCCGTCCGTACGGCGCTCGCCCGCCGCAAGAAGTCCGTCCGCGCCCGCGCCATGCGCGTCAGCTACCACGCCGACCTGCGCCGCTCCCTCGACCCGAACCTGGCCGTCTACGGCGCCTACTGGAACCGCGGCGTCAGCTGCAACCCGGCCGCGATCCACGCCAAGGCCCGCGAACTCGCCCCCCACATCCGGGGCGTGTGGGTGGTGTCGAGCCGCCACAGGCACCGCGTGCCGCCCGGCGTCGAGTACGTCATCGAGGGCTCCCGGCGCTACTGGCGCGCGATGGCCCGCGCCACCTACCTGATCAACAACTCCTCCTTCCCCGGCGGCTTCACCAAACGCCCCGGCCAGGTCTACCTCCAGACCCACCACGGCACCCCCTTGAAGAAGATGGGCCTGGACCAGCGCCGCTACCCCGCGGGCACGCACGGCATCAGCTTCCAGAAGGTCCTCGACCACACCGACCAGTGGGACTACAGCCTGTCCGCCAACCCGCACTCCACGGAGGTGTGGGAGCGCGTCTACCCGGCCGCGTACGAGGCCCTGGAGGCGGGCTACCCGCGCAACGACGTGTACTTCACGACCGGCCCCGACGACATCGCCCGCATCCGCGCCGACCTGGGCGTGCGCCCCGGCCAGCGGGCCCTCCTCTACGCCCCCACGCACCGCGACTACCAGAAGGGCTTCCTGCCCCGCCTCGACCTGGAGCGGTTCGCGACCGCGCTCGGCGACTCCTGGGTCGTCCTCGTCCGCGCGCACTACTTCTACGGCGCCGACGCGGGCCTCGCCGACCACCCCGGCCTGCTCGACGTCACCGGCCACGCGCGCGTGGAGGACCTGTGCCTGGCCGCCGACGCCCTGGTCACGGACTACTCGTCGCTGATGTTCGACTACGCCTGCCTGGACCGCCCGATCGTCAGCTACGCCCCCGACTGGCAGGCCTACCGCCTCGCCCGCGGCACCTACTTCGACCTCCTTTCGGGCCGCCCGGGCGAGACCCCCGGCGCCCTCGCCACCACCGAGGACGAGCTGACCGCGCTGTTCCGGGACGGCGGCTGGGACACGGCCGCGACGACGGGACTGCGCAAGGCGTTCCGGGAGCGGTTCTGCCCCTACGACGACGGGGGCGCGGCCGAGCGGGTGGTGCGGCGGGTATTCCTCGCGGATCAGCCGGACACCGGCCGCTCGTAGGGCGAGCGCACCGGGAAGTACGCCGTCAGGAACGACCGCACGGCCAGCGCCGTCTCCTCGTCGGACATGCCGCTGTCGGGCGACTCGCCGATGCAGAACGCCGTCTTGTTCCGCGACTGCAGGAGCTGCCCGAGCCGGGCGTGGTCGGCGCGGCTGCCGATGTCCACGAAGTCGTACGACACGGAGCCCGGCACCGCGCGGCCCGTCAGGTACGCGTAGTGCTGGTGCAGGGACGAGACCAGGGAGTGGTCGGTGGCGCCGCGGAAGCGGGCGCGGGACGTGGCGGCCAGCTCGTCCGCGTACCGCTCGCCGAGCTCTTCGAGGATGCTGCGGCGCAGCGCGTACGGCACGTGCAGGAAGCAGTGCGTGGCCGTGCGGCCGAAGTCGCGGCGCAGCAGCTCGCGGTTGTTCTTCGCCGCCGCCAGGTAGCCCTCGTCCGCCGCGTCCACCGGCAGCGCGGGCACGGACGCCGACGACCAGAAGAACTTGGGCAGGCCGGAGCCGAGGAAGAAGGTGCCGGGGGTCGTCGGGCGGCCGAGGAACATGTCGTCGTTGAAGTAGAGGAAGTGCTCCGCGAGGCCCTTGATGCGGTGGAGCTGGGTCTCGATGGCATGGGAGTTGAAGGTCGGCAGGGCGGAGGGGTCGGCGAAGAGGTCGCGGTGGTCGACCACGGTGAGGCCCGGGTGGTCGCGGTCTAGCCAGTCGGGGACCTGGCCGGCGGTGACGAGGTACACGTGCCGCACCCACGGGGCGTACATCGCGAGCGAGCGCAGGGAGTAGCGCAGCTCGTCGCGGTTGCGGAAGCGGACCGTGCCGCTGTCCGCCGAGGAGTCGGCGTCGTCCGTGCTGCCGCCGAGCGCGGCGGCGCGGGCGGCGCGCCAGTCGGGGTCGGAGTCGTCGACCCAGGTGTAGACGGCGTCGACGGGGAAGTCGGCGTCGTTCATGAGGCGCTCGGTGAAGACCTCGAGGGTCGGGTAGTCGCGCTCGCCGACGCGCAGCCGTGCGGTGGGGGCGAGGGAGGGCAGCTCGGCCCCGGCGAGGGTGCTGCCGAAGGGGGCGCGACGCCAGGACGGGTCGGGCCCGGGGGCTGCGGCGGGGGGAGCGGGGTCGGCATCGGGGCCGGCCTCGGCGTCGGGGGAGTCCGGCGCGCCGGTGGCCCCGGGGTCCTCGACGCGCGGCCAGAACGCCACCGTGCAGGCCTGCTGCACCCCGTGGCGCAGTGACAGCGTCGTCGTGGTCACCGGCCTGAACACCTTCACGCCCGCCAACTCGCCGATCCCGTCGAGCCGTTCGGCGAGGACCGCGCCGGGCGCCGCGTCGCGCGGGTTGACCAACTCGGCGTAGACCGGCTCGCCGTGCAGCGCCTCCGCGAGGGCCTTCAGGGCGCGGTCGCGGTCGTCCTCGTCCACGGCGAGGGTGTGGGCCGTGCCGTCGGTGCGCACCAGGACGTAGGGGACCTGCCGCGATGCGAGCGCGGTCGCGGTGACGTCGAGGTTCCACTCGGCCATGCGCGGCGCGAGCACGTCGTCCCTGCACTCCGCGAGGCGGCCCACCGAACGGATCACGCGGCCCGCGGGGGCGGCCGCGATGATCTCGCCCTCGCGGGCCCGCTCGTCGGCGCCCGCGTCGGCGTTGAAGGTGTGCGGCGCCGTCGGCCGGAACCCGCAGCCGCCCGATGCCACGCCGAGCGCCACCCGGTCCGCGCGCCCCGAGAGCCGCTCGGGCCTCTCCCGCCCCGCCACGAGCCGCGTGTACAGCTCCTCCCACAGCGCCGTCACCCCGGCCGAGGAGAACCGCGCGTACACACCCTCCCTCGCCGCCCGCGCACAGCCGCGCCGCAGCTCGTCGTCGGACATCAACTCGTCCATCGCGGCAGCGAGTTCACCGATCTCGCCGGGCGGCACAAGGAGTCCGTCCACCCGATGCCGGACGATCTCCGCCGGTCCCGTGAGCACGTCGTACGTCACCACCGGCACCCCGGCCGCGAGCGCTTCGAGGAGCACCAGCGGGAACGCCTCGTTGTGGCCCGCCGTCATCAGGGACAGGCCCGCCTTCGCCCACTCGGACGCCATGTCCTGGCAGGGGCCGAGGAGTTCCACCCGGTCCTGGAGCCCGAAGGCGTCCACCAGACGGCGCAGGCTCTGCTCGCGGTGCCCGCCGCCGAAGATCCGCAAGGACCACTCCGGGTGCGCGTCCGCGACCCGTGCGAACGCCCGCACGGCGTGGTCGACGCGCTTCTCGCCGGTCAGCCGCGCCGCCATCACGATGACCTTGCTCTCGCCGTCGGCGCGCGGCCGGAAGCCGTCCGGCACGGCGTTGGGGATCACGGCGAGCTCCGGCGCGGTCGCGCCCAGGGACTCCGCGATCCAGTCCCGGGTCCGCCCGGTCAGCGTCACCAGGGCGTCCAGGCGCGGCGCGTGCAGGAGCAGCGGCTCGCCGGAGGGGCCCCGGCGCTGGGTGGGGCGGTGCTCCTGGTGGACGGTCACCACGCGCGGCGGTACGAGGCCGACGGCGGCGGCGAGCAGCGCGGGCGTCGTCGTCACCAGGACGTCCGTGTCGAGGGTGCTGAGGGCCGCCGTCAGCTCCACGTCCGACAGGCGGTCGAACGCCGACTCCCAGGCGGGCCTGATGAGTTCGCTCGGCAGCGCGGCGAGGGTCCGGCACGCCGCCTCGTCGAGCCGCGAGTCCCGCGCCGGCCGCTCCGGCGTCACCGTGCGGTCCACCAGATACCGCACGGGCAGCTGCCGCGCCTCGGGGAAGAACGGCTCGGCGCGGGTGCGGAAGACCGAGACGACCTCGACGTCGTGCCGCTCGGCGAGGTGCAGCGCCTGGGTGTACGTGGCCAGCTCGGTGCCGCCCATCTCGTCGCCCCAGCCGAGCAGATAGGTGATTTTCAAGGTGTCTCCTCAGCAGGTCTCACGCGGTTTCGGCGGTACGGGCGCCGCCCGGGGCCTGGGTGCCTCACGAGGTCGCCTCCGTGATGTCCAGGCAGGTCACGGCGAAGGCGCCGGACGCGGTCAGATGCGGGTGCGCGCGCACCAGGCGGCCACCGGGCAGCGCGACCAGACGGAACGGCGTGGGGAACGCCGACGGCAGATCGGTCACGTCGGTCAGGCGCCGCCCGAGGCCGAGCTCGCCGACCCGGAAGTCCCACACCCACTGGCCCGGGTCGGCGCCCGCCATCGCGCCGAGCGGCAGCGCGAAGCTGAACCGGTCCCCGTCCCAGGCGAGTTCGACGGGCGCGACCAGGCCGTCACGGCGCCGCACGGCCCGTGCCGCCCACCGCGTCAGGGCCCGCCCCCGGGGCCCGGCGACCACCCGCCCGTACACCGTGATGCCGTCCCCGCGCGGCACGAACCGCACCAGCTCCGCCCGCGGCCGCGACCGCGTGACCTGCACCGCGGCCCGCCCGCCGCGACAGCGCACGACCCGGATCAGGGTGCCCGTGCGGGGGTTGGGCGCGTGCGGCGCGGTGGGGCCCGGCGGCGGGGCGCCGACGTCGGCGAGGGCCAGCCCGCGACGGCGTACGCGGCCGTCGGCGCCGCTCGTCGCGACGGCGAGCCGCCAGACGCCCTCGCTCAGGAGGGGGGTGGCGGTGCCCTGGACGCGGGCCGCGCCAGTGACCTCGTCCAGCGCGTCGCGCAGGGTCACCGTCGCCGTCAGGAGCGGGCCGCCGTCGGTGTCCCGCTCGACGGCGAGCGGGACGCGGAAGCGACGGCGGCCGCGGCTGATCAGGAGCTCGGCGGCCCGCAGGCCGGGCTCGGGCGCGGCCAGCGCGAGGTTGAGGGTGCGGCTGTCCCGCAGCGACAGGTGCGCGGGCGGGGGCAGCAGCGCGTCCGGCCCGGTGCCCCGCCCGGCGGTGGCCCGCTCCAGGCGGAAGCGCGCGGTGCGGGTGAGGGCGGCGAGGCGGCGGGGACGGAGGGCGCGTGCGGGTCGGTGTTGCATTGCCCCACTTTGCCGCTATTCACCCAGAATTCATCGGTACGGCACGCGCCTGGTGCCTGACCGGGGCGCCGGGGTGAGCTCCGGGCGACCGGCACCCGTGGGGGTGAACGGCCGGTGCCGGGCGCTCACCCCGACGGGTGGGCTGGGGGCCAGTGGGGGCCAGGGGCCGGGGCTCAGGTCCGGAGGGCCGGGGCCGGTGGCCCAGGTATGGCGGCTGGGTCCGGTGGCCCAGCTATGGCGGTCGGCTCTGGTGGTCAGGTTCCGGTGGCCAGGTCTGGTGGGCCGGTCCGGTGGCCCAGGTATGGCGGCTGGGTCCGGTGGCCCAGGACTGGCGGTCGGCTCTGGCGGTCAGGTCCCGGTGGCCAGGAGCGGCGGGCAGGTCTGGCGGCTCAGGTCCGGCGTTTCAGGTCCGGTCGCTGGGCCCGGTGGACCGGGACCGGTGGTCATGGCCGGTGGCCCGGGACCGGCGGTCGGCTCCGGCGGCGACCCGAGGCTAGGAGCGGCGGCTCAGGAACGAGACGAGGCCCCGCCCCTTGGGGCGCCGGTTGTCGCCGGTCCGCCGGGCCGGCTTGCCCGGCGGCTGCTGGACGGCCGTGGCCTGCGCCGCGCCCTTGCCCCGCTCCGCACCGGCGGTCCCTGCCGTCCCCTCCGCGCCCGCCGCCTGCCCCGGCACCGCCGAGGCGTGCCGCGACACCGGATGCGCGGGCATCCGCGCCTTCCCGCCGCTGATGCGGATCATCGGCTGCCCCGCGACCTCCTCCGCCCCGTGCCACATGTCGTCCCGGCCCTCCAGGAACGCCTTCAGCTCCCCGTGCACCGCGTCGTACGCGCCCCACGTCCCGTAGAACTTGGTCGCCGTGATGCACAGCGGCTTCAGGCCGGTCGTGGCGACCGCGCCCCAGGTGGCGGCCGCGACGCCGGGGCAGTGCTCGGCGCGGAAGTCGTCCAGGACGACGATCCCGTCCCGGCGGAGCAGGCGCCGGGCGGCGGCGATGTCGGCGTGGACGTGCTCGTAGAGGTGCGAGGCGTCGATGTGGACGAAGCGGCAGCTGTCCGCGCGGACGTGCGCGGTGATGCCGGACGAGGGTGCCTGCACGACGGCGGGCAGCTCGTCGTGGAAGGAGCGGTAGTTGGCCTCGAAGGCGCGCCGGGTGAGGGTCGCGTACGAGCGGTTCATCTCCTTGGAGTTGGCGTCGTCGGGCGCGGGCGAGTCGAAGAGGTCGCAGACCGTGAAGGTCTCGCCGGGGCGCAGGAAATCGCCCATGAAGATCGCGCTCTTGCCGAGGTAGACGCCGAGTTCGAGCAGGTCGCCGGGTTCCTCCAGGTCCCGCTGGCGGTTCAGGAACCAGTCGAAGAGCACCTGGTCGGCGGGGTGGAACCAGCCCTTCACGGAGGAGAGGTCGGTCGGGAGCGGCAGGTCGTCCAATTCCTGGGCGGACGTCGGTACGGAAGCGGAGGCTTCGGGCATGTCAGGTCCTGGAGTCGGGGGCAGTGCGCCGCGATCGACCGTAGTGGCCATGATCCGGCGGACACCACAACCGGCACGACACGCCGCCGAAGCGGCACGACACGCCCCCGACTCCTTGGACCCCCTTTCCCCCGGACGTCACCCGCCCGTCACTTCACCGACCTCACGCGCCCGTCATGTGTCGCCCTCCCCGCCCGTCACTTGACGGCGCCCGCCATGACACCGGACACGAACTGGCGCTGGAAGGCGAAGAACACCGCCAGCGGGATGACCATGGAGATGAACGCGCCCGGCGCCAGGATCTGCACGTTGTCGCCGAAGAACCGCACCTGCTGCTGGAGCGCCACCGTGATCGGCGGGCTGCCCGCGTCGGCGAAGATCAACGCGATCAGCATGTCGTTCCACACCCACAGGAACTGGAAGATGCCGAGCGAGGCGATCGCGGGCGCGCCGAGCGGCATCACCACGCGCAGGAAGAGACGCAGCTCCCCGGCCCCGTCGAGCCGGGCCGCCTCCAGGAGCTCACGCGGGATCTCCGCGAAGAAGTTCCGCAGCAGGAAGATCGCGAACGGAAGGCCGAAGGCGGTGTGGAACAGCACCACGCCCGTCGTCGACTCGAAGATCCCGATCTCGCCGAACAGCTTCGCCACCGGAAGCAGCGCCACCTGCACCGGCACCACGAGCAGCCCGACCACACCGAGGAACCACCAGTCGCGGCCCGGGAACTCCATCCACGCGAAGGCGTACCCCGCGAGCGAGCCGATCACCACGACGAGCAGCGTCGCGGGCACGGTGATCGACACGCTCGTCAGGATCGAGTCGGTGATCGTCTCGTCCTTGAGGAGGTTCTCGTAGTTCTCGAAGGTCAGCTGCGAGGGCTTGCCGAAGACCTTCCACCAGCCGCTCTCACTCATGTCCTGCGTCGTGCGCAGCGAGCCGAGCATCAGGCCGAGCGTCGGCACCAGCCAGAACAGGCCGACCACGACCAGGAAGACCCGGAGCACGCTGCCGCTGACGACCGCGGCGATGCGGCTGCCGAGGGACTGCTTGGCCTTCACGACCGTGACCTGCCGCGCGGGCGGCTTCCTGGCCGTCTCACCCTGGGCGCTCATCGCCTGGCCTCCCGCCGCATACGCCGCATGTTGAACAGCATCACCGGAATCACCAGGAGGAAGAGGAGCACCGCGATGGCGCTCGCCACGCCCGCGTCCCGGTCGCCGAACGCCGAGTTGTACAGCTGCACCGCGAGCACGTTCGCCTCGTCCTTCGACGAGCCCGGCGGGATCACGAAGACCAGGTCGAAGATCTTCATCACGTTGATCATCAGCGTGACCACGACGACCGCGAGGACCGGCGCGAGCAGCGGCACCGTCACACGACGGAACACCTGCCACTCGTTGGCCCCGTCCACGCGCGCTGCCTCCAGGAGTTCACGCGGCACGCTCGCGAGCCCGGCCGCGATCAGGACCATCGCGAACCCGGCCCACATCCAGATGTAGCTGCCGATGATGGCGGGCGTGATGAGCGAGGGGCCGAGCCAGTCCACACCGTTGTACGGCTCGCGGAAGTTCGACGCGGGATAGCGCAGTTGGGCGCCGTCGGCCTCCTTCGGCAGGCTGAACGTCCCGTCGGCCGCGGCCTTCGTCGAGGCCACCACCTCGCCGCCCTTGACCGCCTCGATCTTGATGCCGGGGTAGCCGAACTCGACGGCGTCCGGCGCGTTCAGCTTCCCCCGGCCCTTGCCGCGCGTGAAGTCCTGCCAGGCCGTGCCGGTGACCTTGCCCGGGTCGGCCGCCGCGGGCTTCGCGGACTTGGCGTCGTCGGGCATCTGGTCCGGCGGCACGCCGGTGAGCGGCAGTACCACCGGTTCGCCCGCCCGCACCGGCTCCTTGGTGACGAAGGCGCCGCCGCCCGCCGACTCCAGGGGGGAGCGGGCGCCGGGGTGGCCCCGAGGGAAGTTCGAGGACTCGGCAAACGTGTCGTGCACGCCCACCCACAGGGCGTTGGCGACGCCGCGGTCGGGGTCGGACTCGTACACGAGCCGGAAGATGATGCCCGCCGCCAGCATCGAGATCACCATCGGCATGAAGATGATGAGCTTGAACGCCGTGCCCCAGCGGACCCGTTCGGTGAGGACCGCGAAGATCAGGCCGAGCGCCGTGGTCAGCGCCGGTGCGGCCACCAGCCAGATCGCGTTGTTCTTGACGGCGGTACGGATGCCGTCGTCGGAGAACATCGTCTCGTAGTTGTCGAGACCGGCGAAGTCGCCGGCCTTGTCGAAGAAGCTGCGGCCGACCGAGTAGCCGATCGGATAGAGCACGAGCGCGCCGAGCAGGACGAGGGCGGGCAGCAGGAACAGCACCGCGACCGCTCTGCGGGTCCCGGTGACGCTCCTGCGGGGACCGGCCCCGCGCGGGCCGGTCTTGGAGGTGTGCGGCGTCGACTCGGCCGGGGGCACCGCCGCGGTGCCCCCGGCATCCGGGGTCGTCATCGCCCCGTCAGCTCTTCTTGTACGCCTTGGCCGCCGCGTCCTCCAGCGTCTGCTGGGTGCCCGCGACGTTCTTCGGGTTCTTCAGGAAGTCCTGCAGCGCCTTCCACTCGCCCTTGCCCGGCGTGCCGCCGAAGGACTGCGGGGCTTGGTCCGACATGTCGAAGCGGATGTCGTCGCCCGCCTTGATCAGCGCATCGGCGATGCCGCGCTGCACGTCGTTCGGGTACGCCTTCAGGTCCAGGGCCTTGTTCGGCGACACGAAACCGCCCGCCTCCGCCCAGATCTTCGCGGCGTCCGGGGTGGCGAGGAACGTGAGCAGGGCCTGCGCGCCCTTGCTGTTCTTCAGCGCCACGGCCGCGTCACCGCCGACGACGGCCGGCGACTCGTCCCCGACCGCGGGGAACGGGAACACCTTCGCGTCCTTGCCCACCTCGGCCTTGGTCTCCGCGATCGACAGGGACACCATGTCGCCCTCGAAGACCATGCCCGCCTTCGGCTGGTCGCCGCCGGTGAACGTCTGCTTCACGGACGCGGGGAACTCCGTCTGCAGGGCGCCGTCGGCACCCCCGGCGATGAACCCCTTCTTCCCGAAGAGCTCCCCGAGCGTCGTCAGGGCGTCCTTGACGGACGGGTCCGTCCACTTGATCTTGTGCTGGGCGAGCTGGTCGTACTTCTCCGGACCCGCCTGCGAGAGGTAGATGTTCTCGAACCAGTCCGTGAGGGTCCACGCCTCCGCGCCGCCCACCGACATCGGCGTGACACCCGAGTCGTACACCGTCTGCGCGGTCTTCATGAACTCCTTCCAGGTCTTCGGCTCCTTGACGCCCGCGTTCGTGAAGACCTCGGTGTTGTACCAGATCAGCGACTTGTTGGCGGCCTTGAAGTAGACGCCGTACTGCTTGCCGTCCACCGCCCCGAGGTCCTGCCAGCCCTGCGCGTAGTTCTTTGTGAGCTGCTTCTGTGCCTCGGGCCCGACCGGCTTGGCCCACTTGTTCTGCACCGCCTGCTCGATCGCGCCGACCTGCGGCAGCATCGCCACGTCCGGCGGCTGGCCGCCCGCCGCCTTCGACTCCAGGAAGCTGATGATCGGGTCCTGGGCCGGTACGAACGACACCTCGGCGCCCGTACGCTTCTCGAACTCGTCCAGGACCTTCAGGAACACCTTCCGCTCGGCGCCGCCCCAGACGGCGGCCACCGACACCTTCTCGCCGTCCAGCTTGGGCAGTTGCACGGTGGCCGCGCTCTCCTTGCCGCCACCGCCTGCCTTGTCGTCATCCTTGTCCTTGTCGTCGCCCCCGCAGGCGCTGAGCCCCAGCGCGAGGGCGCCGACGGCGGCGGAGGCGACGATCTTGGCGGCCGCCCCGCGCGTGCGACGAGCGCGACGTGTGTTCGGTGTGCGTGTACGAAGAGTGCTGCGCATCACTGCCCCGTTCTCTTCCCCGACAGGTCCCGTTGCGTCTGTCTACGCCCGCGTGGTCAGGGGCGGCAAGATGGTCTACGGCGCCAAGTCGGTGATCGTGATGGCGTTGTGACGTGCCGTCATCTGGCGTGGGCGCCCTTTTGGACGAGGTCCGCCGGGGCTTGCGCCCGCCTTTGCCCCCAGCTGTTCCTGGCCGGGGGGCGCGCCTTCCGTCCCACCGCTTCGCGGTGGGTTTCCCCCACCCGCCCGCCCGTGACTGTGGGACGCGGCTTGCCGTCGCGGGGTGGCGGGGTGCCTGCGGCCGCATCGCTTGTGCGGCTTGCGTTCCGACGCCTTCCGTCCCGCCGCTGCGCGGCGGCTCTCCCACCCGCCCGCCCGTGATCGTGGGGCGCGGCTTGCCGTCGCGGGTGGCGGGGTGCTTGCGGTCGCGTGGCTGGTGCGGCTCGTGCTCCGGTGCCTTCCGTCCCGCCGCTTCGCGGTGGGTTTCTCCCCGGCCGCCCGTCCGTGGCTGTGGGGCGTGGCTTGTCCTGGTGGGGTGGCGGGGTGCCTGTGGCTGCATCGCTTGTGCGGCTTGTGTTCGGGCGCCTTCTGTCCTGCCGCTGTGCGGCGGCTCTCCCGCCCGCCCGTGGTCGTGGGGCGCGGCTTGTCCTGGCGGCGTGGCGGGGTGCTTGCGGTCGCGTGGCTGGTGCGGCTTGTGTTCCGGCGTCTTCCGTCCCGCCGCTTCGCGGTGGGTTTCCCCCACCCGCCCACCCGTCCGTGGCTGTGGGGCGTGGCTTGCCCTGGCGGGTGGTGGGGTGGTTGTGGTCGCATGGTTTGTGCGGCTTGTGTTCCGGCGTCTTCCGTCCTGCCGCTGCGCTGCGGCTCTCCTGCCCGTCTGGCCGGGATCGCGGGGCGCAGCCTGCCCCTGCGGGGCATCTGCTCCGTGGCGGGGGCTTTGGTGCCGTCCCGCCCTGTGGGGGCGCCGCCCGAGGAGGCCTCCGTCCGACGGCGTCGGTCCCGTGGGCGGCGGGTGTCCCGGGCGCGGGCCGGGGTCACAGCAGGGAAGGCACCCGTTCCGCCGACACCGACCGCGCCGCGCGCTCCAGTGCGCTGGCGAGGAGGGCCAGGTCCGTCGGGCCGTTTCCGAGTTCCCGGACGGGCCTTCGGGTCGGTGGGTCTCCCATCCGCTCCCACTCGAGGGGCACCACCGTGGGCCGGAGCGTCGCGGTGCGTGGGATCCGGCCGGTGACGCGCCCGGACTGGAAGGCGACCCCCCGGCCGTCCAGGCCGCGCAGCGCACCCCGCCCGGGAGCGGGATCGTCCGCCCCGGTGCCGACGGCGTCCAGCGTGACCAGGAGCCCGGCCCGCCGCCCCACCTCCGAGGCCCCGACCCGCTCACCCCGCGCCGCCGCGACCAGGTGCACGCCGAGCCGCTCCCCGTCCCGGGCCACCGCCTCCAGGGCCCGCACCACGGACCCGGCGGCGGGCCGCCCGGGCGACCCGAGCGCGGGCGCGAGCAACGCGTCGAAGTCGTCCACGAGCACGACGAGCCGCGCCAGCGGCGGCCCGGGCTCGGCCCGCCCCGCCGTGATGGGCCGCAGCCGCATGGTGGCGCGCGTCGGGGAGTCGAGGTCCCCGCTGTCGGGGGTGCTCGTGCCGTGGGGGTCGTCAGGGACGCCGGGTCCGTGGGGGGCGTTGGGGCCACCGGATCCGCCGGGGCCGCTGGACCCACGGGACCCGCCGGGGCCACTGGACCCGCCGGAGCCACCGCCGCCACGAGATCCGCCGGGCGCGGCAGCGCCACCCGCCCCGTCGGCTCCCTCGGCCCCACCCGTTCCACCCGCACGCCCGGCCCCGAGCGACCCCGCGGCCTCCGCCCCGGACGACCGCTGCGCGACCATCCGCCCCGACACTTCCTGCTGCGTGTGCCACTCGGCGAACCCCACCCGCCCCAGCAACTCCGCCCGCCGCTTCAGCTCGGCCGTCAGGGACTGCGCGAACTCCCGCATCCGGACGGGGTCGTTGGCGGCGAGGTGCGTGGTGACGTGGGGCAGCTCCGTACAGGCCCGCAGGCCGTCACCCGGCCGCTCCCCGCCCCCGACCCCGCTTCCGCCGCCCGTCCCGGACCCGCCGCCCGGTCCGCCGTCGCGGCCGTCGATGAGGACGATCCCGAGCCGGTCGGGCCGTTCGGCGGCCGCGAGGGACGCCGCCACGGACCGCAGCAGCTCCGTGCGTCCGCTGCCCGTGGGACCCTCGATCAGCAGATGCGGGCCGTCCGCGACGAGGTCCGCGACCACAGGGCCGCGCGCCCCCGCCCCGAGCACCGCCCAGGCCCGCCCGCCCAGCGCCCGCGCGTCGTCCGCGGCGGCCGCCCACCGCGCCATCAGCGAGGCGGGCGTGGCCCGGGCGAGCCCCAACTCGTCCAGGAGCCGCGCCGACTGGGGCAGCGGCACGGCCACCCGCGCCTGCCCGGCCCCCGTCCCCGCCCCGTCCGGCCGCAGCGGCGCCAGCGCCCGGGCGAACCGCTGCGCCCACGCCGCCGACACCGCGTCCACCACGGCGACCGTGCCGTTCCCCGCGGGCCGCCCCTCCGCCGTGCGCAGCACCCGCAGCGCCGTCGCCACGTCCCCGCTGAGCAACGCCGCCGCCCCGCACGCGCGGAACGCGGGCGATACCTCGCACGCCGCCTCGTACGTGTCCGTCACCGGCGACGTGGGCGACGCGGCCGTCGTCTCGGCCAGGCACACCACATGGATCCCGGCCCCGGCCCCTTCACGCGCGAGCCGCACGGCGGCCTCCCGCAGCCCGGCCGACCCCGGATCCCCGTCCACGACCACCACCGTGCGCGGCCCGGGCGGAAGCATGCTCTCGGCGTGCCCGCCCAACGAGCCCCCGGAGGGACCCGGTTGGCCGGACGCCGCCCCGAACCCCGCCTCCCCACCGGCCGGTTCAGCGGGTTCGTCGAGGCGCCGCAGCAGCTCGCCCGTCCGGGCCGCCGCCTGCTCCCTGTCGTACGCCAGCAGCAACCGGCAGTCCTGCCCGTGGCCGGGCCTCACATGCGGCAGCCAGCCGAGCCAAGCCCACTCGTCGGCCCGCTGCCTCGGTGTACGCGTACGGTCCGTGCTGATCAGGACGATCTCCAGCGCGCCCGGCGAGTGCAGCGCCGCCAACTGCGCGAGCACCGACCTCGCCAGGCCCGCGAGCCGTTCGCGCGGCCCCGCGAGCCCCAGCGCCCCCGCCTCCCGCAGGCTCACCGTCACCGGCACCGCGGGCACAAGCCCGTCCGCGCCCGGGGCGGCCCGATCGACCGTGCCGAGCCGCACGGTCAGCGCCTCCGGGTGCCCGGGGCCGCGCTCCCAGAGCCGCGCCCCCGGCCCGAGCGCCGTCAGGAGCAGCGCCGCCGCGTCGGGCCACGCCTCGGGCACCCGCGCGCCCGCGTCGGCCGTCCCTCCGGCGCCCACCTCCTCCGGCCCGCCCGGCCACCCGTCCTCGTACGCCGCCGCGTTCCGGGGCCCGTCATACGTCTCGTCGTACGCGGAGTGCTCCCGCTCCGCCTCCTCGCTCCGCCCACCGGCCAGCCGCCGCGCCCACGCGGACAGCCCCCCGCGCTTGCGCACCCCGCGCGGCACGGTCGTCCCGCGCGGCGGCGTACCGGCCCGGTGCCGCTCCATCTCCGGCACCCCGCCCTGCTGCGGCACCACGGGTGTCTCGGGAGGGGTGGGGGAGGCGGCGGTGCCAGGAGAGGTGGGGGAGGCCGGGGGCATCCCAGAAGCGGCCGGGGGCATCCCCGAGGCGACGGGGGGCGCGGGAGCCGCAGGGTGTCCGGGGTGCCCGGGCGCTGCCGGGTGAGCAGGGTGTGCGGGTGGCGCGGTGGACGCAGGAGTTCCTTGGGCCCCGGGCATCCCGGGGGCAGCAGGGCCCCCCGGGGCAGCAGGGTCCCCCGGGGCAGCAGGGTCCCCTGGGACAACAGGGCCCCCCGGGACAGCAGGAGCCCCCGGGGTTCCGGGCACGCCCGGCATCGCAGAGGTTCCGTGCGCTCCAGGCATCCCTGGTGTCACGGATGCTCTGCGGGATCCAGGCATGCCTCCGGTTGCAGAGGTCCCTTGAGTGCCCGGCGCACCCGGCGCCGCAGAGGTCCCCGAAGTGCCCGGCGCACCGTGCGTCGTGGAGGCCCCCGGAGCACCAGGCGCCCCCGACGCCGCAGAAGCCCCCCGAGCGTCAGACGCCCCGCGTGCTCCGGACCGCCCCGCGGACGCAGACGTCCCCCTGGGCCCAGGCACCCCGTGAGCCGCCGACGCCCCCGCGGCCCCAGGCATCCCGGGCGCCCCAGAAGCCCCAGCGGCCCCGGCCCCCTCCGACGTACCTAGACGTCCGCCCTCACTCCCGGGCCCACCCCCATGCCCGCCCGCACTGCCCTCGGCAGCCCCCCAGTCCGCCGACCCATACGCATGCTGCGTCGAGCCGCCACCCGGCCGTACATCCCCATGCCGGGCGCCTTCCGGCCGTACATCCCCATGCCGGGCGCCTTCCGGCCGTACATCCCCATGCCGGGCGCCTTCCGGCCGCACATCCCCATGCCGGGCGCCTTCCGGCCGCACATCCCCGCGCCGGGCGCCTTCCGGCCGTACATCCCCGCGCCGACCGCCCTCCGGCCGCACGTCCCCGCCCCCGGGCCCCGGCTGCCACCCGTCCCCGGCCGCTGCGGCCCCAGCCCCGCCCGGGACCCCGTGCCCAGGGCCCACCGGCGCGCTGACGCCGTGTCCCGGACCCACCGGCGCCCCATGTCCAAGACCCGCTGCTCCGCGCCCCGAAGGGACGCTCGCTCCCTGCACCGGGACCCCTGTCCCCTCCAGCCCCTCCAGGGCGGCGATCCGCACCCGCACATGCCCCTCGCCGTCCGAGGCCGTCGGCAGCGGGTCGTCCACGGCGTCGCCCGCGGTGAGGCGGAGCACGGACTCGCCGACGCGCAGGAGGGAGCCGGAGGGGAGGCGGACCGGGCGGTCGGAGATGGCGCGGCCGTCGACCGTCGTGCCGTTCGTCGAGCCGAGGTCGGTGACCGTGACGCGGCCGTCCGGGTCCAGGGTGACCGCGCAGTGCAGCCGGGAGACGTCCGGGTCGTCGAGGGGGACGTCGGCCTGCGCGGAGCGGCCGACGCGGATCTGGCCGCCGTGCAGCAGGTGCACGCCGCCCGCGTCGGGGCCCGCGACCACGTGCAGCCGGGCAGTGGCCTCGGCCAGGTCGGGGCCCGGCTCGGCGGGGGTGCCGACGGAGAGGACGGCGCCGTCGACCAGGGGCGGCTCGCCGAGCGTGCAGCGCTGGAGGTCGAGGCGGTCCGACTGGGCGTAGAGGACGGTGGGGCCCTCGCCCGAGGTCACGGCCGCGGCCAGGCCGGAGGCGACCGCGGCGAGGGCGGTCCCGGCGGGGGCGGTGACGAGCACGTCGCAGGCCGCCGCGGGGCGTCCCCCCGGCTCGGTCTGGCCGCCACGCGGCCCGAGGACGGTCAGCCGGATCTGCATCGCCGTCAGCGGTCCCTTCCTGCGCTGGGCGCCCGGCACGGGGACTCGCGCTGTGATTCCCCCCACCGCACACGGGCACGTCGGCCAGTACGGACAGCATCCTCGCACCTGCCACTGACAACACGCCCGCCCCCCACCCGCATTTGATCTTGATTGGTCGGCTCTGCTCGGAAACGTGCCCGCAAAGTGCCTGCTCGGACCGATGTGGGCGGTGATGGCCACCTGACCGCGGTGACCCCCGGGACCACAGCCGGACCACAGCCGGGGACCGCGGCCGGGACCAAAGTCCGTTTCCGCCGCTCTCGGCGGCTCACCGGGCCCCATCGGCAACCAACCGCGCTGGTGGAGCGTCTTCCCTCCGAACAAAGGTCCGCCGTGGGTCCGATTCCGGCCGCCGGGAGGCGCAAGATCGTCGGACGGTGCCCCGTTCGGCGGCACTACAGTGGGTCGGAACGCTGTACCGGACGACGGGCGGCGAGCAGCACACCAGCACCGCAAGGACAGCGGGACGGCGCCACCGCGCAGCGGGGCGGCGCGAACGCACCGCAGGACCACAGACCAGCCAGATCAGCAGGGAGCGCATGACGTGCGGCCGGTAGGCAGCAAGTACCTGCTCGAGGAGCCGCTCGGGCGCGGCGCCACGGGCACCGTCTGGCGAGCCCGCCAGCGGGAGACCGCGGGCGCCGAGGCGGCCGTTCCCGGCCAGCCCGGCGAGACCGTCGCGATCAAGGTCCTCAAGGAGGAGCTGGCCAACGACCCGGACGTGGTGATGCGCTTCCTGAGGGAGCGCTCCGTCCTGCTCAGGCTGACGCACCCGAACATCGTGCGCACCCGCGACCTGGTCGTCGAGGGCGACCTGCTCGCGCTGGTCATGGACCTCGTCGAGGGCCCCGACCTGCACAAGTACCTGCGCGAGAACGGCCCGTTCACGCCGGCCGCGGCGGCTCTGCTCACCGCCCAGATCGCCGACGCGCTGGCCGCGAGCCACGCCGACGGCGTCGTGCACCGCGACCTCAAGCCCGCGAACGTCCTGGTCAAGCAGGACGCGAGCGGAATGCACCCGATGCTCACGGACTTCGGCATCGCCCGCCTCGCCGACTCCCCGGGCCTGACCCGCACCCAGGAGTTCGTCGGCACGCCCGCGTACGTCGCGCCGGAGTCCGCCGAGGGCCGCCCGCAGACGAGCGCCGTCGACATCTACGGCGCGGGCATCCTGCTGTACGAGCTGGTCACGGGCCGGCCGCCGTTCGCGGGCGGCTCCGCACTCGAAGTGCTTCACCAGCACCTGAGCGCCGAGCCGCGCCGCCCCTCCACCGTGCCCGACCCGCTGTGGACGGTCATCGAGCGCTGCCTCAGCAAGGACCCCGACCGCCGCCCCAGCGCCGAGAACCTGGCGCGCGGCCTGCGCGCCGTCGCCGACGGCATCGGGGTGCACGCGAGCGCCGCACAGATCGCCGCCGCGGAGGGCGTGGCCGCGCTGCTCGCCCCGGACCCGGCGCCCGCCCCGGTGCCGGACACACCGGGCGCGGCCGACCCCACCCAGGTCCTTCCGAACACCAACGCGGGCGGGTACGACCCGGCCGCCGCCACCAGCGTGATGCCGCACACCGGCGGCCCCCAGGGCCCGAACGCGGACCCCACGGCCGTCATGCCGCCGGTGGGCCCCGGCCAGCCGGGCGGCAACCCCGACGACCCGCACCCCTGGCAGAACCAGATGCGTGCGGCCCGCGACCGCAACGACCAGACGCAGGTGCAGTACCTGGACCCGAGCCAGGACCCGCTGCGCCGCCGTCCGCAGCGCCAGGTGGCCCGCCCGCAGCAGCCCCAGCAGCCGCAGCCGTACGCCCCGCAGCACCAGCCGCAGCCGTACCAGCCGCCGCAGCAGCCCCGCCAGATGCAGCCGCAGCCTCAGCCGTACGCGCCGCAGCCGCAGCCGTACCAGCCGCCGCCCCAGCAGCCCGCCCCGCCGCAGCCCGCGCCCCCGGAGCCGCGCCGCCAGCGGCAGCCGAACCCGAACCGGACCCGGATCCCCGGCCTCGGCTGCCTCAAGGGCTGCCTGGTCGTGCTCGTGATCCTGTTCGTCGCGAGCTGGCTGGTCTGGGAGCTGAGCCCGCTCCAGGATTGGATCGGCACGACGAAGAGCTACTGGGACCAGATCAAGGACGTCTACAACACGGTGTCCGACTGGTCGAGCAAGATCAACGGGAACTGAGCGGGACCGAGCAGGGACTGAGCGGGACCGTGCGGGAACGGAGAGCAGGCCGGGTTCGGGAGCCGAACCCGGCCGACTCTGTTGATTTGTCGACTCCTGCGGGGTGATTTCCCGTGCGGATGTGATGGTTGGTGCCCTGGCCGCGTAGTTTTGGGGCCAACACACATCCGTAGGAGCAGTCTTGGGACGGAAGATCGGCAGCCGGTACACGGCCCACCAGATTCTGGGACGGGGCAGCGCCGGCACGGTGTGGCTCGGCGAAGGCCCCGAAGGCCCTGTCGCCATCAAGCTGCTGCGCGAGGACCTGGCGTCCGACCAGGAACTCGTCGGCCGCTTCGTCCAGGAGCGCACGGCGCTGCTCAGCCTCGACCACGCGCGCGTGGTGGGCGTCCACGACCTGGTGGTCGACGGCAACGACCTCGCCCTGGTGATGGACCTCGTACGGGGCACGGATCTGCGCACCCGCCTGGAGCGCGAGCGCAGGCTCGCCCCCGAGGCCGCCGTCGCGATCGTCGCGGACGTCGCCGACGCGCTCGCCGCGGCGCACGCGGCGGGGATCGTGCACCGGGACGTGAAGCCCGAGAACGTCCTCCTCGACATGCAGGGCCCCCTCGGCCCCGGCGGCTCGCACCCGGCCCTGCTCACCGACTTCGGCGTCGCCAAGCTCATCGACTCGCCGCGCCGCACCCGCGCCACGAAGATCATCGGCACGCCGGACTATCTGGCCCCCGAGATCATCGAGGGCCTGCCCCCGCGCGCGGCCGTCGACATCTACGCCCTCGCCACCGTCCTGTACGAGCTGCTCGCGGGCTTCACGCCGTTCGGCGGCGGCCACCCCGGGGCGGTCCTGCGCCGCCACGTCACCGAGACCGTGGTCCCGCTGCCCGGCATCCCCGACGAGCTCTGGCAACTCATGGTCCAGTGCCTGGCCAAGGCCCCGGCCTCCCGCCTGCGCGCCTCCGAGCTGGGCGACCGGCTGCGCGAGCAGCTGCCCCAGCTCGCGGGCATGCCGCCCCTGGACGTCGACGAGCCCGAGGCGGAGCCCGCCGACGAGCCGTACGAGGAGACGTCCCCGGAGCCGCACGAGAGGCCCCCACGGCGCGGAGCCGTGCCCCTCGTCCCCGGCGCGGCGCCCGCGGACGCCAACCGCGACACCCACACCTCCATGCGCGTCCCCGCCCCCGACGAGCTGGCGGGCGGCGCCCGCGGCACGGCCCGCGCCCCCCGCGCCACGGGCACGGTCCGCCCCGGCTCGGCCCGCCACCGCGCCTCGGCCAGACGCCGCAGGATCACACTCGGCGTGGCGGGCGTAGTCCTCGCCGCGGCGGTGGGCGCGGGAGCCTGGTACGCGACGTCCGGCGACGACGCCGACCCGAACAAGCCGGACACGGGCACGTCAGCCCCTCCGGTGCCGTAATCAGCCCGTCGTGGGGGTCCCCCCTGCTCTTTAAGAGCTTGGGGGAGTTTGAGGACGAGGCGCGAAGCGCCAAAAAAGGGGGAGAGGGGCGCAGCCCCATGGGCCCGGGGCGAGACGGACCCACGCCCACCGGGGGAATACCACTTGCCGCAGCCGTTAGGCTGGTGATGTGGCAGTCGTCGACGTATCCGAAGAGCTCAAGTCCCTCTCCTCGACCATGGAGTCGATCGAGGCCGTCCTGGACCTCGACAAGCTGAGGGCAGACATCGCCGTGCTCGAGGAGCAGGCGGCCGCGCCGTCCCTCTGGGACGACCCGGACGAGGCGCAGAAGATCACCAGCAAGCTGAGCCACCTCCAGGCGGAGGTGCGCAAGGCCGAGACGCTGCGCGGGCGTATCGACGATCTGGGCGTGCTCTTCGAGATGGCCGAGGAGGAGGACGACCCGGACACGCGCGCGGAGGCCGAGTCGGAGCTCACGGCGGTCAAGAAGGCGCTGGACGAGATGGAGGTCCGCACCCTCCTGTCCGGGGAGTACGACGCCCGTGAGGCGGTCGTCACCATCCGCGCGGAGGCCGGCGGCGTCGACGCCTCCGACTTCGCCGAGAAGCTCCAGCGGATGTACCTGCGCTGGGCGGAGCGCCACGGCTACAAGACCGAGCTGTACGAGACGTCGTACGCGGAAGAGGCCGGCATCAAGTCGACCACCTTCGCCGTGCAGGCTCCGTACGCCTACGGCACGCTCTCCGTCGAGCAGGGCACACACCGCCTGGTGCGCATCTCGCCGTTCGACAACCAGGGCCGTCGCCAGACGTCCTTCGCGGGTGTCGAGATCCTCCCCGTGGTCGAGCAGACGGACCACATCGAGATCGACGAGAGCGAGCTGCGCGTCGACGTGTACCGCTCCTCGGGCCCCGGCGGCCAGGGCGTCAACACGACCGACTCCGCGGTCCGCCTGACCCACCTGCCCACCGGCATCGTCGTCTCCTGCCAGAACGAGCGCTCGCAGATCCAGAACAAGGCGACCGCGATGAACGTCCTCCAGGCGAAGCTCCTCGAGCGCCGCCGCCAGGAGGAGCAGGCCAAGATGAACGCCCTCAAGGGCGACGGCGGCAACTCCTGGGGCAACCAGATGCGTTCGTACGTCCTGCACCCGTACCAAATGGTGAAGGACCTGCGCACGGAGTTCGAAGTCGGCAACCCCGAGGCCGTGTTCAACGGCGAGATCGACGGCTTCCTGGAGGCCGGAATTCGCTGGCGCAAGCAGCAGGAGAAGTAAACTCGGCGCTTTGTCGACAAAGCTGAACGAGGCAACTGTCGCCCCCCGGGCGGCAGTTGCCTTTGTTTATGGGCCTTCCGGAGCCGCCTGTGGGCTTCTTGCGCCTTTTGCGTCACAGTCACATGTCCGTACGCCGGTCAACTGTCCCCATAACGGGCATCGCGCCCGCAACGACCTTGACGGTGCTTCGAAAACTGGAAAGGCTAGCGAGCGGCATGCGTATCTCCGGTGCGCGTGTGATCCGGGGGGCCGAAGACGAGTCACCCCGTGACCGCGATCCGGGACGCTGCCTCACTGACGATTCAGCTACTGGGGGTAGCAGCCAGATGACGAAGAAGACGCGGATCCGTGTCGCGCGGATAGCCGCCGGCGCAGTGATCGCCGCGGGCGCCTCGCTGACCGCCGCCGGCGCCGCCTCGGCCCTGGATGTCGGCGTCGAGCTCGGCGGGACGGGCGCGAGCGCCTCCGCCGACGAGAACGGCATCGGCGTCGACGTCGACCTGCCGGGCGACGACGAGGACCCGGACGAGCCCACCAACCCGCCGGAGCCGACCGGCGAGCCGACCGAGCCGACGGACCCGCCCGAGCCCACGGACCCGCCCACGGAGCCCACGGACCCGCCGACCGAGCCGACGGACCCGCCGACGGAGCCGACGGACCCGCCCACCGAGCCCTCGGACCCGCCCACCCAGCCCACCGACCCGGGTGACAACGGCACGGGCGGCGGCACCGGTGGCAACGGCGGCAACGACACCGACCCCGACGGCGGCGGCTCCAACCCCGCCGAGCAGGGCGGCAAGGACAGCCTGACCGACACCGGCTCCAAGCCGGTCGAGCGAGTCTCCGACACCGGCAGCGGCAAGAACGACGGCGAGCTCGCCGAGACGGGCGCCACCGAGACCACCTTCCTGATCATCGGTGCCGCCACCATGATCGCCGGTGGCGTCGGCTTCCGCTTCCTGCCGCGCCTGGCCGGCAACCGCGGCGCCGCCGCCTGATCTGGCGGGACGCCTCGAGGGACGCGCGTGACGCGGTGCGTACGGAGTCGTACGCACCGTAGCGCGGCCTCAGGGGTCGCACGGACATGACGGAAGGGCCCGGAGCCACCTCGGCTCCGGGCCCTTCCGTGCATCTGCGTGTCCGTGTGCCCGCGCAGCGCTCCGTCGTGCTCCGCGGCGTGTCCCGTCGACTACGCGGTCTGGTGCGCCAGCAGGGCCATCGCCGTGATCAGCACCACGAGCAGCCCTATCAGGGCCGCTGGGCTGAGGCCGCCGAAGGGGCCCTCGTGCTGCATCCGCTCCCGGTTCGCCCGGCACACGGGGCAGCGGCCCTCGCTCACAGGCGCCGCGCAGTTCGCGCACACCAACCTGTCATAGGTCATGCGCTTCTCCTCCCGCACAGTCTCAGCCTGCCCAACGCTCGGGGAACCTCAACCGTTCCCCCTACCACTGTGCCAGCTTCCGCGGAATTCGGCGCGGCCCGCTGTCCGGCCCCGGTTGACGCCCGCCCCGCCCTGGCCGTCGAGAGCCGTCACCGCGCCCCCGGGCGCCCCATTTGTTCCAGGTCGGATCCGCAACAAACCGCGCAACTCAGGACGCCGACTGCGCGGCCCCTTCCGCTTCGCGTATGGTCACGCTCACCTACCCCCGGCTACCCGTGGTGCATCCGTGATCCGATTCGACAATGTGTCCAAGGCCTATCCGAAGCAGAACCGCCCGGCACTCCGCGATGTGTCGCTGGAGATCGAGAAGGGCGAGTTCGTCTTCCTGGTGGGGTCATCCGGCTCCGGAAAGTCGACCTTCCTGCGGCTGATCCTGCGCGAGGAGCGCACCAGCCACGGCCAGGTGCACGTCCTGGGCAAGGACCTGGCCCGGCTCTCCAACTGGAAGGTGCCGCACATGCGCCGCCAGCTGGGCACCGTCTTCCAGGACTTCCGGCTCCTGCCGAACAAGACCGTCGCCGAGAACGTGGCCTTCGCCCAGGAGGTCATCGGCAAGTCGCGCGGCGAGATCCGCAAGTCCGTGCCCCAGGTCCTCGACCTCGTCGGCCTCGGCGGCAAGGAGGACCGGATGCCCGGCGAGCTCTCCGGCGGTGAGCAGCAGCGCGTGGCCATCGCGCGGGCCTTCGTCAACCGGCCGAAGCTGCTGATCGCCGACGAGCCCACGGGCAACCTCGACCCGCAGACCTCGGTCGGCATCATGAAGCTCCTGGACCGCATCAACCGGACCGGCACCACCGTCGTGATGGCCACCCACGACCAGCAGATCGTGGACCAGATGCGCAAGCGCGTCATCGAGCTGGAGAAGGGCCGCCTGGTCCGCGACCAGTCCCGCGGCGTCTACGGCTACCAGCACTGACCCGGCCGATCCCCCTGATTCATTGAAAGGCCGCCATGCGCGCCCAGTTCGTCCTGTCGGAGATCGGCGTCGGTCTCCGCCGGAATCTCACGATGACCTTCGCGGTCGTCGTCTCCGTAGCGCTCTCGCTCGCCCTCTTCGGTGGCTCGCTGCTCATGCGCGACCAGGTGAGCACGATGAAGGGCTACTGGTACGACAAGGTCAACGTCTCGATCTTCCTGTGCAACAAGGCGGACGCCGAGCAGGACCCCAAGTGCGCCAAGGGCGCCGTCACGAACGAGCAGAAGGACCGGATCCTCACGGATCTGAAGAAGATGCCGGTCGTCGACACGGTCCAGCACGAGACGGCGGACCAGGCGTACAAGCACTACAAGGAGCAGTTCGGCGACTCCCCGCTGTCCAGCTCGCTGACGCCGGACCAGATGCAGGAGTCGTACCGCATCAAGCTGAAGGACCCGGAGAAGTACCAGGTGGTCGCGACCGCCTTCTCCGGAAGGGACGGCGTGCAGTCCGTGGAGGACCAGAAGGGCGTGCTCGACAACCTCTTCGAGCTGCTCAACGGCATGAACTGGGCGGCGCTCGCGGTGATGGCGCTGATGCTCGTCGTCGCGCTGATGCTGATCGTCAACACGGTGCGCGTATCGGCGTTCAGCCGTCGCCGTGAAACCGGGATCATGCGGCTCGTCGGCGCGTCCAGCTTCTACATCCAGATGCCGTTCATCCTGGAGGCGGCGGTCGCGGGCCTGATCGGTGGCGGGCTCGCGTGCGGATTCCTGCTCCTCGGCCGGTACTTCATCATCGACCACGGCCTGGAGCTGTCGGAGAAGCTCAACCTGATCAACTTCATCGGCTGGGACGCGGTGCTCGCCAAGCTGCCGCTGGTGCTCGCCATCGGTCTGCTGATGCCCGCACTGGCCGCGTTCTTCGCCCTGCGCAAGTACCTGAAGGTGTGAGACGGCAGGCATCTCCCGCTCCTTGGGGTGTGAGGAGTGCCTCGGGCGCCGTGCGGTCAACCGGCCGTGCGGCGCCCCCCGTTGTCCTAGACTCACCGACATGTCAGGCCCTGATTGGCACGCCGAGCCCCGCCGCATCCGCCGCGGGGCGGCCCTGACGTTGGTCTTCGCGAGCGTCCTCGCCACCGGCGCGGCCACCGGATCCTGGTCCGAGGACGCCGAGGAAGGCCGGAACAAGGCAGCCCCCTCGACCCGCTCGGTCTCCGCCACCCGCGACGCGCGAAGCCCCCGCGACACCCACCGGGACCCCGCGGACGAGGCCGCCGACGCCGCCGCCGAGGCGATGGCCGACGGCAAGTCGGGCAAGAAGGCCGCCGAGGACGTGGTCAGCCGCAGCGGCGACCGCTGGTCGTCGGTCTACTCCCAGGGGGAGTACCGCGAGTTCGAGCAGTCCCTCGACGGTGCCTACACCGGCGTCGGCCTGTGGGCCCGGCGGGAGGCCGACGGCAGGATCGAGGTGTCCCGGGTGCAGCGCGGCGGGCCCGCCGACCGGGCCGGCATCCACGAGGGCGACAAGCTCACCGCCATCGACGGCAAGGACGTCACCGGCCGCCCCGTCACCGACGTCGTGTCCCTGCTGCGCGGCACCCGCGCGAACACCCCGGTCACCCTCGGCCTGAAGCGCGGCACGCGCGCGTGGACGGAGACCCTGCGCCGCGCCCGCCTCTCGACGGACTCCGTGACCGTGACCCGGCTCCGCGGCGGCGCCGTGATGATCAAGGTCGCGGCGTTCACGAAGGGCTCCGGCGAGGCCGTGCGCAGGGCGGTGCGCCGGGCCCCCGCGGGCGCCGGGATCCTGCTCGACCTGCGCGGCAACTCCGGCGGCCTGGTCTCCGAGGCCACCACGGCCTCCTCCGCGGTCCTCGACGGCGGCCTCGTCGCCACGTACGACGTCCGGGGCAGGCAGCGCGCGCTGCACGCCAAGCAGGGCGGCGACACCGAGAGACCCGTGGTCGCGCTCGTCGACGGCGGCACGATGAGCGCGGCCGAGCTGCTCACCGGGGCCCTCCAGGACCGCGGCCGCGCGGTCGTCGTGGGCTCAAGGACGTTCGGCAAGGGCTCGGTGCAGATGCCGAGCAAGCTGCCCGACGGCTCCGTCGCGGAGCTGACGGTCGGGCACTACCGCACCCCTTCGGGGAAGGCGGTCGACGGCCGGGGCATCACCCCGGACCTGGAGGTCGAGGACGGTGCCCAGGAGCGGGCCGAGACAGTATTGAGTGGCCTCGGACCCCCCTCGTAGTGCGAAAATGGCCGCACTATGGCGAAGGAAAAGGTAAAGCGCAAGGCCGCCAAGGCCAACGAGAAGGCACCCGCCCGGAAGATGGTCGCGCAGAACAAGAAGGCGCGGCACGACTACCACATCCTGGACACCTACGAGTGCGGCCTGGTCCTGATGGGCACCGAGGTCAAGTCGCTGCGGATGGGCCGGGCGTCCCTGGTGGACGGCTTCGTGCACATCGACCACGGCGAGGCGTGGCTGCACAACATCCACGTCCCCGAGTACGTCCAGGGCACCTGGACCAACCACTCCGCCACGCGCAAGCGCAAGCTGCTGCTGCACCGGGCCGAGATCGACAAGCTGGAGTCGAAGTCCCAGGAGACGGGCCACACGATCGTGCCCCTCGCCCTGTACTTCAAGGACAGCCGCGTCAAGGTCGAGATCGCGCTCGCCAAGGGCAAGAAGGAGTACGACAAGCGGCAGACGCTGCGCGAGAAGCAGGACACCCGCGAGACGAACCGGGCGATCTCGGCGGCCAGGCGGCGGCAGGGGATCGGCTAGCCGCCGGTTCGGCGGGCCGCCGGGAATTCGCTGGCACCGTCGTGCGTTGGTCACGTACGATGGTTCATGCCCCGCAGGTGACGGGGCAGCCCCCTCCTCGGAGGGTTTGAAAAATCAACATGGGGATGATCGGTTTCGACAGCGGATGTCGAAGCAGGGGAAGCGTGTCGAGGAAGCGGCAATGATCTCGTTAACCATATGTCGCAACCAATAATCGCCAACACCAAGCGCGATTCCTTCGCCCTCGCTGCCTAAGTAGCGACTTGCGAAGTGTCAGCCCGGGGCTGTTCCCGACCCGGATCCTGGCATCAGCTAGGGAACTAAACTTCTAGACCCGGTCACGGGGTCTGGGAGGAAATCAAACAGTGACTGAGCCCGTCGGAGACTTGTCCACGAGATCTCCGGGGCTGAGAAAATCGCAGTGGACTGCACACGGAGAAGCCCTGGTTCCGCACCGTTGGACGCGGGTTCGATTCCCGCCATCTCCACGAAGTCGACAGGCGACGTGTGCCCGCGGACAGCGCGGGCCACGTCGCCTTCGTCGTTTCTGCGCGGCTGCGCCGCGCGTTGCGGGGGCTCCGCCACCCGCACCCCCCGACGTGGGCTCGGCTGGGCCAACGCGACATACGTGACCGGTGTGGGGTCTGTCGCCGCGCGGTGGCTTCCGGGATGCTCCAGGGTCATGAGAAGACCCGTGAGACGCGTCCATCACCGTATGCGCCACTGGATCTGGCCCGCCGTGCTCGGCCTCGCCGTGGCCTCGCTCTCGGTCAGTGCCCCGGCCGGGGCGGACTCCGACCGGAGCGGGCTGCCCGAAGCCATCGACACCATCCTCGGGGACCCCCGCATGGAGGGCGGCGCGGCCAGCGTCGTGGTCGCCGACGCCGAGACCGGCAAGACCCTCTACCAGCATCTGTCCAGCGGGCGCCTGATGCCCGCGTCCAACACCAAGATGCTGACCTCCGCCGCCGCCCTGGAACTGCTCGGCCCCGACCACCGCTTCCGCACCGACGTGCTCGCCGCCGGCGACCGGCACGGGCCCGTCCTCAAGGGCGACCTGTACCTGCGCGGCACCGGCGACCCGACGACGCTCGCCAAGGACTACGACAAGCTGGCCGCCGACATCGCGGCCAAGGGCATCAAACGCGTCTCGGGGCGGCTCGTCGCCGACGACACCCGCTTCGACGACCGCCGCCAGGGCGACACCTGGGGCGCCGACGACGAGTCCTCGTACTACGCCGCGCAGATCTCCGCGCTGAGCGTCGCCCCCGACACCGACTACGACACGGGCACCGTCATCGTCGAGGTGGCGCCGGGCGCCGCAGCCGGGGACAAGCCGCGCGTCACCGTGACCCCGAAGACCGACTACGTAGACATCGATCTGCGCGCGAAGACGGTCGCCGCGGGCGGCGGCGACACCGTCGCCGTCGAGCGGCAGCACGGCAAGAACACGATCACCGTCACCGGCGACGTGCCCGTCGGCGGCTCCACCACCAAGGAGTGGATCACCGTCTGGGAGCCGACCCGGTACGCCGCCGCGATCTTCCGGGACGCGCTCGCCGCCCACGGCGTGAAGGTCAGCGGACCGACCCGGGCCGGGATCGCGACCCCCAAGGGGGCGCGCGAGCTGGCCGCGCACGACTCCATGGAACTCAGGGACCTGCTGATCCCGTTCATGAAGCTGTCCAACAACATGCACGCCGAGTCCCTGACGAAGGCCATGGGGCACAAGGCGACCGGGCGGCCCGGCAACTGGAGTGACGGCATCGCGGCCATCAGCGGCTATCTGAAGACCGCCGGGGTCGACCCGGGCAAGCTGCGCCAGGTCGACGGCTCCGGACTCTCCCGCAAGAACAACGTCGCCGCCGACCAGTTCATCAAGCTGCTCCGCTCGGCCAAGGGCGAGCCGTGGTTCGCCGACTGGTACCGGTCGCTGCCGGTGGCGTGCGACCCGGACAAGTTCGACGGCGGTACGTTGCGCACGCGCATGTGCGGGACACCGGCGGCGCTCAACGTGCACGCGAAGACCGGATCGCTGACCGGCGCGTCCGCCCTCTCCGGGTACGTGACCGACGCGGGTGGCCGTGAGCTGGTCTTCAGCATCGTCCTCAACAACTACCTGCCCTCCTCGGTGAAGGCCCTGGAGGACGCCATCGTCGTCACCCTCGCCAAGTCCGACGAGGACAGGGCCGTCCTGGTCAGGCCTCGGACGGAGCGCGGGTCCGGGCAGAGCGGCGACGTCGAGTGCTCGTGGCGCAAGCCCGCACGCTGCTGAGCAGCAGCGCGCACAGCGCGGCGGCGACCGGCACGGCGTAGGCGGCGGCGGGGCTCACATGCTCCGCCGTCCAGCCGCCGCCCGCCGCGCCGCACGCGATGCCCCCGAGGAGGCCGGTCACGGCGAGGGTCATGGCCTCGTTCAACTGCCCCTCGGGGGCGTACCGCTGCACCAGTGTCATGCCCGTCACCATCGTCGGGGCGGTCGCCATCCCGGCCACCAGGAGCGCCCCCGCGAGCACGACGAGCGAGCCGGTCGCCGCCACGGCGAGGAGCGGCAGCGTCATCAGGACCGCCATCGCGAGGCCGCACAGGACGTGCCGCCGGTCCGGGGAACCGCTCGGCCGCAGCGCTCCGTAGACGAGCCCCGCCCCGCACGAGCCCGCGGCCTGTAGGGCGAGGACGACACCCGCGGCCGCCTTGTGGCCCCGCTCGTCCGCGTACGCGATGGTGGCGACCTCCATGGCGCCGAAGACGGCCCCGGTCGCGAGGAACACCACGAGCAGAGAGGGCATCCCGCGGGTGCGCAGCGGCGACTTCGGCCTCGGCGCCTTGTCCGTACGCTCCCGGACCGGGGGTTCCGTGGTGCGCTGCGCGGCGAAGAGCAGCACACCGGTCAGCAGCAGGACGGCACCCACGAGGGTGCCCGCCTGCGGGAAGAGCGCCCCGCACAGGAACGCCGCGAGCACCGGGCCGAGCATGAAGCACAGCTCGTCCGCCGCCTGCTCGAAGGAGTTGGCGGTGTGCAGCGCGTCCGGCTCGCCCTTGAGCAGATGCGACCAGCGCGCCCGCGACATGCCCCCGGTGTTCGGGGTCGTGGCCGTCGCCGCGTACGAGGCGAACAGCGTCCAGTCCGGCGCCCCGAAGCGCACGCACAGGAGCAGCGACAGCGAGCCCAGCACGGCGAGGACCGTGGCGGGCACGGCGACGCGCGCCTGCCCGTACCGGTCGACCATGCGGGCCGTCCAGGGCCCCACGACGGCGGTCGCGGCGAGCCCGGTGGCGGTGACGGCGCCCGCGAGGGCGTAGGAGTCACGGGCCCCCGCGATCATGATCACGGCGCTCACGCTGAACATGCCCATGGGCAGCCGGGCGATGAGGTTGCCGACCGTGAAGGCGGTGGCGCCGGGTATCGCGAAGAGGCGGGCGTAGGGGTTGCGGGGGCGGCGGGTACGGGTGCGGGGGGCCTGTTGCGGTGCGGGGGTGGGCGATGTGGTGGGCGAGGGGGGCTCCGGGGTGGTGGGTGCGGTGGGTGTGGCGGATGCGATGGGTGCTGGGGATGTGGTGGATGCGACAGACGTGGCGGACGCGACAGACGCGGTGGATGCGACAGACTTTGCGGACGCGGTGGGTGCGGTGTGGGAGTCGGCAGGGGCCTCGGGCATGGCTTCAGCCTCGCCGCCGCGCGCGGGCGGGGTCCAACACCTTCTGGAGGCCGATTCACGCGCCTGGGTTGTAAGTTCGCGGGATGACAGAACCGCCGCCCGGGGAGCCGTCCGTGCCCGCGACCAGGCCTACGTCCGCCTCCGACCCGCCGCCCGCCTCTCCCTCGTCCGGGGGGCCGCCGCCCGCTTCCCCGCCGCCCGCCGTCCCCCGTGACGTGGACCCCCGCCTCCTGCGTGCCTTCCTCGCCGTCGCCGAGGAGCTGCACTTCACCCGGGCCGCCGCCCGCCTGTACGTGGCCCAGCAGGCACTGAGCCGGGACGTTCGACGGCTCGAACGGGAGCTCGCGGTGGACCTGTTCGCGCGGTCGACGCGGCAGGTGACGCTGACCGCCGACGGCGAGCGGCTGCTGCCGTACGCGCGGCGGGTCCTCGCGGCGCACGACGAGCTGTCGGCCGCCTTCGCGCGCGGGAGCGCGGCCGCGGCGCTCCGGCCGCTGCTCGTCGACCTCAACAGCCCCGGTCTGGTCTTCGGCCGGATCCTGGACCGGGCCCGTGAATTGGCGCCGCAGTGCGAGCTGATGGCCCGCTTCGAGAGCGGTCTGACCGGCGCCGCCGCCGAGATCGTGGCGGGGCGTCTGGACGTGTCGTTCGGCCGGTTCGCCGGACTGCCCGAGTCCGTACGCGCGGGACTCGGCCACCAGCCCGTGCGGTACGAGCCGATGGCGGTGCTGCTCCCCGTCGACCACCCGCTCGCGGGGCTCGACACGGTGCCGCTCGACCGGCTCGCGGGCGAGCGCGTCTACGCGGGCGCGGGCAACGAACGCACCCTGGAGTGGACCGATTTGGCGCGCCGCCTCTTCGACGGCCGCGGCATCGAGGTCGCGCCGCCCGCCCCGCTCGCCGTCGGCCCCGAGGAGTTCGCGCGGATCATGGCGAAGCACCGCAACCCCGTGCTCGCCGTCGTCGGCTTCCCCGAGCTGCCCGGCTGTGTGCTGCGGCCGCTCGTCGACCCCGTACCGCTGTCGCCGGTGTCGCTCGTGTGGCGCCGCGGTCTGCGGCACCCCGGCCTCGACGCGCTGCGCCGCGCGGCGGCCGAACTCGCGGCGGAGGAAGACTGGCTGAACCGACCGGCGGACGGATGGATTCCGGCCACCGATGCACTCATCATGATGATTCAGGACTGACGTAAAACCACGGTTGTCACCGGCGTGCGCTACATTCGGCTTCCGGGTGCGGTGTGATAAGGGGGGCGCCTGGATCGGGTGGGGGCCCGATCCGGACGACGAGTGCCCGGTACGTCGTACGCGCCCGCATCACGAAACCCGTGGGGGGTGTGCGTACGCATGGAGAGCCGACGAGAAAACGGGTCATCGAGGCCCACAGAAGGTCATTTCGGGCCCGATGGCGACCGGCCGGAGTGGTCGGGCGGACTGCCCGCGCCGACGCACGACCCGAACGAGGTCACCGTCCAGATCGACGGCGTCGGCCGGTGCCTGGCGGGGGAGTCCGGCGGCTCGACGGCCGGTGGTACACGCGTCATGCAGGGGTTTTCGGACACCCGGAGCGTGGCTGATACACCGGTGTTCGTCGACGAGACCGGCCGCAGGAGCAGACGGTATCGCCGGATCGGCGCGGCCGTGGGCCTTCTCTGCGCGGGATACGCCGTCGTCATGGCCGCCACGCTCGTCTCGGGGAACTCCAGCGCGCCCTGGCTGCCGGTGCCCGACCCCAAGGACGAGCAGCCCGCGAGCCAGGTCGACACCCCTGAGCTGCCGACCGAGCCGGCCGCCGGGCCGACGGCACCCGCCACCGGCGGCGCCGCGCCCAAGTCGCCTTCCGCTTCTGCCTCCACGCCCCCGTCCACGTCCACGGACGCACGGTCCGGTGACGGCGGGGCGCCGGGGGCGGGCGGTGAGCCCGGGCGTTCCATACCGTCGGCGCGGGGCGGTGACGCGGCGGGTGGGTTCGAGGGCTCCTCGGGGTCGCGTCCCGCGCGCGAAGGCGCTGGGCCCGGCGGTAAGTCCGGCTCGCGTCCGGGTGGGGGCGGCAGCGCCACGGGGGCGCCCGCGCCCGGCGGTGACGCCACGGCTCCCGGGGCGGATCCGGACGGCCGGGGCCCCGCGCCCACGGAGGAGAGCGGTCCGCCTGTGGCTCCGCCCACGGGAACGCCGGACGGTGGTGGCGGTGGTGGCGGTGGTGCCGAGGGTGGCGGTGGTGCCGGGGCGGATGCGGGTGGTGAGGCGGGGGCCGGGGTGCGAGCCGTGGCCGACGGGCGGGTCCAGGGGGACGGGGTCGCGGAAGGCGTACGCGCATGAACTTCCGTTCCGGTGGGCGCGGGTCGGTCGAGGGGGCGTCCACTTCGGCTTCCGTTTTCGCGCAGGTGTCTGCTCCTGGTCCTGCTCCTGGTCCTGAGCCTGCACCTGGTCCTGCACCTGGTCCTGGTCCTGGTCCTGCGCCAGCTCCTGCCCCGGCCCCCGCTCCCGGCGAAGGCCGAAGCCCAGCGCGCCCCCACCGCAGGCGCGGACACAAGACCACGCGCCCCCGCCCTCGTCCCCGCTCCCGTGTGCGTTTCCGCCCCCGCCCCCGCCTCCCGATGCGCTACCTCCTGCCCGCACTCCTCCTCGTGGCCCTGATCGCCATGCTGATGCTGCGCGGCTACGTACACAGCGAGATCCAGGCCGACCACCGGGTGCGGCCGCCCGCGGCCACGGACCAGGTGCCGAAGAAGATCCTCCAGGGCGGCCCGGTCATCGACACGCGCGACGGCCGGACGCAGTCCCTGCGCGTCCCCGACCACCGCCTGGTGCTGACCTTCGACGACGGCCCCGACCCGGAGTGGACCCCCAAGGTCCTCGACGTGCTCGCCGAACACGACGCGCACGCCGTCTTCTTCGTCACCGGCACGATGGCCTCGCGCCACCCCGGCCTGGTGCGCCGCATGGTCGACGAGGGCCACGAGGTGGGCCTGCACACCTTCAACCACCCGGACCTGTCCTACCAGTCGAAGGACCGCGTCGACCGGGAGCTGTCCCAGAGCCAGCTGGCGCTCGCGGGCGCGGCGGGCATCCGTACGTCCCTGTTCCGGCCGCCGTACTCGTCGTTCGCCGACGCCCTGGACAACAAGTCCTGGCCGGTCACCCGGCACGTCGGCAGCCGCGGTTACCTCACGGTGGTCACCGACACCGACAGCGAGGACTGGAAGCGCCCCGGCGCCGACGAGATCGTCCGCCGCGCCACGCCCGCCGACGGCAAGGGCGCGGTCGTCCTGATGCACGACTCGGGCGGCGACCGCTCCCAGACCGTCGCCGCGCTCGACCGCCTCATCCCCCGACTCGCGGGGCAGGGCTACGAGTTCACCAACCTCACCGAGGCCCTGGGTGCGGGCACGACCGGCGCGCACGCGCGCGTGGAGGGCCTCGAGCTGTGGCGCGGCAAAGCCTGGGTGCTCCTGGTCGGCGCCGCGGAACACACCACGGACGCCCTGGTGATCGGCCTGGCCGTGGTCGGCGTGCTGGTCATCGCCCGTTTCGGCCTGATGCTGCTGCTGTCGGCGGCGCATGCCCGGCGGGTGCGGGGGCGGGACTTCAGCTGGGGCGGCTCCCGCAGGGGCGGCTCCCGCAGGGGCGGTTCCCGCCGGGGCGGCTCCGGCACGGACGGGGCGGCGGTGACGGAACCGGTGTCGGTCCTGGTGCCCGCCTACAACGAGGCGAAGTGCATAGAGAACACCGTCCGTTCCCTCACCACGAGCGACCACCCCATCGAGGTCATCGTCATCGACGACGGCTCCACGGACGGCACGGCCCGCACGGTCGAAGGCCTCGGCCTGCCGAACGTACGCGTCGTACGGCAGCACAACGCGGGCAAGCCCGCCGCCCTCAACCGGGGTCTGGCCAACGCCCGGCACGACCTGATCGTCATGATGGACGGCGACACGGTCTTCGAGGCGGCCACCGTGCGCGAACTGGTCCAGCCGTTCGCCGACCCGCGCGTGGGCGCCGTCGCGGGCAACGCGAAGGTGGGCAACAGAAACTCCCTCATCGGGGCCTGGCAGCACATCGAGTACGTGATGGGCTTCAACCTCGACCGCCGCATGTACGACGTACTGCGCTGCATGCCGACCATCCCCGGCGCGGTGGGCGCCTTCCGGCGCACGGCCCTGGAGCGCGTCGGCGGCATGAGCGACGACACGCTCGCCGAGGACACCGACGTCACGATGGCGCTGCACCGCGACGGCTGGCGGGTCGTGTACGCGGAGCGGGCGCGCGCGTGGACCGAGGCGCCGGAGACCGTGCGGCAGCTGTGGTCCCAGCGCTACCGCTGGTCGTACGGCACGATGCAGGCGATCTGGAAGCACCGCCGCGCGCTCGTCGATTCGGGTCCGTCCGGCCGCTTCGGCCGCGTCGGCCTGCCCCTCGTCTCCCTCTTCATGATCGTCGCGCCTCTCCTCGCCCCCCTGATCGACGTCTTCCTCCTCTACGGCCTGGTCTTCGGCCCCACCGGTCAGACCGTCCTCGCCTGGCTCGGCGTCCTCACCCTCCAGGCGGTCTGCGCGGCCTACGCCTTCCGTCTCGACCGCGAACCCCTGACCCACCTCATATCCCTCCCCCTCCAACAACTGCTCTACCGCCAACTCATGTACGTCGTCCTCCTCCAGTCCTGGATCACCGCCCTCACCGGCGGCCGCCTCCGCTGGCAGAAACTGCGCCGCACCGGGGCGGTCGGGGCGCCGCCCGGTACGCAGCCCCGTACGCACTGGGCGTGACTGGCAAGGCCCCCGACCGACACAGGCCGGTAATCATCGCTCGGCGTTGTGCGACTGTTAGGCAACAACGTCCCGCACAAGGCTTCGATATGCCCACATCTGTCCCTGTGCTGGGTAAACCTCACTCTCGCTTCGCGCAGTGCCCGTGGATAGCGTGGGGTTCACTCAAGTGAACCCATTGACCCCACTGAACCCACGTCCCACCGGGAGCTGACTGTGAACCGCCGACCTGCCTTGCTCGCGGTGGCCGCGCTGACGACTGCCGCGGCTCTGTCGCTCTCCGCCTGCGGTGGCGGAGACGGCGACTCCAAGAGCGACGACAAGATCGAGGGTGCCGGATCGACGGCGAGCGAGAAGCCGTCGCCGTCAGCGTCAGAGGCGGCCGATCGATCCGACCGGCCGAAGGTCGACATGCCCAAGGGCGTGAGCAATGTCTTCGAGGGTGGGTCGACCGGAGATGCGAAAAAGGACGCCGTCCTTGAGGACAACGCACGGAACCTTGACGCCATCGACGTCGCGATCACTGTGGGTGGGAAGTCTTCCCAGAAGGCGCTCAAGTTCTACAACAGCGGCAAGGCTCTCATCGCCACGGCCTCGTACATCCAGGGCTACTACGACGACGGAAAGAGCTACATCGGCGCCACGCGCTACTACGACCGGCAGGTCACGTTCCACGGTGCGAGTGAAGCGACCGTGACGTATTGCGCCGACGCGACGAAGACGTATCCCAAGGATCGCAAGACCGGCAAAGTCGACAGGTCCATCCCTGCCTCTGCCAACGACTACACCTTCTTCAACGAGCGCCTGAAGAAGAACGCCAAGGGCGTTTGGCAGTCGGTCGATGTCCTGTCCGAGACAGGAGCGAAGAAGTGCATGTGATGCGTCCGAGGGGGACCACCAAGCTGGCCGCGATTGCGTTGGCTGCGGTGGTTACGGCTGCGCCCGCCACTGCTTACGCGGCTGGTGGCGAGGGAGGCCCCAAGAATCAGCGTGACAGCTCCAGTTCACGGGGCGGTCTGCAGAACGGCAAGATCAACGTCGAGACGAGGGTCCAGACGAAGGTCAACGGCAGTTCTGGCCCTGCCAAGGCCGGGAAGCTTTCGTCTGTCGACGGCGACTGGACCCCGCCCGCATGCTGGTACGAGCCTGCCTTCTCACCCAAGGAGATCGAAGCCAGAGTCAAGGCGTGGCGGAAGGTGAAGTTCTTCGGCATCGGGGACTTTGTGGGCGACGTCTTCGACGCGTACTACAAGGACGGCGATCCCTACAAGGACTACAACCTGGACAAGCAGGGTGAAGGGATGTTCTGGGCTGCGGCCATCAACCCCAACCGCAAGGATGACCCTGAGGCCAACTCCTGCGACAAACTGCCGTTCTGGGTGCCCGAAACCGAAACCCCCAAGGAACCTCAAGCCGTAACTCCCAAGATCCTCGCCGAATACGCCTACGATGAACTCCCGCTTCCGGAAACCGAGATCACGATGGCGCCCGAGGGCGAGACGAAGGTCAACCTTCCTACCTGGATCTGGCTCGACAAGGCCAAGTTCAGGAAGGTGTCGGTGACGGCCAGCCTTCCTGACACCAACATCTCGGCCACGACAACCGCCGAGCCGGTCTCGCTGAAGATCAACCCAGGTACCAAGGACGCTACGACCTACCCGGCCTCTGGTGAATGTCCCATCGTGGACGGCCGGATCGGTGAGCCGTGGGCGAAGGGCAAGTCCAAGAAGACGCCGCCGTGCGGAGTGAAGTACCTGCGGTCGTCGGGCGACGGGTCCTACAAGCTCAACGCGACCGTCACTTGGAAGATCACCTGGACGAGCACGACGGAGCCCGGTGGCCGGCTGCCCGACGGCGAGTTCGGCGCTGACCAGAACGTCGTCGTCAAGGAGATCCAGTCCGTCAATCGCTGAGGCGTGAATTCCTAAGCGCACGGCCGCCCCGGCCACATGAGCCGGGGCGGCCGTCTTGTGTGGCTGAGATTTGCCGAAGTGTGCCAGTACTGAAGTCGCAATCGGGACTTCAAGCAGCCTGGAATGGGCTTCAACCGGGCTCGTGTGCATATGGCCTATGATCGAATTTCGGCCTTGTTCGGCTGGAAGTTCAAGCCTGTAGCGCATCAATTCAGGCTTGATCCACCACGGTAGAGACAGACGGCTACGGTGGTGCAGTCGGTGATGCGCGACGGAGAGGAGTGAGCGTGGCGTTCGGAAGGCGTGGGGCGCGGGAGGGCGGGGGCGGGGTTGGAGAGGAAGCGCCTGTACCCGCGGTCGACTGGGCTCACGTGCGAGAGTTCACCATCGGAACCGTCGAGCGTCCGGTCACGAAGAAGCGCGCTCGTCCTGTGCGCGGTCCGTGGGCCATCCGCGTCCCCAAGGGCGGGGGTGAATCCAGGGTGTTGGCGCCGTGCGCCTATGCCGCCAAGGTCGCGCCTCCCGCACCGCCTTCTGCCATGGAGACCTGTCTGTATGAGGATCCCGAATCGCAGCGGCTACTTTGCTATCTGGTGGAGGAGGAGCGCGAGGGTGGCGAGCGCTGCTACCGGGTGTACGACGCGGCTGGTGAGGCGATCGGTGCTGTTCGGCGCATTCCCCCGTTCCGCAAGCCTTTGAAGCACACTTGGCGCATCGAGCAGCCCGGACACCCGGAAATCGTGGGGCGCAACGAGTGGGCCAGCGGGGGCGCCAAGCAGATGGCCGATCGGGCAGCCGGCAAGGTCCTGACGGGGGCGCTGAACAGCCTGACCCACGTCGTGCCGTCCGGCGAGGGCGCCACTTCTGGCAGTGGTGGTTCACAGCGTCAGAGCCGAAAGCTGGAGTGGTGGTCCGGTGGTGAGCTGGTCATGGTCTCCCAAAGCATCAAATCACTCAAGGTGAAGGTGGATTGGCTCGACCGTCGCCTCGCTTTTTCATTTGCTGTTCTCGGCGACACATGAGAATGCGAGAAGTTTCAAGAAACGATGGGCGAGGGGCTCGCTCGCAAGCTCAGGGGGCTAGGTGCGTAATGTCAACCCAGACGATATGGAGCAGCTTTCCAAACTTATCGATGGCAGGAACGGCTTAGGAGACAAACTCAAGGAAGCGTTCACCCGGGCATCGAACCTCGGAGTGACCTCCAAATTGGCGACTCTCAGGTCTCTGGACACCTGGGTCACTGAGCAGGGGCCAGATCTCCGCAAGCGCGCGGCGCTCGTCCGACTTGACAGTGGTGATCCTGAGGCTGGCCTGCGCTGGGCCGGTTTCACCACTGAGGATCTGAAGAAGTACGAGGGACAGGGGCTCACCCCCGATGTCTTGCTTCTCGCCAACTCTGTCGCCGCCAGTGACGAGCCCGACTCGAAGGGGTTCGCACGCCAGGACGGTGAGGCGATCGTCGACTGGATCGACCGCGTTAAAGCTCATGCGTTGGCGAAGATGCCAGGCCTGCAGCCGCACGAACAGACCATTCAGACCTTGGTTGGGCTCTTTGGTGACTGGCAGAGCGTGACCCACACCGCCAGTGTCGTCACCTTCCAAGGTGCCGCGCTGACCAGGGTAGTGGCCATGAATTCGTTTATGCGGCGCGCGCAAGGCGTGGTGAATCGGAGCGCGCACCTGCGTTACTTGAAGGTCCGCGCAGGTGCGGCCTTTCGCGGCTCTCCTCACGATGGAGTTCGCAATTTTGGCAGCCAGCTCGTCAGATGGCGATGGCAGCCCGCGATGCAGTCGTTGGCCGCGCCGGGAAGCTGGTTGCCGAGCAAGATCGCAATATGGGCAGGAGCCCCACGCAATATTCCTCTCGTCAGTGGGCAGATCGACGATCTAGTCGGCACGCGCTATGACACGGCCCGCCGTCTGCGTTTCATGAACTCCCCCGTCTGGCGAGGGGTCACTGCGAACAACGTCATCAACGGCATCGTCGGCAATGACACGCTCGCTGCGCGCTTCGGGGGCACGACCCACGCAGGCGAGGCGGTCACCCGCGCCGGGCAGGCCAACCTCTTCAAAGTGGGCAAGGACATCTTCACCCGAGGCCGCGCAGTGGGCTGGGGACGAGGGATGGCGCTGGTCAAGGGATTGGCCGGAGCCGGAAAGGTCTCGGGTGCGCTGCGTGGCGCGGGCATCGTCGGCGGTGTCACGTCGACCTATCTCGCCGGTGACCAGCTCTACCACCGGGGCTTGCCGTGGAAGCACGGCAATTTCAGCACCCGCCAGAAGGGCGCGAGGTATGTCGCCAACGTCGCCGAGGTCGGCTTCCACGCCTCGCTCACCTCGGCGACCGTCGCGCCCAACCCCTATACGGTCGGTGCCACCGTCGTGTTCGGCGGTGTCTACGTGGGCGCCAAGGCCGTCGAACACTGGGACGGCATCAAGAAGGGGGCGGGGAAGGCGGTGGACGAGGTCGGCGACCGGGCCAGGGAGGCTGTGAGAGACCCCGTCGGGACAGGGAAGAAGATCGGCCGCAAGCTCAATCCGAAGAACTGGTGGTAGGGGAACGGGATTGGGCGTGACTCTGCCGTTTACAGTGGCGCCCGATCCCGTCAGCGTCTTCTGTCAGCGAGTCACGCGTCGATCATGTCTTCCTTGTCCGGGAGCAGGTCCGTGATCTTCTCCCAGATCTTGCCGTTCCTCGCGCGCACCAGGCACAGTTCGCTCTCCGGTCCGACCTGGCCCTCGACGATGGGTTCCTCTGGCTTCTCCCGGACCCAGTAGCCGCGCGTCCCGCAGTCCCAGACCGCCAATGCCCTCACCATCGCTGCCCGTTCGCCCTCGTGCGTGCCGTCCCAGGCGGTGGTGATGCGCCACATCGCGTTCATGGCCATGACGAGTTCGGTGAGTTCGGTCAGCTCCGGCTCCTTGGGGGTGCCGGCTTCGGTGAGCGCCTTTCGGATGAGGTCTCTGGTCGCGGCCTCGTCGCCCGCTCCCTCGTCGAGAGCCGAGAGGGCGGCGTCGAGGGCGCCCATCGTCGTCTCGATGCGGGAGACGTCCGACTTCGTCTCGTCGTCGGCCTGCAGGTTGACCATGCGGGCCAGCTCCCAGACGAGGCTGTGCGGGGCGATGGGTGTGTACTCGGACTCCTCTTCGCCGGGCCAGCCCTCGTGTGCGATCACGGCCTCCTGGCCGACGATGACGCCGTGGTTGATCGTGCCGTGTTCACCGGTGACTTCGACGGTCGCCAGGACCAGCGGGGAGGCCAGAGCGCTGAGGAGATCCCTGAGGATCGGCGCCAGTTCGCCCTCCTCGCCGACGAGGCCGATCTGCCCGAGTTCGCCGAGCGAGGGCCACAGCTCTTCGGGCGGATTCTCGCTGTCCAGGAGATGGGCGAGCACCGCTATGTGGCGATCGGCCAGCCGGAAACGGGCCCGGGAGCTGTCGTAGGAAGGCATGGAGGGTAGCTACCTCAAGTCTCTCGTGGCGAGGCCGCCGGAAATCCGTCGGCGACGCGGGGCAACCTCTTCTGAGCGCTCGTGGCGTCGGCCCAGCTGTCGACTTCCGTGGTCGGTACACGGCGCTTCGACCACCGTATGGCACTTCGCTTTCCGGGGCGTACGGGAGCCGTCAGGCCGGTGGAGTTCCACGGAGGCCGCCCCCGGCTGTGCGTGTGCCGGGGGCGGCCGGGTGAGGCCAGGCCGCCTAGGGACCCGATGGGGCGTACACGAGCACGGGAACGTCGGGGGCGAACGCGTTCACGGCTTGTTGCAGTCGTTCCGGGTCGAGGTGCCAGAGGTTGATGGGGCGGCTGGCGAGGAGGAGTTCGTATTCCACGTGTGGGGCGGTTCGTTCGGCTGATGTCTGCGTCATCTTGCTGTTCGGTCCGGGAAGCTGCGGAGCCCCAGGCCGACGGTTCAGGCCGATGTGGTCGATGCCCTGGCCGGCTGCCCGCTGATGCCACACGACCACGGACGTGATGTCCGCCCACGGCACGAAGGCCTTCTGTTTCTCGTACTTGGCCGGTGCGCCGCCGAGCAGTACGCCTTCACTGTCCACGCGGAGCGCTGTGAGCTGCTTCTTCCACCCCGCGCCGGAGAGCAGTTGGAGGGGAGTGCGGGTGAAGGTTGCCTCGTACACGCGGGAATCACTGTCGATCATGGGGACCTGTCCGTGCTGGGTGGGTGTGGCGTCGTTCGCGGGTGTGTGAGCAGTGGCAACCGGAGGGCTGAGGGCTCAAGCCTTGCGGCGGAGCCACTGGCTCGGGGTGCGGCGTGGTGGGCGGGCCACTATGTCGCCGCCGGTCGACCTGCCGGTCAGCACCACGCGTAGGCGGACCGGGACCTCCGGGCCGGTCACCGGGGCGATCTTGATCTCGCCGCGGGTGTAGGTGATGTCGTCGGCGTCGACCACGATTCCTGGGGCGGTCACCAGGGTCAGATTGCCGCCGATGCGCAGGTCGAGTGCGATGTGGAGGGTGTCGTAGCTGATCACGGCCTCGGTGAAGTCGAGCTTGAGGTCGGTGAACAGGAGTCGGATCTCCATCCGGTGGGGGACCAGCCAGCGGCCCGCGCGCTTGCTGTCGCCGAATCGCTGGTCGATCCGGACCACCTCGCGGGCCTGCGGCGGCATCCCTTCGAGCGGCAGGTCCGCGGTCAGCTCCGCCAGATCGGAAGCCGTGCGCGCCGCCAGCGCGGCCTCGACGCGCTCGTCCAACTCCTCGCTCGTCAGCCGTCCGTCACCCGCCGCGACCCGCAGGATCTCCACGGCGAAGTCCCGGTCCCGGTGAGACACCCGCTGCTCGGACACAGGGCGGCGGGGTGCGGAATCGTCTGTTCTGGAGAGATCGCCTGGCATGGATCCAGTGTGCTGTCGGGCTCCGGGGACCGGCAATGGCCGATCAGAAATATGGGTGATTACCCTGACGGACCTCAGGGGCGCTGTGTGGAGAGCTGGGTCAGTCGGTTCAGTGCCGCCTGGCTCTCCGCGTCCGCCGCGCGGTAGATCAGCAAGCGCTGGTCCGGGTCCTCCAGGGGCAGCAGCACCTCGAAGTGCACCGTGATCGCGCCGACCTCGGGGTGGCGCAGTGTTTTCTCGCCGCGGCCGTTGACCTTGATGTCCTGCTCCGGCCACAGGCGGGCGAAGTCCTCGTCCCGGGTGGCGAATTCGGTGATGAGGTCGGTCAGGGCCTGGTCGTCGGGGTGGGTGGCCCAGGCGGCGCGCAGGTGGGCCACGCCCTCGCGGAGGGTGTGTTCCCGGTCCTCGTAGAAGTCGCGCATCGGGGGGTGGAGCAGGCACAGCCACAGGGCGTTGCGGTGTGGGGGCGGGAGGGTGTCGAAGTCCGGGAGCAGGGCGGCCATTTCGGGGTTCCAGGCCAGGATGTCGTAGCGGTGGTTCATCAGCATGGCCGGGTGCGGGGACAGGTCGGTGACCAGGTGGGCCAGGGGTGCGGGCGCGGTGGTCGTGGGCTTGTCCGGGGCGCCGGGGTGCTGCTGGGCCAGGTTGAAGAGGTAGGCGCGTTCGGCGGGAGGCAGGCGCAGGGCGTGTGCCAGGGCCTGGACCACCTGTGCGGAGGGGCGCAGTCCGCGGGCCTGCTCCAGGCGTACGACGTAGTCGGTGCTGACCCCGGCCAGTTCGGCGACCTCTTCGCGGCGCAGGCCGGGGGTGCGCCGGGCCCGGCGGCGCCCGGGCAGGGCGAAGTCGTCCGGGTCCAGGCGCTCACGCCGGGTGCGCAGGAACGCGGCCAGCTCCTGGGCCGGGTCCAGAGGGTGGGGCGGGGCCGGGGCGCGGGGCGGGGTCAGAGTGTGGGGCGGATCCGGGGCGCGGGTCGGGTCCAGGGCGCGGGGCGTCACGGTCCGTCCAACGGCCGGAGCCGGGTCCGCATTCCCCGAAGCCTCCGGCGTTACGGCGTTACGGCGTTACGGTGCCACGGCGCCGTGGCGTCACGCCGTCACGCCGTCACGACGCCACCACACCGCCCCCCGCCATGTGACGCAGTCGTTCGGATTACGGATGTGGCGCCCGCCCCACGGCGATTAGGCTCACGCGCTATGACGCAGCCTCCCGGCCAGCCGCCCCAGGATGGATTCGGCGCCCCGCAGCATCAGCCGAACCAGCCCCAGCCGCCCTTCCCCGGCCAGCCGCCGGCCGCCCCGCCGCAGCCCCCGGGGCCGCAGCCCGGCTACGGCTATCCGCAGCAGCCCCCGCCCCCGCACGGAGCCCCGCCCCCGGGACCGTACGGCCAGCCGCAGGGCCAGGACCCGTACGGCCAGCCCCAGGGCCAAGGCCCCTACGGCCAGCCCCAGGACCCGTACGGGAACCCCCAGGGCCAGACCCAGGCCATGCCCCCGTACGGCCAGCAGCCCCCGTACGGCCAGCCCCAGTTCGGCGGCGCCTACCCGCCGCCGCCCCCGGGCGGCGGTGACGCGAAGAAGCGGAACATGATCATCGCGGTCACCGTGGCCGCGGTCCTCGTCATCGGTGGCGGCGTCTTCTTCCTCGTCAGCGGCAGTGACGACGACAAGGACGACAAGAAGAAGCCGCAGGCCGACAAGAGCGCGTCCGACAAGGTGACGCCGGGTGCGCCCGCCGAGCCCTCCGACGACCCCACCACGGACGCGCCCTCGCTGCCCTCCACCGAACCCACCACCGGGATACCCAGCACCCCGGGCGGCGGCGGCATCGGCGGCGATGACGACGACGGGCCCGCGCCAAGCACCGGGTACAAGGGGCAGTGGCAGAACGAGAAGCTCAAGACCCTCACCATCGCCGACAAGCAGACGACGGGACAGGCCGCGGGCAAGCACATCGTGTCCTACCTCGACCCCGGCGGTGACGGCATGTGCACCGGGCTCGGGCAGGACCGCGCCGGGGGGAAGTTCCGGCTCGCCCTGAAGTGCGGCAGCGGGACCAACGAGAAGTTCATCGGCGCCGACCTGTCCCGTTCCGGCGACTCCGTCGTCATGGACTGGGACAAGGGCGGCTCCGACACCCTCAAGTGGGCCGGGGGCCTCGACTGACCCAGGCCTTGGGGCAAGCCCTGCCCCAGGCCAAGGCCAAGGAGCAAGCCCTGCCCCAGGCCCAGGGGCAGCCCCTGCCCCAGGCCCAGCCCCAGGAGCAGGCCAAGGCCCATGGCCAGTGCCTCACCGCCCCACCCCACCCCACCGTGAGCCCGAAGTTCCCCACCGGTCACCCACCGGCACAGGGCTGAAACGCGCCATCCCTACCTTCGGGATCATCAGCCGCTTGCCGGGGAGGCGTGGGATGAGCACCGACAGTACAAAAGGGATGAAGGGGCGCAGGTCGTCGTGGATCGCGCGGTGGGATCCTGAGGACGGGGAGTTCTGGGAGCGGGAAGGGGCCCGTGTCGCCCGGCGCAATCTCGTCTTCTCGATCCTGTCCGAGCACATCGGGTTCTCCGTCTGGACCCTGTGGTCGGTCATGGTGCTCTTCATGGGGCCGGAGTACGGGATCGACCCGGCCGGGAAGTTCTTCCTGGTGTCGATGGCGACCCTGGTGGGAGCCGTCGTCCGGGTCCCGTACACCTTCGCCGTGGCCCGCTTCGGCGGGCGCAACTGGACGATCGTCGCGGCCTCGATGCTGCTGCTGCCCACCGTCGCGGCCTTCGTCGTCATGGAGCCGGGCACCTCGTACGCGACGTTCATGGTGTGCGCGCTGCTCACCGGCGTCGGCGGCGGCAACTTCGCCTCCTCCATGACCAACATCAACTCCTTCTTCCCGCTGCGGAAGAAGGGCTGGGCGCTCGGCCTGAACGCCGGGGGCGGCAACATCGGCGTTCCCGTCATGCAGCTCGTGGCCCTCGCCGTCATCGGCGCCAGTGGCGGGCCCCGCGTGCTCCTCGGGATCTACATCCCGCTGGTCGTCGTCTCCGCCGTCTGCGCCGCGCTCTTCATGGACAACATCGCGGCCGTGAAGAACGACACCGGGGCGGCCCGCGAGGCCCTGCGCGACCCGCACACCTGGATCATGTCGCTGCTGTACGTGGGGACGTTCGGGTCGTTCATCGGGTACAGCTTCGCCTTCGGGCTCGTACTCCAGACGCAGTTCGGGCGCACGCCCCTGGAGGCCGCCCAGATCACCTTCCTCGGGCCGCTGCTGGGCTCGCTGATCCGGCCCGTCGGCGGGCGGCTCGCCGACCGGTACGGCGGGGCCCGCATCACGCTGTGGAACTTCGTCGGGATGGCGGCGGCGACCGGGGTCGTCGTGCTCGCGTCCGTGCGGGAGTCGCTCGCCCTGTTCACGGGCGCGTTCGTGGTGCTCTTCGTGCTCAGCGGGCTCGGCAACGGGTCGACGTACAAGATGATCCCCGGGATCTTCCACGCCAAGGCGGTCCGCGCGGGGCTCACGGGGGAGGAGGCCGCGCGTTACGGACGGCGGCTCTCCGGGGCGTCCATGGGGCTCATCGGGGCCGTCGGCGCGCTCGGCGGCCTCGGCATCAACCTCGCCTTCCGGCAGTCCTTCCAGACGGCGGGCACGGGCACGGGCGCCTTCGTGGCCTTCCTCGTCTGTTACGCGGCCTGCTTCGCCGTCACCTGGGCCGTATACCTTCGCCGCCCGGCCGCACCGGCCGCCGCGTCCGCGCCGACGGCGGGGAGCGAGCCGCAGCGCGTGTACGCCGAGGTGTGAGACGTACACCCGATCCGGACGAGTCGCAGGTCACGTACGCCGAGGAGCGACGTAACACGGCGGACATCCGCGTGATCCGCGACCGTCACCCGGCGTTGGCAGGCTCGGGGATCCGGACAGACGACAGTGCAGGCTCGGGGATCCGGACAGACGACAGCGGACGACAGCGGACGACAGCGGAGGAGGGACGCGCGCCATGGACGACAAGCAGCGGCACGGGCCCCTCTCCGGGTTCACCGTCGGCGTCACCGCCGCCCGCCGCGCCGACGAACTGGGGGCCCTGCTCCAGCGGCGCGGCGCCACCGTCCTGCACGCCCCCGCCCTGCGCATCGTGCCGCTCGCGGACGACAGTGAACTCCTGACGGCGACCAAGGAGTTGATCGCCGAGGCCCCCGACGTGGTGGTCGCCACCACCGCCATCGGCTTCCGCGGCTGGGTCGAGGCCGCCGATGGGTGGGGGCACGGGGAGGCGCTGCTCGACCGGCTGCGGGGCGTCGAACTGCTCGCCCGGGGCCCCAAGGTGAAGGGGGCCGTGCGGGCCGCGGGGCTCACCGAGGACTGGTCGCCGACGTCGGAGTCCATGGCGGAGGTGCTCGACCGGCTCCTCGGGGAGGGCGTCGACGGTCGCCGCATCGCCCTGCAACTGCACGGGGAGCCGCTGCCCGGCTTCGTGGAGGCCCTGCGCGCGGGCGGCGCCGACGTCGTCCTCGTCCCCGTCTACCGCTGGCTGCCGCCCGCCGACCTCACCCCGGTCGACCGGCTCCTCGACGCCGCCGTCAGCCGCGGCCTCGACGCGCTGACCTTCACGTCGGCGCCCGCCGCCGCCTCGCTGTTCGCGCGGGCCGAGGAGCGCGGGATGGCGGCCGAGCTGACCGCCGCGCTCCGCCACGACGTGCTGCCCGCCTGCGTCGGCCCGGTCACCGCGCTGCCGCTGCAGGCCCGGGGCCTGGACACCGTGCAGCCCGAACGCTTCCGGCTCGGCCCCCTCGTCCAGCTGCTCTGCCAGGAACTGCCCGGGCGGGCCAGGTCGCTGCCGATCGCCGGGCACCTGGTGGAGATCCGGGGGCACGCGGTGCTCGTCGACGGGGAGCTGCGGGCCGTGCCGCCCGCCGGGATGGCGCTGCTCCGGGCCCTGGTGCGGCGGCCCGGGTGGGTCGTGGCGCGCGCCGAACTCCTGCGGGCGCTGCCGGGCGCGGGCCGCGACGAGCACGCCGTGGAGACGGCGATGGCCCGGCTTCGGACGGCACTCGGCGCGCCGAAGCTCATCCAGACCGTCGTCAAGCGCGGCTACCGGCTCGCGCTCGACCCGGCGGCCGGGTCCAAGTACGCCGACTGAGCCGCGCCCGCCCCGCGCCCCCGGCCGAACACCACGAGCGCCCGCACCAGGAGCCCCAGGGCCAGGGTGCTCAGGAGCGCCCGCACCACGTTCCACGCCACCCACGTGTCCTCGAAGTCCGCGCGCACCGCGGCCGGATCGGCGATCTTCGCGGGGTCGCCCGCGTCCGCGAGCTCGTCGTTCAGGGGCACGTTCACCGTGACCGTGAGCACGAACGTGAGGAAGTACGCGAGCAGCGCCGCGAGCACCCACCAGCGGGCCGGGTCGCGCCGCAGCATCCAGGCCGCGACCGCCGTGATCAGCAGCGCGCCCATGAAGCTCGCGAAGAACACCGCGTTCTCGAACGCCGCGTTGATGTCCTGCATGACCTCGATGTACGCGCGGTCCGAGCTGCGCGCGAGGCCCGGCATCACACCGCACGCGAAGATGTAGAAGGTCCCGGCGATCAGGCCCATGGCCACGGTCGCCGCGCCCAGGACGAGACCGGTGCCGCGGCGCCCGCCCGCCGCCGTCGTGTTGCGTGCTGTCGCCACATTTTCGTTCATGTCCCGAGTCAAGCGGGCGGCGCGGACCCGGACCATCGTTGAGAAGCGCGGCCGCATACGCGTGCGTCTGCACCACCCCCGGTGGCAGGGGTTCCGGTGGCGCCCGTGGGCGGGCACTGTAGGGGGTACGGCACTCACCGGCACACCCCAAGGGCGGTGAAAGGCGCATGGTGTTGGGTGCGACCCCCAAGTCTGCCAACTCAGGGTCCCCTGCTGCGTACCACTCCGCGTTCCACGAACTCCGCTTCGACGCCGGCCGGCCCTGCCTCGACCTCGTCGCCACCGCGCACCCGGTGGAGCGCATCGGCGACGTCCGGCGGCTGCGGGCCTGGCTGGCCGGGGCGGGCCTGGTCCCGCAGGGCACGCCGCTGCCCGGGGCCGACGTGACCTGGCTCGCGGCCTTCCGGGAGCTGCGCGGCCAGATCGCCCAGCTGGTCCGCGCCGAGCTGGCCGGACGCCCCGCCGACGCCGCCCTGGCCCGCGTCAACGCCCTCGCCGCCGCGGCCCCGCCCGCCCCCCGCGCCGTCCGGCACCCCGACGGCACCCTGACCCGGGCCCTGCACGGCACCCCCGGCCGCACGGCCCTGCTCGCCGCCGTCGCCAGGGACGCCGTCGAGCTGCTCACCGACCCGGTGGCCCGGTCGCTCCTGCGCCAGTGCGCGGGCGACAACTGCGCCATCGTCTACCTGGACACCTCGCGCGGACGGCGCCGCCGCTGGTGCTCGAGCGAGGTGTGCGGCAACCGGGAGCGGGTGGCGAGGCACCGGCGGCGCGCGGCACTGGCCCGGGCCTGACCGCTACGGCGCCCTCCGGCCCGTGGGGAGCCTGCCCCGGCCTGACCCGTGGAGAGCCCGCCCGGCCGGGAACTTTCCCGCCCACACCGGGACATCCCGCACCCCCGCCCGGAATTCCGCGCCCCCCGTTGAACGGACCCCGGCCCCGGTCCGTACGTCCAGGGTGACCAGCCGACAGGGCCGACCACGCGGAGAGCACGGCCGACATGGGCAGCCGAGACGAACAGCGGACAGCGGAGGCAGACGTGCGCAAGGATTCCGCCGTGGCCGATGAACGCCCGCACCGACGACATCGACTGACGCCGACTTCCCGGCCGGGGCCGGACGAGGAACTCATGCGCGCGCTCTACCGTGAGCACGCGGGACCACTTCTCGCCTATGTGCTCCGTCTTGTGGCGGGAGACCGGCAGCGCGCCGAAGATGTCGTACAGGAAACGCTCATCCGTGCCTGGAAGAACGCCGGTCAGCTCAACCGAGCTACCGGTTCGGTACGCCCCTGGCTGGTGACGGTCGCGCGCCGCATCGTCATCGACGGCCACCGCAGCCGGCAGGCCCGGCCGCAGGAGGTCGACCCGTCGCCGCTGGAGGTCATCCCCGCGGAGGACGAGATCGATAAGGCGCTGTGGCTGATGACGCTGTCGGACGCCCTTGAGGACCTGACTCCCGCGCACCGGGAGGTACTTGTCGAGACCTACTTCAAAGGGCGTACGGTCAATGAGGCGGCCGAGACGCTGGGCATACCCAGTGGGACAGTGCGCTCGCGGGTCTTCTACGCGTTGCGCTCGATGAAGCTTGCGCTCGAGGAGCGGGGGGTGACGGCATGAGCACGCCGTACGACGCATACGGCTTCGACGGCGGCGGCTCCGGCTCCGGCCCCGGCGACGTGCACGAGACCGTCGGCGCCTACGCGCTCGGGATCCTCGACGACGCCGAGGCCACCGCGTTCGAGGCGCACCTCGCGGGCTGCGACTTCTGCGCGCACCAGCTGGAGGAGTTCTCCGGCATGGCGCCGATGCTCGCGGCCCTCGCGGACTTCCCCGGCGCCGACGTCGGCGGCGCGGCGGCGGCCCCGGCGCCCGCGGCCCACGGCCCGCTGCGGGGTGTCCCGCAGATCGGCGAACAGCTCGCCGCCCGGCCGAGTCCGCGGCTCGCGGACCGCCTGGTGGACGAGGTCGCGGTCAAGCGCGCCCAGCGGCGCAGGCGCGGCATGTACCTGGTCGCGGCGGCGGCCGCGCTGATCATCGGCGGCCCGCTCGCGGTCTTCGCGGTCAGCGACGACGACGGCGGCGGCACGAAGGAGGTGGCGGGCGCCGACCCGCACCCCACCTCGCCCGCCGAGGACGCCTTCTTCCACCACATGGACGACAAGATCGCCGCCACCGACCCCAGGACCAAGGTCACCGCGACGGTCGGCACCGAGAAGAAGGCCTGGGGCACGCACACGGTCCTGGAGCTGAAGAACGTCAAGGGCCCGCTGAAGTGCTCGCTGATCGCGGTCGGTAAGGACGGCAAGAAGGAGACCGTGACGACCTGGTCGGTGCCCAAGTGGGGCTACGGCATCAAGGACAGCACGAACAAATGGGCCCGCTCCCCGCTGTACGTGCACGGCGGCGCCGCGTTCGACCGTGACGACATCGACCACTTCGAGGTGCGCACGTTCGACGGCGAGCGGCTGGTCGAGGTGGACGTCTGACCGATGCCGTGACGGCGGCGCACGGCCCGACGACTGCACAACCGGGGTCCCTTTCGCGTACGGTGGACGGCTGCTCAATACGGGCAGCAGCACGTCAGGAAAGGGGCCCCGGTGGCCGACGTACGCGAGCGCGAGATCAGCGTCGAACAGGAACACCTCGACCAGGTCTACCGCCGCCTCGAAGAGAAGATCCACGAGGCCGAGTTCCTGATGAACGACGCGGCCAAGCGGTCCCAGGTGGGCACGCCGGGAGCGCTGGCCGAGCGGGACGCGCAGGTCTTCCGCGCGGGTGTCCATCTCAACCGGCTGAACAACGAGTTCGAGGACTTCCTCTTCGGCCGTATCGACCTGTTGCTCGGCAAGGACGGCAAGAAGGGCCCGGACGGCGCGTACACCGCCGTGGAACCGGCTGAGGGCGCCGTGCGCACCGAGGAGTCCGGTACGTTCGCCGACATCGCCGAGACCCTCCACATCGGCCGCATCGGCGTCCTGGACGCGGACTACTCGCCGCTGGTCATCGACTGGCGCGCGCCCGCCGCCGCGCCGTTCTACCGCTCGACCCCCGTCGACCCGGGCCGGGTGGTGCGCCGCCGCGTCATCCGCTCCAAGGGCCGCAAGGTCCTCGGCGTCGAGGACGACCTGATGCGCCCGGAGCTGACGGCGTTCCTGAACGGCGAGGAGCTGCCCGTCATCGGCGACGGCGCCCTCATGGCCGCGCTCGGGCAGGCCCGCAGCCACTCCATGCGGGACATCGTGGCGTCCATCCAGGCCGAGCAGGACCTGGTGATCCGGGCGCCCGCCGCGTCGGTGACGTACGTGGAGGGCGGCCCCGGCACCGGCAAGACGGCCGTCGCCCTGCACCGCGCCGCGTACCTGCTCTACCAGGACCGCCGCCGCTACGCGGGCGGCATCCTCATCGTCTCCCCGACCCCCCTCCTCGTCGCCTACACCGAGGGTGTCCTGCCCTCCCTCGGCGAAGAGGGCCAGGTCGCCATCCGCGCGGTCGGCTCCCTCGTCGACGGCACCGAGGCCACGGTCTACGACAGCCCGGCAGTGGCTCGTGTCAAGGGCTCGTCGAGGATGCTGAAGGTCCTGAGACGGGCGGCGCGGGGCGCCCTCGAATCCCCGCCCGCCGCCGCGGACCCGCACCCGCCGAAGGCGAGCGACCACCAACTCGCCTTCGGCGAGGACGAGGCCGAAGCCGCAGGCACGGCGAACCGGGGCACCCCCACCCGCCTCAGAGTGGTCGCCTTCGGCCGCCGCCTGGAGCTGGAGGCCGACCAGCTGAACCGAATCCGCCAGACGGCCCTGAGCGGCACCGCCCCCGTCAACCTCCTCCGCCCCCGAGCGAGGAAACTCCTCCTGGACGCCCTCTGGGCCCAGTCCGGCGCGGCCGGAAGACACGACGACCCCGAACTCGCCGCCGAACTCCGCTCGTCCTTCGACGACGACATCACCTCCGAGGACGACTTCATCGCGTTCCTGGAAGCCTGGTGGCCCGAACTCACCCCGCGCGCCGTCCTGACGGCGATGAGCGACGAACGCGCCCTGAACCGCTGGGCCCGCCGCGTCCTGAACCCCGGCGAGGTCCGCAAGGTGGCCCGCTCCCTGCGACGCGACGCCCTGTCCGTGCACGACGTGGCGCTCCTCGACGAGTTGCAGGCGATCCTCGGCACCCCGCAGCGGCCCCGCAAGAGGAAGGACCTGGACCCGCTCGACCTGCTCACCGGCCTGGACGAGCTGATGCCGCAGCGCGAGGAGTCCCAGCGCGAGCGCGCCGAACGCCTCGCGGCGGAACGCGTCGAGTACGCCCACGTCATCGTCGACGAGGCCCAGGACCTCACCCCCATGCAGTGGCGCATGGTGGGCCGCAGGGGCCGGCACGCCACGTGGACGGTCGTGGGCGACCCGGCGCAGTCCTCCTGGTCCGACCCGGACGAGGCGGCGGCGGCCCGCGACGAGGCCCTGGGCACCCGCCCGCGCCGCCGCTTCACGCTCACCGTCAACTACCGCAACCCGGCCGAGATCGCCGACCTCGCCGCGAAGGTCCTCGCCCTCGCCATGCCCGGCTCGACGGCCCCGGCAGCGGTCCGCTCCACCGGCATCGAGCCTCGCTTCGCGGTCGTGCGGGACAAGGACCTCGGCGCCTCTGTGCGCGAGGAGGCGGGGCGCCTGCTCGACCGGGTCGAGGGCACGGTCGGCGTCGTGGTGGCCATGAGCCGCCGCGAGCAGGCCGCCCGCTGGCTCGCGGGGCTCGGCGAGAGGGTGGTGGCGCTCGGCAGCCTGGAGGCCAAGGGACTGGAGTACGACGCGACGCTGGTCGTGTCGCCCGCCGAGATCGCCGACGAGTCCCCGGCGGGCCTGCGCGTCCTGTACGTGGCGCTGACCCGCGCCACGCAGCAGCTCACGGTCCTTTCGGGGGAGCGCGACGAGCCGGACGGGGAGGGCGTGCCGGACCTGTTGCGGGAGTGAGCGTCACGGCGGCGCGCCGTGGGCCGACAGGGTTTGTGCGGGACGGGAATTGCCTTACGGGGATCGTTTGTTACCGTTGATGTGGCACCGGCTCGATCCAAGCCCCCGGGCCCAACCTTCGTCGCTACGAGCGACCACTTGCCGCGAGGCGAGCATGGCGGGTCGGTGTCATGAACGTACGAGAGGTCCACGTCATCCGTGACGTGGACCTCTCCTCGTTTCTCCGGCACCCCTTCCCGCGACCCGTTGCTTCTCGTATGGTGGAAGTCGTTTTCCGAAATCACGGCACCGGGTCCGTGAACAAAACGTCCGCAATCCGGGGCGGCTACCACGTACTCAGGGGTAGGTGCGACGATCGGACGGCAACAGCTACAAGGTGAAAGCAGAGGAAGTCCGCCATGGCAACGGCGCCCAGCGTCTCCTACTCGATGACGGTCAGGCTGGAGGTGCCCGCGAGCGGAACCGCGGTCTCCCAGCTCACCACGGCCGTGGAGTCCTCCGGCGGCTCGGTCACCGGCCTCGACGTCACGGCGTCCGGCCACGAGAAGCTCCGTATCGACGTCACCATCGCCGCGACCTCCACCGCGCACGCCGACGAGATCGTCGAGGAACTGCGCGGCATCGAGGGCGTCACCCTCGGCAAGGTCTCCGACCGTACGTTCCTGATGCACCTCGGCGGCAAGATCGAGATGCAGTCGAAGCACCCCATCCGCAACCGCGACGACCTGTCCATGGTCTACACCCCGGGCGTCGCCCGCGTGTGCATGGCGATCGCCGAGAACCCCGAGGACGCGCGCCGCCTCACCATCAAGCGCAACTCCGTTGCGGTCGTGACGGACGGCTCCGCGGTGCTCGGCCTCGGCAACATCGGCCCGAAGGCCGCGCTGCCCGTGATGGAGGGCAAGGCGGCCCTCTTCAAGCGCTTCGCGGGCATCGACGCCTGGCCGCTGTGCCTGGACACCCAGGACACCGACGCGATCGTCGAGATCGTCAAGGCCATCGCCCCCGGCTTCGCGGGCATCAACCTGGAGGACATCTCCGCGCCGCGCTGCTTCGAGATCGAGGCCCGGCTGCGCGAGGCCCTCGACATCCCCGTCTTCCACGACGACCAGCACGGCACCGCGATCGTCGTGCTCGCCGCCCTGACCAACGCCCTGCGCGTGGTGGGCAAGGGCATCGGCGACGTGCGCGTGGTCATGTCCGGCGCCGGCGCCGCCGGTACGGCCATCCTCAAGCTGCTGCTCGCCGCGGGCGTCAAGCACGCCGTCGTCGCCGACATCCACGGCGTCGTGCACGCGGGCCGCGAGGACCTGGTGGCCGCCGCGGCCGACTCGCCGCTGCGCTGGATCGCCGACAACACCAACCCCGAGGGCGTCACCGGCACCCTCAAGGAGGCCGTCGTCGGCGCCGATGTGTTCATCGGCGTATCGGCCCCGAACGTGCTCGGCGGCGACGACGTGGCAGCCATGGCGGACGACGCGATCGTGTTCGCGCTCGCGAATCCGGACCCCGAGGTCGACCCCGCAATCGCCCGCCAGACGGCGGCAGTTGTGGCCACAGGACGGTCCGACTTCCCCAACCAGATCAACAACGTCCTGGTGTTCCCCGGCGTCTTCCGCGGCCTGCTCGACGCCCAGTCGCGCACGGTCAACACGGAGATGATGCTGGCCGCGGCCGCCGCCCTGGCCGACGTGGTCACCGAGGACGAGCTGAACCCGAACTACATCATCCCGAGCGTCTTCAACGACAAGGTCGCGGGCGCGGTCGCCGGAGCGGTGCGCAGCGCCGCCAAGGCCGCCGGGGTGGCTGTGACGGGTACCACGGCCTGACAGCACGGCGCGTCGCGGAACGCGGCGCCGACAACGGCCCTCTAGGGTGGCGGGACGCGGGCCGCAGGGCCCGCGCGGCCCGACCACCCCCTTCAGGGGCCCTGCGCCGGCCCACGCCGGTCCGTCAGGGCATGCGGTCCGGCACCGGGAGCGGGAAGCGGACGGAGCGTCACCATTTCGAGGCAACCGCCGAGAAACGGCGCTTTTCGTGTGACTCCCACGGGTGCCGGATTGGCTTTCCCGCCGCAGGTGGGGGCAGGATGCGTCTCTGGGCGCGAGGGTCTGACGTCGGACCCGGGTCCGGGGCCCGCCTGAGGACCCTGGCAGCATCGGCTTCGCTGTGCCCGATATGCGGCTCCGCCGCGAGGCACGCCTCAACAGCAAGAAGAACACGGGAGTACAAACATGAACCGCAGTGAGCTGGTGGCCGCGCTGGCCGACCGCGCCGAGGTGACCCGCAAGGACGCCGACGCCGTGCTGGCCGCGTTCGCCGAGACCGTCGGCGAGATCGTTGCCAAGGGCGACGAGAAGGTCACCATCCCCGGCTTCCTGACCTTCGAGCGCACCCACCGTGCCGCTCGCACCGCCCGCAACCCGCAGACCGGCGAGCCGATCAACATCCCGGCCGGCTACAGCGTCAAGGTTTCGGCGGGCTCCAAGCTCAAGGAAGCGGCCAAGGGGAAGTAACCCCTAGGCAGCACGAAGGGGCGGCCACCCGGTTCGGGTGGCCGCCCCTTTCGCTGTTCTGCCGCGCTGTGCCGTCGTGTGGCTGCGGCTTCGTTGTGGCTGGTCGCGCCCACGCGGCGGAGCCGCACATCTACACAGCCCCGCGCCCCTTTGGGGCGCTTAGGCGAGCGCAGCCTTTCCGGGGAGTTCGACCTTCGCGCCCAGTTCCACGAGCTTGTCCATGAAGTTCTCGTAGCCGCGGTTGATCAGGTCGATGCCGTGGACGCGGGACGTGCCCTGGGCCGCGAGGGCGGCGATCAGGTACGAGAAGCCGCCGCGCAGGTCCGGGATGACCAGGTCGGCGCCCTGGAGCTTGGTGGGGCCGCTCACGACCGCGGAGTGCAGGAAGTTGCGCTGGCCGAAGCGGCAGTCGGAGCCGCCCAGGCACTCGCGGTAGAGCTGGATGTGGGCGCCCATCTGGTTCAGCGCGGAGGTGAAGCCGAGGCGGGACTCATAGACCGTCTCGTGGACGATGGACAGGCCCGTGGCCTGCGTCAGGGCGACGACCAGGGGCTGCTGCCAGTCGGTCTGGAAACCGGGGTGGACGTCCGTCTCCAGGGCGATGGACTTCAGCTGGCCGCCCGGGTGCCAGAAGCGGATGCCCTCGTCGTCGATCTCGAAGGCACCGCCCACCTTCCGGTAGGTGTTCAGGAACGTCATCATCGAGCGCTGCTGGGCGCCGCGGATGTAGATGTTGCCTTCGGTCGCCAGCGCCGCGGACGCCCACGAGGCGGCCTCCAGGCGGTCCGGCAGGGCGGCGTGGTTGTAGCCGCCGAGCTTGTCGACACCGGTGATCCGGATCGTCCGGTCGGTGTCCATGGCGATGATCGCGCCCATTTTCTGCAGGACGCAGATCAGGTCCTCGATCTCCGGCTCCACCGCGGCGTTCGAGAGCTCGGTCACACCCTCGGCGAGCACGGCGGTGAGCAGGACCTGCTCGGTGGCGCCCACCGACGGGTACGGCAGCTTGATCTTGGTGCCGCGCAGCCGCTGCGGGGCCTCCAGGTACTGGCCGCCCTCGCGCTTCTCGATGGTCGCGCCGAACTGCCGGAGCACCTCGAAGTGGAAGTCGATCGGCCGGCCGCCGATGTCGCAGCCGCCGAGGCCCGGGATGAAGGCGTGCCCGAGGCGGTGCAGGAGCGGCCCGCAGAACAGGATCGGAATGCGGGACGAGCCCGCGTGCGCGTCGATGTCGGAGACGTTCGCGCTTTCCACGTGCGAGGGGTCGAGCAGCAGCTCGCCCGGCTCCTCACCGGGGCGGACCGTCACACCGTGCAGTTGCAGCAGGCCGCGTACGACGCGTACGTCGCGGATGTCCGGGACATTGCGCAGTCGGCTCGGTGCGCTTCCGAGCAGGGCGGCGACCATGGCCTTGGGCACGAGGTTCTTCGCGCCGCGGACGCGGATCTCACCCTCCAGCGGGGTTCCGCCATGGACAAGCAGTACGTCTTGGGTGCCGGTGACGGTCATGAATCTCGCGTTCCGATGAGGTGGACGGGGGGATCAAAGGGCCAAGCGTAATGGCCGCGTACCCCCCTTAAGTAAGCCCGAGGGGGCCGCAGACACGTCATGACTCCGCAACAACACGAACCGTGCGGAACCGGACGCTCACGGTCACGGGGGCGATCGGCCGTCCCACCGGGCCCGGCAGCCGCTGAGCTGCGTTCCCGTCCGTCGGCCGATTGGCTCCCCGCGGGGGCCCGGGATGCGGGATCATGTCTGGCATGACCGAGGTGTCCTCGCTCACAGGGCGGCTGCTCGTGGCCACGCCGGCCCTGTCGGACCCCAATTTCGACCGCGCGGTGGTGCTGCTCCTCGACCACGACGAGGAGGGCTCCCTCGGCGTCGTCCTCAACCGCCCGACGCCCGTGGACGTGGCGGACATCCTCGACGGCTGGGGCGACCTCGCGGGCACCCCCGGCGTCGTCTTCCAGGGCGGCCCGGTCTCCCTCGACTCGGCCCTCGGCGTCGCCGTCATCCCCGGCGAGGACGGGCCTCTCGGCTGGCGCCGCGTGCACGGGGCGATCGGCCTCGTCGACCTGGAGGCGCCGCCGGAACTCCTCGCCTCCGCCCTCGGCAGCCTGCGCATCTTCGCCGGTTACGCCGGGTGGGGGCCCGGTCAGCTCGAGGACGAGCTCGTCGAGGGCGCCTGGTACGTCGTCGAGTCCGAGCCGGGTGACGTGTCGTCGCCTGATCCGGAGCGGCTCTGGCGTGCGGTGCTGCGGCGTCAGCGCAGTGAGCTGGCCATGGTGGCGACGTATCCGGACGACCCGTCGCTGAACTGAGCCCGGCTGGGAGCTCCCCAACCCCGCCCCTTCCCGAAACTGGGGCTGCCGCCCCAGACCCCGCTGATCGGCGCTCCGCGCCTCGTCCTCAAACGCCGGACGGGCTAGAAATTTCCCCGGGGCGGGCTGGAACCGTGCCGCACCGGCGAGATATCCAGCCCCTCCGGCGACATATGTAGCCCCTCCGGCGTTTGAGGAGCGGGGGTCTGGGGGCGGAGCCCCCAGTTACGGGAAGGGGTGGGATTGGGGAGCCCCCGGCAAGGCCCCCACCCCCACCCCCACATACCGCTCAGCCAACGGATGCGGATCCCGCCCCGGCACGGCCAGGTGGACGGCGACCGGCGGGGCGTTCTTGAGGCGTACGTAGCGCAGGCCCGGATGCGAATGCCGCCGGGCGACCGGCTCGGGGGCGACCCCGACCCCGTGCCCCGCCACGACCGCCTCCAACCACTCGTCGAAGTTGTCCGCGGTACAGGCGAGCCGGGGCCGCCGCCCGGCGGGCCACAGATCGGGCCGGGTGGTCCCGGTGACGGTGTTCACGACCAGCGGCACAGCCGCCAGCTCGGCCCAGTCGACGACCCGCCGGTGGGCGAGGTCGGCCGAGCCACGGGCCACGACGGCGACGCGCGGCTCGTGCAGGAGCACCCGGCTGCGGACGGCCGCGCCGGGCGGGATGTCACCGCGTACGACCGCGACGTCGCAGGCCCCCGACGCGAGCCCCGCCAGCGGCTCGTCCCGCCGCACCAGCCGCACGGCCGCGCCGGTCGCGGCCTTGAACGCGGTGGTGAGCTGGACGCAGGCCTCCGGGAGGAGGGAGGTGAAGCCGAGCCGCAGGACCGGGGGCTCGCCGCGGGCGGCGCCGAGGGTCGCGTCGAGGCGGGAGAGGAGCGGCCCCAGTTCGTCGCGCAGGCGGCGCCCCGCGTCGGTGAGGTCGACGCTGCGGGTCGTCCGGTCCAGGAGTCGCGCGCCGAGGGCCTCCTCCAGGGCGCGCACCGTGCGCGTCAGTGCGGGCTGGCCGATCCGCAGGACGGCGGCGGCGTGCGTGAAGCTCAGCTCGTCGGCGACGGCGACGAAGGCGCGCAAGTGGCGCAGCTCGACCCCGTCGGGGGCGGTCCCGGAGTCCGTTGCATTCATGCCTCCGGAGCATAAACGCACCTCCGTAGGCATTTCCCCGGCGAACCGGAGACTGCCTACGTTTCTGGCGTTGCTTCTCGGCGGCACGCACCCGTGCCGCGGCACGGACGAAGGGAGTGGGGTGCGGTGCGCCGGATCTGGCTGCTGATGCTGGGGGCCTTCACCTTGGGGCTCGACGCCTATGTGATGGCGGGGCTGCTGCCCGTGGTCGCGGACGACCTGGGGACGACCGTGTCCCTCGCCGGACAGATGGTCACGGTCTTCACACTCGCGTACGCGGTGAGCGCGCCGCTCGTCACGGGCCTCCTGGCGGGCGTGCGCCCGCGCGTGCTGATCGTCGCCGCGCTCGCCGTCTTCACCCTCGGCAACGCCGCGACCGCCCTCGCGCCGGGCCTCGGCGTGCTGCTCGTCTCGCGCGTCGTGGCCGGGGCGGGCGCCGGGGTCTACTCGGCCCTCTCCACGGCCGCCGCCGCGTCCCTCGCCGGTCCCGAGCGGCGCGGCCGTGCCCTCGCCCTGATCATGGGCGGCATGAGCTCGGGCACGGTCCTCGGCGTGCCGCTCGGGGTGCTGCTCGCCGACCACACCTCGTGGCGCTCGACCATGTGGCTGGTCACCGGGCTCGGCGCGGTGGCGCTGGTGGGGCTCGCCGTCGGCCTTCCTCAGGTGCCGTCCGCGCCGCCGGTGCCGGTGCGGGCGCGGCTCGGGGCGCTCGCCGACCGGGCCGTCCTGCCGGTCGTCGGCGTCTCCTTCCTGGGCGCGGTGTCGAGCCTCGGCCTCTACACGTACCTCGCGCCCGTCCTGGACGCCGCAGGCGGTGTCGGCGAGGGCGACGTGGCGCCGTACCTCTGGGCGTGGGGGATCGGCGGGGTGCTCGGCAGTGTGCTCGCGGGGCCGCTCGTGGACCGGTGGGGGAGGCAGTACGCGCTGGTCGCGGGCCTGATGGCGGCCCTGGTGGTGGCCGAGCTCGCGCTGCCGGTGCTCGGGGCGGCGGCCTTCCCGGCCCTGGTGCTCTGGGGCGCGGTCGGCTGGGCCCTGCAAGTGCCCCAGCAGCACCGTCTTTTGGCGCTGTCCGCCGAGCGCGGCACGGTGGCGCTCGCCCTGAACAACTCCGCGCTCTACCTCGGCAGCGCCGTCGGCTCCGGCGCCGCGGGGCTCGCCCTGTCGGCCGGCCTGGGCGCGGACGCGCTGCCGTGGGTGGCGGCCGGGGTGGCCGCCCTTGGGCTCGTGCTGCACCTTCTGGCGGCGCGTGCGCGGCGCACGGGGCCGCAGCCGCAGGGCTCGGACGGCAGCCGCTGCCAGGACGCGCCCGGCGTGAGTACCCTTGGCACCTATGAGCACTCTTGAGCCCGAGCCCGAGCGCGGGGCAGGTACGGGGACCCTCGTAGAGCCGACGCCACAGGTGTCGCACGGTGACGGCGACCACGAGCGCTACGCGCACTACGTCCAGAAGGACAAGATCATGGCGAGCGCGCTCGACGGTACGCCCGTCGTGGCGCTGTGCGGCAAGGTGTGGGTCCCCGGCCGCGACCCGAAGAAGTATCCCGTCTGTCCCATGTGCAAGGAGATCTACGAGTCCATGGGGGCGGGCGGAGACAAGGACAAGGGCGGCAAGGACGGCAAGAAGTAGCTGGCGGGGGCGCCCTTGGTGGCGTTCGTCTGGGGCTTCGCCCCTTTCCCCCTCATTGGCGCTTCGCGCCTCGTCCTCAAGCGCCGGACGGGCTGATACGTCGGCGCGCGCCTCGTCCTCTAGCGCCGGACGGGCTGGCACGTCAGCTCGCGCGCCTCGTCCTCAAGCGCCGGAGGGGCTAGATATAGCCCCTCCGGCGTTTGTCGTCTGTGTCGTGTTGCATGTGCCGCAACGGGCCTTTTGTCGTCTGCAATCGCATGGCAGCCTCACCGCATGACCTTTGAGCAACTGATCCCGGCGCCCGCACGCGTCGAGGGCCCCAGTGGCGGCAGCTTCAGGTTCGACGCGTCGACCACGCTCTGGGCGGCACCCGGTGCGGAGTCCGTCGAACGCTGGCTGCGGACCTCACTCGGCGGTGCGTTCCGGCTCCCGTTCGCGCCCGGCACGGAGGGCGCGCCGGGCGGTGTCTCGCTGCGCCTGGACGACAGCCTCGAACCGGAGGCGTACCGACTGACCATCACCGGCGACGGCGTCGAGATCCGCGGCGGCACGGCCGCCGGGGTCTTCTGGGGCGCGCAGACGCTGCGTCAACTCCTCGGCCCCGAGGCCTTCCGCAGGGCTCCCGTCAACCCCGAAGCGGAGCGCACCGTTCCCGCGGGCGTCATCGAGGACGCCCCGCGGTTCGGCTGGCGCGGCATGATGCTGGACGTGGCCCGGCACTTCATGCCGAAGGAAGGCGTGCTGCGGTATCTGGACCTGCTCGCCGCGCACAAGCTGAACGTCTTCCACTTCCATCTGACGGACGACCAGGGCTGGCGCGTCGAGATCAAGCGGTATCCGAAGCTCACCGAGGTCGCGTCCTGGCGGTCGCGCACCAAGTGGGGGCACCGGGCGTCGGAGTTGTGGGACGAGAAGCCGCACGGCGGGTTCTACACGCAGGACGACATCCGCGAGATCGTCGCGTACGCCGACTCCTTGCACATCACCGTCGTGCCGGAGATCGACGTACCGGGTCACTCGCAGGCGGCCATCGCCGCCTACCCGGAGCTGGGCAACACCGACGTCATCGACACGGCCGCCCTCGGGGTGTGGGACTCGTGGGGCGTCACGCCCAACGTGCTCGCGCCCTCCGACACCACCCTGCGGTTCTACGAGGGCGTGTTCGAGGAAGTGCTCGACATGTTCCCGTCGACCTTCATCCACGTCGGCGGCGACGAGTGCCCCAAGGAGCAGTGGAAGGACTCGGCGGCCGTCCAGGAGCGCATCGAGCAGCTCGGGCTCAGCAACGAGGACGAGTTGCAGAGCTGGTTCATCCGGCACTTCGACAAGTGGCTGTCCGTGCGCGGGCGTCGGCTCATCGGCTGGGACGAGATCCTGGAGGGCGGGCTCGCGGAGGGCGCGGCGGTGTCGTCCTGGCGCGGCTACGGCGGCGGCATCGCGGCGGCCCAGGCGGGCCACGACGTGGTGATGTGCCCCGAGCAGCACGTCTATCTGGACCACCGGCAGCACGGCGGCCCCGACGAGCCGGTGCCGATCGGGTTCGTGCGCACCCTGGAGGACGTCTACCGCTTCGAGCCGGTGCCGGGCGACCTGACCGCGGACGAGGCCAAGCACGTGCTCGGGACGCAGGCCAACGTGTGGACCGAGGTGATGGAGTACCACGGCCGCGTGGACTATCAGGTCTTCCCGAGGCTCGCGGCGCTCGCGGAGGTCGCCTGGCGCACGCTCCCCGCGCCCGCCGAGCGTGACTTCGCCGATTTCGAACGGCGAATGACCGCCCACTACGGCCGACTTGACGCCCTCGGTGTCGACTACCGCCCGCCGGGCGGCCCGTTGCCGTGGCAGAAGCGTCCCGGGGTGCTCGGACGCCCGATCGAGGGGGCGCCCCCAAACGTGTGAGGTGACGCCCCGAGCGCGTGCTCCCGGTGGTCCGCGGTGCGACCGTGGGCCACCAGGAGGAAGCCGTACAAGGATCACCGAAGGGTGGCAATTCCCGCTGACCGGTGAGGGAGTGCGAAAACGGCATATCCCCCAGGTCTGCGGACGAACGTCTCCTAGCGGACCCCCGCGCCGGGGCCCGGTGAAGATGTGCCAGAGTTGCCACGTCCGGGTTGTGAGCACGTACCGTACGGCGGAACAGGCGTAACGGTGAGAACGGCGCGCAAGCTGCCGGGCCATCGGGAAGGGGCAGCCGGTTTTGACCACGCACGCACCGCGGGCGGCGCAGGGGGCGCAGTCTGTGACGCTGCCTGTCACGCTCGACGAGGCCGTCGCGGCGCTCGCCGCCGTGCCCGCCGCCGTGCCCGTCGCGGGCGGCACGGACCTGATGTCGTCGGTCAACGCAGGCCAGCTCCGCCCCGCGGCCCTCGTCGGCCTCGGCCGCATCAGCGAGATCCGCGGCTGGCAGTACCAGGACGGGCACGCGCTCCTCGGCGCCGGACTGACGCACGCCCGCATGGGCCGCCCCGACTTCGCGGCGCTCATCCCGGCGCTCGCCGCCGCCGCGCGCGCCGCCGGACCGCCGCAGATCCGCAACGCGGGCACCCTCGGCGGCAACATCGCCTCGGCCGCGCCCGCCGGTGACTCGCTGCCCGTACTCGCCGCGCTGGAAGCCGTGTTGATCATCGCGGGCCCGGGCGGCACCCGCCGTGAGATCCCGGTGTCGCACCTGCTCGCGGGCATGGAGATGCTGGCGCCCGGCGAATTGATCGGATTTGTCCGGGTGCCGCTGCTGCACGCCCCGCAGGTCTTCCTGAAGGCGACCGGGCGCACCGGACCCGGCCGCGCGACCGCGTCGGTCGCCCTGGTGCTCGACCCGGCGCGCAGGGGCGTGCGATGCGCCGTCGGCGCCATCGCGCCCATGCCGCTCAGGCCCCTGGAGGCCGAGCAGTGGGTGGCCGGACTCATCGACTGGGACGGCGAGCGCGGTCTGGTGCCGGAGGCCCTGACGGCCTTCGGCGAGTACGTCGCCGCGGCGTGCATCCCCGACCACCCGCCCGCCGAGGACGGCACCGCGCAGCCGCTGCCGCCCGCCGTACTGCACTTGCGGCGCACGGTCGCCGCGCTGGCCCGACGAGCACTGGGGAGGGCGCTGTCGTGACCGACGGTCAGAGGAATGGCGCGGGCGGCTGGCAGCCGCACCCGCAGGGCGAGTACGACGCGGACGCCACCGCGTTCGTGCAGCTCCCCGAGGGCGCGGCCGACGCCGTGAGCACACCGCTCGCCGCCCCCGGACACGGCTACGTACCGCCGCAGATAACGGTCACGCCGACGGCCCCCGACGCCACCGACCCGGCCGCCACGGGCGCGTGGGTGCTGCCGCCCGAGGTGACCGGTGTCGCGCACACCGGCGGGGCGACGCAGGCCGTGAGCTGGCCCGACCCCGGCACGCAGCTGGGCACCCACCAGGAGCAGCAGTTCCCGGCCGAGCCGCAGGCCCCGGACGCGTACGACCCGCGCGCCACCGGCCAGTGGACGTTCCCGGACGCCGTCACGCCCCCGGAGCAGAACGGCGGCCAGGGCGGTGTCCAGAACGGTCACGCGCCCGCCGCGCACGACGTGACCGGGCAGTGGTCCATCCCCGTCGCCGACGGTGACCTGCCGGAGGAGTCCGGCGAGTACTCGGCGTCGTCGCTCGCGGCACAGTGGGGCGGAGCGCCGCCGCCCGCGACGCTGCCCGGCGGCGCGCCCGCGCCCTGGGCCACGTCGTGGCCGACGCAGGCCCCGGAGGCGCCCCAGGTCCCGCAGGCCCCTCAAGCCCCCGAGGCCCCGGAGCTTCCGCACGCCCCGCAGGCCCCGGAGGCGCCCCAGGCGTCCCCGTACCCGGCCGCGCAGGCGTTCGTGGAGCAGGCGCCCGTCGGGCCGCCCGCCCCGGCCCCGGAGTCCGCCCCCGTGCCGCCCGCGCGCGCCGCCGAGGAGACCCCCTTCGAGCGGACCGCGAAGCTGTTCGTCGTCAAGCAGCGCCCGGACGGGTCCCTCGCGCCCGCGGGGAGCCAGGGCGACGTGACGGACGCGCCGGACGCGCCGGGCGCACCAGATGTACCAGGCATGCCGGACGCGTCGGGCGAAACGGTCAACCCGGTCGATCCGGTCGCCCTGGAAGGCGACTTCGGCCCGCAGCCCGCAGCGTCCACGCACCTCGCACCCGCCGCCGACCCCCACTACGGGGCGGACCCCGCGTACGACGAGAACGCGTACGACGAGAGCGCGCCGTACGACGAGAACACGCCGTACGAAGAGAACACGCCGTACGACATGCCTCCCGTGCAGTCGGCCGACCTCGCGCAGTCCGTGGGCCTCGCCCCCGCTCCCGGCTTCCCGCACACCGTGGACACCGTGGACGCTGTGTACCCGGCGGACCCGGTGGACCCGGCGCACGCCACGGACCCCTCGTACGACCCCGACCCGGCCCTCGCGCCGCACCCGGCCCACCCGGCGGAGCCCGCCGCCGACCCCGCCCACCCGGCGGCCGTCGCACCGGCGGTCCCGCCCCACGAGGCCGACCCCGCGCACGTACCGGCTCCCGCGCAGGCGGCGGACCCGGCACCGGCGCCCGAACAGGCCCACGCGGCCGAGGCGATCCCCGCCGCGGACCCGGCCCCCGCCCCGGAGCCGGACCCCGCCCCCGATGCGGACCACACCCCGGACCCCGAGGAGCCCGCAGCCGCGGACGAGGCGCCGGAGGCGGACGACCCCGCCGAGGCGGACCAGGACCCCGAGGTGGAGCACGCGCCCGAGGCCGACCACGCCGCTGAGGCCGACGATGCCTCTGAGGCCGCCGAGGCCGACCTCGCCGCCGACTCGGCCCCCGTCGAGGCCGACGACCCGGTCGCCGACGCCCCGGCCCACGACGAACACCCCCTCGTCTCCTACGTCCTGCGCGTCAACGGCGCCGACCGGCCCGTCACCGACGCCTGGATCGGGGAGTCCCTGCTGTACGTGCTGCGGGAGCGGCTCGGGCTCGCCGGGGCCAAGGACGGCTGCTCGCAGGGCGAGTGCGGGGCGTGCAACGTGCAGGTGGACGGGCGGCTCGTGGCCTCCTGCCTGGTGCCCGCGGCCACCGCTGCGGGCAGCGAGGTGCGCACCGTCGAGGGCCTCGCCGCCGACGGACGCCCCTCCGACGTGCAGCGCGCGCTCGCCAACTGCGGGGCCGTGCAGTGCGGCTTCTGCGTGCCCGGCATGGCGATGACCCTGCACGACCTCCTCGAAGGCAACCCGGCCCCCAGCGACCTGGAGACGCGCCGCGCGCTCTGCGGCAACCTGTGCCGCTGCTCCGGCTACCGGGGCGTGCTCGACGCGGTCCGCGACGTCGTCGCCGAGCGCGAGGCGAAGGGCGCCGCGGCCGAGCAGCGGGACGACGCCGACACCGGCACACCCCGCGTACCGCACCAGTCGGGACCCTACGGCCAGGACGGAGCCCAGGCGTGAGCAACGAGACAACCGCCGCGCCGGGCGCCGAGCAACTGCCGCACGGCATCGGCTCGTCGCTGCCGTCGGCCGAGATCAGGGCCAAGACGGAGGGCACGTTCCCCTACGCCTCCGACCTGTGGGCCGAGGGGCTGCTGTGGGCGGCCGTCCTGCGCTCCCCGCACGCGCACGCGCGCATCGTGTCCATCGACGTCACGCACGCCGAGGACATGCCGGGCGTCCGCGCCGTCGTCACCCACGAGGACGTGCCGGGCACGCCGCAGCACGGCCGGAAGACCGCCGACCGGCCGCTGTTCGCGTCCGACGTGGTGCGCCACCACGGCGAGGCCATCGCCGCCGTCGCCGCCGACCACCCGGACACGGCCCGGATGGCCGCCGCCGCGATCATCGTCGAGTACGAGGTCCTCGACCCGGTCACCGACCCCGAGCAGGCCTTCGAGGCCGCGCCGCTGCACCCCGACGGCAACCTGATCCGGCACATCCCGCTGCGCCACGGCGACCCCGAGGCGGCCGGCGAGGTCGTCGTCGAGGGCCTGTACCGCATCGGGCGCCAGGACCCGGCGCCCATCGGCGCGGAGGCCGGGCTCGCGGTGCCGCGCCCGGACGGCGGCGTCGAGCTGTACATCGCCTCCACCGACCCGCACGGCGACCGCGACATGGCCGCCGCCTGCTACGGCCTCACCCCCGAGCAGGTCAAGGTCGTCGTCACCGGTGTGCCCGGGGCCAGCGCCGACCGCGAGGACGCCAGCTTCCAGCTGCCGCTCGGCCTGCTCGCCCTGCGCACCAGCCGCCCCGTGAAGCTCACCGCGACCCGCGAGGAGTCCTTCCTCGGCCACGCCCACCGCCACCCGACCCTCCTGCGCTACCGCCACCACGCGGACGCCGAGGGCCAGTTGGTGAAGGTGGAGGCGCAGATCCTGCTCGACGCGGGCGCCTACGCGGACACCTCCGCCGACGCCCTCGCCGCGGCCGTCTCCTTCGCCTGCGGCCCCTACGTCGTGCCCAACGCCTTCATCGAGGGCTGGGCCGTCCGCACCAACAACCCGCCGTCCGGCCACGTGCGCGGCGAGGGCGCCCTCCAGGTCTGCGCCGCCTACGAGGCGCAGATGGACAAGCTCGCCAAGAAGCTCGGCGTCGACCCGGCCGAGCTGCGGCTGCGCAACGCCCTCGCCACCGGCGACATCCTGCCCACGGGCCAGACGGTGACCTGCCCGGCCCCGGTCGCCGAACTCCTCGGCGCCGTCCGGGACTTCCCGCTCCCCGGGCTGCCCAAGGACACCCCGGAGGAGGACTGGCTGCTGCCCGGCGGACCCGAGGGCGCGGGCGAGCCCGCCGCCGTCCGGCGCGGCGTCGGCTACGGCCTCGGCATGGTCCAGCTCCTCGGCGCCGAGGGCACCGACGAGGTGTCCACGGCCACCGTGAAGGTCCACGACGGCATCGCCACGGTCATCTGCGCCGCCGTCGAGACCGGGCAGGGCTTCACCACCCTCGCCCGGCAGATCGTCCAGGAGACCCTGGGCATCGACGACGTCCGCGTCGCCCCCGTCGACACCGACCAGCCGCCCGCGGGCCCGAGCTGCCACGGCCGCCACACCTGGGTCTCCGGCGGCGCGGTCGAGCGCGCCGCGAAGATGGTCCGCACCCAGCTGCTCCAGCCCCTCGCCCACAAGTTCGGCATGTCGACCGAGCTGCTCCAGATCGCCGACGGCAAGATCACCTCGTACGACGGAGTCCTCTCCACCACCGTCGAGGAGGCCATGGACGGCAAGGAGCTGTGGGCCACCGCGCAGTGCCGCCCGCACCCCACCGAGCCGCTCGACGCCGACGGCCAGGGCGACGCCTTCGTCGGCATGGCCTTCTGCGCGATCCGCGCCGTCGTCGACGTCGACATCGAGATCGGTTCCGTACGGGTCGTGGAACTCGCCGTAGCCCAGGACGTCGGCCGCATCCTCAACCCCGCGCAACTCCGCGTCCGCATCGAGGCAGGCGTCACCCAGGGCGTCGGCGCGGCCCTCACCGAGAACCTCCGCACCCCCCGCGGCCTGGTCCGCCACCCCGACCTCACCGGCTACGCCCTCCCCACCGCCCTCGACGCCCCCGACATCCGCATCGTGAAGCTCGTCGAGGAGCGCGACGTCGTCGCCCCCTTCGGCGCGAAGGCCGCGAGCGCGGTGCCGGTGGTGACGTCCCCGGCGGCGGTCGCGGCGGCGGTACGAGCGGCGACGGGCCGCCCGGTGAACCGCCTGCCGATCAGGCCGCAGGCGGCGGTGGGGGCGGAGTTGGCGTGAGGGAGTTCCTGTAAGGGGCGCGCCCGCTCTTCCCGGCCCCGTCCGGGGTGTGGGTGTATTCAGCCCGTCCGGCGCGTGAGGGATTTCAGCCCGTCCGGCGTTCGAGTCTGAGGCGCGGAGGGGCTAATTCCAGCCTGTCCGGCATTGAGGACGAGGCGCGGAGGGGCTAATTCAGCCCGTCCGGCGTTTGAGGACGAGGCGCGGAGCGCCGATACGGGGGTCCAGGGGGCGGAGCCCCCGGTTACGGGAAGGGGCGGGACTGGGGCGTCCCACGCGGGCCCTACCCCCCCCGGGAAACCGGGAGGAACCCCGACCCCGGCTCGGGTAACTTCGCCCAGATGAACGCCCCCACCACCCCCGAAGGGGTCATCGTCATCACCGGCATCATGGCCGCCGGAAAGTCCACGGTCGCCCAGGCCCTCGCCGAGCGCCTGCCCCGCGCCGCCCACGTACGGGGCGACATCTTCCGACGCATGATCGTCTCCGGCAGACAGGAGTACGAACCGGGCGCGGGCCCCGAGGCCGAGGCCCAACTCCGCCTCCGCTACGGCCTGTCGGCGTCGACGGCCGACTCCTACGCCGCCGCGGGCTTCACAGCGGTAGTCCAGGACGTGATCCTCGGCGAGGAGCTGAAGCGGTACGTCGAGCAGGTCAGGACGCGCCCGCTGCACGTGGTCGTACTGGCCCCGCGCCCCGCCGCGGTCGCCGAACGCGAGGCGACCCGAGGTAAGACGGGCTACGGCGAGTGGACGGTCGAGGCCCTGGACGAGGGGATGCGTGCCACCACGCCACGTATCGGACTGTGGCTGGACAGCTCGGAGTTGACGGTGGATCAGACGGTGGACGCGATCCTCGCGCGGCTGCGCGAGGCGGTCGTGACCTGAGAGTGGAATGTCTCCGACCGGTGCCGGTCGGGTCGCGATGACGCTTCAGGCATGCGATCCCCCCATAAATCCCTTTTAGGCAGGGCCAGTTGCAGGGCACCATCGAAGAGTCCCGAACAACTCGGTCACTACGGGGGAGATGTGTCATGGGGGATGACAACGACACGGGCTGGGGCTGATCCCGGCGATTCGGAGGGGCGGTTCCGCGCGGAACCGCCCCTCTTCACGTGCCCGTATGCAGTGCTCGTCCGCGTCAGCCCGAAGTCCCTGGCGCCGCACCCTCGATGGTGATCACCGACCCCGGACTGAGCTTGCCGTAGAGCCACTTGGCGTCCGCCAGGCGCAGCCCGAGCCAGCCGTGGGTGACGTCGCGTTTGCCGACGGACTTCTCGTCGTAGGTGAGGGCGACGACGTAGTTGGTGCGGCCTTCGGCGTCGCGGAGTTCGAGGACCCAGTGGAAGTACGCGTCGTACGTCTCGCCGAGGCCGACGTCGTTGCCGGACAGCTTCGTCGAGCGGTGCTTGGCGACGACCGTCATACGCCCCGGCTTCGTCGGGTACTTCGCGCGGCCCGACGACAGAGGCAGCTTCCGTCCCGCCACGGACAGCTCGCGCCGCGCGAGGTCGGCGGTGGCGGCGGGCGCGGTGGGCCCGGCCGTCGTGCTGGGGGCGGCGGGCGGCGCGGGCCGGGAGCCGGAGTCGTCGCCGAGGCCCACGACGAGCCCGGCCACGAGGGCGGCGGCCGCGACGGCACCACCGCCGACGAGGGCCGCGTGCCTGCGCCGCCGCCGGGTCCCGGCGCGTCGGCGCACGTCGGCGCCGGTGCCGGGGGCGGGGGAGCGGGCGTCGAGGGCGAGGGCGTGGAGGGCGGAGGAGAGGTCGGGGGCCGGGCCGGACTTCGACTCGGGGTTCGACCTGGGCGTCGAGGGTTCATCGGACACGATCCCGATCCCCTCCCTTCCCGCTGCTCTTCCCACCGAGTACGCCGTGCGCACCGCCGGCGCCGCCGCTGTCGTCCCCGTCGCCCCCGTACTCCCCGGACAAATGCTTGGCCAACGCCGCGCGTCCACGCGAGAGCCGCGCCTTGACCGTGCCGGTCGGGGCGCCGGTCTCGGAGGCTACCTGCTCCACGCTGAGGTCACACAGGTGGTGCAGCACGATCGCGAGCCGCTGTGCCTCGGGCAGCTTCCGCAGCGCCGCGACGAGCGTCACGTGCTCCGGCCCCGGCCCGGCCGCGTGCTCGGGCGGCGGCTCCTTGCGCACCAGCTCCAGCCAGCGCCGGGCCCGCCGCCAGTGGCTCACCGCGAGCCGCATGGCCACCGTGCGGACCCAGGCCTCCGGCGCGTGCACGGCGGCGAAGTCGCGCCGCCGGTCCCAGGCGCGTACGAACGCCTCCTGGACGACGTCCTGGGCCTGACCGTGGTCGCCGGTGAAGGCGTAGACCTGGCCGACGACGCGCGGGAACGCGGACGCGTAGAACGCGTCGAACTCGTCCTCGGTCATGCCCCCGCCGTTCCTGTCCACGACCGCGACCGTTCGCCGCCCGCGCCGCGCCCCGTCACAACCAGCCCCGAATTTCTTCCCGCACGCCTCATGCAACCCGGCGGTCTCCGCCGTGCGTATGGGTGGCGTACATGGAAACACACCGGCCCAGGCCGGAACACCACACAGGGGGACCCGATGGCCAGGCGCACCAGAATCCGTCATGTCGTACGCGGGGCGGCGGCCGCCGTGCTCTGCGCGGGCGTCCTCGCGGGCTGCTCGCTGGGCGGGCAGGACGGTGCTTCGGCGCCGTCGGAGCGGCGGGACGACCGGAAGGCCGCCGGGGCCGGTACGCCCACGCCGCGCGCGAAGCCGGTGGTGGAGCCGGCGGCGCTGCGCGGGGACGGGGTGGGGGTGAACGTGGCGGACGGGCAGCGGGTGGGCGTCGGCATGCCGGTGTCGGTGACCTTCGACCGCCCGGTGCCGGAGGCCGAGCGGGCGGCGGTGGAGCGGCGCCTGAAGGTGCGCACGAGCACCCCTGTCACCGGTTCCTGGAGCTGGGTCAAGGACCGCAACCTGCACGAGGGCCAGCGGGTCGACTACCGCCCCAAGACGTACTGGAAGCCCGGCACGAAGGTCACCGTCCGGGTGGGCTCCGGCATCGACCGCAGCTTCACGGTGGCCCGCTCCCTGGTCGCCACCGTCGACGTCCGCAGCCACACGATGACCGTCGTCAAGGACGGCGTGACGCGCCGTGTACCGATCACGGCGGGCGCGCCCGGCATGGACACCTGGAACGGCACGATGGTGGTCTCCGACAAGCAGCGCCGCGTCTTCATGGACTCCCGCACGGTCGGCTACGCGGACGCGTACGCCGACTACTACAGCTACGCGGTCCACCTCACGACGTCCGGCACGTACCTCCACGAGAACCCGAAGGCCAACACCTACGCGGGCAACTCCAACGTCACCCACGGCTGCATAGGCCTCGCCACGGACGGCACGGCCCGCCGCTTCTACGAAGAGGTCATCCCCGGCGACGTCGTCCGCGTCACCGGCTCCAAGGAGACGGTGGCCCCCGGCAACGGCTACGGCGACTGGAACGTCTCGTGGGCCGACTGGCGAGCGGGCAGCGCCCTCAACTCCTGACCCGTGACGGGGACTTGGAGGCCGTGACCGGAATCGAACCGGTGTGCTTCGCTTTGCAGGCGAATCCCTCAACCACTCGGGCACACGGCCACGTCGTACGCTCTCGCCGTACGTGACGTATCGACCGTAGGCGGCACGGCTCGCGCCGATCAAGCGCCGGGCCGTCGCCGCAACGCGACTGCCATGCGGCGTTCACGAAACAGGGAACGCCGCGGCAGTGAACCCGTGGACCGTGGAACTGGAGACCCCCATGACAACCCTGCCCGACCGCCCCCGTACCGCCGTGCTGGTCATCGACATGCAGAACGGTGTGGTGGCCGAGGCGCACGAGCGGGACGCCGTGATCGCGAACATAGTCACCGTCGTGGACAAGGCGCGTGCGGCCGACGTGCCCGTCATCTGGATCCAGCACTCCGACGACGAACTCCCGCGCGGCAGCGAGAGTTGGGCGTACGTCCCGGAGTTGGCCCGCCGTGACGGTGAGCCCGTCATCCACAAGCTCTACGGCGACTCCTTCGAGGCCACCGACCTGGAGTCCGTCCTCGCCGCACACGCCGTCGGCCACCTCGTCGTCACCGGCGCCCAGACCGACGCCTGCATCCGCTCCACCCTCCACGGCGCCTTCACCCGCGGCTACGACGCGACCCTCGTGGCCGACGCCCACACCACCGAGGACCTGAGCGGCTACGGCGCCCCCACCCCGGACCTCGTGATCGCGCACACCAACCTCTACTGGCACCGGCAGGAAGCCCCCGGGCGGCGCGGCGGCACCGTGCGGGCGCGGGAGGTCTCCTTCTCCTGAGCCACGCGGCGCACGTACGGTGACTTTCCCGTCGCTGTCCGGTGCTGTCCCGGCTGTCCGGCGTGCCTTACGGGTACGGCTGCGCGTTGGAGCGGGGCGGTGCTTTTCGGAGGTGGGCGTGATGAGTACGGACGGCGAAGGCGTGGACGAGTCGGGCTGGGACGTCGAGCCCGGGGACGAAATCGCCTCGGTGGTCGAGGCGTTGGGCCATCAGCAGAAGCGGTGGCGTGTGGCCGCGGGCTTGAGCGCGGGGGAGTTCGGCGAGGCCATCGGGTACGGGGAGGACCTGGTCCGCAAGGTCGAGCGCGGAGCGCGTATCCCGCGCCCGGAGTACTTGGACGCCGCCGACCGGGTCCTCAAGGCCAACGGGTTCATCTCGGCGATGAAGGAGGAGATGGCCAAGGCGCGGTATCCGAAGAGGGTTCGGGAGCTGGCGAAGCTGGAGGAGCGGGCGGTGGAGATGTGCCTCTACGGCGTCCAGAGCATTCATGGCCTGTTGCAGACCAAGGAGCACGCACAGGTGCTGTTTGAGATGCGGCGACCTGCCTACTCGCGCGATGAGGTGGAGCGCGTGGTGGCGGCGCGCATGGCGCGGCAATCTGTCTTCGAGCGGACTCCCCCGCCCGAGCTGAGCTTCGTCCAGGAGGAGCAGACGCTGAGGCGCCCTCTAGGAGGGACAATGGTGAGGCGTCGGCAACTCGAACGCCTGCTTGAGGTGGGCCAGTTGCGAAACGTCGAGATCCAGGTCATGCCCATGGACTGTATGGAGCATGCTGGGATCGACGGCGGGATCGAACTGCTGAAGTTTGGGGACGGTACGGCGGTGGGCCGCTCCGAGGGAGCGTTCAACGGCCGACCGGTCTTCGACCCGAAGCAGATCCGAATCCTCGAACTGCGGTATGGCATCATCCGGGCGCAGGCTCTGACGCCACGACATTCGCTCGCCTTCATCGAGCAACTGCTGGGAGAGACATGACTCGTAGGCCCTGGGCTGAAGGCAAGGCCGAGTTGGACTGGTTCAAGAGCAGCTACAGCAGTGGCAGTGAGGGCGATAGCTGCGTCGAGGTCGCGCTGGAGTGGACCAAGAGCAGCTACAGCAGCAGTAGCAACGGCGAGGACTGCGTCGAGGTCGCCGCAACCCCCACCACCATCCACGTACGCGACTCCAAGAACCGCCAAGGCCCCCACCTCGGGTTCGCCGCGGGGGCCTGGCGTCACTTCGTTCAGGCGGCCACGTCGTAGGTGTAGTACCGCGTGTGATCCAGCATGTCGGCCGGAGTGACGTCGCCCCACGGGCGCATCGTGTCGTTCAGGTCGACGACGTCGCGCGTGCCGGAGGCGGGCAGGTAGGGCGAGCCCGGGTGGCGCGACTGCCACTGGGTCCACAGCTTGTCGACGTACGCGTGGTGGAGCCAGAAGACCGGGTCGTTGGGGGACGCGCCAGTCGCCATGTGGCCGCCGACCCAGACGTGGACGCGGTTGTGGAGGTTGACGCCGCGCCAGCCTTCGAGGTGGTTGCGGAAGCCGTCGGAGGCGCTGTTCCAGGGCGGCATGTCGTACGTGGACATGGCGAGGACGGAGTCGACCTCGGCCTTGGTGGGGAGTTGGCGGACGCCCGCGCCGAGGGAGCGGCGCAGGAAGTCGCGGCCGTCGACGCGTACGTTGATGCGCCAGCCGTTGCCGGCGGAGGCGAAGGGGCCGTCGGTGACCTGGCTGTCGCGGCTGCGTCCGGTGCCGCCGAGGAAGTCGGGGGCCCAGAGGGAGGCGGCCGGGGTGCGGTCGACGGTCCAGTCCCAGTAGGGGAGGGCGACGGAGGCGTCCACGGACTGCAGCGCCTGCTCGAACTGGATGAGGAAGCGGCGGTGCCAGGGCAGGAAGGACGGCGAACGGTGGCCGACACGTTCGCCGTTGTCGGTGTCGCTCATGATGAAGTCGTTGTGTGTGCTGACGAAGGAGTCGTAGCGGCCGTCGCGCTTGAGGGCGAGGAGCGCGTCCACGAAGCGCCGCTTCTCGTCGGCGGTGAGCTGGGACTGGTTCTTGCGTACGGTCATGGCGGTGCTGCTCCGGGTCGGGCGAGGGGTGGGGACGGGGACGAGGGCGCGGGCTACGGCGCGGGCGGGGCGAGCGGGACGAGGGTGGCGCCCTGGAGCTCGACCACGGCCGCGCGGGCGAGTGCGCGCGGGGTCGCCTGCGGCTCGTAGTGGTTGATGACGCTGATCCACGTGCCGTCGGCGTTGCGCATGATGTGCAGTTCGTCGCCGTCGATGCGGACGGAGTAACCGGCGCCGTGGCCCCCATGGGCGCCGTGGTGGCCGCCGTCGTGGGACGGCGCGCCCTGGATGCGGCGGCCGAGGTACACCTCGTCGAAGGCGTCGGGCGCGGCGCCCGGGTGGGCCTCGGCGCCCGGCTCGGCGACTGTCGCCGCCGCGCGGGCGGCACCGACGACGGCGATACCGGCGGCGGCGCTCGCGGCGGCGCTGATGGCCCGGCGGCGGGTGATTCCGGACATGCGTAAAACCCCCAAGTGAGCGTGGTGAAGGGGCGGTTCCGGTGGTCGGCCGGACTGCCCAGGCCATGCGTACAGGGGGAAAGGTGCGGCGCCGCAATCGGCGGGAAGAGTTGCCCCTTATTAAGGACAACTGCGGGTAAGTAGTGCAGAGTTGGACGAGCGTGATTATGCTGTCTATTTGTCCTGGCGGGGAGCAGACCGCAAATCCTGCGCCGCGAGTGAGGATAACGTGAAAGATCTTCACTCATGCTTCACGGCGGGTGCCCCTGGTCACAGCGGAAAGCTGGCCTGAAGACCTGCTGCCCGAGGGCTGCGCGGGGCTGGTGCGTGCGGCGGATGTGGGGGAGTGAGTAGGGCGCTGAGTAGGCGTACTCAGGGCCCGGCGGGGCCGGGCGGCGAGGCTTGGCGCATGACTTCGACGCCCCCGATACCGCAGACGCCCCCGCAGCCGTACGCGCAGCACCCGCAGCCGCCGCAGCCCGCGGGCGGTCGCCGGGGCGGTTCCGGCCCGGTCGTCGTGATCGTCGTCGTCCTCGCGGTGCTCGCCGCGGGCCTCGGCACCTGGTGGTGGACGCGGGACGGCGACGAGGGGCCGCTCGCGGGCAGGCCACGGGTGACGGACGCGCGGGCGGGGATGTCGTACGGGATCCCCGAAGGGTGGGAACGCAACGACAAGAAGGGGGACTTGATCGGCGCGTTCACGTCGTCGATCGCCTCCAAGGGCAAGGGCCTCGCGGACTCGGCGGAGGAGGGGAACGAGGAGGAGGGCGGCGGTGTCGCGCTCGCGGGGCGGTCGGGCGCGGTGCCCGAGTCCTCGCTGCAGCACGAGACGGAGCGGGCCGCGCGCTCCAACGCGGAGTTCTTCTACCCGGACGGATCGTCGGAGCTCAAGGAGTCCGAGGCGGTCACCGTCGACGGCCGCCCCGCCCACACGGTCGCCCTCGCCGTGCGCGACGGCGAGGGAGGCACGGCCCATCTGCGCCTGACACTCGTCTCGGTGGACGACACCCGGTCCGCGTTCCTGCTGGGGCTCGCGACGCCGGGGACGGGGGTCGGCCCGTACGCGGACAAGGGGCCGGTGGACGAGAAGGTGGTGGACGAGGTGGTGGCGAGCGTGCGGCTGAACTGAGCCGCGCCTCGGCTCAACTTCCGCCCACCTGGCTCGAATTGCACTTGCAATGAGCATGCGTCGGCCACTTGGCTGGACAGTCTGTTGTCTGAGTGACGGGGGAGGAAGCACAGATGACGCAGCCGCCGGGACAGCAGCCCGGCCAGCCGCAGTCGCAGTCGTGGCAGGGCGGAGGGTTCGGCCCGCCTCCGGCGGCGCAGGGGCCGTACGCGCTGCCACCTCAGGGGTCGTACGGCGCACAGCAGCCGTCGGCCGACAACCCGTACGCGCAGCCAGGCGCCCAGCCTTACACCCACCCCAACGCCCAGCCTCCCTACGGCGGTTACCCGCCCCAGTTCCCCACCCCCGACGGCGGCGGCCCGAAGTCCAGGCGATGGCTGGCCGTCACTGCCGCCGTGGCCGCCTTGGCCGTCATCGGCGGCGGGGTCTGGTTCGCGGTTGGCAAGGGCGACGACGACGGGCAGTCGAAGAAGCCCGCCGCCGAGGCCGGCCGGACCGCGAGCGCCGAGCCCCGTCCGAGCGAGACGCCGAGTGCGGAGGAGTCGGACGGCGCGGGGGAGTCCGGCGACCCTTACGCCGACCCCGACGACGGGGAGAGCGAGGACGAGCCCGGCGGCGGCCCCACCGGGACCACCCTCGTCGGCTTCTGGCGCTCGGAGAAGCCGGGCGGCGGCATCCTCGGGCTCCGCGACATCCCAGACACCACGCAGCCGAAGAAGGCCTCGGTGTCCCTGCTCGACGGCGGCCGCTGTTCCGGCCTGCGCCGTGTCATCGAACCGGGCCGCAGCTACCGCATCGGCCTGCTCTGCGAGCGCGACAGCAAGGAGATCTTCGGTGACCTGATCTTCGCGGGCGGCGACACCCTGACGGTCACCTGGGACAAGGGCAGGTCAGGCAAGGAGACGTACAAGCGCTTCCTGGACTGGTCGGAGGACGGGGCGGGATCCGGGGGTGCGGACGGGGGCGATGGTGACGCGGGTTCGGAAGGGATCTGAGGTTCACGCGTCGGCCACGCCATCAGGGTGCGCCTACTGATGCAGCCGGCATGGACTGGGGCCGGCCTCAGGGCAGTTGCCTCAGGCCATGTGCGATGTCCGGCGGGTGTTTCGCAAGGAATGTACGGGGAGGGTTCGACCCATGGTGTGGCACGAGTGGGAGCAGTTGAAGGCCGAGGCCGCCGAGCGGCACTCCCAGGCGATGCAGATCGACAGCACGTCAAAAGGCGATGACGGCGGTGGCGGAGGGCCCTGGGGCGGCCTCAGGTCCAGCAAGGCGGCCTGGGCCAAGGCAGGAGACGGGGTCGAGGGCCTGAAAGAGGGCGTGGGAAGGGCGCTGGCGAAGCTGAGGGAGGGGCAGACGGGGCTCGGGGGACTCGACGGGTGCCAGAGCGCGGCCGCACAGCGGGAGGTGAGCCGTTCCTGGGAGCGGTACATGAAGGACGTGAGCAGACGCTGCGGGAGCCTCGGGGAGTTGCTGACCAAAACTGGTGGCGACCAGCAGAAGACCGATGAATCGGTCAGGGCTGAAATTGAGAAGTTGAAGGACCTGTACGCGGATACACCAGCCATCGGCGGCCAGCCGAAGGGCCGGTGAAACGGGGTCCGTGGACTACAAGACGCTCAAGTCCTTGAAGCCGTCGGAATTCGAGGACGCTGCGGACGGGTACCGCGCCGCCAGTGATATGGCCAGTGCCGCCAAGGACCGCATCGAGAACCAGCTCGCGCCCGGCATGCGCTCGTCGCTGGAGGGGAAGAGCCTGGAGGCCGCGCTCAAGCAACTCAAGTCGCTGGCCCAGAACTTCCACTACACCCAGACGGAATGTGGCCTGGTCGCCACGGCGCTCAACGCGCTCGCCCACGACTTGGGATCGGCCAAGCGGAAGCTCGACTCGGCGGTCTCCGGCGCACAGGCTGAGAAGTTCACGGTGAACCCAGACGGTTCCGTGACGTACCCGGCGGGCGGCGAGAAGGCTGACGGCAAGCTCCCCGAGGGCGGCACGGCGCAGGGCACGACAAGCGAGGCGGCCGCCGATGTCTACCGCCAGTCGGCCAACTTCAACCCCAACCCGAACTTCGGCCGTGCCCAGGAGTACGCCAACCGCATCGCCGGCGCCCTCCAGGAGGCCACGGAGGCGGACGAGAAGTGGGCGCCGAAGCTGAGGAAGTTGAAGGCGGACGACGATCTGACGGTGTCCCACCGGGACTGGAGTGACGTCCAGTCTGATACACGTGCGGTCGGCAAGGGAGCCAAGGAGTACCTGGAAACCATGGGGGGGCCGCCGAAGGACGGCACTCCCCAGGACAATGCGAAGTGGTGGAAGGGGCTGAGCGATCAAGAGCGCGCCGACTACGCTGCGCTCCGCCCTGCGTCTGTTGGCGCATTGGACGGGCTGCCTGCAGATGTGCGTGACGAGGCCAACCGTACGGTGCTGGCAGAGAAGAGGGCTCAGTTCCAGCTGGAGCTGAATTCATTTCCGCCGATGCCGATGAAGTACCAGCCGCCGACGTCCGGTCTGACGAGGGCGTACATGGAATGGACGGAAAAGACCGGCGGCGAGGACAGGATCGAGTTCCTGCGAAACTCCCTAAAGGGAATGGACGCTATTCAGAGCCGCTTTGACCGGACGGGCGTCGAGGAAAGCGGGCCTCCTGGTCGGGGCGGCGCGGCGGGAAACAAGTCGCTCCCGCCAGCCTATCTACTCGGGTTTGATCCTGAGGGTGCCGGTGATGGTCGCGTCATTATCGCCAGTGGTAATCCAGATACGGCGGATCACACGGCTGTCTATGTGCCGGGGACGAAGGCCAGCCTGGGTAACATCGATGGGGATCTAGGGCGCGGTGAGACTCTGTGGGATGCGGCCAGTCGTAAAGTGCCTGGCCGTGATGTTTCCACCATCACCTGGCTCGATTATGACACTCCCCGTTCAGCGATTCCGATCATGGACGGCGATATCGATCCGGAAGCCGCGTATCCAGGGCGTGCGGAGAAGGCGGGGCCGACGCTCAGCCAGTTCATGCATGGTGTCCAGGAGGCCCAGGGTGGTCCCGAGGCCAGCCACACCACCCTCGTCGGGCACAGCTACGGCAGCACCGTCATCGGTGAGGCGTCCAAGCACGGCGGCCTGGCCGCTGATGACGTTGTGGTCGCCGGGAGTCCGGGCATGCAGGTCAAGCACGCGGACGACTTGGATGTGCCAAAGGGGCACGTCTGGGCCATGGGGGCTCCCCTCCTCGACGATCCGGTGCCCATGGGAGGGAAACTCGTCGGACTCGGCGCCGATGGGAATGTGCCCACAGACGATGATTTTGGCGCAAACATAATGAAGACCGACTCTTCCAGTCACAGCGGGTACTGGGACACGAGTGATCGGGGGCCGTCTTTGAGCCTGATGAACCAAGCCGCAGTAATTGCTGGGCAGCATGACGAGGTGAAGCTTGATTAGTCGTGTGACGTCAGCCCTCATCGCCGTCTCGGCGATTACCGTACTCGCAGGATGTTCGGATATGGATAAATCGGAACCGGAAACGCGGCCGGTAAAAAAAGCGATCGAAAGTGCGGCGGGTCTTTCCAGTCAAATCCTGGATATCATCGCCTTGCGCGGGAAGGTGAGTGAGCCGAGCCCTGGGCCTGATCCTTGCGGCGGAAGGGATTTCAAGAAGTACTACAGGGTGTACCACGCCTGGAGTCTCTACGATGCCCCTGTTCCAGATATGGAGAGGGCGATGAAGCGACTCAAGGGTGAATTGCCGAAGCGCGGGTGGAAGATTGTCAGCTATGGTCCAGATTCGAGTAAAGCGAGGAGTCTGGAACTAACCGCCGACCATCCGGAGAAGAAGTTTTCAGTCGTCATCACTCTTCAGGACCGTCGAGGCCGCAGTGAGGATCCGTCCATGATCGAGGTGGACGTCAACTCCTCTTGCTTCCAGGTTCCTGACGGCCAGAGCGTCCGCGATGGGTAGCGGCCGGGGTGGTTCAGGCCCTGCCGAAGACGGGGACGCATCTGGCCCGGGTTGAGCAGAGGCCGGAGTCGTACGACCAAGGGACCAGCGGGTGACCTTCTCCGGACAGGGGTCAATGTCCGTTGTGGACCTTACGGTTGCTGGCATGACCGCCCCCGACCCGCGCGACACGGATGTCGCCCCCGCCCCGTCCGTCGACGTGGACCCGTCCGAGCCGCAAGGCGGCCTCCTCGGCCGAGCGCATCGCGCGCTGAGCATCGGCATCGTCTCCGTCGTCCTGCTCATCGCCTTCGAGGCGACCGCCGTCGGGACGGCGATGCCCGTGGCCGCGCGAGAGCTCGACGGGATCTCGCTGTACGCGTTCGCGTTCTCCGGGTACTTCACGACGAGCCTGTTCGGGATGGTGCTCTCCGGGCAGTGGGCCGACCGGCGCGGACCGCTCGGGCCGCTCGCGGTGGGGATCAGCGCGTTCGCTGCCGGACTCGTGCTGTCCGGCACGGCCGCCGTGATGTGGATGTTCATCCTGGGGCGTGCCGTGCAGGGCCTCGGCGGCGGCCTCGTGATCGTGTCGCTGTACGTCATCGTGAGCCGGGCCTACCCGGAGCGGCTGCGGGCGCCCATCCTCGCGGCGTTCGCGGCGTGCTGGGTGGTGCCCTCGATCGTCGGGCCGCTCATCGCCGGGACCGTCACCGAGCACCTGGGCTGGCGCTGGGTGTTCGTCGGCATCCCCGTCCTCGTCGTGGCGCCGCTCATGCTCGCGCTGCCCGCGATACGGCGCACCGCGTCCGGGCCCCTCGACCCCGACGCGCCCGTCGAGGCCTTCGACCGGCGCCGCATCCGGCTCGCCCTCGGCATCTCGCTCGGCGCGGGGCTCCTCCAGTACGCGGGGCAGGACCTGCGCTGGCTGTCGCTGCTCCCGGCCGTGGCGGGCGCCGCGCTCCTCGTGCCCGCCGTCCTCGGGCTGCTGCCGCGCGGCACCTACCGGGCCGCTCGCGGGCTGCCCTCCGTCGTGCTGCTGCGTGGCATCGCCGCCGGGTCCTTCGTCGCCGCCGAGTCCTTCGTGCCGCTGATGCTCGTCACCGAGCGGGGGCTCTCGCCCACGCTCGCCGGGTTCTCGCTCGCCGCGGGCGGTGCCACCTGGGCGCTCGGGTCGTACGTGCAGTCGCGGCCGGGGATGGAGGCGTACCGGGGGCGGCTCGTTCCGCTGGGGATGGCGCTCGTCGCCCTGGCCATCGCGGTTGCGCCCAGCGTGCTGATCGATGCCGTGCCGGTGTGGATCGTCGCTGTCGCCTGGGGGGTCGGGTGCCTCGGGATGGGGCTTGTCATCGCGTCCACGAGCGTGTTGTTGCTGCGGTTGTCGGCGCCTGAGGACGCCGGGGCCAACTCCGCTTCGCTTCAGATATCCGACGGGCTCTCGAACGTGATCCTGCTGGCTGCGGGTGGGGCTGCGTTTGCCGCGCTCGGCGGGGGGATGGTCGGCGCGGGGCATGGGGCCGGGGAGGTCGGGGGGTCGCATCCGGGGGCGTTCGTCGTGGTGTTCCTGCCCATGGCTGTGGTGGCTCTGGTGGGGGTCTGGGTGGGGACGCGGCTGCGCAGCCCCCAGGCCCGCCCCTTCCCGTAACCGGGGGCTGCGCCCCCGGACCCCCGCTGATCGGCGCTCCGCGCCTCGTCCTCAAACGCCGGACGGGCTGAAACCTTGCCGGGGCGGGCTGGGAGGGTGCGGGTGGACTGGAGGAATGCGGCGGCCCACCCGCGCTCCGGTGTGAGACGTGTCCCACCCGCCCGTCCTCCGGGGTCGTCAACCCGGTGCCCCGGGGGCGCACCGGTAAGGTGGCCCGGTTGTCATACGTAGCCGTGCCGCCGAACCCGAACGAACCGGAGACCGTGACTACCACCGCCGCCTCCTCGTCACACCACCTTTCCCCCGCCTTCCCCGGCCGCGCCCCCTGGGGCACCGCCAGCAAGCTGCGTGCCTGGCAGCAGGGTGCGATGGAGAAGTACCTCCAGGAGCAGCCGCGCGACTTCCTCGCGGTCGCCACGCCCGGCGCCGGCAAGACGACGTTCGCGTTGACGCTCGCGTCGTGGCTGCTGCACCACCACGTGGTCCAGCAGGTGACCGTGGTCGCGCCCACCGAGCACCTGAAGAAGCAGTGGGCCGAGGCGGCCGCTCGGATAGGGATCAAGCTGGATCCCGAGTACAGCGCGGGACCGCTCAGCAAGGAGTACCAGGGCGTCGCCGTCACCTACGCCGGTGTCGGCGTGCGCCCCATGCTGCACCGCAACCGCGTGGAGCAGCGCAAGACGCTGGTGATTCTCGATGAGATTCACCACGCGGGGGACAGCAAGTCCTGGGGCGAGGCCTGCCTGGAGGCCTTCGAGCCCGCCACCCGGCGCCTCGCCCTCACCGGCACGCCCTTCCGGTCCGACACCAACCCCATCCCCTTCGTCGTGTACGAGGAGGGCAACGACGGCATCCGGCGCTCGGCCGCCGACTACACGTACGGCTACGGCAGCGCCCTCGGTGACGGCGTCGTGCGGCCCGTGATCTTCCTGTCGTACAGCGGCAACATGCGCTGGCGCACGAAGGCCGGTGACGAGATCGCCGCCCGCCTCGGCGAGCCCATGACCAAGGACGCCGTCTCGCAGGCCTGGCGCACCGCCCTGGACCCGCGCGGCGACTGGATGCCGAACGTCCTGAAGGCCGCCGACCGGCGCCTCGGCGAGGTGCGCAAGGCCATCCCGGACGCCGGTGGCCTCGTCATCGCCTCCGACCAGGACTCCGCCCGCGCCTACGCCAAGCTGATCCGCGAGATCACCGGCACCAAGGCCACCCTGGTCCTGTCTGACGACGCCGGTGCCTCCAAGCGCATCGACGACTTCAGCGGCAGCGACGAGCGGTGGATGGTCGCGGTGCGGATGGTGTCGGAGGGCGTCGACGTGCCGCGCCTCGCGGTGGGCGTGTACGCGACGACCATCTCCACGCCGCTGTTCTTCGCCCAGGCCGTCGGGCGCTTCGTGCGGTCCCGGCGCCGCGGCGAGACCGCCTCCGTCTTCCTGCCCACCGTCCCCGACCTGCTCGGCTTCGCCAACGAGATGGAGGTCGAGCGCGACCACGTCCTCGACCGGCCGAAGAAGCACGGCGAGGAGGACCCCTACGCCGAGTCCGAGCAGGAGATGGACGAGGCCAACAAGCAGCAGGACGAGGACACCGGCGAACAGGAGCAGTTCTCCTTCGAGGCCCTGGAGTCCGAGGCCGTCTTCGACCGCGTCCTCTACGACGGCGCCGAATTCGGCATGCAGGCCCACCCGGGCAGCGAGGAGGAGCAGGACTACCTGGGCATCCCCGGGCTCCTCGAACCCGACCAGGTGCAGCTGCTGCTCCAGAAGCGGCAGGCCCGGCAGATCGCCCACAGCAAGAAGAAGCCCGCCGAGGAGGCCGACCTCCTCGAACTGCCCGCCGAGCGGCGGCCCGTGGTCTCCCACAAGGAGATGCTCGAACTGCGCAAGCAGCTCAACACCATGGTCGGCGCGTACTCCCACCAGAGCGGCAAGCCCCACGGCGTGATCCACACCGAGCTGCGGCGCACCTGCGGGGGCCCGCCGAGCGCGGAGGCCACGGCCGGGCAGCTGCGGCAGCGGGTCGCCAAGGTGCAGGAGTGGGCGACCCGGATGAGGTAGGTCCCGTTCTCCCTGCTGTTCTCCGTCGCGTTCTCCCTGCCGTTCTCCCTCCTGTTCTCCTTGCCGTAGGGAATCGTGTGCTCCGCGTGTAGACGTTGTGCACGCAGCGTCCATCTGCGGCGGGATCTTTCGGGATATTCCGGTCTCTCTTTCCCTCCCCTTGACCGGATTCTGGACGGAGTCTTCCGCTGAGCGGGACGCCCTCGCTACTGTCCCCGCTACACAACGCCCCGTGGCAGCGTCGCCCCGGAGCGCGTCCGGTGCCCGCCGCCAGAGGGGGCCGTCGACCCTCACCACTAAAGGAGTGGGCGTCGTGACAGCGGAGACATCTCAGACGCTCGACCGAGGACTGCGCGTCCTCAAGCTGCTCGCCGACACCGACCACGGCCTGACCGTCACCGAGCTGTCCAACAAGCTCGGCGTGAACCGCACCGTGGTGTACCGCCTGCTCGCCACGCTCGAACAACACGCCCTCGTACGCCGCGACTTGGGCGGCCGCGCCCGCGTCGGGCTCGGGGTGCTGCGGCTCGGCCGGCAGGTCCACCCGCTCGTCCGCGAGGCCGCCCTGCCCGCCCTGCGCGCCCTGGCCGAGGACATCGGCGCCACCGCGCACCTCACCCTCGTCGACGGCACCGAGGCGCTCGCCGTCGCGGTCGTCGAGCCGACCTGGACCGACTACCACGTGGCGTACCGCACCGGCTTCCGGCACCCCCTTGACCGGGGCGCCGCGGGCAAGGCGATCCTCGCGGCCCGCCAGGCCCAGGTCACGGACCCCGGCTACGCCCTCACCCACGGCGAGCTGGAGGCCGGGGCGAGCGGCGCCGCGGCCCCCTTGGTCGGGGTGACCGGGATAGAGGGGAGCGTCGGGGTCGTGATGCTGGCGGACTCGGTGCCCGAGCGGGTGGGCCCGCGCGTGGTGGACGCCGCCCGCGAGGTCGCAGACGCCCTGCGCTGAGGCGATTGAAGCCCGTCCGGCGTTTGAGGACGAGTAAGGCCGCAGCCCGCGATCAACGGTGACGGTGCGTGCGGGTTAGATTGAGTGGGTGTTCTCTCGCCTCGCTCGCCTGAGCCGTCCCAAGGCCATCGCCGTCTCGGCGGTACCCCTCGCCACGCTCGTGGCCGTCGTCGCGCTGGCGCCACTCCCCTTCGCGGTCGCCCAGCCCGGCGGCACCGCCGACGTGCTCGGGAAGTACGAGGGCAAGCCCGTCCTCACGATCAGCGGAGCGCCCACCCGGGAGACCAAGGGCGAGCTGCGGATGACGACCATCGTGGCGACCGGGCCGCAGATGGACGTGCGGCTCGGTGACGTCATCGACGGCTGGTTCCGTACGGACCGGGCCGTGATGCCGAAGGACTCCGTCTACCCCGACGGCGACGACGTCAAGGAAGTCGAGAAGCACAACCTCGGCGACATGCGCGAGTCCCAGGACAGCGCCACCAAGGCGGCGCTCGGCTATCTGCGGGCGAACGGCGTGGACGGCACCGACAAGGTCGAGGTCAAGGCCGACCTCGGCAAGATCGGCGGGCCGAGCGCGGGCCTGTTCCTGGCGCTCGGCATCGTCGACAAGCTGGACGGCGACGGCAGCGGGGGCGACCTGACCGGCGGCCGCACCATCGCGGGCACCGGCACGATCTCCGCGAAGGGCAAGATCGGCCCGGTCGGCGGCGTCGCCATGAAGACCCAGGCCGCGGCCCGCGACGGCGCCACGGTCTTCCTCGTGCCCGAGGCGGAGTGCTCGGACGCCGAGGCCGAGAAGCCGAAGGACCTTCAGCTCGTACCGGTCACTACGCTGGCGAGTACGGTCGACTCGCTGCGAGCCCTGGAGAAGGGCGGGAAGGTCCCGAGCTGCTGACCAGGCGCAGGCCCAACTCGACCAGGGTCCAGCCCAGTTGGGCCCGCAGCCACGGGGTGTGCGGCGCCTCATCGGCGACGTCGGGGGCGGCGTCGGAGAGCCGCAGCTCCGCCGCGCGGGCATGGTGCAGCATCAGATGTACGTCGGGGTGCATCGCGGATGCCTCTCAGTCCGTGGGCCTGGTCGGGATCAGGTGGGTGTGCAGGCGGACCTTGGCGGTGTTCGGCGCGCCGTCCTCCGGCGCCAACGGGCGGTAGCTCTCCATCAGTTCGTGCATCTTCGCCTTGAGCTCGGCCGCCAGCGCGGGCGTCAGGTTCAGGGTGAAGTCGCTGATGTCCGAGGCCTCGACCCACTCCGGTGACCAGTCCTGCGAGGTGGCGATCCAGGTCGCGACCTCCGCGGCGTGGTTCCCCGCGTGCTCGTGCATGAACGTGGAGTAGGCGCCGCGCACTTCGGGGTCGGCGTTCAACGCGAGGTCGTTGTCGACGTATGTGCCCTGGGCGACGGCGCGCCACCACCGCTCCCGGCCCTTGCCGCGCTCCGGGTCGTCCTCGGCGAAGCCGTACTCCGCGAGCTGGCGCAGGTGGTAGCTCGTCGCGCCGCTCGACTCGTCCAGGCGCTCGGCCAGTTGGGAGGCCGTCGCGGGGCCGTCCAGGCGCAGCGAGCCGAGGATCCGCATGCGCAGGGGGTGGGCGATGCCGCGCAGGGAGCGCGGGTCGAGATGGCGGACCTTGCGGGCCGGGGCCGCCTGCTCGGGCGGCTGTGACTTCTCGGTCGGCTTCTCCGTCATGCTCCGCAGCCTACGCGTGCAAAGACTCCGTTGCAACGCTTTCTTTGCAACGGAGTCTTTGCAGTGGAGTCTTTGTAAGTGGTCGGGGGCCGTGCGGGCCATGGCTCCGGGCGTCGCCGCCCCGCGCCGTCGGCGGCTACTCCTTGACGAACCCCTCCTCCACCATCCAGTCCTTCGCCACCTCGTGCGGGTCCTGCCCGTCCACGTCCACCTTCGCGTTCAGCTCCTGCGCGACCGTGTTGTCGAGCTTCTTCGTCACGGGGGCCAGCACGTCGGCGATGCCCGGGTACTTCTTCAGGGTCTTGCTGTTGATCTCGGGGGCGGCGTTGTAGTTGGGGAAGAAGCGCTTGTCGTCGGCCATCGGCGTCAGGTTCATCGCCTTGATGCGGCCGTCGGTGGTGAACACCTCGCCGTAGGTGCAACTGCCCTTCTCCGCCTGCGTGTAGATGATCCCGGTGTCCATCTGCGTGATGTTCCCGGCCGGCAGGCTCATGCCGTACTTCTTCTGCATGCCGGGCAGGCCGTCGGCGCGGTTGGCGAACTCGCCCTCCACGCACAGCGTGACCGCCTTCGGGTCGGACTTGGACAGGGCGGCGACGTCGGAGAGGGTCTTCGTGCCGTACTTCTTCAGGTTGGACTCGTTCAGGGCCAGGGCGTAGGTGTTGTTCAGGGCCGCGGGCGGCAGCCACGTCACGCCGTTCTTCGCGTCCGCCTTGCGCACGGCGTCCCACTGCTGCTGCGGGTCCGGGATGGGGTCGGAGTTGCCCAGATAGGTGATCCACGCGGTGCCCGTGTACTCGTACATGGCGTCCGCGTCCCCGCCCTTGACCGCCTCGCGCGCCCCGATGGAACCCTGGATGCCGGTCCGGTCCAGGACGTCCGCCCCGGCCGCCTGGAAGGCGATGCCCATGATGGCGCCGAGGATCAGCTGCTCCGTGAACTCCTTGGAGGTGACCGTGAGGTTCGCGCCCTCCAGCGGCTTGCCCTTGCCGACGATCCCCGGCTTCACGTCGTCCACCATCGGCGAACCGCTGGTGAGACCGCACCCGGCGGCCACGAGCAGCACCCCGCCCACGGCCACGAGCGCCTTCGTGCGCGCACTGGTCCTGCGCCGCTGCGTCCGCCGTCGCGTCGTACGCCTCATGACCGCACCTCCAGGCCGCGCGGGCTGAGCACCAGCTCGGCCAGAGAGGCCAGCCAGTCCACCAGCAGGGCGAGGACCACCGTCAGGATCGAGCCGAGCATCAGGACCGGCATGCGCTGATTGGTGATGCCCGTCGTGATCAGGACGCCGAGCCCGCCCCCGCCGCCGAAGGTCGCGAGCGTCGCCGTGCCCACGTTCAGGACCAGGGCCGTGCGCACCCCCGCGAGGATCAGCGGTACCGCCAGCGGGAGTTCCACCCGCGCGAGCACGCCGAGCGGGGACATGCCGATGCCGCGCGCCGCCTCCAGGAGGGTGGGGTCGTTGGCGCGCAGGCCCGCGATCGTGTTGGAGAGGACCGGCAGGACGGCGTAGATGATGATGCCCGTCAGGGCCGCCTTCTCGCCGATGCCCATCCAGATGACAAGCAGCGCGAGCAGGCCGATCGCCGGGGTCGCCTGGCCCATGTTGGCCAGCGCCATCGCCACCGGGGCGCCCTTGCGGAAGGCGCGCCGGGTCAGCAGGATCCCCAGCGGGATCGCGATGATCAGCACGAAGAACGTGGAGATCGCCGTCAGCTCTACGTGCTGGCGCAGCGCCTTGCCGACCTGCCCGTTGGACAGCGCGTTCTCGGAGATCGAGTCCAGGTCCGCCTGCTCGAACCAGAGCCAGGTGGCGAGCAGCACGGCCGCCAGGAGCGCGGGCAGGACCGTCAGTTTCTGCCAGGTGATCCGGCGCGGCGGCTTCGCGGCGGCGGGCGTGGGCGCCTCCTGCTCGGCCTCGCCCTCGTCGCGGAACGCCAGGCCCTTGACCTCGTGCTCGCCCCGCGGGCGCGCGGGTGCCTTGGCCGCCGCCTTGCGTTCGGGGATCCGGGGCTCGCCCCCGGGCGGCGCGCTCACGCCTTCGCCTCCCCGGCGGTGCCCTCCTGCGCCGCGTGCGTCAACTCGGCGCGCTGCTCCTCCAGTTCGTGCTGGTGCTCCATCGCTTCGAGGCGGTCGGCCTCCAGCATCTCGTGCACGGAGTTCATCAGGGTCTCCATGTCGACGACGCCCGTGTACTCGCCGCGCCGCCCGGTCACGGCGACCCGGCCCGCGTTGTCGGTGAGGACGGCTTCCAGGGCGTCGCGCAGCGTCGCGTCCCGGGTCACCGTGTCGTGCACGAGGGTGCCCGCGCGGGCCAGGGAGCCCTTGGCGCGCATCAGGTCGCCGCGGCGCAGCCACTTGTAGGGGCGGCCGCGCTTGTCGAGCAGGAGCAGTTCGTTGGTGCCGCTCGCACGCAGCTTGTCGAAGATCGTCTGGAGCGGGTCGTCGACGGTCACCGTCGGTACGTCCGCCATCTCCACATCGCGTACGCGGGTGAGGTTCAGCCGCTTCAGGGCCGCGCCCGCGCCCACGAAGCCCGACACGAAGTCGTCGGCCGGGTTGGTGAGGATCGCCTCGGGGGTGTCGAACTGTGCGATGTGCGAGCGCTCGCGCAGGACGGCGATGCGGTCGCCCAGCTTGATGGCCTCGTCGAAGTCGTGCGTGACGAAGACGATCGTCTTGTGCAGCTCGTGCTGGAGGCGGATCAGCTCGTCCTGGAGGTGGTCGCGGGTGATGGGGTCGACCGCGCCGAACGGCTCGTCCATCAGGAGCACGGGCGGGTCGGCCGCCAACGCCCGTGCCACGCCGACGCGTTGCTGCTGGCCGCCGGAGAGCTGGCGCGGATAGCGGCCGTGGAACTCCGCCGGGTCCAGGCCCACCAGGTCCAGCATCTCCTCGACCCGCGCCTTGATCCTCGACTTCCCCCAGCCGACCATCTTCGGTACGAGGGCGATGTTCTGAGCGACCGTCATGTGCGGGAAGAGCCCGGAGGACTGGATGGCGTAGCCGACCTTGCGGCGCAGCTTCACCGGGTCGATGTCGGTGACGTCCTCGCCATTGATGCGGATGCGGCCGCTGGTCGGCTCGATCAGGCGGTTGATCATCTTCAGCGTGGTGGACTTCCCGCAGCCCGAAGGGCCCACGAAGATGACGATCTCACCCGCCTTGATCTCCATGTTCACGCTGTCCACGGCCGGTTCGCCGCTGCCCGGATAGCGCTTGGTGAGATTCTCGAGCTCGATCGTCGCGCCGGTGGTCGCCGCGGGCGCCGCTTCCTCGGGCGGGGCGGTGGCGGTGGTCGTCTCGGACGTCTCAGACACGGATACCCCTCGGAATCGTCAGCCGGCCGATCAGGACGTACACGGCGTCGAAGAGCAGCGCGAGGACGATGATCCCCAGCGTGCCCGCGAGCACTTGGTTGAGCGCGTTCTTGCTGCCCAGCGAGGCGATGCCGCGGAAGATCTCGTTGCCGAGGCCGGGTCCCGACGCGTACGCGGCGATCGCGGCGATGCCCATCAGCATCTGCGTGGAGACCCGGATGCCGGTCAGGATCGGCGGCCACGCCAGCGGCAGCTCGATCCGCACCAGCCGGTGCAGCCGCGACATCCCGATGCCCTTCGCCGCGTCCACCAGCGTCGGGTCGACCCCGCGCAGGCCCACGATGGAGTTGCGCACGATCGGAAGCAGGCCGTACAGGATCAGGGCCGTCACCGTCGGCGCCACCCCCAGGCCCACGATCGGGATGAGCAGACCGATCATGGCGAGCGAGGGGATGGTGAGGATCGTGGACGTCAGAGTGGTGGCGAGATTCCCCGCCCACTCGCTGCGGTACGTCAGGACGCCGATCAGTACGCCGATGGCCGTGGCCACGACCATGCACTGGAAGACGGCGCTGGCGTGCTGGTACGCGTCCATCAGCAACTGCTGGTGTCGGTTGCCGAGGTAGTCCCAGAAGTTCATCTGTGCCGTTCACCTCGCCGAGAGCGCTCGGACGGCGCCGGGAGGCTCCCGGCGCCCGCGTGCCGTACCCGTCGTCTCTACCCAGGTCCGGTGTCGTCGGACGCCTGTTCCACCAGGGGGATGATCCGCAGCGGGACCGGGTTCTCCATGACGATCGCCGTGGAGGCCCGGACGATGCCATCAAAACCCACCACCCGGTCGATCACACGTTGGAGATCGGCGTTCGAGCGGGCCACCAGACGGCAGAGCATGTCGCCGTGACCGGTGATGGTGTGCAGTTCCAGGACCTCGGCCACGGTCGCCAAATGGGCCCGTACGTCCGCGCCCTGGCCCTGTTTGATCTCCAGCGTCGCGAACGCCGTCACCGGGTAGCCGAGCGCCGCCGGATCGACGTCCGGGCCGAATCCCCGGATGACTCCGTTCGACTGAAGCCGGTCCATCCGCGCCTGCACCGTGCCCCGCGCGACGCCCAGGCGCCGGGACGCCTCCAGGACCCCGATGCGCGGCTCCCGCGCGAGCAGCACGATGAGCCTGCCGTCCAAATGATCGATCGCCATGCCGCCTCCCTGATGAGCATCCTGTACAGAACGCCCGCTGGTTCGCGTGGAATGCTGGGCAGATTGCCCAGTGAATACGCGAACTATTGCGCATCTTGTGGTTCGGCGGGAGTCTCGGCCTATGACTCAGACCACACACACCACCCCCGAAACCGCGCGCGAGGCCGACCCCTTCCCGGTGAAGGGAATGGACGCGGTCGTCTTCGCCGTGGGCAACGCCAAGCAGGCCGCGCACTACTACTCCACGGCGTTCGGCATGAAGCTCGTGGCCTACTCCGGACCGGAGAACGGCAGCCGCGAGACCGCGAGCTACGTGCTGGAGAGCGGTGCCGCACGCTTCGTCCTCACCTCCGTCATCAAGGCCTCCACCGACTGGGGCCGCTTCCTCGAGGGCCACGTCGCGGAGCACGGTGACGGTGTCGTCGACCTCGCCATCGAGGTCCCGGACGCGCGCGCCGCGTACGCCTACGCCGTCGAGCACGGCGCCACCGGCCTCGAAGAGCCCTACGAGACGAAGGACGAGCACGGCACCGTCGTGCGCGCCGCCATCGCCACGTACGGCCAGACCCGCCACACCCTCGTCGAGCGCAGCGGCTACGACGGCCCCTACCTGCCCGGCTTCGTCCCCGCGCAGCCGATCGTGGAGCCCCCCGCCAAGCGGACCTTCCAGGCCATCGACCACTGCGTCGGCAACGTCGAACTCGGCAAGATGAACGAGTGGTGCGCCTTCTACAACAAGGTCATGGGCTTCACGAACATGAAGGAGTTCGTGGGCGACGACATCGCCACCGAGTACAGCGCCCTGATGTCGAAGGTCGTCGCGGACGGCACCAAGAAGGTCAAGTTCCCGATCAACGAGCCCGCGATCGCGAAGAAGAAGTCGCAGATCGACGAGTACCTCGAGTTCTACGGCGGCCCCGGCGTCCAGCACATGGCGCTCGCCACCAACGACATCGTGGCCACCGTGAAGGCCATGCGGGCCGCGGGTGTCGAGTTCCTCGACGTGCCGGGCAGCTACTACGACACCCTCGGCGAGTGGGCCGGTGAGACCCGGGTGCCCGTGGAGATCCTGCGCGAGCAGAAGATCCTCGTCGACCGGGACGAGGACGGGTACCTGCTGCAGATCTTCACCAAGCCGGTCCAGGACCGGCCCACCGTCTTCTTCGAGATGATCGAGCGGCACGGGTCGATGGGGTTCGGCAAGGGGAACTTCAAGGCGCTGTTCGAGGCGATCGAGCGGGAGCAGGAGAAGCGGGGCAACCTCTAGGACGGGGTTCGCTTCTGTCTGCGGCGGGGTGGGGGTGCCTCCTGTCCCGCCGCTACCGCGGCGGATATCTCCCACCCGCCCGGCCCGTTTCCAGCCGGCCTCAGGTTTCTGGCCGCCTGTGCCACGGCAGGTGCTTCGGCGTCTGCGGCCCGGCGGTTGCCCCAACCCTGTGGGCAGCTGGGCCGCCCAGAGGGCGGAACGGGTGGGCACAGCCCCGGTCGGCGGTGCCCTTGACGTGAGGGTTCAGTCGGACTGCCTCGCAGGCCTGGCCGGGCGGGGCAGCTTGGGGACGGGCGCCCCACGCGGCGCGTACACCTGGGCCGGGCCTCCCTCCGGGGGATCCCCCAGGGACTTCAGGGCCGCGTGGGCCGCCGGGACCGCCAGGGGCGAGAAGTGGGGGTTGATGCGGAGGGCCTCCGCGAGGTGGCGGCGGGCCGCGCCATAGCGGCCGAGCTCCCGCTCGATCGCCCCGCGGTGGTAGGCGAACAACGCGCTCCGCGGCCCCTTCTTCACGGCGGACTCGACGTGTTTCAGGCCCGCCTTGGACTTGCCGGAGAGATGCAACGCCCACCCCAACGCGTCCGCGTTCTCCGGCGAAGCGTGCCGCTTGAACTCCGCGGTCAGCCGCCGCACCGCCGCCCCCACATCCCCGTGCTCCGCCTCGAACACCCCGAGCACCCGCTCGTCGTTCACCCCGCCGAGCCCCCCTTGCCGCACCCGCGCCCGCAGCAGGTCGTACTGCGCGGAAGCGGCGGGCCGCAGCTTCAGGGACTCGTACAACTCGCCGAGTTCCAGGGCGTATTCGGGGGCGGGCCGCCGGGCGAGCGCGGCCCGGTACGCGTGCAGGGCGTCCGACGTCCGGCCGACCGCCGCCAGCGCGCGCCCCTTCGCCGCGAGCGAGGGGTGATGGTCGGGGTCGGCCGCGAGCGCCGCGTCGTAATGGCGCAGCGCGTCGCCGGGCTCACCCCGCTCCCAGGCGAGCTCCCCGACCCGGTACAGGCAGGCCGCCCGCTCGGCGGGCGTGCGGGCGAGCGCCGCCGCGTCCGAGAGCGCCGCGGCCGCGTCCTCACGCCAGCCCCGGTCCCGGTAGACCGCCCCGGACCGGACCCGGGCGGCGGCCGTGGCCGGGCTCAGCTTGCGCACCTTCGCCAGGGCCCGCTCGACGCCCTTGTCGTCGCCGAGCCCCCGGTAGGCGTCGAGGAGCGCCGCGTGCGCCGCCCACCTTCGGGGCGCGACCTTGACCGCCTGTTCGCCCCACTTCTTCGCGCCCCGGTAGTCGTGCCGGGCGTTGCCGAGCGCCGCGAGGCCGGTGAGCGCGGCCACGTTCCGCTCGGGCCGGGTGCGCAGGGAGGTGCGCAGGGCCCGCTCGGCCTTCGGGTAGTACGCGGAGTCGGCGGTCCTGAGGCCCCGTTCGACGTACGCGGAACCGAGCACCGCCCACGACTCGTCGTCGCCGGGATGCGCCCGCACCTGCGCCTCCCGCTCACCGATGAGCACCGCGAGGTCGGGCATCGCGGCCGGCGCCCCGGCTCCCACGGCCGCCGCCGCCCGCCCGGCGGGCCCCAGCGCGGGCGGCGCGGAGTCCCCGCCCCGGTCGGGCAGGAGGACGAGGACCCCGCCGAGCACGGCACAGCCCGCGACGGCGGCGACGAGGGCGCGGCGCCGGGCGGGGGAGCGGCGTCGGCCTGCGCCGCCGCCGTCGAGCGGGCCGCGCGCGCCTGCCGACGTCATCAGCGACGTGCGCGCGTGCCGCGGGATCCGGACGCCGTCCGAGCTCTGCACCGACGGCGCCGTCGCGGCGGCGGGTGCGGCCCGGGGCGGGTCCTGGGGTGAGGTCTGCGGGGTCTCCTCGGCATCCATGGCGCTCACTGTGCGTCAATACGAAGAGCACATCCCGGCACGCGAACGGCGTCGCACACGGGTTCACACCGATGGCCCCGAGTGCGAGGCTGTGATCATGAGCAGTGGCACGCACAGCACGCCGGGCACCCCCGCCGCACCCGCCGACCTCCTGGACCGACTCCGCGCGGGCCTCCCCGCCGACGCGCTCCTCACCGACCCGGACGTCACGGCCTCGTACGCCAACGACATGGCGAGCTTCTGCGAGGCGGGAACGCCCGCCGTCGTGGTTCTGCCACGCACCGTCGAAGAGGTCCAGCACGTGATGCGGACCGCCACCGAGCTGAAGGTCCCCGTCGTCCCGCAGGGCGCCCGCACCGGCCTGTCCGGCGCGGCGAACGCGAGCGAGGGCTGCGTCGTCCTCTCGCTCGTCAAGATGGACCGGATCATCGAGATCAGCCCCGTCGACCGGATCGCCGTCGTCGAGCCCGGCGTCATCAACGCCACGCTCTCCCGCGCGGTGGCCGAGCACGGCCTCTTCTACCCGCCGGATCCCTCCAGTTGGGAGATGTGCACCATCGGCGGCAACATCGGCACGGCCTCCGGCGGACTGTGCTGCGTGAAGTACGGCGTGACGGCGGAGTACGTCCTCGGCCTCGACGTCGTCCTCGCCGACGGGCGCCTGCTCAGCACCGGACGGCGTACCGCCAAGGGCGTCGCCGGATACGACCTGACGCGCCTGTTCGTCGGCTCCGAGGGCAGCCTCGGCATCGTCGTCCGCGCCGTCCTCGCCCTCAAGCCGCAGCCGCCCCGGCAGCTCGTCCTCGCCGCCGAGTTCGGCTCCGCCGCCGACGCCTGCGCGGCCGTCTGCAAGATCATGGAGGGCGGCCATGTGCCGTCGCTCCTGGAGCTGATGGACCGCACGACGATCCGCGCCGTCAACGCCCTCGGCAACATGGGCCTGCCGGAGACCACCGAGGCCCTGCTCCTCGCCGCCTTCGACACCCCGGACCCCGCCGCCGACCTCGCCGCCGTCGGCGCCCTGTGCGAGGCGGCGGGAGCGACCCAGGTCGTCCCGGCCGAGGACGCTGCCGAGTCCGAACTCCTCCTCCAGGCACGCCGTCTCTCCCTCACCGCACTCGAAGCGGTGAAGGGCACGACGATGATCGACGACGTGTGCGTACCGCGCTCCCGGCTCGGCGACATGCTCGACGGCGTCGAGCGGATCGCCGACAAGTACGGACTGACCATCGGGGTCTGCGCGCACGCGGGCGACGGCAACACCCACCCCACCGTCTGCTTCGACGCGGCAGACCCCGATGAGTCACGGCGCGCCCGCGAGTCCTTCGACGAGATCATGGCCCTCGGCCTCGAACTCGGCGGCACCATCACCGGTGAACACGGCGTCGGCGTCCTGAAGAAGGAGTGGCTGGCGCGTGAGCTGGGACCGGTGGGCGTGGAGATGCAGCGCGCCGTCAAGACGGCGTTCGACCCGCACCACCTCCTCAACCCGGGCAAGCTCTTCTGACCCCCCGTGTGGTTAGCGCTCACTCACCGTCCTTCGACTCGTCGCTCGGCCACGGGTCGCGCAGCCACAGCTCGTCCGCGCGGCCAGGGGTGGGGGCGAGCAGCTCGGCCAGGCCGTCGTCGATGCCGAGCCGCTCGGCCTCAGAGCCCGGAGGGACCACCCGCAGGGTGCGCTCCAGCCAGGCGGACACGGCGGGCGCCGGTGCCTCAAGGAGCGCGTCGCCGTCGGGCGAGCTGAGCGCCATCAGGACCACGGAGCGCCCCTCGACCTTCGTCGGCCACACCCGCACGTCGCCGTGGCCGCACGGCCTGAACACCCCCTCCACCAGGAGCTCCCGGGCGAACGTCCAGTTCACCGGGTTCTCGGAGCCGATGTGAAAGGCGATGTGGACGGCGTACGGATCGTCGGTGCGGTAGGTGAGCCGGGCCGGGACGGGGATCGCCCGTTCCGGCGAGAGGACGAGTTTGAGCTCCAGCTCGCGTTCCACCACGGTGTGCATAGCTCGTGCGCTTCCTTTCTCTCGCGGCGTGCGCGGCCCTGCGGTGAGGGTCCGCGCACCGGACCCGTTTCGGGCCCGCAGAGAGTGAGAGCGTGCGGGCGGCCAGGCATTACGCGACTTCGGGAAGATTTTTTTTCGCCGGGTACGACACGGGGCGTGCGGGCGTGTTCGGACGGCGGGGAGGAACCGTGCACGGAAGGGGGCGGTGCGGCGGGAGCCGCCCGACGCGGTGCGCGGGTCTGATAGATGTGGAGCCTCACAAGACCCCCGAGCAGATACGGGACGACGGACATGAGCGCCCCAACTCCGGCCCCCGGCGACGACAGGCCCCGCGAAGGCTACTACCCCGATCCGTCCATTCCGGGATATGTCCGGTACTGGAACGGGGCGGCCTGGGTGCCCGGTACGAGCCGTCCCGCACCGTCCGACGGCGAACCCCTGCCCGCGCCGCCCCGCTCGGCCACCGCGCCCCCCGCTCCGGCGCCCGCGGCCACGCCCGCGGAGGAGACCGGGCCGGTGTTCTTCGACGAGGAGCCGGGAGGGGTGACGCAGACCGGCCCTGACACGGACACGAACATCGGCCTCGGCTCCGGCCTCGGTCTGAGCGCGGGGTCTGACGTCGACGGTGGTGCTGGTGCTGGTGCTGGTGCTGGTGCTGGTGCGCGTGCTGGTGCTGGTGCTGGATCCGGTCATGGCTCCGGCTCCGGCTCCGGGGCGGGTTCGGGTGCCGGTGGCGGGGACGGGCAGCACGGGGTCAAGCCCGAGCCCGCTTCGGCCTGGCAGGCGGACGCGGCCCGGCAGACGGGGCTCGGCGGCGAGCAGGACCAGCGGGTTTCGTGGGGTGCGGCGGGTGCGGCGGGTGCTGCCGGGGCGTCCGGTACGCCCGGTGCGCACGGCCAGCCGGACCCGCGGGACCCGCGTGTGCGCAGCGAGGGGGCGGCGCCCGGCGCGGCGGCCCCGGCGGGGGCGGCCGGAGGGAGCGCGTCCGAGGGCAGCGCGCGGCGCGTGCCCGCGCAACAGCAGTCCGGGGCGCGGCAGGAGCCGGGGCAGCGGGAGCAGGCTCCGGCGGCCGTCGGCCGATCCGAGGACGCGGAAGCGGACGGTCCCGGCACGATGACCTTCCGGGCCGTCAAGCCCGCCGTGCCGAAGCCCGCCACCACCGAGGGAACGGTGACCTTCCGGCGGCCCACGGGCCCGGTGAAGCCGGCGGGGGCCGGGACGCCGGACGCCGACGGCGGGACCGAGGGGACCATGGCGATTCGGGCCCTGCGCCCCAAGTCGGGGCAGCCGGAGCCCGCTTCCGGCGCCGCGCAGGCCCCGGTGGTGCCGCAGCAGACCGCGGTCCCGCAGCAGATCTCAGTCCCGCAGCAGACCGCGGTCCCGCAGCAGCAGGAGCGGGCCCCGCAGGCCGGGGTCCCGCAGGCCGGAGCCCCGCAGCAGAGCGCGCCCCCGCAGGCCGGTGCCCAGGGCGGGGTCGCCTCGCCGGTGACGTCCGGACCCGGCGGCGGTTCGGCCTCCTGGGCCCAGCAGGTGCACCAGCTCGCGCAGTCGCCCGGGCAGGGGCAGCCGGGGCCGGGGGACGAGGGGCCCGTCCTGCCGTGGAAGCCGGTGGCCGCGGACCCGTTCGCAGCGGTGGTGCAGGCGCAGGCGGAGGCGCGGCCCGCCGGACTCGGCAGGCGGCTCGCCGCGCGGCTCATCGACACCGTGGTGCTCGCCGCCGTGACCGCGGGGGCGGCGCTGCCGCTCGGCACGCGGGCCGCGGACCACATCGACAGCAAGATCGACGCGGCGAAGCTGTCGGGCGAGAAGGTCACGGTGTGGCTGCTCGACGGGACGACGGCCGGGTACCTCGGCGTGGTGCTCGGCGTGCTGCTTCTCTTCGGGGTGCTCTACGAGGCGCTGCCCACGGCCAAGTGGGGCCGCACCCTCGGCAAGAAGGTGTGCGGCGTCGAGGTCAGGGACATCGAGGAGCACGGGGCGCCGTCGTTCGGGGCGGCGCTGCGGCGCTGGCTGGTGTACAGCGTGCCGGGCGTCCTCGTGGTCGGGGTCGTCGGGGTGCTGTGGTGCCTGTTCGACCGCCCCTGGCGCCAGTGCTGGCACGACAAGGCGGCCGGGACGTTCGTGGCGGGCTGACCCGGCCCCAGGGCCGTGGCGGTGTCACTGGCCCCCGGCCGGACGCGGTCCTAGGTTCGGTAGAGGCCCCCACAAGGGAGCCGTAACCCGGACAGCCGCCCGTCGCATGCGGCGCACTCCACTTCGAGGTGCACTCACCCCATGAGCACCGAACCGCCGCAATACCCCAACGCTCCGGACCCCGACGACAACGACCCCTTCAAGAAGCAGCCGCCCCCGCCGTCCGACGGCACCCCGCCCCCCGGCGGAGGCTCCCCCTACGACCCGCCCCCGCCGGGCGCGGGCGGCGGCGACCCGTACTCAGGCGGCGGCACCCCCTTCGGTGGCGGCGGCCCCGGCGGCACGCCACCGCCCCCTTACGGAGGCGACCCCTACGGCGGCGGCTTCGGCGGGCAGGACCCCCTCGCGGGCATGCCCCCGCTCGCCGACAGCGGCAAACGCGTCCTGGCCCGCATCATCGACATGATCCTCGTCGGCGCGGTGGCCGTCCTGCTGTCCCTTCTTTTCGGGACGAACGAGTACGACTTGGACCCGGACAAGGTGGACGCCGGCAGGTCGTTCGGCCAGTCGCTGCTCGCCGCCGTGCTGTACATGGCGTACGACAGCTATCTGATCTCGAAGACGGGCCAGACGCTCGGCAAGAAGTGGCTCGGCATGCGGGTGGCGAACCTCAACGACGGGGCCAACCCGACGCTGCAGACGGCGCTCGTGCGCTCGGCGGTGCTGTGGATCCCGTTCGCGTTCTGCTGCGCCTGCATCTGGACGGCGATCTGCGGCGGCTGGAGCTTCTTCGACAAGCCCTACAAGCAGGGGCTGCACGACAAGGCGGCCAAGACCGTGGTGGTCAGCGTGGGCTGAGCGGCACGAGGGCACAGCGAAGGCCCGGCGCTGCGGCGGCGCCGGGCGGTGGCCACGGCGGGTCCGTGGGTGTCACCTGCGCGGGCAGGTGACGCTCAGGGGCCCGCTGGTTCGCGTACGGGCAGCGGGGTGTGCTGCGGGGCGGTGGAGTCGGTGGCGAGCACGGTGCGCTGCACCGGGATCCGCTCCTCGAAGGACGAGGGCGCGGACACGGCGGCCGGGACCGGGACCGCGGTGGTGGTCAGGGCCTCGGCCGGCTCCGGGGCAGGCTTGGGCAGGGGCACCGTCCAGGCCACGAGCAGGCCGAGGCCGAGCGCGGCGAAGGTGATGACCGCGACTCCCGGCACCGAACTCGCCTGGGAGAGCAGCAGCATGGCGAGCGCGGAACAGATGACGGTCGCGGAACCGTAGGTGAGCTGTGCGACGGTCGGACGAGGCATGGGGCGAGGCATGGCGTGATCCGTCCTCGGGACAGCGGATGCGGGGGAGAGATCCAGACGATGTGGACGTATACGAATCAAAGGGTGCTCAAAGGTGGCGACTTGGAAGCTTCGCCGAGTACCCGTGCGCACCGTCGAAATGACTCTATTCGCCTGCATGCCCGACGGGAACGTGCGGTAAGCGTGACCTAACCCACGGTGCCGGTGCACAGGGGGCGCATGGATTCATGCGTCCCGCCAATTGGACGGCGAGGCGCGCCTGTTGAGGGGACGGGGAATGCCCCGCGTGCGCCGCCGCGATCCCGCTTGATCATGTTCGGATAACGGTCGGTCGGGTCTGCATAGAGCACTTGGCCTGTTCAAGTCAAGGTCTGTCTTTTCTTCCCTCTCTCCGGTCGAATGTCGTCACTTGTGACGCGCATATCGCGCGCGGACCTCCTCGACCGGGAATTTCGGTCCGTGATGCGGGCGCGGGGGAGGACAGCATCAAGTGACCATCAAGAGACGAACGTTCAGAGCGACCGCGGCAGCGGTGGCTCTCGCGGCGGCGACCGCGACGTTCTCCGCTTATTCAGTGGCGGCGGCCGACGACGGCGGGAGCGGCGACAAGGCGTCCGCGACCGGCAAGGCCGCGGCCATCGACCGCCGGGACCCGGCGGACGCCAAGGCCCACGTCGACCACGACCTCGAGGGCCCGTTCAGCAAGCAGCAGGCCCAGCAGCGCAAGGCGGCCCTGGAGCAGGTCGTCTCCGGCGACGCCAAGGTGCAGAAGCGCGGCGGGTCGAACGTGGTGAAGCTCGACGACAAGAAGTACGTCGAGCTGGGCCGGGAGAAGACCGACAAGATCTTCACGATTCTGGTGGAGTTCGGGGACAAGGTGGACGACACCACCATGTACGACCCCGACGGTCCCGAAGGGCCCGAGAAGCCGATCAAGAAGTACGGCGGCAAGCCCGGCCCCGCGCACAACAAGATAGCCAAGCCGGACCGTGCGAAGGACAACAGCACGGCCTGGCAGGCGGATTACAACAGGAAGCACTTCCAGGACCTCTACTTCGGTGAGGGCAAGGACGCCAAGGGCAAGCCCAAGCACTCGCTGAAGACCTACTACGAGAAGACGTCGTCCGGCCGCTACTCGGTCGACGGCGAGGTCTCGGACTGGGTCAAGGTCGACTACAACGAGGCCCGCTACGGCTCCAACTGGTGCGGCGACTCCAACTGCGCCAACGTCTGGGACGCCGTCCGCGACGGCACCACGGCCTGGGTCAAGGACCAGAAGGCCAAGGGCCGCACGGACGCGCAGATCAAGGCGGACCTCGCCAAGTACGACCTGTGGGACCGCTACGACTTCGACGGCGACGGCAACTTCAACGAGCCCGACGGGTACATCGACCACTTCCAGATCGTGCACGCGGGCGAGGACGAGTCCGCGGGCGGCGGCGCCGAGGGCCCCAACGCCCTGTGGGCGCACCGCTGGTACGCGTACGGCAACGACGCGGGCAAGACCGGACCCGCCGACAACAAGTCGGGCGGCACCCAGATCGGCGACTCCGGCATCTGGGTCGGCGACTACACGATGCAGCCCGAGAACGGCGGCCTCGGCGTCTTCGCCCACGAGTACGGCCACGACCTGGGCCTGCCCGACCTGTACGACACCACCGGCAAGGCCGAGAACTCCGTCGGCTTCTGGTCGCTGATGTCGGCCGGTTCCTGGCTCGGCACCGGCAAGGGCTCGATCGGCGACCTGCCCGGCGACATGACCGCCTGGGACAAGTTCCAGCTGGGCTGGCTCAACTACGACCGGGCGAAGGCCGCGACGACCTCCGAGCACAAGCTCGGCGTGTCCGAGTACAACACCCGGCACCGCCAGGCGCTCCTCGTCGACCTGCCCAAGAAGCCGGTCACCACGACCGTCGTGAAGCCCGCCGAGGGCACCAAGCAGTGGTGGAGCGGCCAGGACGACGACCTGCGCAACACGCTCACGCGCAGCGTCGACCTCACCGGCAAGTCCAAGGCCGAGCTCTCGCTGCAGGGTTGGTGGGACATCGAGTCCAACTACGACTACCTCTACACCGAGGTGTCCACCGACTCCGGCGCCAACTGGACGCCCGTCGACGGCACCGCCGACGGCAAGCCGATCACCCGTGACGCGGGCGACAAGCCGGCCCTGACCGGCTCCTCGAAGAAGTACCAGAAGCTGGTCTTCCCGCTGGACGCCTACGCCGGCAAGAAGATCGACGTCCGCTTCCGCTACGCCACCGACGGCGGCACCGCGCTCAAGGGCTTCACGGCCGACGAGATCACGCTGACCGCGGACGGCGCCAAGCTCTTCGAGGACGGCGCCGAGGGCGACGGCAACGGCTGGAAGACGAAGGGCTTCTCGCGCATCGGCGAGTCCTTCACCAAGGAGTACGAGCAGTACTACCTCGCGGAGAACCGCCAGTACGTGTCGTACGACAAGACCCTGAAGGTCGGCCCGTACAACTTCGGCTTCTCCAAGTCCCGTCCCGACTGGGTCGAGCACTACCCCTACCAGACCGGCCTGATGATCTGGCAGTGGGACACCTCCCAGAAGGACAACAACGTCAGCCAGCACCCCGGCAAGGGTCTGATCCTCCCGATCGACGCCCACGCCAAGCCGATGAAGTGGAAGGACGGCACGCTCCTGCGGAACAAGATCCAGCCGTTCGACGCGCCGTTCTCGAAGTACAGGACGGACGCGATCACCCTCCACAACGCTGACGTCGCCCTCAAGATCAAGTCGAAGAAGGGCGTCTCCGTCTTCGACGACCGCAAGGGCACCTACTGGTACGCGGAGAACCCCACGGGAAGTGTCAAGGTCACTGACACCAACACCCGGATAAAGATCCTCAAGCAGCCCAAGGACGGCTCGACGATCACGCTCCAGGTGGGCAAGTCCTCCAAGTAAATCTCGTTTACGCAGGTCAAGCGCCTGTTTCTGGCCGATCGGCCGTCGCCCTCTAGCGGGCGGCGGCCGATCGTGTTTGAGTGCGTCTGTGGTTCTCTTATTGACACGACGTCTCACGGGGGTGTGACAGACCATGGCCGCAGGAGGCTTCTGCAAGCTGCCCAACGGCAGTGTGGTGGTGGCGATGACCCTGCCGAGTCCCGGGCCGGGGGGTGGCAGCGTGCGCGTGCTCGTCCGTGCGGCGAACCGGGCGCGGGCCCTGACCCGGCTCCGCAATCTCGGCCTCCGCGCGGTCTATCTCCGCGGCAACGCGGAGCCTCCCACCCCGGACGAGGTCACCGCCGTGCTGCACCACCCCGACGGCCTCATATGGCGCGCGGCGCCGGACGGGGCGGCGGAGCTGTGGCATCCGATTCGGGCGCTGCTGAGACGGGGGGCGGCGGCGTAGCCCGGCTGGGAGCTCCCCAACCCCGCCCCTTCCCGAAACCGGGGGCTGCCGCCCCCGGACCCCCGCTGATCGGCGCTCCGCGCCTCGTCCTCAATCGCCGGACGGGCTGAAATCAGCCCCTCCGGCGATTGAGGAGCGGGGTCTGGGGCGGAGCCCCAGTTTCGGGAAGGGGCGGGGTTGGGGAGCCCCCGGCAGGGTCACACCACCGGCTTGCCGGTGAGTTCGGCGCCCGCTTCGCGGAGGTCGTCCAGGGCCCGCTGGGTGGTCTCCGGGGCCACCCCGGCCGTGAGGTCGAGGAGGACGTGGGTGCGGAACCCCTCGCGGACGGCGTCGAGCGCCGTGGCCCGCACACAGTGATCGGTGGCGATCCCGACGACGTCGACCTCCCGGATCTGCCGGTCCCGCAGCCACTGGGCCAGAGAGGTCCCGTTCTCGTCGACCCCCTCGAACCCGCTGTAGGCGGCCGAGTGCGCCCCCTTGTCGAAGACGGCGTCGATCGCCCCGGACGCCACGGCGGGCGCGAAGTTCGGATGGAACCCCACCCCCTCCGTCCCGGCGACACAGTGCGGCGGCCACGAGTCGACGAAGTCGGGCCGGTCGGAGAAGTGGTCACCGGGGTCGATGTGGTGGTCACGGGTGGCCACCACATGCCGGTAGCAGGGGGCGGCCTGCCCGATGAGCTCGGTGATGGCGGCAGCCACATCCGCGCCGCCGGACACCGCGAGACTGCCCCCTTCGCAGAAGTCGTTCTGTACATCGACGACGATCAGGGCGCGACGCATGGCGGGTTTCCTTCGGCTAGCTGGATGAACCGAGCGTAGAGACTTCCACTCCGTTGCGGGAGAGGGCGGGCGACGCACTCAGGCCAGGTACTCGGTGGGAATGACCGCCTCCCCGCGCGACAGCTGGGTCGCGGAGAGCGGCAGCCGCCCCCGCGCGGCCGCGTGCCGCTCCCGGACGGCCTCGAGGGGCTCGCGGGCGACGACGTCCCCGCCCTTGACCAGCTCGACGAGGAGCTGACGGTCGGCGAGCTCTGCGGGGACGGCCCCGGTCCCGATGACCTCGGCCTCGGCGACCCCCTGCGCGTCGACGCGGCGCGCGGCCCACTTGCGGCCGCCGAGGGACGACTTCCCGCCGAGGGACTTCTTGGCGACGGGTTCGAGGGGGGCCTTGGGGTCGGCGGAGCGGGCGCGGGCGACGAGCTTGTAGACCATGGAGCAGGTGGGGTGCCCGGAGCCGGTGACCAGCTGGGTGCCCACGCCGTACGCGTCCACGGGCGCCGCGGCGAGCGAGGCGATGGCGTACTCGTCGAGGTCGGAGGTGACCACGATCTTGGTGTTCGTGGCGCCCAGCTCGTCGAGCTGCTGGCGTACCCGGTGGGCGACGAGCAGCAGGTCGCCGGAGTCGATGCGGACGGCGCCGAGGTCGGGCCCGGCGATCTCGACGGCCATCCGGACGGCCTCGCCGACGTCGTAGGTGTCGACGAGCAGCGTGGTGCCCCGGCCGAGGGCGTCGACCTGGGCGCGGAAGGCGTCCCGCTCGCTGTCGTGGACGAGGGTGAAGGAGTGGGCCGAGGTGCCGACGGTCGGGATGCCGTAGCGGAAGCCCGCGGCCAGGTCCGACGTGGTGGTGAAGCCGCCGACGTAGGCGGCCCGCGCGGCGGCGACTGCGGCCAGCTCGTGGGTGCGACGGGCGCCCATCTCGATCAGCGGCCGGCCGCCCGCGGCGGAGGCCATGCGGGATGCCGCGGCGGCGATGGCCGAGTCGTGGTTGAGGATGGAGAGGATCACCGTCTCCAGGAGCACGCACTCCGCGAAGCTGCCCTCGACCCGCAGGATCGGCGAGCCGGGGAAGTACGTCTCGCCCTCCGGGTAGCCCCAGATGTCCCCGCTGAAGCGGTACGAGGCCAGCCAGTCGAGCGTCGGCCCGTCCACGACGCCGCGCTCGCGCAGGAAGGCGAGCACATCGGCGTCGAAGCGGAAGTTCTCGACCGCGTCCAGGACCCGCCCGGTCCCGGCCACGACGCCGTAGCGGCGGCCCTCGGGCAGTCTGCGGGTGAACACCTCGAAGACCGAGCGCCGGTCGGCGGTGCCCGACTTCAGCGCGCCCTGCAGCATCGTCAACTCGTAGTGATCCGTGAAGAGCGCGGTGGAAGGGACGCCCACCCGTCTCCCGCCACCACCCTTATTTTGATGCGCTGCGCGCGCTTCACTTCCTGGCAGCCCCAGGTCATGCTCCCCAGAGTTCATGACAAGGATGCTACCCCGCATCTCGTCACTCTGACGATTTCGGGGGTCCGTTTGTGCGGTGGGCGGCCCCGGGTGGCAGCATGGGGCAGGTGAGTAGCGCTGCTCCCGTAGAGATCACACGCCCGGACGCGGAAGAGGAGACCTTCGCGGTCCCCGAGCCGGACGTTCCGTGGATCACGCTCGTGCACAACGACCCGGTCAATCTGATGAGCTATGTGACCTATGTCTTCCAGACGTACTTCGGGTACTCGAAGGACAAGGCCACCAAGCTCATGATGGACGTGCACCACAAGGGCCGGGCCGTCGTCTCCAGCGGCAGCCGCGAGGAGATGGAACGCGACGTGCAGGCGATGCACGGATACGGGCTGTGGGCAACGCTCCAGCAGGACCGGAAGTAGCGACGCGACTGATGCCTGGACACTTCGAACCGATCCCGGGCGGCGGCGCGGCCGTCGCCCTCGACGAGGTCGAGATCTCGATCATCCGCTCGCTCGCGGTGCAGCTCCTGGAGCTGATCGGCCCGGGCGAGGAGCCCGCGGGCGCCGACGGCGACCCGTTCGCGGAGCTGTTCGCCGAGGGCCCGAGCGAGCCGCCCACCGACCCGGTCCTCAAAAGGCTGCTCCCGGACGCCTACGGCGGCCCCGGCACCGAGTCCGCCTCCCTGGAGCAGGCCGACGAACTGCGGGCGTACTCCGCCGAGTTCCGCCGCTTCACCGAGAACGACCTGCGGGCCCGCAAGCGGGACGACGCGCTCGCCGTGATCCGCTCCCTGGATGCGCTCACCGTCGCGGGCGAGGGCGGCGCCGTCCTGAAGCTGTCCGCGGAGGAGTCGCGCAGCTGGCTCGGCGCGCTCAACGACCTGCGGCTCGCGATCGGCGCCCGGCTCGACGTGACCGACGAGGAGGACACCGACCTCCTCTACCGGCTCCCGGACTCCGACCCGCGCAAGCCGATGGTGATGGCCTATCTCTGGCTCGGCGGACTCCAGGAGACCCTTGTCGAGACGCTGCTCGGCTGAAAGTCCATGGAGCCGACACGTAAGTCCGTGTAGATAACATGGTTCTGGCTCCGTTCGCTCAACGGATCTCCAATTCCGCATAACGATCGCGTTACGCGGTGCCCTTTTCTGCCAGGTGGCAGCATTCGGGGCGGTTCGAGTGTGATCTGCATCACGTAAAGCAGTGGCAAAGGCGTGGTACCACTACGCAACTCCTTTTCCGGCACCACCCCTCGCCGGGCACGGGAGCCGCGCGCCGTCGGCGCGCCGCACGCGTACGACCGAGGCAGCACCGGTCCGGGTCCGCGGACCCGGTGTGCCTCATGTCGCCGACCGGACAACGGCGTTCGCTCAAAGCCCGCACCCTCATCTGCCGTTCTCCCCACGGCAGTCCTGCGCCACTGAGGTAGCCAGATGTCACTCGAATCCTTCACCGACTCTGTCGACGAGACCGTCAACGGTTGGTTCGAACCCATAACCAACAAGCTCAGCGAGATCGTTTTCTACGCGGTCCCGGTGGGCGACACCGAACTGCCGCTCATCGTGGCCTGGCTCGTCGTCGCGGGCCTCGCCTTCTCGGTCTACTTCGGCTTCCTCCAGTTCGGGAAGTTCAGGCTCGCCCTGCGTGTGGTGCGCGGCAAGTACGACGAGAAGGGGGCGGACGGCGAGGTCAACCACTTCCAGGCACTGACGGCGGCGGTCTCCGGCACCGTCGGCCTCGGCAACATCGCCGGTGTCGCCGTCGCGGTGAGCATCGGTGGCGCGGGCGCCACCTTCTGGATGATCCTCTGCGGCCTGCTCGGCATGGCCACCAAGTTCGTCGAGGTCACCCTCGGCGTGAAGTACCGCCAGGTGCACCCCGACGGGTCCGTGTCCGGCGGTCCCATGCACTATCTGCCCAAGGGGCTCGGTGAGCGCTTCGGCGGCTGGGGGCTGAAGCTCGGCAAGGTCCTCGCCGTCCTCGCCTCCATCTGCATCCTCTTCTTCGGCCTCTTCGGCGGAAACCTGCTCCAGGTCAACCAGAGCTACGCGCAGGTGGCCAAGGTCACGGGTGACGGCTGGATCAGCTCCTCGTCGGGCGCGCTCTTCTTCGGCCTGCTGATCGCCGCGCTCGTCGGCATCGTGCTCATCGGCGGCATCCGCTCCATCGCCGCCGTCACCAGCCGCCTGGTCCCGGCGATGGCCGGCATGTACGTCCTTGCCTGCCTGATCGTCATCCTCGTCAACGTGACCGCCGTGCCGTCGGCGATCGGCACGATCGTCGAGGGCGCCTTCAACCCGCAGGGCATCACGGGCGGCATCATCGGCGCCCTGATCGTCGGCTTCAAGCGGGCCGCGTTCTCCAACGAGGCCGGCATCGGCTCCGCCCCGATCGCGCACTCCGCGGTGAAGACCAAGCACCCCGCGAGCGAGGGCCTGGTCGCGCTCCTTGAGCCCTTCATCGACACGGTCGTCATCTGCACCATGACCGCGCTGACCATCGTCATCGCCGACCCCTCCAGCTGGAAGGTCGGCGGGAGCATCGACAACGCCCAGGGCGTGACGCTGACCTCGGACGCCTTCGAGACCGTCCTGCCGTGGTTCCCGCACCTGCTGACCGTCGCCGTGCTGCTCTTCGCCTTCTCCACGGTGCTCACCTGGGGCTACTACGGCCTCAAGGCCTGGACGCACCTCTTCGGCCGCAGCAAGGTCAGTGAGATCACCTACAAGGTCCTGTACTCGGCGGGCTGTGTCCTCGGCTCCCTGCTCACCCTGGGCAAGCTGTTCGACCTGGCGGACGCGGTGCTCTTCATGCTCGCGGTCTTCAACATCATCGGCCTCTACCTGCTCGCTCCGGTGGTGAAGCGGGAGCTGGACAACTTCCTCGACTTCATCCGCCGACGCGGGAACGGGGAGCCGGAGCCCGAGCTCGACGAAGCCGCCGCCGCGCCCGCGAACGGCACCGACAAGTCCGGCCTGCGCGCCGACTGACCCGGCGGCCCCTCCGGGGCACACCCTCGCGATCCTCCCTCGGGCCCGCCCGCATCCCTCGATGCGGGCGGGCCCTTCGCGCTGTCGGGCACCGGTCCTGCGCACCGTGCGCACAAAGTCGTTGCAAGCGGCACGCTGTTCGCTCAACGGGTCCTCAAATCCGCATAACGATCCCGTCAACTCGGCGGCTCCTAATGCCGCCGGAAGGGCAATTTTGTCCGGCTTTTCTCGTGGTGCGCGTCACATTCGACGAAACGGATCTTCCGCCCGCCGTGGTACATCTTCACGACCGCTCGGTGACGCCACCCATGTCACCGGGGGCGCCAGAGACCGGCAGACCGCCGGCGGCACTCCATCACCATCCGGGGGGATCAGGACCTGGTCCGCGGCGAAACCGCAGTTCGCGGCGCGGATCAGCATGGAGAAAGGCGTCACCATGACCTCAGTGCAGGTCGAAGAACACCACGACGGCAATGAGGCCGCGGCGGCCACAGAGGGCGCGTCCGGCGACAACGAGGGCTATCAGCGCGGGCTCGGCGCCCGGCAGATCCAGATGATCGCGATCGGCGGTGCCATCGGCACCGGCCTGTTCCTCGGCGCGGGCAAGGCCATTCACAAGGCCGGGCCCAGCCTCATCCTCGCGTACGCGATCGCGGGCCTCGTCATCTTCTTCATCATGCGCGCGCTCGGCGAGCTCCTGATGTACCGGCCCGTCTCGGGCTCGTTCTCGGAGTACGCCCGTGAGTTCGTCAGCCCGTTCTTCGGGTTCGTGACCGGCTGGACGTACTGGCTCTTCTGGGTCGTCACCGGCATCACGGAAGTCACCGCGGCGGCCCAGTACATGCAGTACTGGACGCACGACTCCATTCCTCAATGGGCGTACGCGCTGATCTTCACGGTCATCCTGTACGGCGCCAACCTGATCTCCGTGAAGCTCTTCGGTGAGCTGGAGTTCTGGTTCTCCATGGTCAAGGTCACCGCGATCGTCGGCATGATCCTGATCTGCGCCGGCATCCTCACCATCGGCTTCTCCGACGCCGGCGACACCGCCTCCGTCTCGCACCTGTGGGACAACGGCGGCTTCTTCCCCAACGGCATCGGCAACACGCTGATGACGCTGCAGATCGTGATGTTCGCCTTCCTCGCCGTCGAGCTGGTCGGCGTCACCGCGGGCGAGTCCAAGGACCCGAAGAAGACCCTGCCCAAGGCGATCAACACCGTGCCGTGGCGCATCGCCGTCTTCTACGTCGGCGCCCTGATCATGATCCTCTCGGTCGTGCCGTGGACGCACTTCCAGCCCGGCGTCTCCCCGTTCGTCGCGGCCTTCGAGAAGATGGGCCTCGGCGTCGGCGCCGCGATCGTGAACTTCGTGGTCCTGACCGCCGCCCTCTCCTCCTGCAACTCGGGCATGTACTCCACCGGCCGCATGCTGCGCGACCTCGCGCTCAACGGCCAGGGCCCGAAGTTCTTCACCAAGCTCACCAAGAACGGCCTGCCGCTGGTCGGCACCACCGCGTCCGCCGCGCTGATGCTCGTCGGCGTGTGGATCAACTACCAGTGGCCGGGCGAGGCGTTCAACTACGTCGTCTCCTTCGCGACCATCTCCGGCATGTGGGCCTGGATCATGATCCTGGTCTCCCAGATCAACTACCGCCGCAAAGCCGACCGCGGTCTCGTCCCGCAGTCCACCTTCCGCGCACCGGGCGCCCCGTACACGAGCTGGTTCGCCCTCGCCTTCATCGGCATGGTCATCGTGATGATGGGCATCGACAAGGACGCGCGGATCTCGCTGTACTGCGCGCCGATCTGGGCCGCGATCCTGTGCGTGTCCTACCTGGTCCTCAAGAGCCGCAACCCGGAGGCCGCGGCCTTCAAGAAGCGCGTGCACACGGGCCAGGCCGTCGAGGGCGCCGACACCGCGCCGGTCACCAAGGACTGACAGGACTGACAGGACCGACAGTCACCAAGGACTGACCCCGGACGCCTTCCGTCCAGCATGCGGGCGGTCTCGTACCACACTTCGGTACGGGGCCGCCCTGCTGCTTATCCTGGCGGACATGCTGACCATCACCCAGGCCCTCCACGACCAGATCGTCGCGCACGCGCGCAAGGACCACCCCGACGAGGCGTGCGGCGTCGTCGCGGGCCCGGCGGGCAGCGACCGCCCCGAGCGCTTCGTCCCGATGCTGAACGCGGCCCGCTCGCCCACGTTCTACGAGTTCGACTCGGCCGACCTGCTGAAGCTCTACCGCGACCTGGACGACCGCGACGAGGAGCCCGTGGTCATCTACCACTCGCACACGGCCACCGAGGCCTACCCCTCCCGCACCGACATCACCTACGCCAACGAGCCCGGCGCCCACTATGTCCTGGTCTCCACCGCCGACACCGACGACGCCGGTTCTTTCCAGTTCCGCTCGTTCCGGATCGTGGACGGGACCGTCACCGAGGAAGAGGTCAAGGTCGTACAGGCATACTGATGCCGACCTTCGAGGCGGCAGGACCCAGGAAGCCGGCGGAAATCCGGCGCGGTCCCGCCACTGTGACCGGCCGCGACGCGCGCCCGGGAGTCAGGAACTGACCTGCCGCCTCCTCCACATGCACTCAGGGGACGCGGAAATCCCCTGGAGGAGGCCCGCACCCCATGCGTACCCGTGCCCTGCTCGCCGCGGCGGCGATCCTGCTGCCCCTGACGGCGTGCTCGTCGTCCTCGTCGTCCGGCGACGACGACTCCGGGAAGGCCGACGGCAAGGCCGCCGGATTCCCGTACACCGTCACCAACTGCGGGACGAAGACGACCTTCGACGCACCCCCGAAGCGCGCGGTCACCATGAACCAGCACGTGACGGAGATCCTCCTCGAACTGGGCCTCAAGGACCGCATCGCCGGCACCGCCTACCTCGACGACAAGGTGCTCCCCAAGTACAAGAAGGCGTACGAGTCGACGCCCGTCATCGCCAAGGAGTACCCCTCCTACGAGAAGCTGCTCGCCGCCAATCCCGACTTCGTGTACGGCGGTTACGCGAGCGCCTTCGCGGCGGGCGACGGCCGCTCCCGCGACGCCCTCGCCAAGTCCGGCATCAAGTCCCGTCTGAACATCGAGGGCTGCGCCAAGAAGCCCGTCACGATGGACGACGTGTACCGCGAGGTGCGCGAGGCGGGCGCGACGTTCGGGGTCAAGGACCGGGCGGAGAAGTGGGTGCGCGGCGCCGAGGCCGAACTCGCCCGCGCCGCCGAGAAGTCCAAGGGCGGCGAGCGGCCCGCCGTCTTCGTCTACGACAGCGGCGACAAGACGGCGTTCACCGCGGGCGGCCGGGGCATCGGCAACGACATCATCGAGCGCGCGGGCGGCCGCAACGTGATGTCCGACCTCGACAAGTCCTTCGGCGACGCCTCCTGGGAGACGGTCGTCGACCGCCGCCCGGACGTCATCGTCATCTACGACTACGGCGCGACTACGGTCGCCCAGAAGAAGAAGCGCCTCCTGGACGACCCGGCCCTCAAGGACGTCCCGGCGATCAAGAACAAGCGGTTCGCGGTGCTGCCGCTGTCGGACGTGGTGCTGGGGGTGCGGGCGCCGGGGGCGGTGAAGAAGCTGGCGGAGCAGTTGCGGTGACCCAGACTCGGCCTGGGGGCAGGTTTCAGCCCGTCCGGCGCTTGAGGACGAGCGCGAAGCGCGATCGGCGGTGCCCCCGCCCACCCGGGGGGAAAGCGCCCCGCACCCCGCTGGCGTACGGCACGGTCCTAGCCGTGCTGATCGTCGCCCTCGCGGCCGCAGGCACCGCCGCGCTGGCGTGGGGCTCGGTGAACATCCCGCCCACGGACGTGGTGGACATCCTCACTGGCCAGGCCCACGGCCCGTCCCCGTACCGCACGATCGTCCTCGACGTCCGCCTCCCCCGGGTCATCCTCGGCGCGGCCGTCGGCGCGGGCCTGGCCGTGGTGGGCACCACCCTCCAGGCCCTGGTCCGCAACCCGCTGGCCGACCCGTTCCTCCTGGGCGTCTCCTCGGGCGCCTCCGCGGCCGCGGTCTCGGTCATCGTGCTCGGCCTGGGCGCGGGCATGGCGACGACGGTGACGATCCCGACGGCGTCCTTCGCGGGCGCGTTCCTCGCGCTGCTCGTGGTCTACGCTCTCGCGCGCGAGCCCGGCGGCGGCTTCACGACGACCCGCCTGATCCTCGCGGGCGTGGCGGTGTCGTACGTCCTGGCGGCCCTGACCAGCCTGATCCTGGTCGTCTCGGCCCGCGCCGACCACCTGAAGGAAGTCCTGTACTGGACCCTCGGCGGCCTCGGCAGCGCCCGCTGGGACATGCTCGCGCTGCCGCTGACGGTCCTGGCCGTCGGCACGGCACTGCTGATCGCGCTGGCCCGCCCGCTGGACCTGCTCCTGGTGGGGGAGGAGGGCGCGACGGTCCTCGGCCTGGACACGGCCAGGTTCCGCGCGGGCGTCTTCGTGCTGACGTCGCTGGTGACCGGCGTACTCGTCGCACACAGCGGGGCCATCGGCTTCGTCGGCCTGATGGTGCCGCACGCGGCCCGGATGGTGGTGGGCGCGGCGCACCGGGTGCTGCTTCCGGTGGCGGCGCTGATGGGGGCGGTGTTCCTGGTGGTGGCGGACCTCGCGGCCCGCACGGTGGCGGCGCCGCAGGACATCCCGGTGGGCGTGCTCACTGCCCTGACCGGCGGCCCGTTCTTCCTGTGGCTGCTGCGGCGGGGCCGGGCGCGGGAAGGGGCACAGGCATGAGGCTCCACGTCGAGGACCTCTCGTACGAGACCCCGTCGGGCCGCCGCCTGGTGGACGCCGTCTCACTCGCCGTCTCCGCAGGCGAGACGGTGGGCCTGGTCGGCCCCAACGGCAGCGGCAAGACGACGCTGCTCCGCTGTGTGTACGGGGCGCTGCGGCCCACCGGCGGCCGGGTCCTGCTGGACGGCGACGACCTCGCGGACGCGGGCGTCAAGGCGCGCGCCCGCCGCATCGCCACGGTCCCGCAGGACGGCCAGACGGGCTTCGAGCTCACCGTCCGCCAGATCGTCGCCATGGGCCGCTCCCCGCACAAACGCTTCTGGGAGGGTGACACCGCCGCCGACGAGGACCTGGTCCAGGGCGCCCTGGAGCGGGTCGGCGCCGCCGCCCTGGCCGGACGCGCCTTCGCCCGCCTCTCCGGCGGCGAACGCCAACGCGTCCTGACCGCGCGGGCGTTGGTCCAGGAACCGGCCGTCCTCGTCCTGGACGAGCCCACGAACCACCTGGACATCCGCTACCAGCTGGAGATCCTCGGCCTGGTCCGCGGCCTCGGCACGGCCAACCTGCTCGCCCTGCACGACCTGACCCTCGCCGCGTACTACTGCGACCGCCTGTACGTCCTCGACGCGGGCCGGGTCGTCGCGTCCGGGCCGCCCGGGGACGTCCTCACCGGCGAGCTCCTGGCGAAGGTGTACGGGGTCGCGGCGGAGGTGGTGGTGCATCCGGCGACGGGGGCGCCGACGGTGACGTACCTGCCCGGGACGGTGGGGGAGCCCCGGGCCTGAGCCCGCAACACCCTGCCTCCCCACGGCCCCGGCACCCTGCCCCCGGCGGCCGGAAGACCCCACCCCGTCCGGCCACCGAACGCGATCCGTCCGGCATCCGAGATCACATTCCGGGTCCCGGACCGGGAATCGTTACGATGACCGCATGGTTTCGAACGACGTGAGCATCGATACGACGCCGGGCGCCCTGCTCGTCGGCCGGCTGCACGTCGACCTGTGCCGTCTCGCCAGCGCCATCTGTCGGCCCTGACGGGCGCCGCCCCGCCCGCCGCGAGCGCGGCGGTGAGCCACGGCGCCGTACCCGCGGCCCCCGCACCCCCGCCGCCCGCCAGTGCGCGGCGCGCGCTGTGCCCCACCGCACCACCCACGCAGCCACCCCGCACCACTCCCGATCCACTCCCGACAGGAGCCCTCCGCATGGCCATCGAGGTCCGCATCCCGACCATCCTCCGCACCTACACCGACGGCGAGAAGGCCGTCCAGGGCAGCGGGGACACCATCGCCGCGCTCTTCGCCGACCTCGAGTCGCGGCACGCGGGCATCCAGGACCGGCTGATCGACAAGGACAAGGGCAACAGCCTGCGCCGCTTCGTGAACGTCTACCTCAACGACGAGGACGTCCGCTTCCTCGACGGCGTCTCCACCAAGCTCACCGACGGCGACAGCGTCACGATCCTGCCGGCCGTCGCCGGCGGCATGGCCTGAGGGCCCCGGCTCCCCGATGCGTTACGACTCCCCGCTCGCGGCCGTCGGCAACACGCCGCTGGTCCGCCTCCCGCGCTTGTCTCCGTCCGCCGAGGTCCGGATCTGGGCCAAGCTGGAGGACCGCAACCCGACCGGCTCCGTCAAGGACCGCCCCGCGCTCCACATGGTCGAACAGGCCGAGAAGGACGGCCGGTTGACGCCCGGCTGCACCATCCTGGAGCCGACCTCCGGCAACACCGGCATCTCCCTGGCCATGGCGGCCCGGCTCAAGGGCTACCGCATCGTGTGCGTCATGCCGGAGAACACCTCCCAGGAGCGGCGCGACCTGCTGGCGATGTGGGGCGCGGAGATCATCTCCTCGCCCGCGGCGGGGGGTTCCAACACGGCCGTACGCGTCGCCAAGGAGCTGGCGGCCGAACATCCGGACTGGGTGATGCTGTACCAGTACGGCAATCCGGACAACGCGGGCGCCCACTACGCCACCACCGGCCCCGAGATCCTCGCCGACCTGCCCTCCCTCACCCACTTCGTGGCGGGCCTCGGCACCACCGGCACGCTCATGGGCGTCGGCCGCTTCCTCCGCGAGCAGCGGCCCGACATCAAGATCGTCGCAGCGGAGCCCCGCTACGACGACCTCGTCTACGGCCTGCGCAACCTCGACGAGGGCTTCGTCCCCGAGCTCTACGACGAGTCCGTCCTCACCACCCGCTTCTCCGTCGGCTCCGCCGACGCGGTGACCCGTACCCGCGAGCTGCTGCGCGAAGAGGGCATCTTCGCCGGTGTCTCCACCGGGGCCGCCCTGCACGCCGCCATCGGCGTCGGCCGTAAGGCCGTCAAGGCGGGCGAGCCCGCCGACATCGTCTTCGTCGTCGCCGACGGCGGCTGGAAGTACCTCTCCACCGGCGTCTACACGGCGGCGACGGACGAGGAGGCGATTGCGACGGTGCAGGGGCAACTGTGGGCGTAGCCCTGCGGGGCTTTCCCCAATCCCGCCCCTTCCCGAAACCGGGGGCTGCGCCCCCGGACCCCCGCTGATCGGCGCTTCGCGCCTCGTCCTCAATCGCCGGACGGGCTAAAACCTTGCCGCAGCGGCGACATATCTAGCCCCTCCGGCGATTGAGGAGCGGGGTCTGGGGCGGAGCCCCAGTTACGGGAAGGGGCGGGACTGGGGAAAGCCCCGCCAGGGCTACCCAGCCAGATGCCGCACCTGATCCCACAGCACCGGATCAACCACCCCCGCCCGCCGCCGAAAGTCCCACACAGGCACCTCCCGCAACTCATCGGTCTCCAGGAAACTGGCCCGCCCGTGCGCGTCCCCGACGGCCCCGGGCGGCAACGGGATCACCCCGGCCCGCTCGTCGTGATACTTACTGGTGATCTTCGCGACCCGCACGCTGTCCCCGTGGACACCGAGCACCAGACAGGGCCGGTCCTTCCCCCCGGCCCCACCCTCATAGGGCACCCGCGCCCACCAGATCTCCCCGGCCCGAGGCTGCGGCCGCCCACCCCGCTCCCGCCCCCGCGCCCGCCCGGGCGGCCGACGCCGCCGGGCCGGCCGCCCGGAGCGGGCCCACCCGTCCACAAGGGCGACGGCAAGAGCGAGTACCACCACAGCGGCCAGCGCCGGCCACCACGACGTGTCCATGGCCCCGACGGTACCGGCGCCCCCCGCTCCGCGCCGCCGCACCCAACCCCTTCGGGCGCCCCCGAACCGGTGACACCCCAGGTGAGTTCGCCCACAACGGCCCACGACGGAGGAGCGAGGCGCCCTTTCGCGCTTTACGCTCGACGGACCGCACGCCCCCGTTTCCCCCGATCGCCAGCGTGGAGGTTCCAGCTCTATGAAGCTCACCGTCGTCGGCTGCTCGGGGTCGTTTCCGTCCGCGGACTCGGCCTGCTCGAGCTACCTCGTCGAGGCCGACGGCTTCCGGCTGCTGCTCGACATGGGCAACGGCGCCCTGGGCGAGCTGCAGCGCCACATCGGTCTGTACGACCTCGACGCGATCTTCCTCAGCCATCTGCACGCCGATCACTGCATTGACATGTGCGCGTACTTCGTGGCCCGCTACTACCGCCACGACGGCGGCCGCTGCGCCCCCATCCCGGTCTACGGCCCCGAGGGCACCGAGCAGCGCCTGACCACGGCGTACGCCGACACGCCCTCCGCGTCGTCGATGAGCGAGGTCTTCGACTTCCACACGGTCAAGCCCGGGGCCTTCGAGATCGGCCCGTTCTCGGTGCGTACGGAGAAGGTGTGCCACCCCGTCGAGGCGTACGCGATCAGGGTCGAGCACGACGGCCGGTCGCTGACGTACTCCGGGGACACCGGCACCTGCGCGGCCCTCGACGAACTCGCGGCCGACACCGATCTGTTCCTCTGCGAGGCCGCGTTCACGCACGGCAAGGAGAACATCCCGGACCTGCACCTCAACGGCCGCGAGGCCGGGGAGTCCGCCGTTCGCGCGGGCGCGCGGCGCCTGGTGCTCACGCACATCCCGCCGTGGACGGACCCGGCGGTGAACCTCGCCGACGCCCGGGAGGTCTTCACCGGCGGCCCGACGGAGCTGGCGGCGGCAGGGGCTACGTACGAGATCTGAGAGTCCTCGGACGGGTGCGGGCGGGTGCGGACGAGTAAGGACGAGTACAACGGCGTGGGCCCCGGAACCTTGTGGTTCCGGGGCCCACGCCGTCGTGCGGGGTGAGGCTCACGCCTTGGTGAGGTCCTCGATCTCCTCCTCGGGCTCACGGCCCGGGGTCGGGATGTTGAACTTGACGATCGCGAAGCGGAAGACGACGTAGTAGACCGCGGCGAACGCCAGGCCGATCGGGATGATCAGCCACGGCTTCTCGGCGAACTTCCAGTTCAGGACGTAGTCGATGGCGCCCGCCGAGAACGTGAAGCCGTGGTGCACGCCCAGGGCCCAGGTGACGGTCATGGCGACGGCTGTGAGGATCGCGTGGATCACGTACAGGACCGGCGCGATGAACATGAAGGCGAACTCGATCGGCTCGGTGATGCCGGTGACGAACGAGGTCAGCGCGAGGGACATCATCATGCCGCCGACGACCTTGCGGCGCTCGGGGCGGGCGGTGTGGGTGATGGCCAGGGCCACGGCCGGCAGCGCGAACATCATGATCGGGAAGAAGCCGGACATGAACTGACCCGCGGTCGGGTCGCCGTGCATGAAGCGCTGGATGTCGCCGTGCCAGACGGCACCGGCGGAGTCGGTGAAGGAGCCGATCTCCTGCCAGGCGACGGTGTTCACGAACTGGTGCATGCCGACCGGCAGGAGCGCGCGGTTGACCACGCCGAAGATGCCGGCGCCGACCGAGCCGAGGTCGGTCATCCACTCGCCGAAGTTGGTGATGGCGTCACCGACCGGGCCCCAGGCGAGGCCGAAGACGACACCCAGGGCGGTGCCGATGAAGGCCATCAGGATCGGGACCAGGCGGCGGCCGTTGAAGAAGCCGAGCCAGTCCACCAGCTTGGTGCGGTGGAACCGCTGCCAGACCACGGCGGATATGAGGCCCATGATGATGCCGCCGAAGACCTTCGGGTCGTTGTACGTCGCGGCGACGTCCGCACCCTTGGTGATCTTCGCCTCGGTGACCGGGAACGCGGTCAGCACGTTCTTGTAGACCAGGAAGCCGACGAGCGCGGCCAGCGCGGTCGAGCCGTCCGCCTTCTTGGCGAAGCCGATCGCGACACCGATGCAGAACAGCAGCGGCATGTTCGCGAAGACGGCGTCACCGGCGGTGGCGAAGACCGTGGCGACCTTGCCCCAGCCGAGGCCGTCGGCGCCGAACACGTCCGGCTGGCCGAGGCGCAGCAGGATGCCCGCCGCGGGCAGGACAGCGATCGGCAGCTGCAGGCTGCGGCCCACCTTCTGCAGACCCTGCAACACACTTGAGCCCCGCTTCTTCGCGGGCGCCGCCTTGGCGGTGGCCGTACTCATGTCTTCCTCCATGTGCGGGTGCTGTCAGGGGACAGTTCAGGGGGTGCGACAGCATCCAGGTGGTCTACACCACTCAGTGGTGTAGACCTGTTGTAACACGGTCAAGGCGACATAAGGAACCCACGATTCCTGTGGGGTCGGCCATAACACCGCATCCACGGCGAAAGGCCCCCGGACCATAGGGTCCGAGGGCCTGGCAAAGGGTATCGCGGCAGGTTCCGCTTCCGTGCGGATGCCTGCCTATGCCTTGGTCTGCTCCTCGTCCAACGCCTTTGCCTCCTCCTCCGGTTCGCGTCCCGGAGTGGCCAGGTCGAACTTCTTGATCACGAAGAGGAACAGGAAGTAGTAGACCACCGCGAAGCACAGTCCGATCGGGATGATCAGCCAGGGTTTCGTGGCCAGGCTCCAGTTGATGACGTAGTCGATGAGGCCCGCGGAGAAGCTGAAGCCGTCCTTCACCCCGAGGCCCCAGGTGACCGCCATCGAGACGCCGGTGAGGATCGCGTGGATCGCGTACAGCGCGGGCGCGATGAACAGGAAGGAGTACTCGATCGGCTCGGTGATGCCGGTGACGAAGGACGTGAGGCCCACCGAGAGCATCATGCCGCCGACCACCTTGCGCCGCTCCGGGCGGGCCGCGTGCGTGATCGCGAGGGCCGCCGCGGGCAGCGCGAACATCATGATCGGGAAGAAGCCCGAGGTGAACTGACCGGCTGTCGGGTCGCCCGCGAGGAAGCGGTTGATGTCGCCGTGGACGACCGTGCCGTCGGCCTTCGTGTAGTCGCCGAACTGGAACCAGACGAAAGTGTTCAGGAACTGGTGCAGGCCGACGGTGAGCAGCGCGCGGTTGGCCACGCCGAAGATGCCCGAGCCCAGCCAGCCGAGGTCGACCAGCCACTTGGAGAAGCTGGTGAGGCCGTCGCCGATGGGCGGCCAGACCCAGACGCACAGGCCCGCGAAGACCAGGCCGACGAACGCCATGATGATCGGGACCAGGCGGCGGCCGTTGAAGAAGCCGAGCCAGTCGACCAGCTTCACGCGGTGGTAGCGCTGCCAGAACCAGGCGGCGAGCAGGCCCATCACGATGCCGCCGAACACTCCTGGATTCTGGTACGCGGCCTGGCTGGAGGTGCCGTCCTCGGCGACGCAGACCCCGCTCCACATCCCGGCGCCCGCGAAGTCGGCGCCCGCCGCGCAGTCCTCGGGGAAGGCGCGCAGGACCGCGTAGTAGACGAGGAATCCGGCGACCGCGGCGAGTGCGGTGGAGCCGTCCGACTTCTTCGCCATGCCGATCGCGACGCCGATGCAGAAGAGGAGGGGCAGGCCGAGCGAGGAGTCGAGCAGGGCGCCGCCCGCGGCCGCGAAGACCTTGGCCACATTGGTCCAGCCGAGGCCGTCGTCGCCGAAGACGTCCGGCTGGCCGAGCCGGTTGAGGATGCCCGCTGCGGGCAGTACGGCGATGGGCAGTTGCAGGCTGCGGCCCATCTTCTGCAGGCCCTGGAAAAGGCCGTTCCACCACTTCTTCTGGGGTATCGCGGCGGCAGTGGAACTCATCGGCGTTCCTCCCGGAACCGGCCAGGTTTGGCGGTCGTTGAAAACTGGTGTAGACCAGTTGTGGACGGTGGTCGGCACCGCCCCCACTAGGGGTGACACCTTGATCGTCATGATTGGGTACGAGTGCCGTGACCGCCCGCGAAGATGGGCCAACCGTGCGTTACCGTGACAAAGCGGACCTACGGTGTCGTGGCCGCGTCCTTTTCAGAGCAGGGAGAACACCATGGCCAGCAAGGCTGAGAAGATCGTTGCCGGGCTCGGCGGCATCGACAACATCGAAGAGGTCGAGGGCTGCATCACGCGCCTCCGTACGGAGGTCAAGGACCCGGGGCTGGTCGACGACGCCGCTCTGAAGGCCGCGGGGGCGCACGGGGTCGTGAAGATGGGGACGGCCGTCCAGGTCGTCATCGGGACCGACGCGGACCCGATCGCCGCCGACATCGAGGACATGATGTAGCGCTTGCGCTGTGCTGAGCGTGGGTGAGGGCCTTGTTCCGGTCACTGGGACAGGGCCCTCACGCGTGCGTGGGCGCCCCCGATCGGCGCTCCGCTTTCTCTCGCTCGCCCGCCCGAACTCGCACCGGGCTGAGCGACAGCCCGGCACCCTCAGCCCCGAATGGGGCGCTCCCGATCGGCGCTCCGCGCCTCGTCCTCAAGCGCCGGACGGGCTTTCTCCCACCCGCCCGCCCCCGCCAGGGCTTCGGTCCGGGTGGGGCGCACTGCCTGCCCGGGGTCACTCAGCCCGCCTCGGCGAGGAGTCTGCGCTCGCCTCGGGGAAGTTTTCAGCCCGTCCGGCGTTTGAGGACGAGGCGCGGAGCGCCGATTCGGGGGAGGACTGTCCCACCCGTCACGGGACGCCCGGCCCCGGGGTCCAGGGGCGGAGCCCCCCCCACGCGGCGGAGCCGCAAAGTGTCACAGCCGGGAAGGGGCGGGATTGGGGAAGGCCCCGCCAGGGCCCGATAGGGTCGCCGCATGTCTCGAATCGACGGCCGTACCCCCGAACAGCTCCGCCCCGTCACCATTGAGCGTGGGTGGAGCAAGCACGCCGAGGGCTCCGTCCTCGTGTCCTTCGGCGACACCAAGGTCTTCTGCACGGCCTCCGTCACGGAGGGCGTGCCTCGCTGGCGCAAGGGCAGCGGCGAGGGCTGGGTCACCGCCGAGTACTCGATGCTCCCGCGCTCCACGAACACCCGCGGCGACCGCGAGTCCGTACGCGGCAAGATCGGCGGCCGCACGCACGAGATCAGCCGCCTCATCGGCCGCTCGCTGCGCGCCGTCATCGACTACAAGGCCCTCGGCGAGAACACCATCGTCCTGGACTGCGACGTCCTCCAGGCCGACGGCGGCACCCGCACCGCCGCCATCACCGGCGCCTACGTCGCCCTCGCCGACGCCGTCGCCTGGGCCCAGGGCAAGAAGCTGATCAAGGCCGGGCGCAAGCCGCTCACCGGTACGGTCAGCGCGGTCTCCGTCGGCATCGTCGGCGGCGTACCGCTGCTCGACCTCTGCTACGAGGAGGACGTGAAGGCCGACACCGACATGAACGTCGTGTGCACCGGCGACGGTCGCTTCGTCGAGGTCCAGGGCACCGCGGAGGCCGAGCCGTTCGCCCGCGAGGAGCTGAACGCGCTGCTCGACCTCGCCGTCGGCGGCTGCGTCGACCTCGCCGCGTACCAGCGCGAAGCGCTCGAAGCGGTCAAGTAGGGCAGAGCGCCGGACGCGGCCCGAGTGGCGCGCGGCGCGGTCGAGTCGGGCGCGGGCGCGGGGGATGCGCGGTTCGGCTCGCCCGGCGTGGGAAGCAACCCTCGGGGCCCGGACGGGCGTTCTTACGGATGCGGGCGTACGGGCCAAGCCGTACGCCCGCCCGCAACGGGGAGGGAATTCCGCATGGCCGCGCGCCACCGCCGTACCGCTACCGCCATCATCACCGCTCTGATCGCAGTTCCGGCGGTCTCCGGCCTCGTGGCCTGCGACCCCGTCGACAAGGCCGTCGACTGCGTGAAGACGGCCGACGCGATCCACGACAACGTCCAGGACATGCAGGAGGCCGCCCAGGACGCCGCGCTGAACCCCGGCAAGGCCGACGACTCCCTGGACGACATCGAGGACAACCTCGACGACATCCGCGACAAGTCCGACGACGCCGACGTGGACAAGGCCCTGGACCACCTGGACAAGGCCATCGACAACATCCGCGACTCCTCCAAGGACGGCGGCGACAAGTCGCCCGACCTCAGCCCCGCCGTCGACGCGGCCAAGGAGCTGACGAAGGTCTGCACCGACTGACCTGCCGGGGCGGCGCACTCCGTGCCCGACGACACCCGGCGAGTGTCACGCCGACGGGACGGGGGCGCGCCGGAGCGGCCGGTCGCGGGGCCGCGATACTGATCCCATGACCCGTCTCATCCTCGCCACCCGCAACGCCGGCAAGCTCACCGAACTGACGGCGATCCTCGCCGCCGCCCGGCTCGACCACGAGCTGGTCGGCGCGGACGCCTACCCGGACGTCCCCGACGTCAAGGAGACCGGCGTCACCTTCGCCGAGAACGCCCTCCTGAAGGCGCACGCCCTGGCCAAGGCCACCGGCCTGCCCGCCGTCGCCGACGACTCGGGCCTGTGCGTCGACGTGCTCGGCGGCGCCCCGGGCATCTTCTCCGCGCGCTGGGCGGGCCGCCACGGCGACGACCGCGCCAACCTGGACCTGCTCCTTGCCCAGCTCGGCGACATCGACGACCCGCACCGCGGCGCCCACTTCGCGTGCGCGGCGGCCCTCGCGCTGCCCGACGGCGCGGAGCGGGTGGTCGAGGGGCGGCTGCTCGGCACCCTGCGGCACACCCCGGCGGGCACGGGCGGCTTCGGCTACGACCCGGTGCTCCAGCCCGAGGGCGAGACCCGCACCTGCGCCGAGCTGACGGCCGACGAGAAGAACGCGATCAGCCACCGCGGCAAGGCGTTCCGCGCGCTGGTGCCTGTGGTGCGTGACCTGCTCGGCTGACCAGGACGGAACCTGTCCTGTACGCGGCCGGACCGGGACCGGACACGGTGAAGGGCGCCCCCGCGGAGGCGCCCTTCAGCACGTGTGCGGCCGGAGGGACTCGAACCCTCACGGGTGTTACCCCACTGGGACCTAAACCCAGCGTGACTGCCAGTTCCACCACGGCCGCGTGCCGCGCCCATCGTAATCGCCGCCCGGCCGGGGCTGCCGGGCGAGTCAGAACTTGGGCGCCGTGGCCTGCGCCGCGACCAGCTCGGCGGCCTCCTCCTTGCTCTCCACCGACGGCGGCGAGCCGCTGAGGGGCCGCTGCGCGGTCTCCTTCATGCAGGCCACCGCGATGATGCCGACGACGGCTGCGGCCATCGCGTAGTACGCGGGCATCATGTCCGTGCCCGTGACGCTGATCAGCGCGGTGATCACCAGCGGCGCGGTGCCGCCGAACAGCGAGGCGGACAGGTTGTAGCCCACCGAGAGGGAGCCGTAGCGCACGGGGGTGGGGAACAGCGCGGGCAGCGTCGCCGACATGGTGCCGAGCAGGCACACCAGGGACAGGCCGAGCATCAGCATGCCCGCCGAGACGGCGACCAGGGCGCCCTGCTTGATCAGCAGGAAGGCCGGGACCGACAGGACGAGGAAGCCCACCATGCCCGTCATCAGGAGCGGCTTGCGGCCGTAGCGGTCCGACAGGACGCCGATCCGGTTGATCACCAGCATCAGGACCACCATCGTGGCGATGAGGATCAGCAGCCCGTGCGTGTCGTCGTAGCCGAGCTCGTCGGTCAGGTACGTCGGCATGTACGACAGGAGCATGTAGTCGGTGACGTTGTACGCGCCGACCAGGGCGACACACAGGATCAGCGTCGGCCAGTACTGGCGGAAGATCTTCGCGAGGTCGCCCTTGGCGGACGTCTCGACGGCGGAGGCCGCCTCGGTCGCCGAGTGGTACGTCTGGTCCTCCAGCTTCTGGAACGCCGGGGTCTCGTCCAGGCGCAGCCGCAGATACAGGCCGACCAGGCCGAGCGGGCCCGCGACCAGGAACGGGATCCGCCAGCCCCACGCCTCCATGGCGCCGTCGTCCAGCGTCGTGGTCAGGATCGTGACCAGGCCGGCCGCGCCCACGTACCCGGCGAGGGTGCCGAACTCCAGGAAGCTGCCGAAGTAGCCGCGCCGCTTGTCCGGCGCGTACTCGGCGATGAACGTGGAGGCGCCGCCGTACTCGCCGCCCGTGGAGAAGCCCTGCACCAGACGGAAGACGATCAGCAGCACCGGGGCCCAGAAGCCGATGGCGGCATAGCTCGGGATCAGGCCGATGGCGAAGGTGCCGACCGCCATCAGGATCATCGTCAGGGCGAGGACCTTCTTGCGGCCGATCTTGTCGCCCATCGGGCCGAACACCATGCCGCCGAGCGGCCGCACCAGGAACGACACCGCGAAGGTGGCGAACGAGGAGATCAGCTGGGCGGTGTCGTTCCCGGACGGGAAGAAGACATGCCCGATGGTGACGGCCAGATAGCTGTAGATGCCGAAGTCGAACCACTCCATGGCATTGCCGAGCGAGGCCGCTTTCACCGCGCGCCGCACGGCCGCGTCGTCGGTCACCGTGATGTCGGTGCGCCGCAGGGGCGGGTTCCGGCGCCGTCTGATGGCCCGGAACAGGGTGCGGTGACGTTTCACCGCCGCCGGGTCGGTGCCGGGCAGGACATCGGCCTCGGGGTCGGCCGGTTGCTGGCTGGCCGCCATGGAGTGATCCTTTCGCTGACGGTGGTCCACGGGATCACTTGCTCGCACTCCGCGATCGCAAACGAAAGCCCCCTGTGAGGGGGGCTTCGTCACATGCGCGGGTGGCCGAGGGACCGGCGCCCGGCCAGGGGGATCAGACCCCCAGATCCCTGATGATCTTGGCGACGTGGCCGGTCGCCTTCACGTTGTAGAAGGCGTGCTCGACCTTGCCCGTCTCGTCCACGACGACCGTCGAACGGATCACGCCGGTCACCGTCTTGCCGTACAGCTTCTTCTCGCCGAAGGCGCCGTACGCCTCCAGGGTCTCCTTGGACGGGTCGCCGACCAGCGTGACCTTCAGGTTCTCCTTCTCGCGGAACTTGGCGAGCTTCTCCGGCTTGTCGGGGGAGACGCCGATGACGTCGTAGCCCGCGGCCGCGAGCACGTCCAGGTTGTCGGTGAAGTCGCAGGCCTGCTTGGTGCAGCCGGGGGTCAGGGCGGCCGGGTAGAAGTACACGATGACCTTGCGGCCCTTGTGGTCCGCGAGGGAGACGTCCTTGCCGTCGGCGTCGGGCAGGGTGAAGGCGGGGGCGGTGTCCCCGGGCTGAAGTCGCTCGCTCATTTCCGGTCTCCTCGTGGGCGGCACGCGCGGGCGCGCACGCATCAGGGTGTGGTGACGGAGTCGAGCGTAATAGGGGTGCCGTGGGGTGCGACGGGGGTGAAGCTGACAGACTGTGGAACGACCAGTACCGAGTACACGGAACACACCCACGGAGGCAGCGCGGTGTCGGATGCGGATGCCAGGACCCCTGCGCAGATCGAGGCGGACATCAAGCGCCGGCGCGACCAGCTCGCCGAGACCCTCGACGAGATCGGGGTGCGGGTCCACCCGAAGACGATCGTCGGGGACGCCAAGGCCAAGATCTCTTCGAGCGTCGACCAGTCGCTCGGGCGGGCCTACGTCAGCGCGAACCGCCTCGTCTCCGATGTGAAGGCCCAGTTCGTCGCGGAGGACGGTGCGCCCCGCGTGGAGCGGATCGTGCCGGTGGCCCTGGTCGTGGTGGGCCTGGTGGGGCTCCTCGCGGCGGGCTCCAGGCGCCGCAAGGGCTGACCCGGAGGCGTACAAGGCGCGCGGGGGCAGGTAGGTTCGGGGCGTGAGCGCCAAGACATCTGAACCAAGCACCCACGACGACAAGCTGCCGATCCGGATGCTGCACGACCGCGTGCTCGTGCGTCAGGACACCGCGGAGGGCGAGCGGCGCTCCGGCGGCGGCATCCTGATCCCCGCGACCGCGGCCGTCGGCAAGCGCCTGGCCTGGGCCGAGGTCGTCGCCGTGGGGCAGAACGTGCGCACGGTGGAGCCCGGTGACCGGGTCCTGTACGACCCCGAGGACCGCGCCGAGGTCGAGGTGCGGGGCGTGGCGTACGTCCTGATGCGCGAGCGCGATCTGCACGCCGTGGCCGCGGACCGCTTCGAGGGGTCCGAGGACTCCACCGGCCTGTACCTGTAACGCCCCGGGGCCCGGCGCCCCGGCCCGACGCAGCCGAGAAGGGGCTGGTGACCATCGTCACCAGCCCCTTTCGCACGCCCTTTGCTACCTTGGAAGGACCCCGACGAGACGCGCCGTACCGGGATCCGCAAAGACGACGCACCCCTGAAGTCCCTTTTTCGGAGGTGCCGTCATGGCCTGGGTCCTGCTCGTCGTCGCCGGTCTGCTCGAGGTCGGCTGGTCGATCGGCATGAAGTTCACCGAGGGTTTCACCCGCCTGTGGCCGAGTGTGTTCACCGGCGCGGGCATCGTCGCCAGCATGCTGCTGCTGTCCTACGCCGCCAAGACCCTGCCCATCGGCACGGCCTACGGCGTGTGGGTCGGCATCGGCGCCGCCGGTGCCGCGCTGGTCGGCATGCTCGCGCTCGGCGAGCCCGCCACCGCGGCCCGGATCTTCTTCGTCTGTCTGCTGCTCGTCGCCGTCGTGGGTCTGAAGGCGACGAGCGGCCACTGAGGCCAGGCCCTGTGGGGCCCCGGGGACCCGGCGGCGTCAGTCGCCGCCGCGCCCCCGCGGCCCCGTGGTCGTCCCCTGCGTGAGCCCGCCCAGAGCGCCCTGCTGGCCGCCCTGGGCGCCGCCGTCCGCGGCACCCCCGTCGGCGCCGCCCCCGGTCGGCCCCTGGTTCTGCCCCTGCGTCTGGCCCTGGTCCTGGCCCTGCGTCTGGCCGCCCTGGTCCTGGCCCGCGGTCGGGCCCTGTGTCTGGCCGCCCTGGTCCTGACCGCCGGTCGGCCCCTGGTTCTGGCCCTGGTTCTGCCCCTGGTTCTGGCCGCCCTGGTCGCCGCCGCCGTCCGCGGCACCGCCGTCGGCCGTGCCGCCGGTGTCCTCGTCGCCGCCGTTCGCGCCGCCCGTGTCCTCGTCCGGGTCGGGCTCCTCGGCGCCCTCCGACGGGTCGGGCTGCACCGGCACGTCCGCGCCCGGCTCCAGCTCCAGGTCGAACTCCTTCACCGACTTGCCCTCCAGGGCGTCCTTGGTGAACTGCGCCCAGACCCGCGCCGGATAGCCGCCGCCATTGATGCGCCGCTCGCCGAGCGCCCCGTACAGCGGCGTCTGCACGGCCGTCTTCGGGTCCTGGCCCATCACGGCCACGACCGTCGCCAGGTCCGGCGTGTAGCCCGCGAACCAGGCCGCCTTGTCCTCCTCGGCCGTACCCGTCTTGCCCGCCGCCGGGCGGCCCGCGGCGAGCGCCGCCGTGCCCGTGCCGGAGTCGACGACGCTGCGCAGGATCGACGTGGTGGTGTCCGCGGCCTCGCGGCTCACCGCCGTCTTCTCGCCCCGCTCCGGCAAGGCGACGTCCTCGCCGTCCTTGGTGATCTTCTCGACGAGCGTGTACGAGCCGTGCTGGCCGTGGTTCGCGAGCGTGGCGTACGCCTCCGTCATGTCGAGCACGGACGCCGTGGACGGGCCGAGCGCGATGGACGGGGACGCCGTGAGGTCCGGGGTCTTCTCCGGCACGCCGAGCGCGACCGCGGTGTCCTTGACCCGGTCGGAGCCCACGTCGACGGCCATCTGCGCGTACACGGAGTTCACGGACTTGTCCGTGGCCTCGCGCACGGTGATGTCGCCGTACTGGCCGTCGTCCTCGTTGGCGGGGGCGTACTGGCCGCCGTCCCAGCCCTGCACCGGACGCCGGTTGTTGCCGTCGTAGATCGTGTTCGGCGTGATCGGGGTGCCGGACTGCGTGGTCGAGCCGTTCTGCACGGCCGAGGTGAACACGAACGGCTTGAAGGTCGAGCCGACCTGGTAGTCACGTCGGGTGGCGTTGTTGACGAACTGCTTGGTGTAGTCGATGCCGCCGTACATCGCGACGACCTTGCCGGTCTTCGGGTCCACGGACGCGCCGCCGACCCGCACGTTCCGGTCGATCTTGCGGGCCTTCTTGTCGAGCTTCGACATCACCTGGTCGTCGACGGCCTTCACGAACGCGTCCTGCCGCGGCTTCTGCAGGGTGGTCGTGATGCGGTAGCCGCCCCGGTGCAGGGCGTCCTCCTCGACGATCTTGTTCTCGATGAGGTAGTCCTCGACGGCCTTGACCACATAGCCGCGCTGCCCGGACAGGTCCTGGTTGCCCCTGGCCTGCTCCGGCGCCGGGAACTTCTGCTTCTCGCGGTCGGCGGAGGACAGCCAGCCCTCCTTGACCATGCCGTTCAGGACGTAGTTCCAGCGGCCCACCGCGTTGGGCTTGTTCTCCGGGTGCGCCGCCACGTCGTAGGCGTTCGGGGCGTTCACGAGCGTCGCGAGGTACGCGCCCTGGCCGACGGTGAGGTCCTCGACGTCCTTGCCGTAGTACGCCTGCGCGGCGGCCTGCACGCCGTACGCGTTGCGGCCGAAGTAGCTGGTGTTCAGATAGCCCTGGAGGATGTCGTCCTTGCTCACCTCGCGGTCCAGCTTGATCGAGATGAAGAACTCCTTCACCTTGCGGGTGACCGTCTGCTCCTGGCCCAGGTAGTAGTTCTTCACGTACTGCTGGGTGATGGTGGAGCCGGACTGCTTGCCCTTGCCGGTGACGGTGTTCCAGGCCGCGCGGAGCATCGCCTTCGGGTCGACGGCGGACTCGCCGTAGAAGTCCCGGTCCTCGGCCGCGAGCACGGCGTGCTGCACGTGCTTGGGGACCTTGGACAGCGGGACGTTCTCGCGGTTCATGCCCCTGCTGTCGTCGCGGGCCAGCTCGGTGCCGTCGGCGTACAGGTAGACGTTGGCCTGCTTGGTGGCCGTGGCGTTCGCGGGCGGGATGTCGATCAGCAGATAGCCCGCGGTGAAGCCGCCCACGCAGAGCAGGACCACGAAGATGAACCCGGCGAGCACCATCCGCCAGGTCGGGAAGAGGCGCCGCCAGCCCTTGCGCTTGGGCCGCTTCTTCTTGCCGCTCTTGGCGGCCTTGCCGGGGGCGCCGTCACCGGGCGCGGCGGCCACGGACGCGGCGGCGGCCCCGGCGGCACCCTGCTCGGGCTCGCGCGGGGCCCAGCCCTGGTGCTGCTGGCCCTGGCCCGGTCCCGGGGGGATGGCCCGCAACTGCTGGGTGGAGGGGTCAGGGGCGCCCTGGGGCGCGGCGCCCTTGGGGCGGCCGAGCGGGCGGAGCTGCTGGGTGGAGGGGCCGCCGTCGGGGGCGCCGGGGCCGGGAGCGCCGGGTGTGCCCTTCGGCGGGGTGGGGCGGTCGCCCGGAGCGCGGTCGGCCGGGGCGCGGTCGCCCGGAGCGCGGTCGTCCCGGTCGTCGCCCGGCGCCGGGTCGCTCGGCCGGGAGGCCCGCTCGGCCGGTCCCTCGGCGGGCCCGTCCTGCCGGGCAGCGGGTTCGCTCGGCCGGGCGGTGGGCTCCTCCGGCCCGTCGCCCGGCTGCCGCTGTGGCTCGTCGCTGCTCATGTCTCGCGGAACTCCCGGTTCGCGTCGTACATCTCGTACGCCTCATACATCCAGTACGCCTCGTACGACCCATTGCACACTGTCGCCGCATGCCTTTCAGGCCAGGCACGCTCCGTGGAGCGAAATTGCCTGGCACGGTCGGCCCCGACCGCACTAGGCTCCTGCGCTTCGGTCCGGGCACGGGCCCGGGCGCGGTGGCCTGGAGCGGTACGAGGCTCTCTGAAAGGGATGTTCGTGAGATCAGGACGGTTCCGCCTGTACGCGGCCGTCGCCGCCGGCAGCTTCCGGCGGTTCGCCACGTACCGGATCGCGACCATGGCCGGTGTCTTCACCAACACGGTCTTCGGAGTGATCCTGACCTACACCTATATTGCCCTGTGGGACGAGAAGCCTGGACTTGGAGGATACGACCAGGCGCAGGCTCTCACGTACGTGTGGCTCGGGCAGGCGCTCCTGACGACCGTCGCGGTGATGGGCGGCGGCTTCGAGGACGAGCTGATGCGGCGCATCCGCACCGGCGACATCGCCATCGACCTGTACCGCCCGGCCGACCTCCAGGCCTGGTGGCTCGCGGGTGACCTGGGCCGGGCGCTGTTCCAGCTGCTCGCGCGCGGTGTGGCGCCGATGCTGTTCGGCGCGTTCGTCTTTCAACTGGCTCTTCCTGGCGACGTGTTGACGTGGCTCGCCGCGGCGCTCGCCGTGCTGCTCGGGGTGGTGGTCAGCTTCGCGCTGCGCTTCCTGGTGGCGCTCAGCGCCTTCTGGCTGCTCGACGGCACGGGGGTGGCGCAGATCTCGTGGCTCGCGAGCACGTTCTTCTCCGGGATGCTGCTGCCCCTGAACGTCTTCCCCGGCGCCCTCGGCGAGATCGCCCGCGCGCTGCCCTGGTCGGCGCTGATCCAGGTGCCCGCCGACGTGCTGCTCGGCGAGCGCTCGGGCGCGGAGCTGCCGGGGACGTTCGCCTTCCAGGCCGGGTGGGCCGTCGCGCTGCTCGCGGCGGGGCGGCTGCTGCAGGCCGTGGCGACGCGGCGGGTGGTGGTGCAGGGTGGCTGAGGGGCTCAAGCAGGGCGATCTTGGCGGGCAGGGCGAGCTGGGTGGGCAGGGCGATCTTGGTGGGCAGGGCCGACTCGTCGGGCGAGGGGAGGAGTGGCCCTCCGGCCTGCGGGACGGCGCCGCCGACGGGCCGCTGGAGCGGGCCAGGGACGGGCTGCGCGCCTACCGGATGATCACCGCCATGTGGATCCGCTCCACCCTCGCCTACCGCGCGTCCTTCGTCATGACGGCCCTCGGCAACCTCACCGCGACCGCCCTCGACTTCGCCGCGATCCTGCTGATGTTCTCCCAGGTCGACGAGCTCGGCGGCTACCGGCTTCCCGAGGTCGCCTTCCTCTACGGCGCCGCGTCCTGCGCCTTCGGCCTCGCCGACCTCTCCATCGGCTCCATGGACCGGCTCGGCCGACGGGTCCGCGACGGCACCCTCGACACCCTCCTCGTGCGGCCCGCGCCGGTGCTCGCGCAGGTCGCGGCGGACCAGTTCGCGCTGCGCAGGATGGGGCGTGTGGTGCAGGGGCTGCTGATCCTCGGGTACGCCTGCGTCGCCCTCGACATCGCCTGGACACCCCTGAAGGTGCTGCTCGTCCCGCTGATGCTGGCCAGCGGCGCGGGGATCTTCATGGCGGTGTTCGTGGCGGGCGCGGCCTTCCAGTTCGTCGCGCAGGACGCCTCCGAGGTGCAGAACGCCTTCACCTACGGCGGCAACACGCTCCTGCAGTACCCGCCGTCCGTCTTCGGCAAGGACCTGGTGCGCGGCGCCACCTTCCTGGTGCCCATCGCCTTCGTGAACTGGCTGCCCGGCCTGTACGTGCTCGGCCGCCCCTATCCGCTCGGCCTGCCCTCCTGGGCCGCCTTCACGCCGCCGCTGGTGGCCGTGGCGTGCTGCGCGCTCGCGGGCCTCGCCTGGCGCGCCGGACTCCGCTCGTACCGCAGCACAGGGAGCTGATACGTCATGGACACGGTCCTGGAAGCCGGCCTCGACGCCGACGTCGACGCCGACTTCATCGCGCTCGACGGCGTCGAGAAGATCTTCGACGTACGCCGGAAGACCGGCTTCCTGCGCCGCGAGCGGCACCAGGTGCGGGCCGTCGACGGCATCACCTTCCGGGTGCCGCGCGGCGAGATGGTCGGCTACATCGGGCCCAACGGCGCGGGCAAGTCCACCACCATCAAGATGCTCACCGGCATCCTCACGCCCAGCGGCGGCCGGCTGCGGGTCGCGGGCATCGACCCGGCCCGCGAGCGCACCCGGCTCGCCCGCCGCATCGGCGTGGTCTTCGGCCAGCGCACCACCCTGTGGTGGGACCTGCCGCTCATCGACTCGTACCGCCTGATGCACCGCATGTACCGCATCCCCGACCGGCGCTACGCCGAGAACCTCGACCGCTGCGTCCAACTCCTCGACCTGGGCGAGCTCCTGGACGTGCCCGTGCGCCAGCTCTCGCTCGGGCAGCGGATGCGCGGCGACATCGCGGCGGCGCTCCTGCACGACCCCGAGGTGCTCTACCTGGACGAGCCGACCATCGGCCTCGACGTCGTCAGCAAGGCGAAGGTGCGCGCCTTCCTGCGCGACCTGAACACTGAGTCCGGCACCACCGTGCTCCTGACCACCCACGACCTCACCGACATCGAGCAGTTGTGCAAACGCGTCATGGTCATCGACCACGGGCGTCTGATGTACGACGGGCCGCTCGCCGGGCTGCACGAGGTGGGCGCGAGCGAACGCACCCTCGTGGTCGACCTGGAACGCGAACTTCCGCCCCTGGAGGTCGAGTCGGCCCGGGTCGTGAAGGTCGAGGGCCCCCGGCAGTGGCTGGCGTTCCCGGCCGCCGCGTCGGCCGCGCCGCTGGTGGCCGCCGTGGCGGCCCGCTATCCCCTCGTCGACCTCTCCGTGCGCGAGCCCGACATCGAGGCCGTGATCGCCAAGATGTACGCGGACCGGGGAACCTCGTAGGCTTTCGTCATGACGGACGCCGAGCCCACGCCCTCGAACAAGCTGCCCGAAGCCGCGGGGCGGGGCTCCGCCGAGCCGCGCCCCGCCGAGCTGCGGGCCTCCGACGCCGACCGCGAGAAGGTCGCCGACGTGCTGCGCGAGGCCCTGGCCGAGGGGCGGCTCGACATGGAGGAGTTCGACGAACGCCTCGACGCGGCGCTGAAGGCCCGCACCTACGGCGAGCTGGCCCCCCTCACCCGCGATCTGCCGTCCGCGGGCACACCCGGGCCCACGGTGTCCATGGTCAAGCGCTCCGGCGACGCCGACAGCTACGAGATCGACTGGGCCGAGCGGGTCGTCGGGGGTGAGCCCTCGTCCACGGGGGCCTTCGCCCTCTGGAGCGGGTTCAACCGCAAGGGCGGCTGGACCATCGGGCGGCTCTTCACGTCCTTCGCGATGTGGGGCGGCGGGGAGATCGACCTGCGCGAGGCGCGGTTCGCCGAGCGGGACGTCGTCATCCGCTGCTTCGCCCTCATGGGCGGCATCCAGGTCACCGTGCCGCCCGAGCTGAACGTCACCGTCAAGGGGTTCGGGATCATGGGCGGCTTCGGGGACGACGCCACGGGGCCCGGCACGCCGGGGTCGCCGCGCGTCGTCGTCACCGGCTTCGCCCTCATGGGCGGGGTCGCCGTCGAACGCAAGCTGCGCAAGCAGGAGCGGGCTCGGCTGAAGGCGGAGCGGCGGGAGTTGCGGGAGCGGCGCCGGGACTGACCCTCGCGGGGCGCCCCAGTCCCTCCCCTTCTCCGAAACCGGGGCTGCGCCCCTGGACCCCAGGGGGTGGGTGTCCCGTGCGGGTGGGACGGGCCGCCGCCGATCGCGCTGCGCGCTCGTCCTCAAACGCCGGACGGGCTGAATTACTTCGCCGAGGCGGGCTGAAGGGCACCGGCCAGGCGGTGCGCCCCACGCCCGCCGAAGCCCTGGCGGGGGCGGGCGGGTGGGAGAAAGCCCGTCCGGCGATTGAGGACGAGGCGCGGAGCGCCGAAACGGGGGCGCCCCCCCGCGGGGCTGAAGCTGCCGGGCTGTCGATCGGGCCGGAGGAGGCTCGGGTGGGTGGGAGAAAGCCCGTCCGGCGTTTGAGGACGAGGCGCGGAGCGCCGATTCGGGGGTGTGCTGGTCGGGCTGACGGTGCCGGGCTGTCGGAGAGGCCCGGGACAAGTTCGGGCGGGTGCGTGGTCCCACCCGCACCGGGTGGTCCGGCGCGGGCCCCGGCGGGCTAGAGCTCCGCGGCCGAGGACCCCTTCAGGTCGGCCGGGTTGAACGCCTGGCCCATCCGGCGGAACCCCTCGTCGCTGGGGTGCAGGTTGTCCCCGGAGTCGTACCGGTCGAGCAGCGCCCGGGGATCGTAGGGATCGCGCAGCGCCTTGTCGAAGTCGACGACCGCGTCGAACACCTTCCCGGAGCGGATCTCCTTGTTGACGGCCTGGCGGACGCCCTCAAGGGCGGGCGTGTACCCCCGGTGCCCCCCGAAGGGCATCAGCGTCGCGCCCACGACCCGCAGCCCGCGGGCATGCGCCTGCCGGGTCAGCTCCCGCAGCCCGTCGGTGATGCGCCGAGGATCGGTCTCCTGCGGATTGCGGAGGATGTCGTTGATGCCGAGGGCGATGACGACGGCCTTGACACCGGTGCGCCCGAGGACGTCCCGCCCGAAGCGGGCGAGCCCGCTGGGGTTGGCACCGGGCCCGCCACGGGCGCCGGGCCTCCCGTCCGACAGGACACGGTTGCCGCTGATGCCCTGGTTCACGACGCTGTAGCGCGGCGCGCCGGCCTCCTGGCGCAGCCGGTCGGCGAGGACGTCGGTCCAGCGCCGGTTGGCGCCCATGGTGGAGGTAATGCCGTCGGTGATGGAGTCGCCGATGACGACGACGGTGCCGTCGGTCTCGTTGCTGAGCACGTCGACGGCGGAGAGGTAGCGCCAGTACGGGCTCTGCTCGTGGTACGCCGACCCGCTCGGGTCCTCGGTGTGGTCACCGTCGGCGACGTACGAGATCTGACGCGCGTGCGGGTGGTACGTCACCGGCCCTGACGCGGTCGGCGAGAACGTCGTGACGAGCAGGTCCGCGTCGTGCGGCACCCGCAGCCGCACGGCGTCGCTGACGATCTGCTGGCCGGGCTGGATCACCACGGACGTGTCGCCGCGGAAGGTCAGCCGCCGCAGCGTGCCGGCGGCCGCGGTCGGGTTGTTCGAGGCGGTGGCCACGGCGACGGAGGCGTGCGTGACGGTGAGCGGCTGGGTGCCGTACAGGTTCGACAGGGTGATGCGGGCGCTCTCGCCGCCGACGCTGGTGTGCACCACGTTGCGTACCGAACGACCCGCCATGCCGCGCGCCTCGGTGCCGGGTTCGGCGCCCGCGGGGGAGGCGGACCAGGTACCCACCCAGGTGCCCGCCGACGCCGGGGCCGCGGAGTTGCGCGGCCCGCGCGGCGAGGCGCTGAGCTGGTCCTTCGTGTCGTCGTCGGCGCCCGTGACGCCGATGTATATGGCCGCCGACACGACCACGACGATCGTGAGCACGGCGGCCAGCAGTGCATAACCGTGACGCTTGGTCATGCGGGCTGTTTCTCCTCGGGCAGGGGGAGCCCGAGGCTCCGGTGTGAACACCCCATGATGCGTCATGGGCCGCGAGAGGGCCGACACTGCCCCCCTCCGCTCACTCAGACGCCGGGAACTTGTGGTTCGTTCCAGGAGTCGGACTGGAAGGGACAATGCGAACGGGTACGACGACGGCGTACGACTGACGTACGCACCACCAGGCACGCGCAGGAACAGCGACGCGAAGACGGGGCTCCAGGGATGCAAGGTACGAACACGGAGGAAGCGGCCGAGGCGGGCAGGGAACAGCATGCCCGCGGCGGCCGCTCCCCAAGCGCGGGCGGCGGACCCGCCGCAGGACCGGGCGGCCCCGGCGGCCCCGGCGCCTTCAGCGAGGCCGACGCGGAGAAGCAGCGCGGCGTCCGCCGGATGAAGCTGACCGCGACGGGCCTGCTGCTGTTCGTCGCCGTCGTGTACGTCCTCGCGAAGTGGGCGCAGAACACGGGCGCCGGGCCCTGGGCCGGATATGTCGCGGCGGCCGCCGAGGCGGGCATGGTCGGCGCGCTCGCCGACTGGTTCGCGGTGACGGCCCTGTTCCGGCACCCCCTCGGCATCCCCATCCCGCACACGGCGATCATCCCGAAGAAGAAGGACCAGCTCGGCGCCTCCCTCGGGGACTTCGTGGGCGAGAACTTCCTCTCCCGGACGGTGGTGCGCCAGCGCCTGCGCGCCGTCGGCATCGGCAGCCGCCTCGGCACCTGGCTCGCCGAGCCGGAGCACGCCGACCGCGTCACCGCCGAGCTGGCCACCGCGCTGCGCGGCGCCCTCACCGTCCTGCGCGACTCGGACGTGCAGGCCGTCGTCGGCGAGGCCATCACGCGCCGCGCCGACGCCCAGGAGATCGCGCCCGGCATCGGCAAGATGCTGGAGAAGGTCGTCACGGACGGCGGCCACAAGCGCGTCGTGGACCTGGTGTGCGTGCGCGCCCACGACTGGCTCGTGGCGCACGCCGACTCCGTGATGGACGCCGTCGAGGGCGGCGCCCCCGGCTGGACCCCGCGCTTCGTCGACAAGAAGGTCGGCGAGCGGGTCTACAAGGAACTCCTGCGCTTCGTGACCGAGATGCGCGACATGCCAGGACACCCGGCCCGCGGCGCCCTCGACCGCTTCCTCACCGACTTCGCCGCCGACCTCCAGTCCGACACGGACACCCGCGCCCGCGTCGAGAACCTCAAGCGCGAGGTCCTCGCCCGCGACGAGGTGCAGGACCTGATCGCCTCCGCCTGGTCCGCGGTCCGCCAGATGGTCGTGGCCGCCGCCGAGGACGAGCGCAGCGAACTGCGGCTGCGCGTCCGGGCGGCCCTGCTCTCCCTCGGGCAGCGCATGGCCACCGACACCCGCCTCCAGGAGAAGGTCGACGGCTGGGTCGAGGGCGCCGCGGTGTACGTCGTGACGACGTACCGCGACGAGATCACGTCCCTCATCACGGACACCGTCGCGAGCTGGGACGCCGAGCACACCTCGAAGAAGATCGAGGCCCACATCGGCCGCGACCTGCAGTTCATCAGGATCAACGGCACGGTGGTGGGGTCACTGGCGGGACTCTTGATCTATACGGTGTCGCGGGCGCTGGGGGCTTAGCGGGGTCACTGGGGGCTTAGCGGGGCTACTGGTGGCTTAGCGGGGTCAGGGGCGCCCCCGTCCTGCCGCCGGTGACGGTTCCCGCCGTGCGGGGCTCGCCAGCGAAAGCAGCGCCGCCGTCGCGCACAGCGCCGCCGTCCCCACCCACACCAGGTCGTACGACCCGAACGCGTCCCGGGCCGCGCCGCCGAGGAACGCGACGGCGCCCGCGCCCACCTGGTGCGCGGAGTTGATCCAGCCGAACACGATCGCCGCGTCGGCGCCGAAGTACGCGCGGCTCAGCGCGATCGTCGGCGGCACCGTCGCCACGTCGAGCAGCCCGAAGACCACCACGAAGGCGACCAGCGGCGGCTGGACGGTGGCCGTGAGCAGCAGGGGCAGCGCGAGCAGGGCGAGGCCGCGCAGGGCGAAGTACGCGGCGAGCAGCCGCCGCGCGTCCCCGCGGTCGGTCAGCCAGCCGGAGGCCACCGTGCCCGCCACGTTGAAGATCCCGATCAGCGCGAGCAGCGAGGCGGCGGCCGTCATCGGCATGCCGTGGTCGTGCGCGGCGGGCGCGAAGTGCGTCCACATCACGCCGTTCGTCGACGCCCCGCAGATCGCGAAGGTCCCGGCGAGCAGCCAGAAGGGGCCGGTGCGGGCCGACCGGACCAGGACGCGTACGGCGCGCCGCGCCGCGCCCGGGACCGGTGCGGGCCGCGGCACGAACTCCGCCGCCCCGTAGGGGCGTTGGTCGATGTCCGCCGGATGGTCCCGCAGCGTCAGCCACACCAGCGGCGCCGCCAACAGCGCCGCACCCGCGAGCGTCAGCGCCGCCGCCCGCCACCCGTACCGCCCCACCACCTCCGAGAGCACCGGCAGGAACACGAACTGCCCCACCACGCTCGCCGCCGTCAGCAGCCCCGTGACCAGGCCCCGCCGCGCCACGAACCACCGCTCGGTGACGGTCGCCGCGAACGCCATCGCCGTGGCGCCGGAGCCGAACCCCACCAATACGCCCCAGTAGAGCGCGAACTGCCAGGCCGCCGTCATCGCCGTGGCGGTGAGCACGGCCCCGGCGCCGACGAGGCCGAGGGCGCCCGTTGTCACGTACCGCATCCCGAACCGGTCCATCAGCGCGGCCGCGAACGGCGCGGTGGCCCCGTACACGACCATGTTCACCGCGCTGCCCACCCCGATCGCGCCGCGCGACCAGCCGAGTTCGGCGTGCAGCGGCCCGACGAGCAGCCCGGCGAGGGTGGTGAAGGCGCCCGCGGTGACGATGGCGAGGGCGGCGGTGGCGGCGACGGTCCAGGGGGTGAGGGGGAGGCGGGGCCTGCGCGGGGCGGGGGAGGTGGTGAGGGCGGACGGGGCTTGCGCTGGGGCTTGCGTTGGGGCTGGGGCTGGGGCTGGGGCCGGGGTCGGGGACGGCTTGCGTGGTGACGCACTCGACGACGTACTCATGATCCGAGCGTCCGTCCGGCGGGGTGAGCGGGACGAGTGGCCAGATGGCCAAGGTGTGCAAGCATCTGGCCATGGCGACGCGAGGTACGACACAGGGGACGACGCGAGGTGCGACACCGGGGGCGACGCGAGGGACGACACAGGGGCGCGCGTCGGGGGACCCGGGGGGCGGGCGCCCCCGCACCGTCGCCGTCCTCGTCCGGGACGGCGTCCTGCCGATGGAACTCGGCCTGGTCCACCAGCTGTTCGGCAGCGCGCGCGACGCGGCGGGCGCCCCGCTCTACACGCCCCTGACCTGCGCCCTGCGCCCCGGCATGGTCGACACGGACGCCGACTTCCCGATCCGCGCGCCGCACGGCCCCGAGGTTCTGGCGGGCGCGGACACGGTGATCGTGCCCGCGTCACACCGCGAGGACGAGTCGCTGCGCCCCGGGGAGTTGACCGCCCCGCTGGCCGAGGCGCTCACCCTCGCATCGTCCGCGCGCCGCATCGCCTCGATCTGCACGGGCGCGTTCGTCCTCGCGGCGGCGGGACTCCTGGACGGCCGCCGGGCGACGACGCACTGGCTGTCGGCGGAGCGGCTCGCGCGCGGCTTCCCGTCCGTCACGGTCGATCCGGACGTCCTGTACGTGGACGAGGGCGCCGTGCTGACGTCGGCGGGGGAGGCGGCCGGGATCGACCTGTGCCTGCACCTGATCCGCCGCGACCACGGGGCGGCGGTGGCGGCGGCCGTGGCGCGCCGCACGGTGGTGCCGCCGCACCGGGAGGGCGGCCAGGCCCAGTACATCCAACGCCCGGTCGCCGAGCCCGAGTCGACGTCGACGGGCGCGGCGCGGGCCTGGGCCCTGACCCGCCTCGGCGAGCCCCTGACCCTGGCCGAACTGGCCGCCCGGGCCTCGATGAGCGTCCGCACCTTCAGCCGCCGCTTCCGCGACGAGACGGGCCTCACCCCGGTCCAGTGGCTCACCCAGCGCCGCGTCGACCGCGCCCGCCAACTCCTGGAGGAGACCGACCACACGGTCGACCGCATCGCGGCGGAGTGCGGCTTCGGGACGGGGGCGTCGCTGCGGGGGCACTTCCAGGCGGGGGTGGGGGTGTCGCCGGGGGCGTACCGGGCGACGTTTCGGGGGCGGGAGGGGAGCGGGCCGCGTCCGCGTGGGTGATCGCGTGCACATGCGCGGTTGAGCGCGGGTGATCGCGTACGCATGCGCGGTTGAGCGTGGGTGATCGCGTACGCATGCGCGGTTGAGCGTGGGTGATCGCGTACGCATGCGCGGTTGAGTACGCGTACTCAGGCCCGGCCGCGCGCGGACCGGCACCGTCGTACACATGAACGCACCGAGCTCGCTGCTGACCGTACCGACCTCTCGGCACCACACCTCGCGCCTGCTGCGGAACGCGCTGCGCCCGCTGCGGGGCCGGCCGGCCGCCGAGCGCTGGGCGACCCGCCTGCTCGGGGCGGGCGTGGCCGCCGCCGCGTACCTCCTCTTCCTCCCCTGGGACCTGCGCAACCGCCCCGAGACGCCGGGCGCGATCAACGAGACGTCACCGGTCACGGACACGGGCATCACGCTCGTGGTGGTCACCGTCCTGGCCCTGGCCGCCTACTTCGGCCACCGCGACCGCCTGCGCTGGACGCTCCCCGTGGTGGTCGCCCCGCCCGCCGCCCTCCTCTGGGTCTCCTTCACCACGCACGAGGCGCCGGACGCCTCGCTCTGGCCGCTGGCGTGGCTGGTCTTCGTGATGGCGGGGAGCGGTGTGGTGCTGGCGGTGGCGGGGTTCGCGCGGCAGTTCAGGGGGGACGGGCCGGGCGGCCGTTCCGCCTAGGGTCGGCCGCGGGCCGGGGCGCGGGCGTGGCCGCCGAGGGTCGGCCGCCGGACGGGGCGCGGGCGTGGCCGCTGAGGGGCGCGTGGGGCGTACGGATCGGGGCAGTCGACGCCCCCGGGACGGGCGCCCCTGCCGCCACCGCCGCGCCCTCACCACCCGCACGGCGCTCCCGTACCAGGAAAGGTCCCGGCCACGCCGAGGTGAGAGGCACCCCGCCCCCCGCACACCTCCCCGCCCGCCCCCGACCGAATCGCTCGACATGTACCCCCATGACCCGGCCGCCCCAAAGACCCACGCTCCGACCGGAAGAGCCCGTTACGTGACACCTGGCCGCCGCCTACGTTGAGGTCCGCCCGCCCGGGCAGCCCGCCCGGGCACCGACCCTCTCTCGTACGGAGGTTGACGCATGGCTCCGATCATCCCGGACGGCGACTACTGGATCCGGAACGCGGCGTTCGAGGACCTGTACGTGGACCTCAGCGGCAACTCCACCGCGCCGAACACCCCGATCTGCGGCTGGGAGCTGCACAAGGGCGCCAACCAGAAGTGGCACGTCACCACCACCAACGGCGTGAACCAGTACGTCATCAAGAGCGCCGCGGGCGATGCGTTCATCTCCCAGAGCGACATCCGGATCTACCCGCCCCAGATCGCGGGCCAGCCCGTCCCCCTCCAGTGGTCGATCGAGCCGGTCGGCGAAAACCTCTTCCGCATCGCCTTCGTGTACGCCAACGGCGTCATCACCCTCCCGTCCAACAGGAAGGGCACCCAGCTCAACCTGGAGGAGTGGATCGGGGAGCGGAACCAGAAGTGGTTGTTCGAGTCGGCGTGAGGGCTGGTGCGGGCTCGAGGGCTCTCGAGGGCTCTCGAGGGCTCGTGGCGGCTCGTGACGGGCTCGTGACGGCTTGAGCCCCGGCGCCGCTCCGGCCGCCTGACCGGGCGGTCCGCGGCGGCCCTGCCTGGGGGAAGCGCGGCCCCGTGCACCTGATCGGTGCGCGGGGCCGTCGGCCGTCAGCGGCGGCGGTCGACGGCCACCCAGGACGCGAGCGCCACGCTCCCTGCGACGCCGAGGACGGCGGGCCAGGCGCCGACCTTCTTGGCCAGCGGATGCGACCCGGCGAACCCGGCGACGTACGCGGCGCTGAGGGCGGCGGCGGTCTTGGGCCCGGCCTGCCGCCGCCACTGCTGGGCGGCGGTGGCTCCGGCGACGGCGAGCACGGCTCCGCCGAGGGGGCGCTTCTTGGTGAGGCGGGCTACGGCGTAGCCGCCGAGGAGGCCGCCTGCGGCTACCGCGGCCGCCGGTACCTTCTCCACCACGTTCGCCATGCCTGCCTCGCTTTCATCCGGTTAGGGAGGGATCCATCGCTTTGGCCTGAGCGTAACGCGCGGCTATTTCGTAGCGTACGGAGAGGCCGGTTCAGGGGCGCTGCTGCTGCGGGAGCGAGGCGAGGAATCCAGACCATGTCTCCGGCCGGACGACGACCCGCTGTCGGCCATCGGGACACTTCGAGTCGCGTATGAAGACGTCGTCCATCGTGAGGGCCACTTCGACGCACTCCGTGGTGTTGCCTCCGCTGTACGAGGACTTGAACCAGGAGTGGTCGGGCACGGGCTCTGGGTCGACTGGCACTTACAGCTCCTTGCGGACGCGGTGGATCACGGATGAGGAGGCTTCCATGTCCAACGCTTGTGCGCGCAGGTAGTCGAACGCAAGTCGGTATCGGTCCAGTTCCTCGTCCTTCTCCAGGAAGAGGGAGCCCGTGTGGTAGTCGAAATACACCACATCGAGGGCAGGTTCAGGTCCGCCGAGGATCACGAAGCTGCCCAGCGCGGCGCAGTGGGCTCCCTTGGAGAAGGGCAGTATCTGAAGCGTGATGTGAGGGGCTTCGTTCGCTTCGAGGAGGCGGCCCAGCTGCTCCTTCATGATCTCCGGTGAGCCGACGACGCGGCGGATGACGGACTCGTCGAGGATCGCCCACAGCCGTGGCGGCTTCGGCCGGGCCAGGATCTCCTGCCGCTTCATGCGGATGTCCACGAGCCGCTCGATCTCCGCCGGCGCCAGCTGCACCTCATTGGCCTCCTGCAGGGCTGTGCTGTACCGGCGAGTCTGCAGCAGCCCGGGGATGTAGACGCAGGCGAAGTGGTCCTCGCGGACAGCCTCGTCCTCCAGGGTGAGCAGGAGGTTCATGCTCTCCGGGATCGAGTCGGCGAGGGAATTCCACCAGCCTTGCTGCCGGGCCTCCTTGGCAAGGTTGACGAGAACGTTCCGCTCGACGTCGCTGGTGCCGTACGCACGGCAAAGCGCCTCTACGACAAGCCACTTGACCGGCCCTTCGCGCGTCTCGTACCGGCTGACGGTGGCCTTGGACACGCCGACGCAGAGCCCCGCCTCCTCCAGCGTCATTCCCTTGCGCGCACGCAGCTTGCGCAGGGTCGCGCCGAGCTGGCGGCGACGGGTGGTGGCTCTCGCTGGCACGTCGGTTACCTCCTCGGCGGCGCGGGCGCCCTGCTCGCTGGCCGCAATCAGGCTATGCGCGAGGGGAGTTGGTGCTGGTCGGATTCACTCGATGGATTCGCGTGAGAAGTTACATGGTGAGAGTTCTCTATGTCATGCTCGGACGCCTGGACGGCTACGCAGTGTCGCCGCAAGGGCGCGGTGGGTGCAGCTCGGGCGTGGCCAGGGAGGGAGCCTTGCGATGTCTTTCTCTGAGGCGGGCGTGGATGTCGAAGCAGGTCGGCTGCGGTGCGTCCTGCCGTTCGAGGCTGCACCGGCGGAGCTGAGACTCCTCCGAGCTGCGGTCCGCCGCACGCTCGGGCGGTGGGGTGCGGCGGCCGTCGCCGATGAGGCCGAGCTGGCTGTCACGGAGCTGGCGGCAAACGTCATCAAGCACGTGGGTGAAGGGACTGCGGCGACGCTCGTGCTGGAGCCGAAGGAAGACCGGATCAGGGTGGAGCTGCACGACAAGAGCCACATCGTGCCTGCCGTTGCCCGCGCAGGCTGCGATGAACTCTGCGGCCGAGGCCTGCACTTGCTCACGGCCATGAGCCTGGACTGGGGCACGCTGCTCACCGCTACCGGTAAGGCGGTGTGGTGTGAGATCTCGCTGCGGCCCGCACTGCACTGCGTATGCATCCAGCGTGCTGCAGCTGTGCTGGACGAGTACCGACGGGCAACACGGGCCGATGCTGCGGTCGTGCCGACGTACGCGGTGCTGGAGGCGACTGTCACCGACGTGATCGCTGATCTGCTCCATTGGGTTGCAGCTCAGGGCGGGGATACGGATGGCGTGCTGGACCGGGCGCAGATTCGCTACGAGACGGAGGCTGAAGCAGCGTGAGGGCCGGTCTGCGCGGATGTACGGATGATGGCCCGCAACTCGTCGGGGGTGCGCCAGGATTCTCCGGGACGGCTCCTGTGGCACATGCGGTGGCAGTTCGCGCACAGGCAGGCGAGGTCGTCGAGCCGGGTCTTGCTGGTGCCGACGACATGGAGAGGAGTGACGTGGTGCACTTCGATGTAGTCGGCGCCGAGCTCTCCGTACGTCACGGTGAAGTCGAAGCTGCAGACCTCGCACATGAGGGTGCCGCCGCGCCGCCGTACCTGCTGGATCTTTGCTCTGCGGAGTCTGGGGTCACGCTCGCGGACCAGGGCGCGTCGGACGAGCAGCCTTCCTTCGACCGCAGTGGAGCCGGAATCGTCGACCTCATCGGGCTGCGGGGTGAGGAGCTGGAGCTGCCCGGAACCGATTCCGTCCTCGATCGCCTGGGCTGCCGCGAGCATCTCGGCTTCCCGGCTGATCAGGGCATCGATCATCTGCAGGGTCGGATTGCCGCACCGCGTGCGGCCGCCGCTGTAGCCGGGATGGTTCGTTGCGAAGTCAGTGGTTTTCCGGCTGACGCTGTCCGGCGACCTGAACCCAGGCAGGGAGAGGGCTTCGGCCGGGTGGATCGGGAGCGAACGCAGCAGCTCAGACAGCTCGTGAACCTCGCGGTCGCCGGTCCGGAGTTCTCGCCATCCATTCCGCACGACGAGCGCCCCGGCCAGTACGAGCTCGTCCTCACTCCACGCAGGTGTCCGCATGCGCAATATCGTATGAGTGTTCGGCGTGACGGAGGGTGCGTTCGGTGAACGGCGCGGCGTACTGCACACTTAGTCGGGTCTCGATGTCAGTGGGTTCTGTCACCCTCTGTGATGGTGGATTGCAAGATGTGTCCGCCGCTGCACGTCTGCAAGGAGGGGGATGACCCACATGAAGGAACGCGTGTACACCTCTGTGGAAATCTGTGCCGGCGCCGGTGGCCAGGCCATCGGTCTGCACCAGGCCGGATTCAAGCACGCTGCACTCATCGAGATTGATCCGCATGCAGCGAAGACGCTCGCAGACAACGTCACGGAGCGTGCGGAGTGGAACTGGGAGCGGGACCACTGTGATGTCCTGCCGCCGACGGATGTCAAGGACTTCAAGCCAGCCCGGGACTTGAAGAAGAGCGGCGCACTGCTAGCAGCCGACGGCCTGGATCTCCTGGCCGGTGGTGTGCCTTGCCCGCCGTTCTCGCACGCGGGGAAGCAGCTCGGCAAGGACGACGAGCGTGATCTGTTCCCGCGGATGCTGGAGCTCGTCGAAGAGCTCAATCCCCGAGCGGTGATGATCGAGAACGTACGCGGGATCATGGACCCGAAGTTCGCCGACTACCGCGACTGGATCATGGCCAGGCTGCAGGGTGGTACGTACCGAGGTGAAGACGGTCAGCAGGCATACGAGCGAGGGCTCGGCTACTCCGTCTGCAAGTGGGACGTCCTTGAGGCCAGCGACTTCGGTGTCCCACAGCTGCGACCGCGCGCCATCCTCGTAGCTATTCGCGAGGACGTACTTAAGGACGTCAAGTACGAATGGCCGACTCCGACGCACGAGGAGCCGGTCAGCGTTGCAACTAGCCTTCAGCCCTCCATGCTTGAGCGGTACGAGCCGTACTTCGAGGGGACGTACGCGCAGCAAGCCCGCGATGCCTATGACCGCTGGCTCGGTGAGGCGGAGAAGCGCGCCGCCGAACAGAAGGGCAAGGGGGGCGGCATCGCGCCCACGCTGGTCGGCGGGTCGAAGAAGCACGGGGGCGCAGATCTGGGCCCCAGCCGGGCGAAGGCCGCGTGGAAGCTGCTCGGGGTCTCGGGGCTTGGCGTGGCGAACGACATCGACACGTGCAAGCAGAAGAAGACCGAGGACCGGGATCTCTTCGGCGACGACGGTCCGATGCTCACCGTGAAGCAGGCGGCGCTCATTCAAGGCTTCCCGCCGGAGTGGACGTTCTCCGGAGGCAAGACCGCGCAGTACCGGCAGGTGGGCAATGCCTTCCCTCCGCCGGTAGCCGAAGCGGTTGGCAAGTCCATCCTTGATGTCCTCAAGGCGGCACGAGGGCGAGATCAGCAAGAGGGCTGATCAGTCGCTGCCGCCTTGCCTGCCGCCTCCCGTCGGACGAGCCCGGCGACTCTCGACCTCCGCGGCGATCCGGCTGGCGCACTCGGCCGATGGTTCGTGTTCCCAGAACCGGAGCACCGTCCAGCCTGCCTCCGCCAGGCGCTGGTCGGTGTCCCGGTCGCGAGCAATGTTCCGGGCTACCTTGTCGGACCAGTAGCCCTCGTTGGTCTTCGGCGGAACGTAGTGTTCAGGACAGCCGTGCCAGTAGCACCCGTCGATGAAGACTGCGACCTTCGAGGGCCGGAATACGAGGTCAGCCGTGCGACGGAGATCGGGCAGCGGCCTGGCAGCAACGCGATAGCGCAGACCTTGTGCGTGCACAAGCCTGCGAATCAACTGCTCAGGCTTGGTGTCTCTGCTGCGGATGGCCTGCATATTGCGGCGCCGGGCCGCAGACGATGCCCATGACCCTTCTGGTGGGTTCCAAGATTCGTTCATGAGCTGCAATCCTGTGTGAACTGGAGTGGAATTTCACTCTTTGGTGCCGGGCAGGCGTGGCCCGTTCTCTCGTGGGTCCCCATCTTTCGCGAGTACCCATTCCCGGCCATCTAGAGCAGTGCGAGGAAGGTCCTGATGCCAGGGCTTGGCCTCAACGACCCTGAAGCTCACTAGTTCTCCATTCCTAGGCGCGCGTGGAATCTGGACGTGGAGAGTCTCAAGGATTTTTCGGTGGGCTTTCCAGTGGCCGGCGATGAGGATTCCTTCGTTGCGAAGCACGGTCCTTGCGCGACCGTCCCCTTCACGGACCCGTGCCATCCCATCCAGCTGCTGGGCAACTGTGTCAGTTGTATCGCGATCGATCAACTGATGCTGCACTCTCTCGAAAAGCCTGTTGACCCGTTCCTGCCCAGATCTAGACTCGTCGCATATATATTTCTGGCTCTCTGGATTCAGCGAAAGTAGGATGCTTTTCGGGAATGCTGATTCCTTTGTGATCCACTCGATCTGCTTCTTTCCGACCTTCGCTGAAACTCCTCGCTTGCCGTCATTATTTGGCTTTCCGGTGAGGAATTCAGGCCTAGATCTCAGGACTCCCGCACTAAAGCGCTCGCGGGCTTCGTCCACACTGACGAGAAGGCAGATGCGCCCAACGGCTTCCTGGGGAATTGCCCAGTTCGTTCCGATGGTGAACTTGCAGTCGACTTCATGTCCCCGCACCAGGTAGTCGAGAGGTTTCTCCTTCGCTCCTTCCTTCTTTACTCCGCGAGGAATTTCGAAGGTATCCTGCAGGATGATCTCGACCTTGGTTCCGATGTATGACTTCTCGTTCTTGGTTAGCTGCTCAATTGAATAACGACCCGTTCTGCGGCCGTCAAGAACCTCGTTTACAGCCGTTCGCAGAGAGTGCCTGAACTTCTCCTCGAAGTTCTTCTGGCTACGGAACCATGAGAGTGTTTCCTGGACTGCCAGGTCTGTTGCTGGCGTGTATGTGTGCTTCATGCTGAGTCGCTAGGCTGCCTTGGCTCCGGTCAGTATGCTTTCGAAGGGGAAGGAAGTTCAGGGGCGAGTGATACGGGATCGTCAGGCCCTGCCGCGATCCAAAGCCGACCGTTGATGGCGGCGGTATGCGGGTCGAGTGGATTCGTGGATTCAGTCACCCTTACGCTGACGAACTCGCCTTCCAGGGGAACCGGTACGCCAAGTTGCCGTGCGATCTCTTGGTGGTTCCGGTAATCCCCCATGATGATGTATCCCTCACCGCGCAGTGCAGAGCGGGCACCGCCATTGCCCCTTACGCGCTTCATGTAGTCCTTCTGCTGCGCCACGGTGCGCACAACGTTGCGGCCGATGCGCCGCTTCGGTGCGCGCCTGAACAGTTCGTTCAGGCGCTGCTGCCCGGACTTCGAGGAGAATACGGCGTCGCGGTCGCGCGGATCCATATGTAGCAGCACATTCTCAGGTAGCTCGGCCTTGTGCCAAATCCACTGGATCTTGTCGCGGTGGGCAGCTTTGACGGTCAGCTTCATGTCGCGGTTGTTCCCCGTGTTCAGCCACTCGCGCCGGATGCGGAGTAGTCCCGCACTCCATTGGCTCTTGTAGTCATCTGCCGATACGAGAAGGCACAGGTGGCCCAAGGCTTCTGGTGGGATCATCCAACCGCCGGGCTGCTGCGAGTACTTACAGTCCACGTCGATGCCAGCGATCTGGTAGTCCATGGTGAGACCGTCATCGAACTTGAACTCGCGCTGCAGATTGATCTCAACCAGCGTTCCAGCGTGAGTCTTCTCGGTCTTGAAAAGGGTCTTCCAGTCGTAGCGACCGGTGACCTCGCCGTTGAGGAGCATGTCGATCGTGTCGCGGAGAACTGACGCGAACCGGTGCCCGTCAGGGTCGAGCGCACGGATTCGGTCGTACACCCTGACAAGCTCGGCATCTTTCTGTGCCAGGTCACCCTGGGAAATATGGATGGCCGCTGCGGCGTCATCTTCGAGTGGGTGCAAAACCGTTATCCAATCAGCCAGTTGAGTGAGCTGGGCAATCAGTGGACGACCGGCGGCAGAGTCAGCTGCCCTGGCTGAAGAACCCGATATCTGGATCCGATAGGGTGCCGACTACCAGACCGCGGTCCAGGAATCGATTGAACTCTTCACAGGCTGTTTCTGGAAGCAGACCGCAAGTGTGGCACGCGGCGAGGTTGCAGGAGTCCGGCCCTTGGCCGCTGCTGTCGATGCACACAGGGTCGGAGGAACACCAGCGTGCGGCCGAGATCGCTGATTCAAGAACAGTCTCGAAACGCCCAGGCTTGCCCATTCTTACCAGCCCTCCAAGCGTCCCTTCGGAGTCACCAGCAGCCGTGTAGATGAGCATTCCTGCGGTGCCATCACGACCGTTGTCCACATATAGGCGCTCACGAAGTGATGCGGAGCTGTATCCGCAGTCGTAAGTAAGCTGATTGATGAGCATGTGGGCAAGCGTATGGGCCAGAATGAACCGGGGGAAAATCTCCCGCCCCGTCAGATGTCTTTTCTCCGCGATGGCCTGAAATCGTTCACTTATCGGGGCAACCCGGTTCGCGATAGCTGGATTCCCCTCCTCCCATGCGGCCAGCTTGTCGGCATTCAGCTCTAGAAAGATTCCTTCGCCGAGTACCGTGTATGCGGGAAGCCACGATTCATCGTCTTGTACTTGCTTCCTGCGTAGCAGTGCGGCCCGGCCCTCGCGATCTTCTCGATCTGCTTCGGCGAATACCCTGTTGAAGCCCCACAGTGCTCTCGTCTCTCGCAACTTTTCCACCAGCCGAATGCTGGAGACTGAATCATTGAGTGCTGATTCGTAGGGTTCCTCAGCTTGCCGCACCACCAGATCCGGTGAATCAATCTCGCCCCTGAGCGCCGCATACTCCTCGTCGCGGAGACTGCCTGCACCGGATTCCTCGTCTGCTGCCGCAACTGCCCCGTCCTGCCCCAGGCTCTGGGCTACGGCAATGGCCTCATCCAATTGAGCGTCGCTGTACGGGGTCAGTACTTTAGCGTTGGCTTTGGCCACCTTGCGCAGTTGAGTTGCCTTCGGCATCTCTTCCATCCCCAGGAGAAGCAGAGTCTCCAATGCGCTTCTGATCGGCCCCTGAGGATCTGTGAGCAGCGCCATCAGATCGGGGTCGACGTTGCCTGTCTCCGCGGAGGGAACGAAGATCGAACTCCGGACCAATGCGTAGTAGATGTTAGATGCCCCGCGTAGAGTGGCACGAAGTGCTGCTGGGCAAGGGTGTTCTGCTTCCTCTATTCCGAGCCATGGAGTGCCACCGCGGCAGGTGTACTCGGCCCCTTTCTCAAGTTCCAGCGTCAGGACCGTCGATTCCTGCTCCCGTTGCTGGTCACGGCGCGTTGAAGTAATCCCGCTCAAGAAGCGCTCTGATCCGCACCCCTCACACTTCAGTTTCTGTGATGCTAGGGTTCCGCCCCCTGAAGTAGTCAGTTTCAGCTGGGGGCGCGTGCAGGTGGGATGAATCGAATAGTGCACCCACTCTGACCACGGGAAGTCCTGCACGTGGCCCTTCTCGCACATGCACACAAAGGGGACCTGGGCGAGGAAGGGACTCCTCTTCGTGCCCAGGCTCTCGCCACAGCCAGAACAACGCGGCTTGCCCAGGAGGTGCAATGGCTGCTTGCTTAGCTGGCGGCATCGGGGGCAGAAGCTCCACGTAGGGAACCTGAGTACAGGAATCGTCAGGTTGATGTTTGTGTCATTTCCCCCGTACGGACTCCGGCGACGGAAGTCTGGCGGGAGGAGCAGACGGCTCACACCGAGATCCTTCTCAAGGCGCCATTCGTGTACTCGAAAGGACTCAATGTCGAGCGTCGCGTCAGTCTCGGAGAACCAGTGGTCCAGGCCGGCGGTGATGACGGATGTCCCGTCGGAGAGAACCTGCATGGCTCCCGGTCCGAATGGCGCGACGAACTGTGACCGGCGTACGACTCCCTCGATCACTGTTGCACCCCCTCCCCGGCGGCGTAGAGATGTGTCACCTTGGCGCGGCACTCAGCGTCGGCACCACGCATGGACGTGGGCGTGGGCCAGCTCAGGGCAGCAAATTCCTCGGGAACGTACTGCCCTGCAGGACGTAGCAACTGGTTCGGGACGACTTCGCCACCAGGTGACCCCCACTCCGTGGGCTGCACCGCGTTCCAGCGCTTGTACCGTTCAGCGATCACGCGGTTCAATCGCCCGAGCTCGTCGGGATCGCACACCGCAGCACGCGCCCGGAGCAGGCCCGCGGCCTTGTCGAACGCCTCCTGCGGAACAGGGTAGGGCTGATCCTGCGTCCTATCGATCGTCTGACGAATGTAGGAGATGAGCACGGCGTGTAGGGCGCGGTCGAGAGCCGGCGGTGAGAAGGGAGTGGCGCTGGTCGGCTCGACCTGGGCGTAGAGGCGCTGGTGGTAGCTGCGGAAACGCTCGAAGTGGCTCCGGTCTCGTGGCTTGGCGGCGCCGTACAGGGTGACGACGAGTCCGGGACGAGTGTCAGCCCGACGCCCTACGCGGCCTGTCACCTGGATGTACTGGGATGTGCTCTTCGGTTGGCCAACGATGGTCATGAGGGACAGCCGGTCGATGTCGATGCCGACTTCGATCAGGCTGGAAGCCAGGCACGCGTCGATTGCCTTTGGCTTCTCTCCTACGGCCGGGGTGGAAAGCTTCTCCATGGACTGTGGGATCTGGTCCTGACGGAGACGGCTGGTCATCTCTTCTACGCGATTCAGATACCGCAAGGCTGTCCGGTCAGCACTCGACCGGTTATTGATGGTCTTCAAATAGTCGGGAATGTCTGACTGCATCAGCGATAGTGAATTCCCCAGCTCCCGCAGGCTGTTGAAGAACACCATCAGTGTCCACCAGGGGTCCCTCTCCTCCTCGGGAGAGTCCTGGGCAGCCTGGAGCAGCGCAGCGAAAGACCTTACCTGGACTGTCTGCATCGAGCCCAGCGCTGGAGCGTGGACGCCGATGTACTTGCGCCCAGGCAGCAGTTCTCCGGTCCTGCGGTCTCGCTCGTAGACAGCGAAGAAGGAGTCCTCTGCATTGATCCCGTGAGGCGGGAAGAGGTTGACACGTTCTCGCCCATAGAGCGATTTGATCTGTTCTTCGTGGCGCCGGATGGTCGCTGTCGAGGCCACGATCTTGGGGGCAGCCGGAGGCTCACGCCGGTAGTCGGTGCAGAGCTCTTCGATGACGCTCTCGTAGAGACCGGCCATGGATCCCAGAGGACCGGCGATCAGGTGGAGCTCGTCCTGGATGACCAGCTCGGGAGGCGAGTACTGTCGCTTCCCCGAGTCGCCAAAGCCGAAAAGAGAGCGCGCCTCTGGTCGCCAGGCGAGGAGGGCAAATTTGTCGACGGTGCCGATGACCAGTGAGGGACGGAACTCGTACACGTCGTCATCAACTACATACACCGGAAGTGGGTGCTCAGGAGTGGAGAACCGGCACGACCGGTCTGGGCAGATGAAGGCGACACGGTGCCCGCGCTTCTCGTAGCCGGCTACCGTGCCACGCTTGCCGCCCCCACGGCGTCCACCTCGTCCGCCAGGGCTGCTGGAATCGTCCGTACTGCGGACCGGACCCATCTGGGCTGCACACCACGGGCACCGCAACAACAAGAACGGGTTGTTGCTGTCGCCACTCAGCATCTTCTGCAGATCACTCACCGCTTGGCGGTGGTAGTTCGGGGTTGAATCCGAACCGACCCAGATGCCGATCGAGAAGGGCTCTTGGCCCAGATCGGTTCTCGTCAGGCGCATGTCCTCCAGGGCACAGATCAATGCCGCGGCCCGCAGGAACTGCTGAGTGGTGAGCAACCGCAGCGTGTAGCGCATGAGAACCGTCACGCTTGCGTCGTCACGCTGACGCAGGCGCCTGAGCAGCATGGCGAAGGCTGAGAGGCCGAGATAGGCCTCAGTCTTGCCGCCACCTGTGGGGAAGAAGATCAAATCGACTGTGTCGCGTTCGGGATGCCCGCGATCTGCCGTCGAGGGGAGGGAGGCGAGCAGGAACGCGATCTGGAAGGCTCGCCACCGTCCTCGGCCCCTGCGCGCTGCTTCCACCTCGTCGGGCTGCGTGCCCATGACTCGGATCCGGCCGTCCTCGACGACGGTTTCGCGCCGTTCGGGCACAGACCGCAGCTGCTGTCTGAGCATGGCCGCATTGGCGAGACGGAATGCCTGCGCTACGTCGCTCTCCTCATCGCTGGCGATGAGCGCCAGGCCCTCACGCATTCGCTCCAGGGCCGCCGAGCACCGCCTGACGTGGTCTGTCGCTGTCTCACGATGGACATCGTCAAGTCCAGCTGCTTCTTCGCTCCGGTTGCCAATCCACTCTGCGTAGGCCGTGAGCACCCGTTCGAGCTGAGCTGTCCCGCCGGGCTCCAGACCGGCGAGCTGAGCCATCGAAACGGTCAGCTCAGTACCATCCGGCAGCCTGATGTCCGGGGTGATTCTCGGAACTTCGTACGCAGGCAGAGGGTCCGCGGCGGCCCACTTGGGCGGCGCGCCGTCAGAGGGTGCCTCCCAAGTGGCTGCACAGCCATGCCCTACGGCGTATGTCTGTGTACTCCGGTAGATGAGCCGGAAAGACCGGTCATCTGGATGGGAGCTGGTGTCCTCCGGCTCTGGGTACGGAATCAGCGGGGTGCCGAGGGGGGTAGCGGTCATGCTGGTCTGGAACAGGCACTTGGCAGCGATGGGCTGCGTGCCCACGGTGGACTGATTCGTGAGCGCGGTTGTGACGAGCATTCCCCGAGGGTGCGGGCGGAGGTTCACCGTGAGGCGTGGTGACAAGCCCTCGAGTCCGGTCGACCGTTCTGCATCGGGTACCAAGTTGCGGTGTGTGCCTGCGACTTGTGACAGCTGGGCTGCTGAAATGCGCCAGATGGCGGCCATGGGGCTGCGGGCCCACCAGGTCCGCTCCCGGCCGCCGGTGACCTCCACCCGCACTTGCCGATAGCGCCCTCCGGTGAAGGTGACTTCGAGTTCCGCGCCTTCCCGGGGGGTGAGCAGGAACGAGATGCCCATGGCTGACGGTTTGAGTTCGTTCGCTCCAGCCAGGTCGAAGTCCTGGTCGTCAGATGTCTCGGAGTTTGTCTTCTCGGTGCCGCCCCACCCTGCGTTCTCGGGACCATCGGCGTTCTCTGCCGTCAGGCCCCCGATGATGTCCTGGTCGGCTAGGCCGGACTCGTCGTCAGATGATTCCGGATAGAGCACGCCGACTCCGTACCGCACAAGCGGGTCTCGCTCCAGAATCTCTTCACCCGTGGCTTCGTCATGCCAAGGGCCGTATGAGGCGGCGGAGTCGGGGAAGCGGACGGGGCTGGTGACATCGAGTGGCTTACCTGTGGGAGCAGGGCCGAACAGCTCTTCACGCAAGGCTCCCTCGATGCGCTCCCGTCCTCCTGTGCTGGTAGTCACGAGGCATCTCCTAGAACGATCCTTTGGAAGTCATGGCGGGTTGACTCGTGAGTGAGAACCGAGAGGTCGTCTCGAGCGCGAGACGAGGCGATGTAAAAGAGGGCTTCGTCGTGCCGTGTGCCGATTGAGGCGAAGTCCGTGACGATGACAGCTGGAGCGTCAAGTCCCTTGAACGAGTGGATGGTGCCGTAGGGAATGCTTGATGTGCCGGCTTCTCGGAACGGGGCTAGCTTCCGTGACCACCTGGGCTGCTTGGTAAGAGCGGCGGCTGCACTCCGGTCACTGTGCGGTGATATCACCGCGATTTCGGTGGGGGCGTAGCCTTCCGACTTCAGCCGGATCAGATGCTGGGCCAGAAGCTCCAGTTGATCTGCCTCGGTGGACCAGTATTCATGCTGGATCCGGCGCTCTCCCCGTGGACGTAGGTATCCGTTATAGCCTGGCTCGAGATTGGAGCTAATCTCGACGTACTGGGCGATGTCTGGAGTGTTGCGGCAGTTCTTCGACAGCTTGAAATACGCAGCGTGCGGTGCACGGCTTGTGAGCACGCCAAGACCGTGGTGCCCGGAGTTGTAAATTGCCTGGTTAGTGAAGTCGCCGAAGAAAAGCCATGACCCGCTACCAAGGCCGCCACGCAGTGATGCATCGAGAACATCCAAGTAGGAGTCGAGCATCAGATCCTGAGCCTCATCAATGACAAGCAGGTCGTAGGGCGCCATCGGTTCGTCGAGAATGTGAGTGAGGGCGCGTTCAGGAAGTATCTCGGTGAAGTACTCCTGGTCGTCGGATGCGCCTTTGTCCAGCGGGCCTTTAACAGTCTTCCGCATATAACTGTGCAGATGGCTTGCTGTCACATCTGGCATGTCCTGTGTTGCCTCTACGAGCCACTCTCCAAGTAGCTTGTTGAAGCAGCAGAGCAAGACTCGCTTTCCTTCGGCTGCATAGCGGCGTGCGGCTTCGACAGCAACGAAGGTCTTGCCTGTTCCGGCCGCTCCCTTGACGATGCACCGAGGGTTGTCCGAGATCGTGTCGATCAGGGCGTATTGCTCGGCGGTGAAGTGACTCACTTCTTCATGACGCCTCTGGCGGCGGATCTTGGGAGGCTCGCAGAAGTCGAAGACAGGACGCAGAGTGCTGACAAGGCGCGCGATGGTATCCGGCGTCGGCTCTGCGCCGTTCGGGTCGAACCAGGCGTCCGTGCTCGGCGCGTCAGTATGGAGCTTCCGGTTGTTCTTAAGGGATGACAGGACCAGTTGTGAGATCGAGCGTCGATGAAATGCCACGGTGTCGATGGCTTGCCAGGTCTGCCATTCTGGGGCATCCGGGACAGAAAATCTGGCATGTGTGAAGTAGACGGCGTAGGTGAACGGCACCCCCCTGATGCCGGTGACTTTCCTCTTGATTGAATGCATTGCCTCCTCGGCCTGGGTGAACGGGCTCTTTTTCTTCTTGCCGCCAAGGAGCCAGTCGTCGTGGGTCCGGGAAACATGTGTATGCGACTTCACTTCGATAACCAGCACTCCCTGGCCCGGTACGAAGACGACGAAGTCGGCCTCGCCCTTTAGCTGGGAGACGTGCTGCGCGATATGCAGTGAGTGAAAGGCGACCCAGTTGTTTGTCGCAGGGTCATCCCGAAGCCTTTCGAATACTTCCCGCTCTCCAGGGCTGGTGCCCTCAGGGTCAAAATGAGCCGGGATCATCTTGGTCACAACGCCTCCTGGCGTCCGTAAAGAGAACAGAGCAGGTAAGCGGGCACCCGATGGGATCCAGGGAGGAACTGATCTATCCGAGTAATGACAGTGCGCCCCATGTATCTGTACTGGGGTGTGACCTCAGTCCACCCTTCCTGTCCCAGTAGCTCAAGAGCGCGGGGCGTGAGTACTTCCTCGATGCTGCTGCTGGACCTGTGCCCGATCCGCCGGTGGGCTGAGTCGATCAGCCCTAGGTCCGTCCAGACCGATTCGGCCTCTTCTCCCCGGCCGAGGTAGCTCATCAAGACGGTGAAGTCGTGCTTGCTGCGCGTCCTGATGCACCAGCTACTGGTCCAGTAGGGGATGTTCGCTGTGGAAGCGCCCATATTTCTGAGATCGTCCGAGACTCCCGTGATCCCGCGTGGGTGGCGGTCCACTCTGGCCCTCAACTGCTGTTTCCACAGTGCCTGTATGGATCTCAGCCGCTCCGTGTCGTTGCCAAGCAGGGCGTTGGCCCTGACTAGTAAGTCTGCATGCTCCGAGTGGGGGCGCAACGCTAGAAAGTCCCCGGGGCTGACGCTTGAGGCCAGCACATGGCTGATGCGCTGCCCGGGACGACCCTCGACGTCAACCGTCATCACATGGACGTCAGACTCGATGGGGAGCAGCACGTGCGACCCGCTGGCCAGGACGGCCGCACGGGCTTCGACTGCGCTGTCCGTGGCTCCTGCGGGAGCGTCTGTCTGGGCATGGGCCTGCGTTGCACGGATCTGGATGAAAAATTCCTCAGCCGGTGAACACTCATGAGAGTCCAACAGGGCTACGGACTGAACCTGTTGCTCGTGAGCGTCGCTGTGCGGCGCACGACTGCTGGAAACCACGTATGGACGGGATGACTTGACCCGGTGCTGGACGCCGCTGGACGCCACTACATCACCGAAGACCGATGCGAACAACGGCTCCACGGTCGGCTGGTCCCTGAAGAATTGGTAGCGAACGACGGAGAGGTGCTCGGCTCTGGGGGCGGTGAACAGAGAGGCTGGCATCCAGGACGGAGGCCCCACCATGACTGCCGAACCAAATTTGGTGGTGCCCTGGAAACTGGCGAAAGTACCGACCCGCATGCCCGGATACTGGCGGGAAATCGCCTCCTCGACGACTGCTACCAGGCTGCGATTAGAGATCGTCAGAATCCCGTCCGACGGATCGTCGAGCGATAGGAAGTCCGCTGCCGCCTCCGCCAGTGGGCTGACCTCTTCCGTAGCGAGAGCCCGGAGCGCTTCGACTGCCCGGTGCAGCAGGTTGGCCTGAGCCGGTGCGAGCTGCGGAGCGAACTTCAGGCTCCAGTGATGCAGCCACTCGCCGTGCTCTCCGAGTTGGAGGGGCACAGCTGACAACGGCAGCGGGACAGTGCAGATCGCGCGCCGGCAGGTCCGCAGGATCCGGGCTGGTTCCCGCCACAGGTCATGGTCATTGAGATCCCCGAGGTCGCGCAGCAGTGCTGTGGCGCTCGCGAGGAAGAGCCGGACGGGTGGGAACTCAACCGGCTGGTCCCAAATCTCAACGCCGCGTGCACATGCGTACAAGGCATCGGCTTCCAGCAGTGTCATGACGTGTTCCGCCTGCTCCTCCAAGCCAGAACCTCAATGCCGCCGGGTGGGGCAAGTCCATCTGGCAGTGAAAGGTCTGCGTCGCTGCGCGCCCTGGACTGGTACAGCGCATCAGCAGCGGCTCCGGCTGATGGTGAAGGCCTCTCAACGAGTGCGAGGGTTGTCGGGCTCATGCAGGAATAGAGCCAGCGACATGTGGCCGCGGCTCCGTCAAGCACGGTCACCTTGGCGCGCTTGCGTATGGCTTCCGAGCGGACCAGCTCCGGCTCTGCCTGCGAAGGCAGGACCAGCGTGCGGTATGGCTGGGCGACATCGGCCATATAGCGGGGCCTGAAGAGATCCCTGAGTGTTACGGGTGTGGCTGTCTCGGAAGCGGCCACGGATGTTGTTGCCGCCTCGGTTTCCAGTGCCGTCGTGCTCCCGACGAGAACGCTGTACAGAGCGCTGAACCCGTAGAAGTCGGCTGCAGGCCCAGGAAGCAAGGGTTCCACGCCCGCAGGAATGCCGAGACTGTGCGGTTGGCAAGGGGCGCCGCGCAGCACGTTCGGAGGATCGGGCCAGCCGATCACATCCAGTTGGTACTGCGCGGCAGGCAACCAGGAGCCACCAACCTGGTATCCGTTTCTGCCGGTGTGCTCGACGGCTGCGTGCAGCTCACCTGCATACGTTCTCCGGCCGTGAATCTCCACCAGTCGAACCGGCGTTGAGGGGGGAAGCCGTTTGGCGCTGTGGAACTGGCGCTCGCTCGTTGTCGTCGAGCCGAGCTGGGGGCGGAACGCGGAGTACGTGATGCCGCATGCTGCAAGGACCGCCGCGTAACTGCGGGTGGGAAGGGAGACCGCGATGACAGTGCAGTCCTCCGAGGCGGCCAGCATGGCAGCCCACGACCCCAGGCGTGCGAACCAGGTGGCCCAGGGAGGCAGGGGCCTCCGTGTGGTCCGTTCGCACAGGAGGGCGTCGCAGAGGGGGGTGTCGTAGTGCGTTGTTCTCACCCCGCGTTCAGTTGCTCCTGGTGGCCTATCCCGTAGGCACTTTACGGTGGCCTGACATCAGCGACCCTCATGTTCGAAACTCTTGGTGGCTCGTTCAAGTCACTTAGTTCCTGAGTGCAACGATGGCAATCGGCAGCCTAGGGCCCCTGGTCGGCAGCGACCGAGTTGATGGCTGGAAAGCGACTGCGGTCATCGCCTCTGCGTGCTTCAAGTGGCAGAAGGGGGCCGGGCGATCGGGGGCAACCCGGAGGCGCCATCGACGCATTCACCCGGTGATGCGTGTTCCTGCAGGTGGGGTGCAGTGCGGGCGACGGTTGCTCATCGGTGCCACGGTGGCGTTGATGGTGGCGGCGTTGGATCACCCGCGGAACGGATTGAGGCGGGCGCGCTGGCACGAGGCAAGGGGAATCAGGTCAACTGCATGGTAGGAGCAGTGAGTTGAGGGGTGTCGGGTGGGTGTCGCTGTCGGCGTTTGCTAGGTCATGTGCACGACACTGCCGCCCGGGGGTATGTGTGTCTGGGCTCGCCTCTCGCGGTGACTTCCTCCAGCTGAAGGGGCAGCCGGCTCCTGGACGACGACTGGCCCGACTGGTCACCGGACCTGGCCTTGCCGGCCCGGGCCCTTTCCGCATCCGGGCCGACCTGTAAGCCCTGTTCGTAGCCCGATTGCGCGGACGACCGTATGGACAGCCCGGCGCCCGCCTGCGAGGCACTGGGCGACCTGACCGTCAGGCGGTGCCACCGCCGTGGCACTCCGCGTACGCCCTCCCCGTACCGCACCAGCAAGCAGCCCCCGCCTCCGGCGGCCACCCCTCTGCCCGCCCCCGCGCAGCCAGCGTCGTCGCGTACTGCGGCAGCAGCAGGGGGTCGTCCGGAGAGGCGCCCTCTGAGGCGGCGAAGGCCTCGTAGGAAGGGACCGTCCCCGTCACGATGCCCAAGTTCGGGGTGCCCGAGGTGGAGAGTTCGCGCAGCGAGGACTCTATGGTCGCCAGGTGGGCCTCGTGGGACGGGTACTCCGAGGTCAAGTCGGGGTACGCGGCGAGGAGTTCGGTGAGTTCCGTGGAGGGCCAGTGGAGGACGGCGACCGGGAACGGGCGGGAGAGGGCCTCGCGGTAGGAGCCCAACTCCGACTGGAGGCGGGCGATTTCGGCGCGGAGGTCTTCGGGGTTCTCCGAGCCGAGGGCCCAGACCCGCTTGGGGTCGTGGAGTTCGTCCAGCGGGACCGGCGCCCGGCCCGACGCCGCCGCGCGCGTGCGGTGGACCCGGTCCGCCAGGCCGTCCCACGCGTCGTGCTCCGCGCCGAGCAGGCGGCGTACCCGGTGGCGGCCGAAGAGGAGGGGGTGGGTCGGGTACGGGGGATCGGCGGGGGCCTCCGCCTCCGGCGTCGCGCCCAGCGTCTGCGTCGCCTCCGGCATCGCGCCCAGCAGCCGCGTCAGCGCCTGCGTGAACGTCTCGTGCGCCTGGTCCAGCTCGTCGTGCGCCTCCAGCGCCTCCGCCACGATCACCCACGGCGCCGCGTCCGCCGGCGCCGTGCCGCGCACGCCGTCGATGATCGCCCGCGCCTCCGCCTCGTGGCCGTACTCCCAGAGGTTCGCCGCCTTCAGCGCGCGGACCAGGGTCGGGTTCTCCGGCGGGTGCGACGCCGACGGCGAGAGCAGGCTGTCGTAGAGCGTCGTCGCGCGGTCGCGGGCGTCGGCCAGCTCCAGGTGGGCCGCGGCCTGGAGGAGGAGGTGTTCGGCGTCCTCCGGGTAGAGGCCCGCGGTGCGCTCCAGGCGCTCCGCTTCGGCGATGTGGTCGACGTGGTCGGCAGGCGTGTCGGGGCGCATGGGTGACACCGTACTGCCGTTCCCGGGGTGGGGTGTATGGGGTGCGGCCCGGTCGCGTCATCGCGCCTCCGGCCGGGCGCGGCTCCGGTTCGGCGTGTGTCTGGCCAGTTGCGGGCGCTGCCCTTATCTTGCGGGCCTGCGCTGGAGGTGGTCGTCAGGTGTCTCGGGTACGGGGACGTGTTCCCGTCGTCGTCCAGGGGGCCCCGGCCGTCCGGCGGCCGCCGCTCCTCCGCCTCCTCTGGCACGCCGCCGAAGCCACCCTCACCCTCGGCCTCGTCCTGCTCCTGCTCGTCGTCCACCAGCTCTGGTGGACCAACCGCCAGGCCCGCGCCGCAGCCGAGAGCAAAGCCGATTCCCTGGAGCGGGAGTGGGGAGAGGGAGCGGGGAAGGGGGAGGGAGAGGGAGAGGGGGAAGGGGAGGCAGGTGGTCGGGGGGTGTCCCGCGAGCGTGGGGATGGTGCCGTCGGCGATCGCGGCGAGCGGGGTTCACCCGGCGGTGACACCGGCGCACCCCCGGCCAGCAACGGCCCCACCCGAGGCGCCCCCGCCAGACCCCCCACCGCCGACCGCGCCTACGCCGTCCTCCGCATCCCCCGCCTCGGCCTCCGCGTCCCCGTCGCCGCGGGCGTCAGCAAGGGCGGTGTGCTCAACAAGGGGTACGTCGGCCACTACCCCCGCACCGCCGCGCCCGGCCGCCCCGGGAACTTCGCGCTCGCCGGGCACCGCAACACCCACGGCGAGCCCTTCCGGCACCTCGACCGGCTGCGCCCCGGTGACCGGATGACCGTCGGGACGCGGGACGCCGTCTACACGTACACCGTCGACAAGACCCTGGACCGGACGAGCCCGCGCGACGGCGGGGTCATCGCGCCCGTGCCGCGCAGCGCGGTCCGGCCGGGGCACGGGTACGACCGCGCCGGGTACTACGTCACGCTCACCACCTGCACCCCCGCGTACACCTCCACGTACCGCCTGGTGGTGTGGGGGAAGCTGACGTCCATGCGGCCCCGCTGAGCCCCCCGTCCGGCACCGCCCCCGCCCCGGCCGACCGGCCCGGTTAAGCTCCTGCCCCGTGATCAAGCGCCGCCCCCACCTCCTGTGGCTCCTCGTGCCCTTCGTGCTGTACGTGGGGGCGTTGCCCTTCGTGAATCGCGTACGGCCCCTCGTGCTCGGGCTGCCGTTCCTGTTCGCGTGGCTGCTCGTGGCCACGCTCGTCACGCCGGTCGCCGTCTGGCTCACGTACCGCGGTGACAAGAGGACGCGGCGGCGGGTCTCGTGAACGCCACCATCGCCACCAGCATCTTCGGCGTCTTCATGGTCGCCACCGTCGGTCTTGGTCTGCTCGCCGTACGGGGGCGGAAGGCGGGGGGCGGCGAGAGCTCGCCGAAGGGCGCCCTCGCCGAGTGGTCCGTCGGGGGGCGGTCGCTCGGGACCGTGCTCATCTGGGTGCTCATGGCCGGTGAGGGCTACACCAGCTTCAGCTATCTGGGTGCCGCGGGCTGGGGGTACAACTACGGCGCGCCCGTGCTGTATGTCGTCGCCTATATGTCCTGCGGGTACGCGGTGGGGTACGTCGTGGGGCCGATGCTCTGGGCGTACGCTCGCCGCCACGGGCTCGTCGGCATCACCGACATGGTGGCGCACCGCTACGGAAAGCCGTGGCTCGGCGCCGCCGTGGCCGTCATGGTCACGGTCTTCCTGCTGCCGTACATCCAGTTGCAGATCACCGGCATGGGCGTCGTCGTCTCGACGATCTCGTACGGCGCCATCAGCCTCAACTGGGCCTATTTCATCGGGTTCGCCGTCACCACGGGGTTCGTGGTGGTGAGCGGGCTGCGCGGCAGCGCGTGGGTGTCGGTGCTCAAGGACGTGCTCGTCATCGGCACGCTCGCGTTCCTCGTCGTGTACGTGCCGCTGCACTACTTCGACGGGTACGGGGACTTCCTCGACCGGGTCGTCGCGGAGAAGGGGGAGTGGCTGACGCTGCCCGGGAGCGGGAACAGCCCGTACGGGCAGGCGTGGTTCGCCACCACCACCTTCCTGAACGCCCTCACCGTCGTGATCTTCCCGACCACCGTCGCGGGCTATCTGGGCGCCCGCAGCGCTGACGGCCTGCGCCGCAACGCCGTCCTGCTGCCCGCGTACAACATCCTCCTCTTCGTGCCGATGCTGCTCGGCATGGCCGCCCTGTTCGTGGTGCCGGGGCTCACCGGGGCCGGGTCGAACCTGGCGCTGTTCAAGCTGGTCGTGGACTCGCTGCCCGCCTGGGTGGTGGGGCTCGTCGGGGTCGCGGCGGCGCTGTCGTCCATCGTGCCGATGGCCGTGTTCATGCTGGTCATCGGCACGATGTGGGGCAGCAGCGTGGTGTCCCTTCTGCCCCGGTGGTCGGCCCCCGCGCGGCAGAAGCGTGCCTCGCAGACGGTCGTCGTGGTCGCGGGCGCGCTCGCCCTAGTGATGACGTACGCCGCGCCCAACACCCTCGTACGGCTCTCGCTGATCTCGTACGAGGGGATGGCGCAGCTCCTTCCGATGCTGCTGCTCGGCCTGGTCTGGCGGCGGCTGACGCTGGTGGGGGCCGTGAGCGGGCTCGTCGTGGGGGTGGCGATCGTGTGCGGGCTGGTGTTCAGCGAGCACGACCCGGTGTTCGGCGTGAACGCGGGGATCGTCGCGCTCGCGGTCAATCTGGCGGTGGCGCTGGCCGTTTCGTACGCCGGTCCCGTCGATCAGGACAGCCGGCCGGACGGGGAGGTGCTGGCCCGGGACCCCGCCGACGAGGACCCCGACGGCCCCGGCGGCCTCAGCCCCGTGCCGGGCGGCGCTCCCGCAGCAGGACGACGCTGACCGCCGCGACGACCGCGAGGCCCGCCGCCACCACCAGCGCCGCGTCCGCCCCGTGCGCGAGGTCGTCCGGCGAGGAACCCGACGCCGTCGCCACCGCGATCATCAGGGCGACGCCCGCGGCCGAACCGAGGTAGCGCGCGGTGTTGTTGGCGCCGGACCCCATCGCGGCCCGGTCGGCGGGCACCGCCTCGACGGCGAGCAGCGGCAGGGCGGCGTTCAGGAGGCCGGTGCCCACGCCGGAGATCAGCAGCCCCGGCAGCAGCCGGACCAGGGAGTCGGCGGCCACCGCGCCGAGCATGGTCAGCAGGGCGGTCGCGTGCAGCAGGAAGCCGACGGCCAGTTGGTGGCGGGCCGGGACGCGGCCCCCGAGCCGCCTGGCCTGGAGGGCGACCGGGAGCGAGACGCCGGCCCAGAACGCGAACAGCCAGGCCGCGCGCATCGCCGGGACGCCGTTCGCGGCCTGGAGCAGCGTCGGCAGATAGCTGAACAGGCCGATGACGGAGAAGCCGGTGAACAGGCCGCCCGCGGTCGCGGCGAGGAACGGCGGGCGGCGCAGCAGGCCGAGGTCGAGCAGCGGCGCGGCCGAGCGGCGCTCCACGTACGCGAAGACTCCGGTCAGGAGCGCGGCCGCGAGCAGGAGAGCGCCGACGGGGGCGCGCAGCCAGCCGTCGCGGCCGAGGGTGAGCGCGGCGAGCAGGGCCACCATGGCGAGGCCGAGGGCCCCCGCGCCCGCGAGGTCGGGGCGGCCCGCGCGCGGGGCCCGGGACTCGCTGAGCGCGCGCGGCGAGGCGAAGGCGACGGCGAGTGCGAGCAGGCCGAGCACCGCGTACGGCAGCCGCCAGTCGGCGAGTTCTGCGAGGCCGCCGGAGAACGGCGAGGCCACCGCGATGCCGCCGCTGACGCTCGCGCCCCACACCCCCATGGCCCGGATCCGCCCGGGCCCGGCCGGGTACGCGTGCGCGAGCAGGCCGAGGCTGCTGGTGAGGACGGCGGCGCTCGCCGCGCCCTGGGCGACGCGGGCCAGCGTGAACAGGAGCGTGGTGTGCGTGAGGGCGGCGAGGGCCGTGGTGAGGCCGAGCGCGAAGGTGCCGACGAGGAAGGTCCGGCGGCGGCCGTAGTCGTCGGCGAGGCTGCCGACGACCAGGAGCAGGGCGGCGAGGCCGAGCGGGGCGCCGTTCAGGAGCCAGGCCTGCGCGGACAAGGGGGTGCCGAGGGTGGCGGCGATGTCGGAGAGCGTGACCATCGGCGCGCTGTACGTCATGAGCGTGACGGTGGTCGCGGCGGCGGTGACGGCGAGGGTGGCGGTGGGGCGGCCTCCGGCCCGGGGAGCGGAGGGGAGCACCGAGGAGTCAAGTTCATTCATTGAACCTATGGGCATGTGGATGACCGTAGCATTCGAAGTTCAATGAATGAACCTAAGCCCGGGAAGTGGCTACAGTGGGAGGCATGGCTCTCGGCAAGGACTACGTGGCGCAGGACTGCTCCATCGCGCGCGCCCTGGAAGTCGTCGGCGAGCGCTGGACGCTCCTCATCGTCCGCGACGCGCTCTACGGGGTGCGGCGCTACAACGACTTCCTCGTCCACCTCGGCATCCCGCGCGCGGTCCTCGCCGCCCGCCTCCAGTCGCTCACCGACGCCGGCGTCCTGGAGAAGCGCCCCTGCCCGGAGGCCCCCCGCCGCCACGAGTACGTGGTGACCGAACGCGGCCGCGCCCTCTGGCCTACCCTGCGCGCCCTCGGCACCTGGGGCCGCGACGCCTTCGGCGACGGCAAGCCCCTGCGCTACTTCCGGCACGCCGCCTGCGGCACCGAACTCGGCCTCACCGCGGAGTGTCCGGCCTGCGGCGGCCTCGTACCGCTGGAGGACGTGGAGATGCTGCCGGGCCCCGGGCTCGACGCGGACCCGGCCGATCCGGTCAGCCGGGCGATGCTCGGGCCCCGCAGGCTCCTTCAGCCCATCCGGATCGATCCTGTATAAACAGCAGCAGGACAACAGCGGTCGTACGACTGAGCGAACGGCGAGGGGAGGTGGCGACGTGGTCAAGGATCTGACCAAGCGCGTGCTCGGCAAGTGGCTCGCGCCGCTGCGCCCCGCCGCCCTGGTCCTCTTCCTCCTCGTCGAGACCGTCCTCGCCGACACCGGCAGCCTCTCCGCCGCCGTCGCGCTCGCCGCGACCGCCGCCGCGGGCTCCGCCCTCGCCCTGTGCTCGCTGCTCGCCGCGCGCTGTGCGCCCGCCGTGCCGCGCACCAGGGTGCGCACCGCCATCCGCGACCGCGAGCAACGCACCGCGTTCCTGCCGCAGCGCGACCCCGACGCCCGTGGCCGCACCCGGCCGCGAGCACCCGGCCGTCCCCTCCTGACGGCCGCGTAGGGAACCCGGGCGCCCCATCTGCCTGACCCCGCGCGGGTCGTCATGCCGACGCACACGCCTCCCCGAGGCATTCCGGCACGACGAGACCCCCGGAGGGCTCACCCATGTCTTTCTTCGCCGACCTGGTCGCCGACCTCGCCGACCTGCTCGCCCCGCTCTTCCACGGCTCGGCGATGGCCGCCGCCATCGTCGCCGTGACCATCTGCGTACGCCTGCTCGTCCACCCCCTGTCACGCGCCGCCGCGCGCGGTCAGAAGGCCCGCGCCAAGCTCTCGCCGCAGATCGCCGCGCTGCGCAAGAAGCACGCCAAGAACCCGGAGAAGTTCCAGAAGGCGCTGATGGAGCTGCACCGCAAGGAGCAGGTGTCCCCGCTGGCGGGCTGCCTGCCGGGCCTCTTCCAGCTGCCCGCCTTCTTCCTGCTCTACCACCTGTTCTCCAGCTCCAGCATCGGCGGCGAGGCCAACGAACTCCTCGACCACAAGCTGTTCGCGGCACCGCTCGGCGGCCGTTTCGCCGACGCCCTCGGCGACGGCGGCCTCTTCGGCGCGGCCGGGCTGCTCTACCTCGCCCTCTTCGCCCTCGTCGCCGCCGTCGCGACCTTCAACTACCGGCGTACGAAGCGACAGCTCGCCGCGAACCCGCCGGTCGCGCCCGGTGCGCCCGGCGCCGAGCAGGTGCCCGGCGCGGGGGCCATGGCCGCCATGACCAAGTTCATGCCGCTGATGTCCTTCATGACCCTGTTCACCGTGGCCGTGGTGCCGCTCGCGGCCGCGCTGTACGTGGTGACCAGCACGACCTGGAGCGCGGTGGAGCGGGCGTTCCTGTACCGGGACATGCCGACGGGGGCCGGTGCGATGGGGGCGGCCGCCGCGATGTGACCTGGTCGTCCCGGCGCTGCGACCGCCCCCGCGCACGGGATGTGACGGTCCAGTACGTGAACGGGGTCTTGCGGAGCGGACAATCAGCTTGGAGGATCGACCAAGCTCCGATGCCGCCACCATCGGCCCTGCCGAGCTCGACCAGAGGGAGTCAGACCATGAAGCTGCTGCGAGTCGGTACGGCGGGCGCCGAGCGTCCGGCGCTGCTCGACGCCGAGGGCACCCTGCGCGACCTGTCCGGCACGGTCGCCGACATCGACGGCGCGCTGCTCGCCGACGACGCCGCGCTCGCCCGCGTCCGCGCCGCCGCCGACGCGGGCACGCTGCCCGTCCTCGACCCGGCAGGACTGCGGGTGGGGCCGCCCCTCGCCCGCATAGGCAAGGTCGTGTGCATCGGCCTGAACTACCACGACCACGCGGCCGAGACCGGCGCCGAGCCGCCCGCCGAGCCCGTGGTGTTCTTCAAGGCGGCGGACACCGTCGTCGGCCCCGACGACACCGTGCTCGTACCGCGCGGCTCGGTGAAGACCGACTGGGAGGTCGAGCTGGCGGTCGTCATCGGGCGCACCGCCCGCTATCTGGAGTCGCACGAGGAGGCCCTCGCGCACGTCGCGGGGTACGCGGTCGCGCACGACGTGTCCGAGCGCGAGTTCCAGATCGAGCGCGGCGGCACCTGGGACAAGGGCAAGAACTGCGAGACCTTCAACCCGCTCGGCCCCTGGCTCGTCACCGCCGACGAGGTGGCGGACCCGCAGGCCCTCGGCCTGCGCCTGTGGGTCAACGGCGAGCTGAAGCAGGACGGGACGACGGCCCAGCAGATCTTCCCGGTCGCGGAAGTGGTCCGCTACGTCAGCCAGTTCATGACGCTCTACCCGGGCGACGTGATCAACACGGGTACGCCGGCCGGGGTCGCCCTCGGCCAGCCCGAGCCGAAGCCGTACCTGCGGGCCGGGGACGTGGTGGAGCTGGAGATCGACGGCCTGGGGCGGCAGCGGCAGGAGCTGAAGGGGGCCTGACGTCCGGTCGGATCCGGTGCGGGGCGGCCGGGTCCCGCGGGGCGGTCGGCCACGTCCCCCGGACGTAGGCCAATGGGGGAAGCGGTAAGCGTGTCTCCCCTTAGTTTTGTCTTAATTACGCATATTTCCGAGTATGCGAAGAAAACGTTCAGCGTATGTGGCGGCGGCAGTCACCGTCGCGGCCGCCGCCATCGTCGGCGGCCTGGCCGGGCTCGGGGTCGCCGACCCCCTGCCCGGCGGGCTCGGCCCCTGCAAGGGCGCGGCCTGCCCGGAGAACGGGTACCCGGAGGTGAACAACGGCCCCGTAGCGGGCCGGGACGAGAACATCAACGTCTTCGTCGGCGAGAACATGCTGGTGCGCGAGGCGGCCGCGGAGGCCGAGGGCAAGGTCGTCGTCCTCGGCGGCTTCGACATGAACAAGCGCGCCGGGGCCTCGCAGATCTACAACGTGGGTGTCGCCGGTGTGGGCTCCCGGGTGCCGCCGCCCAACGGCTCGGACTTCCTGACGGTCGGCGACGACCTGTCGGTCGCCACGGGCCAGCGGCTGCTCGCCGAGGAGGGCAGCGTCTCCGGAGTCGTACGGTACGGCGGGACCCTCACCGGCCGGGTCATCCCCGCGCCGGTGCAGGACGCCGGCGCCGCCGACAAGTACGCGATGCTGCCCGGCCAGCTGACCGAGGCCAGCCAGTGCTACGCGTACGAGAACGGCTCGCCCCGCGAGACCACCGGCACGGCGGTCAACAACGGCAGCGAGACCGTCTTCACCGGCGACGGCACCTCCGAGATCCAGGTCTTCAACGTGGACTTCGACATGGTCAGCCGCAGCGGCGGCGACCAGGGCATCTCGTTCCGGAACATCCCGGCCGACGCCACCGTGCTGGTCAACCTGGTCGGTGACGCCCGCACGGTGCGCACCTACAGCGGCCTGCTGTCCGGCGTCAGCCGCGAGAAGCTGCTGTGGAACGTGCCGGACGCCTCCTCGGTGCGGTTCGGGGGCAGCGGGCAGTTCCAGGGGAGCGTGCTCGTGGGATCGCCCGGCAGCTCGACGACGGTGACGCTGCCCGGCATGAACGGGCGCTTCTTCACGGTGGGTTCGCTGACCCACACCTCGCTGGCCGGGGGCGGCCAGGAGATCCACGCGTACCCGTTCACGGGCGATCTGCCGTCCTGCGAGGTCATGGGGCCGTCCCCGTCGCCGTCGGACAGCGACGGCCCGAGCCCGTCCCCCTCCGACAGTGACGGGCCGAGCCCGTCCCCGTCGGACAGCGACGGCCCCAGTCCTTCGCCGTCGGACAGTGACGGGCCGTCTCCGTCGCCGTCGGACAGCGACGGCCCGAGCCCGTCCCCCTCCGACAGTGACGGCCCGAGCCCGTCCCCGTCGGACAGTGATGGGCCGTCTCCCTCGCCGTCGGACAGTGACGGCCCCAGTCCGTCCCCCTCCGACAGTGACGGGCCGAGCCCTTCGCCGTCGGACAGTGACGGGCCGTCCCCCTCGCCGTCGGACAGTGACGGGCCCAGTCCCTCGCCGTCGGACAGCGACGGCCCGAGCCCGTCCCCGTCCGACACGGCCACGCACCCCCACCCGCACCCCAGCCCCAGCAAGACCGACGGCGAGATGGCCCACACCGGCACCTCGTCCGGTGAGCTGGCGCTCGTGGGCGCGATCGCCGCGGCCCTCGTCGGCACCGGTGTCGGGTTCGTGGTGATGATCCGCCGCCGCGCCGAGGACCAGATGGACTGATCCGGACGGCTGACCGCTGACCGCGACGACCGCCCCGCGCCATGACGGCGCGGGGCGGTCGTCGTCCGGTCAGGACGCGGTGAAGCGCTCCAGAGCCGCCACCACCAGGGCGTGGTCCACGATCTGGGGGAGGCCCGAGACGACCACCGTGCCGATGACGCCGACGCCCTCGACGGCGATCGGGAACGCGCCGCCGTGCGCCGCGTACCGGTCGGGGTCGAGCCGCGAGGACTCCTCGAACGTCGTGCCCTTCGCGCGGTACCTGCTGCCCACCAGGTACGAGGAGCAGCCGTACCGCTCGACGACGCGGCGCTTGCGGTCGATCCACGCGTCGTTGTCGGGCGTCGAGCCGGGCAGCGCGGCGTGGAACAGCTGCTGGCCGCCGCGCCGGATGTCGATGGCGACCGGCGCCTCCCGCTCACGCGCCATCTCCACCAGGAGGGAGCCGAGCGCCCAGGCGTCGTCGTGCGTGAAGCGGGGGAGCGTCAGGCGCCGCTCCTGCTCCTCCAGTTCGGCGATGGAGGGGGCGGCGGGGGCGGCGGGGGCCTGAGCCGTCGCCGGTGTCGTGGGCCGCGTCGTCACAGCGTCACCGCCACGCCCTCGCGGGCCGAGCGGCGCGCGGCCTCCAGGACGTCGAGGGTCGCGGCGGCCTGAAGCGCGGTGACCGGGTTGTCGCCCTCGCCGCGCAGCGCGGCGGCCACGGCGGCGTAGTACGCGGGGTAGTCGCCCGGCAGCGTGGGCTCGGGGCGGCCGCCGCCGGTCAGCGGGGACTCGCCCGAGCCGACCTTGCCCCACAGGGCCTCCGGCTCCACGCCCCACGGCTCCTCGTCCGTCGGCCGCCTGCCCTCGCGCAGCGCCGCCTCCTGCGGGTCGAGGCCGTACTTCACATAGCCCGCCGCCGAGCCGAGCACGCGGAAGCGCGGGCCGAGCTGGGCCGTCGTCGCGCTCACGTACAGGTGCGAGCGGACGCCGTTCGCGTGCGTCACGGCGATGAACGTGTCGTCGTCGGCCTGCGCGCCCGGGCGGCGCACGTCCGCCTCCGCGTACACCGCCGCCGCCGGGCCGAACAGGACCAGGGCCTGGTCGACCACATGGCTCCCCAGGTCGTACAGGAGACCGCCGATCTCCTCGGGGTCGCCGGACTCGCGCCAGCCGCCCTTGGGCTGCGGGCGCCAGCGCTCGAAGCGGGACTCGAAGCGCTGCACGTCGCCAAGATCGCCGTCGGCGAGCAGCTTGCGCAGGGTGCGGAAGTCGTTGTCCCAGCGGCGGTTCTGGAAGACCGAGAGCAGCAGGCCGCGCTCGTCCGCGAGGGCGGCCAGGTCGCGGGCCTCGGCCGCGGTGCCCGCGAGCGGCTTGTCCACGACGACCGGCAGGCCCGCCTTCAGCGCGGCGGTCGCGAGCGGTACGTGCGTCTTGTTCGGCGACGCCACGACGATCAGGTCGAGGTCGTCCGCGCGGTCCCACAGCTCGTCCGCGTCGACCGCGCAGCGCAGTTCCGCGCCGGACTCGGCGCGCGCCTGGGCCTGCCGCTCGGCGTTCGACGTGACCACCGTGTCCAGGGTCAGGCCCTCGGTCGCGGCGATCAGGGGGGCGTGGAAGACGGAGCCCGCGAGGCCGTAGCCGATCAGGCCGACGCGGAGGTCGTTCGTGCCTTGAGTCATGCCCTCTACTTTGGCAACGGTGTTGCCAAAGTGCAAGCGGGGGCGACAATGGGGGTGTGAACAGCGAGAAGAGGCCGGGGGCCGGGGTGAATCTGCCGGGGCTGCGTGGGCACAACGCGGCGCTGGTGCTCGATCTGCTGCGGGGCGCCGGGGGTGGTGGGGTCGGGCGGCTCGAGCTTGCCGAGCGGACGGGGCTCACGCCGCAGGCCGTCAGCAAGATTGTCGCTCGGCTGCGGGGGGAGGGGTTGGTGGCCGAAGCCGGGCGGCGGGCCTCCACCGGGGGGAAGCCCCAGACGTTGCTTCGGCTTGTTCCTGGGGCGGGGTACGCCGTGGGGGTGCAGCTTGAGCGGGACGCTCTGGTGGCCGTGCTGGTCGACCTGACCGGGGTTGTTATCGGGGAGCGGCGGGCCGCTGTGGACTTCTCGGACGGGGTCGACTCCGTCGTGGAGGTTGCTGTGGGTGCGGTGAGCGCGCTGGTCGGGACGGCTTCGGCTGGCGTGGAAGCAGGGGCACCCCGCACCGGGGGCTGTGCCCACCCGTTCCGCCCTGCGGAACGATTGCCCACAGCGCTAGAAGGATCGGCCGCGGCGGCTGGCGTACTCGGGGTGGGGCTTGCTCTGCCCGGGCCCCTCGACCACGCCTCCGGGGTGTTGCACCGCGTCACCGGGTTTCCCGAGTGGGACGGCTATCCGTTGCGGGAGGTGCTCGCCGAGCGGCTCGGGCTGCCCGTCGCGGTGGACAAGGACACCAACGCCGCCGCGCTCGGGCTCGCCCTTGCCGGGGTCGCCGAGTCGTTCGCCTACCTGCATCTGGGGACCGGGCTCGGGGCGGGGCTCGTCCTTGGCGGCGGGGTGTACCGGGGGGCGCGGACCGGGGCCGGGGAGTTCGGGCACCAGGTGGTGCGGATGGACGGGCCGCTCTGCGAGTGCGGGGCGCGGGGGTGCGTCGAGGCGTTGTGTCTGGCCGCCGTCGCGCGCGGTGACCTCGACGAGGCGGCCCGCGCGCTCGGCACCGCCGCGGGCAACCTGGTCGCGCTGCTCGACATCGACCTGGTGCTGCTCGGCGGGCGGACCGTCGGCGCCGCCGAGGAGTTGTTCGTACGGGGTGTCGGCGCCGTCGTCGCGGAGCGGGCCCGGCGCGAGGGGGCCGGGGCGGCCGTCGGCGTGCGGGTCGCGCCCGGGGGTGAACGGGGTGTCGCGGAGGGCGCCGCGCAGTTGGTCCTCGCCCCGCTCTTCGGCCGGGCGAGCGCCGCATTTCCCGCCAATCGGACTTGACGAAGAATCGGCTGTTAGGGGGGAATCGGCCAGCCGAACGGGTCGCCGACGGCGGTGGGGCGAGTGCGGGGTCGCGCGCGCGTGGCAGGGTCTGGGCCGCGACCCGTTGCCGTCCGGCCGCTCCCGGGCGTCTCAACGAGTGCTGTTCCGCCGTCAGTTCGGCCGTCCCCGGCGCTCCCCGCGCCCCGGCCGCCAGCAAGGGCTCCCCATGCGACTTCGCAGTTCTCTCACGGCAGGCGTCGCCGCCGCCGTCGCCCTCGTGCCCGCCGGGGCCGAGGCGGCGGCCGCCGCCGGTGACCCGTCGCGCGAGGGCGGCCCGGGCGCGCTGCGGCCCACCTGCGCGAAGGGCGCCGGGGACGGGTTCCCGATCAGTACCCGCATCAGCGGCGGCCCCGCCACGTACGAGCGCGGCGGCGGCTTTCGCAGCTGGTCCCTGGAGCTGACCAACACCACGGACGACACCTGCGGAAACGTCCATCCGGTCGTCGTGCTCGTGGACGCCGCCAAGGCCCTGAAGCCCCGTCATGTCCAGTTGGAGTTCGACGACGGGGCGCGGCGGTGGCCGGTGCGGTTCGAGCGGACGGACCGGGACGAGACCGTCGGCGTCCTCGGCGGCGGGACCGGCGGAGCCGACGCGAGCCCCGGCTTCACCCTCGCCCCCGGCGGCACCCGCACCGTCGGCCTCCGGCTCGCCTTCACCTCCGACGCCGTGCCCGGCGGCGTCGTGGCGAGCGCCGCCGTCGTGCGGCGCCGCGACGACGACGGAGACTGGGTGGGCGCCTCCAACGACTACGCGTTCGACATCGTCGGGGCGGGCGGTCCCGCCGCCCAGGCCCCCGGCGAACTCGCGAAGACCGGCCCGGGGTACCTGCCCGGGCTCGGGGTCACCGCCGCCGCACTCCTCCTCGGCGGCGTGGCCCTTGTGGTGGGATCTCGGCGCCTTCGGGCCAGAGGGAGCTGACACAGCCGTCCCACCGACCGCGGAAAGGCCGCGTCCGTGCCGCCCCAGCCGAAGCACCACTCGGCGGCACGGGCCCGGCCTTCTCCGTGTCCCGCCCCGCCGCGCCCGCACGCGTCCCACCACCCGCCGAGAGGCCCGCCCCCACCCCTCACCCCCCGCGACGTGCGAACATCTGCCCGTGGACAAGCCCAACGCCGCCCCGCCCGACCACCTGCGCGACCAGGCTCCCGGAGCCCCGATCCGCTCCGGCATCCCCGAGCACGGCCGCATCCCGAAGTACTACGCCGTCAAGGCCCGCATCGCGGAGCTGATCGACGACCTCGGCGACGGACGGACCCTGCCCACGGAGCGGGACCTCGCCGAGCGGTACGAGGTCGCGCGCGAGACGGTCCGGCAGGCCCTGCGCGAACTGCTCCTGGAGGGCCGCCTGCGCCGCCAGGGCCGCGGCACCGTCGTCGCCGGGCCCAAGCTGGAACAGCCCCTGTCGCTCGCCAGCTACACCGAGGGTGTCCGCCGCCAGGGCCGCACCCCCGGACGTACCCTCATCTCGCTCGACCGCTTCGCGTGCCCGGCCGCGCTCGCCACCGACATAGGGCTCCCGGTCGGCGAGCCCGTGTGGCACATGGAGCGGGTGCTGCTCGCGGACGAGGAGCGGGTGGGCCTGGAGTCCACGTACGTGTCCGTGGAGCGGGTGCCGCGCCTCGACCGGGACTTCGAGCCCGACTCGTCCTTCTACGCCTACCTGCGCGAACGCCTCGGCATCTCCTTCGGCGACGCCGACGAACGCATCGAGACGGTGCTCGCCACGCCCCGCGAGGCGCTGCTCATCGGGACTCCGCCCGCGCTGCCCATGCTCCTGATCCACCGCGTCTCGCGCGACACCGGGGGTCGGCCCCTGGAACGCGTGCGCACCCTCTACCGCGGCGACCGCTTCTCCTTCACGACGCACCTGGCCAGCGAGGGCTGAACTCGCCCGGCCCGCAAGACGGTCGCCCCTCTTCCGGTGCGTCCGTCGACCCCTCATGATTACGGAACGATAACGGGTCTAGTCCAAGCTTGATGGGCCGTTCACCGTCCCGTTGCCAACCGGCCCCCGTCGGGTCACCCGTCGACAGGAGCGTTGCCGTCGTGAGAGTCATCGTCGTAGGAGCCGGCGTGGTGGGAACCATGCACGCCTGGCACGCAGTGGAGCGCGGCCACGAGGTCGTACAGATCGAGCGCGAGAGCGAGGCCCGCGGGGCGTCGCTCCGCAACTTCGGGCAGATATGGGTCAGCGGCCGCGCGGGCGGCGAGGAGCTGGACACGGCGCTGCGCGCCCGTGAGCTGTGGGAGGACATCGGCGCCCGGGTGCCGGGCCTGGGCTTCCGCGCCATCGGCTCGCTGACCCTGGTGCGGGGCGAGCGCGAGCGGGCCGTCGCCGAGGCCGCCCTCGCCCGCCCGGACGCGGCGGCCCGCGGCTACAAGCTGCTCGGTGCCGACGAGGCCCGTGCGCTCAACCCGGCGCTTCGCGGTGAGTTCACCGGCGCGCTGTGGTGCGAGCGGGATGCCGCCGTCGAGCCCCGGACCGCCCAACTGCGGCTGCGGGAAGCCCTGCTGGCATCGCCGAACTACACGTTCCTGCCGGGCCGCGAGGTCCGCGAGGTCGTCGGCGTCGGCTCGGTGCGCGACGACCACGGCGAGGTGCACACCGGCGACGCCGTGGTCCTGTGCACCGGCGCCTGGCTCGGCGGCCTCGTGCGCGAGCTCGCCCCCGAGCTGCCGGTGCGCCGCGTCCGCCTCCAGATGATGCAGACCGACCCGCTCGGCGAGCCGCTCACCACCTCGGTCGCCGACGCCGACAGCTTCCGCTACTACCCGGCGTACAAGTCGCCGGAGCTGGACGCCCTCAACGCCGGGCAGGCCCAGGCGCCGACCGCCGCCGCCCACAAGATGCAGCTGCTCATGGTGCAGCGCGCCGACGGCGGCCTGACCATCGGCGACACCCACGAGTACGAACACCCCTTCGCCTTCGACACCCTCGAAGACCCCTACGACCACCTCACCGAGGTCGTCGAGGGTTTCCTGGGGCGCCCGCTGCCGAAGATCAGGCGGCGCTGGGCCGGGGTGTACGCGCAGTGCGTCGACACCAGCCGGGTCGTCCACCGCGAGCAGGTGCGGGACGGCGTGTGGCTGGTCACCGGGCCCGGCGGGCGCGGCATGACCTGCTCGCCCGCCATCGCCGAGAAGACCGCCGACGAGCTGGGATGGTGACGGAAGTGACCGAAGTGACCAAAGTGACTGAAGTGACCGAAGCGATCGCGTACGAGAACGTCCGACTTGTGGTGCTCGACATGGCGGGGACCACCGTCGCCGACGGGGGCCTGGTCGAGCAGGCCTTCGCCGCCGCCGCGCGCGAACTCGGCGTCGAGGAGGGCTCCGCCGACCACGCCGCGAAACTGGAGTACGTCCGCGCCACCATGGGCGAGTCGAAGATCTCCGTCTTCCGGCACCTGTTCGGCGACGAGGCCCGCGCCCAGCAGGCGAACGTGGCCTTCGAGAAGGCGTACGGGCAGCTCGTGGACGGCGGCCGCATCGCCCCGGTCCCCGGGGCCCGCGAGGCCGTCGAGGAGCTGCGCGCCGACGGCCTGACCGTCGTCCTCAGCACCGGCTTCGCCCGCGTCACCCAGGACGCCATCCTCGACGCCCTCGGCTGGCGCGACCTCGTCGCCCTCACCCTCTGCCCCGCCGACGCGGGCGGTCGCGGGCGGCCCTACCCCGACATGGTGCTCGCCGCGTTCCTGCGCACCGGTGCCGCCGCCGACGTCCGCCAGATCGCCGTCGCCGGTGACACCGCGTACGACATGCGCAGCGGCGTGCGGTCCGGCGCCGGGGTCGTCGCCGGGGTGCTCACCGGCGCCCACGACGCGGCGGCCCTCACCGACGCCGGAGCCACCCACGTGCTCGGCTCCGTCGCCGAACTGCCCGCGCTGCTGCGGGCCTCCGGCCGATGAGCGGCGGCATACGCTTCGACTCCGTCTCGGTCGCGTACGGCAAGCAGGTCGTCCTCGACTCCCTCGACCTCACCGTCGAGCAGGGCGAGGTCATGGCGCTGCTCGGGCCCTCCGGGTCGGGGAAGACCACCGCGCTGCGGGCCGTCGCCGGGTTCGTGCGGCCCGCGTCCGGGCGGGTGTTCATCGGCGACCGCGACGTCACCGCGCTGCCGCCGCACCGGCGCGGCATCGGCATGGTCGTCCAGCAGTACGCGCTGTTCCCGCACATGCGGGTCGAGGACAACGTGGCCTTCGGCCTCAAGGCGCAGAAGGCCGCGCGGGCGGAGATACCCGGGCGGGTCGCCGACGCGCTGGAGATGACCGGGATGGCCTCGTACGCCAAGCGGTATCCGCGTGAGCTGTCCGGTGGGCAGCAGCAGCGCGTCGCCATCGCGCGGGCGCTCGCCATCCGGCCGGGTGTGTTGCTGCTCGACGAGCCGTTGTCCGCGCTCGACGCGCAGCTGCGGTCGGGGATGCTCGCCGAACTCGCCCGGCTGCACCGGGAGTTGCCGGACGTGTCGATTCTGTACGTCACCCATGACCAGGTCGAGGCGCTCACTCTCGCCGATCGGATCGCCGTCATGGACAAGGCGCGGTTGCAGGACTGCGGGACTCCGCAGGAGCTGTACCGCAGGCCTCGGAACGAGTTCACGGCCTCCTTTGTGGGCAATGCGAATCTCCTGCCGGTTTCTGTGGGGGTGGGGTCGGTTTCCCTGGGTGGGGCCGAGTTGAAGGTCGATACCGGGGAGGTCGCCCCGGGGGTCACCGCCACCTTGTGTGTGCGGCCGCATCTGGTCGGGCTCGGGCCGGGGCCCAACTCCCTGAGCGGGACGGTCACCGAGGTGCAGTGGCGTGGGGCCACGCATCGGGTGTTCGCGGATGTGGGGGGTCACTCCGTGAAGGCCGATCTGCGGGAGCTTCGGGAGCCGCCTGCGCTTGGTAGTGACGTTACGTTGCACTTCGCGCCGGAGGACGCGGTGCTGCTTGCCGCAGGGGTGACCGATGGGTAGTCCTTCTGAGCGCTTGATTGACGGTGACCGTCGGCCTGTGGCTGTGCCCACCCTTCCCCAAGCTCTCGGCTCCGCTCGAGCAGGGGAGACCCCTATCGCCCTGCGGCACGATTGCCCACAGCGGACAAGGAAAGTCCCGGCGTTCGTGTGGGCGTTGCCGCCCGTCGCCCTGCTCGGGCTTGTGTTTCTCTATCCCCTCGCCCTCGTCGTGCAGCAGTCCGTGCAGCCCGACACGGGCGGTACCTCGTTGCAGCCGTACTCCGACGTCTTCGCCTCCGAGTCGTTCCGGGAGGCGCTCGGGACGACCGTGTGGCTGGCCGTGGGGGCCACCGTCGGGTGTCTGGTGCTGGGGTTCGCGTTGGCGCTGGTCATTGCCTTCGTGCCGTTCCCCGGCGGGAAGGCCGTCGCCAAGTTCATCGACGTGTTCCTGTCGTTCCCGTCGTTCCTGATCACGCTCGCGCTGCTGTTCATCTACGGCACCAAGGGCATGGCCAACGGGATGTGGACGGGGGCGACCGGGGCGGGCGGGGACGGTCCCTTCCAGTTCCTCACCACGCCGTGGGGCGTGCTGCTCGCCGAGATCACGTACTTCACGCCGTTCGTGATGCGGCCGCTGCTCGCCGCGTTCTCGGCGATCGACACGGCCCAGCTGGAGGTCGCCTCCTCGCTGGGGGCGCGGCCCCTGCGGGTCGTACGGCAGGTGATCCTGCCGGAGGCGCTGCCCGCGCTCGCCGCCGGCGGCAGCCTCGTCCTGGTGATGTGCCTGAACGAGTTCGGGATCGTGCTGTTCACCGGGGCCAAGGACGTCACGACGCTGCCGATGCTCGTCTACAGCAAGGCGATGCTCGAGTCCGACTACCCGGCGGCCTGCGTCGTCGCCGTCGTCAACATCGCGATCTCCGTGGGCCTCTACGGCCTGTACCGGGTGGTGAGCCGTCGTGCTGGTGCATAGCCGCAAGGGCAAGTGGGCGACCTGGGCCCTGTTCTTCGTGCTCTTCCTGCCGCTGTTCGCGCTGCCCCTGCTCGTGATCGTGGCGGCGTCGTTCGCCGGGCACTGGTCGGGGGCGTTCCCGTCCGGCTTCACCGGCGAGCACTACTCGGCCGCCACCCGCGGCGAATCCCTCCAGGCCCTCACCACCAGCCTGCTCACCGCCCTCGGCGCCAGCGTCATCGCGCTCGCCGCGGGCACCTGGGCCGCGCTCGCCGCCGCCGCGCTGAAGGGGCGCGGGAGCGGCACCTCCCGGCTCTCCCGGCTGTGCGGGCGGACCCTCGACACCCTGTTCATGCTGCCCGTCGCCGTGCCCTCGGTGGTCGTGGGCCTCGCGGTCCTCGTCGCCTTCAGCAAGCCGCCGATGATCCTCAACGGCACGTCCACGATCGTCGTCCTCGCGCACGCCCTTCTTGTCACGGCGTTCGCCTACCAGTCGGTCGCGGCCGCCATCGTGCGTCTCGACCCGGCGTACGAGCAGGCCGCGGCGTCCCTGGGCGCCCGGCCCGCGTACGTCCTGTGGCGGGTGAAGCTGCCCCTGCTGCTTCCGTCCCTGACCGCCGCCGCCGGGCTCTGCTTCGCCCTGTCCATGGGCGAGCTGAGCGCCACGATGATGCTCTACCCGCCGGACTGGACCCCGCTGCCCGTGCGGATCTACGCCGCCACCGACCGCGGCGCCACCTTCACCGGCGCCGCCCTCGCCGTGGTCCTCATGACGGCGACGCTCCTCGTCCTGTTCGCCGTGTCGAGGATCCGTACCAAGGCCTCCTACCGCTGACCACCCCCGACTCCCCGCCCCCCGTGTTCCGTTGCGACTCGTCAGGAGTACGACACGTCATGTCCCGTCACCCCCGCGTCCCCGTCCGCACGCTCGCCGCCCTCTCCGGCAGCCTCGTCCTCGCCGGCACCCTCACCGCCTGCGGCGGCGACTCCGCCGCGTCCGACGCCAAGGTCGTCACCGTCTACAGCGCCGACGGCCTCAAGGGCGAGAACGGCGACGGCTGGTACGACAAGGTCTTCAAGGACTTCGAGAAGAAGACCGGCATCAAGGTCAAGTACGTCGAGGGCGGCTCCGGCGAGATGGTGCAGCGCGCCGTCCGGGAGAAGTCCAACACCCAGGCCGACGTCATCGTCACGCTCCCGCCGTTCATCCAGCAGGCCGACGAGAAGGGCCTGCTCCAGGCGTACGAGCCCAAGGGGTCCGAGCACGTCGACGGCGCGAACAAGGCGCCCGACGGCAAGTGGACGTCCGTCGTGAACAACTACTTCGGTTTCATCCACAACAAGAAGGAACTCGGCGGCGCCAAGGCCCCCAAGACCTGGGACGAGCTGACGGACTCCGCGTACAAGAACAAGCTCCAGTACTCCACGCCCGGTGTCGCGGGCGACGGGACGGCCGTCCTCATCAAGGCGATGCACGACTTCGGCGGCAAGGAGCCCGCCATGAAGTACCTGGAGAAGCTCCAGTCCAACAACGTCGGCCCGTCCGCCTCCACCGGCAAGCTCGCCCCCAAGGTCGACAAGGGCGAACTGCTCGTCGCCAACGGGGACGTGCAGATGAACTACGCGCAGTCCAAGGACATGCCGAACCTCGGCATCTGGTTCCCGGCGAAGAAGGGCAAGAAGCCCACCACCTTCGCGCTGCCCTACGCCGCCGGGCTCGTGAACAAGGCGCCGCACAGCGCCAACGCCAAGAAGTTCCTCGACTACCTGCTCAGCCGCACCGCGCAGGCGCAGGTCAGCGAGATCGGCGGCGGCTTCGCGGCCCGCAAGGACATCAAGGCCACCGACGCCAACGCCATCGCCCTCGACAAGCTCATGGACGGCGTCGAGGTCTTCGAGCCGGACTGGGACGACATCTCCAAGAACCTCAAGTCGTACGTCGAGGACTGGAAGTCGGCCACCGGCAGCTGAGCACCTTCACCGTCACGTCCGACGGTAACGAGTCTGGACCAACGCCCCTGCACCGCCAGGGGCGTTGGCATGCCCGCACGTCTCGCTCCACCCCACTCACCTGGAGTTCTCCGTGTCCCACGGTCCGTCTCGCCGCTCGCTCCTCGTCTCCGCCGCGTCCCTCGGCGCGGCCGCCGCCGTCTCCGCCGGACCTCTTGCCGCCGTCGCCCGCGCGGCCGCGCGCAAGCCCAAGGTCCTGATCATCGGCCTCGACGGCGCGCTCCTCAGCCGCATCAAGGACGCCGCCGCACCCACCCTCAAGTCCCTGATGGCCGACGGCCTCACCGCCCCCAGCGCCCTCTACGCGAACCCCCTCGCGCCCACCTCGTCCGGACCCGGCTGGTCGACGCTCCTCACCGGCGTCTGGCCCGACAAGCACAAGGTCCTCAGCAACGACTTCACCGGCCACGACCTCGCCCGCTACCCGGACTTCATGACCCGCGCCGAGGCCGCGAAGCCGTCCCTGAACACCTACGCCGTCTCGTCCTGGGCGCCGATCACGGACACGATCTTCTCGCCGAAGGTCGACGCCCGGGTGTCCACGCCGTCCGCCGAGTACGACACCGGCACCACCGCGCGCGCCGTCGCGAGACTGCGCGACTCCGACCCGGACGCCGTGTTCGCGCAGCTCGACAACATCGACCACGCCGGGCACAGCCACGGCGCCGCCAGCCAGGCCTACCTGGACGCCATCCGCACCGCCGACGGCCAGGTCGGCCAGATGGTCGCCGCCGTGCAGGCCCGCGCCTCGTACGGCGACGAGGACTGGCTGATCATGATCACCGCCGACCACGGGCACACCGACGCGGGCGGGCACGGCGGGTCCAGCTGGGCCGAGCGGCAGACGTTCCTGATCGCGCGCGGGGGCGGGGCGGCCGCCGGGTCGGTGCGGCACGACGTGCGGATGCCCGACGTCGCCGTCAGCGCGCTCGCGCACCTCGGCGTCGCCGTCGACCCGGCCTGGGGCCTGGACGGCCGCGCCTTCCAGCAGCCGTCCCCGGACGACTTCGACGCGCTGCGCGCCACCCTCAAGCCGCCCGTCGACGAGACCGGCGTCGGCGCGGGCGTCATCGGCTTCACGCACACCCCGCCCAGCGGCTGGTCCGTCGACAACTCCCGGATGGGCGGCGGCGGCATGACCGAGTGGCGCGGCTGGTCCTTCACGACGGATGAGTTCTGGACCAAGACGCAAGCCGGCCAGCAGCGCGAACTCAACATCCGCGCCCGGAACGTCTTCGCCGTCGCCGACGGCGACGAGTGGTCCGACAAGGCCGTCACGGGCACCTTCGACTCGACCCTGATCAGTCCCGCGTACCAGGTGCGGGGCGGGGCCGCCGCCACCCTGACGTACACGACCTTCTACCGCCACGAGGCGCCGCAGCAGGGCCAGGTGCTCGTCTCCTACGACGGCGGAACGCCCGTCGTCGTGAAGACGTACGCCGCCGACACCCCCTCCGTCGTCGAGTCGCTGCGGCTCCAGGTCCCGGCGGGCGCGCGGACCGCGCAGGTCCGCTTCCGTTACACCGGGGGGAACAACTGGTTCTGGGTGATCGACGGGGTGAAGATCAGCGCTTCGTGATTAGGCTGGGGGCGTCGGCACACTGTCGTCCCGGCGCCCCCAGCAGCATCAGTTCGCGCAGACCGCAGGAGTGCACCCCATGGCAGAGCGCAAGCCCATCGAATCGTGGCTCACCGACATGGACGGCGTGCTCATCCACGAAGGCGTGCCGATCCCCGGCGCCGACGCGTTCATCAAGAAGCTGCGCGACTCGGGCAAGCCGTTCCTGGTCCTCACCAACAACTCCATCTACACCGCCCGTGACCTCCAGGCCCGGCTCAACCGCATGGGCCTCGACGTCCCCGTGGACAACATCTGGACCTCCGCGCTCGCCACCGCCAAGTTCCTCGACGACCAGCGGCCCGGCGGCACCGCGTACGTCATCGGCGAGGCCGGTCTCACCACCGCCCTGCACGACATCGGGTACGTCCTCACCGACCACGCGCCCGACTACGTGGTCCTCGGCGAGACCCGGACGTACTCGTTCGAGGCCATGACCAAGGCCGTCCGGCTCATCAACGGCGGCGCCCGCTTCATCTGCACCAACCCGGACGAGACCGGGCCCTCCACGGAGGGGCCGCTGCCCGCCACCGGTGCCGTCGCCGCGCTCATCACCAAGGCCACCGGCAAGCAGCCGTACTTCGCCGGCAAGCCGAATCCCCTGATGATGCGGACGGGCCTGAACGCGATCGGGGCGCACTCGGAGACGAGCGCGATGATCGGTGACCGTATGGACACGGATGTCCTCGCCGGACTGGAGGCCGGGATGGAGACCTTCCTCGTCCTCACCGGGCTGACGACCCGCGCCGACATCGACCGCCACCCGTTCCGCCCGTCGAACATCGTCGACTCGATCGCGGACCTGGTCGACAGGGTCTGACCTCGGAGCCCCGTGAGGGGCTTTTAGGGGCGCGGGGAACTGCGCGACCAGCCACGTCACAGCCGCAGACGCATCTGCCGGGTACTTCGCAGACGCGTCTGCGGCTTTTCGCGCGCTGGGCGCGCAGTTCCCCGCGCCCCTGAAAGGCCCCTTACGGGGCCCCCGAACCCGCCCCGGACGGGTGTGTCGGGGATGCGCGGGCCGCAGGAGGGCGGGAACCTGCTGGTACAGGAGGTTCACGATGGGTATATGTTCGCTCGCCGTGCGTGGCGTCGGCGCCGCCGTCCTCGTCGCCGTGTGGGCGCCCCCGCCAGCGACCGCTCATGATCAGGACAAGGTGAAAGCCCAGGTCACCCCGGCGAACGTCACCCCGGGTGCCCGGGTCGACGTACGGGTGAAGGGGTGCGACGGGACCACGGGTGCGGCGGGCTCCGGGGCGTTCACGCGAGACGCCGAGCTGACCGGCCGGGACGGCAAGCAGGGCACGTTGTCCGGGACGACCCGCATCCGTACGGGCGTGTCCGGCACGTACGAGATCACCGTCACCTGTGACGGACACCCGCACCAGGGCGTGGGCACCGTCCAGGTCGCAGGTGCCGGAACAGGGCAGACCCCGACTGCCCCGGTCCGCGCCGGAGGCGGCGGCACCGCCTCCCTCACCTCGGCCGCGGCCGAGGCCGACGAGGCGGGCCCCGGCACCCGGCACGCGGTCGTCGGCCTGGTCCTCGCGGGTGTGGCGGCCGTCGCGGTGGCGCTGCGCAGCGTCCGCCGCCGCCACCCGGAGTGACGCCGTGACGGGCCCGGACCCGGAGGCCGGCCCGCACCCGCCCGGGACGAGCCGACTCGTCATGGGCGTGGCCTGGGCGTTCCTGCTCGTCGGCCTGTGGCTGTGGGGCAACGAGATCACCGACGTACGCGGCGGCCTCTCCGACCCGACGACGGGCGACGTGGCCGCCGTCGGCCGCCCCGCCGGGGTCGACCTGCCGCCCGCGCACGAGCCCCTCGCCGCCGCCCGCCCGCAGCGCGTCGACGTACCGGGCCTCGGCGTCCGCGCCCCCGTCGTGGCTCGCGGCCTGGACGCGGAGGGCGCCATCGACCCGCCGCCGTTCGCGCAGCCGGGCGCGGTGGGCTGGTACGGGGGCGGGGTGCGCCCCGGCGCGCGCGGCACGTCCCTGTTCGTCGGGCACGTCGACACCGAGTCCAAGCCCGCCGTCTTCTACCACCTCAGCACCCTGCGCCCCGGCGAGAAGGTGCGCGTGACCAGGGACGACGGTTCGGTCGCCGAGTTCACGGTGGACGACGTGCAGGTCCTCGGCCGCGACGACTTCAGCGCGCGCACGGCCTACGGCCCCCGTGAGGAGGGCCGGGCGGAACTGCGCCTGATCACCTGCGGCGGCACCTTCGACCGCGCGAGCCGCACCTACTCGGCCAACGTGGTCGTGTCCGCCTACCTCACGGGGGTCGCGAAGCCGTAGCGGCTAGCTCACCGGCGCCGTCGAGCCGTAGCCCGCCGCACCGGACGTGACCGGCTCCCTCGTCCGCAGGGCACGCAGCCCGAGACCGCCGAACACCCCCGCGAACACCGCCCAGAGCAGCACGTGCGACGCCAGGGACAGCATCCGGAAGTCCCACAGCAGGGTCGCGCTGACCGGGACCGGATCGGGGTTGTCGGGCAGCGCCCAGAGCAGCGCGAGGACCGCCACCGCCGTCACGGCGACCGCACACTGCCGCACCGGTACGGGGCGCGCGGCGAGGCGTACGTACACCTGCCACACCAGGAACATGCCGAGCACGCCGATGACGACCGCGCCGAGCCACATCTCCTGCCGGTCGCCCACCGTGCCCGCGTCGCCGACCCCGGGCGGGGCCGCCGGATAGCGCAGCGCGGGGAACAGCGAGACGGCGCAGAACGCGGCCGCGCAGAACGCGAGGGCGCGCGGCCACGGGTTGCCCCGCGGATCACGCCGGTGCACGAGCGCGTACGCGACGGCGAACAGCACGCCGATCGCGAGCCCCGCCACGACCAGGGCGATCACCAGGCCCGCGTGCTGCGTGGAGCGCGAGAACAGCTCCTCGTGGTGCTGGACGGCGCCGCCCGCGGGCTCGTGCTCGTGCGAACGGGCCTCCTCGGCGCGGATCGCCTTGTCCATCAGGGGTTCGGCGAGCAGCAGCGAGAACAGGCCCGCGGCGAGCCCGCCGAGCGCTCCGGCGACCATCCCGCGACCGAGCAGCGGCAGTACGGGGGAGCCGCCGGTCCGGGTGGGAGCGTGAGTGGTGCGGGAGGTGTCGGCGGCCTCGGGGGCAGCGGACGCCTCAGTGGTTTCCGGCGACTTGGGGGATTCGCCCGGCGGATCGGAGGAGGAGTCAGGGGAGAGGGTGGAGGAGGAGTCAGGGGAGGGGTCGGGGGAGGGATCGGGGGAGGGATCGGAGGAAGTGCGGGGAGCGGTGGGAGAGTTCGGGGAATTCGGGGACGTCGGCATGGTGCGTGCGGCCCCGATCAGTGGCAGGGGGCACCGAAGAGGTGCCTGCCGTCGTGGGCGAACTCGTGCAGGTAGTCGCCGGTCGCCGAGATCAGCGAGCCGTTGTCCATGAAGACGGCGTAGAGGGCGATCAGTGCGACGATCGCCGCGGCCGCCGCGATCAGCCAGTCGCGGGTCTCGATCGTCGCGGACTGTATCGCCGCCGTGTCGCTGTGTGGTGCGCTGTGCGCAGACGTGACGGACATGCCGGTGGGCCTCCTTCTGGGGTTTCCACGCCCCGAAGCAGGAGGACGACGGGTCAGTTCCTGACTTCCGCGCGCGGGTGAGCGGTGACTCGCGCGGGGTAACAGTGGCGGGACCGTCCCGGATTCGCACCGGGTTCCTGGCAACCGTCGCCTCGATGTATGGACTTGTCGCCCGGAGAGTCCCAGGTGGTCATGGACACTGTCAACCAGTCCTCGCGCCCCTGACGTGCGGACTCGTGCGCACGGCGCGCACCCCGGCGCGCGGCGGGTGCGCACACAACCTGGCCCGGCCAACGACCCGCTCCCCCCGGAGCCGTCGACCGGGCTGGTCCTCGACCGCGCGCGCTCGAGCTGCGGGAGAAACCCGGCGTCGGCGCGGGAGGCCTTGGATGGTCCCAACTGAGTGGATGGTCCCAACGGTGTGGAAAAGGCAACTCCGGCCGGGGGCTTGGGCCGTAGCACTGACTCTAGAACGGAAGGCGGCCGTGGCCTAGGGGGGTTTTGACGCCAAGTCCGCTGCGGGCTCTGGAGGGTTACGGGTCCTCGCCGAGCAAGGTCGCGTCGTCCAGGGAGCCTTCGATCACCATGCCGGCGACCCTGTCCATCACGAGCCGCTCCCGGCGCGCGTGCCGCCGCAGCGCCTCGAACGCCACGTCCAGACCCGTCCGCCAGCGCTCGGCCAGTATCCCCTTGGCCTGCTCGATGCGGATGCGGCTGGTCAGGGCGGATTGCAGCTGCCGGGAGAGGTCGCGGTACTCGGCGTACGCGCGATGGTTGTGCAACCCGACCCCGGCGGCGTCGGCGAGCGCCTGTGCGAGCGCCAACGCGCTGTCCTCTTCGCCCTCTTGCGGACGGACGTGGGGCCGGTTCCCGTTCGGTGTCGGTGCCACGAAGACGTTGAGCGCGCCGAGCACCCGCTTGCGGGCCCGCAGCGGCACCGCGAACGTGTCGCCCACGCCCCGTGCCCGGGCCCGCTCGGTGAAGCCGGGCCAGCGGGCGAGCGCGTCGGCCGAGGTGACCCGGACGTGCGGCACAGGAGAGCCGGTGTCGTAGGACTCCAGGCAGGGGCCGTCCGACGCCTGCGCTTCGAGGAGGTCCTTGGCGAGATCACCGCCCTTGTCGCTGACGGCGAGGCGCACGGCGCTGCCGCCGTCGGCGTACATCACCCCGACGGCGAGCACCCCGAGGAGTTCCGCGCAGTGCTGGCAGACGCGGCGCAGGTGGTGCTCCGCGTCGAAGTCGTCGGCGGCAGTGTCGGCGGCCTCCACCAGGGCTTGCGCCAGCCTGCGCGCGGAGGTGCGGTCCATGGCCCTCCCCTTTTCACCCGCCCCCCACGGCCCCTCGCCTACCCCGCTTCGGCGGGCTGTAACAGGTCTCCTACAGGTCGGTCGCCGAGGCGGCCGGGCCTCGTGGGCCGCACCCAGTTATGTCAGGATTGAGCACCGGACTGTGCACCCTAGGGGGAGTGGATGTACCGCAAAATCACAGGTCGCGCGCGGGGCTACGCGGCCAGGGGGGTGTCGGTGACAGTGGCGCTCGCGGGGGCCGCGCTGCTGCTTTCCGGATGCTCGTCGGACGGTGACGGCAAGGACGAGGAGGGCTCCGGCAGCGGCGTCAGCCAACAGCCCAAGGGCAAGGACCCGTTCTGGGTGAACCCCGAGGGGAACGCCGCCAAGCAGGTCGCCGCGTACGACAAGGACGGCAAGAAGGACGACGCCGAGCAGATCCGCAAGATCGCCGAGCAGCCCGTCGGCGAGTGGATCGGCCCGGAGGAGCCCGAGGAGGAGGCCCGGGGGTACACGGAGGCCGCCGAGAAGGCCGACCGGGACGCCCTCCTCGTCCTCTACAACATCCCGCACCGCGACTGCGGCCAGTTCTCCAAGGGCGGCGCCGCCGACGGCAACGCCTACCGCGCCTGGATCGACGGCGTCGCCAAGGGCATCGGCGACCGGCACGCCACGGTCGTCCTGGAGCCGGACGCGGTCCTGCACATGGTCGACAAGTGCACGCCCGAGCAGTTCCACGAGGAGCGCTACGACCTCCTCAAGGGTGCCGTCACCAAGCTCAAGTCCCTGAAGAACACGAAGGTCTATCTCGACGCGGGCAACGCGGGGTGGTCGCAGCCCGACTCGCTGCACGACCCGCTGAAGCGCTCGGGCGTCGAGCAGGCCGACGGGTTCTCCGTCAACGTCTCCAACTTCCAGACCACGGAGGCGAGCAAGGCCTACGGCAAGACGCTGTCCTCGAAGGTCGGCGGCAAGCCGTTCATCATCGACACCAGCCGCAATGGGCGCGGGCCCTATACGGGTAAGGGTAAGGACCCTTGGTGCAACCCGCCCGGGCGGGCGCTCGGTGAGGCTCCCACCGTCAACACCGGCGATGACCTTGTCGACGCCTATGTGTGGGTCAAGCGGCCCGGGGAGTCCGACGGGACGTGTCGCGGTGGCCCGCAGGCAGGTCAGTGGTTCCCGGAGTATGCGCTCGCGCTGGCGAAGGCGAGCAAGTAGGGCGCCCTTCCGTCCGGGCTGGGGGGAGCCCCGTCAGGGGCGCGGGGAACTGCGCGACCAGCCACAGCAAAGCCGCAGTCGCATCTGCCGGGATCTCGGCAGATGCGACTGCGGCTTTTCGCGCGCTGAGCGCGCAGTTCCCCGCGCCCCTAAAAGCTACAAGCTCACGGCACGTGCACCCACTGGGCCTTGCTGGGGGTGCCCTCGTCGTCCGTCACAAAGAGCATGTACCAGCCGGACTCGACCAGGCTGCGGTTCTTCGGAATGGTGACCGTCAGACCCTTCGCGGTCTTCTTCATGTCGAGGGCGATGGACGTCTGGTCGATGTCCGTGACGTGGGTCGTGGCGGACGGCCGGATCAGACGGGCCTTCTTGATCGACGAGGCGTGGGACGTCGGGAACGTCCCGGAACCGCCGCGCGCGATCTTCTTGGGGCCCGCGCCCAGGGTGGGCTGGGACCCGTGGTACAGGTACGGCGGGGTGTAGATCTCCACGCGCTGCTCGAAGACGCCCGGCTTCGTGTTGCCCTTGTCGGAGTACAGGGAGTCCGAGCCGAAGAACATCACGCGGCCGTCGGGCAGCAGGATCGAGCCCGAGTGGTAGTTGCGGCCCACGAGCGGGTCGGCGACCTTGTCGAAGGTGTTGGACGTCGGGTCGTAGATCCGGGCCTCCTTGACGTTGGAGGCGCCGCGGCCGCGGTAGTCCTCGGAGCCGCCGGAGACGAGGACGGAGTCGTCGGGCAGGACGGACGCCTGCGGATAGCGGGTGCCCTTGTCCAGCTCCGGGCCGTCGCGGAACCGCGGGGCGTTCTCCTTCAGGTCCACGATCCGGGTCTTGGACGAGGATTCCTTGGACTCGCCGACGCCACCGCCGCCGACCACCATGTACCGCTGGTCCTGCGCGGGCGGCAGCTCCACGGTGTTGGAGGTCTCCAGGAGGTCCGGGTCGCTCATGCCCGGGATCTTCTTGAACTTGTTGGTCTTCAGGTCCCAGACGCCCGGGTCGCGGCCGACGTCGTCGGGGCCGTAACCGGCGTTGGAGCCGGAGTAGAAGAGCTTGCCGTCGGCCATCTGGAAGATCGCCGGGTAGGTCGGGAACTGCCGGACGCCCTTGGTGTACGTCCACTTCTTGGTCTTCGGGTCGTACACCTCGTTCTTGCCCGGCACCAGCTGGCCGATCTCGTCCAGGCCCGAGAGGGAGAGCACCTTGCCGTCGGTGAGCGTGGTCAGCGTGGGATACCAGCGGGCCTCGTTCATCGGGTCGACCTTGATGTACTTCTCGGCGATCGGGTCGAACTCGAAGGTGTCCTTGATGCCCTGGAAGTCCTTCTTGTCCAGGGCGAGCTTCTGCGCGATGCCGTACGTGTTGCGGGTGTCGCCGCCGCTGAGGCCCTGCACGCGGTAGTTGTCCTGGGTGCCGGTCTCGTACTTCGCGCCGCTCCGCTGCGCCTCGACGTAGATGCGGCCGAGGCCCGGGTCGTTGCGCAGGAACCTACCGGTCTGCTTGTCGAAGACCTTCTTCGCGCGCTCGACGACGACCGGGTCCTTCGATACGAACGTCTTGCCGTTCTTCTTGCCCGTGAACTTGGTGCCCGCGGGCAGCGTGATCGGCTTGTCCGGGTTCTCGTTGTGCACGATCATCAGGCCGCCGGCCTTGGTGACGTCGCCCTTGAGCTTCTCGTAGCGCTTGGTGCCGCCCGCGATCAGGAGCTTGCCGTCGGCGAGCTGGGTGTGGCCGGTGCAGAACAGGTCGACGGGCGTCGGGATCTTCTTGATGGTGTTCTTGACCGGGTCCCAGAGCCTGGTGTCGAACTTCTTGTCGTCGAAGTTCTTCTGGTTGTTGCCGGACCCGGCCACCATCAGGATCTTGCCGGTGTGGAGCAGCGACGCGTGGATCGTGTTCTGCCGGTACTCCTCCGGGAAGTCGATGACCTCCCACTTGCCGTTGTCGGCCTTGTACTCCGGCTGGTTGATCTTGTAGTTGTGGTACTTCTCGGAGCCCACGCGCCACAGCCAGGGGCCGTTCATGCCGGCCAGGGCCAGTACCACCGCCGTACCTATCGCGATCCGGCGGACGCGGCGGCGGCTGGACGGGTCTTTCATTGTTCGTGGCTCCCGAGGGCGGTCTGCATGGTCTCGTCATTCGAGGCCCAACTGGGCTTCTGCTGGGGCGCGTGCGGCGCCGGCCGCGCGTGCGGGGGCGCGGAGTGCGGTGCGTACTGCTGCGGTGCGTACGGCTGGGGCGGGTGCTGCTGCCCGTACTGCTGCTGCGGGATGGGCTGCGGCGCGTGCACGGTCGGGGCGGCGTGCCGGGGCTGCGGGACCCGCGGCTCGGTGGGGCCCGCGGCGGGCGCGGCGGCCTTCTTCTTCTCCTGCCGCATGCCGTGCCGCCAGGCGAAGATCGGCGCGGCCGTGATCAGCAGCGCGAACGTGGCCCAGATGATCATCGCCGGGTGCGCGTGGTCGTACACGTACGCCGCCGCTATGGACCCGGCGAAGACCAGGATGAAGAAGAGGTGGATGCGGAACGTGCCGAACAGCGTGTCCGGGCTCGCCGAGTCGCCCTTGGGCGTCACCACGAACTTGGACTTGCGGCGCAGCGCGGCGTCCATCAGGGAGCGCGCGTAGATGGGCGCCGAGAGCGCCGACATCACCATGCCCGCGACACCGCCGGAGCCCTCGGGCTCGTGCGGGGAGACGTTGTGGCGGCGGTTCCAGATGTACAGGCCGATCTGCAGCGCCGAGGCGTTGCCGTACAGCATCAGCCAGATGGTCGGGTCGATGTTCACGCCGGACGCGCCGAGGCCCAGGAACAGGGCGCAGCTGAGGGCCGCGAGAATCCAGTTCATCGCGGACATCGGGTAGAAGATGACCATCATCGTGTAGTTGAAGAACCGTCCCGGCGGGAGCGTGAACGGTGCCTTCCAGAACTGCTTGAGGATGGTCTCGTAGGTGCCGCGCGACCAGCGGAGCTGCTGGGTGAAGAAGTCCGTCCAGGCGTTGGGGCCCTCGCCGACGGCGAGCACGTCGGGGGTGTAGACCGACTTCCACTTCCTTCCCGTCGCCGGGTTCTTGTGGCGGTGGATCTCGAAGCCCGTCGCCATGTCCTCGGTGATCGAGTCGTACAGGCCGCCGATCTGCTTCAGCGCGCTGATGCGTACGGCGTTGGACGTGCCGACGAACATCGGGGAGCCGTAGGCGTTGCCCGCGCGCTGGATCAGGGCGTGGAAGAGGAACTGCTGGGACTCGGCGGCCTTGGTGACGAACGTGTCGTAGTTGCCGTAGACCTGCGGGCCGATGACGAAGCCGACGTCCGGGTCGCGGAAGAAGCCGAGCATCCGCTCCAGGTAGTTGGGCATCGGGACGTGGTCGGTGTCCACGGAGGCGAAGTAGTCGTAGCCGTCGCCGTGCGCGTCCAGCCAGGCGTTGTAGTTGCCGTGCTTGGTCTTGGCGCGGTGCGGGCCCTTGGCCTGGTTCCACTTGGCGATGCCCTTGCGGGAGAAGTGGTGCACGCCGAGGCGTGCGCAGACCTCCTTCACCTCCGGGTCGTCGCCCTCGTCGAGCAGCCAGATGTGCAGGAGTCCGCGGTGGCGCAATTTCACCGCCGCTTCCAGGGTCTTCGTCACCATTTCGATCGGCTCCTTGCCGGGCACGAACGAGGTGAGGAAGGCGACGCGGGTGCCGTTCTCGGGCACCACGGGGATCGGGTCGCGGGCGACGAGGGTGGCGTGCGCGTTCGACAAGACGTTCATGCAGCGGAAGAACTCGATCAGTCCGATCGAGACGAGCATGACAATGTCGAGCACGGGCAGCCAGTCGTTGGCCACGTAGTCGCGCTCCGTCCAGTGCTCGGGCTGCAGCAGCCAGGCGAGCAGGACGAGGGAGAGCAGCGGGGCCGCGCCGAGCATCAGCGCGGCGCGCAGGCGGTGCGGTTCCTGGGACAGCAGCGAGCGGTACTGGACCTTGTACGGCTTCGCCGGGTCCGGCTGGGTGAGGGGGCCCGCGAGTCGGCTGTAGTGCTCGTAGTCGTACCGTGGCAGGGACTTCTTGATGCGTCTGAAGCCGCCCGTGCGGTTCGAGAGGACCCGCAGCTGGGTCGTCTGGGACGGGTCGTTGCTGCCCTGCCCCGTCGGCGTCGACGTCATGAGTCATCCCCCCGCACGCGATCGCCCGCGTGTTCGTCGGTCCTCCGCCCGCCCGGTCCCCCTCGACCTTCGCGGACGCATCAGTGGCAGGCCACCTTCCCGTAGGACAGCGAAAGGCGACCTTCCGGTTGCATGATGCCCCCCACGGCATCCGTTCATGAACGCGGGGACCCCCGTCCAGGCGTTCACACGGGCTCTCTCACTCCCGGCGCGCGAGCCCCCCAACTGCCCCGTACCGCGCGCCTCGTGAGAGCCGGGCAGGGCCCGGGCCTCACGTCAGGGTTCTACGCGCCTAAGCATGATCGCAAGAGCGAAACAAGCAGTTTACCGGTCATAACTGGGGTGAGGGAGGGCAGTTGAGGCGGGTGCGCTCAGCCGGGTGCGAATGTTACCGAAGTGTTCCCGTATCGCCTGCTCGGCGCGGACCACGTCCGAGGAGCGCACCGCGTCCAGGATCTCCCGGTGCTGGCGGCAGGTGACCTTCGGGTCCTGCGGGATGTCCACAAGGTCCGTACGAACCCGGTGGAAAGCATCCCAGAACGCCTCCAGGACCTCGCTGAGCAGGCGGTTCCCCAGGCACCTGTAGAGGGCGGCGTGGAAGGCGCGGTCGGTCTCGGCGCGCACGGCGCCGTCGGGGCCCGCGGCCTCGGCGTCCATGCGGTCCACGAGGGCGTCGAGCTCCGCGAGGTCGGCGGCGGGGATGGACCCGGCGAGGCGCGCGATCAGGCCGGCCTCCACGGCCTCGCGCAGTTCGAGGAGCTGGAGCAGGCTGTCCTCGCCCCGGTAGTGGCCCGCGACCGTGCGGAAGGTCAGGCCCTCGATCATCGGGGCCACCGACATCGGTCCGACGTAGGTGCCGAAGCCGTGCCTGATCTCGACGATGCCCATCGCCTGGAGCGCCTTCAGTGCCTCGCGCACCGAGTTCCTGCTGGCGCCGAGGCGCTCCATCAGCTCCGGCTCGGTCGGCAGCACCGCCCCCGAGGGCAGGCGCTGGTCGATGATGAGCTTCTTGATCCGCTCCTGGAGGTCCCGTGGCATGGCGCAACCGTAGCGGTCGCATCGGACGGGTCCCAGGGGTGCGCGGGGGCGCACCGGCCCCGGTCGGCCCAAGGGGGGTGTGGGTGGCGGAGCCCCCACAGCGCGCGGCGAAGCCGCGCAGAAAAGACGACGGCGGGGCATGTCCACGCTTTCTGTGGACATGCCCCGCCGTCGCTGTCGTGCGCCGCCAGGGACTCGAACCCCGGACCCGCTGATGCTGCATTTCCCGGGGGATAACCCCCGGACCCCCAGCCGACTGCGTGGGGCGCCGTCGACCACGGTTCAACAGCGAAGGCCCCCCGTATCCACGGAGGGCCTTGCCTGTCTGTGCGCCGCCAGGGACTCGAACCCCGGACCCGCTGATTAAGAGTCAGCTGCTCTAACCAACTGAGCTAGCGGCGCCTGCTGACCTGGAGAACTCTACCGGACGGTGAGGGGTGCTTCTGACCACCCCGGGGGGGGCGCCCGGCCCCCGCCGGGGACGGCCGGGGTGGTCCTGGCAGGAGGCGGGAGTGGTGCGCTGCATCATTCGGACCGTCAACATGCGCCATCCCCGGACAGTTGAGAAGCTGACGCATGTGCAGACGCGCGGAGAGACTTTCCCGGGCCCGTTCCCCGACACCGTCGGGAATGCGCCGGAGTGTGAGGGGAATCGCATGGAGGCTGCTCCCGTATTCGAGGAATTCGAGCCCGCGAACGACTGCGACTGCCCGGGCTGCGTGCACTGGCGGCGTACCGGAGCCCATGCGCTGCCGCCCCGGCTCGGCGGCCACCCGGCCGCGCACGGCGCCCGCCGCGCCCTCGTCCTCGCGGCTGCGGCAGGCTCCGTCCTCGGCCCCGCCCACACCCTGCCCGCGGTGGCGTCCGAGCAGGTCGAAGGGCAGGTCGGAGGCCAGGTCGAAGGCCAGGTCGGAGGGCAGCTGGGAGGGGCGGGCGAGCGCGCCGCGCAGCCGGGCGGAGCACCCCGTACCGCCGCGTCCGGAGCTCTCGCGGGCCTGCCGGGAGCGGACGGCCCCGACACCCCGCAAGGCGGCAGGAGCGCCCTGCACGGAGCGCCGGGGAAGAGTGCCGCGGCCCGCTCGACCAGCCGGGCCGAGATCATCAGCAGGGCCAAGCGGTGGGTCGCCGCGAAGGTGCCGTACAGCATGCAGAAGTTCGCGGCCGACGGTTACCGGCAGGACTGCTCGGGCTTTGTCTCGATGGCCTGGAATCTCGGCGGAAACGAATGGACGGGCAGCCTCGGCCGTTATGCGACCCGCATCTCCAAGGAAGAACTCAAGCCCGGCGACATTCTCCTCTTCCACAATCCGGCGAACCCGGAGAGAGGTTCGCACGTGACCATTTTCGGCGGCTGGACCGACTACACGCGCAGCTATTACCTCGCCTACGAACAGGCCCGCCCGCACGCCCGCAGGCAGGCCACGCCGTACGCGTACTGGAACAACGGCGACCGCTATCTGGCGTACCGCTACAACGGGCTGCGGCCGACAGGACAGGCGGGCTCGGGACCGGCGTCGGCGCGGTTCCCCGGGGCCGGGCACTTCGGGCCCGGTGCCGACAACGACCATGTGACCCGGCTTGGCGAGATGCTGGTGGCGCGCGGCGGCGCCCGCTTCTACCGCACCGGGCCCGGGCCGCGCTGGAGCGAGGCCGACCGGGCGGCGACCCGGGCCTTCCAGCGGGCGCAGGGCTGGACCGGCGCCGACGCGGACGGCCTGCCGGGCCCGACCACCTGGGCGTACCTGGTGGGCGGCAAGGGCAAGGACATCCCCGCCGCCAAGGGCACCCCGGGTGCCCCCGGCGCCCCGGCCGCGCCCGCCTTCCCGGGCAAGGCGTACTTCCGGCCCGGCCAGTCCAACGAGCACGTGACCCGGCTCGGCAGGCAGCTCGTGCGCGCGGGGTTCGGGAAGTACTACGCGCGCGGGCCCGGGCCGCGCTGGGGCGAGGCGGACCGGCGCGCGGTCGAGGCGTTCCAGCGGGCGCAGGGGTGGCGGGGCGGGGCGGCCGACGGGATGCCGGGGCCGGAGACGTGGCGGCGGCTCTTCGCGTGAGGCACGAGGAGCACCCGCGCGGTACGGAACTCATGACGGAGGCACGGATGAGACGGAGGCACGGATGAGTACGACGGCACAGCGGCCGCCGGAATCCGGTGAGGGCTCAGGACCGGCCGGCCGCTCGCCGCGCCTGATCCACAGCGAGGCCACCATGGAGATCCCCGTCCACCTGCTCTTCCGCGACGACCCCCAGGACATGGCGGCGGCGTCCGGCACGGCGGGCGTACCGCTCGGATCCGCGGTGGTGCGGCGCGAGGCGGTGCTCCCGGGCGGGACGCGGGGCGCGGGCGGGCCCGGGCGCGCGGGGTCCGGCCGGGCGGGCGGGCCTGGGCGTGCGGAGGGCGCGGGGCGCGCGGGTGGTGCGAGCCGGGCGGGACAGCAGGGGCAGACGGGGCCGACGGGACCGGCGGGGCGTGCGGGGCAGGCCGGGCGGGCCGCCGTCGGGCCGGTCCCGCCCGCGCCCCACGTGCCGCAGCCGGACGCCGGGCTCGCCGAGCGCCGGGCCCGGGTGCTGCCCGGGGCGGTCGGGGTGTTCGGCGGCGGCGTCGGCACGGCCGGGTGCGCGCTCGCGCTGTGGTGGGCGGGGGTGCTGCCGGAGCCGATGGTGGACCTGGTGGCGCCCGCCGGGGACCTGCGGGGCGGCGGGTCGGCCGGGATCTCGGTCGGGCAGTGGGCCGCGCTCGCCGGGTCGGGGGCGCTCGCGCTCTTCGGGTTCGGCGGGCTCGCGCGGGGGCGGGTCGGCGGGGCGTGGGTGCTCTCGCTGTTCGGCAGGTACCGGGGGAGCGTGCGGCGCACCGGGCTGCTGTGGGTGAACCCGCTGCTGCTTCGGCGCCGCGTCGACGTACGCCTGCGGCACTGGCGCAGCGAGCCGATGGCCGCCGTGGACCGCTCCGGGGTCGCGCTGCGCGTGGTGGTGCTCGTGGTGTGGCGGGTCAAGGACACCGCGCGGGCGACGCTCGCCGTCGCCGACCACCAGGAGTACCTGCGGGAGTGCGTGGAGGCGACCACCGCGCGGGTGCTCTCCAGGCTGCCCGCCGACGCCTTCCACGACGACGCGCCGACCCTGCGGGACGCGGAGGCGGTCGGCGAGGCCCTGACGCGGGCGCTCGCCGCGCAGACCGAGCCCGTCGGCGTGGAGATCTTCTCGGTGCAGCCGACCCGCATCGAGTACGCCCCCGAGGTCGCCGCCGCCATGCACCGCCACCGGATCGCCGCGCTCGACGCCCGCCACCGCGACAGCCTGCTCACGTCGGTGGTGGACTCCGTGGAGGACACGGTGACCCGGCTGACCACGCGGGGCCTGGTCGAGCTCGACGACTACGAGCGCAGGGCGCTGGTGAAGGACCTGACGGTGGCGTTCTGCACGGGGCGCGGCGGCGACAGCACCTGAGGTCGGGGGCGCCCGCTCCCGGGGCGCCCGCCCGCCGCGAGCGGGGCCGTCGTATCGTCCCCGCCCATGAATACGCCCGTGAACCCGCCCGTGAACCCGCCCGAGCGCCCGCCCGAGCACCCGACGCCGAACCCGTCCGGGAGTCCGACGACGACCCTCGCGACCCTGGCCGCGGACGCCTGGCGCCTGGCCGAGCGCGGGCCGCGCGTCGTCCTCGGCCTCGCGGGGCCGCCCGGCGCCGGGAAGTCCACGCTGGCCCGCGCGCTGGTCGCGAGGCTCGGCGCGGGCGCCGCGTATCTGCCGCTCGACGGCTTCCACCTGTCCAACGCCCAGTTGGAGCGCCTCGGCCTGACCTCCCGCAAGGGCTCGGAGCCGAGCTTCGACGCGCGCGGGTACGTCGCCCTGCTCCGCCGGGTCCTCGACGACACCGCCGCCGACGTCTACGTACCCGACTACGACCGGACGCTGCACGAGCCCGTCGCCGCCCGGCACCGGGTCGCGCCCGGCGCCAGGATCGTGGTCACCGAGGGCAACTACCTGGCCTGTGACCTGCCGGACTGGCGGGCGGCGCGGGAGCTGATGACGGCGTGCTGGTACGTCGAGGCACCCGCCGCTGTGCGTCAGGAGCGGCTTGTGGAGCGGCAGTTGGCGGGCGGGCGCGATCCGGAGGCGGCGCGCGCGTGGGTGGCCGAGAACGACGTTCCCAACGGTGAACTCGTGGCTGCCTCGCGCGGTCGGTGCGACCGGATCCTCTCCACGATTGGTATGGACATGTTCAACTACTCGCAATAATCTGAGGCTTGGTCTAGACCGCAGAACACGCAGGACCTGCACTTCCCCAACATCGCCCCCAGAGGTACGCAGCAGCCTCGGGAACCGACGGTGCCTCGAAGGGCGACGCACGACCGTTAGCGCGCGCACGGCTCATGGAACACCCCCACGTTCTTCAGGAGCGGCAGCATGCGAAAGAAGATTTCCGCGGCCATGCTCGGGATGGCGACGGTGGGAGCGTTCGTGCTCTCGACCGGCGGCGCCAGCAGCCATGGCTACACCGACCTGCCAGCAAGCCGTCAGATCAACTGCGCGAAGGGCGTAGTGACGGGCTGTGGCGCCATCCAGTACGAGCCGCAGAGCGTCGAGGGCCCCAAGGGCTTCCCGGCGGCCGGTCCCGCCGACGGGAAGATCTGCTCCGCCGGCATCGCGGGCTTCAGCTCGCTGGACAAGGCGACCAAGCCGGGCGGCGGCGCCTGGCCCACGACGAAGGTCTCGGCCGGTCAGAACTACAGCTTCCGCTGGCAGTTCACGGCCCGGCACCGCACCACCGACTTCAAGTACTACATCACCAAGCAGGGCTGGAACGAGGGTCAGCCGGTGACGCGGGCCGCGCTCGACACCCAGCCGTTCCTCAACGTCCCCTACGGCGGCCAGCAGCCGCCCGCGACCCTGTCGCACAGCGGCACGATCCCCGGCGGCCGCAGCGGCCACCATGTGATCGTGGCCGTGTGGACCGTCCACGACACGGGGAACGCGTTCTACGCCTGCTCGGACGTCCAGTTCTGACCTGATCCCCCCCCCGGGCAGAGCTGCCACCCCCCACGGGTAAGTTCTGCGCACGCCGTCCGCGGACGCGGCGGCGTGCGCAGAACGGTTCCCGTGCGTCTGTCCCGCGATGCCGTACCGTCCCGCCCCTCTACTTCTGACGGTACGTCAATTATCGTGCGCCGCCATGACGTCCGAACCCGAAACGGTCGCGGAACTCGTCCTCGCGCGCGAGCGCGACCACCGCCCCGGGCTCCGCTTCGAGGACCGGGAACTCAGCCACCACCAGGTGACCGCCGCCGCGGCGGCGCGGGCCGCGCTGCTGCGGGACCTCCTGGACGCGCGCACGCCCCGGCACCTCGGCGTCCTGCTCGACAACACCCCCGAGTACCCGCTGTGGCTGAGCGCCGCCGCGCTCGCCGGGGCCGCCGTCGCCGGGATCAACCCGACCCGGCGCGGCGCCGAACTCGCCCGCGACATCCTGCACACCGACTGCCGGCTGCTCGTGACCGAGCGGGCCCATCTGCCCCTGCTCACCGGACTCGACCTGCCCGGCGTCCGCGTCCTGGTCACGGACACGCCCGCCTACGACGAACTCCTCGCGCCCTACCGGGGCGCCGCACCCGAGATCTCCCCGGACGCCACCCCCGCCGCCCGGCTGCTCCTCTACTTCACCTCCGGCTCGACCGGCGCCCCCAAGGCGGCCGTGTGCAGCCAGCGGCGGCTCGCGGCGGCCGGGCACTCCCTCGTCCGGCACTTCGGCGTGCGGCCCGACGACGTCCACTACGTCTGCATGCCCATGTTCCACGGCAACGCCGTCATCGCCGACTGGGCGCCCGCGCTCGCCGCCGGAGCCGGGGTCGCGCTGCGGCGCCGCTTCTCCGCGTCCGGGTTCCTGCCGGACGTACGGCGGTTCGGCGCCACGTACTTCACCTATGTGGGCCGGGCCGTGCAGTACCTCCTCGCCACGCCCGCCCGCGCCGACGACCGCGCGCACGCGCTGCGCCTCGGCTTCGGCACCGAGGCCGGGGCGGTGGACGCGCGGCGCTTCGAGGAACGGTTCGGGGTGCGGCTCGTCGAGGGGTACGGGTCGTCGGAGGGCGGGGCCGCGATCCAGCGCTCGCCCGGCACGCCCGACGGAGCCATCGGACGGGCCGCGCCCGGGGACGACCTCGCCGTGCTCGACCCCGGCACCGGGAAGGAGTGCGCGGCCGCCGAGTTCGGGCCCGGCGGGCGGCTGCTCAACGGGGACGCGGCCATCGGTGAGCTGGTCAACCGGGGCCGCAGCCCCTTCGAGGGCTACTGGCGCAACGCCGCGGCCGACGCGGAGCGGGTCCGTGACCACGGGTGGTACTGGACCGGGGACCTCTTCTACCGCGACGCGGCCGGGTACCTCTACTTCGCCGGGCGCGCGGACGACCGGCTGCGGGTCGACAGCGAGAACCTGGCGGCGGCGGTGATCGAGGCGATCCTCGCCCGGTGGGAGCCGGTGGCGGCCGTCGCCGTGTACGCCGTGCCGGACCCCGTCGCCGGGGACCAGGTGATGGCCGCGCTCGCCCTGCGCGACGGGGTGTCCTTCGATCCGCACGCCTTCTCCGAGTTTCTGCTGGCGCAGGGCGACTTGGGGACGAAGATGGCGCCTCGGTTCGTGCGGGTCCTGAGCCGGTTGCCGGTGACGGCTACGCACAAGGTGGCGCGGGGGGTGCTGCGGGGGGAGGGGTTCCGTTGCACGGGGCCGGGGGAGGCGGGCGATGTGTGGTGGCG
>NZ_JNXT01000006.1 GCF_000716675.1 Streptomyces alboflavus
GGCGGGGGGCGCCCGGAACATTCCGGGCGCCCCCACCTGCGTAGAGCCCAGGGGCTAGACGTCGCGACGTACGGAGAGCAGATCCTCCAACTGCTCCTCCCGCGCCTGCGCGGCGACAAAGAGAAGCTCGTCCCCCGCTTCGAGGGAGTCGTCCGGCGTCGGCGCCAGCACGCGCGTACCCCGGATGATGGTGACGAGCGAGGTGTCCTCGGGCCACTGGACGTCCCCGACGCGGGTACCCGCGAGGGCGGACTCCGGCGGCAGCGTCAGCTCGACGAGGTTCGCGTCGCCGTGGCTGAAGCGAAGAAGGCGGACGAGATCACCGACGCTCACCGCCTCCTCGACGAGCGCGGACATCAGCCGCGGCGTGGACACGGCGACGTCGACGCCCCAGGACTCGTTGAAGAGCCACTCGTTCTTGGGGTTGTTGACGCGCGCGACGACCCGCGGGACGCCGTACTCGGTCTTGGCGAGCAGGGAGACGACGAGGTTGACCTTGTCGTCGCCGGTGGCCGCGATGACCACGTTGCAGCGCTGCAGCGCCGCCTCGTCCAGCGAGGTGATCTCGCAGGCGTCGGCGAGCAGCCACTCGGCCTGCGGGACGCGCTCGACGGAGATGGCCGTCGGCGCCTTGTCGACGAGCAGCACCTCGTGCCCGTTCTCCAGGAGCTCACCGGCGATGGAACGGCCCACCGCGCCCGCTCCGGCAATGGCGACCCTCATCAGTGACCGCCTTCCTCGGGGCCTTCGGCGAACGCGGCCTCGACCTTCTCCACCTCGTCGGTGCGCATCATCACGTGCACCAGATCGCCCTCCTGGAGCACCGTCTGCGACGTCGGCAGGACGGCCTCGCCGAGCCGGGTGAGGAACGCGACGCGCACGCCGGTCTCCTCCTGCAGCTGGCTGATCTTGTGCCCGATCCAGGCGGCGGACGCGTGCACCTCGGCGAGCTGTACGCCGCCGGTGGGGTCGCGCCACAGCGGCTCAGCGCCGGACGGCAGGAGCCGGCGCAGCATCTGGTCGGCGGTCCAGCGGACCGTGGCGACTGTGGGGATGCCGAGACGCTGGTAGACCTCGGCGCGGCGCGGGTCGTAGATACGGGCCGCGACGTTCTCGATGCCGAACATCTCGCGGGCCACCCGGGCGGCGATGATGTTGGAGTTGTCGCCGCTGGAGACGGCGGCGAAGGCGCCGGCGTCCTCGATGCCGGCCTCGCGCAGGGTGTCCTGGTCGAAGCCGACGCCGGTCACACGGCGGCCGCCGAAGCCGGAGCCCAGACGGCGGAATGCGGTGGGGTCCTGGTCGACGACGGCGACCGTGTGCCCCTGCTGTTCCAGGGTCTGCGCGAGAGCGGAACCGACTCTCCCGCAGCCCATGATGACGATGTGCACGTCGTTACCCCGCGCTCCTCATGGCCCTCGTGACCTGCGTAAATGCCCTACTCATGACTCTCGCCCTCGAATGTTCCCCGGGAATGCTCGAGTCCACGTTAACGGCTTCTTCACCCGGGTCGGATACCGCGGGAGCGTCCGGGGCCGGGCGCGGGCTCACTCGACGGCGCGCAGCATGCTCTCCATGGACTGGACCCGGACGTTCAGCTCGGTGAGCTGGGTCCGTATGGCTTCCTGTTGGGCCGTGACCGAGTCCAGTGCCTTGCGGTAGCCCTCCATCGCCTGCGCGTACTCGATGTCGCGCTCGCGGCTGCGCTGCGTCTGGAACTTGGCCACCGCCACGATTGCGCCGGCAAGGATCAGGAAGAAGGCGATCGGGATGATCGCGTCGCTCATTGGGGCGTCCCCTTTGGTGAGTGCTTTCCGGCTTCGCCCGTCCCGTCCGGTGGAGCGTCCGCCCCGTCGAGGCGGGCAGCCGCGAGAATCGTATCCACGTTCAACTGCACGTCAAAGGGTGCGAGTTCGAAGTACTTGAGGGCCTTGCCGTCGTCCGACAGCTCCAGCCTGCCGATCACGAGACCGGCCTTCTCCAGGCGTTCCAGATGCATGTACAGCAGGGGCCGGGAGACGCCGAGGCGGCGGGCGAGTTCGCTCACGTACAGCGGTCCTGTGGCCAGCTCCGTGATGATCCGGATGCGCTGGGCGTGGCCCACGGCCGCCAGGAAGGCCAGCAGCTCCTCGCTGTTCATGGCCTGCATGGCCCGCCTTCGCGCCGTCCCGATACCCGTCGGCCAAGGCTTACGCATGGCTTGAACCACTGTCAAACCCTCCGTCGATCGGACTCTTCCATTTCCGCGTGCCTGCTCACGGATCCTGCGTGCCTGCTCACGGAGCCAACCCGTTCGATCCTGACAGTTGACGTCTCAGACCTTCACCTGTCAGTCTCAACTTACACATGGAGGACGGGAGAGTCGCTATGGCAGCGAGGGGGCCGGACATGAGGCGCGGACCGAGGCGGTCGATGACGGTGCGGGTGGCACGGTGGAGCGCGCTGCATCCGTGGCGGGCGATCGTCGGCTGGTTCGTGTTCGTGGTGCTGTGCCTGGGGGCGGGCATCACGGCCGGGATGAACCAGGCGACGTCGGCGGACTTCCGCGTCGGCGAGGCCGGCCGCGCGGAGGCCATGGCGGCGCGGGGCGACCTCCAGATCAAGCCCCTGGAGCAGATCCTCATCAGCGCCGAGCCGGGGCGGCGCCTGGACGCGCGAGCCGCCGACGCGGCCGTACAGGACGTCACCCGGCGCATGCGGGCGCTGCCGGAGGTCGACGAGGTCGCCGCGCCGGTCCGCTCCAAGGACGGCCGGGTCGTGCGGGTGCCCGTCACCCTGAAGGGCCCCGAGCAGGAGGGCAAGAAGAACGTCGTCCCGCTCCAGGCCGCGACCGAGAAGGTGAAGAAGGCCCACCCGGACGTCGTGGTGGAGGAGACCGGCGCCGCGTCCGTGAGCAAGGGCGTCAACGACCAGCGCGGCAAGGACCTGGCGTTCTCCGAGATGATCACGCTGCCGGTCACGCTGATCACGCTGGCCCTGGTGTTCGGCTCCGTCCTGATGGTCGGCGTACCGCTGCTGCTCGCCATCACCTCGATCATGGCGACCATGGGCCTGGCGATGCTCGCCTCGCACCTGCTGCCCGACACCGGCGTCGGGATGAACATGATCCTGCTCATCGGCATGGCCGTCGGCGTCGACTACACGCTCTTCTACCTCAAGCGCGAACGCGAGGAGCGGGCCCGCGCCGGCGGCAGGCTCTCCGCGGAGGCGCTCGTCGAGACCGCCGCGGCGACCGCGGGCCGCGCCATCGTGATCTCCGGGCTCGCCGTGATCGTCTCCACCGCCGCGCTCTATCTCGCCGGGGACGTCATCTTCGACTCCCTCGCCACCGGCACCATCCTGGTCGTCGCCGTCGCCGTGGTCAGCTCCGTGACCGTGCTGCCCGCGATGCTCGTCAAGCTCGGGAAGCGCGCGGAGCGCCGCGCGGAGAAGCGCCGCGCGGCGGGCAAGACCGTGCGGTCCGACGCCGAGAAGAAGCCGGGCCGGGTCTGGAACGCCCTGCTCACCCCCGCCCGCAAGCGCCCCGCACTCACCCTGTGCCTGTCCGTCCTGATCCTGCTCGGCCTCTCGGCCCCCGCCGTGACCATGAAGCTCAAGGACCCGGCCAGGGACAGCTTCTCCCGCGAGATCCCCGCCATGCAGGGCTACGACCGGCTGCTCGCCGCCTTCCCCGACCTGCGCATCCGCTACCAGGTCGTGGTCACGTCCGAGCCCGGCCAGGCCGGGCAGGTCACCGACGCCCTGCGCGCACTCGACCGCAAGGCCGCCGCCGACCCGCTCCTGGCCCGCCACGACCGCCCCGCCATCAAGACCTCCGCCGACCGCCGCGTCAGCACCCTGGACCTGGGCGCCCCGCACGCCACGTACTCCGACAAGGCCGTCCGGGCCCTCGACCACATCCGCGACGACTACCTGCCCGCGACCGTCGGCAAGCTCGACGGCGTCGAGAGCGCCGTCAGCGGTGACGTGCCGCGCGGCGTGGACTATGTGGACCACCAGAGCCAGAAGCTGCCGCTGGTCCTCGGCCTTCTGCTCCTGATGACGTTCGCGATGACGGTGTACGCGTTCCGGTCCGTCGTCCTCGGACTGCTCGGCGTCGGCCTGAACCTGCTGTCCGCCGCGTCCGCGCTCGGGCTGCTCGTGCTCGTCTTCCAGGGGGAGTGGGCCGAGGGCCTGCTGTCCTTCGTCTCCCTGCACGGCATCTCGTCGCGCGTGCCGCTGTTCCTCTTCGTGATCCTCTTCGGGCTCTCGATGGACTACCAGGTGTTCGTGGTCAGCCGGATCCAGGAGGCCGCCCTGAACGGCGTGCCCACCCGGCAGGCCGTCATCGACGGGATCGCGGCCTCCGCCAAGGTCGTCACCAGCGCGGCCATCGTCATGGTCACCGTCTTCGCGAGCTTCGTGATGCTGCACATCCTGGAGATGAAGCAGATGGGCTTCGTCCTCGCGGTGGCCGTCCTGCTCGACGCGTTCGTGATCCGCGTCATGATCCTGCCGTCGGCTCTGCTGCTGCTCGGCCGGGCGACGTGGTGGCCGTCGAAGGCGGTGCGGCGGGCCGAGGAGCGACTGACCCGCGGGTACGCGGCCCCGGCCGGAGAGAGCGCGGAGCCGCCGCTGGCGGGGGCGGGCACGGCCCGCGAGCGGTGAGCGCGGCCGCGGCGCGCGGCCGCGAACGCTGAGTGGGTGGATCGGTCGGTGTGTGCACACCGACCGATCCACCCACTCACCTTTTGAACATCTCTTTAATCTTCTCCCCAGAAGCTCTTGACAGGACCGGGGTACTGGGTGGGCGACGTGCTGACGGAGCGCTTACGATCCTCTGCGTGTCCAAACTGACCGACGTGCCCAAACGGATCCTCATCGGGCGCGCACTGCGCAGCGACCGGCTCGGAGAAACGCTCCTGCCGAAGCGCATCGCCCTCCCCGTGTTCGCGTCCGACCCGCTGTCCTCCGTCGCGTACGCGCCCGGCGAGGTGCTGCTCGTCCTGTCCGTCGCGGGCGTCTCGGCCTACCACTTCAGCCCCTGGATCGCCGTCGCGGTCGTCGTGCTGATGTTCACGGTCGTCGCCTCGTACCGCCAGAACGTGCACGCGTACCCGAGCGGCGGCGGTGACTACGAGGTCGCCAACACCAACCTCGGGCCCAAGGCCGGACTGACCGTCGCGAGCGCGCTGCTCGTCGACTACGTCCTGACCGTGGCCGTGTCGATCTCCTCGGGCATCGAGAACCTGGGCTCGGCGGTCCCGTTCGTCGTGGAGCACAAGGTGCTCTGCGCGGTCGGCGTCATCGTGCTCCTGACCCTCATGAACCTGCGCGGCGTGAAGGAGTCCGGCAAGCTCTTCGCGATCCCGACGTACGTCTTCGTGGTCGGCGTCTTCCTCATGATCGCGTGGGGCGCCTACCGGGGCCTGATCCTCGACGACACCATGAAGGCCCCGACGGCCGACTTCGAGATCAAGGCCGAGCACGAGGGCCTCGCGGGCTTCGCCATGGTCTTCCTGCTCCTGCGGGCCTTCTCCTCCGGCTGCGCCGCCCTCACCGGCGTCGAGGCGATCAGCAACGGCGTGCCCGCCTTCCGCAAGCCCAAGTCGAAGAACGCCGCGTCGACCCTCGCCCTGATGGGCGCGCTCGCCGTCACCATGTTCTGCGGCATCATCGGCCTCGCCATGGCGACGGACGTCAAGATGGCCGAGAAGCCCGCCAAGGACCTCCTGGAGAACGGCGTCCCGCTCGGCGGCGACTACGTCCAGAACCCGGTGATCTCCCAGGTCGCCGAGGCGGTCTTCGGCGACGGCAGCTTCCTCTTCATCGTCCTCGCCGCGGCCACCGCGCTTGTCCTCTTCCTCGCCGCCAACACGGCGTACAACGGCTTCCCGCTGCTCGGCTCGATCCTCGCGCAGGACCGCTACCTGCCGCGCCAGCTGCACACCCGCGGCGACCGCCTCGCCTTCTCCAACGGCATCGTGCTGCTCGCGGGCGCCGCCGCCATGCTCGTCTGGATCTACGGCGCGGACTCCACCCGCCTCATCCAGCTCTACATCGTCGGCGTCTTCGTCTCCTTCACGCTCAGCCAGATCGGCATGGTCCGGCACTGGAACCGTCACCTGGCCACGGAGCGCGACCCGGGCAAGCGCCGCCACATGATCCGCTCCCGGGCGATCAACGCCTTCGGCGCCTTCTTCACCGGCCTGGTCCTGATCGTCGTCCTCGTCACGAAGTTCACGCACGGCGCGTGGGTGGCGCTGCTCGGCATGGTCATCTTCTACGCGACGATGACCGCGATCCGCCGCCACTACGACCGCGTCGCCCACGAGATCGCGGCCGCCGAGGGCCCCTCCGACGACAGCGTCCGCCCCTCCCGCGTGCACTCCATCGTCCTCGTCTCCAAGATCCACAAGCCGACGCTGCGGGCCCTCGCGTTCGCCAAGCTGATGCGCACGGACACCCTGGAGGCATTGAGCGTCAACGTCGACCCGGCCGAGACCAAGGCCCTGCGCGACGAGTGGGAGCGCCGCAGCATCAGCGTGCCCCTGAAGGTCCTCGACTCGCCCTACCGCGAGGTCACCCGCCCGGTCATCGAGTACGTGAAGTCGCTGCGCCGGGAGAGCCCGCGCGACGCGGTCAGCGTGATCATCCCCGAGTACGTGGTGGGCCACTGGTACGAACACCTCCTCCACAACCAGAGCGCCCTGCGCCTCAAGGGCCGCCTGCTCTTCACCCCCGGCGTGATGGTGACCTCCGTCCCCTACCAGCTGGAGTCCTCCGAGGCGGCCAAGCGCCGGGCACGCAGGCGCCAGGAGTGGAACGCGCCGGGCTCGGTGCGGCGGGGGCCGGTGGAGAAGCGGGCGAAGGAGACGAGCAAGAAGGGGTGAGGTGGCGCGGGCCTTCTCCGGCGGGTGGGCCCGCCCCGGCCGGGTGGGCCCGCCCCGGCGGCGTGGCCATGTCCCTGGCGGGCGGCGCGGAAAGGTGGACGTAGACTGGTCGGCTGTCGTCCGGACGTCCCCTGTTCTCCCCCTGTTCCCGCTGTTCCCGCTGTACTCGACGCCGTCGACCACTGTCCTTCCTTACCTCTTACGTTGTGGAGTCACCCCGCCATGCAGGCTGAACCGAAGAACTCTCTGGTGGGCGAGGAGTACGAGGTCGAGGTCGGGCCGGTCGCGCACGGCGGGCACTGCGTCGCCCGTACGGCCGAGGGCCAGGTGCTCTTCGTACGGCACGCGCTGCCCGGCGAGAAGGTCGTCGCGCGCGTGACGGAGGGCGAGGAGGGCGCGCGCTTCCTGCGGGCCGACGCCGTGACGATCCTGGACCCCTCCAAGGACCGCGTCGAGGCCCCCTGCCCCTTCGCGGGCCCCGGCCGCTGCGGCGGCTGCGACTGGCAGCACGCGAAGCCGGGCGCGCAGCGCCGCCTCAAGGGTGAGGTGATCGCCGAACAGCTGAAGCGGCTTGCCGGTCTTACGCCCGAGGAGGCGGGCTGGGACGGCACGGTGATGCCGGCCGAGGGCGACAAGCTCCCTGCCGGCGAGGTCCCGGCGTGGCGCACTCGCGTCCAGTACGCGGTCGACCCCGACTCCGGCCGCGCGGGCCTGCGCCGCCACCGCTCCCACGAGGTGGAACCGGTCGACCACTGCATGATCGCGGCTCCCGGAGTCACCGAACTGGGCATCGAGCGGCGCGACTGGCCCGGCATGGCGTCGGTCGAGGCGATCGCGGCGACGGGATCGCAGGACCGCCAGGTGATCCTGACGCCCCGGCCCGGGGCGCGCCTTCCTCTCGTCGAGCTCGACAAGCCGGTCTCGGTCCTCCGCGTGGAGGAGAAGGACGGCGGCGTGCACCGCGTCCACGGCCGCCCCTTCGTCCGCGAACGCGCCGACGGCCGTACGTACCGGGTGGGCAACGGCGGCTTCTGGCAGGTCCACCCGAAGGCGGCCGACACCCTGGTCACGGCCGTCATGCAGGGCCTGTTCCCGCGCAAGGGCGAGACGGCCCTCGACCTCTACTGCGGCGTGGGCCTGTTCGCGGGCGCCATCGCCGACCGCGTCGGCGACGAGGGCGCCGTCCTCGGCATCGAGTCCGGCAAACGCGCCGTCGAGGACGCCCGCCACAACCTCGCCTCCTTCGACCGCGTCCGCATCGAACAGGGCAAGGTCGAGTCGGTCCTCCCGCGCACGGGCATCACCGAGGTCGACGTCATCGTCCTGGACCCGCCCCGGGCGGGGGCGGGGAAGCAGACGGTGCGACACCTGGCCGGTCTTGGCGCGCGTCGGATCGCCTATGTGGCCTGCGATCCGGCTGCGCTGGCGCGGGACTTGGGGTACTTCCGGGAGGGGGGGTACAAGGTGCGGATGCTGCGGGCGTTTGATCTTTTCCCTATGACGCATCATGTGGAGTGCGTGGCTATTCTCGAGCCGGTCGCGAAGGGCGCCTGACCTGCTGTTTCGTGCGCGTGCAGTACGTGCGGTGTGGGCGTTACGGGCGATAACTTGACGCTGAAATGACGCTCGTTCTGATAGGTCGTCAGGCGGGGGCGGGCGTCAGCCCAGCCGCCCCTGTCGTTGAGGCCGAGCCCATGAGCGAACCGGGCGTGCGTCCGGCCCCATCGGGTGCCGGAAGGGGCGCAGTGGGTCGACCTCGGCCCAGGGGGTGAGTGCGGCCGCCGGGTCGCCGCGTTCGGGGAGCCAGGTGGCGAGCCGACGCCAGACCTCGCCGGCGTGGGCCGGGCGGTCGTTCGGTGTCTTGGAGAGGAGCTCGATCACGAGGCTTTCCAGGTCCGAGGGGGCGTCGGGGCGCAGGTCGCGCAGAGGGATCGGCGGGTGGTCGAGGATCAGGCCGGGGAGCATGAGTTCCGACCGGTGCTCGAAGACGGGCTCGCCGGTGAGCATCTTGTGAAGCAGACAGCCGAGCGCGTAGAGGTCGGTGCGGTGGTCGACGGGCTTGCCCAGGATCTGTTCGGGTGCCATGCATTCCAGGCTGCCCGGCCGCTCGCCCGTGGCGGTCAGCTTGGTGGTGTCCGGTTCGAGGAAGGCGGCGACGCCGAAGTCGAGCACCTTGACCACGCCGTCGGTGCGGATGATGACATTGCGGCCCTTGAGGTCGCGGTGGACCACGTTTCGGGCGTGTACGGACCCGAGGACGGAGGCGATCTGCACCCCGACCGAAGCGGCTTCCTCGATGCTCAGCCGTTCCTGTTCGGCGATCCGGTCTTCGAGGTCGACGCCGGTCACGTACTGCATGACCAGGAACCGAGTGCCACGTTCCTCGCCGAGGTCGTAGACGGTCGCGATGCCGGTGTGGTCAAGGCGTGCGGCGGCGCGGGCCTCGCGTCGGAAGCGCTCGGCGTCTCGGGCGCGCTGGTCCTGAGTCAGGCCGGGAGATGTATTCATGGTCTTGAGTGCGACGTCGCGGCCGAGGTGTTCGTCGTGAGCGAGCCATACGACCCCCATGCCCCCGGAGCCGATCTCCCGCTTGATCCGGTAGCGCTTGGCGATCACAGGTCCGATGTCCATGTGCGGGGCGACTCCGTCCGCGTCCGTCCTCGTGGCTCGATGCGTCCGTCGCGCGGGCGCATCGAACAGAGTGTGGCATGTGCACAGTATTTCGGGAAGCGATCCCTGCGCGGCTGTAATCTATTGACTGAGTTCACAGTGGCATGCTGTGATGTGCGACGTACGATCAAGGGGAGTGTGGCGCACCGCGGTCGGCGGGTGGCTACCGTTGCTCCGTACCGCCTCGGGAACAAGTGGGGAACACGTGGACGTCTTCAAGGTGCACCAGCGGCTCATCCGGGACTACAAGGAGTACACGTCCGGATCGGTGGTGATCGACGACGCCCGCATCGACGCCCAGGTGGCGAAGTCGCTCGCCGACGGGGACCAGTGGCCCGACCCTTATCTCTCCCTCAACCCGAGCTTCGCGCCCGGTGGTTCGGTCGAAGATCTCGCGCGGCCGGGAGGATTGCTGCACCCGGCGTGCGCGGACATCTTCCGTACGGGCAAGGACGAGCGAGGCGCCACTGTCCGCCCGATCCACTTCCACCAGCACCAGCTGGAGGCGATCGAGGCGGCCGGCTCCAGGGAGTCGTACGTCCTGACCACCGGTACCGGCTCCGGCAAGAGCCTCGGCTACATCGTGCCGATCGTCGACCGGGTGCTGCGCGAGAAGGAGGCCGGTGCCGCGCCCGGCATCAAGGCGATCATCGTCTACCCCATGAACGCCCTTGCCAACAGCCAGGAGCGGGAGCTGGCGAAGTTCCTCACCGCTGGATATGAGGAGGGGGGCGAGCCGGTCACCTACGCCCGCTACACGGGCCAGGAGAGGGAGGACAAGAAGGAGGCCATCCGCGAGTCCAAGCCGGACATCCTGCTCACCAACTACGTGATGCTGGAGCTGATGCTCACCCGGCCCAAGGAGCGCGAGAAGCTCATCGGGGCGGCCAAGGGGCTGCGCTTCCTTGTCCTCGACGAACTGCACACCTACCGGGGACGTCAGGGCGCCGATGTCGCCGTGCTGGTGCGGCGCGTACGCGAAGCATGCGAGGCACCCGATCTGCAGTGTGTCGGCACGTCCGCGACGATGGCCACCGAGGGCACCCCCACCGCGCGCCGCGGCGAGGTCGCCCGCGTCGCCTCCACCCTCTTCGACACGGAGATCTCCCCGGAGCGGGTCGTCGGCGAGACGCTGGTGCGGGCGACCGGGGGCGCAGTGCCCACGCCGTCCGAACTCGCCGCGCGGGTGAGGGAGAACAACCCTCCGGCCGAGTACGGGCGGCTGGCCGCCGATCCGCTGGCCCGTTGGATCGAGACCGCCTTCGGCCTGGTCGAGACCGAGGACGAAGATGGCAGCACACTCCTGGTCCGCGCCGAACCGCTCACCGTGGAGGCCGCTGCGGTGCGCCTGCGCTTCGAGGCGTTCGGCATAGAGGAAGGCGACCCGGAGGAACGGTGGTACGCGGCGTGCGCGGAGGCCATCCGGACCACCCTCCGGGCGGGAGCGGCCGCCCGCAGAGAGGAGGGGAACCGTCCGCTGTTCGCCTTCAGGCTGCACCAGTTCCTGTCCAAGGGCGGATCTGTCTACGTCTCTCTTGAGGACGAGGCCGACCGTCACATCACCCGCACCTACCAGCAGCGTGTCCCGAACGCCCCCGAGAAGCTGCTGCTGCCGCTGTCCTTCTGCCGCGAATGCGGGCAGGAGTACCTGATGGTCGCCCGCGACCAGGGGGACGATGGCTCCGTCGCCTTTCGTACGCGCGAGGACGAGGACGACGAGCAGGGGTATCTGTACATCTCGGCCGTCAACCCGTGGCCGGAGCAGGTCGGCGACGCCATCGAGCAGCGGCGCTTTCCCGACAGCTGGCTCACCTTCGACGAGCGCAAGGGCGCCCCGGTGCTCACCGCCAGCCGCAGGAAGCGGGCGCCGCAGCCGGTGTGGGTGCGCCCGGACGGCACCGCAGGAGGAAAGGCGAACGGCGGCGTCTACGCGGCGTATCTGCCTGCCCCGTTCCTGTTCTGCCTGGAGTGCGGTGTCGGCTACGAGCAGGTCAAGGAGCGGGACTTCGCCAAGCTGATGACCCTCGACCAGGAGGGCCGCTCGACCGCCACCTCCGTCATCAGCGCCTCGATCGTGCGTCACCTCAAGAGCATTCCTGAGGGCGAACTCGACAAGGACGCAAGGAAGTTGCTGACCTTCGTCGACAACCGGCAGGACGCGAGCCTGCAGTCGGGGCACTTCAACGATTTCGTCATGGTCACGCAGCTGCGCGGTGCCCTGTACCGGGCGATGGCCGCCGCCGGTGACAAGGGGCTGCGCTGGAAGCGGCTCGGCGAGGACGTGGTGGCGGCGATGGGGCTCTCCCCCCACGAGTACGCGGCCAAGCCCACCGAGATCGAGGAGCTGGCCGAGAGCACGCTGGAGGCACTGGCCGCGGTCGCCGAGTACCGCCTCTTCCTCGACCTGGAACGCGGCTGGCGCGTCACCATGCCCAACCTGGAACAGACCGGGCTGCTCGGTCTGGAGTACGGGGGGCTCGACGCCATCGCCGGCGACGAGGACCGGTGGCGGGACACCGTGGGCCCGTTGCGTACGGCCACTCCCGAGGCGCGCCACCAGTTGTCCAAGGTCCTCATGGACGAACTGCGGCGCCAACGGGCCGTGGACACTCCCTACTTCACCGAGGCCAAGTTCGCCGAACTCCGCAAGGAGTCGGCGCGGCTCAACGACGCGTGGGGGATCGCCGACACGGAGGCGGCGCCGCCGCCGGCCAAGTTCGCGGTGGCCCGGCCCGGCCGTCCCGGACGTACCGGGCGCGGTCGCAGCGAGCTGAACCTGACCGGCCGCACCGCGTTCGGCCGCCACGTCCGCAAGGACACCACCTTCCCCGACTGGGGACAGGGACTCTCCCTCGACGAGGCCCAGGACGTCATCCGCGACCTGCTCCGCGTGCTGGCCGACGGCGGAGTCCTGACCGAGGTCTCCCAGGGGCGGGGTGAGGAGCCCGGCTACCGCATCAACCACACCGTCATCCGCTGGCACGCCCGCGACGACGACCACGGCGCCGTGGACCGCCTGCGCCGCACCTACCGCGACGAGCGCGGCCCCCGTGTCAACGCCTTCTTCAAGCGGCTCTACAAGGACATCGCCGCCACCTTCGCCGGTCTGCACGCAGCCGAACACACGGCTCAGGTCCACCCCGACGTCCGCCAAGAACGCGAGGACCTGTTCGGCGAGGGCACCCGGCTGCCCCTCCTGTACTGCTCGCCGACGATGGAACTCGGCGTCGACATCAAGAACCTCAACGCCGTCAACCTGCGCAACGTGCCGCCGACCCCCGCCAACTACGCGCAGCGCTCCGGCCGAGCTGGCCGCAGCGGCCAGCCCGCGCTCGTCACCACGTACTGCGCCACCGGCAACAGCCACGACCAGTACTACTTCACCCGGCGCGAGCAGATGGTGGCCGGCCGGGTCGCCCCGCCCCGGCTCGACCTGGCCAACGAGGATCTGCTCGCCTCCCACGTGCACGCGATCTGGCTCGCCGAGACCCGACTCGATCTCGGCACCAGCATGGCCCGGCTGATCGATGCCGACGGCGACCACCCCTCGCTGGAACTGGCGTCGTCGGTGGCCACGGCCATCGAGGAGCCGGCTGCCCGCCGCCGGGCCCTGGCGCGTGCCCGGACGGTCCTGGACGGTTGTGGTGATCTGCTGCGCGCCACGTCCTGGTGGCACGAGCGGTGGCTGGAGCAGACCGTCGAGGCCGCGCCGGGCAGCTTCCGCAAGGCGTGCGGGCGCTGGAAGAACCTCTTCAGGCAGGCCCTCGAAGAGCGCGAGATCCAGCACCGCAACATTCTCAACCGCACCGCCACGGGCCGGTCCAAGGACCAGGCCAAGCGCCGCCGCGCGCAGGCCGAGAGCCAGCTCGCGCTGCTGCGCAACGAGCAGGGCGGCGAGCGGACCGTGATGTCGGACTTCTTCCCGTACCGCTACTTCGCCTCCGAGGGCTTCCTGCCGGGCTACTCCTTCCCCAGGCTGCCGCTCGCCGCGTACATCCCGGGCACCGGCCGCACCAGCCGTGGCGGCTACGACGGCGACTACCTGCAGCGCTCCCGGTTCATCGCGGTCCGCGAGTTCGGGCCCGGCGCGCTCATCTACCACGAGGGCAGCCGCTACAAGGTGGACCGGGTGCAGCTGCCGCCGGACACCGCGGGCGAGCTGACCACCGAGAGCGCCAAGGTGTGCGGGGCCTGCGGCTATCTGTCCCCGGAGGAGCAGCACGAAGACGTCTGTATGGGCTGCGGCAGCGGCCTCGGTGACGCGCGGACCGGGCTGCTGCACCTGCACACCGTTTTCACCCACCGCCGCGACCGGATCTCCTCCGACGAGGAGGAGCGCCAGCGCACCGGCTACAAGGTGGAGATCTCCTACCGCTTCAAGAAGCACGAGGACGGCCGCGATGGATCACTGCGCGCCATGGCGCAGACCGCGTCGGGTCGCGCCCTCGCCGAGCTGGCGTACGGAGACAGCGCCACCGTCCGGCTCACCAACCTCGGCTACCGCCGCTCCGTCGCCAATGGCGAGATCGGCTTCTGGATGGACCCGGTGACGGGCGAGTGGCTCGCGGGCGGCGCCGCCAAGAAGGGCGGCCGGGAGACCCCCCAGGAGCAGGAAGGGCTCGCGGACGCCGAGAAGGCCCACCGCAAGATGCCGGTGATCCCGTACGTGCAGGACACCCGGAACATTCTCGTCCTCCACCTGACCCAGCCGGTCGACCGGGACACCGCCGTCACTCTCCAGTACGCCCTGGAGCGTGGCATCGAGGCCGAGTTCCAGCTGGAGGACGCCGAACTCGACACCGAGGAGCTGCCGCCGCACGACGGGCCGCGCGAGCGCCTCCTGTTCATCGAGAGCGCGGAGGGCGGTGCGGGCGTCCTGCGGCGTCTGCAGGCCGAGCCCAAAGCTCTGGCCCTCGCCGCGCGCAAGGCTCTGGAGATCGCCCACTTCGACCAGCTGGGGCGTGACCGCGGCGACGAGAAGACCAACGGCGACCCGTGCGAGAAGGGCTGCTACGACTGTCTGCTGTCCTTCGCCAACCAGCGGCACCACCGCGTCATCGACCGGCAACTCGTGCGCGACCTGCTCCAGGCGTTCGCGGACGGCACCGTCGGTGTGTCAACCCCGGGCCGTTCGCGCGACGAGCACGCCGACGTGCTGCGGCAGGGCGCCGACTCCACCCTGGAGGAGCGCTTCGTCGAGTACCTGAGGTCGCACGGCCACCGGCTTCCGGACCACCAGCAGATCAAGGTGCGCGAGGCGCTGTCCAAGCCGGACTTCGTCTACGACACCGGGTTCGGCCCGATCGCGGTCTTCGTCGACGGCCCGCACCACGACCACGACGACATCGTGCTGCGCGACGAGGAGGCGGAGGAACGGCTGAAGGACTTCGGCTGGGAAGTGGTCCGCGTCCGCTACGACGACGACTGGTCCAAGAAGGTCGCCGAGTACCCTCAGGTGTTCGGCGAACCCCGCCGCTGACCTGCGGTCGGACGCCTCGCCCAGCAGCGTCGGCCGCTCTCCCCTCCACGCCCCGTACGTATGCGGGGCCCGCCCGCACCCACCCGGAAGGCCCGTATGACCACCGCCGCCACGCCGGCCCCGAAGTACGCCGTCGGCTCCCTCGTCCATGCCCGGGGCCGTGAATGGGTGGTGCTGCCGGACTCCACAGAGGACCTCCTCGTGCTGCGCCCGCTGGGCGGCGCCGATGTCGACATCGCGGGGGTGCTGCCGGGCCTGGAGACCGTGGTCCCCGCCACGTTCGCCCCGCCCACCCCCGGTGACCTCGGCGACCAGCACACCGCCGGTCTGCTGCGCACCGCCCTGCGGATCGGGTTCCGGGCCGGTGCGGGCCCCTTCCGGTCACTCGCCTCGATCGCCGTGGACCCGCGCCCGTACCAGCTGGTGCCGCTGATGATGGCGCTGCGCCAGGACACGGTGCGGCTGCTGATCGCCGACGACGTGGGCATCGGCAAGACCGTCGAGGCCGGCCTCATCGCGGCCGAACTGCTCGCTCAGGGTGATGCCCGCGGCCTGGTCGTGCTGTGCTCACCGGCGCTCGCCGAGCAGTGGCGGGCCGAGCTGCGGGGCAAGTTCGGCATCGACGCGCGTCTTGTGCTGCCCGCCACGATCGGCCGCCTTGAGCGCGAGACGCCGTACGGGCAGTCGGTGTTCCGCCCTGACGGCGCCTACGTCGTGTCCACCGACTTCATCAAGTCGCCCCGCCACCGTGAGGACTTCCTGAACAACTGTCCCGACCTGGTGATCGTCGACGAGGCGCACACGTGTGTCGCGGACTCCACGGCGCAGGTCTCGGCGCGCACCTCGCAGCAGCGCTACGGACTGCTGCGCGCGCTCGCCGACGACGCCACCCGTCACCTCCTCCTGGTCACCGCGACCCCGCACAGCGGTAAGGAGGAGCCCTTCCGCAGACTGCTCGGGCTGCTCGACGCCCGCCTCGCCACCGTGGGCTTCGAATCCCGCGCGGGCCGTGAACTGCTCGCTCAGTTCTTCGTGCAGCGCCGCCGCGCCGACATCCGTGAGGATTTCCAGGACGGCGCGCACTTCCCCTCCAGCCGCGACACCGCCGAGGTCTCCTACTCCCTGCACCGCGACTACCGTGCCCTGCTCGCCGAGGTCCTCGCGTACGCCCGCGAGACGGTGCGCGCTGCCGACGGGGCGTTGCAGCAGCGGCAGCGCTGGTGGTCGACCCTGGCACTGCTGCGCACCCTGTCCTCCTCGCCGGCCGCCGCCGTACGGTCGCTGAACACCCGGGCCGGTGTCCAGGAGGCGGACACCCCGGACGAGGTGGACCGCACCGGGCAGGTGACCGTTTCGGACCCGGCGGACACTGACAGCGCCCAGTCCGCGGACGAGGTACCGGGCAGTCTGCTGCCCACCGCCACGTCCACGACCGAAGAGGCCGGCCCTGACGGCCTCGACGGCTCTGACGGCCCCGACGGTCTCGACGCCGAGGAGAAGGCCCGCCTCGTCGCCATGGCCGAGGCCGCGCGCAAACTCGCCGGTCCCACCCGCGACACCAAGCTGAAGCAACTGGTGGCGACGGTGACCGACCTCCTCGACTCCGGATACCGGCCGATCGTCTTCTGCCGCTACATCGCCACGTCCGACTACGTCGCCGACCACCTGAAGAAGGTGCTCAACAAGAAGGGCACCGAACACCCGGTTGCGGTCGCCTCCGTCACCGGAGAACTCTCGCCCGACATGCGTCTGAACCGCATCGCCGAACTCACCGGCGCGGACGAGAACGGCGAGCCCGCCCCCGAGCGGCGCGTCCTGGTGGCCACCGACTGCCTGTCCGAGGGCGTCAACCTCCAGGAGTCCTTCGACGCCGTCATCCACTACGACCTGGCTTGGAACCCGACCCGCCACGAGCAGCGCGAGGGCCGCGTCGACCGCTTCGGGCAGCGCACCGACACCGTGAAGGCCCTCACCCTGTACGGGGCGGACAACCCGGTCGACGACATCGTCCTGAAGGTGCTGCTGCGCAAGCACGAGCGCATCCGCCGCGCCACCGGCATCTCCGTACCCGTGCCGCAGCAGGCGGAGAGCGCCATGCAGGCGGTCTTCGAAGAGCTGATCCTCAGCGGCGAGACCCCGTCTTTCGAGCAGGAGGGCCTGTTCGAGCGCGAACAGCTGCCCGCTGCCGAGCAGCTGGAGCTTGCCTGGGAGTCCTCCGCCGAACGGGAGAAGGCGTCCCGGTCCCTCTACGCCCAGAACCGGATCAAGAAGGAGGACGTGGCCACCGAGGTCGTCGAGATCCGTGCCGCGCTCGGTACCGGCGAGGAGGTCAGGGAGTTCACCCGCCGCGCGCTCGGCGCACTGCGCGGGGTGCCCGCCGATCGCAAGCAGGGCGGGTTCACCGCCCACATCGACGCGCTTCCGCAGGGCCTGCGCGACGCCGTGACCGCGGCGCTCGGCCCCCGCCACCCGCGCCCGGTCGTCTTCCACGACGCGCCGAGCGCTCCGCGCGGCGAGGTGGCGCTCACCCGCACCGACCCGGTGGTGGCCGCGACCGCCCGCTTCGTCCTGGACACCGCCCTGGACGAGAAGTTCCCGGCCTGGCAGCGCCCGGCCCGCCGCTGCGGCGTGATTCGTACGAACGCCGTACGACGGCCCACCACGATGCTCCTCGTACGTCACCGTTTCCAGCTGAGCCTGCCCACCCGCGACGGCGAGATCCGCCCCCAACTCGCCGAAGACGCAAGGGTGGTGGCCTTCCAGGGCAGACCCGAAGCGCCACAGTGGCTGCCGGACGAGGAGGCGCTGGCCCTCTTGGAGGCCCGCGCCACCGGAAACTCCGACCCGGCCTTCGCCACCGACCACATCGCGTCGATTCTCGCCGCCCTGAATACCGGCCTCATGGACGAACTGCGCCTGCGCTCCAAGACGGCCGCGACGGAGCTCGAAGCCTCCCACCACCGGGTCCGTACCGCCGCCCGGGCCCGTCTCGCCGGCCTGAAGGCCGTCCCGCAGGGCGATCCGGACGTCCTCGGTGTCTTCCTTTATCGTCCGGCCGCCACGATCCAGCTGGGAGCCGACGCGTGAGCACCGCGAGAACCCTGGTCACCGACACCGTCGCCACCGTCGGCGGGTTGCTGCCCTACGACCTCCTTGTTCGGATCAAGGAGGGCAAGGAACAGTCCGGGTCAAAGCCCGCCGACTACCGGCTGTTCGCCAAGGGCGAGTCCGTACGGGACGCCGCCGAGCGCTCCTGGGGCTATCTGTGCGGCGTCTGGGCCGCCTACCAGGACGCTCTCGCCCGCGACGGGGCGGACGACGACACCGGCGTGCACGCGGTGGGGCTGACCACCGAACGCTGGCTGCTGCCCCTGTTCGAGCAGCTCGGCTTCGGCGCGCTGTCCGCCGTTCCGGAGCCCGGCCTGCCCGCCCACGACAACACCAAGGATTTCCCGGTCAGTCACGCGTGGGCGCATGTGCCCGTGCACCTCACCGGTTGGAACGTCCCGCTGGACGTCCGCACCCCCCACGTGGCGCCGCAGGCCCCGCAGTCCATGGTGCAGGAGTACCTCAACCGCTCAGGTGACAAGGCTCTGTGGGGTGTCCTGTCCAACGGCCGCCAGCTGCGGCTGCTGCGCGAGTCCGCGTCGCTGACCGGCGCCGCGTTCATCGAGTTCGACCTCCGGGCGATCTTCGAGGGCAAGCGGTCCGACGACTTCGTCCTCCTGTGGCGCCTGCTGCACCGCACCCGCTTCGAGGGCGAGCCCGCCGCCTCCTGCCCACTGGAGAAGTGGCGCACCGAGGCCATCGACTCCGGCACCCGCGCCCTCAAGGAACTCCGCAAGGGCGTCGAGAAGGCCCTCACCGTGATCGGCGGCGGACTGATCGCTCACCCCGACAACGCGAAGCTGCGCGAGGCCCTGCACGCCCGCACGCTCACCGTCCGCGACCTGCATCCCGCCCTGCTGCGCCTCGTCTACCGACTCCTCTTCCTCTTCGTCACCGAGGACCGCGGCCTGCTCCTGCACCCGGACGCCGACAAGACCGCACGCGACCGCTATGAGAAGTACTTCTCCACCGGCCGCCTGCGCCGCCTCGCCCGCCGCTCCGGCAGCCCGCACGGCGACCAGTGGGAGGCCCTCACCCTCGTCATCAAGGGCCTCGGCGAGCCCGGCGGGCGCCCCGAACTGGGCTTGCCCGCCCTCGGCGGCCTCTTCGAACCCATCCCGGTGGACAAGCGCCTCGACGGTCTCGCCCTCACCAACGAGTCCCTGTACGAGGCCGTGCGCGCCCTCGCCGTCATCTTCGACGTCAAGCTCGGCCGCCCCCGCAAGGTCGACTACCGACATCTGGGAGCGGACGAACTCGGCTCGGTCTACGAGTCGTTGCTCGAACTAGATCCCCGCCAGGAAGAGGACGGCTCCTACGTCCTGAAGAAGCTGGACGGCAACGACCGCAAGACCTCCGGCTCCTACTACACGCCCTCCCCGCTGATCGACTGCCTCCTGGACTCGGCCCTCGACCCCGTCATCGAGCGGGCCGTCCGCTCGGGCACGACGAAGCAGGAACGCAAGGCGGCGCTGCTGGCCCTGACCGTGTGCGACCCGGCCTGCGGCAGCGGCCACTTCCTGGTCGCGGCGGCCCGCCGCATCGCCCGCCGCCTCGCGGAGATCGAGACCGACGACCCGGAGCCGACCGCCGAGGCCGTCCGGGACGCCCTGCGCGAGGTCATCTCCCGCTGCGTGTACGGCGTTGACCTCAACGAGATGGCCGTGGAGCTGGCCAAGGTCTCCCTGTGGATCGAAGCCATGAAGCCGGGCCGCCCGCTCACCTTCCTCGACGCGCACATCAAGCACGGCAACGGGCTGCTCGGCACGACACCCAAGCTCCTCGCGGGCGGGCTGCCCGACGAGGCGTTCAAGGTCCTGGAGGGCGACGAGTCCAAGGCCGTCAGGAACCTGAAGGCCCGCAACGCGAGCGAGCGGGAGCGGTGGCTGGCGGCGCTGCACCACCACGCGAACCAGGACGCCCTCTTCTCCGAGCAGCATGCGCTGGAGATCTCCAACGCGGCGATCAGCGCGAAGACATCGGACATCACGACCGCACGGTCGGAGAAACTGGAGGACGTCCAGAACCAGGCTCGCGCTTACCACGAACTCACCACCTCCAGGGACTACGTGCGGGCTCTGGAGCTCGCCGACGCGTGGTGCGCGGCGTTCGTCTGGGAGAAGACCGAACACACCGACGGCACGAAACGGACGGACGAGACCTTCCCGCCCGCGCTCACCACGGACTCCCTGCTCGCCCTGCACTCCGCCGACGGCGGCGCGACTTTGCCTGCGGGCACGGTGAAGAAGGTGAAGCGGCTGCGCAAGGAGTACCGCTTCTTCCACTGGCACCTGGAGTTCCCCGAGGTGTTCCGGGTGCCGGCCGATCCGGACGCCGCGGGAGTGGATAAACGCACCGGGTGGAAGGGTGGGTTCAGCTGCGTCCTCGGGAACCCGCCGTGGGAGCGGGTCAAGCTCCAGGAGCAGGAGTTCTTCGCCACTCGTGACGCCTCGGTCGCGAACGCCGCGAACAAGGCGGCCCGCGAGCGCCGGATCGCCGCGCTGGCCACCAGCGAGGAGGAGGCGGACCAGGCGCTGCACGCCGAGTTCATCGAGGCGCGTCGCCTCTCCGAAGGCGTCAGCCACCTGCTGCGCGGCTCGGGCCGCTTTCCGCTCGCAGGGCGCGGCGACGTCAACACGTACGCGGTGTTCGCGGAGGCGGCTTCGCTCGGCATCGCCCCCGAGGGGCGCTTCGGCCTGGTCCTGCCGACCGGCATCGCCACCGACGCGACGACCGCGCCGTTCTTCTCCGACCTGGTCCGAAGCTCACGGCTCGCCTCGTTCCTGGACTTCGAGAACGAAGCGTTCATCCTCAGCCGGGACGTGCACCACTCGGTCCGGTTCTCGCTGCTGACCGTCACCGGCCGGGGTGAGCGGGTGGAATCGGCGTCCTTCGCGTTCGGCACCCGCCACATGGAGGACCTCGACGAGCGCCGCTTCGCGATGCCGCCCGAGGAAATCCTCCTGGTCAACCCCAACACGGGCACGCTGCCGGTGTTCCGTACGCGCAGGGACGCGGAGATCACGCTGGGGATCTACCGGCGCGTCCCGGTCCTCCGGCGCGAACCGGACGCGGACGGCAAGGGCGGCACGGATCCGTGGGGCCTGACCTTCATGACCATGTTTCACATGTCCAACGACTCGCACCTGTTCCGCGGCAAGGCGGAGTTGGAGGCCGAGGGCTGGAAGCTCAAGGGCAACATCTTCAAGCACCCGTCCGACGGGCGCCGCTATCTCCCGCTGTACGAGGCGAAGATGCTGCACCACTTCGACCACCGGCTCGGGACGTACGAGGGGCAGACGCAGGCGCAGGCGAATGTGGGGACGCTGCCGCGCGTGACGCCGGAGCAGCATGATGACCCGGAGTTCGCGCCTATGCCTCGGTACTGGGTGCCGGAGTTCGACGTGGACTCGGGGAAACGGGACAAGAAGGGGAACCGGATCATGTGGCCGGGGGTGGCTACGCGGCTGGCTGAGCGGGAGTGGGACAGCCCTTGGCTGGTGGGCTTCCGGAAGATCTGCCGTTCCACGGACCGTCGCACCGTGTTGTCCTTCCTGTTCCCCGCGGTGGGACTCGGCGACTCCGCGAACTTGATGTTGCCGACGGCCGATGGGGCGGCGGCGGGCCTGTACGCAAACACGACGTCGTTTGTGCTCGACTACGTGCTTCGGCAGAAGCTCGCCGGAACGAACCTGAACTTCTTCCAGTTCGAGCAGCTCGCCGTGTTGCCGCCCGGTTCGTTCATGGAGCTTGCCCCTGATGGGGGCGGCACGTTGGACAGCTGGCTTGAGCGGCGGGTGCTTGAACTGTGCTACACCGCGCAGGATATGGGGCCGTGGGCCCGTCGTCTGGGCGACACCGGCCGCCCTTTCCGCTGGGATCCGAACCGACGCGAGCTGCTGCGGGCAGAGGTGGAGGCCGCGATGTTCCATCTCTACGGACTTGGCCGTGACGACGTGCAGTACGTCATGGAGACGTTCTCCATCGTCAGGCGCGAGGAGGAGGCCGCCCACGGCGCCTACCGCACCCGCGACCTCATCCTCGACATCTACGACCGCATGGCGGAGGCCCGCGAGACCGGCCGCGCGTACCAGACCGTGCTGGACCCGCCGCCGGGCCAGGGCCCCCGCCACGAGAGCTGAACCGCGAATTCACGGGTGGAGCCGGTTAGTTGAGCTGGCTCCGCCCGAGTTCGGCGACGCACCCGGCCCAGGCGGCACGTGCGAACGCGAGCTGCGGGCCCTGAGTTCGAGTCACGTACGTGGATGGCTGTGAGGGCTGCGGCCACCTCGACGCACTCGCCGCCCTCGTCCCCGCTGTAGTTGCTCTTGAACCAGTCGACCTGCGCGGGCTGTTCGGTGTACACAGGTCTCCCAGCATCTTCTCGATCAGGCGCAGGGAATCGCGGGTGGTGAGCGCCTGCCCTCGGATGCTGCCATATTTCGCGGCCAGGACTCGTACGTCTTCCGGATCGGCGATCAGGCGACTGATGTGCTGAACCTCCAGGTACGCCATCCGCGGGTGGCCCTTGATTTCGAGCAAGGTGAACGGGCCTCCCATCCCGGCGTGGTCCTCGCTGACCGTCGGCATGACCTGCACCTAGACATGGCGAAGGCGGCTCACCTGGACCAGGTGTTCAAGTTGCTCCCGTTGAACTGCGCGGCCACCGAAGGACTGCCTGAGGACCGATTCCTGCACGATGGCGCTTACCGTAGCTGGCGGTCGGCACGGCCTGGTTGGCGAATTAGCACAGTTCTACCGCATCGGCCTCCAACTCCGCATAAATCCCGAAACCACTCCGGATGCCGCACCCTCCGCCGCGCCTTCGCCTGCTCCGCATCCTCCCCAAGCAGCGCCAACAGCCCACCGCAACGGAGAAGTTCATCCACCGTCGCCAAGAAGTCCGGCTGCGGAGTCCGTTGCCCCCGCTCGATCGAGGAGATCTGCTCCTCGTTGTACCCAACCGCCTGCCCCAGCTCCCGCTGGTTCATCCCGGCCCGCTCCCGCGCCGCCTTGATCATGCGGCCGATGGCGCGGAACAGGTCCGCTACCTCCTCGGAGCCCGCCGGATCTCCAGCGCCACCCGCGTCGCTTCGTACCGCCACCACCACTCATCGCCCGCCCGCTCGTTCCAGTCCCGGCCGCCGCCTGGGCCTGCCGCCCGTGGATCTCCTGCCCACCGAGCCCCGACCGCGTGCGTCACGGCCGGACGGACCCCCGGACAACTCCCGTACAAGCCGGGCCGCCCACCCGGACAGCCTGCCCGCACCGCCGGACAGTCACGCTGCGTACGGCGGCGTGTGCTCCCCCCCTCGTTAGATCGGGCGCGTCACCCTCGGTGATGTGAACCAGGAAACCGAGGTCGTCGACCCTCAATCAGACGCGCACATGGGCCCGCCTCTACGTCCATCTGCATCCGACCGAACTGCGGATCGAGGTCACCGACGCCCATGGCTACAGATAGCCGACGCCACAGGAATCCGACACCGGCGGTGAGACGGGGCGCGGCCTGCTGCTCGTCGAGGCCCTCTCCGACGACTGGGGCGTGCGCCCGCACCACCCCGGCGGCAAAACGGTATGGGCCGTGTTCCGGCGGTGAGGCGTGAGGGCGGGGTCAGAAACGGAACCCGAACAGTCCGCCTTCGTCGTAGGCGTCGGTCAGGCGTGGCTCGATCAGGTAGGGAGAAGGGTCGAAGCCGCCCAGGCGGGCGCGTTCCAGCTTGTCCGAGTTGAACGTCACGATGTACTGGAGTCCTTCCTCCTCGGCGACCTCGGACGCGAGCGTCAGCGCCTCGGTCACCTGACGGTCGTCCACGCCGTCGAAGAGGTGGCTGTCGTGGACCAGGAAGTCGGGCCCGCGGTCGTGGCGGTGGGCGATCACCGCGGCCGTGAGATCGAGGCAGAAGATCACCATCTTGTTGATGCCGACGCTGCCCTGACTGTCGACATGGGCGGAGATCTCCAGGCTGCTGGTACCGGCCCTGATGGTGAGGTAGGCCTGTCGGTCCTGCCCGTAGAGGCGGCGGGCGAATCGGGCGAAGAGCCATGTGGCCTCACGCGTCTGCTCGCCGCGTTCGTCCAGGTCGAGCTCCAACTCCTCCTGGAGCTCGACGCGCTGCGCCGTGATCTCCCGCTGACTGGCCTCCATGAACTGGGCCGTCTCGTGCTGTTTGCGCAGTGCTTCGAGTGCCGCCTGCTTCTGCGCGAGCAACTGCTGGAGCGCCGTGAGGCCGTCGAGGGCGCCTCCGTCGCGCAGTGCGCTCAGCGTCTCGGTGAGCTCCTCGGCGAGACGGGCGCGCTCGTGTTCGCGCGCCGTGAGTCTGTCTTGTGTCTCCGCGATCTCGTCGGCGAGGTAGCGGCGGCGGTTGCGGACGATGGAGGCGTGGAATCCGCGTACGTCCTCGAAGGACCGGTGCACTCGGTCCGGGAGAACGACACCCAGCTCCTGGTAGACGGCGTCCACGTATTCCGTGTCCGAGTCGTTGGCCTCGTCCACCGCGCGCCGCAGTTCCGCCAGGTTCCGGCGGTCGATGACGTCCTGCTCCGGCAGTGAGCGAACTTTCTTGTCCAACTCGTCTGCCCGCTGCTGGAGTTCCTCGTACGCCGGCAGGACACGGAAGGCGGCGATCTGCTCGCTGAGTCGCTTCACATCCCCCTCGGCGACGATGATCCGGCCGCGCAGGTCCGCCGTCGTACCGACGACTTGGTGCCAGGACGGATCGTTCATGGCCGACCGCAGCTGCCTTCGGGTCGCCTCCCGTGCGGCGATGTCGCGGTAGCCGGCGGCGAGTCGCCAGTCCAGTCCGAGGAGATAGGCGAGGTTGGCCGCGGCCTCGGCCGTGGGCTGCTGCGGATAGGTCCGCACCGGGTCGTTGAAGGCGTGCGAACCGACACGGCGTACGAGGAGCGACAGCAGGGCGCGTCCCGAGATGCCGGGATGGTCGGCGGGCAGCCGGAAGAGGTCTGCCTCTATGCGTGTCCTCCACTCCGTCACCGGCATCTCACGGGTGAGGTTGAGCTCGAACAGCCCTCCGGCATCGCCCTCGGCGCCCCCTGGGGCATCGGTCAGGACGATGCCCTGCTGGGCACCGCGCCTGCTCACCCGCACCGGGTCCTCTCGTCCGGGCCAGTCCATGGTCAGCGTGAAGAGGGTGTGCCGAAGCCGGGTGCGGGTGGGCAGACTGCCCTTGCCGGCCTGGGCACCCAGGGCGAAGTGCAGCAGCTCCACCAGGCTGGACTTTCCGGTGCCGTTGCGGCTGTCCGTCTTCGTCGCCCCGGGGTGCGCCTCGGCGACCAGAAGGTTGAGGCCGCGCCGGAACTCAACGGTACGGAACCGGGGATCGTCAGCGCTCAGACGACGCAGCATCGCCCCTCCTTCTGGTCGGCGAATCGGCTCGCTTTCTCGTCAGCAGATCGTCGCGGAATTCGATCACACCGAGCGCGTACAGCACATCGAGCCCGAGGACGAACCACTGGAAGGAGACCGGAGAGTGGTGACCGAGCCGGACACGTTCGGTGCGGAACCGCGACCAGGTCTGGGTGACCGTCAGAGGCATGTCGAGGACCCGCAAGATCTGTGCACCGACGGCCAGCAGAGAGCGGTCCGGGGAGATGCCCTTCGTCGGCGTGATCACGCTGCGCTCCGGTCCGCCGGGCCCGGGACCCAGCCGTCGGGCGGCACGTCGAAGACGTCACAGCGTTGGAAGAAGTGGGCGATGACGATCCAGGCGCAGTACATCGAGTTCAGGCTCGGCGCGGCGTTCCCCAGGATGTACTCCTGCAGTGCCGCCCACAGCTTGTCCTGGTCGTCGGTGTCGGCCCTGACCTGGTCGTAGTACACCCGGAAGCCCTGCGCGACCCGGTCCGCCTCGTCCGGTGCGCCGAGTCCGGCGTAGTACCTCTCGACGAGGTGGCTGTGGCCGATTCCCTGGATCAGTGCGCCTCGGACGTCGCCGGTCAGACCGTTCCACTCGATCTTGTACTTGTTGACCTCGGGGAGAGCGGCGAGGGGTTCGGCCGTGCGCCGCTGCTCACCGAGCCGGATGAGCAGCACCTCGAGGTCGGTGAGTCCGATGCCGTACGTCTTGTCTTGGACCGGCAGTTCACGACCGAGCAGCTCCTCCGTAGCGATTCTGTCGAGTCGCATGACGTCGTTCCACAGCCGGTGCCAGCCGTAGTGTTCCACCCGGCGCGGGCGGAGCTTCTCCTGTGCCTCGGACATCATCACGCTCAACTCCGGGTGGACGCCCTTGAGATCGTTGACCGCGAAGCGGAACGTGTCGAAGGCGTCCGGCCTCTTGGCGAGGGCCTTCTCCAGGTCGGAGGTGAACTTGCGCTTCACCCGGGCGATGTCGTCGGTCTGCGGCGAGTAGCACGCCCAGAGCACCCGGTCCCACAGAAGAAGTCCGTCGGCGCCCAGATCGCCGAGATTTCCGTGGGTCCGTACAGGTACGAAGTCGGGGTGTCGCAGGCTCAGCAGGTGGTGGATCAATTGCTCGAAGCTCTCGCCCGGCATGTCGGTGAGCTGCTGGCGCAAAGTGAGCTGCGCGAGCATGCGCTGGGTGAAGTCCACGTGGTCGATCCCCCGTCGAAAGTGGTCAGGCTCTGCCGCGAAGGGCGCTCAAGGACGTGCCGTCGTCCGTGTGCCAGGCGTCCCAACCATTGGCTTTGGCCCCGGTCACCGCCTCACACGCGCCGGACGGCGACCCACAGATCCGGCCGTCCTCCAGGCGAAGACCGCCTCCGGCGGTGACGTGTGCGTGGTGCTCCTGCCCGAGGTTGCGGCGGCGCCAGGTCAGCCGCTGCTCCGGCTTCAGCAGTCCCGCGGCGAGCAACTTGGCGAGCGCGCCCGGCTGGGTCGACGCCTCATCCAGGGCGAGCAGACGCCGCAGCACGCTGTTGGGTGTGTCGATCAGCGGTTTGGCTTCGCGCTGCAGGCGCGCGAAGACCTCGGCGTCAACGGTGATGCTGTGCTCGGACATCGAGCCCCCTTTCTTCGGAACAAATTTTCTCTCAATGTGATAGAGAGAAAAAAATAGCGACTCCTGCGGCTTGCTGTCAACTCCGATTCCGGGAGGGTGGGTCATTGCCTGCATGTCGTCTGGCCGTAAACTGAGTCAACGGGTGCAGCTGGGTGCGAGAAGGAGTTACGTAGTGCCGCAGATCGCGATCACCAACACCTTCTGGGAAGGCGTGGACCGGCTCGACAAGCCGTCCCGCGCCCGCGTCTACAAGGCGATGGGGAAGTTCCAGCAGCTGACGATGCACCAGTTGCACGCGGACAAGGGCCTGCACCTGGAGTCCGTGGTCGGCTCCCGTGATCCGCGTATGCGCACCATCCGGGTCGACGACGGACAGCGCATCGTGCTGCTCGCGCCCGACGACGGCAGTGACGTGTTCGTCTTCGTCCATGTCGTCTCCCACGACAAGGCGTACTCCTGGGCCAAGCGCCGGCTGTACTCGGTCAACGCGGTCACACGCTGTCTCGAAGTGCGTGACCTGACCGCCATGGAGCAGATCACCCCGCTCTTCGCCCAGGAGGCCGAGGCCGCGCCGGAGCTCCTGTTCGCCCGGTGGTCGGACGCTGTGCTGCGCCACCTCGGCGTCGACGACGTCACATTGCGCGCCGCTCGCGTCATCACTGGCAAGGCGCAGTTGGAAGCCTTCGGGTCGCTGATGCCGGAGGACCAGTTCGAGGCGCTGTGGCTGCTCGCGGAAGGGTTCGAGCCCGAGGACATCTACCGTGACCTCGTCGCGGCGCGGCAGACGGCAGCCGTCGAGGAGGCCGAGGGTAAGCAGGGCGAGCTGGCCGCCGCTGTCAGCCGTACGCGCAGTCGGATCGCCCTGGTCACCGGGCCCGAGGAGCTCGCCGACATCCTCGCCAAGCCCTTCGACGCATGGCGGATCTTCCTGCATCCCACTCAGCGGAGGGTCGCCTACCGTCCTGCGTACACGGGCCCCGCCCAGATCACCGGCGGCCCCGGCACCGGCAAGACCGTGGTCGCCCTGCACCGCGTCAATCACCTGCTCGAACGCTCACCCGACACCCGTGTCCTGCTCACCACGTACACCGGCGCGCTCGCCCGCTCGCTGCGCTCCGGGCTCGCCCTGCTCCTCGACCACGACCAGGCGCTCCTCGACCGGGTCACCGTCACCACGGTCGACTCCATCGCCCACCGCACCGTGCGCGAGCTGCACGGGAACCCGGGGGACGTCCTCGGCGACAAGGACGAGCGGCAGCGCTGGAAGCGTCTGGCCCGCCGACTCGAACTGCCGTGGACCGATGCCTTCCTGGCCCAGGAGTATCGGCACGTGCTGCTCGCCCAGGACCTGCGCACCTGGGAGGAGTACGAGAAGTGCCTGCGGCGTGGACGCGGCAGCAAGCTGGCGGCCGGGCAGCGTCCGCGGCTGTGGCAGGCGATGGCCCGGTTCGAGGAGGAACTCGCCCGCGACCGCGCCTGCACCTGGCTGCAGCTGTGCGCCAGAGCCGCCCGGCTGCTGGAGGACAGGCCGGGCGACGGCCTCCGTTACGACCATGTGGTGGTGGACGAGGCGCAGGACCTGCACCCCGCCCAGTGGCGGCTGCTGCGGGCGCTGGTGCCCGAAGGGCCCGACGACCTGTTCCTCACCGGCGACCCGCACCAGCGGATCTACGACTCCCGGGTCTCGCTGCGCTCCCTGGGCATCTCCATCGCGGGACGGGGCGCGCGACTGCGTCTCAACTACCGCTCCACGGAGGAGATCCTGCGCTGGTCGCGGGCGCTGCTCGACGGGGAGTCGGTGGCGGACCTGACCGGTGACGCCGCGGATTCGCTCTCTGGGTACCGGTCCCTGCTGCACGGGGAGCGGCCCGTGTGCGAGGGGCACGGCACGGAAGCGGCCGAGGCCGACGCCGTCGTGCGCACCGTGAGCGCGTGGGTGGCGGCCGGCGTCGCGCCGTCCGAGATCGCGGTCTGCGCCCGGTTCCACACACAGACCGCGATGATCAGTGACCGGCTCACCCGGGCCGGGCTGCCCGTGGTGCGGGTCAAGGACGGGCAGTCCGATGACGCGGCCGGGGTGCGGGTGTCGAGCCTGCACAGCTTGAAGGGTCTTGAGTTCCGCTGCGTGGCCGTGGCAGGGGTGACCGCGTCGGCGTTCCCGTTCGCGGCGGCGGTGACACCCGCCGACGTCGACCCGTTGCAGAACGCGACCGATCTCGCGGCCGAACGGTGCCTGCTGTTCGTCGCGAGCACTCGGGCGAGAGAGGCGCTCTACATGTCGTACAGCGGACGGCCGAGCGATTTCCTCGACGGGGTGAGGCGGCAGGAAGAGTGACGCTCTGTGCCCTGTGAACACTGTCAATGCTTATCGTGGGCGTAGTAGTCTGCGGGACGCGCGGGAGGGGAAAAGTGGCTCGATCACGCGCCTTTAGGCGGGGGAGCATCCGCATGTATTGAGAAACATCCAGGGAGTTCAGATGTCCACGCCGCGTGCCGTACCCGTGTCCCTGGCGGAAATCGCTCGTCTCGCGGGCGTCGGGCGGGCCGCTGTCAGCAACTGGCGGCGGCGTCATCCGTCGTTCCCCGCCCGGATCGCCGGCACGGACGTCAATCCCCAGTTCTCGCTCACCGACATCGAGAACTGGCTGCGCGAGAACAAAAAGCTCAAGAAGTCCGCCGAGCGTGAATGGCTCTGGCCCCGCTTCGAGGCGCTCGGCGGACGGGACGAGACGGGGGCGGCGATCGCCGAGGTGGGTAGACGGCTCGCCGGACGGTACGGGGCAGGGCAGCCCGCGTACCCGAAAGAGACGGCGGCCCTGATCGAACGGGCCGTGGACCTCGGGCGACGCGAAGGAGGCCCGGAGACCTTCGCCTTCCTGCTGCGCCGCTGGCTCGACGTCCACGTACGCCAGATCGCCACGACCCCTGAGCCGCTCGCCGCGCTCATGGCGGACATCGCCACCCACGTGGCGGCCGTCGACGGCGGCCTGACGGCGATGGACCCCGCCTGCGGAACCGGCCACCTCCTGATGGCCGTGACCGAGACGGCCACGAGGGCGGGCGGAGGAGCGCTCACTCTGCTCGGTGGCGACCGTGACCCCGTACTCGCAGCACTCGCCGAAGCCCGCCTGACCCTCGCCGGGGAGGTGCCGCAGAGGGAGCCCGCACGCATCGACGTACGCGGCGGGGACTCGCTGCGCGACGACCCGTTCGCCGACGCGCCCGCCGACATCGTGCTGTGCAACCCGCCGTTCAACGAACGGGACTGGGGATACGAGGAACTGGCCACGGACACCCGCTGGAGCCACGGCCTGCCGCCGCGTACCGAACCCGAACTCGCCTGGGTCCAGCACTGCCTGGCCGGTCTGCGGCCCGGAGGCGCGGCCGTGCTGCTGCTGCCCCCCGCCGTGGCGGCGCGCAAGGCAGGACGGCGCATCCGCGGGTCCCTGCTGCGCACCGGCCAGCTGAAGGCCGTCGTGGCGCTGCCACCGGGGTGCGCCGCGCCGCACAGCGTCTCCCTGCACCTGTGGGTGCTACGAGCGCCCGCGGCAGGTGAGGAGCCACCCGTGGGCGGTCACCTCCTGGTGGCCGACGGAGTGTCCCGTTTCCCCCGGGACCCGGGCCGTGAATGGGCCCCCGACTGGGCGGCGATCGGTGACTTCCTGCGCGAGGCCGTGGAGGGGACGGACCCGGCCGAGGGATCTGCCCATGCGCGGCGCGTACCCGTCATCGAGCTGCTCGACGACGAGGTCGACCTCACGCCGGGACGCCACATCACCCCGTCCCCGGCGGACAGTGCACCCCGACTGGCCGCGTCCTGGCGGGAGTTCACGGACCTCACCGCCAGTATGACCAAGTCCGCCCGGCTGCTCGCGGCGCTCGAACTCGCCTCCGCCACACAGGACACGCCCACGGCCACCACCGTCGCCGAACTGGCGCGGGCGGGGGCGCTCACCCTGCGCGGCGGCCAACAGCCGCCGGAGGCAGCGGTCCGCACCGGGACGCCGTCCACCGAGGACATCCCGCTGCTGACGGTTCCCGACCTTCTGTCGGGCGGCGCACCCAGGGGACACCTCGCCGCCGACGACCCGGCGGTGCGCGACGCCGTGGTCGCCGAACCCGGAGACATCGTCGTGGTGGGAGTGGCGCGGGCCTTCTCCGCCTGGGTCCACGAAGGAGCACCCACCGCCCTGGGTGCGCAACTGCACGCTGTGCGGGTGCAGCCAGAGCAGCTGGATGCCTGGTTCCTCGCCGGTTCGCTGCGCGCCCCTGCCAACGTCCGCCAGGCCGGGACCCACGCGACGAGCTCCTCCCGCATCGACGTTCGCCGCCTCCAGGTCCGCCAGGTGCCGCTGCGTGAACAGCGGCGCTACGGCGAGGCGTTCCGTGAACTCGCCGCCTTCGAACAGCTGGCGCGGCGCACCGCCGAGCTCGGCGGCGACCTCGTCCACGACCTCGGTGACGAACTGGCGGCCGGGCGGCTGGCGGGCGGGGCGTAGCGCGTCCGGCGGTGTGAGGCGGCGGAACGCGTCACGGTGCTTCGCCGTCCGTCCGGATTTGCGCGGTGTCATGACCGTCCGCGTCCGCGAGCCGGGCCGAGAGCTGGGCGTCGACCTCACGCCGTACGGACTCGACCTGTTGGGCGTACTCGCGCGGCAGGCCCGCGGCCGTGCGGCCCGCGGCGTCGACCGTGGCGACGGCGACCTCCAATTCACCGAAGGCGAGTCGGCATTCGGCCAGCCGCAGCCGGATCACCGCGCGCTCCGCCCGCTCGGCCGGACCGTCGCCGTGCAGGAGCGCGTCGTCGATCCCCTCGTAGAGACGAGCCGCGGAGCCGAAGTCCCCGGCCAGGCGGAGCCCGTCCGCCGCTCCCCGCCACGCGCGGCGCACCAGTGGGCGGCGCGCTCCCCACTCCCCGCGCACCCGTTCCGCCAGCGCACTCAGACGATCGGTCGCGTCACCGGGTTCGCGGGTGGCGATCTCCGACTCGGCCCGCGCACACAGCAGTTCCACCGCGTGGGCGTCCAGCCACTCCGGCTCGCCCTCCGCCAAGGACGGGACAGGGGGCGTGGCGGGAGCGCGAGGGGTGCGTACGGCCCGGTCCGCGGGCCGGCGAAGCGGCGCCGTGGCGTCGGGGTGGGTGCGCGGACGGGGCCCGGGGTCACCGGGCTGCGGACCGAGCGGTTCGAGGACCGCCAGGACCTCGTCCACGGGCGGTCGCTGTCCCGGCTGCTTGGCGAGCATGCGCAGCACGAGATCGTCGATCACCTCGGGGATGCCCGCGGCGTACACGCTGGGCGGCAGCGGCTCCTCGTACAGATGCCTCTCGGTCAGACCGGCATCCGCGCCGAGCGGGAACGGCGGGCGCCCGGTGAGCAGTTCGTAGAAGACGCAGCCGAAGCAGTACACGTCCGTCCGCGCCGTGGGTTCACGCTCAAGCAGCTGCTCCGGCGCGAGATAGCCACGGGTGCCGAGGGTGGAACCGTGCGCCGTGTAACGGGTGGCGTCAGACCGCAGCGGCTTGGCGATGCCGAAGTCGATGAGGACGAGCGCCCCCTCGTCGTCGATCATGATGTTGGCCGGCTTGAGGTCCCTGTGCACGACGGGCAACGTATGTGCGCAGGCCAGTGCTCCCGCCATCTGCACGGCGACTGCGATCGCCGTCGCCAGTGGCAGCGGAGTGTGCTCGTCGAGGAAGGTGCGCAGGCTCACCCCGGTCACCAGACGCATGGCGATGTACGGCACGCCCCGGTGCGACCCGCTGCTGTACAGCTCCGTGATGCCCGGGTGGTCGAGTGTGCCCAGAAGCGTGGCCTCGCGCCGGAACCGGGCGTTCCTGACGGCGAGTTCGGCCTCCCTCTCCTCCGGGTCCAGGGCGTACAGGGCCTCGGAGTCGTGGCGCAGGAACTTCACCGCGACCTCGCGATCCGCCGAGGCCGCGCGACCTTCGGAAGTCCCGCCGCCCGGGGAGACCTCGCGGGCCCGCCAGACGTGGGCCATCCCGCCCTTGCCGAGCGACTCCGTCAACTCGTAGCGCCCGTCGATCAGATCACCCGTGCCGGGCCTGTACATATCCGCGTACGAATCCACGTCCACGCCGCGCCGCCCCTTCGTCCTTCCGCACCATCCGGCACAACAGACTAGCGTGAAGCGAATGATTTGCTAGATCTTCATGGACTCAGTTCACAGATGTGTGTCATGCTGGGTCGCGTCCAGGGTGCCGTTCACAGCCTGCCAGGCCCCTTGGTCCTGGACGTCCACTTTGCCCTTGCCGCCCTGCAACGGGGGTCACCATGCAGAACCCACCGGGTGTGGCCGGAGACGGCTGGCTGATCAAGGCGAGTCCCCGGATGGCTCGGCCCGACGCCGCTGCCTGCCCCACGCACCGCCGCATCGCGATGCGGCCCCAGCTCGTGGCCGAGCCGGCTGTGCCGTTCCTGTCCACGCCGTACGAGGAGTTCGGATTCGGCCCGCTCTTCGCGGCGCTCGATCGTGTGGAGCATGACGGCCGGTCCGTCGCGCAGGTGCGCGAGGAGCTGCGGAATACCCGCGGCCCGTTCCGAGGCAGGGGCGCACCGGTCCACCCCGTACATCTCGCGTGGACCGCGCACGCCCTGGAGCGGTACGTCGCGGCCCGCGCCCGTGAGCAGGCCGCCGCCGCGGAAGCGGGGCTGCCGCCCACCCTGGCGGTCAAGCAGCCGTGGACGTGGCGCACCCGCCGACTGGACGCCCCCGATCCGCGCGGCGCCCGGCAGTACGAGCACACCCTGTGGGGCCGCATGTACGCCTCCGGCGACGGGACCGTGCGCGACCTCTGGCTGCCCTCGCTGGGCCGAGCCAAGACCAGCCGACCCGCCGCCGAACTCGGAGCCGTGGCACAGGTGATGGCCCATGGTGCACCCACTTCCCGGCGCAGAGCGCGGGACGAACCCCCGGCCGTGGCGACCGACACCAGCCGGCCGCCCACCCTGGTGCGCGTCTTCGACGTCGGGTGCGCCGACGGTTCGATGGAACCGCTGCTCGGTGCGCCGCCGTTGTTCGGCGAGGGGCTCGCCGAGGCAAAGGGGCGGTTCGGGAGCGACGCCGTGCCGGCGTTCCTCGCGGCCGCGACCGCGACCGGCACCAAGCCCGGCGAGAGCTGCGTCGACTGCAAGGCCATCGCCGGTTGTACGGACCTGAAGCGCACCCCGGGTCTGTGGGCAGGGCGGCCCGCGTCTGTCACGCGCAAGCGGCGTTCCGTCTCCGCCTGGGACCTGCGCCTGTATGCGGAATGCCCTGCCCAGTACCACCTGGTGAGGCGTCTGCGTCTCAACGACCTGTCCGGCGAGAACGAGGGGGCACGGCGTGGCAGGTTCGTCGACTCCCGGCTGGACGCGCTCCACGGTGAAAAGCCGGTTCGCGGCTGCCGGGACCGTGCGGCCCTCGATCCGGACGCGCTGTGGTCCGAAAGCGGTCTCGACGAGGCGTCCGCGCGTGAGGCCGCCGGAATGCTGGACGGGCACCGGCTGCTGTGCCCGCTCGACGGACTCGGCGCCGACGAGCACGTCCTCGTGCAGCATCGGGTGACGGCCTACGTTCCCGAACTCGATGTCGTCGTCCTCGCCGTACCCGATCTCGTGTACACCCATCGTGGCCGGTGGATCTGGCGCGAGACGAAGACATCCTCCCGCCCGCTGTGGGAGCGGGATTCACTGCTGGGTACGTATCCGCAACTGGCGCTCGGCGTGCTGCTGTTGCACGCGAGGGCCGTGGGCGACGACCCGCGCCGCTCCTGGATCGAGCTGGAGCACCTGCGCGAGGGGCGCGGGGAGAGCAGGCTCGAACGCGTCGATCCCGGGCGCGCTGAGACCGTAGATGAAGCCCGGGATGTCATCGCTTCTCTCGCCCAGCCGCTCATCGAGGACACCACGTACGAACCGAGGACCGGGCGCCACTGCCGCGGCTGCCTGGCGCGCACCTGGTGCCGTCGCGGCAGTGCACACGTCACCGATCATCCGTCGCCGCACCGCCCCGATGCGTCCTCTGCCGCCGACGGGTCCGAGCCGAATGGCGACCTGGCGCCGCGAGGGGGTGCTGCGTCCTATGAATGACCAAAGGGCGGCCACGGACTGGATGTTCAACCGGGATGTCGTTCTGCTGAAGGACGTGGCCACCGCCGTCCTGCACCTGGCGTCCGTCGACGACCTCGACGCCTTCGCCCTGCCCTATCCGGCCGCCGCACAGCGCGCCCTGGATGCCCTGACCCTCCAGTGCCTGCGCAACGGGGCCACGCCGCCGGCCGGCGTGCCCGAGATGGTCCGCTGGGCCCGCGCCCGGCCGCTCAGCAGCTGGCCTCTCGACCAGCTGCCCGCCGACCTGTTCGACGCTGCGGACCGACTGATCGACGAGGGCTCGGGAGAACCCTCCCAGCTCTGCCACGAACTCGCCGTGCGCGGACACGGCGACAGCACCGGGCGACAGTACGACCGCATGGTCATCCATGAGGCCCTGCGGGTCTGCCGCGCGACGTCCGCGCCCGAGTCGTACACGGCCTTCCGCCGCCTCCTGATCACCCGGCCCGTGCTCACGGAGGACGACTGGGCCGAGATCGCCTGCGACCTCTTCCTCGACCCGGTCCGGTTCCTCGTCGAGGAGATCTACGCTCCCGTCCCCGCCGGTTTCCGGCGCGACGGTTCGTACCTGTGCTGCCACCGCTGCCTGACCCTGCTGCACCCGGTGTCCGCCACCGACTGGTGGTGCGAGCGCGACCAGTGCCGCCACCAGGGCCCCGCGCCGCACGGCCGGACACTCGTGGCGGCGGAGACCGGCGAACTGCGCCAACTGCGCAAACCCTTGCGGCTGTTCGTCACCGGGCCCGGACAGGCCGAGACCTCCCTGGAGGGCGAGCTGCGGGCGCTGGGGCTCACCGTCGAGATGTGGCCCAACTTCGACTCGTACGACGTGCGGGTCATCTTCCCCGACGGTCATGTGTGGGCCGTGGACGTCAAGGACTGGGCGCATCCCGCCTTCCTCGGCCGCAGCGCGACCGCGGTGCGGGCCGAACCGCCCTACGACGAGGCGTGCTGGGTCGTCCCGGAATTCAGGGTCCGCGCACGCCGCGACTATCTCGACAGCTACGCCAAGGAGCGGCGCGCTGAGGCGGACGGGCTTCGGCTTCTGACGGATCGTCAACTCGTGTGGGCTGCCCGGCTGCGACTGGCCGGTGACCGAGGACCGGACGCCTTCATCGCTCCGCCGCGCGCCGAAGCGGACGAACCGCCGTGCCCCGGCCGAGGGGTCGCTGGACACCGCCCCATGGACACCACGACCCCGGCCGAGGGCGCCGGGCGGGAGGACGGAGTGGACGATGCGTGACCGCAGCAGTTGGTACCAGCCGGTCGTGGCCGCGCTCGGACCCTGGCCCGAGGAGCACGCCAGGACCCGGCCCGCCCTGCTCTGTCAGGTCGAGCTCGCCCTGCGGCTGATGGAGACCGTGGCACCCGGCCACGCCGCCGACGGGGCGTGGACACTCCTGGGCGGCTACGGCCTCGCCTTCGCACGTGCGGCGAAGTTGCCCGTGGGTGCCGCGGAGCAGGTCGCCCTGGCCGCCGCCCGGCACCTGCTGTGGCCGATGCGCCGCGGCCGGATGTGGCGGCAGTCCCTGGACGCGTACCTTGAACTGCCGGAACGGCTTCGGGCGTACCGTGTCCCGGCGCCGGGGGAGGCGGCATACCGGGTTCCTCCCAAGGTCGCGGCCGACCGCTTCGCCGTGTACGACGAGGCGCTGGCGAGCTTGCCGGGCTTCGCGGTCCAGCCGATGGAACAGGCGGAGGCGGGCGAGCATCGCTTCATGGACCGCCGCCACCGGCGTACCTCCGTCACCATCCCGGCCGACCTCGTACGAGACCCTCTCCCAGGCCACCCCCTCACCGCCGGACGCCCGGCCACCGCAGGACCGCTGGAGGTTCCGCTCGACGAACTCGCCGACGTGGCACGGTGGATGGACGAGGAGGAGCGGCGGCGCGGCCGCACGGCAGGAAACTGGGCCCAGCGCCTCGACGACCTCGATCTCGATACCCGTACCCCCGACGGAACCGCCTTCACATCGGCCTCCTCGCTGCCGCTGGACCGTCTCACCCACCTCGTCGGCATGGTCGGCGCGGGTAAATCGACCCTGATGACCCTGCTCGCCGTCTGGGCGCACCACAATGACCTGCGCACCACACTCGTCGTCGGCGACGTGGCCGAACAGCTCACCCTGACCGAGCTCTTCCGCGGACTCGGCCTGAGTGCTGCCCTGATCCAGGGTGGCACTACGCGACCCCAGCACACCCAGCGGCTGCACCGTAGACTCGCCGCGCGCGGAGCGCACTCACTGCTCGCCCACACCGACGCGACCTTCCGACACCTCAGCACCGCCTGCCCACTGGACGCGCTGCGCGCACTCGACACATCAGAGCCACTGCGCTACAACGACGCACCGTGCGGCGGCCTGCACCCCGTGCGCAGAGACAGGGCCGACGGGGGTGGTGACGAAGCGACGGCCGAGAACGCCCTGCGCGCACTCGCACGCGCCCGCGGCGCTGGCGGCGGGCAGACCCCGGAGGGCGGCACCGGGGAAGAGGAGGAATGGGGCGCCCCGCACGCCTGCCCGTTGTGGAGCGCCTGCCCCCGGCACTCCGCCGCGCGCGACCTCGTCGACGCGCTGATCTGGGTGGCGAATCCCGCCAGCCTCGTCCAGACAGCTGTTCCACGCCAACTCAACGCCGAACGCCTGCGCTACCTGGAACTGGCCTGTCTGCGTAGCGACATCGTGATCGTCGACGAGACCGACCGCGTACAGATGCAGCTGGACCAGATGTTCGCGCCGTCGGCCACCCTCGTCACCACCGGTGTCTCGGAGTCCTGGCTCGACCAGTTGCAGACCCATGAGATCGCGGAACTCGCCCGGCAGGGACGACTACCGCTCTCCGACCAGGACGTGGAGCGGTGGTCCGCCGCCCTCGACATCGTCGGCACCGCGGCGGACCGACTGTACGCCATGCTCATCGACGACGAAGGGTTGCGTAACTGGGCGCAGATCGACTACTTCAGCGCATGGACTCTTCAGGAGAAGTTGCTGAACGCTTGGTACCCGCTGACATCCGGCCGTGCCGTCCGGGGCCAGGACGGCACGGAGGCGGGCGACGTCGAGGACGAGACCGCGCTGTACGAGGACGACGGCGAAGGGGAAAGCTTGGGAGAGGCGGATTTCCCTGAGCCGGAGGTGCCCTGGGCGCACCGCCGCAGTGAGATCACCGGGTTCCTCGACACGTTCCGGGATGATCCGCTCGGCGGGCGGGGCCCCTACCTGACGCCCGCCGACGAACTCACCGCCCTCGCCCACGACGTCCTGCACACCCTCGACGAGAAGCGGACGCGCGCCCGGGTCCGCGCGCTCCTCGATTCCTTCCTCGTCGGAGCGCCGGGGCCCCAGGAGCGGCCGCCGTACACCGTCCGTCAGGGCAGGGAACGGGCGCGCGTGGAGGTACCGCTCACTGAGGAATGGCGCGAATTGAACGCGCGGCGACTGGAGTTCACCCTTGTGCTCGCCGCGCTGCACCAGCGTCTGGACCGGGTGACCTTCCTGTGGCCCCAGGTGGAGGCGGCGCTGCGGCTCGACGCGGCGAGCCACGGGCTGACCCGCCGACCACCGCTCGACTACGCGCCACTCCTGCCCGAGGCACCCATGGGCAATGTTCTCGGTTTCCAGTACCTCATCGACGAAAGGGCGGCCGCGCGCGACAAGGACGGACGCCGCACCGGAACCCTGCGCTTCTTCCGCTGCGCGGGCGTGGGCCGCGAACTGCTCCTCGGCCTCCCCCAGCTCGGCGCCGATCCCTCCCGGGCCGAACCCGGTCCACACGTTCTGCTGATGTCCGGCACCAGCTGGGCCGGCACGTCCACCCGCGCCCATGTCCTCGCTCCCGTCCGCGCGGTCCTGAAACCGCAGAGCAAAGCACTGCGGTCCATCCGGGACACTGTGTTCCGCACCGAGTTCCTCTATGACGCGACCGGGCAGCCGATCCGCCTCTCCGGGCAGGACCCTGACAAACGCGAGGACGTGCTGCGTTTGATGATCGACCGGCTGGCCCGTCCCCGCAGGGACGGAACCACGTCTCCGCTGCAGAGCGAACTCGCACAGATCCCCGACCAGCGTCGCAGGCGCGCCCTGCTTCTGGTGGGCAGCTACGCGGAGGCCGGGGTGGCCGCCACGGCCCTGGACGAGATCCCGCGCTGGCGCGGCCGGGTCCGTGTCCTGGCCGCCGACGACGCGGAACTCGAAACCGCGATCGACGGAAGGGCACCGGCCGGGAGCCGGACACGGAGCACCGGAGCGGTGCGACGCGGCGACCTCGCCTCCTTCGCCGAGGACCCGGACGCCGAACTGCTCGTCGCCCCTCTGCTCGCCGTCGAGCGCGGGCACAACATCCTCACCACTCCGCAGCGCCCCGGCGAGGAAAGGGTGGCGGCGTTCGGAACGGTGTTCTTCCTGGTCCGCCCTCACCCTCGTCCCGATGACCTGTCCCTGGCCGTCTTCGCCATCAACGACTGGGCGAGCCGGTTCGTACGAGGTCAACTGACCAGCGAAGGGGCGACATTCGGTGATCTGGTGGCGGAGGCCGACGATCTCCACGCGGCAGGCGGCACCTTCCGCACCGTCGCCCGCCGGGTCTGGCGGCACGTGCTGTCCCGTCCCTACATCTACTCCTCGCTCTCCGACGACGAGAAGGAGTCCTTCGTCTGGGACCAGCTCGTCACCCTCTGGCAGGTCATCGGCCGCCTCGTCCGCGGTGGTGTACCGGCCCGCGTCGTGTTCGTCGACGCCGCCTTCGCACCGCGGCTGGCCGCGGCACAAGCACCCGTCGCGGGCAGGAGCAGGGGGGCCCGAACCAGCGACCCGGGACTGCTGGTACGCCTCCGGGACGTCCTCGCCCCGTACTTCAGCGGCGCCGAGAACACTGTCGGCGGGCCCGACCCCGCCGACACCGAACTCGTCATGCTGCTCTACCGGCCACTGTACGAAGCGCTGTGTGGCCTTGGCGCTCCGCCCGCGCCGAGCGACACCGACTGACACACCGGGACGCCGTCGCTGCCAAGGCTGTCCAGGACACGGCGCTCACCGACCACGTACGACATCGCAGGGAGAACGGACATGTATCAGCACATCCGCCGATCCGCGTACCACCTCGCCGAGGGCAGCGAGCCCTGGACCGAGGACTACCGAGCCCTCGCCTTTCCCGAACACTGGCACGCGGACCTCCTCGAACTGCACAACCACGGGCACGACGAGGAGAAGAGGCGGCTGACCCTGCCCACACGCCGGCTCGACGGCGTCCTGCAGACCCTCGCTCCCGACGTGATCGTGCGCCCCCGCCCCCGTGTCCCCGTCGAGCCGGGGCCGGAGCAGCGCCCCGGGACCGCCGAGGACTTCTGGATGTACGTTCCGGCCTCGGCGACCGATCCCCTCCCGGAGCGCTCCCTGCGGCAGCTCCTGGACGCGTGGTTGCGCACACTCGGCCCCAAGGGCGCAGGGCAGGACCCCGCGTTTCGCTCGCTGCTGCTCGCGAGCAGTGCCGACCTCAAGCAGAACCTGCCCGAGTGGCAGCATGTCACCGGCGTCGAACTGCTCACCGCCCCCGTCACCCCCGGCGGGACCGCCGCCCCTGACCCCCGGCAGTTCCAGCTCGCCACCGACGCGTTGGCCCGCCGCATCCTCTCCCTCGACCCCTACCGCTTCGAAGGAGGGGAGCTGCACTTTCGGGCTGTACCTCGCGGCCCTCGCGACCAGGGGGCCGAGCTCATGTCGCAGCCCATGCGCCGGACGGTCAAGCGCAAGGAGTGGTGGTTCTCCGTCGTACTCAACATTTCCCTGCACACCACGCCGTTCGACGCCAGACCGCGTTTGCACCTGCACTGGGGCGTACGACGGTGGGCGACGCATCCGCGGGCCACCACCAAACGCCTCAACCTCTCCTACCGGGAAGCCACCACGGTCTACTTGAGGCCCACCATCCCCTGGCTCCCCGGAGCACCGGCCACCGAGCGCTATGCACTCGCCCGGCTGCGCAGGGACCGGGCAGCGGACACCTTCGCCTGGTCCGAGAACGACACGGCCGGCATCCTGCGCGGGCTCAGCCTCGCCGGCAATTTCCCGGACCCCGAACAACTCCTCGCCGAACCGGGCTCCTGGATCGGCGAGGGGGGAGGGGTCCGCGCCGCAGTGGTGCACAGCACCCGGATGGGAAAGCACGAGATCGGTACCGGCTTCATGCCCAACCAGCGCGCCCAGCTGACCGAGTGGGCCGAACAGGCCCTCCCGGAGCCCGTGGTGCGGGTGCCCGATCTGAAGCGGGGGCGCGGCAAGGGCACCGGCGCCCCGGGGAACCGGCGGCCCAAACCGAGGACCGACGAGGCCAAGAAGACCGAGCTGCTGCGTGAGACCCAGGCGCGCAGGGCGAACCTCGCGGCGCAGGCACGGATCGCCGACTCGGCCCCGCACTACAGTGGTCCACCGCTGGTCGAGGTTCGGTTGCTGTGGCAGTCGCCAGAAGTACGCAAGGAAGCAGTGGCCCAATTCGCGCACGCCCTGGGCCTTGACGGTGACGGTGGTGCCTCTGCGGCCGCGATCACGGATCGGGACTTCGACGAAGCCCGGCCCGGGGCACCAACCGTCCTCGAATGGCAGACGGAGGAACTCGTCCTGCGGCTGCGGTGCCTGCCCCTGGCTGACGGACTCGGAGACCGGCTGGTGTTCGACCCGGCCGTCAAAGGCAAGGGAGCGGCCCTCTCTACGGCCATCGTCGAGCGCCGCAAAGCCCTGGAGGCATGGCTGCGCGCGGACGGCGCGGACCCCGGCCGCCCTGAACTTGCCCTGGTGGAGATCGCCCACCGCAGCACCTTCCGCCCGTCGACGACGGACCCCAAGTTCGCCGTTCGGCTGGGGTGCGCCGACGCAGGCGTACTGACCCAGTTCGTTGTGACCTCGTCCACTGACCGGCAGATCGACAATGCGGACAGCATCGGGCATCGCACCCACAGCTCCTGGCTCGATGGGCTGCGTCAGCTCGGCGTCCGTGTACTGCCGCAGCACACCCTCGGCGACGACCTGCCCGACGGGCTTCAGTATGCCGCGGTCTGGATGGTGAAGCGCCGCAAGGACGGTCCGACCCGCCTGCCCAAGCACCTGCCCGTGGCCGTACTGGCCACCCCGCTGCCGCACGCGACAGGTCAGGCTGCCGTACGGGGCTGGGACGACGCCGCGGGGGAGTGGGTGCCGTATGCGCGCTTCCTCCTCGGCCTGGTGAAACTGGCCGAGATTGATCCCGAGGCATGTGCGGAGCCCGACCCGCAAGGCGACGGCCCGCAATCGAGTGCCCCTCTGGTGACCGGCCAGCAGTGGCGTACCAACCTCGCCCAGCAGCGCAAGGAGACTGCGGCATTCCTCCAGCGCGTACTGCACTCGCTACGTGGTCAGCCCACTGTGCTGATCACTCACGCACAGAACAGCAGGCTGCACTGGCCGTGGCTGCAGGACGGCCGGATCGAGCGGGATCTGATCCGGACGGGCCACGCCCCCGCGGGCCGGCTCGACGACGAACTCCGCCTTGTGCGCGTCCGAGGATGCGGCGGGCGGGAGGCCGCGCAGTGGTGGGGCCTGGCGGAACCCGGCAAGCCGCACGGCCAGCCAGCCGGCTTCTGGGCCCAGACCACCCCGTCCCAGGGCGGGACCCCAGCAACTGAGCGGATCTTCTACAGCACCACGGAACGACCGGGTACCCACGCCGTGTCGCCCGCTCTCGACCGTCTGGCCACCAGGGTCAACGCCGCGGGCAACCTCACTTCGCAGGCGGGCACCAGCGCCTGGAACCCGACCTTGCTCGAGATCGCGGTGCTCGGCTGCCATGCGAACAACGACGCGGGCGCCCTTGCCCTGGGAAAGCCGGACGATGCCGAGGCTCTGGCCCTCGCCATACACCAACTGCGCCAGGCACCGGACTATGCGGCGGCGCTGTCCCTGCCGCTCCCGCTTCACCTGGCGGGACTGGCCCAGGCATACGTCCTTCCGATGCTCGCGGAGGGTGATGAGAATTCAGCAGGAGTGACGGCGGGGGCCACTGTGGAGCAGGACCAGGGGAGCATGACGGACAACGATTCGGACCCGGACCTCATGGACGCGGCGGGGCTGACCACGGAACCCGAAGGGGGAGACGACGAGGGGTGAGGCTCGTCTCCGGAGGGGGCCTTGAGCTATGGGACGAAGCGCTTCTCCGGGGGGAGCGGCTGATGCACAGCCGATGGCTCCGCGACTTGCGTGGTTCGGCGGCGTCCACTTGGGTGGGTAGCGTCGAGCTGGAGCTGCTTGAGTCAGCAGTCACGCACGGTGCATGCGCCGCTTTGACGCTCGCCCAGTGCGTCCCCGATGGGCCGTCAGAATGGCCCTGACAAGGTATTACTTGCCCGTCGATGGTGCCGCACCGTGGGAAGACTCCTGATCTGGGGACGGCCTGGCGGTTGGGGGAGCCCGTCGACATCCTGCGGGAGTCTTCCCTGATGCGATGGCTGAGGCTGGGCGTCGATGGCGCCACGGTGGCCGAGGGTGGTGTGGGCCTGTTCGACTGCGCCTACGTGTGGCGCGACGGCCACCGAAACAGGAACGAGTTCCGCAGGGTGTGGTACTGCCGACGGCTGGTCGGCAGACCTGGTCCAAGCGGCTACGTGAGGAAGCTGCTCCGGACTGTCGTGACGCTCATCTGACGCTCAAAGTACCTGAAGGCTTCCCTTGCAGGTCGAAAATTGGCATCTGACCTGCAGGTATGCCATGTCCCTCGTGATGTGATGTGTTCCCGATGACACATCATGTGGAGTGCGTGGCGATTCTGGAGCCGGTCACGAAGCGCTCCTGATCTGGCATCTCGTGGGGGTGGGAACGCGTGAGCGATCAGCCGGTGTTCGTTCTCGGTGAGGAGTTGCAGGCGCTGGAGCTTGCGGGGTTCGAGACCGAGGCGGAGTTCCAGGAGCTGCTCGCGCGGCATCCGCGGGTGCTCGACTTCGGTTCCCTCGCCGACGGCAGGCCGCTGCGGCTGGTGCTGGTGGCGAGGGAGATGGGGGTCTCGGCGAGTGCGGAGAGCGGGGCGGCGTACTGGCTGGACCATCTCTTCGTCGACGCCGATGGAGTGCCGACGCTGGTGGAGGTCAAGCGGGCCACCGACACCCGGATCCGGCGTGAGGTCGTCGGGCAGATGCTGGACTACGCGGCGAACGCTGCCCGTTACTGGCCGGCCGCGCTGTTGCAGCGGTCCTTCGAGGAGACGTGCGGCAAGGACGGGCGTCCGCTGGAGGAGGCGTACGGGGAGCTCCTCGGCGGGGGTTCGGCGGGTTCGGCGGGTTCGGCGGGATCGGCGGGGTCCGCGGAGGAGTTCTGGCTCGGCGTCGAGGAGCGGCTGGCCGCCGGGCGGATGCGGCTGCTGTTCGTCGCCGACCGGATTCCGCTGGAGCTGCGGGCGATCGTCGAGTTCCTGAACCGGCAGCTGCGGCAGACCGATGTGTACGCGGTGGAGCTGACGCAGTACCGGGGCGGGGGAGACCTTCGCGTGCTGGTGCCGCGTATCTATGGGGAGGTCGCCACCGCGGCGAAGTCCCCCTCAACTCCCCGCGCGACGCAGCGGACCACCCGGGCCGAGATGGACGCGGCGATTCAGGCCCGTCCCGACGCGGAGGTACGGCGGGTCGCGACCGCCCTGCTCGATCACGCGGCGGCCAACGGGCGGCTGGAGGGCGGAACGGCCAAGTACCGGAGCATGTCCGTCTACTACCCCGTCTCCGGGCGGCAGGTGCCGGTCTGGACCCTGTCCTTGCAGGACGGCCCGGTGCGGGACGACCTCTCCTTCGCCTTCGGGTCGATCACGCATCACCTCGGCCGTGAGCGGGCGGCGGCGTTCGCCGCGTCCCTGCCGGCCGTGCCCGGGTTGGCGGAGAGGTTGCAGGCGTTGCCGGCGAAGGCGTACAACGCGTGGCCGTCCGTCGCCCTGAGCGCCCTCGCCGCGGAACCCGGCGCTCTGGAGGGCGTCCGCTCCGCGATCCACGGTCTCATCGACGGTCGGGAAGGCTCTGGCTGATGGTGTCGCCACACGGCGGACACGGGCGCTGACCTGGCCGCCCGCCCCGTGCGGCGTCCCCGCCGTCAGGGCTCGCGCCTGCGACCATACCCACCGTGATTGCCTCGATCATCGCCGTCGCCGCCACCCTCGTCGTCTGGTCGTTGTTGGCTGAGAAGTGTGAGGAGTGGCGGTTCACCGCGCCCGTTGTTGTGGTGGTCGCGGGGGTCTTGGTCGGGCTGACCGTGCGGGACAGCGTGGGGGAGACGCTCAATACGCATGCGGCTTTGCGGGCGGCTGAGGTCACGTTGGCTGTGTTGTTGTTCGTTGATGCGGCTGATGTTCGTGGGGGGATGTTCGGGCGGCATCCCGGGGTCGCGTTGCGGGTGTTGTTGATCGGGTTGCCGTTGAGTTTGGGGCTTGCCGTGGGGGTGGGGGCCTGGTTGCTGCCGGGGGTGGGGTGGCCGTTGTTGTTGGTGATCGCCTGTGTCGTGGTGCCCAGTGACTTCGCGCCCGCGCAGGCGATTCTGCGGGACCGGCGGCTGCCGGCCCGGGTGCGGGACGTGCTCAATGTGGAGGGCGGGTACAACGACGGGATCGTGTCGCCGGTCTTTCTCTTCGCGTTGGTTCTCGCGGGGCATGCCACGAGCGGGCGGAGCGCGGGGGACGCGCTCGGGACGGCCGCGCCCTCCGCGTTGAAGGCCGTTCTCGTGGGGCTCGCGCTCGGGGCCTTGCTGGGGTTCTGCGTCAATCGGGCCGAGCGGGCCGGGTTCATGAGTGCTCAGGCCAAGCGGTTGGTTCTCGTCGCGGCGCCCTTGTTGGCCTATGGGTGTGCGGTGGGGATCGGGGGGAACGGGTTTGTTGCTTCTTTTCTGTGCGGGTTCGTTTTTCACGCCGTGCGGCGTACTGAGGAGACTCAGCGCGAGATGCAGTTGATTGACGACGTCGGGTTTCTGCTCGGGGTCGTCATGTGGTTCGTTTTCGGGACGACCGCTGTGTTCGCCTTGTGGGGTGGTGTCGAGTGGGAGCTCGTGCTGTTCTGTGCGGCCGCCTTGACCGTGGTGCGGATCGTGCCCGTGATGCTTTCGCTCATCGGGTCGGGGGTGCCCGTCCGGGAAGGGTTTCTCATCGGGTGGCTCGGGCCTCGCGGGACCACCTCCATCGTGTTCGGGCTGCTCGCCTTCAATGAGCTGAGCCTCGACGACGACTCCGTCCTCGTGTTGACGGTCTTGGTGATCACCGTGCTCGGCAGCGTGGCGCTGCACGGCCTCGGCTCTCCCGTCACCGCGCGGAAGTATCGGCCCTAGGCGGCTACAGCGGGGTCGTGTCGTCCGGCGTGAACGGTGCGCCGTGGCCCGGCACGATCAGGTCCGCTGTCGCGTGTACGCGGGTGCGGGACGCGCGCAGGACTTCGCGGTCGGGGGCCACCGGGTCGTCCGCCGGTCCCGCCGCGTGCCACCAGAGGTCTCCCGCGAACGCGATCACGCCGGAGGCGGTTCCCGCGAGGAGCGTGATGTCCTCGGGGCTGTGGCCGGGGGTGCGGATCAGGCGGAGGGACGGGGTGAGTTCGTGGCCTTCGGCGTCCCGGTTCGTCCAGGTGTTGTTCTGGTACTCCACCTTGTGGTCGTGGATGCGGGCCTGGGGGAACAGGCCTGCGTTGAGGGTGTTGTCGGGGTGGTGGTGGCTGAGGATCACGTCGGTGATGTCCTCGGGGGCGAGGCCCAGTTCGGCCAGGGGGCCGAGGATGTCGTCGCGGCTCGCGACCATGCCGGGGTCGAAGACGATGTGGCGGCCCGCGTCGGAGACGTAGGAGACGGTGGCGGCGACGCCGGGGCCGGTGGAGCCCACGTAACCGGTGGTCAGGACCTTGTATGTGGCGGTGCGGCCGAGCTGTGTGTTCGTCATGGCCTTGATTCTTCCGAGGTCCGTCGGCTCCCACGAGTGGCACGTCTGCCGGTGATCGCAGGATTTGTGCCAAGGGTGGGGGCGCGCGTCGCGGGGTCAGGACGGGGGCACGGGCGTGGGGGAGGACAGCGCCAGCCACACCCGGTCGCGAGTCACCGGGAGCCTCGTGAAGCGGATGCCCGTCGCGTCGCGCAGGGCGTTGGTCAGGGCCGGAGCCACCGGGTTGAAGGGGCTCTCGCTCATGGACTTGGCGCCGAGGGGGCCGATCGCGTCCCTGGTCCGCGTGAAGTGCACCTCGGTGCGGGGGACGTCCGCGTACTGGGGGAGGCGGTAGCGGCGGAAGGCGGCCGTGGTGACCTCGCCGCGGTCGTCGACGCGTACCTCCTCGAAGAGGGTCGCGCCGAGGGCCTGGGCGACACCGCCCTCCACCTGGCCGCGGCACTGCATCGGGTTCATCACCCGGCCCGCGTCCGCCGCGTGCACGCTGCGCAGGACGCGGATCTCGCCCGTGCCGGGGTCCACGGCCACCTTGAACCAGTGCGCGTTGAACGCCACCGAGCGCGGCGAGCCGCCCCAGTGTCCCTCGGCGGAGAGCTCGGCCCCGGCGCCCGACTCGCGGGCCGCCTCGTGGAGTTCCTTGAGGGGGACGGTGCGGCCCGCGCAGTCGAAGGCCTCCGCGCCCAGGTGGCACAGGTGGCGGGCCACCCCGGTGTGCCGGGCCGCGAACGTGCGGAGGCGTTCGGCGAGCGCCGTCGCCGCGAGCAGCACCGCCTTGCCCGCCACCACCGTCCCCGTCGAGCCGAAGGCGCCCGTGTCATGGCGTACGACATCCGTGTCCGACTGACGGATCGTCACCCGGTCCTCGGTGGTCCGCAGCGCGCCCGCCGTGAGCTGCTGGTGGACCGTCGTGGTGCCGTTGCCGAACTCCGCCGTCCCCACGGCGACTTGGTACGTTCCGTCGGGGCGCAGCGACACGCGGGCGTCGGCGAAGTGGCCGCCGGGCGGGCCCGTCGCGATCATCGCCAGGGCCGCGCCCTGCCCGACCAGCCAGCCCTCGGGCGGCGCCGGGGCGGTGTCCGGGTCCGCCGCCATCGCCTCGCGTACGACCGCCAGACACTGGTCGAGGCCGTACGACGCGATGTGCAGGTCCTCCTCCTCGCCGATCGGGCTCAGCATCGGCTCGCCGGGGCCGATGACGTTGCGTTCGCGGACCGTGAGCGGGTCCAGGTCCAGGCGGCGGGCCAGCTCGTCGAGCAGGGACTCGACGGCGAAGGTGACCTGGCCGAGGCCGTAGCCGCGGAAGGCGCCCGCGGGCACGCAGTTGGTGTAGACGGAGTACGCGTCGACCTTCTTGTGCGGGGCGCGGTACATGGCCATCGACTCGCCCACGCTGTGGAACATCACCGCCGGGCCGTGATTGCCGTACGCGCCCGTGTTCGCCACCACCCGGTAGTGGAGTGCCGTCAGGGTGCCGTCCGCGCGGGCGCCGAGCTTGATCGTGACCTTGAACGGGTGCCGGGTCGTGGCGCCGTGGAACTGCTCGGCCCGGGTGTACTCCAGCTTCACCGGCCGCCGCAGCCGCAGCGCCGCCAGCGTCACGACGTCCTCCGTCAGCATCTCCTGCTTGCCGCCGAACCCGCCGCCGACCCGGCCCGCGACCACCCGGACCTCGTCCTCCGGCAAGTCGTACAGCGCGCACAGCGCCCGCCGCGTCAGGAAGGGCGTCTGCGTGGACGAGCGGACCGTGAGCCGCTCCCCGGTGCCGGCTCCGTCCCCGCCCTCACCCCCGCCCGCACCCCCGTCCTCGGACGTCGGCTCGAAGTACGCCACGCAGCCGTGCGTCTCCAGGCTCGCGTGCTGCACGCGCTGCGTACGGAACGTCTCCTCGATGACGATGTCCGCCTCCGCGAAGCCCCGCTCCACGTCGCCGATCTCGCCGTGCACCTCGCCCACCACGTTGTCCGCCGCCCGCGCGATGCGGGAGTCCGCGCCCTTGTCGCCGTGCAGGGCCGGGGCGCCCGGTCGCATGGCCTCCTCGGGGTCCACGACGTGGGGGAGCAGCTCGTACGTCACCTCCACGCGCCGGCAGCCCTCCTCCGCCGCCTGCTCGCTGTCCGCGACGACGGCCGCGACGCGCTGGCCCACGTACCGGACCGTGTCGTCGAGGACACGGGTGTCGTCGGGGTCCTCGGTGGGGTGCTCGTGGCGGGCCGACGAGTACAGGCGGTCGGGGGCGTCCTCGTGGGTGAGGACGGCGTGCACGCCCGGGATGCCGAGGGCGGCGCTCTTGTCGACGGCGAGGACGCGGGCGTGCGGGTGCGGGGAGCGGACGAGCTTCATGTGCAGCAGGCCCGGTACGTCGACGTCGAAGGTGTAGCGCGCGCTGCCGGTGACCACCTGGGGGCCCGCCGGTGCGCCGAGGTTGCGGCCGACGGCCTCCCCGGCGCCCGGGCGTTCGGTGTGCGCGACGCCGCGCACGGCGTCCTCGATGGCGCGGTAGCCCGTGCAGCGGCACAGGTTGCCCTTGAAGGCGCGCGGGAGGTCGTCGAGCTTGCCGTCGTCGTGCGCCGAGCCGCGCTCGGCCTCCAGGGCGGCCGTGGTCATGAGGAATCCGGCGGTGCAGAAGCCGCACTGGAAGCCCTGCGCGTCGAGGAACCGCCGCTGGACCGGATGGAGTTCGCCGTCCGCCGCCGCGAGGCCCTCGACCGTCGTGACCTCGCGGTCGGCCGCCCGCACCGCCGGATAGACGCAGCTGTGCACGGGCTCGCCGTCCACATGGACCGTGCAGGCACCGCAGTCCCCGGCGTCGCAGCCCTTCTTCACGCCGAACCAGCCCTGCTCGCGCAGATAGGTGCGCAGGCACTGGCCGGGGCGTGGATCCGTGGTGCTGGGGCGGCCGTTGACCTGGAGGTGGAAGGTCATCGGTGGGTCTCCTCACGTCGGGGGGCCTGCGGTGCCCGGCCCAGTTCGCGGCGTATCTCCTCGGCGAACCGGAACGCCATGTGCCGCCGCCACTCCGGCAGTCCGTGGATGTCGTCGAACCACTCGTCGTCGCCGACCGCCGCGGCCAGTGCCGCCCGCAGCCCCGCCGCGTCCGGCACCAGCGGGAACCAGAGCCGGACCGGCCGCACCGTCGCCGCCGTCACGGTCACCGTCAGCGAGCCGTCCGCCGGGTCGAGGGCGCCGATGACCAGGGCGCCGGAGCGGCCGAGGCCGTACAGGGACGCCTGCCGGAACGCGGTGCGGCAGCGCAGGGCGCGGGCGGGCAGGGTGACCGAGCGCAGCAACTCGCCCTCGGCCAGGACGGTACGGCCCGCGCCGGTGACGAAGTCCGCCGCCGGGACGGTGCGCGCCGCGCCCGTCTGCGGCCGCAGCAGACACATGCCGTCCAGCGCGGCGGTCAGCGAGATCATCGGCCCGGCCGGAAGGCCGTTGCAGAGGTTGCCGCCGACGGTCGCCATGTTCCAGATCTTGAACGAGGCGAGGAAGGCGCGGCAGCACTCCGTGAAGAGCGGTGCCGCCGGTGCGGCCGAGGTCGCGGCGAAGCGGTACAGGGTGGCGATGGTGCAGGTCGCCGCGATCTCCAGGGCGCCGTCCTGCCGGAGTGCGACCGGCTCCCAGCCCGTCCGGCTCAGGTCCACGAGGCGGCGCAGGTGCGGCTGCGGTTCGGAGAAGAGGTACGTTCCGCCGCCGAGCCAGGCGTCGCCCGGCCGCCAGGGTTCGCGGCGCCGCGCGTCCCGTACGTCGAGCACGGTGTTCAGATCCACGGCTCCCCCTGTCGTGCGCTCATGGCTCCCCCTGTCGTCGGCCCGCCCGTCGCCTTCCGGCCACGGTCGGCGGGTGTTCCGGCCATCGGCTGTCCTCAGTGAAGCCCGCGGGGCGGGGCGCGAACCACTGGTCCCGTACACGGAAAAACACCGGACCCGCGGGGTGCTCCTTGTGTGTTCAACCAAGAGGCGTTCTGCTCGAACACCTGGGCATTTACGATGAGGCTTCTCGTATTCGCCTCGTGAATGTGAGATGCGGGCCGTCCCGCAGCCGCGCAAGGAGCACCGCATGCACGTCGACCACCTCCGCCAGCTCGACAGCCTCGGCATCATGCTCGTCTGGGGCGACGAGCACCTGCTCGGCCGGGAGATCAGCGGGGTCACCGCCACCGACCTGGAGGACCCGGAGCGGTTCCTGCGGCCCGGCGAGATCGTCCTCACCGGGCTCGTGTGGTGGCACCCGGACGACGGACGCGCCAAGGCCGAGCGGTTCGTCGCCGCCCTGAGCGCGGGCGGCGCGGTCGCCCTCCTCGCCGGGGAGGAGACCCACGGCGCCGTCCCCGCCGACCTCGTCGACGCCTGCCGCGCCCACCGCGTGCCCCTGCTCTCCGTGCCCGCGCGCACCAGCTTCCGCGCCGTCACCGAAGCGGTGTACCTGCGGCAGTGGGGGGACCTGAGTCGCCTCCCCGCGCCGCACCACGCCCTGCCGGAGAACGTACGCGGCGAACTCGGCCGCCTCCTGGAGCGCGGCGCGGGACCGGCCGAACTCCTGGAGAGCGCCTTCGCCCACCTCGGCACACCGCCCTGCCACCTGCTGACGAGCACCGGCCGCACCGTCGCCCGCACCTCGTCGGCCCCCGCCCTGTCCGCGCGCGAGGCGGTGCGGCTGCTGCGCTCCGCGTCCGGCACGACGCTGCGCGTCCAGGCCGACGCCACCGCGTACGACGCCTGGCAGCTGCACCTGCCGGACACGGACGCCGCGCCGCCCCGCGTCCTGCACGAGATAGCCGAGGTGCTCGCCCAGCACCGCCACCACCACGACCGCCGTCGTGCCGCCCGCGCCCGGGCCCACGAAGCGCTCGTCGACCTGCTCGTCCGGGCGGACGCCGGGGCACCGGACACGGACGCGCTGGCCGACGCGCTGCGGGCCTGCGGGCTTCCGGCGCGGGGGAGTTACCGGGTGGTGGTCGCGGGAGTGGGAGCTTTCGGTGCGGGTGCGGGTGCGGGTGCGGGTGCGGGTGCGGGGGTCGGGGGTGCGGTGGACGGCGTGGGTGCGTCGTGTGCGGCCGCCGGGGTCGCTCCGCCGGGTCCCGGCCTCGCCCTCGACGCCCTCGCCGAAGCCACGCGCCACCTCACCTCCGCGCCCTTCGCGGTGGCGGAACGCCCGGGCGTCGGGGCCGTCGCGATCGTCCCGGTCGACGCGGGGGCCGACGGCACCGGGGGAGAGGGGCGCGAGCCCGGCGACGGGCTCCGGGACGGGTTCAGGGACGTGTGGCCGCTGCTCCTGGCCTGTCGGCCGGACACCGCCCTGCACGCGGGCATCAGCACCCTGATCCCGGACCCGGCCGGTCTCGGCCGGGCCGTCGTCCAGGCCCGCTACGCCCTCGCGGGAGCGAGGACCACCGCACCGGCGGCCGCCGGGCCGGAGGCCTCGGCCGTCACGGCCGTCGACGACCTCTCCACCCTGGAGTCCCTGCTCGCCGGAGTCCCCCACGACGTACGCGCGGCGTATCTGAGCAGCACGCTGGGCCCGCTCCTCGGCGAGTCACGGGCGTCGCACGGCGTGCTCCTGGAGACGCTGGAGGTGTTCCTCGCCCACAACGGCTCCTGGGCCCGCACCGCCAAGGCCCTGCAGCTGCACGTGAACACCGTCCACTACCGCATCCGGCGCGTGGAGGCCCTCACCGGCCGTGACCTGTCCCGCCTCGACCACAAGCTGGACCTGAGGGCCGCCCTGCTCTGCCGCTGAGACGCGAACGGCCTCCGGGGGACGCGGCCTTCAGGGGCGACGGCCTTCAGGCGCACCGGCCCTACCTCCGGAGCGCACCGGCCTCAGGGAACGTCGACATGGACATTCGTCGACTTCACCCGTGCGGTCACCAGCACCCCGACCTCGATGCCAAGCTCCGCCACGGACTCCCGCGTCACCAGGGACACCAGGCGGTGCGGCCCCGACTGGATCTCCACCTGCGCGGCCACGTCGTCGAGGCGGACCGCGGTGACGATCCCGGCGAACGAGTTGCGCACGGACGTGGCCACGCCGTCCGGCACCGGATGCCGGCCCGCGGCCCGCTCCTCGGCGAACGCCGCGAGCGCGGTGCCCTCGACGGTCCGGTTCCCCGTGCCGTCCCGCTCCATCCGCAGCCGACCGCCGTCCGCCCACCGGCGGACGGTCTCCGCGCTCACACCGAGGAGCGCCGCTGCCTGTCCCATGCTGTACGACCGCACGGTCGCACTCTACGGTGAGCGCACCGTCCCGCCGCCGAGCGGAATCAAGGCTTCCGTGTTTTCTCCGAGGAGCCGGTGGTGCCGAACTCCGTGCCGGGGCCGTCGCCGCCGGTACGCGTTCGGCGCGCGGCCCGTCCCGGTGTGGGCCCGCTAGGCCTGGAGAGCGGCGACGGCCGCGATGCCGGTCGCGTCGGGGGCCGCTGGGCCCTCCAGCCAGTAGCCGCGCCGCTGGAACGCGTACGTCGGCAGCTCCACGACGGCGGCGTCCGCGGGGAACGCCGGACGCCAGTCCACGTCCGCGCCACTGGCGTTGAGCTGCGCGAGAGAGGTCAGGAAGCGGCGCTGCCCGTCCTCGCCGCGGCGCAGCGTGCCGACGATCGCCGCGTCCGCGCCGACGTCCTCCGTGATCTGCCGCAGCGCCATGTCGAGCACCGGGTGCGGGGTGATCTCGACGAACGCGTCGGTCCCGGGGGCGAGTTCGCGGACGGTGCGCGCGAAGTCGACGGTGCCGGTGAGGTTGCTCATCCAGTACGTGCCGTCGAGCACGGGGCCGTCGACGAGCTCGCCGGTGCCGGTCGAGTACATCGGCAGCGTCGGCGTGCGCGGCCGGATCGGCTCCAGGAGGCCGAGGACCTCCTCGCGGAGTACCTCCATCCGCGCGCGGTGCGGCGCCAGGCCGGTGTGGACGCGCCGGGCCCGTACGCCTTCGGTGACCAGCTCGGCCTGCAGCGCCTCGACGGCCTCGACGTCGCCGGACAGCGTGACCAGGCGCGGCCCGTCGACGGAGGACACGAAGAGGCGGTCCTGCCACGCGGACAGGCGCGGTGTGACCTCGGCGGCGGGCAGCGGCACCGAGAGCGTCGTGCCCTGGCCGACGGCGGCCGACATCGCCTTGCTCCACAGCGCCACCACCCGCGCGCCGTCCTCCAGGGACAGGGCGCCGGAGACCACGGCGGCGCTGATCTCGCCGATGCCGTGACCCACGACGGCAGCGGGCTCGACGCCGAACGACTGCCACAGGGCGGTGAGGGACACCATGACCGCGAACAGGGCGGGCTGGGCCACGTCCGCGCGCTCCAGCGAGGCCGCGCCGGGCGTGTCGCGGAGCACGGCCTCCAGGTCCCAGTCGATGTGCGGCGCGAGTGCGGTCGCGCACTCCTCGACGCGGGCCCGGAACACGTCCGAGGCGTCGAGCAGGTCGCCCGCCATGCCGGTCCACTGCGGGCCCTGGCCGGGGAAGACGAACACGACGCGCTCGCGCGGCTCGGCGGTGCCGCTGATCCGCGTGGCCGAGCGGCGCCCCTCGGCGAGCGCGGCCAGTTCGGCGGTCAGCTCCTCGCGGCCGGAGCCGAGGACGACGGCGCGGTGCTTGAAGGCGGTACGCGTGGTGGCGAGCGAGAGCCCGATGTCCGCGGCGCTCGCGGTGCCGCCCTCCAGGTGGGCGAGGAGGCGCTCGGCCTGGGCGCGCACGGCGGCGGCGGAGCGGCCGGAGACGAGCCAGGGGAGCGTGTCGCCGCGCAGGGACGGCGAGACGGCGGCTACGGCGGCCTCCTCGGCTTCCGTGTCCCCTGCGCCCTCCGCACCCGCGTTGCTCGCGCTGCTCGCAGTGCCTTCGGGCGCCGAAGCCACCACCACATGGCAGTTGGTCCCGCCGACGCCGAACGACGAGACGCCGGCGAGCCGTTCGCCCTCGCCCGGCCAGTCGCCGACCGTGTCCTGCACGCGCAGGTTCAGCTCGGCCAAGGGGATACGGGGGTTGGGCGAGGCGTAGTGGAGGCTCGGCGGGAGCTGGCCGTGGGTGAGGGAGAGGACGACCTTCAGGAGCCCGGCCACGCCGGCGGCGGCGCCCAGGTGGCCGATGTTGGTCTTCACGGAGCCGACGCGCAGCGGCTCCCCGGCCGGGCGCGCGGAGCCGAGCACGGCGCCGAGGGCCGCGGCCTCGACCGGGTCGCCCACGGGGCTGCCGGTGCCGTGCAGTTCGACGTAGCCGACCTCGGCGGGCGCGGTCCCGGCCCGCTCGTGGGCGCGGTGCAGCAGGTCGCGCTGGGCGTCCTCGTGCGGCACGGTCAGGCCCGCGCCGCCGCCGTTGTTCACGGCGCTGCCGCGCAGCACGGCGTGCACGCGGTCGCCGTCGGCGAGGGCCCGCCGCAGCGGCTTCAGGACGACGACGGCGCCGCCCTCACCGCGTACGTAGCCGTTGGCGCGGGCGTCGAAGGTGTGGCACCGGCCGTCGGGGGACAGGCCGCCGAGCTTCTGGGCCAGGGCGGGCTTCTCCGGGGCCAGGTGCAGTTCGACGCCGCCCGCGAGGGCGACTCCGGACTCGCCGTTGCGCAGCGACTGGCACGCCATGTGCACGGCGACCAGGGAGGAGGCCTGGCCCGCGTCGACGGTGAGGCTCGGACCGCGCAGGCCGAGCACATAGGAGACGCGGTTGGCGATGAGGCTGCGGTCGAGGCCGGTGAAGGAGTGGTGCGTGACGTTCGAGCCGTCGGCGGCGCGGTGCGCGAGGTCGGCGTAGTCGCCGGTGGTCGCGCCGAGGAAGATGCCGGTGTCGCCGCCCCGGATGTCGGCGGGGACGACGCCGGCCTGCTCCAGGGCCTCCCAGCCCAGTTCGAGGACGAGTCGCTGCTGCGGGTCCATCAGCGCCGCCTCGCGCGGCGGGATGTGGAAGAAGCCGGGGTCGAAGCGGTCGATCCCGTCGAGGAAGGCACCCTTTCCGGCCGGGCCGTGCTCGATGCCGAGGCCGAGCTCCGCGCGTTCCGCGGGCATGTCGGTGACGGCGTCCTGCCCGGTGACGAGCAGGTGCCAGTACGCCTCGGGATCCGGGGCGCCGGGGAAGCGGCAGGACATCCCGATGACGGCTATGGGTTCCCCGGCAAGCCCTGCATCACTGCGGGTGTTGTGAACAGACATGCCATTCCTCACTCAAGGTCAAGCGGTGTTCTAGGGAGAGCCGCCACCAGGGGCGGGCGGCGCGCGACCGACGGCTTCGACGGTTTTGCGGACGGGTACGGGCGGATGCGGGCAGATAGGGGCGGATATAAACGGATGCAGACGGATGCAGGCGGAGCGGTGGCGCGCGCTCAACGGCTCGGCGATCCCCCGTCGCGGACGGCCTGTGGGCCGGGCGGGCGCGGGGGACGTGGGGGACGCGGCACGAGGGCGGCGGTGTGCGGCTCCGGTGTGCGGCCGGTGCCGAAAGAACCGGAAGAGCCGGAAGGGGGGAGATGACGCGATCGCGCGGTCGCGCACACGGCCATATCCCCCCTTCACCTCGAATTCGCTGTGTACAAGGCTGGGTTGGCCCCGATGATCCAGCTCCATTCCGTTTCTGGAAAGGAGGGCTGCTGTTGCGCCCTTTCAAGGTTTTCCGGCTTTCCGGCCGAGCTCGAACATACCCTCCGGCCGGGAAACGGTGAACCGGAAACAGGAGACTGCGGGGGCGGTTGGCAACTGGTCGGGGTACCACTGCCGCCGGTGTGCTCGCGACTGTCCTGTCAACGGGACGGGCTGACGTGCCCGCCCGGCTCGTACTCGCTCTTCGGCGAATCGCGAATTCCGTATGGGCGGCCGTCGGGAAGACTTGACGTATTCATAACGGGCCGCATTTCGGAAGTTCTTCGTTGCGTACTCGGGGGGTGCGCTGCCGAACTCTGGCATATGCGTTTCACAGTTCGCGGTGCGGTGGGGTGCGGGGCGTGTGGCCCGGGGCCGGGCCCGGGCCCGGGAGACGGAGGGGGCCGCCGCCGCGAGCGCGGCAGCGACCCCCTTCAGCGGTCCGGTTGATCTGTGGTCCTGCTGTTCCGTCAGGCCGCGGCGAGGGCCTCGATGAGCGTGGCCCGCGCCCGGGCCACCCGGGAGCGGACCGTGCCGACGGGGCAGCCGATGGCGGCGGCTGCCTCCGCGTACGGCTGCTGGAGGAGCTGGGTGAGGACGAACGCCTCGCGTCGCTCGGGCGGTATGCCGTCGAGCAGTTCGGCGAGCGCGATGCCGTCGTCGAACCCGGGAAGCCCGCGCGGCTGCGCCTGCTCGGCGGCGGCCTGCCAGTCGTCGCGGTCCGAAAGCCGGGGCCGGGCGGCCGCGTGCCGCAGGCTGTCGACGACGGTGCGCCGCGCGATGGACAGCAACCAGGTGCGCGCCGAGGAGCGCCCTTCGAACCGGTGCAGGCTGCCGAGCGCCCGCAGGAACGTGTCCTGCGCGAGGTCGTCGGCGGCCTGCGGGTCGGCGCTGAGGTGCGCGACGTAGCGCAGGACGTCCCGGTGCAGGGCGCGCACGAAACGCTCGACGGCCTCGGGGTCGCCGTCCCGCGCGGCGAGGGCGAGCCGCGTGACGGGTTCGTCGGCGGCGTCGGTGCGGCGGGTTCGGGTGCGGGCGGGGGTGCCGGGGCCGGGACAGGGGGAGGGCGCGGGTGCGGGTACGGGTACGGCTTCCCGTGCCGCCGGTGCGGGGCCTGCTGGTGGTGCTGGTGTCTGGGTCCGCGCCGGTGCCGGGTTCTGGGCAGGGGGTGCCGCCAGGGCAGGAGTCATCGCCTGAAGTCCTTTGGGAGTCCGGGATATCGGGATCCGGCCGCGCGCACGGCGGGGCCGGTGAGGTGTCGCGGCCCGGCGCCGTGAGGGCGGCGCGGGCCGGTGCCCGACCTGCTCGGGGCGTGCGTGCCACCGCGTGCCGCGGTGCGGCGTGCGGGGGTGGGACGCGCGCGGGCGGTACGCGGTCCGACGGCGGGTACGACGGCACGGGCGCGGAGCCGTGGGGCGCCGAGCCGGGTGTGCGAGGTGAAGCCGTACCGTGCCGAGCGGATGCCGTGCGAGCGCCGTGCGGTGCCGTGGCGGGTCGGGGGAAACCAGCTGTCAGACGACAGCGATCCCGAGGGGCGGACCCCTGGACGTGATGGCGTGGACGAGCAGCAGCCGCCGCGCGCGGCGGGCGCCGAAGTCACGGCGCGGGCGCAGCCGCGGCCGGTGCGGGGGCTGCGGCAGGCGCAGGGCGAGCCGCAGCGGGGCGACGAGCCAGCCCGCGACGGCGCGGCCGACGCGGAACGCGGCGCGCTCGCCGTACGCGAGCCACAGGCCGCACAGGAGCGCGGCCAGGAGGTGCGCGGCGAGCATGCCGAGCGGGGACATGCCGCCCATGTCGTGCCCGGAGTGCATGCCGGGCATCCCAGGCATGCCGGTCATGTCGGCCATGCCGGAGCCCGACCCCGATCCCGAGCCCGAGAGGGCGCCGGACGAGTCATGCATGCCGGACGTGCCGTGCCCCATGGAGGCGTGGGCGTTGCCCGCGCCCCCCCGTGCCGCCCGCGCCCAGGGTTTCCTGCATGCCCATGGAGTGCCGGGTGTGCCCCGGCGGCGGCCCGTTCAGGCGGTCGGCGAGGCCCGCGTCGGTGACGGCGCGCACGGCGTCCGCCTCCGGCAGCATCCCCGTACCGCCCGCTCCGCACAGCAGATGACGCGCCCACTGCTGGGCGACGGACGCGCCGCCCGGCGAGGACTGTGCCATGGCCTGCGCCAGCGAGAACCACGTGTGCAGCGCGGCCTGGGCCACGACGGACGCGGAGGTGACGGCGAGGACGCCGCGTTCGCGCCCGGCGACGAGCCAGGCGCCCGCGAACGTGGCGCCGCCCGCGCCGGGCAGCGCCCACCAGGGCAGCGGCGCCGACGACATCAGGGCGTGGCCGGTGGCAGCGAGCAGCACACAGGCGGCCGCGAACACCGCAGCCCGTACCGCGCGACAGCTTCGGCCCCCAGTCATGGCGGCCTCATCTTTGCATCCGCCTCGCGGCGGCAACGGGCGGGTCCGGAATGTTCCGTCACGAGGCGCGCGGAGGCCGGGCGCCGCACGGGTCCCGGCTCGGATGCGGCCGACGTGTGGCCGGGGTCACGAAGGCGCCCGGGAACCCCGGAGGGAACGGATCCGACTCCTGCGGAGGCGCGTTGGGCCACGATGTGCCCGAGACGTGGGCGCGCGCGGTGCGGTACGGCGTGAACTCGGTGGATTTGTCCGGCGGTACGAGACTTCCTGGGGGCGGCTGAGTGGGGACGGAGCAGGCGGGGGCCGGACCGGAGCACGCGGGGCGTGGGCCGGGGGCGGCGGGGCGTGGGGCGGAGGCGGGGCTTGAGCGGGAGCCGCAGCTGGAAGGCGCCGAGCGACAGCCGCAGCTGGAGGGCGCCGAGCCGCAGTCCCAGCCGGGGGCCGCCGAGCCGCAGTCCCAGCCGGGGGCCGTCGAGCCGCAGCCTCGTCCGCACCCGGAGCCCGAGCCGGGTCCGAAGATGGAGGGCACCGAGCGGCGGCCGCAGCTGGAGGGCGCTGAGCCGCAGTCTCAGCCGGGGGCCGTCGAGCCGCAGTCTCGTCCGCACCCGGAGCCCGAGCCGGGTCCGCAGCTGGAAGGCGCCGAGCGACAGCCGCAGCTGGAGGCCGCTGAGCCGCAGTCCCAGCCGGGGGCCGTCGAGCCGCAGCCTCGTCCGCACCCGGAGCCCGAGCCGGGCCCGAAGCCGGACGGCACCGAGCGACAGCCCCCGACGAACACCACCAAGCCCCGTCCGGAGCCGCACGGCTCCCAGCCCCAGCCGAAGACCTCGGACCCCCAACGAACCGGGCGGCCAACCTCCGCACCCCCGCAGACACGCCCCCTCCCCACCGCCCTCCTCACCTGCGCCATGGCGTTCTCCATGCTCCAGCTCTTCCTGCTCGGAGCGCTCGGCCCACGTCTGGTGGACGAGTTGGACATCTCGCCCACGGTGCTGGGCCTGACCACGACGATCGGCTTCGGCACCGCGGCCGTGCTTTCGCCCGCGGGCGGCCGGATCGTGGACCGTGTGGGCCCGCGCCGCGCGCTGGCGGCGCTGCTCCTCCTCTCGGCTGTGGCGCTCGCCCTGATCGGCGCGGCGCCCGGCGCGGGCTTCCTGCTGGCGGCGGTGGCCCTCGGCGGGCTGCCGCAGGCGCTCGCGAACCCGGCGACGAACAAGGCGATCCTGGCGTCGGTGGAACCGGCGCGCCGGGGCGCGGTGACCGGTATGAAGCAGTCGGGCGTCCAACTGGGCGCGTTCGCCGCGGGCCTGCCGCTCGCGGCGCTGGCCGGGTGGCTCGGCTGGCGGGGCGCGGTGTGGACGGCAGCGGGCGCGGCGGTGGTGACGGCGGCGTGGGCGCTGCGCACGCTGCCGCAGGACGCGCCCGCACGGACCGGCGCGCCACCGGCGGCCCTCGTGCCGCGCGGCACCATCGCCTGGCTGGCGGGCTTCTCGCTCCTGCTCGGCTGCGGCATCGCCTCTGTCAACACCTACCTGGCGCTGTACGGGGCGCACCGCCTCGACCTGGGTCCCGGCGCGGCCGGGGCGCTGGTGGCGGTGCTCGGGGTGTCCGGGGTCGTGGGCCGCGTCGCCTGGTCCAAGGCGGCGACGCCCGGCCGCGCGGAGTGGCTGCCGGGCCTGCTCGCGGCGGGCGCGGTCGGCGCGGCACTGCTCCTGGCCGGGGCGGCGGCGCTGGCCGCGCTGGTGTGGCCGGGCGCGGTGGCGGTGGGCGTGTTCGCGGTGTCGGCCAACGCGGTGTCGATGGTCCTGGTCATGCAGCGCGCGGCACCGGGCCGGGCGGGCCAGGACTCCGCCCTGGTCTCGGCGGGCTTCTTCGCGGGCTTCGCCCTGGGCCCGCCCCTCTTCGGCCTCCTTGCCTCCGCCGGCCACTACGGCTGGGGCTGGACCCTGGTGACGGCGGAGTTCGCGGCGGCGGGCGCGGTGGCACTGACGTGGGCGGTACGGGAACGGGGGCGCGGGGCCGGAGACACCGGGTCCAAGGCGCAGGGGCCGGGGCACGGGTGACGGGACACAGGTGACGGGACACGAGACACGGCTGACGGCGACTGGAGAGCAGGATGGGTGAGCGGCCGAGCGGGATGGCGGACGGGTGGGCCGGGGGCGCCCTGGAGGCCGTCCTCGGGCGGGTCGCCGTGACCCTCGCCGAGGTCGGCCCCCGCTTCCCGTTGTCCGCCGACCCGGGCACCGGCACCTGGACGACCACCCGGCGGGGCTCCTGGACGGGCGGCTTCTGGGCCGGACTGCTCTGGCTGCGGGCGCGGTACACGGGCGACCCGGCCCACCGGACCGCCGCCGAGGCCTGCACCGCGCGCCTCGCCGACTGGGCCGACGCCGACACCGCGACGCGCGGCCTGATCCTCTGGTACGGCACCGCGCTCGCCACCGGCTCGGCGCCCGCCGACCCCCTCCGCGCCCGCGCGGCCCACGCCTGCCTCACCGCCTTCGACTCCGAACTCGGCCTGGTCCCCTGGGGGTCGGCCTTCGGCGGCCCCCGCCTGCTCGCCCGCGCGGACGGGGCACCGGGGCTTGTCCCGCTGCTCGCCTCGGCGGGGCCACGGGGCAAGGAGGCGGCGGCCGCACACCTGCACCGGCACCTGGAGCTGTGCGTCGGGAACGACGGGCGGCTCGCCCCCGCCTGGCGTCACGACCCCGCCACCGGCTGGCACCCCCTCGCCGAACCCGCCCCCGGCTGGAGCCGCGGCCGCGCCTGGCTGCTCCTCGCCGTCGCGGACGCGCTGACGGGACCCGGCGGCGCGGTGGCATGCCCGGACCGCCTGCGCGCGACAGCCACCAGGCTGGGCGCACCGGAGCCCGAACCGACCGCGGACGAGGCGCACCCCACCCGGACACCCCACTCCCCGCCCCCGGCAACCCCTCTCGTCCCACCCGCCGACGAATCCCACCCCGACGGCCCCCTCGACACCTCCGCCGCGGCCATCACCGCCGTAGCCCTGCTCAAACTCGCGACGCAGCCCGGCCAAGAGGCCTGCGCCCGCCGAGCGGAGGCCGTCCTCCACCGCCTGGCCACCGCCCACCTGACCGGCACCGGGACCGCCTCCGAGGCCGCCTCCGAGGCCGCATCCGAGGCCGCCTCCGAGACCGGAGAAGCCCCCACCATCGGCGCCCCCGTCCCCCCGCCCGGCATGCTCCTCCACGGCTGCCACGACGCGGCCACCGGAACCGCCGTCCAGCACGAGCTCATCTGGGGCGACTTCTTCCTGGCCCTGGGTCTCGCCGCGCTGACAGGCGTGGTGGACCCACGCGAAGCGTGAGGCGGCGGACGGGGGCGTCGTCCGACGGCGCTCCGTCCCAGCAACCGCCGAAGGCTAGACGTACCCGCCCAGCACCCGCCGAGCCACCGACGTGATGTGCAACTCGTCGGGCCCGTCGAGGATCCGCGCCGCGCGCCCCGTGCGAAGGAGCGCGGGCAGCGCGGTGTCGGGGCCGAGGCCGGCCGCGCCGTGCACCTGGACCGCCGCGTCCACGACCTGCTGCAGCGTGCGCGCCGCCGCGACCTTCGCGAGGCCCACCTCGACGTGCGCGTCCTCCTCGGCCACGAGCCGCGCCACGGCCTCGTGCACCAGCGGCCGTGCCGTGCGCAGCGCGAGGAGCGACTCGAAGACGTGGCGCTGGACGAGTTGGTGCGCCGAGAGCGGCCCACGGGACCCCGTACGGGCGACCGCGCGCGCGGCCATCAGGTCGAAGGCCCGCTGCGCCTGCCCGAGCCAGCGCAGACAGCGCAGCGTACGGCCGAGTTGGAGCCGCTCACCGGCGACGGCGAGAGCGGCGCCCCGCGCCCCGACGAGATGGTCGCCCGGCACCCGTACGCCGTCGAACTCGATCTCCCACTGGCCGCCCGCCCCGAGCACGGGCAGTTCGCGCACGACACGGAAGCCGGGCGACGCCGTGGGCACGAGGAACAGCGAAAGGCCTTCGCGGTCCGGCGGCGCGCCATCGGTGCGGGCGAGCACGGTGACGAGGTCCGCGCCGCCCGCCCCGGACGTGAACCACTTGCGGCCGGTCAGGCGCCAACTGCCGTCCGGCCGGAGGGTGGCGCGGGTGCCGGTGAGGAAGGGGTCGGTGCCGGGCACGTCGGGCTCCGTCATCGCGTAACAGGTGCGGAGCTCGCCCGAGACGAGCCGGGTGAGATACGCCTCGCGGACCCGTGCGGTGCCGTGGCGGCGCAGCATCGTCACATCGAGGAGCGGCGCGGAGCCGAGCGCGGCGGGCCCGTGGTCGCTGGCGCCCTCCGCCTCGGCGAACGTCGCGTACCGGGCCAGGCCGAGCCCCTGCCCGCCCAGTTCGGCGGGCAGCGGCAGCGCCCAGAGTCCGGCCCGCCGGGCCCGCTCCCGCAGGGACCGCAGCACGGCGTCGGCCGCGGGTCCGCCCGCGTCCAGGGTGTCCTCGTACGGCATCACGTGCTCGCGTACGAACGCGCCGACGCGCTCGGGGAGGGACGCGGCGCCGTCGGCAGGGGGCGCCGCCCCCACCCACGGCCGGGTCGTGTCCCCGCATGGCTCGACCGCCTCCGCCACCCCGCCGACCACGTGCTCTGCTCCCACCGCTCCCACCGCTTCCTCTGTTTCACCGGGAACCCGCGGGCCCGGGCGCCCGACTGTCTTCCAAGGAACTGGTCGGGTGCCGACGGCCTCGGGTTCCCGCGTTCGGAACGACCCCGGCGGGGGCTGCCCCCGCACCGGGAGAGGAGACACGACTGACATGACGTCACCACCCCTCACCACAGTGCGCACCGCCGCCCGGCCCCTGGAGTCGCTGCGCTGCGACATCTCAGGGCCACCGGAGCTGACACGGGTCGTGACCGAGCATCTGCGCCTGCTCGGTGCGGAGACGGCCGAGGCGGCCGAGGCAGCCGATACGGCGGAGACAGCCGATACGGCCGATACGGCCGGTACGGCGGAGGCCCCCGGGACCGCGACGCCTGCCGGGACCACCGGAACCGAAGCCACCCCCGGCACCCACGCCCAAGTCGTCCTCACCGGCGGCGGATTCGGCCCGGTCACGGCGGAGGTGCACTGGGCGGACGCCCGGACGGCGCCGTCGCGCGACGCGGTGGGCGCGCCGCAGGCAACCCCCCACCCCCGCGAAGCGCACCCCACCCCCGACGAGGCCACGGTCCAGGCCGCCACCGGCATCATGTCCGTGCACGGACGCCGGGACGACGGCCCCCGCGGACTCGGCGCCGACTACGCGGCCACCGCCGCGGGCGTCCTGGCCGTGCAGGGGCTGCTCGCCCAACTCCTCGCGCAGGCGCGAGGCGGGAACGCCCACGCGGCCGGGCGGGTCACGACCAGCGCGGCCCGCGCGGGCCTGCTCGCCGTGTCGCAGTACCTCGCCGCCACCGGCGCCGACGAGGACGAGGCCGCCCGCATCGCCCCGGGCGGGCCCCCGTTCACCTCCGCCGACGGCACCCGCTTCGAGCTGGAGACCCTCGACCCCGGCGCCTGGGCCGCGTTCTGGCGGGCCCTGGACGCGCCGGGCGAGGCGATACGGGCCGGCTGGCGGCCCTTCCAGTTCCGGTACGCCACCGCCTGCGCGCCCTTCCCCGAGGCCCTGCACGCCACGGCCCGCGCCCACGCGTGGGCGCGCGTCCGGCAGGCCGCGGCCACCTCCGGCGCCGAGGTCTGCGCCCTGCGCACCCTCCAGGAGCGGGCTGCCGAGCACGACGGCGCCGCGCCCTGGTCCCTGGCGCGGCTCGGCCCGGCCGCCGCCGCGCCCGGGCGGCGGGGCCACCAACTCCCCACCCCGGACCTCCCGCTGACCGGGATCACCGTCCTGGAGGCGGGCCGCCGCATCCAGGCCCCCCTCGCCGCCCACCTGCTCCGCCTCCTCGGCGCCGACGTCGTCCGCATCGAGCCGCCGGGCGGCGACCCCCTGCGCGGCATGCCGCCCGCCTGCGGCGGCGTCTCGGCCCGCTGGCTCGCCCTGAACCGCGGCAAGCGCGCCGTCGAGGCCGACATCAAGTCCCCCTCGGGGCGCCGCCGCCTGCGCGAACTCGTCGCCGACGCCGACGTGTTCCTGCACAACTGGGCCCCCGGCAAGGCCGCTCAGCTCGGCCTCGACGCCGCCGACCTCACCGCCGTCAACCCGGGCCTGGTGTACGCGTACACGAGCGGCTGGGGCGACCGGCTCGACGACGCCCCCATGGGCACCGACTTCATGGTCCAGGCCCGCACGGCCGTCGGCGCGGCGGTCCGCCCGGCCGACGAGCCGCCCGCGCCCTCCCTGATGACCCTCCTCGACGTGCTCGGCGGCCTCCTCGGCGCGGAAGCCGTTCTCGCCGGGCTGCTTCTGCGCGAGCGCAACGGCGGCCGCGGCGTCCGCGTCGACTCCTCCCTCCTCGGCGCCGCCGACACCCTCACCGCCCCCGCCCTGCGCCGCGCGGCCCGCGGCGACGACCCCCGCCCGCCCGCCGGTTTCCGCCGCCCCCTGCGCACGGCGGACGGCTGGCTCGCCCCGACCGACACCTGCGCGGCGGCCGCGTCGGCGTACGACCTGAGCACCCTGCCCACCACCGAGGCCCTGGACCTGCTCCGCTCCCACGGCCTGACCGCGACCCCGGTCACCACCGACCTCGCGGCCCTGCACACCGGCGCGCGCCGCACGGGCTCCATCGGGGGCTCCATCGGGCGCGACACGCACGGGGCGCCCGTCGTCCCCGACCCGTGGGCCTTCTCCTGACGCCCACCGCACCCCGCGGCCACCGCACGGGACCGCCCGTGACGCCCCGCAGCCTCACGACCTCGCCTTCTCCCTCCCAGGAGCCTGTATGCCCCACCCCCTGAACGACCTCCTGCCCGCCTCCCTCCGCCGTGCCTGGGCGGTCGACGGCACCTGCCCCGACCTCGACCTGTACAGCCTGTTCCGGGCCCGGCAGATCAGCGATCTGCACCGCACGGCCGTCATCGACGCCAAGGGCAAGCTCTGTTACACCGCCCTGGACCGCAAGGTCCGATGTCTGGCCGTCGGGCTCAGAGAGCTCGGCGTCACGCCCGGGGACGTCGTCGGTGTCCAACTCCCCAACGCCCGTGCGGCGGTCATCGCCGACCTCGCCCTCGCGGCGATCGGCGCGGTCGCCCTGCCCTTCCCCGTCGGCCGCGGCGCAGCGGAGGCCATGAGCCTGCTGCGGCGCGCGGAGGCGGTGGCCGTCATCGCCGCCGCGGAGCACCGCGGGGCCCACCCGGCGGCGGCACTCCTCGCCTCGACGGCCGAGACCCACGGCGGCCTTCCGGCGTCCGACCGGTCCGGCACCGCCGCCCCCGCACCGCTCCGCCACGTCATAGCCGTCGGCCCCGGCGCTGTCCCCGAAGGCGCCGTCCCCTTCGCCCAGTTGCTGCGCTCCGACCCGGCGGCGTTCGTGGCCGCGCGCCCCGACCCGGACGGCCCCGCCCGCATCCTGGTGTCCTCGGGATCCGAGGCCGAGCCGAAGATGGTCGCGTACTCCCACAACGCCCTCGCCGGGGGCCGCGGCAACTTCTTCGCCTCGCTGATGCCGGACCCGGCACAGCCGCCGCGCTGCCTCTTCCTGGTGCCGCTGGCCTCCGCGTTCGGCTCCAACGGCACGGCCGTCGCGCTCGCCCGGCACGGCGGCACGCTCGTCCTGCTCGACCACTTCACGCCCGAGGCCGCCGTCGCCGCCGTACGGGAACACGAACCCACCCACGTCCTCGGCGTCCCGACGATGGCCCGCATGATCCTCGACCGCCTCGAACAGGAGCGGGAACAGGACCAGGAGGGCGCCGGGAAACTGCCCGCGCCGACGGCCCTCGTCCTCGGCGGCTCCCCTCTCGACGCCACCACGGCCGCCGAGGCCCGCCACGCCTTCGGCTGCCCCGTCGTGAACCTCTACGGCTCGGCGGACGGCGTCAACTGCCATACGGGACTGGGAGATCCGGAGGAGCAGGGCTCCACCGGAGCCGGAGCCGGAGCCGGAGCCGGATCCGGATCCGTGGACGGGCAACGAGACGGCGGCCTCGGGAACCGTCACGGCATCGTCGCGGGCCGCCCCGACCCCCGCGTCGCCGACATCCGCGTCGCCGACCCCGCCACCCACGAGCCCCTCCCGGAAGGCGCCGTCGGCGAGATCGTCGCGCGCGGCCCGATGACCCCGCTCTGCTACGTCGGCGCCCCCGAGCTCGACGCCCGCTACCGCACCCCCGACGGCTGGGTCCGCACCGGCGACCTGGGCCTCCTCGACGCGGACGGCGTCCTGCACGTCGTCGGCCGCCTCAAGGACGTGGTGATCCGCGGCGGCGCCAACATCAGCCCCGCGGAGGTCGAGCGGGAGCTGAGCGCGCATCCGCTGGTACGTGACGTGGTGTGCGTCGGCGTGCCCGACCCGGTGATGGGGGAGCGGCTCGCGGCCTGCGTGGTGCCGGTGTCCCGCGCGTCCGGGCCCGCGGCGCCGACGCTGGACGACCTGGTCCTGCACCTCACCGGGTGCGGCCTGGACCGCGCCAAGCACCCCGAACGGCTGCTGCTCGTCGAGGAGTTGCCGCTGACTCCGGCGGGCAAGCCGGACCGCGCGGCGCTGCGGGAGCGGGCGGCGCGGGCCTGAGGCAGGCGGCGGCCGGACAAGGACAAGGGCGGGGGCGGCGGCCGGACAGGGACAAGGGCGGGGGCGGCGGCCGGGGAGAACATCCCCGGCCACCGCCCCCGCTGTCACTACGCCCGGCGCGCCCGGCTTCTCACTCCGCCACCCCGCGCCCCCGAGCCCCAGAGGTCACTTCTTCGCCTTCATCGCCTTCATCGCCTTCTTCAACTCCGCGGCCGCGTCCCGGTAGACCGGCAGCAGGTCCAGGTCCTCGCCGGGGTAGTTGACGATCTTCACCTGGGCGGCGCCGGAGTCGGGGAGGACCTTCCCCGTGGACATGTGCGCGTTGTCGAGGACGAACGCGGGCTTCTTCGCGGAGAGCTTGGCGAGCTGCCCCGCGGTGACCGCCTCCGGCCCGTACGTGCCGACGGTCCGCGCGCCCGCCATGCGGGCCGACCACGTGGTGAACACCTGGCTGACGACGGCCGGGCTCGTGCCGCCGGGCCAGGCGGCCTTGAGGTCCTTGGCGAGCGCGGCGTACTCGCGGTCGAAGGTCTTGGTCCAGCTCGCCGCGGCGGCCTTGGTGCCGAAGAGCCCGCCGAGCCGGGTCACCTCGCCGCGCACCTTCGTGGCGTCGTTGTCGAGGTCGACCTTGACCAGCTCGGCCTTGGAACCGGCCGCGTCCTTGATCTTGCCGGCGTACGGCTCGAAGGGCGCGTACAGCACGAAGTCGGCCTTCGCGACGGTGGCGAGGTCGGAGGGCTTCGGGTCGTAGTCGGGGGCGTGCTGGGTGGACGACGGGACCAGGACCGTGACGTTCTTGGCGCCCGCGGCCTTGGCGAAGGCGCCCTCCCAGGTGGTGGTGGCGACCACGACGGGACCGTCCTTCTTGCTGTCCGAGCCGCCGTCGGACGAGTCGTCGCCGCAGCCCGCGGCCGTCACGGCGAGGACGGCGCTCAGTGCGAGGAGGGCGGACGTGCGGGTGTGGGGGATGCGGACGCCGGTGCGCGCCATGAGGTGATGCTCCGTTCGGGAATGAGGTGGACGGCGAGGACGACGGCCCCCGCGGTCAGGACGAGGACGGGCCCTGGCGGCCAGTCCAGCCAGAGGGCGATGAGGAAGCCCGTGACGTTGACGGTGAGGCCGATGGCCACGGCCCACAGCGCGATGGTGGTGAGCCGCTTGCCGAGACGGCGTGCGGCGAGGGCGGGAAGGAGGGTGAGGGCGTCCACGAGCAGCGCCCCGGTCAGCTTGATCGCGCCCGCCACGGCGACGGCGACGAGGACGAGCAGGACGACGGTGAGCGGGCCGACGCGCACGCCCGAACACTGGGCGAGCTCACGGTCGTACAGGAGCAGCGCGAGGTCGCGGCGCCGCCACCAGAACAGCGCCGGGACGACGACGGCGAGCACCCCGACCACGACGATGTCCGCGCTGCCGACGGACAGGATCGACCCCCACAGCAGCGCGAACGCGCCGGAGGCGTTGACCCCGGAGACGGACAGGACGAGCAGCGCCGCAGCGATGGCCATGCTCATTAGAAGCCCCATGGCCCCGGAAAGACCGGCCGGCGTCCTGGCCAGCGGCGCGACCCCCGCACCCGCGAGCGCACACGCCACCAGCGCACACAGCATCGGGTCGAGCCCCGTGAGCAGCCCCACGGCGATCCCGAGCAACGCGACGTGCATCATCGCGAACCGCACCGGCATGATGTCGAGCCCGACGATCACGACCCCGACGATCGGCAACCCGACGGAGGCGAGCAACAACGCGAATCCGGCCCGCTGCACGGGTACGAGTTCGAGCATCAGCCCGACGTCGGCGGTGGCGAGAACAGTCATCGCGGTGCCTCCTGACTCGCCCCGCCGGTCCGGCGTCCGAGGATCTGCGGGTGCCTGTCCCACCCGCCCGGGGCCCCTGCCCCGCTCCGCCCGACCCCCCAGCCGGTCCGGCGTGTGAGGGCGAGTCGCGCGGCGGCGATCGGCGGGAGTCCGTCCCACCCGGCCGGGATTTCCACGCCACCCCGTCCGACGCCCCAGCCGGTCCGGTGTGTGAGGGCGAGTCGCGCGGCGGCGATCGGCGGGAGTCCGTCCCACCCGCCCGGGACTTCCACCCCGCCCCGTCCGACCTTCCAGCCCGTCCGGCGTTTGAGGACGAGGCCGTTCAGGCCGACAGTGGGGGTCCAGGGGGCGGCAGCCCCCTGGTTACGGGAAGGGGCGGGGTTGGGGAGCCCCCGGCAGGGCCTCACCGCTCCACCTCCCGCAGCCGCCCGGCAGCCATGTCGAGCACGCGGTCGCAGCGCGAGGCGAGCGCCCGGTCATGCGTGACGACGACCAGCGTGACCGGCAGAGCGGTGAGCGCCGCGGCGGCCTCCTCCTGCCCCGCGAAGTCCAGCGCGGCAGTGGGCTCGTCGGCGAGCAGCACCCCCGCCCCGGCGGCCACACACCCGATGGCACGCGCCAGATACATCCGCTGCAACTGCCCCCCGGACAACGTGTCCAGAGGCTGCCGCCGCAACGCACCCACCCCCAGCCCCCGAGCCGCCTCCGCGGCTTCGTCGGGCGCCCCACCGGAGTCCAGCAACTCACCCGCGAGCAGCGGGAACCGCCCGGCCGCGGGCTTCTGCGGCACCCAGGCACAGGCCCGCCGCCGCCACCCCCGGTCCGCCGCGGAAGCGGTCCCGCGGCCACCGACGAGAATGCTGCCCGCAGCAGGCCGATGCAGGCCGAGGACGGCCCGCAGCAGCGTGGACTTTCCGGACCCGTTCGTCCCGGTGAGCGCCACGCGTTCCCCGGCGGCGACCTCCAGATGCACGTCGTCGACGGCGACCACGCGCCCATGCCCGCAGGTCACGCCCCGCATGCGTATGTCCAGACCACCCATCGGTCGCCCGCGCCCCTCTCCCGGCCCTGGTCCTGGGCCTGTTCCGGCCCGTACAGGCCTGCCTCGGCCCGTCCCGGCCGCCGTCCCGGGGCAGTAGTCGGACGGACGGGCCGGGGAGTTCCCGTACGCGGGCGGCGGATCCGCGGGGGCTCAACTGCCGGGCCTGACCACCACGGCCCGCACCGTCACCTCCCCGCCGTGCCGGAAGCGCAGCACGAAGGGCACCCGGTCGCCGAGCCGCAGCGACCCGGTGGGCCGCAGCATCACGTCCAGGCCCTCGGGCGTCATCCGCACGACGGACCGCGCGGGCACGGCCGCCGAGTCCACCATCCGCATCGACTCGACGTTCCCGGGCCGCTCCACGGTCCGGCTGAGCATGACGTCGGTGGCCGCGGGCGAGCGGACGGACAGCAACGTGTCGCCGGACTCACCGGTGTTGGTGATCCGGAAGAACGCCGCGGTCTCCGCCTTGCCGCCGTACGGCAGGAACACCCGCCCGTCGTCGACGGTCACGCGCGCGGGGCTACCCGCCGCCCCGACGGCGACCCACGCGGAGAGCCCGCACAGGGCGAGCGCGCAGGCGAGGACGGGGGCGAGGACCCCGGGGAGCGCGGAGCGCAGGCGCGCGTACGCCTCGCCGGTGCGGCCGGGGGCGTCGGCGGCCCGCTGCGGGGCACTCGACCTGGCACTCGGTCCGGCAGGCGTACCGGCAGGCGTACCGGCACTCCGACCGGCACTCAGTCCGGCACTCGTACGGGCCTTCACTGGAAGCTCCTCTTCCGAGCGGCCCGCCGAGGTCCGCCCCGCTCGCGCCCCGTCCGTTCCCGCCCCGTCCGTTCCCGCCCCGCCTGCTCCCGCCCCGCGGCCTCCCGCGCGGCACTCCGCGGCACCGGCTCCCACGTACGCAGCCGCAGGCTGTTCGCGACCACGAGCAGGGAGCTCGCCGACATCGCGAGGGCCGCCGTCATCGGGCCGAGGCGGCCGACGGCGGCGAGCGGTACGGCGAGGGCGTTGTAGCCGAACGCCCAGACCAGGTTGGCGCGGATGGTGGCGAGGGTGCGCCGGGCGAGCCGCACCGCGACGGCCGCGGCCCCGATGTCACCGGCGGCCAGCGTCACGTCGGCCGCGCCGATCGCGGCGTCGGTGCCGCAGCCCATGGCGATGCCGAGGTCGGCGCGGGCGAGCGCGGCCGCGTCGTTCACGCCGTCGCCGAGCACGGCGACGCGGCGGCCCTCGGCCCGCAGCCGCCCGACGAGGTCCGCCTTGTCCTCGGGCGTGCAGCGCGCGTGCACTTCGCGGATCCCCAGCTCGGCGGCCACGGCGTGCGCGGTCGCCGCCCGGTCCCCGGTGGCGAGGACCGGCTCCACGCCGAGCCGCCGCAGCCGGTCCACCGCGCGGTAACTCCCGGCCCGCAGCACGTCCCCCACGGCCACGACGGCCTCGACGACCCCGTCCACCCGCACCAGGACCACGGTCCGCGCGGCGGCCTCGGCGTCGGCGAGCGCACGGGCGAGGACGTCGGAGAGGGCGTGGCCCCCGCCGTCGGGCACCCCTTCCGGCCCCGCCTCCGCCCCCGGCGAGCACACCTCCACGAGCCGCCCCTCCACGACCCCGCGCACACCCCGCCCGGGCCGCGCCAGGAAATCCGCGACCTCAGGCAACTCCCCCTCACCGAGCTCCTGTCGGGCGTACGACGTGATCGCGCGCCCCAGCGGATGCTCCGAACCCCGCTCCACCGCCCCCGCGAGCCGCAGTGCCGCGTCCCGGCCCAGGCCGTCCGGCGCGGCGGTGACCTGGGTGACGGTCATGTGCCCTGTCGTCAGCGTGCCGGTCTTGTCGAGGACGACGGTGTCGACGTGGCGCAGCGTCTCCAGGGCGCGCGGTCCGCCGACGAGGACGCCGAGTTGGGCGCCGCGCCCGGTGGCGGCGAGCAGCGCGGTGGGCGTGGCGAGGCCCAGGGCGCAGGGACAGGCGACGACGAGGACGGCCACGGACGCGGTGACGGCGGCCTGCGGGTCGGCCCCGGCGCCGAGCCAGAACCCGAGGACGGTCACGGCGAGCGTGAGGACGACGGGGACGAAGACGGCCGCCGCGGCGTCCGCGACGCGCTGGGCGCGGGCCTTCCCGGCCTGGGCCTCCGTCACCATCCGGGTGATGCGGGCGAGTTGGGTGTCGGAGCCCACGGCGGTGGCCCGCACGACGAGCAGCCCGCTCTCGTTGACGGCGGCCCCGACGACGTCCTGCCCGGGCCCGACCTCGACCGGCTCGCTCTCACCGGTCACGAGGGACAGGTCGAGTGCGGAGTGCCCGGACACCACCACACCGTCGGTGGCCACCCGCTCCCCGGGCCGCACGACGAACTCCTGCCCCACCAGCAACTCCCCGGCGGGCACCCGTCGTTCACCGCCACCCGGGTCCCGTACCGCGACGTCCTTGACGGCGAGCGATGCCAGCGACCGCAGCGCCGCCCCGGTGCCGTGCCGCGCCCGCGCCTCCAGGAAGCGCCCCGCGAGCACCGAGAGCGGCACGCCGACGGCCGCCTCCAGATACACGTGCGCGCCCCCGCCCGCCGACGGAAGCACCTCGAACGGCATCCGCATCCCCGGCTCGCCCGCCCCGCCGAGGAACAGCGCGTACGCCGACCAGGAGAAGGACGCCGCGACGCCGAGCGACACCAGCGTGTCCATGGTCGCGGCGCAGTGCCGCAGGCCGCGTACCGCCCGCAGGTGGAAGGGCCACGCACCCCACACCGCGACCGGCGCCGTCAGCATGAAGCACAGCCACTGCCAGTTGCGGAACTGCCAGGCGGGCACCATCGAGAGGACGAGCACGGGCAGCGAGAGCAGCGCGGTGACCAGCAGCCGCTGCCGCTCGGCCCGCGCCTCGTCGGCGCCCGCCGCAGCGGGTTTCGCCGCCCCCGACGACGAGGGCGTGGGCGGTGCGGGCGGCGGGGGCGGCTCGGCGGTGTACCCGGCGCGTACGACGACGGCGACGAGCTCGTCCGTGCCGGTGCCGACGGGGTGGCGCACCCGGGCCCGGCCGGTGGCGAGGTTTACGGTCGCGCTGACGCCCGCCAGCCTGCCGAGCTTCTTCTCGACGCGGTTCACACAGGCGGCACAGGTCATCCCGCCGACGATCAGGTCGGTGGTGACGGTGGCCTCAGGAGTCCCGGGGGCCTCGGGTGCCTCGGGGGCGGCGGCCGTGGGTTCGGGGGTCACTGGCCGTGGCCTCCGTGCCCGCCGCCGTGGCCACCGCCCGAACCGCCGCCGGAGCCGCCGTCCTTGTCGTCGCCCGCACCGCCGTCCGGCGTCGAGGACCGCATCCCCGGTGCCACCGGCCCCACGGACGAGCCGACTTGATACGCGACGGCGAAGACGACGACGAGCAGGACGAGGAACCCCAGGAGCGCGGGTGGCGGCCGCCACACCCCGGACGCACCCGGCGTACGTGCGCTGCTTGACGTACGCGAACTCGGCGACGTACCCGAAAGGGACGAACGCTCGTCTGCCATCGACGCTCCCGTGGCTGATCCGGCGGCGCGGGCAGCGGACGCCCGGCACCGGACAGGTGGTCGCGCGCCGCCGCCGGTGGGTTCCCGGAAGGTGTGAGACGTGCCATGCGGACGTGTCGCAGTTGGGCCGAACGGGTGACTTGCGCAAGAATTGCCTGGTGCAGACGTTGAGGACGAGCCAGGACGGGGTTGCTCTGTGACCAGCCACGAAGCCACCGACGAACAGTGGGAAGGGCTCGCCCAGGTCGTACCGCTGCGCGGCCGCAACGAATGGCCGTCGTGGCCGGGACACCGGGCGCTGCCCGACGCCGAGACGGAAGCGCGCCGCCGTTTCATCGTGACGCGTGTGAACATCTTCGCGGACGCCCGTGAGGTCGCCGAGCACCTCATGGCGCAGACCCCCGTCCTGCTCGACCTGTCCGGCGCCGAGACCGAAGTCGCCAAGCGGGTCCTCGACTTCAGCAGCGGCGTGGTCTTCGGACTCGGCTGCGGGATGCACCGCGTGGAGAAGAACGTTTTCCTGCTGTCCCCGGCGGACACGGAGGTGCAGGGCCTGGTGGAGGCGGCGACCGGCATCTAGCCGGGCCCCGATGGCCGTCCGCCGCGATGGTGATCTAGCCCAACTCGCCCCCTCACGTGGGGCTTCGGCCGCCGATCCCCCGATCGTGCGAAGGTCGCTTGGGCAAAACGGTTCGGCTTGTCCACCGGCCCGTAGCTTCCGTTCATGACTGTGCACTCCCGCCGGGCGCTCGCGCAGGATCCGACGGCCCGGGCCAAGCCACGCGTCACCGAACTGCGTCTCTCCGCCTTCGCGGGCCACCGCGGCGCCGCGTTCCCGCTCGGCCCGCTCACGCTCTTCGCGGGCCCCAGCGGCAGCGGCAAGACGAGCGCGCTGCGGGCGTACGAGGCGCTCGCGCTGCTCGGCGCCGGAGTCGAGCTGATCGACGTGTTCCCCGAGCCCGCCCGCTGCGTGCCCGAACGCGCGCGGGCCGACGGCCAGGCCCGCCGCGGCTTCCGCATCGGCTGTACGGTCGACGGCCCCGCCGGGCCCGTCCGGCTCGACGTCGCCGTGCAGGCCGAACCGGAACTGCGCATCGCGGGCGAGCGCTTGACGCGCGACGGGCTGACCCTCCTGGAGACCGCGCAGCGCGACCCCGGCCGCCGCGCCGTCCAGGCCGCCTGGCACACCGCGGGCGCCGCGCCCGTGACCCGCGCGCCGCTGCCCGACGACCGGCTCGGCACGGCCCTGCTCCCGCTGCGCGTCGCGGGCAAGACCGACGGCCAGCGCCTGGTGCTCGCCGCCGCCGAACAGGTCGTCGTGGCACTGCGGTCGGTGTTCACCTGCGATCCGCGGCCCGGCCGCATGCGCGAGCCCGTGCCGCCCGGACTCGTCGGCGCGGGCCGGCTGCTCGGCGGCTGCGACAACCTCGCGGAGGTCCTGTGGCGCACCCGCTCCGAGTGCGGCAACCGGCACGCCCAGCTCGTGGCGGCGCTGCGCTCCGGCTGCGCGGGACCGGTCGCCGACGTCCTCGCCGAGGAGACCCGCGACGGCGAGCTGCGGGCCCTGCTCGACCGCGGCGACGGCGTGCGCACCTGCGTCGGGCGGCTAGGCGACGGCGAACTGCGCTATCTCGCCCTCGCCCTGGTGCTGCTCACCGGACCGCGCGTCCTGGAGGTCGACCCGGTGGCGGAGGTCCCCGAGGCCTACCAGAGCCTCACCGTCCTCGCCGACGGCTTCGACCGCTGCCTGGACCAGCGCCAGAAGCGGGCCCTCGCGGACCTCGCGGCCCGGATGTGCGCCCGCGGCCATCTGCGCCTCATCGGCGCCGTGGCCGACGCGACATGGGCCGCGACGGCGGACGGGGTGACGGTGGTGGACCTGGGGCGGGCCGGGGACGGGGGTGCCGAGAGCGCGCCGGTCGCCCGCCGCGCGCGGGTGCCGAGATCGCGGGCGCCCGGGATGTAGTTGACTTGAGCCGTGACAGACCAAGACGTAGCGGGACTGCAGCGCAGGCTGGCCGAGTTCGCGGCCGCGCGGCACTGGGAGCCCTACCACACGCCCAAGAACCTGGCCGCCGCACTCAGCGTGGAGGCCTCCGAACTCGTGGAGATCTTCCAGTGGCTGACGCCGGAGGAGTCGGCGCGGGTGATGGCCGACCCGGACTCGGCGCACCGCGTCACGGACGAGGTCGCCGACGTCCTCGCCTATCTCCTCCAGTTCTGCGAAGTGCTCGGCATCGACCCGCTCCAGGCGCTCGCGGCGAAGATCGAGCGGAACGAGCACCGCTTCCCGGCGCCGTAGCGCCCGCGTGCGCCGGGGAGCTGGGCCCATCCGCCCCGTGATCCCCGGCCGTCACCGCCCGTTGGACATGCCGAAAGCCCCCCAAAGACACCTCATCGTCACTCTCCGGAGTGGATGCATTGTCCACAGTCGATTTTTTGTCCACAGATTTCAGGCTTCCTCTGGCTTTTCGTCCTGAAGACGCTCACTGTGGGTAGTGGATAGGGGAGTTCGGATGTACGTGCTGTGAGTGGGCGCGCGATGAATGGGGACGGCGCATGGATGCGATGCGGCTCATCGAGGCGAGCAGGTGCGCCCTGGCGCGGAGTCAGGAGTCCGCAGCCATCGTGGCGGAGGTGTGGCAGTCCCAGGCCCTGGCACAGGCGATCGGCAGCCGCCTCGCGGTCGCGGGTCCGCCGGAGTTACGCGGCGAGGCGCTGGGCCTGAGCGAGCTCAGCGGCAGAGGCTGCGCCGTCCTCGACCCCCGCCAGTCCGGGACCCAGGAGATACGCGCGGCGGGCCTGACAGAGATAGGAGACGCCCACGACACCCTCCTCGGCCTCGGCGCCCTCCTCGGCGAAGTCGGCATCGCCCTGGTCACGGTGGCCATGGGCGCCGAGGACGAGGGGGTGTACTGGCAGTGCATGGAAGCCATCGACGCAGCCGACGAGTCCCGCGACCGCGTCCTCGAAATGCTCCGCAGACTCGCGGCCCGCGAACGCAATGCGGTGTCTGGCGGGGGCGCCTTGGACCGGGGGAGGTGCGACCGGGTATCGGAGGGCAAGTCGCCCTCGTGCTGAGGGCGGGGCGCGTGAGGTGTGGCCGGGAGGCGGCTTGGTCTGGGGCGAGGCGAGGCGTGGCGTGGCCCGGGTCGGCAAGTTGGGTTGGGGTGAGGTGTGATCTGGGTCGGCAAGTTGGTCTGAGGCGAGGCGAGGCGTGGCGTGGCCCGGGTCGGCAAGTTGGGTTGGGGCGAGGTGTGATCCGGGTCGGCAAGTTGGTCTGGGGCGCGGCACGGCCCAGGTCGGCAGATAAGAGCCCGTCCGGCGATTGAGGACGAGCGCGCAGCGCGATCGGCGGTGCGACGGGGCAGGCGGTGCCATGGGGCGGGCGGCGCCAGGGGGTAGACGGTGCCACGGGGTGGACGGTGCATCGGGCGGGTGGGCGGCTCTGGGCGCCGCCCCGGCCGCCGATGCACCCGGCCGCCGGGGGGTGCGGCGGCCGGGACGTCGGGTGCAACGACGGCCCCCGTCAGACCCGACCCCGCTCCTCCCCGGCAGGGCCCCGTTCCTCCCCGGCAGGGCCCCGCGTGGACTGCTGGAGGTCGGCGTCCAGTTGGGTCAGATCCGCGTTGAGCGCGGCCATGAGCTCCTCCATCTGCTGCAGCAGGCCCTTGGGCGCACCCTGCTGACCGGCCGGTGCCTGCGCGCGAGCCTGCTCCGGCACCACCTCGTCGCGGGGCTGCTCCGGCGCGAGCGGGTCGTGCGCCTGCTCGGGCACGGCTTCCTGGGACATGACGGCCTCCTCGGCCCGCGCCCCGCCGGTGCCGGGGGCGCGCCCCGGACGGGCAAGGCAGTTGGTGCGGGGGACGCGTCGGCAGCGACCGCCGGCGCGGGTGCCGGGCGGTCCGGCTCCGCCGAGCCAACGATCACCCGTGTGGCACGGTCACTGCGGCGGACCCGCCCCGGTCGCGGGGTTGACGGATTTCACCCGACCGGGGCGGCGGTGGACCGGTGGGACAGGGGAGGTTGACGGGCGTTCGACCGTGCAGGATGGAGGTATGGATCTTCGCATCTTCACCGAGCCCCAGCAGGGGGCCACCTACGACACGCTGCTCGCCGTCGCCAAGGCGACCGAGGACCTGGGCTTCGACGCGTTCTTCCGCTCGGACCACTATCTGCGGATGGGTTCCGTCGACGGCCTGCCCGGCCCCACGGACGCGTGGATCACGCTGGCCGGGCTCGCCCGGGAGACCAGGCGCATCCGGCTCGGCACGCTGATGACGGCGGGCACGTTCCGGCTGCCGGGCGTGCTCGCCATCCAGGTGGCTCAGGTCGACCAGATGTCGGGCGGCCGGGTCGAGCTGGGTCTGGGTGCGGGCTGGTTCGAGGAGGAGCACAAGGCGTACGGAATTCCGTTCCCGAAGGAGAAGTTCGCGCGGCTCGAGGAGCAGCTCGCGATCGTCACCGGCCTGTGGGGGACGCCGCCGGGCGACACGTTCTCGTACGAGGGAACGCACTACCAGCTGACCGACTCGCCCGCGCTGCCCAAGCCCGCGCAGTCCAAGGTGCCGGTCCTGATCGGCGGTCACGGCGCGAAGCGCACGCCGCGCCTCGCCGCGCGGTACGCGGACGAGTTCAACATTCCGTTCGCCTCGGTGGAGGACAGCGAGCGGCAGTTCGGCCGGGTGCGGGCCGCCGCCGATGAGGCCGGGCGCAAGGCCGGCGACCTGGTGTACTCCAACGCCCTGGTGGCGTGCGTGGGCAAGGACGACGCCGAGGTGGCCCGGCGCGCTGCCGTCATCGGGCGTGAGGTGGCGGAGCTGAAGGCCAACGGGCTCGCGGGTTCGCCCGCCGAGGTCGTCGACAAGATCGGCCGGTACGCGGAGATCGGCGCGAGCCGCGTCTACCTCCAGTGCCTCGACCTGTCCGACCTGGATCACCTGGAGCTGATCTCGGCACAGGTGCAGTCGCAACTGTCGTAACGTGCGACGGGGCCCGCCGATGACTCGACGGGCCCCGCGTCAGCCGGTGTCGGCTACCGCCCGGTGCTGCTAGCCACGGCCCTGGGTGGTGTGCGCGACGATGAAGTACTTGCCGCAGTCACCGCCGAACCGCCACTGGCCGCGGCCCACCCACTTGCCGTAGATGGTCTTGCCGTTGCTGCAGTCGGTGACGGCGCGGGCCTGGCCGCTCTTCACCTTGCAGGAGGCGGACCAGGTGTTGACCTTCATCTTCCAGTTGCCGCAGCTGTAGCTGCCGGCGGCGGAGGCGGGCGCGGCGGTGGCGAGGCCGCCGACGAGGAAAGCGGCCGCGATGGACGTGGTCACGGCGCGGCGCGACACAGTGAGCTTCAAGGAAGTCTCCCCCAGAGGTGCCCTGTCGGGCGAACAGTACGTCTGCGAACACGACGAGGCGTGCTCATGATCAATTCTAAGGCCGGGGCCCGGGCCCGCCGAGGCCGGGGTGGGGCTGCCGCCGGGGTCGACGGCGCGGATCGCTGTGGTAGGAACGGACGGTGGCCGAGACACGGATCGATGTGGTGATCGCCGACGATCAGGAGCTGGTGCGGACCGGGTTCAGCCTGATCCTGGGGGCGCAGCCGGGCATCACCGTGGTCGGTGCGGCGGCCGACGGCGTGGAGTGCATCGACATGGCGCGCAGGCTGCGCCCGGACGTGGTGCTCGCCGACATCCGCATGCCGCGCCTCGACGGCCTCGAAGTGGTGCGGCAGTTGGCGGGGCCCGGCGTGGCGGAGCCGCTGAACGTCGTGCTGATCACCACGTTCGACCAGGACGACTACGTGCGGACCGGGCTGCGGAACGGGGCGTGCGGGTTCCTGCTGAAGGACGCGTCGCCGGGGCTGCTCGTGGAGGCGGTGCAGGCCGCTTCCCGCGGGGACGCCCTGGTGTCACCGGCGGTGACGGTGCGTCTGCTGCGGCGGCTCGAGGAGTCGGAGCGTGGCCCGGTGTCCGGGAACGCGGGCGCCGCCGGGCTCAGTGAGCGGGAGCTGGACATCGTGCGTCTGGTCGCGGTGGGGCGCACGAACCAGGAGATCTGCGACGAGCTGTTCCTGTCCCTGTCGACGGTGAAGACGTATCTGGCGCGGATCCAGGCGAAGCTCGCGGCCCGCAACCGGGTGGAGGTCGCGGCGTGGGCCTGGGAGCACGGAGTGGCACACCCGGCGCGCTGACTCCGGGTACCTCGGTGCCCCCGTCCCTTCAGTGCCCCCGGCCCCCGGTGCCCCGTCCCCTCAGCGCCCCCGGCCCCCGGTGGCTCCCGTCCCTCTCAACGCCCCGGCCCCTGGCCCTGGAGGGCGTCGGCGGCGGACGTAGCCAGGGGGAAGGCGGCCTCGACCTGCCAGCCGCCGTGGGGGAGCGCGCCGGTGCGCAGCGTCCCGTCCAGGGCCTCGACGCGTTCGCGCAGACCGAGCAGGCCGAAGCCGCCGCGTCCGCCCGCCGGGGTGGTGGCCCGGTGCGGGGCCGTGGTGTTGGTGACGGTCACCCGTAGCCAGGCGGGGTCCGCGTCCAGGCGGACCGTGGCGCGGGCGCCGGGGGCGTGCCTGCGGACGTTGGTGAGGGCTTCCTGGACCAGGCGCTGCACGGAGATCTCGACCTCGGGGCTGAGGCGGGCCGTGCGGGCGGCCGCCGTGACGTCCAGCCGGGCGGACGTGTCGGCGTCGAGAGTGTCGGGGGCGTCGGGGGCGTTGGGGGTGTCGGGGGAGTCGGAGGCGTCTGCGGTGGTGTGGGCGCAGTGCGCGGAGACGAGGTCGGCCAGTTCGGTGAGGAGGTCGCCGGGGCGCAGCGCCGCGTGGTTGTCCTCCCGCAGGACGCCCACCAGGCGGCGCATCGACTCCAGCGTCTCCGTGCCGGACCGGGCGATGTTGCGCAGCAGCGGATCCACCTGGTCGGGCGCGGTGCCCTGGATGGTCACGGCGGCGTTGGCCTGGACGATGATGCCCGTCATGTGATGGGCGATCAGGTCGTGCAGGTCCCGGGCGAGGGCGAGGCGCTCCGCCTGGCGCACATCGTGCACGGCCCGTTGCCTGCGGAGCTCCATGGCGCGCAGGGCGCAGCCGGTGGCGACGCAGATGGCGAGGGCCACGGTCAGGATGTAGCCGCCCGCGACGAAGGCCGACCAGGAGCCGCTGCGCACCGGCAGCATCAGGACGGCGACGCACAGGGCGAGGGTGGCCGCGGTCGCGCGCGCCGGACGCCAGGCGTGGGCCGTGGTGCGGATGGTGAGGGAGAGCAGCCCGAAGGTCTCAAGGGCTCCCCACCACTGCAGCTCGGCGGAGTCGACCAGGGTCCACACGGTCAGGGCGAGGGAGATCGTCACGGCGCCGACGACGCGGCGGCCCAGGCCGAACGAGCGCGGCAGGCCGAGGACGGCGAGGCCGATCAGCGGACCGGTGACGACCACGGGCAGCCAGGCCGTCGGCTCCTGGATCGGATCGCGGTCGGCGATGCGCGCGGCGGCGAAGTCCCCGACCAGGATCAGCGTGCACGCGGTCAGGCTGCTGATCCTGAGGAGCCTGCCGTCGGCGGCCGGGTTGAGGGGGAGTTTCCAGTCCACGCCGATCAGCGTAGGAGCACAAGCGGAGGCGCGTGTCGGCCGAATGACCGACAGGCCGGTGCGCGAAGGGTACGCACGGCCGACGGAACGGACCCCCGCCCGGCGGAACCCTGGTGACCACGGCGGCCGGCGACCTTCCCCCGGGGCCCGGCCGCCGCCCGCACGTCCCGGACCGGGGGCAACGCACGGCCCGCCCGTCCGTATCCGACAGACAGAGAGTGATCGCACCCCCTCATGGCCACCTTCCTGCACCGCATCGGCCGGACCGCCTTCAGGCGACGCTGGCTGGTCGTCCTTCTCTGGGCGCTAGTCCTCGGTGCCGTGGGCGTCGCCGCCGCCAACGGCTCGGGTCCGCAGACGACCAACGTCACCCTCCCCGGCACGGAGGCACAGCGCGCCAACGACCTCCTGGAGAAGCAGTTCCCGGCCGCCAACGCCGACGGCGCCAACGCCCGCGTGGTCCTGCGGGCCCCCGGCGGGGAGAAGATCGACAGCGCCGACAACAGAGCGGCGCTCAAGGCGACGCTGGCCGACGTGCAGAAGTCCTCCGCGCACATCGCCAAGGTCAGCGACCCGTTCGCGGCGAAGGCGGTCAGCGCGAACGGCTCCACCGCCTACTCCCAGGTCACGTACAGCGTGCCGGACACGGAGCTGACGGACCGGGACCACAGCGGTCTCGACAAGGCGTTGGAGGACGGCCGGGACCGGGGGCTGGTGGTGGAGGCGTCAGGGAACGCCCTGCAGCCCCCCGAGGAGAGCCACACGGCGGAGGTGATCGGCTTCGCTCTGGCCGCTGTCATCCTCCTCATCACCTTCGGCTCCCTGGTCGCCGCGGGCCTGCCATTGGTGACCGCCCTGGTCGGCGTGGCCGTGAGCATGGCCGCCATCACGGCGCTCAGCGGTCCCTTCGAGCTGAACAGCAACGCCTCGGTCCTGGCCACCATGCTGGGCATCGCCGTCGGCATCGACTACGCCCTGTTCATCGTGTCCCGCTACCGCTCCGAGCGCGCCGCCGGGTACGACGCCGAGGAAGCCGCCGCCCGCGCCAACGGCACCGCCGGATCGGCCGTCGTCTTCGCCGGACTCACCGTCGTGATCGCCCTCGCGGGTCTGGCCGTCGTGAACCTGTCCATCCTGACCGCGATGGGCCTGGCCGCCGCGGGTGCGGTCGCCGTCGCCGTGCTCGTCGCCGTCACGCTGATGCCCGCGCTGCTGGGCTTCGCCGGGGAGCGGGTGGTCGGCAGGGGCCGCGGGCGGTTCGTCCGCCGGTTCCTCCCCGGCCGCGCGGGGTCCGCCACGGGCCCCGCCCGTGCGGGCTCCCCCAAGACCGGCCTCGCGCACCGCTGGATCGCGTACGTCCTCCGCAAGCCCGCGAAGGTCCTGGTCCTGGCCGTCCTCGCGCTCGGCGTGATCGCCCTGCCCGCCACGCGGCTCGAACTCGGTCTTCCGGACGACGGCTCCAAGTCCGCCTCCTCCACCCAGCGCAAGGCGTACGACATGCTGTCGCAGTCGTTCGGCCCCGGCTTCAACGGGCCGCTCACGGTGACCGTCGACAACGAGGATCCGGCCGTCGCCCGTACCGGAGCGGCGGAGATGGGCAAGTCCCTGAAGGGGCTGCGCGATGTGGCCGCCGTGAACCCGGCCCTGTTCAACAAGGCGGGCGACACCGCCGTCATCACGGTCGTGCCCAAGAGCGCGCCGGGCAGCGACGCCACGAAGGAACTCGTCGGCGACATCCGCTCCCTGGCCGACCGCATGGGGGCCGACTCCGGCGCCCGCGCCCTGGTGACCGGCACGACGGCGCTCAACATCGACGTCTCCGACAAGTTCAGCAAGGCGATCGTGCCCTACCTGGCGCTCGTCGTCGGGCTCGCGGTCCTCGTGCTGATCCTGGTGTTCCGTTCGGTCCTGGTGCCCCTGAAGGCCGCCCTCGGTTTCCTGCTGTCCGTCCTCGCCTCGCTCGGCGCGATCGTCGCGGTGTTCCAGTGGGGCTGGCTGAAGGACCTGATCGGCCTGGAGCAGACCGGCCCCCTCATGAGCCTGATGCCCATCCTCATGGTCGGCATCGTCTTCGGCCTGGCCATGGACTACCAGGTGTTCCTGGTGACCCGGATGCGGGAGGCGTACGTCCACGGCGCCGACGCGCGGACGGCGGTGGCGGACGGGTTCCGGCACAGCGCGACCGTCGTCACCGTCGCGGCCCTCATCATGATCACGGTCTTCGCCGGGTTCGTCGGTTCCGACGACGCCATGATCAAGGCCCTCGGCTTCGGTCTCGCGGTCGCCGTCGCCTTCGACGCGTTCGTCGTCCGCATGACGATCGTGCCCGCCGCCCTCGCGCTCCTCGGCAACCGCGCCTGGTCCCTGCCCGGGTGGCTCGACCGGATCCTGCCCCATGTCGACATCGAGGGGGAGAAGCTGGCGCGCGCCGAGCCGGTGCCGCCGCTGCCGGAGCGGCCGGGACGTCGGCCCGCGCACGACTACAGCGGACGGAGCTGAGCGGGGAGGGGTGGTGCCTGGCGCGGCACCACCCCTTCGCCGGGGTGGGGGAGGTGTGAGCCGCGGGGCTGGTAAGCCCGTGCGTCCTGGTCCAGGCTGTCCCTGGCCGACCCGACGCCGCCCGCCACGCCTGCCCGCCCGCCTCGCCCCCAGGAGCCGCCCATGCCCAGGCCCCGCTTCGCCGTCCTCGGTGCCGGCAGCATCGGCTGCCACCTCGGTGGCCACCTCGTCGCCGCCGGGCACGACGTGACCTTCGTCGGCCGGCCCGCCGCCATGGCGACCCTGGCCGAACGGGGACTCACCCTCACCAGCTCCACCCGCCCGCCCGTGCACCTCCCGCCGGACCGGCTGACGCTGGCCACCGGGCCCGAGGCGGCGGCGGGCGCCGACCACGTCCTCGTCACCGTGAAGAGCGCCGACACCGAGGCCGCCGCCACGGCCCTCGCCGCCCATCTCGCCCCCGACGCCGTCGTCGTGAGCTTCCAGAACGGACTGCGCAACCCCGCCGTCCTGCGCGCCGCGCTCCCCGGCCGCACCGTCCTCGCCGGGATGGTGCCGTACAACGTGATGCGGTCCGAGCCGGGCACCGTGCACCAGGGCATGCCGGGCCGCCTCATGGCCGAGCCCGACGACGCGCTCCTCGCCGCCTTCCACGAGGCGGGCCTGGACATCGAGGCCCGCACCGACATGTCCGAAGTGCAGCACTCCAAGCTCCTGATGAACCTCAACAACGCGGTCAACGCCCTGTCCGGCCTCCCGCTGCGCGACCAGCTCGGCCTGCGCGCCTACCGCGGCTGCCTCGCCCTGTGCCAGCGCGAGGCCCTCGCCGCCTACCGCGCCGCCGGGGTCGCGCCCGCCCGCCTCGGCCCCATCGCGCCCGGCGCCGTCCCGTTCGTCCTCGGGCTCCCCGACGCCGTCTTCCGCCGACTGGCCGCGGCGTCCCTGCGGACCGACGCCCACGCCCGCTCCTCGATGTGGGAGGACCTGAAGTGCGGTCGCCCCACGGAGGTCGAGTCCCTTCAGGGCGAGATCGTCGACCTGGCCCGCGCCCACGGCCGGCGCGCCCCCGTGAACGCCCGCCTGGTCGCCCTCGTGCACGAGGCGGAGTCCGCGCCGCGCACGTGGACGGGCCCCGAGCTGTACGCCGAGCTGCGCGCGGCACGCTGAACCGGGCGGCGGCCGCGCGGAAATTCACGCGTGCGTCCGAGGGCTTCGCTGTACGTTTGTGCAGGTGCGCCGGGAAGAGGGCGGTGCGCGGCGAGAGGTCCGTGCCGCGGCGCACGCGACAGATACGGGGGGTTGAGGAGCAGGCCGCGACGCGAGACGCGCCCGGCCAGCGGGGGCATGATCTGCCACCCCTTCGCGCATGCGCGGTCGGCCGACGCGGAACCGCCGGGCCGACGCGCCGTGCGACAGACACCCCGACACGTGACCCCGACAGGTGACACCGACACGTCACCGAACGCGAACGGTCCGACGAGCACACGGCTCGGACGGTCCGTCGAACCCCTGGCCCAGATCCCTATCGAGGCATGCCCATGTTCTTGACGATCAGCACCACCGGCACTCCGGAACGCCCCGCGACCGACCTCGGGTTCCTGCTGCACAAGCATCCCGGCAAGGCGCAGGCGTTCTCCACGTCCTACGGGCAGGCGCACGTCTTCTACCCCGAGGCGACGGCGGAGCGCTGCACGGCCGCGCTCCTGCTCGAAGTGGACCCGGTGGCGCTCGCACGGCGCGTCAGGGGAGCCACCAAGGGCCGGGGCGGCGCCGCGGACGCGGCCCTCGCGCAGTACGTCAACGACCGTCCGTACGCCGCGTCCTCGCTGTTCGCCGTCGCCCTGAGCACGGTGTTCTCCAGTGCCCTGCGCGGCGTGTGCAAGTCCCTGCCCGAGCGGGCGGCCGAGCCGCTGCCGCTGCGCGCCGAGGTGCCCGCGCTGCCCGCGCGCGGCGGGGCCCGCCTGGTCCGGGCGCTGTTCGAGCCGCTGGGCTGGACGGTGAGCGCCGATCCGGTGCCGCTCGACGAGCGCTTCCCGGAGTGGGGCGACTCGCGGTACGTACGCCTCGTACTGGACGTGCCGGACGGCAGGCTGACGCTCAGCGAGGCCCTGCGCCACCTGTACGTGCTCCTTCCGGTGCTCGACGACGCCAAGCACTACTGGGTCTCGGCCGACGAGGTCGACAAGCTGCTGCGCGCGGGGGAGGGCTGGCTCGCGGGCCACCCCGAGCAGAAGCTGATCACCAACCGCTATCTGGCGCGGCGCTGGTCGCTGACGCGCGAGGCCATGGAGCGGCTCGAACTGGCGCGGCTCGCCGACGCCGACGACACGGACGTCGAGGAGATCGACAACGCCGTCGCCGAGGACGAGGGGCCGGACGCGGAGGACAAGCCCGCGCCGCTCGCCGAGCAGCGCAGGGACGCGATCCTCGCCGCACTCGGCGCGGCGGGCGCCGCCCGTGTCCTCGACCTCGGCTGCGGACAGGGCCAGTTGCTGCAGGCGCTGCTCAAGGACGCGCGGTACACGGAGATCGTGGGCGTGGACGTGTCGATGCGCGCGCTCACCGTCGCGTCGCGGCGGCTCAAGCTGGACCGCATGGGTCAGCGTCAGGCGGAGCGCGTGACGCTTCGCCAGGGCTCGCTGGCGTACACCGACAAGCGTCTGAAGGGGTACGACGCGGCGGTGCTCTGCGAGGTCGTGGAGCACGTCGACCCGGAGCGTCTCTCCGCCCTGGAGTACGCGGTGTTCGGCTCGGCACGGCCCCGGACGGTGCTCGTGACCACGCCCAACGTCGAGTACAACGTCCGCTGGGAGTCCCTGCCCGCCGGTCACGTCCGGCACGGCGACCACCGCTTCGAGTGGACCCGCGCGGAGTTCCGGGCCTGGGCCGAGAGGGTCACCCACCAGCACGGGTACACCGTCGAGTTCGTGCCCGTCGGCCCCGACGACCCCGAGGTGGGCCCGCCGACCCAGATGGCGGTGTTCACCCAGACCCAGACCCAGACCCAGACCCCGAACGACCGGACCGGCCAGAACACCCAGAACACCCAGAGCACGAAGGAGGCGAAGGCAGCATGACCGACAACACCACCGACAACACCACCGGCACGAGCACCGGCAGCACCACCCCCGGCCGCCGCCTCCCCGTCACCGACCTCTCCCTCGTCGTCCTCATCGGCGCCTCCGGCGCGGGCAAGTCCACCTTCGCGCGGCGGCACTTCAAGCCGACCGAGGTGCTGTCCAGCGACTTCTGCCGGGGCCTCGTCGCCGACGACGAGAACGACCAGGGCGCGAGCGGCGACGCCTTCGACGTCCTGCACTACATCGCGGGCAAGCGGCTCGCCGCGGGCCGCCGCACCGTCGTGGACGCGACCAGCGTGCAGTCCGACAGCCGCAAGCAGCTGATCGAGCTGGCCCGGCGGCACGACGTGCTGCCCATCGCCATCGTCCTCGACGTCCCCGAGGACGTCTGCGCCGAGCGGAACGCCGCGCGGGCCGACCGGGCCGGGATGCCGCGCCGGGTCATCCAGCGCCACCAGCGCGAACTGCGGCGCTCGCTCAGGCACCTGGAGCGCGAGGGCTTCCGCAAGGTGCACGTCCTGCGGGGCGTCGCGGAGGTCGAGGGCGCCGAGGTCGTCACGGAGCGGCGCTTCAACGACCTCACCCACCTCACGGGCCCGTTCGACATCATCGGTGACATCCACGGCTGCGCGAGCGAGCTGGAGACGCTGCTCGACAGGCTCGGTTACGTCGACGGGGCGCACCCCGAGGGCCGCACGGCCGTGTTCGTCGGCGACCTCGTCGACCGCGGCCCGGACAGCCCCGGCGTCCTGCGCCGCGTCATGGGCATGGTCGCCGACGGCACCGCCCTGTGCGTACCGGGCAACCACGAGAACAAGCTGGGCCGCTACCTGAAGGGCCGCGGCGTCCAGCACACCCACGGCCTCGCCGAGACCATCGCGCAGCTGGAGGCCGAGGACGCGCGGGACCCCGACTTCCGGGCCCGGGTGCGGGAGTTCGTGGACGGCCTGGTCAGCCACTACGTCCTCGACGGCGGCAAGCTCGTGGTGTGCCACGCGGGCCTGCCGGAGAAGTACCACGGCCGCACCTCGGGCCGGGTGCGCTCGCACGCCCTGTACGGCGACACCACCGGCGAGACCGACGAGTTCGGCCTGCCCGTGCGCTACCCGTGGGCGGAGGACTACCGCGGCAAGGCGGCCGTGGTCTACGGCCACACCCCGGTGCCGACGGCGACCTGGCTGAACAACACCATCTGCCTGGACACCGGCGCGGTGTTCGGCGGCAGGCTGACCGCGCTGCGCTGGCCGGAGCGCGAGCTGGTCGACGTACCCGCGGAGCGCGTCTGGTACGAGCCGACGCGGCCGCTGCGCACCGACGCGCCCGGCGGCCACGATGGCCGTCCGCTCGACCTCGGCGACGTGCACGGCCGCCGCGCCGTGGAGACCCGGTACGCGGGCCGCGTCACCGTGCGCGAGGAGAACGCCGCCGCCGCGCTCGAGGTGATGAGCCGCTTCGCCGCCGACCCGCGCCTGCTCCCGTACCTGCCGCCGACGATGGCGCCCTCCGCCACCTCACGCCGGGAGGGCTACCTGGAGCACCCGGAGGACGCGTTCGCGCAGTACGCGGCCGACGGCGTCGCCCGGGTCGTGTGCGAGGAGAAGCACATGGGCTCCCGCGCGGTGGTCCTGGTGTGCCGGGACGCGGACGTGGCGCGCGAGCGGTTCGGGGTGGGGGGCACCTCCCACGCCGGTTCAGGCGGTGCGGGAGGGCCGACGGGCGCCCTCGTCACGCGCACCGGCCGCCCGTTCCTCGGCGACCCCGACCGCACCGAGCAGGTGCTCGGCCGGGTGCGGGACGCCGCCGACGCCGCCGGGCTCTGGGCGGAGCTCGACACCGACTGGCTGCTGCTCGACGCGGAGCTGATGCCGTGGTCGCTGAAGGCGTCGGGGCTGCTCCGCTCGCAGTACGCCGCCGTGGGCGCCGCGTCCGGCGCGGTCTTCCCCGGTGCGCTCGACGCCCTGGAGGCGGCCGTCGCCCGCGGCGTGGACGTCCGTGACCTGCTCGGCAAGCAGCGCGAACGCGCGGCGGACGCGGCCGCGTTCACCGACGCCTACCGCCGCTACTGCTGGCCGACCGACGGCCTGGACGGCGTGCGGCTCGCGCCGTTCCAGATCCTCGCCGTCCAGGGCAGGAGCCTCGCCGGGATGCCCCACGACCGGCAACTGGCGCTGATCGACCGGATGGTGGAGCACGACGGCACGGGTCTGCTGCGCACCACCCGGCGCCTGTACGTCGAGACCGGCGACGCGGATTCGGTGCGCGCGGGCGTCGACTGGTGGCTGGAGATGACCGGGCGCGGCGGCGAGGGCATGGTCGTCAAGCCGGTCGGCGCGCTGGTGCGCGACGGCAGGGGCCGCCTGGTGCAGCCCGGCATCAAGTGCCGGGGCCGGGAGTACCTGCGGATCGTCTACGGCCCGGAGTACACCCGGCCGGAGAACCTGGAGAAGCTGCGCGGCCGCACGCTCGGCCACAAGCGCTCCCTGGCGATCCGGGAGTACGCGCTCGGCCTCGAGGCCCTCGACCGGCTCGCGGAGGGCGAGCCGCTGTGGCGGGTCCACGAGGCGGTGTTCGCGGTGCTCGCGCTGGAATCGGAGCCCGTGGATCCGCGGCTCTGAGGTGTGTATGGCACGTTTTGGGCGTCCCTGTCCTGCCTGGCGGGACGTCCAAAACGTGCCGTCGGGCGCGTGGTGCGGTCCCGGTGGGGTGAGGATGGGGGCATGGGATTCCATGTCGACTCCGAGGCCGGGCACCTGCGCAGCGTGATCCTGCACCGCCCGGACCTGGAGCTGAAGCGCCTCACGCCGACCAACAAGGACGCGTTGCTGTTCGACGACGTGCTGTGGGTGCGGCGGGCAAGACAGGAGCACGACGGCTTCGCCGACGTGCTGCGCGACCGGGGGGTGACGGTCCACCTCTTCGGTGATCTGCTCACCGAGGCGCTGGACGTGCCGGCCGCGCGGCTGCTCGTCCTGGACCGCGTCTTCGACGAGAAGGAGTACGGCCCGCTCGCCACCGACCACCTGCGGGCGAGCTTCGAGTCGCTGCCGTCCGCGGAACTCGCCGAGTTCCTGATCGGCGGCATGACCAAACGGGAGTACCTGGAGCGGCACCCGGAGCCGACGTCCGTGCGCTTCCACTGCATGGACATGGACGACTTCCTGCTCGGCCCGCTGCCCAACCACCTGTTCACCCGCGACACGTCCGCCTGGATCTACGACGGCGTGTCCATCAACGCCATGCGCTGGCCCGCCCGGCAGCGCGAGACCGTCCACTTCGAGGCGATCTACCAGCACCACCCGCTCTTCCACAACCAGGGCTTCCACCTCTGGTCGCAGGGCCAGTCCGACTACCCCTCCACCATCGAGGGCGGCGACGTCCTGGTCCTCGGCAACGGCGCCGTGCTCATCGGCATGAGCGAGCGCACCAAGCCGCAGGCCGTCGAGATGCTCGCGCACAAGCTGTTCGCCGCCGGGTCCGCGACCTCGATCGTGGCCCTGGACATGCCCAAGCGCCGCGCCTTCATGCACCTGGACACGGTCATGACGATGGTCGACGGCGATACGTTCACGCAGTACGCGGGCCTCGGCATGCTCCGCTCGTACACCATCGAGCCGGGCGTCGACGAGCGCGAGTTGAAGGTCACCGACCACCCGCCGGAGCACATGCACCGCGCCATCGCCGCGTCGCTCGGCCTCGGCGGCATCCGGGTCCTCACGGCCACCCAGGACGTGCACGCCGCCGAGCGCGAGCAGTGGGACGACGGCTGCAACGTGCTCGCGGTCGAGCCGGGCGTCGTCGTGGCGTACGAGCGGAACGCGACCACCAACACGTATCTGCGCAAGCAAGGCATCGAGGTGATAGAGATCCCCGGCAGCGAGCTGGGCCGGGGCCGGGGCGGCCCGCGCTGCATGAGCTGTCCCGTCGAGCGGGATCCGGTTCGCTAGGCGCACCCTGGAGCGAGCGGGGCGGGGCGGGCGGGGGCCTGCATATAAATGTGAAAGATCGTATAGACTTTCAAAGGTCCCCGACCGCCTCGACGCACGCGTACCCCAGGAGCGCCCCATGGCGACGACCGCCACGACCGACCTCACCGGCCGCCACTTCCTCAAGGAGCTGGACTTCACCGCCGACGAGTTCCGCGGCCTGCTCGCCCTGGCCGCGGAGCTGAAGGCCGCCAAGCGGGCGGGCGCCGAGGCCCGGCGCCTGACCGGCAGGAACATCGCGCTGATCTTCGAGAAGGCGTCCACGAGGACCCGCTGCGCCTTCGAGGTGGCCGCCGCCGACCAGGGCGCCGCCACGACGTACATCGACCCCTCCGGGGCGCACATCGGCAAGAAGGAGTCCGTCAAGGACACCGCCCGCGTCCTCGGCCGGATGTTCGACGCCGTCCAGTTCCGCGGCGACGCCCAGGAGACCGTCGAGACCCTGGCCGCGCACGCGGGCGTGCCCGTCTACAACGGCCTGACCGACTCCTGGCACCCCACCCAGATGCTCGCCGACGTCCTGACGATGACCGAGCACTGCGCCAAGCCGCTGGAGGGGATCACCCTCGCCTACCTTGGCGACGCCCGTCTGAACATGGGCAACTCCTACCTGGTCACCGGCGCCCTGCTCGGCATGGACGTGCGGATTGTGGCGCCCCGGGCGTACTGGCCCGCGGCGGACGTCGTCGACCGGGCGCGGGCGCTCGCCGAGTCCACCGGGGCGCGGATCGCGCTCACCGAGGACGTCGCCGAGGGCGTCGCGGGCGCCGACTTCGTCGCCACCGACGTGTGGGTGTCGATGGGGGAGCCCGCCGAGGTCTGGGACGAGCGCATCACCGCCCTCGGTCCGTACGCGGTCACGATGGACGTCCTGCGCGCCACCGGCAACGCCGACGTGAAGTTCCTGCACTGCCTGCCCGCCTTCCACGACCTGGCCACGCAGGTCGGGCGCGAGGTGGCCGAGCGGCACGGGCGGGACTCGCTGGAGGTCACGGACGAGGTCTTCGAGTCGGCGCACTCGGTCGTCTTCGACGAGGCGGAGAACCGGATGCACACGATCAAGGCGGTCCTGGTGGCGACGCTCGCCTGAGGCCGCGGGAGCGCCGGGGCCCGCGCCTCAGTGGTCGGCCGGTGCCCGCAGCGTGAACCACACGGCCTTGCCGGACTCCGTGGGCCGGTGCCCGCAGGACGAGCTGAGGGTGCGGATGAGGAGCAGGCCGCGGCCGTGCTCCTGCCAGGGGTCGGGCTCGTCGTCCGGCGACGGATCGGTGAGGTCGCCCGGCGGGACCGGGCTGGAGTCGCGCACCTCGACCTGGCAGCTGGTCGGAAGCAGCTCGATGACCAGCTCTATCGGGTCGTGCCCCGGGGCGTGCTCCACGGCGTTGGCGACCAGCTCGGCGGTCAGGAGCTCCGCGGTGTCGGTGTCCGCGGTGGAACCGATGTCGACGAGGGCCGTACGGACCAGGGCGCGCGCGATCGGCACGGCCGCCGTGGTGTGCGGCAGTCCGATGCGCCAGGAGGCGGGAGCGTGCGGTTCGGGCAAGGCGGGTCCGTTCGGCGAGCAGGTGGTCCCGGGCAGGGGGCCCTGTGTGGTCCTGCTGTCAACCGTACGAATCCTAAGCCGAGTGGCGACAGGGGCGATCGTCGGCCGGTTTGCGACCCGATGCCAGGACATGGCGGGACTTACGCCTCTGCGACCGGGAATGATGTGCGCACCCCCGTCTCCCTGTATCGCGTACTCGTGACGACAGTCATGGACGAGTGATAACTTCGAGAGGGAGCGAGACCGCGTCCCGGCGCGCCGACCGCGCCCCTGCCAAGGCCCGCGCACCGGCCCCCGCCGCCCCCGACCCAGGAGGCCGCACGTCATGAGTCCCTTCACCGGCTCCACCGCACGCACCCCCGAGTGGCGGCATCTGCGCCTCAGCGTCGACGACGGCGTCGCCACCGTCACGCTCGCCCGCCCCGAGAAGCTGAACGCCCTCACCTTCGGCGCCTACGCCGACCTGCGCGACCTGCTCGCCGAGCTGTCCCGGGAGCGGTCCGTGCGGGCCCTCGTCCTCGGCGGTGAGGGCCGCGGCTTCTGCTCCGGCGGCGACGTGGACGAGATCATCGGCGCGACCCTCGCCATGGACACCGCGCAGCTCCTCGACTTCAACCGCATGACGGGCCAGGTCGTGCGGGCCCTGCGCGAATGCCCGTTCCCGGTGGTCGCCGCCGTGCACGGGGTGGCCGCAGGCGCGGGCGCGGTGCTCGCGCTCGCCGCGGACTTCCGGGTCGCCGACCCGTCGGCGCGGTTCTCGTTCCTGTTCACCAAGGTGGGGCTCTCCGGCGGCGACATGGGCGCGGCGTATCTGCTGCCGCGCGTCGTCGGGCTCGGCCACGCCACGCGCCTGCTGATGCTGGGGGAGCCGGTGCGGGCCCCCGAGGCCGAGCGCATCGGCCTCATCAGCGAGCTGACGGACGAGGGCAGGGCAGCGGAGGCCGCGGCGGCCCTGGCCCGCCGTCTGGCCGAGGGCCCCGCCCTCGCGTACGCCCAGACGAAGGCCCTGCTCACCGCCGAGCTGGACATGCCCCTCGCGGCCGCCGTCGAGATGGACGCGGCGACCCAGGCCCTGCTGATGAACGGCGAGGACTACGCGGAGTTCCACGCGGCGTTCACGGAGAAGCGGACGCCGAAGTGGCAGGGACGGTGACGGCGGTGACGGGGTCCTGCACCCCGTCGGGCGCGGCCCCGGCCGCGCACAGGATCGCCGTCATCGGCGGCGGCCCCGGCGGCCTCTACGCCGCCGCCCTGCTCAAGCGACTCGACCCGGACCGCGAGGTCACCGTCTGGGAGCGCAACGCCCCCGACGACACCTTCGGCTTCGGCGTGGTCCTCTCCGACGAGACCCTCGGCGGCATCGAGCACGCCGACCCGGTCGTGTACGCCGCGCTGCAGGAGGAGTTCGTCCGCTGGGACGACATCGACATCGTGCGCGGCGACACCCGCCACACCTCCGGCGGCCACGGCTTCGCCGCGCTGAGCCGCAAACGCCTCCTCGCCGTCCTGCACGAGCGCTGCCGCGACCTCGGAGTGGACCTCCGCTTCCGCACCGAGGCCCCGCCCGCGGCCACCCTCGCCACCGCGTACGACCTGGTGATCGCCGCGGACGGCGTGCACAGCCTCACCCGCGAGGCGCACCCCGAGGCCTTCCACCCCACCCTCACCAGCCACCGCTGCCGCTACATCTGGCTCGCCGCCGACTTCGCCTTCGACGCGTTCCGCTTCGAGATCGCCGAGACCGAGCACGGCGTGATGCAGCTGCACGGCTACCCCTACGAGGCCGCGACGGCCACCACCCCCGGCGCGTCCACCGTCATCGTCGAGATGCGCGAAGAGGTGTGGGAGGCCGCCGGGTTCGCCGACCTCGACGCGGCCGCGTCCGTCGAACGCTGCGCCAAGCTCTTCGCGGACGCGCTCGGCGGCCGCCCCCTGCGCGGCAACAACTCCAGCTGGCTCACCTTCCGTACCGTCGTCAACGCCCACTGGTCGCACGGCAACACCGTCCTGCTCGGCGACGCCGCCCACACCGCGCACTTCTCCATCGGCTCCGGCACCAAGCTCGCCGTCGAGGACGCCCTCGCGCTCGCCGCGAACCTCCAGGAGCAGCCCGACATCCCCGCCGCCCTCGCCGCGTACGAGACCGAGCGCCGCCCCGTCGTCGAGTCCACGCAGCGCGCCGCCCGCGCCAGCCTGCAGTGGTTCGAGGAACTGCCGACCTACCTCGGTCAGCCGCCGCTGCAGTTCGCCTTCAACCTGCTCACCCGCAGCCGCCGCGTCACCCACGACAATCTGCGGCTGCGCGACGCCGGCTTCACTGAGGCCGTCGAGCGTGACTTCGGGTGCCCGCCCGGTACGCCGCCCATGTTCACGCCGCTGCGGCTGCGCGGCCTCGAACTCCGCAACCGGGTCGTCGTGTCCCCCATGGACATGTACTCCGCCGAGGACGGCGTGCCCGGCGACTTCCACCTCGTCCACCTGGGCGCGCGGGCGCTCGGCGGGGCGGGCCTCGTCATGACCGAGATGGTCTGCGTGAGCGAGCGGGGCCGCATCACCCCCGGCTGCGCCGGGCTCTACACCGACGAACAGGCCGCCGCCTGGACCCGGATCGTCGACTTCGCCCACGCGCAGGCGCCCGGCACCGCCGTCGGCGTCCAGCTCGGCCACTCCGGCCGCAAGGGGTCCACGAAGCTGATGTGGGACGGCATCGACGAGCCCCTGCCCACCGGCAACTGGCCGCTCGTCGCCCCCTCACCCCTCCCGTACACCCCCGCGAACCAGACCCCCCACGCCCTGTCCGTGGCCGAACTCCCCGCCATCCGCGAGGAGTTCACCGCCGCCGCCCGGCGCGCCGCCGCCTGTGGCTTCGACCTCCTCGAACTCCACTGCGCCCACGGCTACCTCCTCTCCAGCTTCCTCTCCCCCCTCACCAACCACCGCACCGACGCCTACGGAGGCTCCCTCGAAGCCCGCCTCCGCTTCCCCCTCGAAGTCTTCGACTCCGTCCGCGAGGTGTGGCCCGCCGACCGGCCCATGACCGTCCGCATCTCCGCCACCGACTGGGCCGACGGCGGCAACACCGCCGACGACGCCGTCGCCGTCGCCCGCGCGTTCGCCGCGCACGGGGCCGACGCCATCGACGTCTCCACCGGGCAGGTCGTCGCCGACGAACGCCCCGCCTACGGCCGCTCCTACCAGACCCCCTTCGCCGACCGCATCCGCAACGAAACCTCCGTCCCCGTCATCGCCGTCGGCGCCATCTCCTCCTGGGACGACGTCAACTCCCTCCTCCTGGCAGGCCGCACCGACCTCTGCGCCCTCGCCCGCCCCCACCTCTACGACCCCCACTGGACGTTGCACGCCGCCGCCGAGCAGTCCTACTCCGGGCCCGGCGCCGTCTGGCCCGCCCCGTACCGCGCGGGCAGCCGCCGTCCCCAGACGGGGCGGACGGACGCGCCGAAGCCGCGGTTGTCGTTGGGGGGTTGAGGCGGGTGCCCTCGCGGGGCGCCCCAGTCCCGCCCCTTCTCCGAAACCGGGGGCTCCGCCCCCTGGACCCCCGTATCGGCGCTCCGCGCCTCGTCCTCAAACGCCGGACGGGCTGATACTCACCGGCACATTCCCAGCCCGCCCCGGCAACCTCTCAGCCCGTCCGGCGATTGAGGACGAGCCGCGAAGCGGCGATTCGGCGGGAGTTGTCCCACCCGCACGGGACACCCACCTTCGGGGCCCGGGGCCCCGCGCGGCCGCCGTTCACCCCGCCCCCGCCCCCGACACAAACCCCCGCCCCGCCTCCCCGAGCCGCTCGTCCAAGGCCCGGAACACCTCCGCGGAGCGGGCCCCGGGCCAGTCGTCCGGGAGCAGGTGCGGGGGCAGGCCGGGATCGGCGTAGGGGAGTCGGCGCCAGGAGTCGAGGGCGAGGAGGTGGTCCCGGTAGGCCTCGTCGGGGGGCGTGGAAGCGCGGGCCTGCCAGGCACGCAGGACGGGCTCGTGCCGATCGAGGAACGCCTCGTGCTGCTTGGCGAGCGAGGCGAGGTCCCACCAGCGGGCCACGGCCTCCGCGGTCGGCGCGAAGCCGAGGTGCTCGCCGCGGAACAGATCGACGTACGGGGCGAGTTGCAGCCGTTCGAGGGTGTGCCGGGTCTCCTCGTGGTGGTGGGCGGGGGCGATCCACACGCCGGGCGCGGCGCTGCCGAACCCGAGCCCGGCGAGCCGCGAGCGCAACACGTGCCGCTTGTTGCGCTCGGCCTCCGGCACGGAGAACACGGCGAGCACCCAGCCCCCCTCGTCCGCACGCCGATCGGCCCACGGCCAGTAGATGCGGCGGTCGCCGTCCTCCAGGAGCTGCCGGGCGTCGGGGGAGAGGGCGTATCCGGCGGCCCCGGCGGGCGTGCGCGCGGGCAGCAGCAGCCCGCGCCGCTTCAGACGGGACACGGAGGACCGCACGGACGGCGCGTCCACGCCCACGGGCGCGAGGAGCCGGACCAGTTCGGCCACGGCGACGGGGCCGGACGAGGCCCGGCCGTGCGCCCCGTAGAACGTGACGATCAGGGACCTGGGAGTGTGCTGCTCGGACACGTGATCACTCTAGGCCCCGGGCCCCGGCCCGGGCTCGCGGAGCCGGAAGCGCTGCAGCTTCCCCGTCGCCGTGCGCGGCAGCGCCTGAAGGAACACCAGCTCCCGCGGGCACTTGTACGGCACAAGCTCCGCCTTCACGAACTCCCGCAGCCGCTCCGCGTCGGCGACCGCCCCGGCACGCAGCACCACGTACGCCACGACCACCTGCCCGCGCCGCTCGTCGGGGCGGCCCACGACGGCCGTCTCCACCACGTCCGGGTGGCGCAGGAGCGCCTCCTCGACCTCCGGGCCCGCGATGTTGAACCCGGCCGAGATGATCATGTCGTCCGCGCGTGCGACGTACCGGAAGTAGCCGTCGCTGTCGCGGATGTACGTGTCGCCGGTGACGTTCCAGCCGTGGCGCACGTACTCCCGCTGCCGGGGGTCGGCCAGGTAGCGGCAGCCGACCGGGCCGCGGACCGCGAGGAGCCCCGGTTCGCCGTCCGGCACGGGCAGGCCCGCCTCGTCGACCACGCGCGCGTGCCACCCGGGGACGGGCAGTCCCGTGGTGCCGGGGCGGATCGCCTCGTCGGCGGCGGAGATGAAGATGTGCAGGAGTTCCGTCGCGCCGATGCCGTTGATGATGCGCAGGCCCGTGCGTTCGTACCAGGACTGCCAGGTCGCGGCCGGCAGGTTCTCGCCCGCGGACACGCAGCGGCGCAGGGAGGCGAGGGCCGGGGGAGGCGCGGGGGGCTGCTCCGGGGATTCGTCCGACGCGGGCGCGGGCAGCTCGTCCAGCATCGCCCGGTACGCCGTCGGTGCCGTGAACAGCACGCTCACGCCGTGTTCCGCGATCGCGGGCAGGAGCTGGCGCGGGCCCGCCTGTTCGAGGAGCAGGGACGAGGCGCCGACCCGCAGCGGGAAGATCACCAGGCCGCCGAGGCCGAACGTGAAGCCCAGCGGGGGGCTGCCCGCGAACACGTCGTCGGGCCCTGCCTTGAGGACGTAGCGCGCGAAGGTGTCCGCGATGGCGAGCACGTCCCGGTGGAAGTGCATGCAGCCCTTGGGGCGGCCCGTGGTGCCGGAGGTGAACGCGATCAGGGCCACGTCGTCGGCGGCGGTGTCCACGGCGTCGTACGCGGCCGGGGGGCGGGCCGCCACGCGGGCGACGAGGTCGTCGGGGCCCTCGCCGCCGTACGTCGTCACGGCGAGGCCGGGCACCCCGGCCTTCGTCAGGTCGTCGACCGCGCGGGCGTCGCACAGGGCGTGCGAGACCTGCGCGATCTCGCAGATCGTGGCCAGCTCCTGGGTGCGCTGCTGGGCGAGGACGGTCACCGCGACCCCGCCCGCCTTCATCACGGCGAGCCAGCACGCGGCGAGCCACGGCGTGGTGGCGCCGCGCAGCAGCACGCGGTTGCCGGGGACCACTCCGAGCTCGTCGGTGAGGACGTGCGCGATCCGGTCGACCTGTTCCTGGAGCCGTCCGTACGTCCAGACGGCGCCGTCGGTCGTCCGGAACGCGGGGCGGTCCGTGCCGTGCCGCCGGGCCGAGCGGTCGAGCAGTTCCGTGCCGCAGTTGAGGCGGTCCGGATAGTGCAGCTCGGGCCGGTCGCGGACCAGTGCGGGCCACTGCTCGCGGGGCGGCAGATGGTCCCGCGCGAAAGTGTCGACGTGGCCGGATGTCTCCATGGTGCCTCGCCCCTTTGCCGGTCGGGCGTAGTGGTGCGCCAGCCAGACGAGCGTATCGTGATGGTGACGACAGTCAACGGTGCGCGATAGACGCGATAGGGCGGCGCGCGAGGGGAGAGGACCGGGATGACCGCATTCTCGCTCAATCCGGAAGAGATCGCCCGGTGTGAACGGCTGCGGGAGCTGACCGCCGAGCGGCTGCTCCCCCTCGCCGACAAGGGGGACCCCGGCCGGGTGAACCGCCCCCTGGTCCAGGAGCTCGGCGAACTGGGCCTCCTGGACGCCCTGTTCGACTCCGGGGCGCTCGACCTGTGCCTGCTGCGGGAGTCCCTGGCCCGCGGCTGCACGGAGGCCGAGACCGCCCTCGCCCTGCAGGGCCTCGGCGCCCACCCCGTGCACGCGCACGGCTCCCCGGCGCAGCGCGAGCGCTGGCTGCCGCCCGTGCGCGCGGGCCGTGCCGTCGCCGCCTTCGCCCTCTCCGAGCCCGGCGCGGGCTCCGACGCGGCCGCCCTCGCCCTGGCCGCCGAGCCCGACGGGTCCGGCGGCTGGCATCTGACCGGCGAGAAGTCCTGGATCTCGAACGCACCCGAGGCCGACTTCTACACCGTCTTCGCCCGCACGACCCCGGACGCGGGCGCCCGCGGCGTCACCGCCTTCCTCGTCCCCGCCGACCGCGCGGGCCTGACCGGCACCCCCCTCGCGATGCTCTCGCCGCACCCGATCGGCACGCTCACCTTCGACGGGGTGCGCGTCGGCGCCGACGACGCCCTCGGCGAGCGCGACCGCGGCTTCCGCGTCGCCATGACCACCCTCAACCGCTTCCGGCCCAGCGTCGGCGCGTTCGCCGTCGGCATGGCCCAGGCCGCCCTCGACGCCACCCTCGCGCACACCGCGGGGCGGGACGCCTTCGGCGGCAAGCTCAAGGACCTGCAGGCGGTGTCCCACCAGGTGGCCGAGATGGCGACGCGCACGGAGGCGGCCCGCCTCCTCGTGTACGCGGCCGCGGCGGCGTACGACCGCGACGAGCCGGACATCGCGGGGCGCGCGGCGATGGCGAAGCTGTTCGCCACGGAGACCGCCCAGTTCGTCGTCGACACCGCCGTCCAACTGCACGGCGCCCGCGCGCTGCGCCACGGCCACCTCCTGGAGCACCTGTACCGCGAGGTGCGGGCCCCGCGCATCTACGAGGGCGCGAGCGAGGTCCAACGGGCCGTCATCGCCAAGGAGTTGTACGGAGGGCGGGCGGCGGGTGCGGGGGCCGCCGACCCGGCGGCCCGGGGGCAGGGGTAGCGTCCGGGACTGCGGCACCGAACGCGGCAGCGGCAACTCCAGCGCACGTGACCACGAAGGAGCGCACCACCGCATGAGCCTCGACCGACTCAACCCCGCCGACCTCTCCCCACCCACCGGCTTCTCGCACGCCGTCGTCGCCACCGGCGGCCGTCTGGTCTTCCTCGCCGGGCAGACCGCCCTCGACACCGACGGCAAGGTCGTCGGCGGGAGCCTCCCGGCCCAGTTCGAGCTGGCCCTCACCAACCTCCTGGCCGCCCTCGCCGCCGCGGGCGGCACCCCGGCCGACCTCGCCCGCGTCACGGTGTACGCCACCGACGTCGCCGACTACCGCGCCCACGCCCCCGAACTCGGCCGGATCTGGAAGCGGTTGGCGGGCCGCGACTACCCCGCGATGGCGGTGATCGGCGCGGTGCGGCTGTGGGACGAGGAGTGCCTGGTGGAGCTGGACGGGATCGCGGTGGTCGACTGATGCCGCAGGTCGAACTCGGCGTGGGCCCGATCGCGTACGAGGACAGCGGCGGGGACGGCGTGCCCGTCGTCCTCGTGCACGGGCCCGCCCAGGACGGCACGGTGTGGCGGCACGTCGTCGACCGGCTCGGCGCCGCCTTCCGCTGCCTGGTGCCGACCCTCCCGTACGGCAGCCATCGCCTGCCGCTGAAGCCGGGCGCCGCGCTCACGCCGCGCACGATGGCGCTGCTCGTCGGCGAGTTCGCGGACGCCCTCGCGCTCGGCGACGAGACGGTGTTCGTCGAGAACGACGGCGGTCGGCTCCAGCAACTGGTCACGGAGCGGCCCGAGCGCGTGGGCCGCTTGGTGATCGCGGGCTGCGAGGCCTTCGACAACTATCCGCCGGGCGCGGGCGGCAAGCTCCTCGACGTGGCGTCCCGGATCCCCGGCGGCATCGCCCTGCTCGCGCACGGCCTCGCCGTCCGCCCCCTGCGGCGCGTGCCCGGCACCGGGTACGCCGTGATGGCCCACCGCCCCGTCCCGCACGACCTGATCGACCACTGGATCGAACCCCTGCGCAAGAACCCCGCCGCGCGCCGCGTCCTGGTCGACTACCTCCGGTCCGTCACCAAGACGGACATGATGGCAGCCGTCGAGGGCCTGCGCGCCTACGACCGCCCCGCTCTGGTCGTCTGGGGCAGGCAGGACCGCATGATGCCCCCCGAACACGGCAGCAGACTGGCCGCACTGCTGCCCCAGGGCCACCTGGTCGAACTGGACCGCTGCGGCACCCTGATCCCCCTCGACCGCCCCGACGGTCTGGCCGACGCGATCAGGGAGTTCGTGGACAAGGGCTGAGCGTGTCCTTCATGGGCAGTCGCCGGGGAACGGCCACCGCGGCCGTTCCCCGAGCGGGGACCGCTGCGGCTGGTGTGGCCCAGGTGAAATGAGCGGCTGCAGTACCCTGCCCGCGTGGACGGTAGGGATGCGGTGAAGGGTCCTCCCGACTGGCGGGTGCTCGTCGTCGGGGGTGCGTCGGGGATGGGGAAGACCGGTGTCGGGCGGGCATTGGCGCGACGGTACGACGTCCCCGTCGTGGAGGTCGACGACATCGTGGAGGCACTCCTCGCGGTGACGCTGCCCGAGCACCTGCCGGAGGTCCACTTCTGGCGCACTCACCCGGAGGCCGCCCACCGGACGCCCGAGTCGGTGGTCGAGCGGCAGATCGCGATCTCCAAGGCGCTGGAGCCGGCGATCGAGGCCGTGGTGGCCAACCATGTGGGCACCGACACCCCGGTGATCCTGGAAGGGGACTACGTCCTGCCCGGACCGGCGACGCCCCACGGTCCGGTCCGTGCCGTCTTTCTCCACGAGGACGACGAGGGACAGGTGACGGCCAACTACCTGCGCCGGGAGCCGGAGGCCGGACCCCAGCGCCATCGCGCACGCGTCAGCGTGCTGTACGGCCGATGGCTCGCCGCGCAGGCGCGGGCCGCCGGTGTGCCGGTCGTCGCTCCGCGTCCGTGGGAGGACCTGGCTGGCCGTGTCGCCGAGACGGTGGGGGACGCCACCACCACCGCGGCGCCTGCCCGGACCGCCGCTCCCCAGAGCCTTCCGAGGAGGAGCCCGGCGGCTTGAGAGCAGCCCGCCGCGCCCAGCCGCCTCACCCCCGCCGCGCCCACCCGCCTCACCCCCGCCGCGCGAACCTCCGTGAGGAGAACGCCGCGTCGTCCTTCGCGCTCACGCCGTCCGTGACCCACCAGTGCGTCGGCTCCGTACTGTAGACGGCGGTGAGTCTCGTCGACGTCCAGGAGAGGACCACCTCGTCCTTGGCGTCGCCGTCGAAGTCGGCGGCGGTGTGCACCTGGTGGGTGCCGCTGCCGGCGGGGATGCGGGTGTCGTCGACGCGGGCGGGCGGCCTGCGGACGAGCTGGCCGACGCGGCGGTCGCCGTCGATGAGGACCGGGTCGCGCGGTGTGCCGCGCAGCAGGGTGTCGCGGCCGTCGCCGTCGGGGTCGACGGCCGTGTACGAGCCCTGGCGGGCGCCTTCGGGCGGCAGGTAGGTGCGGACGGTGCCGTTGTCACCGGGGTAGACGGCGTAGCTGCCGTGGACGTCGGCGTCCTCCTTGGAGGCGCCCGGTTCGTTGTTGCGGCCGCCGTCGTCGCCGACGGCGAGGTCGCGGGTGCCGTCGCCGTCGAAGTCGCCGAAGGCGTGCCCGTTCCCCTTGCGGACGGTGCGGCCGGTGGCGGGGAGGCCGCCGCCGGGGCGGGCGGCGAAGTACTCGCCCGCGGACTGCTCGCCGTCGTTGCCGTAGTGCACGAACACACCGGTGGTGCGGGGCTTGCCCGTGGCGGGCAGCTCGTCCGCGTGGAGGGTGCCGTACGACGTCGGGCCCGCCTCGGCCAGCGCCCGCCGCTCCGTGCGCGCCGCCGCGCCCCCGCGGGTGAACGGGCCGAACAGCAGCGCCACGGCCGTGCCGTCCGCGCGGAGCCCCGCCAGGTCGTGGCGCCCGTCGCCGTCGAAGTCGCCGCGCACCGTCTCCGCGTAGCCCTCCGCCGCGTCCTGCGCGGGCAGCCGGAGCCGGGTCGCCTTCGCGTCGCGCCGCGGTCCGTCCGCGCCGCCCCACGTCACGTACTGGACCCGGCGCTGCGACGAGCCGGTGGGGCCGCGCTCCGCCTCGGGGATCTCCTCGCCGCCGGTGCTGAGGAAGTCGGGGAAGCCGTCGTCGTCCAGGTCGGCGGTCGTCTCCGGGAGCACCGCCCCGGTCGCCGGGGGCTCGACGGCGGGCAGCCCGAGCTCGCGCGAGGAGTACACGCTGCGGATCGTCGGGTCGGGGCCGCGCTCGGTGCCGAAGACCACGGCGAGGTGGGACGGGCCGCCGCCGTTCTTCGCGGGGTCGGGCCCCGACACCTTCATGAGCAGGTCGCGGCGGCCGTCGCCGTTGATGTCGTCCGGATCGCCGGAGCCGCGCCCGGGCGCGGGCGGACGGCTCTCGGTCGGCACGACGTCCGGGGCCCGTGAAGCGGACGCGCCCCGGCCGGACTTGCCGGACCCGTCGCCGTCGGAGGCGCCGGAGCCGCACCCCGCGAGCAGGGCGAGCGCGGCACAGACGGCGAACGGGCGGGTCACGGCGGCAGAAGGCATGGGGCCCACCTTCACACCGGGACCCGCCCGGACTCCAGCGACGGCCGGTAGCGACCGGCCAGGACGCCTCAGATGTCCCGGAACGTCTCGATCTGCGCGCCGACCGAGTTCAGCCGCTCCGCCAGCTCCTCGTAGCCGCGGTTGATCACGTACACATTGCGGAGCACCGACGTGCCCTCGGCCGCCATCATCGCGAGCAGCACCACCACGGCGGGCCGCAGCGCGGGCGGGCACATCATCTCGGCGGCGCGCCAGCGCGTCGGGCCCTCGACCAGGACGCGGTGCGGGTCGAGCAGCTGGAGGCGGCCGCCCAGGCGGTTGAGGTCCGTCAGGTAGATCGCGCGGTTGTCGTAGACCCAGTCGTGGATGAGGGTCTTGCCCTGGGCCGCCGCCGCGATGGCCGCGAAGAAGGGGACATTGTCGATGTTGAGCCCCGGGAAGGGCATCGGGTGGATCTTGTCGATGGGCGCCTCCAGCTTGGAGGGGCGCACGGTGAGGTCGATGAGGCGGGTGCGGCCGTTGTCCGCCGCGTACTCCGGCGACCGGTCGTGGTCGAGGCCCATCTCCTCGAGGACCGCGAGCTCGATCTCCAGGAACTCGATCGGCACCCGCTTGACGGTCAGTTCGGACTCGGTGACGACGGCCGCGGCGAGCAGGCTCATCGCCTCGACCGGGTCCTCGGACGGCGAGTAGTCCACGTCCACGTCGATGGTCGGCACGCCGTGCACGGTCAGCGTCGTCGTGCCGATGCCCTCGACCTTGACGCCGAGCGCCTCCAGGAAGAAGCACAGGTCCTGGACCATGTAGTTGGAGGAGGCGTTGCGGATGACGGTCGTGCCGGCGCTGCGGGCGGCGGCGAGCAGCGCGTTCTCCGTCACCGTGTCGCCGCGCTCGGTCAGGACGATCGGGCGGTCGGGCGAGACGTCGCGGGCGACCTCCGCGTGGTACAGCCCCTCGGTCGCGGCGATGTCCAGGCCGAAGCGGCGCAGCGCGATCATGTGGGGCTCGATCGTGCGGGTGCCGAGGTCGCAGCCGCCGGCATAGGGCAGCTTGAAGTGGTCCATGCGGTGCAGCAGCGGGCCCAGGAACATGATGATCGAGCGGGTGCGGCGGGCGGCCTCCGCGTCGATGGCGTCCATGTCGAGCTTCGCGGGCGGCACGATCTCCAGGTCGACGCCGTCGTTGATCCAACGCGTGCGCACGCCGATGGAGTTGAGGACCTCCAGGAGGCGGTAGACCTCCTCGATGCGGGCGACGCGGCGCAGCACCGTGCGGCCCTTGTTGAGCAGCGACGCGCACAGCAGGGCGACGCAGGCGTTCTTGCTCGTCTTGACGTCGATGGAGCCCGAGAGGCGACGGCCGCCGACGACCCGCAGATGCATCGGACCGGCATAGCCGAGCGAGACGATCTCGCTGTCGAGCGCCTCGCCGATACGGGCGATCATCTCAAGGCTGATGTTCTGGTTGCCGCGCTCGATGCGGTTGACGGCGCTCTGGCTGGTGTTGAGCGCCTCGGCCAACTGCGCCTGAGTCCAGCCACGGTGCTGCCGGGCGTCACGAATGAGCTTGCCGATGCGTACGAGGTAGTCGTCTGCCATGGGTGCAGGCTATCTCAGATATGAGATGGCGTACGCGTTGGGGTGGGCCATTGGTGGAGTGACCGGTTCCGAGCGGAGCGCGCGGCCCCGCTCGCGCCCGCGGGAGCCGCCCGGCGCCCGGGAGTTGAGCCGGGCCGCACCGGGCCCGGCCACTCGCCGCCCGCGCTCAGCCGCAGCCGCAGGTCACCCGGGGCCGCCCCGCCGCCCGCGTCACCCGAGCGGCGGCGGCGCGCCCCGACGGCGACTCACCGTCGTGCACCACTGTGCCCCCGCTCAGCGTGAGACGCACCTCGGCGCCGCTGATCTCGGCCACCGGACACCGCGTCACATCGCGGTCGAGCAGCACCAGATCCGCCAGCTTGCCGCACTCGACGGTCCCGGTGAGATGCGCCATACGGAGCTGCCGCGCGCTGCCGAGGGTGTGCGTGAGCAGCGACGACGTCCGGCTGATGCCCTCCTTGGCGCGGTAGAGGTCGCCCTCTCCCTCGGCGTCCGTGCCGCGCCGGTCGACGGCCGTGCGCACCTGGTTCCACACCTGGAGCGGGTCGACGGGCCAGTCGGAGCCACCCGAGAGGTGCGCGCCGTGCGCCTGCAGGCTGCGCGCCGGGTACAGCCAGCGGTGCCGGTCCGCGCCGAGGTAGGGGAGCAGCGTGTCCACCGTCCAGGCGTTCCGCGTCGCCCATTGCAACTGCATACAGGCGACGACGCCGAGTTCGGCGAACCGGGGCAGGTCGGCCGGGTCGACGAGCTGGAGGTGCGCGACGGTGTTGCGGACGTCGCGGCGGCCGGTGCGGCGCAGGGCGTACGCGTATCCGTCGAGTGCGGTGCGCACGGCACGGTCGCCGATGGCGTGCGCGTGCAGCTGCCAGCCCTCGGCGTTGAGGGCTGCGGTGAGGCGGCCGAGGTCGGCGGCCGTCACATACAGGTCGCCGCGGTGGTCGGTGGGCCTGCCGTCCTTGTCCAGATAGGGCTTCAGGAGCGCGGCGGTCTGCGCCGGGTACTCGATGACGCCGTCGAGGAACACCTTGACGGTCCCGAACCGGAGCCCGGGCACCCCGTCGAACTCGTCGCGCAGCTTCTTCACGTACGCAACCGAGGCGCGCGGGTCCTTGGCCTGCTCGGAGGTGAGCCGGAGCGCGGGCACGACCCGCTGCGGCAGCTTGCCCGCGGCGGCGAGCGCCCGGTACAGGGCCAGCTCGTCCTCGCCCGACACCGCCTCCATGAACGTGGTGATCCCGGACGCCGCCGCCTCGGCGAACACCTTCGCGGCCGCGGCCACGAGCGCGGCCTCGTCGGGCTCGGGGATGTGCCGGGACACCAGGGCCTGCGCGTCGTCCTTGAGCACACCGGTGGGCTTGCCGTCCGCGCCCTTCACGATCTTGCCGCCGACGGGGTCCGGCGTGGCGGCGGTGATCTTCGCGATGTCCAGGGCGCGCTGGTTGACCCACATGTTGTGGCCGTCGGCGCCGCGCAGGGCGAGCGGGCGCCGGGTGGGCAGGGCGTCGAGCATCGAGTGGTGCGGGGCGGTGCCGCGCGGAAGCAGCCCCACGGGGTTCCAGTCCTCCACGACGAGCCATCCGTCGGGCTCGCCGCCCCCGCCCTCGCCCGGGGTCTCCTTCAGGAACCCGGTGAGGGTCTTCTGCAGCTCCGCCACGGTCTGCTCGGCGCCGTCGAGCGAGGGCCGGAGCGAGCGCGCGGCCGCGTCCGTCGGGTGGGCGTGCCCGTCATGGATCCCGCTGAGCAGACTCCCGCCGCGCCCGTCGACGACCTCGGTGTCCCGCCCGGCGAACCGCCGCACCTCGGCGTCCGACCCCACCGCGAGGATCCGCCCGTCCCGCCCGACGGCGACCGCCCGCGCGGGCCCGGAGCCGCGCACGCCGGTGAACACGCGGGCGTTGTGCACGACGAGCGCGGCACGGTGGCGGGCGCCGCGCCCGGCCGAGGCGCCGCCCGAGGCGGCGGCGGGGGCACCGGCCGCGGCGACGAGCCCGGCGGCGCCGACGGCACCGGCGGCGGCGAGCAGACTGCGCCGCGCGACGGACGAGGAGGGCGAGGAGGACGAGGAGGACAAGGGGGACGAGGAGGGCGATGAGGGCACGGTCGGCGCCGACGGCACCGACAACGCAGGCGGCACCGACGGCGTGGATGACGCCTTCGGCGCGAGCGGTGTGGACGGCTCGGCGGACTCGGCGGACTCGGCAGACATGGGCACTCCAAGGCGCATACGTCGACGGGGCAGTGACCGCACGTTCGGTGAGTAACCCGTTAACCAGAACCCACCCCGGACAACGAATTCCGCACTCCCGTCCCGCCATGCCCCCGCATCCGTACGATGACCCCGTGCCGGACAGCGGACCGACCCTCGCCGACGTCGCGCGCGCCGCCGAGGTGTCGACCGCGACCGTCTCGCACGCGCTCAACGGCACCGGGCGGCTCGCCGAAGCGACCCGGCGGCGCGTCCGCGCGACCGCGACCGCGCTCGGCTACGGCGCCCCGCGCACGGGCCCGCGCACCCGCACCCTCGGCATCGCCGTCACCACGTTCCCCGGCCCGTGGAACTACACCGAGATCGCCTACTTCTCACGTGCCGTCACCGCGGCCACCGCCGCCGCGCACGCGCACGGGTACGCGGTCACCACGCTGCCCGCGCACCGGGTCGCGGACGCGGCCTGGCACACGCTCGCCGTCGACGGCATGCTCATCGCCGACAGCCCGCCGGGCGATCCGATGGCACGGGCCCTGCGCGCCCGCGGCATCCCGCTCGTCTTCGACGGCGTCCCCGGCGACGTGCGCGCGGGCGACCACTGGATCGACAACGACCACACCGCCACCACCCGCCAGGTCCTCGACCACCTGACGGCAGCAGGTGCCCGGCGCATCGCGCTGCAGTCGGGCAGCGGCACCGAGACGTACGCGCGCGTGGTGACGGAGACGTACGAGGAGTGGTGCGCGGCGCACGGCGTCACGGCCCGCGCCGTGCGGTTCGAAGAGGCCGACGCCGAGGGCCTGGCCTTCGACGGGCTGCTCACCGGCGCCGACCGCGCGGACGCCGTGTACGCCGCGTACGACCCGGGCGGCCGTCAGCTCCTCGCGGCCGCGCGCCGCCACGGGCTGCGGATCCCCGAGGACCTGCTCCTGGTGTGTGCGAGCGAGGATCCGGGGTACACGGAGACCGCACCGCCCGTCACCACCGTGAGCCTCAACCCGGAACTCATGGCCCGCGCGGCCGTGGACCGCCTGGTCGCCCTGATCGAGAGCGCCGACCCGCCGGCACCCGGCCCGACGGCCGTACCGGCGGCACTGCATGTGCGGACCTCGTCCGGACGGACCTCCCGGCCCCACGCTCCACAGGCGCGCCCGCCGCGATGAGCGCACGCTCGACAGGAGGGCCCGCCCGACCCGGGCGCGCCCGGCGTCAGGGCATGCCTGACCTCCGCCGTGACAGGGCAGCGGGTGTTCCGTCTCATTTGATCGTGGGCAGAGCGGGACAGTGACCTGTGGTGCCCACGATCGGATGAGACCGGAGCGAGTGCCCCGTCTCAATTGATCGTGGGCATCCTGTATGAGTAAGGATGGCCGAGATGGCTGATTCGTGATGGCGGGTGACTACGGCCGGTTCCCGGGCGGTGCGCTGGTTGAATCGGAATCCAACGCCACGTCTTCTTGGAGGCCATGCAGGCTGATGATCTCGCCGCAGATGATGTAGGTGTTCAGGGCGCACAGATTGGCGGTCTCGAAGGCCATGGCCGCGTGGACGGCCTTGTTGGTCATGGTGTCCACGGCCACGAACCGTTCGTAGAGGCCCGCGATCATCACGTCGGTAAGCTTGTTACTCGACTTGCTCTCGATTGCCTGCTTGGTGAACTCGAAGAGCCGATGGCGGTGATGGGCGTCGTCCAGAGGGTGTCCCGTGGCGGACGGCTGGTCCTGCGGCGGCAGGACGTGGTCGACGACTGCCTTGAGGACGCGGCGGCACGTCGTGATGGCCTGTGACAACTCCTCCGCTGCGTCCCGGTCCGGGGTGGCTTCGGAGGCTTCCTGGAGTCTCCGGTAGACCGCGTTGAACTGCTGGAGGAGACCCGGCACGCCATCGGCAAGAAGCGCGTCGACCTTGACGCGGTAGCCGCCGAAGATGGACTCGTTGATGCTGCTGTAATCGAGGCGGCGTTCCCAGGAGCACAGCAAGGCGAATGTCAGGTGCCGGGTCCGAGCGAGGATCCGTGTCGTCCGCTCGCGAGTATTCAGATCGGTCGCGTAATCGACCCTCTCTCCACTCCTCTTGAGATCTCCAAGTTCGTTGTCCCAGAACTCCAGTTCGGTAAGTGAGTGGCCATCGATGTTGTCACTGCCCTCGATCTTGCGGTCATTCATCCACGCCTTGAGGGCTTGCTCTGCGGGCCCTGTCATCGACCCCCAAGACGATGGATCCTCCATGAGCATGCGGGAGATCTCGCCGTTCGTCGAGCGGTCCCCACCCATGGTCTTGAGGTCGAGCGAAAGTCGAATCGCATACTTGGTCTCGCCCATCAGGCTCGCGATGCGCACGGCACGACGGACCGACACTTCCAGAGGCTTGTCATCGAACTCGTCCAGTGCCTGCCGGACGAGCTGCAGAACGTGATCGCTTGTTGCCATGGCAGAAGCTTAGGGATCCCGACGTCGCGAACGCACTGCATTACCATGGACACTGCTCGTGGACTGAGGGGACGTCACTTCATTCTGACTTCCGTCGGCGCGCGCCGACGCCCACGCGGCAGTCCTCAGAACGCTGTGCTGGACGGAATCCGCCGGAATCCGGCGGCGATCTCATGGTGGCGTGCAGGCACCGTATTCGGGCCCACGCGGACGTAGAACTCCTGGCGCTGTCCGTCGCGGTAGGCGTACATCTGGCTCCCGCCGGAGACCTCGATAGCGAGCACCTTCTTGCCGTCGTGGTCGATTACGTGTGACTCGTACGGCGGCGCCGGTTCCACGCTGTCCCGGATCATGCTGACGACCTGGAGTTCCTGCTTGTCGACGTTCGAACCCTCGGGCAGGCCCACGATCTGCAGGTCGTCCCGAACGCCGATGAGGATGGTCCCGCCGTCCCGCGATGCGAAGGCAGCGATGGTCTTGAGCATTTTCTTCCGCGAGTCGCCCTCTGGGACCTCCCGTTTGCACTCCAGGTGCTGTCCCTCTCCGTTCGCCAGGAGGAGTTCCAACTCGGGGCCGGGCTGCTCCCAGACGACCGAAGCATCGCGGGCGCGGCCGTACGTGGGAGCGGGGAAGCTGCGCCAGTCCAGCCACTGGTCTTCACGGCGGAGCATCAACAGGCTGTCGTGCGCGAGTCCTTGGGTCAGAGGGAAGCGGTAAGTGCCGGCTCCGTCGACGGAGCGGTTCTCGTTGTCTGCCGCCCAGCTCAGCTCCAGAACCGTGCCGTCCAGGGCCTCGCCGTCGACAACGGCCGTCAGTAGGTCGGGTCCGATGGTGATCTGCGACAGCCAGCCTGCACGCTGTGGCTGGACGATGCGCCACAGGTCCGAACGGCCCGCGTTGTTGTCGTGGGGGCGCTGGTGGAGGAAGGCGCTGAGTGCTTGGTCGAAGTTCAGGAAGGAGGGGCCGTCCCCTACCAGCAGGCCGTGGCCGGGTTGGGGAGCGTTGGTGTCCCGGTTGAGGGTCCACTCGGTGCGCGGCCACGGCGTGGTCACCCGGTTCCATTCTTCCTGGCCGCGCAGCCGATAGGTGGCGGCGGTGGAGGACGGCGGGTCGGGGGAGACGACATGGAGGCCGTGGACGTCCTGGTCGTCGCCCCGCATCAGCGCGGCGACCGTGGGGCCGGGCAGGCGCAGTTCCAGGAAGGTCGCCGTGCTGTAGCGCCAAGCCCGATCTGTCACGGGGGCGTCGTCGTCCAAGTCGACCTGACCATGGTGCAGTCGCCACTGTTGTGCGTCCGAGACCAGGGCCAGCCGGACGTTCACTGAGGCGCGCTCGCTGAGCATCGCCACCAGTACGGCCGTGTCTGTCTGCCCGTTGTTCACCATGTCCGGCTCCCCTCTCCTCGTAGCGTGTGGAGCCGAATCGGACGCATCGTCACGGTCTTTGCTCACGAGCAGGCTACGCCAGGGGCGCTGAGCGGGAGGCCAAGTGCCTGCTTGCTTACGTGCAGGTAGTAGCCGAGTAGTGCGATGCCGGTGGCTGCGGTGCTGCGTTGCTCGAGACAAAGTTTGAGATACTGCCTCCCCTTTGAGGCTGGGAGGCCCTGGTTGATCATCTTTGATACGAACGCGGTGAACCTTCTGTCGCCTGAAGGCGCACGTGCCGACATCATCCGGAAGTTGAGAAAATCGGGACATCACAGGGTGGCTGTTCCATGGATGGTGCTTGAGGAAATGGCCGCCCATAAGGCGCATCTCTACCCGGTCAAGTACCAGGCGGTCCTGAACACCCTGGAGAAGCTGCGGGACATCCTGCCCTGGGAGCCGGAAAGCTCGCTGGAGCCGCTGGACCTGGAGCGCTTCCTGGATCACTGGCGAAAGGTCTACGGAGAGATCTTCGAGGTGATCGAGACCAGCGACGGGGCCATCCGCAGGGCGTTCCAGCGGGAGGCGATGGCTCTGCTGCCGGCAAAGCGAGGCAAGGACCATTCCGAAGGCGGCCGCGATGCAGCGATCTGGTTCTCTGTCCTGGAGTACCTTGAGCAGAATCCGGATCAGCACGTCCACTTCGTCACAAACAACAGCAAAGATTTCAGCGACGGGACCAGCTATCCGTACCCGTTGAACGAAGACATCCGTGGCCTGGAACACCGGCTTACCCTGCTGCAGGACTTCGACCAGGTCGTCTCCCAGTTCACCGAGGCGGTGTCCGGGACGGACGCGGAGGTCGCTGCGCTCGAACTGCTGAAGTCGCCGTCCGTCCGAGAAGGAGTCGCCCAGGCGGCAGCGGGCCTCAGCACCCTCACCGGTTTCGCTGGTCTCGGCGACGGCACCGTGGTGGAGCAGTGGTACGCGTGGGGCGAGGAACCCGATATTGAACTGCTCACCGTCGCGGACGTCACGGGTCACAGGATCGAAGACGACGTGTGGTACACGGCCAAGGTCCGATGGCTGTTGTACGGCCTCGCGATCGACGAGATGGAAACGCTCTCCGGGTACATCGCCTGCGTGTGGGAAACGAAGATTCTCTTCTCCACTCGCGACGGCGGGACTCCGACGCTCCTTGCGCTGGAGGAACCGTCGCCGCCGGACACCGGAGACGAGTCGTGCATGAAGATCCTGCAGAGCCTCAAGAAGCGAGTTGCCGACATCGCGGCAGGCGCCAAGCGCAACCTTCTGGCAGTTCAGACTCCACTAGCACGCTTGAGCACCGACCATCTGCCTCCATCGCTCGCAAAGCTGGATCTGGCCTCACTGCGGCTTGCCCAGGACGCCGCTGTCCGGCAGGCGGCACTCATGAATGGCCCAGCGCAGCGCCTTGCCCGACAGATCGCTGCCAACCAGAAACTCATCAATGGTCCTGGTCTGAGGCTCGCCCAGCAGATGGCAGCTCACAATGCCGCTTTGCGGGCAGCAGCCAATTATCCTGGGCTGCGCCTCGCTCAACAGGCCGCTGCCGCAATGGCCAAACTCGACATCGCCACTTCAATCCCTCAGGTAGGCGTGCCAGTTGTCACTCAGTCGACAAGCGGCGGGAACCCCGTTGCTGAGGACGATGAAGAGCAGCCGGAGGTGCTCGATACCCAAGCCGATTCCGAAGTCGAGCCGGGTGAAGCAGATGAAAAGGGTGACAGTGTGACTGATTAGGCCTTCCGGGTGAGCTCACACGGCGGCTCCGATTCCGGCTTCTGTGTGTGCGGCACCTCTAGCGTGCGGCCCTGAAACCCAGATGGGTGAGCCGCTGCGGCCGAAAAGTCCAGCCAGAACCCCTTAATGCTCCTCAGTAATAGGGAAGGGGCAGGGGACAGGTGCGGAGGTCCTTTGCGGGCCGTTTGGTGAGGCGGCGGGTCGTCTCTTCGTGGAAAAGGATGGTCAAGATCTCCCACCTGTTGAAGTGAAGAGCCATGTTGTAGTTGCCCGCGCGATCTCGGATCCACTGGAGGAGAGGATCCGAGCGGTCTTCGAGTTCGTAACCGCCCAGGATGTTCCGGTGGCTGACCTCGTCGAGGAATCGAGCGAGCCCGCCTTTGCGCAGGGCGACGCGTTCCCAGTGATCAGAGGCGAGTAGTCCGGAGAGTCGCACGATCTCCCGGTGAAATCCGGCTGCCAGCGCGAGGTCGTCGGCGACCGATTTTCCTGAGGGGTAGGAAAGTGCGGTGAGACGCCGTGTGATGGCTTCCTCCGGATGGAATCCGTAGCGTTCCTTCCAGCCGAGGAAGATCTCCTTGGCGCTGTGGAACGCGAGGCCGACCCAGCGGCGTCCGTGGCGGGCGATGAGGTTGCGGTGATGGCGCTGGGCGAGCACCGTGCCCGGAAGCGGGGTGACGTTGACCTGCTCTTCCGGCCGTTGGCAGCCGTCACCGATCCAGAGCAGATGGCGCAGGCAGACATTGCGGTCATGGGTCATCCAGCAGATCACCGGGCTGGTGATGCCTGCCCGGTGGGCGCAGAGCCGACAGGCCGGCCGCTGGGCGTTGTGGCCCTCGGGCAGGGGTCGGTCGATGAGGCCGGGGGTGTCGGTGTTTCGGGTTGCGATGAACTCGGGCAAAGCCAGGGTCAATTGGTGTTCGGTGAAGCTGGAGAGAGTGGCCAGGGGCGGTCGCAGCTCTGTGATCGGGGTCTTCTTCAGCATGCGGACGCTGAGGAGCGCGCGGAGTTCGTCGATGTCCAGGTGGTTGGCCGCGGCGAGCCGGGCAAGGAACGAGTCGACCGTCTCGTCCCGGAAGAGCGGGACGGTTCTGGGGAGTTGGCGGTTGGGAGCCATCAGCAGCTCCGTTCCCGAAGATAGAGGATGATCGTCGACAGGCTGACCGAGGTGTCGTAGTCGTTCATCAGCCGGGTCCAGATCTCGCGAGGCCGACAGCCATGGTCCGCCATCGGATCGATCACTGCCTTGAGCGGGGTCAGGACGGTGCCGGGCGGTCGTGGCCCGGAACGCGTTCGTGGAAGGTCCCTGGTGAGTGCAAGTCGCACCATGCGCCGGTCGAGGCCGTGCCGCGCCGCCAGAATGGGCAGCGGCAGGCCATGGGCGGCATCGTCGCGGACACTTCGGAGACGGCGAGTTACTTCTTCGGGCCACTCAGCATGGGCGGGAGCGGGCTTGCGGCGATGTCGCGGAGAGCTGGCGTCTGCCAGCGCGTGCTGCAGGGCAGCGGCGGGGTGGCCGGTGGTGGCGGCGAGCCGGGTAAGGCGGGGCTTGCCGAACCAGGTCGGCGGCCCGCATAGGAAGCCGTGGAGGTAACTGGGGGTGAGATGGTTGGCGCGGGCCAGACGCCGGATGTACGAATCCGTGCTCTCCCCCAGCCGCGGCCGGAGCGTCATCGGCAGCCGGGAGGGTGCCGCTGTCATGGTTGCTTTGCCTTCGCCAGCTTCTGACGGCGGTCGAACTCGGCAGCGAAGTCCAGCGGGATGGCCTGGATCCCGGCTTTGGTGATCTTCTCGGTGCCGGTCAGGATTGCGTCGATGGCCGCGCCGCGGATGGCATGGGACAGGGCGCCGATCATTCCGCCGGTGTGAGTGTGCAGCCAGCCGTCGAGCCGGCGCAGACTGCCCGACTGATGTCGGCGCAGTAAGAGGGTGTCCTCTAAGGTGGCGACCAGACGGCTCCAATCAGCCCCGGGCGGGAAGGGAGCCGTGCGGATCAGGGTGAAGCGTCCCGCGATCTGCGCGCCGCGTGTTCCTTCCAGCAGGCCCTTTTGATCCAGGTCGAGCCCTGCATAGACGAACGTGGCGGGGATCCGTTCGGCGAAGTACTTGAGGGTGTCAGACACCTCGGCGCCGTTGCGGGTGGCCAGCGAGATGTTGTGGACCTCGTCGACCAGCACCAGGCTGCAGCGCGCGTCGATGAGGACGCCGACCACCGCTTCGATGATGTCCGTCATGTTCAGCCGGGCGCGGACCGGCAGGCCGAGGAACCGGGCGAACTCGGCCGCGATCATCCGGGCGGTCGCCGCGGGTGGGACGGTCACGTAGAGGGTGGAGATGCGGTCCGTGACGCCCGGGTGCCGGGCCCGGTCGACCAGTTCGTGGGAGAGCCCGAGCTGAGTGATAGCGATGGACTTGCCGGTGCCCGCCGGTCCAGACACGAGCAGGCCGCGGCGTGCGCCGCGTTCGTTCCGGTTCATCAGCACTTGGCGGCGTCCGCAGGTCACGATGTGCCGGATCGTCGGAGTGGCCACCACCTGCGTGCGGGCGTGGTGGGCGATGCGGTTCTCGTCGTCCAGACCCCGTTCCGTCTCGGTCAGCGCCCGGTATTCATGCTCGGTCAGCAACATCGGCGGCGAGGGGGCGGCGGTGACGAAGTCCCGCCATCCTTCCAAGGTCGTCAACTGCAACTGGGCCTTGGCATCCCGTTCTGCCACAGACTGCGAGGCCTGTGACTGCTCGGTGCTCATGAACGCCTCCAGGGATCCTCAAGCGGATCGAACAGGCCGAGCGGGATCACGTCGGCCACCTTCTCCGGCACCTCAGGCTCCTGCACCTGTTGCTCTGCATCGGCCGGGGCACTGGCCTGTGGCCTGGGATAGGCGGGATCGGTCGTGGCGCGCGTGCGGGCGGCAACCCGTCCGCTGCGGCGCCGTGACGCCACCCGCTTCGGACGGTTCTGCGGCGACCTGTCCGGTCCGGTGACCATCCGCTCCAGCAACTCTGCGGCAGCGCGGGCGATCTCCTCCTCGCCCTCGCCGGACGCGCCGCGCTCGGCGAGCACTTTGCGGGCGTGGTTCCAGGCCAGCTCACCCATCGGGACCAGAGCTGTGCGCAGGTGCCGCCAGAACACCGTGATCCAGTCCTGTGTGCGCGGATGCCGTACCCAGATGCGGGAGATGTCGTAGGGGTCGTAGTGCACCTGCCATCGGCGCCCGTCCGGGCCGGAACCGGAGTACTCGCGGCGCAGGTCACCCAGGTCCGGGCCGTCATAGATCCGATGGTTGATCTTGAAGCCGTAAGCGTTCAGCGTTCGCCGCGTGAGCGGCAGCAGCTCGATGTACTCCGTCGGCGACAGCGTGACCGGGACGTGGCCGGCCGCCGCGACCAGCACCGCATACTTCTCGTTCGGGCTCAGCGGCCGGCCCGGCATCAACGGATCCCGCAGCCCATCGTGCGGCCGGGTCTGCCACCGGGCCACGATCCACTCCTCCAACAGCGCCTGGAGTTCGTGGATGGACCACACTGCTTCCTGCTCCGGCTCCTTGCCGCGATGCTCGGTGCCGCGGCCCTTGTGGCCGGGTAGGAACTGGGCGAACATCGACGCCACAGACCCCAGCGTCCGCTCGATGTGCGGCTTGTCGGTCGGGGTGTCCGGATGCGCCGGCTGCAGAGAGATCTCCAAGGTGTGGCAGGCCCGGCGGAAGGTGTCGGAGAGGAACGCCCTGCTGCGGTCGCAGACGATCGTCTCCGGCGTGATCACCGGAACCGCGGCAGACTGGGCCAGACGGGAATCCACGTCCAGCAGCGAGGCATGCGGCAGCACCGAACGCGTCATCCGAAGCCCCTCCGGCCAGCCAGGCCGCATCGGTTCAGGCGTCATCGCCCGCGCCAACAGCAACGCGGCATCCACTGCCTTCGTCGACGGCCGCAACACCGCCGACGCCAGCGTCCGCGTCGCCAGATCCACCAGACCGGTCAACTCACACGAGTCCACCGTGCCGTCATCGTGCACCACCAGTACATCCAGCCGCGTCGAGTCGATCTCCATCACCTCACCCGGGCGGGCCGCAATCACCTGCCCGAACACGCGATCCGGCCGCTTGGCCAGTGACCGTCGCGTGCGGGCCGCCCCGAGCGTGTGACGGCCCGAACCGATCGCGGACAACAGCCGGTAGAACGTCGCCCGCGATGGCAGCGGCACCACACCGCGGCCATGCTCGTTCTCCAACACCCGCTCCATCCGGTGCCGCAGCACCGCCCCGGACACTGTGGACCGCTCGGCCTGGTCCGCCACCACTTGCTCCAGCGCGGCCACCACTCGGGGATCGACCCGGCCCGTCACCTGCGGACGCAGCTGCCAACGCCCGTCAACCAACCCCGCGAGCCCCCTGGCCTCGAACCGGGCCCGTAGCTGCTGGACCCAGCTCAACGACACCGACAGACCGTCCTCCCGCAGCTCGGCGACCTTTGCCTGCTCCCGCTGCCGCAAAGACCGAACCGTCGGGTCATATTCTCCGCGCATCGGCTTGTCTGGTTCAGCCAGCGAGTAGCCGGTCAGCATCTCCACCAGGTGCTCCTGCCACCACTCCGCCCGTTCCACCACCGCCTCGGGCAGTCCGTCCAACAGGTCGGCAGCCGACACGGTCGGGCGACCCGGGACGGCACTGAGGATCTCGAAGTCCGACACCGTCAGCAGTTGCGGCAGCAGCACCACCGCGACGTCCTGCGCGTCGTCGACCAGCCGAACCAGCGATCCGGACAAAGCCACAACCGTGTGCTCGCGGCCAGAGAACCGGACCCGATCACCCACCGACAGCAGTCGCGGACGCGTCACCATCCCCGTCCCCTTCCCACCCGATCCAGCCCGGCGTAACCCAGGCTGACGGCGACAGCACCGCCGCCTGCAGATCCACCACGAGGTTCTGACACCAGAGCAGGTGATAGAGCACTGGAAGCACCAGAACCTGATCCCCCACGGCCCGAGCACCCTCCAGCAGACCTGCTCCACCCGCGAACACCTTGCGCAGAGCCGCGGCCGTGTCCTCGCGCATCACCCGCGTGTGCCGGAACCCCGCCAGCCAGCGCAGATTGGCGGTGAGGACCGCCTCCATGGCGCCCACGCGTTCGTAGTCCCAGCCGACCAACTCGCACGCACCCCGCGTGCCGGTGAACCTCACGGCATCGCGCTCGTCGACTCGCTCGTCCGGCCGGACATCCACCACCAAGCCCGTCCCGTCGCCCCGCCGTACGAAGAAGTCCGGCGTGTGCTCCAGATGCCCCACCACACCGTCGTCCCAGGCCAGCCTGAACGGCTGGGCAGCCATGGCGACCGTCGTGCGGTCGAAGTCAAGCCGGATGAGGTGATCGCGCTCCAGCCACGACTCGTAGGGGACGTGCCCCCGACAGGTGGCCGACCAGTACCAGCCCGTGAAATTGATCTGCCCGCGATAGGCGGGGAAGGACCGTGACGGGTTGCTCGCCTCGAACCGCTGCGGCCACATCACACTCAGCGGACCCTGCCGCCGGGCACCATCCGGCCCAGTCATCGTCACCCAGAAGTCCGCTGCATCCATCACGGCCTCCGCAACCAACGCCTACGAGGTACAGCGAAGCTACGAAAGGCTAGACATCGGTGCCCACAGAAGACTGAGACACGACACCGTTTGCCCACAGACGACTGAGACGTAGGCCTCTTTGCCCAGAGAAGACTGAGACTGCCCAGGGTTCACTGAGACAGGACAGCGGGGCGCGCCTCGTCGCCACGGCGGGTCATGTACTAGAGTTATCTCGACATCGAGATATCTGCCGAGGCGCGCCGCAGCCGCACGCCTTCGCCGCAGTCGCCGGTAAGGGTTACCTAACTTAGCCTTACCTTAGCGGATCGGCGAGAAGTTGTGACGGCAGGATGCGGTGGACTGCGCACATATATGAAGGAGACTGTCGTGTCGGCGAACAGCTTCGACGCCCGCGCCACGCTGCGCGTGGGCGACGAGTCGTACGAGATCTTCAAGCTGGACAAGGTCGAGGGCTCCGCACGCCTTCCCTACAGCCTGAAGGTTCTCCTGGAGAACCTGCTCCGCACCGAGGACGGCGCGAACATCACCGCCGACCACATCCGCGCGCTCGGCTCCTGGGACTCCCAGGCGCAGCCGAGCCAGGAGATCCAGTTCACGCCGGCCCGCGTGATCATGCAGGACTTCACCGGCGTGCCGTGTGTCGTGGACCTCGCCACGATGCGTGAGGCCGTGAAGGAGCTGGGCGGCGACCCGGCGAAGATCAACCCGCTGGCCCCGGCGGAGCTGGTCATCGACCACTCCGTCATCGCCGACAAGTTCGGCACGAAGGACGCCTTCGGCCAGAACGTCGAGCTGGAGTACGGCCGCAACAAGGAGCGCTACCAGTTCCTGCGCTGGGGCCAGACCGCCTTCGACGAGTTCAAGGTCGTCCCGCCGGGCACCGGCATCGTGCACCAGGTCAACATCGAGCACCTGGCGCGCACGGTCATGGTCCGGGGTGGCCAGGCCTACCCCGACACCCTCGTCGGCACCGACTCGCACACCACCATGGTCAACGGCCTCGGCGTCCTCGGCTGGGGCGTCGGCGGCATCGAGGCTGAGGCCGCGATGCTGGGCCAGCCGGTCTCGATGCTCATCCCGCGCGTCGTCGGCTTCAAGCTGACCGGCGAGCTGAAGCCGGGCACGACCGCCACCGACCTGGTGCTCACGATCACCGAGATGCTGCGCAAGCACGGCGTCGTCGGCAAGTTCGTCGAGTTCTACGGCGAGGGCGTCGCCGCCACGTCCCTGGCCAACCGCGCCACCATCGGCAACATGTCGCCGGAGTTCGGCTCCACCGCCGCGATCTTCCCGATCGACGGCGAGACCCTGAACTACCTGCGTCTGACCGGCCGCTCCGACCAGCAGGTCGCGCTCGTCGAGGCGTACGCCAAGGAGCAGGGCCTCTGGCTCGACCCGGCCGCCGAGCCGGACTTCTCCGAGAAGCTGGAGCTGGACCTCGCCACGGTCGTCCCGTCGATCGCCGGTCCGAAGCGCCCGCAGGACCGCATCGTCCTCGCGAACGCCGCCCAGCAGTTCGCCCTCGACGTGCGCAACTACGTCGCCACCGCCGACGAGGCGGGCGAGGAGTCCTTCCCGGCCTCCGACGCCCCCGCCACCAGCAACGGCGTGCCGTCGAACCCGACCACGGTCACGGCCCCCGACGGCTCGACGTACGAGATCGACCACGGTGCGGTGACGGTCGCGGCCATCACCTCCTGCACCAACACGTCGAACCCGTACGTGATGGTCGCCGCCGCGCTCGTCGCGAAGAAGGCCGTCGAGAAGGGCCTGACCCGCAAGCCGTGGGTCAAGACCACCCTCGCCCCGGGCTCGAAGGTCGTCACCGACTACTTCGACAAGGCGGGCCTCACCCCGTACCTGGACAAGGTCGGCTTCAACCTCGTCGGCTACGGCTGCACCACCTGCATCGGCAACTCGGGCCCGCTGCCCGAGGAGGTCTCGAAGGCCGTCAACGACCACGACCTGGCCGTGACGTCCGTCCTCTCCGGCAACCGGAACTTCGAGGGCCGCATCAACCCCGACGTCAAGATGAACTACCTGGCGTCGCCGCCGCTGGTCGTCGCGTACGCCATCGCGGGTTCGATGAAGGTGGACATCACCAAGGACGCGCTCGGCACGGACCAGGACGGCAAGCCCGTCTTCCTCGCCGACATCTGGCCGACCGAGGCCGAGGTCAACGACGTCGTCGCCAACTCCATCGGCGAGGACATGTTCAACAAGTCCTACTCCGACGTGTTCGCGGGCGACGCCCAGTGGCAGGCCCTGTCGATCCCGACCGGCAACACCTTCGAGTGGGACACCGAGTCCACCTACGTCCGCAAGCCCCCGTACTTCGAGGGCATGCAGATGGACCCGGCCCCGGTCAAGGACATCTCCGGCGCCCGCGTCCTCGCCAAGCTGGGCGACTCGGTCACCACCGACCACATCTCCCCGGCCGGTGCCATCAAGGCCGACACCCCGGCCGGCCAGTACCTCACGGAGCACGGCGTCGCCCGCCGCGACTTCAACAGCTACGGCTCGCGCCGCGGCAACCACGAGGTCATGATCCGCGGCACGTTCGCCAACATCCGCCTGCGCAACCAGCTCGCGCCGGGCACGGAGGGCGGCTTCACCCGCGACTTCACGAAGGCGGACGCCCCCGTCTCCTTCATCTACGACGCCTCGCGCAACTACATCGAGCAGGGCACCCCGCTGGTCATCCTGGGCGGCAAGGAGTACGGCTCCGGCTCGTCCCGCGACTGGGCCGCCAAGGGCACCGCGCTCCTCGGCGTCAAGGCCGTCATCACCGAGTCGTACGAGCGCATCCACCGCTCGAACCTCATCGGCATGGGCGTCCTGCCGCTCCAGTTCCCGGAGGGCCAGTCCGCCGACTCCCTCGGCCTGACCGGCGAGGAGACCTTCTCCTTCACCGGCGTCGAGGAGCTGAACAACGGCACCACCCCGCGCACGGTCAAGGTCACCACCGACACCGGCGTGGAGTTCGACGCGGTCGTCCGCATCGACACCCCCGGCGAGGCGGACTACTACCGCAACGGCGGCATCATGCAGTACGTGCTGCGCAGCCTGATCCGCAAGTAAGCGGTCAGGTCGGGTAATTGAGGGCCGTACCCCCCGGGCGTCGACCGGGGGGTACGGCCCTTTTCGCGCGCGTTCCTACGCGGTGACGAGAGGGACCGGCGCACCAGACGAGGGTGGTGATGCCGTGCCGCGCCAGGTCCAGGGTCTCGCCGAAGTCGCTCACGCCGTCCAGGGGCACCGCCGGGGCCGGGTTCTCCTCCGGGGCCGCGAAGCCGCGTTCCCGGAGCACGGTGTCGATCAGGTCGACGGCCCGCCGGAACGACCGCGCGGACTCCGCCGCCGTGGCGACCACGTTGTCCTTGAGCAGGAGCGTGCCGCCGTCCGCCGCGCGCACCGAGCCGACCAAGGTGACGCCCCTCGCGGCCAGGACGCCGACGTTGAGGTCACCGGTCCTGTCGTTCACGGCGGTGACCGGCAGCCCTGGCAGAACCGGTCCGCCGTCGCCGCCCGCCGCGCCGAACTCCTCGTACAGGGGCGGCAGGGCCTGGAGCCACTCCTGGATGCCGCGCCTCCGGTAGCGGCGGGGCCACGCGCGATGGCGGCCGACCGAGAGGAACGTGCGGCGCCCGGACGCCGCCAGCTCGTCCGCGATCTGCTGGCCGCTGATGCCCGCGCCGACCACCAGGACGGCCCCGTCCGGCAGGGCCCCGGGGTTGCGGTAGTCGCGGGAGTGGAGCTGGTGGAAGGACCGTGCGACGTCGGCGGCGAGGGCGGGGGTGCGGGGAGCCGCGTAACCGCCCACCGCCGCGACGAGGTTGCGGGAACCGACGACGCCGCCGGAGGCCAGGTGGGTCCGGAAACGTTCGTCGGCGTGTTCGGAGGCGTCCGGCAGGCACTCGACCTTCCGCACGGCGGTGTGCTGCCGCACCCGGAGCCCTCGTTCCGCCGCGTACCGGCGCAGGACGCGGGCCAGTTCGGGGCCCGAGGGACAGCCGTAGGGGTCGTCGCCGTCGTAGTCCGAGCCGGGGAACCGCACCGACTGGTTGCCGCTGCCGATGAGCAGGCTGTCCCAGCGTTCGTGGGCCCAGGCCTGGCCGATCTCGCCGCGCTCCAGGACGAGGGCTTCGCGTCCGCGTTCCTGGAGTGCCCCGGCCGCTCCGCACCCTTGCTGCCCGGCGCCGATGACGACGGTCTCCACGTACTCGTACCCCTGCTCGTCTTCGTTCTCGTGCTCGACACGCTGGTCCGCTGCCATGACCCGGCCTCTCCGCCGCGGGAACGCGGCTGCTTGGGTTCACCTGAGCGAGACCTTGTCTTCTCAAGTCGCCTTGATGTCAACTGGGTCCATGACACGGCGGGACGCGGTCCACATCGGCGCGGCGGCGGCTCTGTACGGCCTGGCGCCGTCCGCCGTGCGGTGGTGGGAGCAGCAGGGCGTGCTCGACCCGCCCGCACGGGAGGGCGGCAAGCGGCTCTACGACGACACCGACCTGCGCCGCATCGGCCTGGTCTATCTGTGCTGCGTGGTCGGGCGGATGCCGCTGGACCAGGCCGCCGTGGTCGCCTCGGGGAGGGCCACGCGCCGCGCCTGGCAGGACGCCGTCGACGCCCAGCTCGTGCAGGTGGAGCGGCAGATCGCGCAGTTGGAGGCGGCCCGGGGCTACCTCAGGCACGCGCGGGGCTGCGCGGACGACGACATCGCGGGGAGTTGCCCCGTCCTGGACGCCGAACTGTCCGCGCACACACCGCGCGGGCGCTACCAGGGCGCCGACCTCGTCACCGCTGCCCGCGCGGCGAGCGCGGGAGCGGTCGGCACAGGCGCCGAGAGCGGGCCCCCGCGTGACGAAAACGCGACGGCCCGCCCTCTGCGTGATGAAAGTCCGGCGCGCTGCGCCAACTGCCGGGGACCGGTCACGCCGTCGTCGCACGGACGGCCCCGGACGTACTGCTCACGCGCCTGCCAGCAACGCGCCTACCGCGCGCGTCACCGCGAGTGATCAGCTCAGGGGGATGCTCTTGACGGCGGACAGGATCGGGATCAGGACGTAGTCGCCGTTGCCGGGGCCGCAGGTGGGCCGGGTGTCGACGGTGTCGGAGACCTTCGTCCCGGTCGAGTACCGGGTGTCGGGGGACGTGACCACGCTCGTGAGGTGGCTCTTGAGCCGCTCCGAGTAGTACACGCACTGGTGCAGATTGAGGTGGCGGCCCGCGTTCAGGTCCAGGGCCTTGACGCCGGAGAGTCCCGGGTTGGGCACGTGGTTGCCGTTGCCGGGGCCGCAGGTCGGGCTTGTCTCGGGGGTGTTGGAGACCTTCGTGCCGGTGGAGTAGCGCCCGTCGCCGCTGGGTGTCACCAAGGTGGTGAAGCGGTCGGTGCTCGCGCTCCGGTAGTAGTCGCACTGCTGGAGGTTGAGGTAGCGGCCCGCCGTGAGGTTCAGGGCCTTCACGCCGTGCAGGATCGGGATGGGTACGTGATTGTCGTTGCCGGGGCCGCAGGCCGCCGCGGTGTCGGTGGTCGCGGAGTGCTTCGTGCCGGTGGAGTAGCGCCCGTCGCCGCTCGGCGTCACGAACGTGCTGAAGTGGTCGTCGAGGCTGCTCGCGTAGTACGCGCACTGGTGCAGGTTCAGATAGCCGGAGGCGGCCGCCTCCGGCTGCGGGTCCTGGGCCGCCTGGGCGGGCGCCGACGCGCCCAGGAAGGTGCCCATGCCGATCGCGAGGGCGAGTGCGGGTCGCCACACGCATGTGGCCGTCCATCGCTTCAATTCGGTTCTCCCGTCCGGGTGCGGGACGCGTCCCAAGACCGTCCCGCACTTCCTGCGACGAAGGTCCCACGGGCGCCCCGCACCCCGGTAGGGCGAGATCCGGCGATCGCGACTATGCCTGCGGCAAGCCGCCGTACGGCACCGTGATCAGCTCCATGGCGTGCTCCGACGGGTCGAGGAAGTACACGCCCTTCCCGCCGTCGTTGCGGTTGATCTCGCCCGGCCGCTTCTGGTGCGGGTCGGCCCAGTGGGCGAGGCCGCGCTCCGTGATCTTCGCGTACGCGGCGTCGAACTCCTCCTCGGAGACGAGGAAGGCGTAGTGCTGCGGGGTGATCGACTCGGCGGGGATCGTGGCGAAGTCCAGGGTGACGGTGTTGCTCAGTTCGACCGCGATGAACGGGCCCCACTCGGATGTGATCTCAAGTCCCAACAGCTCCGCGAAGAACTCGGCGGACTCCCGGTTGTCGCGGGCGTGGACGATCGTGTGATTGAGCTGAACTGCCAAGGAATGCCTCCGTGGGCATCTCCCGCACCTCCATGCCTCACCCAGGCGGTGACCGGCACGCGATGCTGCCGGGGATCTTAGGCGGGCCCCGGGCGCGCTGTCGAGCGGATCCGATCAGTCCTGTGCGGGCTCGGCGCGCACCAGGCCGAGCAGGCCGGGGAAGCGCGCGTCCAGTTCCGTGCGGCGCAGGACCGCCGTCCGGCTGTTGCCGTGGTCGACCATCCGCAGCAGACCCGCCTCGCGCATCACCTTGAAGTGGTGCGACGTCGTCGACTTCGACACCGGCAACTGGAAGGAGGCGCAGGTGCGTTCGGTGCCGTCGGGCTCGCGCAGGAACCCGGCGATCACGCCGAGGCGCAGGGGGTCCGCGAGGGCGTGCAGGACCGTGCGGAGGTCCATCTCGGCGGGCAGCGGGTGGCCTTCTTCGTCCGGCACGGAGTTGCTCCTCGCGTTCGGGTCCCAGTAGGTCGACGTAGGTTCTACTTGCATCGTACCTCTTGCGCGTGCCAGGGTCAGGTTCGATTCAAACCGAACCTTGCTCACCTCCCTGGGGGTCTCCTCGCCATGCCCGAACCATCGACGCCGTCCGCGCCCGCAGCGCCCTCCGCGCCCGCGGCGCAAGCTGCCCCCGCCGCACAGCCCGCGCCCCAGGTGCGGGAGGCCGAGACGCCGAAGCCGCCCCTGCTCCCGCTCGCCGCCATCCTCCTCGCCGTCTTCGTCGTCCCGATGTCGATCTCCGGGACCGCGGTCGCCCTCCCGGGCATCGGAGCCGCCACGCACGCGGAACCGGCGCCGCTCCAGTGGGTGGTGAACGCCTTCAACGTCGCCTTCGCCTGCTTCACCCTCGTCTGGGGCTCGGTCGCCGACGTCGTCGGCCGGGTCAGGGCCTTCGCCGCGGGGGCCGCCGTCTACGCGGCCGCCTCGCTCGCCAGCGCGCTCGCCTCCGGCGTGCTTCTGCTCGACGCGGCCCGCGCCCTCGCGGGCGTCGGCGGCGCGGCGATCTTCTCGTGCGGGGCCGCCATCCTGTCGACGGTGTACGAGGGTCCGGCGCGGGCCAAGGCGTTCGCGCTGTTCGGCACCGTGGCGGGCGTGGGCATCGCGGTCGGGCCCTCGCTCTCCGGGGTGCTGCTGCAGACGGTGAGCTGGCGCTGGGTGTTCGCGCTGCACGCCGTGGCGCTCGCCGTCGTCCTGCTCGCCGTGCCGGTCATCGCGCGGGCGGTGCCGCCGACGCCCCGCACTGGCGCGAAGATCGACGTCCCCGGCAGCGTGGTCTTCGTCGTCGCCATGGTGCTGCTGACCACCGCCATCGTGCAGGGCTCCCAGTGGGGCTGGGGGAGCGCGGGCGTGCTCGGGCTCTTCGCCGGGGCGGCCGTCGCGCTCGCGGTCTTCGGCTCCGTCGAGAAGCGGCGCGCACACCCCCTCCTCGACCTCGGCCTGCTGCGCGACCGGCGCTTCCTCGCGCTGTGCCTGGTCCCGGTCGCCGGATCGTTCGGCTTCGTCACGATGCTCACGTACCTGCCGACCTATCTGACGGAGGTGACCGGGCGCGGCACCGGCGCCGCGGGCCTGATCATGGTCCTGCTCACCGCGCCGATGCTCGTCCTCCCGCTGCTCGCCGCCAAGTTGGTGGCCCGCGGCGTCCCCGCGCTCACCGTCATCTACGCCAGCCTCGCCGCCCTCGTCGTCGGCGACGCCGCCCTGACCCTCTTCGGCCCCGACGTGTCCGTCGCCGTCGTCGCCCTGCCGATGATCGTCACCGGCGCGGGCATGGCGCTGGCCGCGGGCCTCGTCGACGGCCAGGCCCTGGCCCTGGTCGACCCCGCGAAGGCGGGCATGGCCGCGGGCTTCCTCAACACACTGCGGCTCGGCAGCGAGGCCGTCGCGGTGGCACTGTACGGCTCGGTCCTGACGACGCTCACCGCGTCACGGTCGTACGACTCCGCCTTCCACCTGGTCCTCTGGGGGCTCGCGGCGATCTGCCTGGTGCTCGGGTTGGTCGTCTTCGCGCTGATGGGCGGGCGCGGGGCCGCCGAGGCGGGCGCCGATCCGCGGGAAGGGCCGGGGCAGGGGGACTTGGGGCACGGCCGGTGAGCGGAGCCGGGGGTGCGGTGCGCGATGACCAGATCGAGCGCGGGCGGGCATCCGTCCGGGGCGCCGGCGACGACCGTGGTGGCCACGGACTCGGGCGCGACCTGCCGCCCCTCGGCGCGCGGGTCCGCCATCAGGCGGGCCGGACGGCTGCCGGTCCTACGGCCCGAGCCGGATCCCCCGGGCCTCAGCGATGGCGTTCACCGCTTCGATGTGCCAGGTGGAGAAGTGCTGCGCCGTGCGGCAGTACGCGAGCACGTGCTCGTGCGCCTCGTCGGTTCCGATCGCCAACAGGGCGCGCACGGCGGCCTCTTGGGCGCCGGACCACGCGTCGGGGCCGAGGAGCGACACCAACGGCGTGAGGCAGTCGGGCGTGCCGCGCTCGGTCAGCGCGAGGGCCGCGGCCTCCTGCGCCGGGCGTGAGCGGGAGAGCTGTCCCGCGCCGACCGCGACATGCCGTGCCGCCCACGGCGGGTGCGGTGCCGCGGCGATCCTGGCCAGGACGGCGGTCGCCTCGGCTTCGGGGCGGGCGGCGAGCGCCGCGACGAGCAGGTCGCCCAGGTTCTCGCCCAGGTCGTCCACGCCGTCGGCCAGGGCGGCGAGGACGGGCAGGGCGGGGGCGCCGATCCGGGTCAGGGCGCGCAGCGCGGCGCGTGCGAGATCGGGGGCGGTGTCGTGTGGCTCGGCGGGAGTGGTGTCGGTCGAGGGGCGCGGCGGGGGTGGTCCCGTGGCCGGTGCCGTGCTGTGCGGTCCGGTGCCGTTCGCGACGAACTCCCCCAGAGCCTCCATGGCCTCCGCCACGGGAAACGCGCCCAGGGCCACCACCGCCCGCGCCCGCATCGCCTCGTGCGGCGAGCGCGCGCACGCGAGCACCACCGGAAGGGTCTCCGGCGCGCCGATCAGGCCGAGGGCCCGGACCGCGCGGGCGCGCACGGTGCCGGGCCGTTCCTCGTCCTCGGCCAGCGCCGCGAGGGGCGCGGCGGCCTCCAGGAGCCGCAGGGCGCCGAGCGCGTCGATGACGGCGGTGCGCACCGCCGTGGGGGCCGCGGCGTCCGCCAGGACGGAAAGCACCGCCGAGGCGGCCACCGGGTGTCCGGTCGCCCCCAACGCCCTGGCCGCACCGCGCCGTTGGGCCACGGTCCGGCCCGCTCCGGTGAGCAGGCCCAGGAGATCCCGGAGCGGTGGATCGGGGAGCCGGGCGGCCAGGTCCGCCACGGTGTCGCTGATGTGCGCGTCCGCCAGTGCCTCCAGCAGGGCATCGCTCGCCGCGGCGGCCGCGTACGCGGACAGCGCCTGGGCGGCGGTCCGGCGCACGGTGGGTGCCTTCGACTCCCGCAGGTGGTGGCGGAGCAGGGCGTGGTACTCGTCCGGGTCCGGTACGGCGAAGACGTCGGGCTCCTCCGCCACGCGGGCGCAGACGGCGGCCACGGCGTGGGGCGGGCACTCGGGGTCGTGCGGGGAGCGGGACGCCCTGCGGAGCACGTCCCACAGGTGGTTCCGGCCGTCCTCCGTCCTGGCGAGCAGAGCCGTCGCCAGGCGGGCCGTCTCGGGGTCCGGGTCGCGCTGCGGGGCGTGCAGCAGCGTTTCGGCGGGCGGCCACAGGTGCGCGGGCGGCCAGTCGATGACGGGCAGCGCGTGCAGCGCCGTCACGGCGGCCCGGCGCAGGTGACCGTCGGGGGCGGGCTGGTGCGCGAGGACGAGGAGGGCGGAGGTCGCGCGCGGGTCACCGATCGCGCCGAGCGCCCGCACCACGCGGTCCGCGCGCCCCGGCAGGTACCCCCAGAGCGCGGCGAGGAGCGGAGTCACCGCCTCCGGCGCACGCAGGGCGGCCAGCGCGTCGAGCACCCGCGCCTGCCAGTAACTGCGGGCGGTCGGCAACTGGTCGCACAGCTCCACGAGTCCGCGCACGGCCTCCGGTCCACCGATGGCGACCAGGGCGTCGACCGCGGGCTCGTCCAGCTGCAGGCGATGGTCACGCGTCGACTCGGCCAGCATCGCGAGCAGCCCGGGAACCGCGCGGCGCTCCCGCAGCTTCCCCAGGGCCCTGGCGGCCTGCCACCGCGGTCCGTGCCGCAGGCAGCCCAACAGCGTCTCGACGGCCGCCGCCGAGTCCGTGCTGCCGCCCAGGAACTCGGTGGCGCGCAGCCGGACGTCGAGAACCTCCGACCGCGTGGCCCGGCACAGCCCCGCGACATCACCGTCCAGGCGCATCCGCACCAGATCGGCGTGCGACGACGCCCGCTCCCCTCGGACCTCCCCGTCCATCAGGCCTCCCCGTCCACGGGCACCCGGTCCGACATCGCCACGTACAGCGGTGTCCCGACAACGACGGTCAGCTCCCGCCCGTCCTCACGTGTCACGGTGCCGCGCATCAACTGCCGTGCCAGGAACTCGCAGTACATGGGCGGCACCGTCAACGCCTCGGCGACGCGCAGCACATCGTCCGTCACGCTCGCCCGGTCCGGCATCCTGGACCACGAGCGGACATTGAACTGGCGCTCCCACTCGGGCGGGGTGTCCTGAAGCAGCCGGAAGATGGACGGCAGCCCCGAGAAGCCGACCCGGTGCATGTCGGGCGCCGCCTGATGGCCGATCAGATGGTGTGCGGAGCCGATGAGCGCGACGACCGTGTCGCCGTCGCTCCCCGTCATCAGCGTCGGCTTGTCCGCCTCGCCGTACCCCGCGATCCGCAGCCCCAGGTCCCCACGGAACCAGGCCGTGGGCTCCGACATCCAGCTGACGTCGAACTCCCGCTCCAGATAGGCCTCCACGAGGTCGAGCCGGTCGTACGCGCTGGTCTCGGCGCGCGGCGACTGCACGGCCACGCTCACGACCTTCAGGTCGACCTTGGCCTCGACGGCGAGCCGCCGGAGGAGCTTCGGCGGGATCTGCTCGTAGAGCATGTCCACCTTGGCGGTGGAGACGTAGACGTAGTACCGCACGCGTGGTGTGTCCCCGTCAGTTGAGGGCCTTTGCCCGCACCTTGCCACACACGTGTCCCTGGTGCCCCGCCTTTGACGTCGCAGGCCGGCCCCGGCCCGTCGACGGAGGGGTCGACGGACCGGGGCCGGGGTTCGGGTGGGATCAGGCGGGCGTCAGCGGAGGAGTTCCACCTCCGAGAGGGTGCCCCGACCGCCCGTGAACACCAGGCGGTACTTCACGTACGACCCGGGGTCGCTCACCGTGAACGGCCGGGTCTGCTGGTCCCAGGCGAAGGACTGGCCGGAGCGCTTGTCGACGGTCTTCCACTTCTCGCCGTCGCGGGAGCCCTGGAGCACCCAGCCGCGCGGGGCCTTGGCCTTGTCGGCGGAGGTGAGCGTGTACTGGACGGCCTTGGTGCGGCCCTGGACGGGCAGCACGACGGACGCCGCGTTCGCGTACGTGGTCGAGGAGTTGTCGAACAGCTCGCCCTCGACCTTCAGGGCGTCCTTGCGCGGCGACGGCACCTTGTCGTCGTCCGTGACGGAGACCGGCTGGGCGTTCTTGCCGGTGCCCCACGCGGACGGCTTCGGGCCCATGTCGAACTCCAGGACCCCGCCGCGCGCGATGGCTTCGTGCGGCAGCGCGGTCGAGTTCCACTTCTTCCCATTCACCTTCAGGCCCTGCACGTACACGTTCTTCGCGCTGTTCCTGGGGGCCTTGACCACCAGGTCCCTGCCGTTGTCCATGTGCACGGTCATCTTCGTGAACTGCGGGGAGCCGATGGCGTACTCGCCGCTGCCCATGACGAGCGGGTAGAAGCCGAGGGAGGAGAAGAGGTACCAGGCCGACTGCTCGCCGTTGTCCTCGTCGCCGTGGTAGCCCTGCCCGATCTCGCTGCCCGTGTACAGGCGGGACATGACCTCGCGGACCTTCTCCTGCGTCTTCGAGGGCTGCCCGGCCGCGTCGTACATGTACGCGGCGTGGTGGGCGACCTGGTTGGAGTGCCCGTACATGCCCATGCGCACGTCACGGGCCTCCGTCATCTCGTGGATGACGCCGCCGTAGGAACCGGCGAACTCGGGCGAGGCCGTCTCCGGCGTGGCGAAGTACGTGTCGAGCTTCTTCGCCAGGCCGCCCCGGCCGCCGTACAGGTTCGCGAGGCCGCGCGAGTCCTGCGGCGCGGTGAAGGCGTAGCCCCACGCGTTGGTCTCGGTGTAGTCGTGGCCCCAGATCCGCGGGTCGAACTTCTCGGACGGGACGCGCCAGTCGCCCTTCTTGTTCTTGCCCTGGAAGAACCCGGCCTTGGCGTCGAAGAGGTTCACATAGTCGCGGGCGCGGTTGAGGAAGTACGCGGACTCCTCCTTGTAGCGCTTCTCGCCCGTCTTCTTGTAGAGCGCCTGGCCCATCTTTGCGATGCCGAAGTCGTTGACGTAGCCCTCAAGGGCCCACGACAGGCCCTCGTGCGTCTCGGACGGGGTGTAGCCGAGGAACGGCGAGGTGGTCATGCCCTTGCGGCCGTAGCCCGACTTGTCCGGGGCGACCGTCGCGTTCTTCACCGCCGCGTCGTACGCCGCCTTCGCGTCGAAGCCCTTGACGCCCTTCACGTAGGCGTCGGCGAACGCCACGTCGGAGGACGTGCCCGTCATCAGGTCCGCGTAGCCGGGCGAGGACCAGCGCGACGTCCAGCCGCCGTCCTTGTAGTGCTGCACGAAGCCGTCGACCAGCTCGCCCGCCTTCTTCGGCGTGAAGAGGGAGTAGGCGGGCCACGTCGTGCGGTAGGTGTCCCAGAAGCCGTTGTTCACGTACGGCTTGCCCTCGACGATCTTCGCGCCGGTGTGGGTGGGTGTGTCCGGGCCGGTCTGCGGCGAGAACGGCGACGCGTACTTGTGCTTCGAACCGACCTTCTCGAAGCCGGAGTTCGGGTAGAGGTAGAGGCGGTACAGGCTGGAGTACAGGGACGTCTTCTGCCCCTCGCTCGCGCCCTCCACCTCGACCCGGCCGAGGATGTCGTCCCACTTGTCCTGCGCCCGCTCCTTGACGCGGCCGAACGACGTGCCCGCGGGGATCTCCGCGTCCAGGTTGGCCTTCGCCTGGTCGACGCTGATCAGCGAGGTGGCGAGGCGCAGGCCGACCGTGCGGTCCTTGCCCGGCTTGAAGCGGAAGTAGCCGGTGGCGTCCGTGGTGCCGCCGCCCTCCAGCTTGCCGCCGTCGGTGACCGGGCTGTCGAAGGTGCCGTACACGAACATCCGGGTGGCGCCGGTCGACAGGCCCGACTTCACGTCGGAGTAGCCCGTGACGACACCCTTCTCCTTGTCGAGGGTCAGGCCGACGTTGTGCTTGGTGTCGCCCGTCTTCTCGATGTTGTCGAAGACGATGCTCGCGTCATCACCGGGATAGGTGAACCTGAACATGGCCGCGTGGTCGGTCGGCGTCATCTCGGCCTTCAGGCCGTTCTCGAACGTCACGCCGTAGTAGTGCGGCCTCGCCGTCTCCTTCTCGTGCCGGAACGGCAGCGCCCGCTTGGCGCGGTCGGCCTCCGGCTTGTCCTTCGCCACCGACGGCATCACCTGGAAGGTCTGCCGGTCGCCCATCCACGGGCTCGGCTCGTGGCTCGCGCTGAACGCCTGCACGGTCGGCAGGTTGTCGTCGTTGTTGCCGCGCGCGTAGTCGTACAGCCAGCTGATGGAGCCCGCGTTGGTCACCGGGGTCCAGAAGTTGAAGCCGTGCGGGACGGCCGTCGCCGGGAAGGTGTTGCCGCGCGAGAAGCCGCCGCTGGAGTTCGTGCCGCGCGTGGTCGAGGCGTAGTCGGAGGGGCGCGCCTTGGGCTTCGCGGGCGGGGTCTCCTTCAGGGACACGTCGTCCAGCCAGCCCCGGAACTTCGCGGGACCCTTGGGGGAGTCGTAGCCGACCAGGATCCGGTCCACCGTCTTCCCGGCGGCGACGTCACCGATCCGGCCCACGACGTCGTTCCACTGGTTGACGTAGAGCACCTTGGAATCGCCCTGCCCGCGCGGGGTCAGCGGGAATCCGTGCTGGTCGGTGGCCTTGAGGTCACTCAGATAGGTGCCGTCGGTGAAGGCCAGGTCGACCGCGACGTTCGTGGCGTCGTAGTCGAGGTCGCCCTCCGCCATGGACGGGAACACGCGGTACGACAGCTCCGTGTCGCGCCGCACGTCGACATCGACGTCGAAGACCTTGTTGTACGAGAAGCCGCGCTTGTCGGCCGTGTGCGTGCCCGCGTACCGCAGCGCCTGCCTGCCGGTGAACCCGGCGCGCGCCTTGGCGGTCGGGGACCCGGCGGGGCCGCGGTCGATGAGGCTCAGCATGTCGGCGGGCGGTGCCGGGTTGTCGCTGCCGCCGACGGAGAGGTGCACGTCGGCGAGTTGCAGGGCGTCGCCCGCGCCGTTGTTGGCGGTGATGTCCAGGCGGTAGTGGGAGTACGCGACCGTGTTCTCGAAGTCGTACTTCTTCGTCGTGAAGGGGCTGGCGAACTTCTCGCCCTTGCGGGTGTCGAGGTCCTTCCAGTCCTTGCCGTCCGTCGAGCCCTGGAGCGTCCAGTCCTTCGGATCGCGCTCGGGGTGGTCGTTGGCGGAGGTGAGCGCGTACGTCACCACCTTCGCGGGCTCGTCGAGCTCGAACTCCACCCAGCCCGTGGGCTTGAAGGTGAGCCACTTCGTCGACTTCTCGCCGTCGACCAGCTTCTCCTTGGTCTCCCCGGCGCCCGCGTTCTCGCCGCTCGCCCGGACGTCCACGACGTGGTCGTTCACGCTGCCCGGGATCCCGGAGCTGAAGTCGCCGTTGACCCCGCCGGCCTTCTTCTTGCCGTCGGGCCCCGTCTCGACCGTGTTCAGCCAGTCGGGCTGCGCGTCGTCCTTCTCGAACGAGGAGCTGAACTCCCGCTCGGCGCGCGGCGCCTCCTCCGGCCCGGCCACGGCGACACCTTGCGAGGCGGCGAGCACCGCGAGAGCGGTGAGGCCGACGGCGGCCGGGGTGCGGCGCGCGCTTCCCCCACGGCGTCTGTGTCGAGGTCTGTGTCCCATCCCCTGCGTCCCCTCCAAGCACCTGCTGGACAACGTTGTCAGTGGTTGCGCAGGGTCCAGTAGGGCGGTAAGTGGGCGGCGGTGTCAAGGGGGTTGAAGGGGGTCCGCGTGAGCCTGAGGGGGAAGGCGTCAGGCGAGGAAGCGCTCGACCTCCCGCGCGCGGTCGTCCATCTGTGCGCTGATCCGCTCGGCGACGTCGGTGACCAGGCGGTCCACCTCCGCCGGGTCGAGCGCGGCGTTGTTCAGGGTGGTCTTGATGAGCTGGCGGGCGCCGAGTTCGGCGCCCTTGGGCAGGGCCACGATGACGGCCATCCCGGCGACGAGCGCGGCCATCTGCGCCGGTGTCGCCCCGGCGCGCAACGCGCTGCGCAGCCGCATCAGGCCCAGCTGCGGCACCCTCGTGACGACGTCCAGTGCCCCCTGGGAGTTGCGAAGGACCCGCCACAGGGCACGGATGCGGCGGGTGATGGCCGTACCGATGATCTCGGGCAGCGCGATGTCGAGCGTGAACTGGTCGTCGCGGATGCCGTACGAGCGGCAGATGTCGAGCACCAGCGGAATCAGCGCGTCCGCCAGCGTGACGCGCAGCTCCGCCAGGACCTCGTCCAGACCGGTGAGTTCGCGGATCAGCTCGTCGAGGTCGCCCTCGTCGTCCGCGTTCAGGCGGTCGGCGCGGGCGAGGAGGCGGCTCAGGAGAGAGCTCTTGGCCTCGTCGAACGCCTCCACAAGGCCCACCCGGATCGCCTCCTCGAACTCCGGGCGGTCCTTGAGCGCCTGGATGTCGCGGCGGAACCGGGCCACGTTGACGCTGTGCCGCCCGATGCTGGCGAGCCCCCGGGTGACCGAGAGGGAGGGCTCCGTGTCGTTCTCCACGGTGGCCTCCGGGAAGGCGCCGACGCACAGTTCGCGGACCACGGGCATGCGGGAGCCGCCGCCGGTGAGGACGACCAGCTCGGGTCCTGGCGACCCGAGGTGGCCGCGTACCTCCGTCAGCGTCGCCGCGAAGCGGTCCGCCCAGCCGCCCGGCGCCCGCACCACACGCCCGGGGATGTCCAGCTGCCGCAGTCGGCCGAGGGCGAGTGTGACCAGCGGGACGAACACGGGGTCACAGCCGCACTCCAGCTCCTGCAGCCGCAGGTCCACCCCGCTGAACTGGGCCTCCTTGGCCCGGCGGCAGACCAGCGTCAGCATCTCAGGGCCGCCCTCGCTCCCGTGGGACGCGTCGAACTTCGCGTTCCCCGCGCAGGAGTCCCGCACGATGCGGGCGAGGGTGCCGTCGATGTCGCGGCAGCCCAGTTCGGCGCCCAGGGGCAGGTTCCGCGGCAGCAGGTCCTCCACGACGGTGAAGTCGGTCGTGGAGGAGCCCACGTCGACGACGAGGACCCGGTCGAGCCCGACCACCGCCGGCTGCCCGGCCCGCCGGTCCCTGACGTGCACCAGCGCGGACTGGGACTCCGCCACCAGCCGCAGCGGCACATCCATGGCGGTGAAGTGCCGCTGGTACGCCGCGACGGAGGGGCGGTCCCAGCCCGCGGGATGGCCGACGTACACCACGCAGTCCTCGCGCACCTCGGGGTGCTGGGCGAAGAACTCGGTGAGCAGCACCTGGGCGAAGCGCACCGCGTCCGGGGTGTGGAGGTCCGTGTTCTCCGGCCGGTTCTTGAAGTTGACGCTGAACTGCACGGAGTTCTTGGCGAACACGGCAGCTTCGCCGATGACGACGCGGTACCTGCGGTTCGCGGCCTGCGCCTCGGGGTTCTCCGGCTCGCGCCCGATGGCGGTGACGATGCTGGCGCCCTCGGTGCCGCGGAGATGGATCTCGGCCGAGGTCCGCCCGGTCGTCGGCAGCCAGCACAAGGAGCTCTCGCCGTCCCCGAGGTCGAGACCGACGGCGTAGGCGACGTCGCGTTCCAGGTCATGTGTCATGGCCCGGCCCCTCTCCGACGGCCCCTCGGGCGCTGAAGACCGGGACGGGCGCCACACCGCCGTTCGATGCGCCGCCGGTCACCGTGAGCACCTGGGTCAGGAGCCTGATCTCGGTCGGGGTCGGCGGATCGGGGAACTCGAAGCCCGCGCGCCGGTGCGCGACGGCCGCGAGCAGCCGCCGCACCCCGGGATTGCCGGTGGCGAGCACCAGGTCCTGGCCGCTCAGCTCGGTCTTCGCGAACTCGGCGTCGTCGTAGCGCCTCCAGACGCCGGGGTCGGCCTGGAGCGCGGTGAAGAAGGCCGGGTGTTTCATGCGCAGGGCCAGCAGGGTGCCCATGTGCAGCAGCAGCCGGAGTGAGGGCGGGTCCTTCAGGTTGCGGTGCAGGGTCATGGCCGTCAGGTTGAGGCCGTTGACGAAGCGGCGGACGCGGCGCGGGTTGGCCTCGAAGGCGACCTCGATCAGTTCCCACAGCTCGCGCGAGCCCGAAAGGCGGGAGTCGGTGATCTTGCCCTGGAGGTGGCTGACGATGGCCTCGAAGGAGACGCCCGGCAGGTGGTACGGGAAGTGGATGAGCTTCTCCAGATACTGTCGCCCCCGCGCCTCGTCCGGATCCTCGCTGTGGAACCGCAGGGCGGCCGCCTCCGCGACGACCTGGTAGTCCATCGCGAGGACGAACACGCAGGCGCCCTCGCCGAGGAACAGCTTCAGCGAGTCCAGGACGGTGATCGCCGCGTCCGGACTGCACCGGTCCAGGTCGTCGATGAACAGGACCAGGCGCCCGCCGTCGGTGTAGGCGTCGACCACGTCCTTGAAGTCCCGCTCGAAGCGGTTGACGTGCAGATAGGTCTCGGTGCCCGGCTGGGTGAACTCGGTCTGCGCGGCGGCCACGTCGTCGGCGGTGACGACGCCCGCGGTGAGCGGGCCCGCGGCGCGGCGGGCGAGCAGCCAGGCCGCGGCCTGGCTGAGCTGCCGGACCTTGTCCAGGGCCCCGGCCATCCGCTCGCGCAGGGCCAGGTCGCCCTCCTTGCGCCGCTCCTCCAGCTTCAGGGCGATCTCGGTGAGCACGCTCTGGATGAGGGCGTGCCAGATCTCGTCCTTCTGGTCGTACTTCCACGGGTTGAACCACACCGTCGGGATCTCGCGCTCGTCGAGCAGGTCCTGGCAGACCTTCATGAAGCTCGACTTGCCCGTGCCCCAGGGGCCGAAGACCCCGACGGTCAGGGGCAGGTCGTCGGTGTCGGAGATCGCCGCGCAGAGCACGTCGGCGTGGCCCTGGAATCCGTAGCGGTCCCCGTCCGCGTTCGCGATCGGGTTGTCGGTCAGCAGCATGAGCCCCCCCCATGCGCCGCGTCGGAATCAGCCACCGTGACTGATTGCCAGCGGCATACCACTCATGGTGCCCGAACCGGTCGTCTCCCGAGCGAAGTTCACCGAAGTGCCCGGAAATGACGGGCATGCCGAAGGGCCCGGAACAGCCCGGGAGAAAGCCCGATTCGATTCCGCATTGGTACGGACTTTTATGGCTCGCGAAGTGCTCGTCGCGCACGTCTCCGCGAGGTCTCAACTCGGAAAAGCCTGCAGTCCAAACCTGCATTCGATCTTGCTTGGCCGACTGTAAGTGGACTATACCTGTCGGCGTCCGAGTTCCCCCGGGCCGCCCCGGACCACCTAGTCGCGGCAGCCGTTCCATGGCATCGGACACATCTCGCATTTCCCGTACATCCCGTACATCCCGCACCATCGCACGGCCCCAGCTTCACAACTCCGCGGTGCCGGGGAGGATCCGGTTCACCGCCTGAGTCCTGGAAGAAGGCGAGGACTTGAGCATGGGATCCACCCCTGGGACCTCCGGCAGGCCCGAAACGAGCGGTGTCGGCCGACGTGACCTGATCAAGCGCGCGGCCGCGCTCGGCATCATCTCCGTCCCGACGATGGGCTTCCTCTCGGCCTGCGCGTCCGGCGGCGGCGGTGACAACGACAAGGCCAAGACCGTCAAGAAGACGAAGAACAATCCCTTCGGCGTAGCCAAGGACAACGACCTCGACGTCTTCATCTTCAAGGGCGGCTACGGCGACGCCTACGCCAAGGCGTGGGAGGCGTCCTTCGAGAAGAAGTACGGCGGCTCGGTCGCCCACAGCGGCGAGCAGGACGTCACCGGCAAGCTCCAGCCCCGCTTCAACAAGGGCAACCCGCCGGACGTCGTCGACGACTCCGGCTCCAAGAAGATGAAGCTGGACACCCTGCACAAGGAAGGTCATCTGACCGACCTCACGCAGCTGCTCGACGCGCCGTCCATCGACGACCCGAGCAAGAAGATCCGCGACATCATGCTGCCCGGCACCATCGAGCAGGGCACCTTCGGCGGCAAGTTCCACGCGCTGTTCTACGTGTACGCCACCTGGGGTCTGTGGTACTCCAACAAGCTTTTCAAGAAGCACGGTTGGAAGGTCCCGAAGACCTGGGACGAGATGCTCGACATCATGAAGGACGCCAAGTCCAAGGGCATCGGCGGCCTCGCCCACCAGGGCAAGTACCCGTACTACATGAACATCGTGATCATGGACCTGATCGCCAAGACCGGCGGCATGGACGCCGTGAAGGCGATCGACAACCTCGACAAGAAGGCCTTCGTCGGCAACCCGGCCGCCGAGCGCGCCATCGAGGCGGTGTACGAGATCGTGGAGAAGGGCCTGCTGATGCCGGGCACCAACTCCCTGGAGCACACCGAGGCCCAGACCAAGTGGAACGAGTACAAGGCCGTCTTCATCCCCTCGGGCTCCTGGCTGGAGAACGAGCAGGCGAAGCAGACGCCCGACGACTTCGAGATGACGTTCCTGCCGCTGCCCCTGCTGCCCGACTCCAAGATGAAGCTGCACGCCCTGCGCACCGGCGCCGACGAGCCCTTCATCGTGCCGTCCAAGGCGAAGAACGTCGCGGGCGGCCTTGAGTTCCTGCGCCGGATGCTCTCCAAGGAAGGCGCCACCGCCTTCGCCAAGGAGGCCAGTTCGCTGTCCGTGATCGGCCCCGAGTACGTCGACAAGAGCGTGCAGCTGCGCCCGGGCATCAAGACCGCCCTCGCGGCCGTCGACGCCTGCCCGGTCGACGAGCGCTTCAACTTCCGCTACTCGGAGTGGTACGGCGAGCTGGACGTCGCGATCCAGAACGCCACCGGTGAGCTGATGGCCAAGCGCATCACGCCCAAGAAGTGGCTGGAGCGCTGCCAGGCGGCGGTCGACAAGGAAGCAGAGAAGAACCCGGACACGAAGCGGAAGTAGCAGTCGTCGTCAGCCGCCGGCCGGGGCCGGGCGGCACGGCCGGGCCGGGCACCGCCCACGGCCCGGCCGGGGGTGCGGCGCCGTCTCGGCACGGTCACGGCAAGGCCAGGAGCAGGGTGTTATGCATCGGAAAAAGTACCCGTTCATCGCGGGATTCCTCGTTCTTCCCGTCGGGCTCTATGTATTGCTGGTGATCTGGCCCTATCTCCAGACCATCAGTTACTCCTTCACCGACTGGAGCGGCGCCTCCCAGAACTTCAATTTCGTCGGCCTCGACAACTACAAGGACCTCGCGAACGACGACGTCTTCATCAAGGCGCTGCAGCACAATGCCCTGCTCCTTGTCCTGGTGCCGACCCTGACGATTCTGCTCTCGCTGTTCTTCGCCTTCATGGTGAACGTCGGCGGGCGCGGTGGAGCCGGCGGTGTGTCCGGCGTCAAGGGCTCCGCCTTCTACCGCGTCATCTTCTTCTTCCCGCAGGTCCTGTCCATCGCGATCCTCGCCATCCTGTTCAAGGCGGTCTACCGCGGCGACGACTCGGGCCTCATCAACGGCACGCTGCAGGCGGTCGGCCTCGGCGACAAGAGCAACCCCACGGAGTGGCTGAACGACCCCGACCTGGTGCTCTGGTGCATCGTCTTCGTGATGGTCTGGGCCGGGGCGGGCTTCTACATGGTGCTGTTCTCGGCCGCCATGCAGTCCATCCCCAAGGACATCTACGAGGCGGCGCTGCTCGACGGCGCCGGACGGTTCCAGACCTTCTTCCGGGTCACCCTGCCGCTGCTCTGGGAGACCATCCAGACGGCCTGGGTGTTCCTCGCCATTCTGTCCATGGACGCGTTCCTGCTCATCTCCACGCTCACGTCGCAGGACTTCGGCGGTGGCCCCGACCACAGCAGTGAGGTCATCTCGACGTACCTCATGCGCAACTTCCAGACGTACAGCAAGAGCGGATACGCCTGCGCCATGGGTGTGGTGATGCTGCTGCTCACCCTGATCGTGTCCATCGTCACGCTGCGGCTCAGCCGACGTGACCGCATCGAGTTCTAAGGAGGCGCGAGCGATGACGGCTCCTGCGACTCAGCCACCGGTCACCAAGGCCAAGGTGCCGGGCCAGCGCGGCGGCGGCCGCGGCCCCGGCAAGGACGGCATGGAGGGCAGGACCCTCAACGCCTTCTCGCACGGCTTCCTGGTGCTGTGGGCGGTCATGATCGTCCTGCCCCTTTTCTGGATCCTGCTCGGCAACTTCAAGACCGACTCCCAGATCAAGTCCAGCGCCTGGACCTGGCCCACCGAATGGACCTTCGACGCCTTCCAGCGCGGCTGGGAGAAGGGCGTCGGCGACTATCTCCTCAACACCCTGATCGTCATGATCGTCTCGGTGCCCCTGACGATGCTGCTCGGCGCGATGGCGGCCTACGTCCTCGCCCGCTACGACTTCGTCGGCAACCGGTTCGTGTACTACTTCTTCGTCGCCGGTTCGATGTTCCCGGTGTTCCTGGCGCTCGTGCCGCTCTACTTCATGGTCGACCGGCTCGGCATGCTCAACACGTACCAAGGACTGATCCTGGTGTACGTCGCCTACTCGCTGCCGTTCACCGTGTTCTATCTGCACTCGTTCTTCCGCACCCTGCCGACGGCCGTGCACGAGGCCGCCGTGATCGACGGCGCCTCGCACACCCGGGTGTTCTTCCAGATCATGGTGCCGATGGCGAAGCCCGGACTGATCAGCGTCGGGATCTTCAACGTCCTCGGGCAGTGGAACCAGTACATCCTGCCGCTGACCTTGATGCAGAAGCAGAGCGGTGGCGACGAGGACCGCTCGATGCTCGCCCAGGGCCTGGTCAGCCTGATGAACCAGGGCAACTACGAGACCGACCTGCCCGCCCTGTACGCGGGCATGACCATCTCCATGATCCCGGTCCTCGTGGTCTACCTGTCCTTCCAGCGGCAGGTGCAGTCCGGACTCACGGCGGCCACGATCAAGTAGTCGAACGCGATCAAGCACAGGGAACGCCCCGCACGCGGGGCGTTTCGTGTGTGCGGTGTGACCTACTGGATTTTCGTCAAGGACTTGACTGCGGTAACCCGTTCAGAAGAGCTTGGAGTTCACAACTTGTACGGGCGGCGTCGGCGCCGCCCGCCATAGGCGGGAGTGGATGAGTCGATGGAGACTCCGGGGTCGCAGTCGTCACTGCACCGAGCAAACCTCGAGCGGGTCGTACGCGCGGTACGGCTCGCGGGATCGCTCACGCAGGCGGAGATCGCCAGGACGACGGGCCTGTCCGCCGCGACGGTGTCGAACATCGTCCGGGAGCTGAAGGACGGCGGCACCGTCGAGGTCACCCCCACGTCGGCGGGCGGCCGCCGGGCCCGCAGCGTCTCCCTCAGCGGCGACGCCGGCATGGTCATCGGCATCGACTTCGGCCACACCCACCTGCGCGTCGCCCTCGGCAACCTCGCCCACAAGGTGCTCGCCGAGGAGGCCGAGCCGCTGGACGTGGACGCCTCCGCCGCGCAGGGCTTCGACCGGGCCGAGCGCCTGGTCGGCAAGCTGATCGAGGCGACCGGAGTGGACCGCGCCAAGGTCGCGGGCGTCGGCCTCGGCGTGCCCGGGCCCATCGACGTGGAGTCCGGCACCCTCGGCTCCACCGCGATCCTGCCGGGCTGGGCGGGCACCAAGCCGGCCGAGGAGCTGAGGGAGCGGCTCGGCGTGCCCGTGCACGTCGACAACGACGCCAACCTGGGCGCGCTCGGCGAGCTGGTGTGGGGCGGCGGCCGCGGGGTCAAGGACCTGGCGTACATCAAGGTCGCGAGCGGTGTCGGCGCCGGCCTGGTGATCAGCGGCCGGATCTACCGGGGGCCCGGCGGCACGGCGGGGGAAATCGGGCATATCACCCTGGATGAGTCCGGCCCCGTCTGCCGCTGCGGCAACCGCGGCTGCCTGGAGACCTTCACCGCCGCCCGATACGTGCTGCCGCTGCTCCAGTCCAGCCACGGCACCGACCTGACCATGGAGCGCGTGGTCGCCCTCGCCCGCGACGGGGACCCGGGCTGCCGCCGGGTGATCTCCGACGTCGGCCGGCACATCGGCAGCGGTGTCGCGAACCTGTGCAACCTCCTCAACCCCAGCAGGGTCGTCCTCGGCGGCGCCCTCGCCGAGGCCGGGGAGCTGGTCCTCGCACCGATCAGGGAGTCCGTCGGGCGCTACGCCATCCCCAGCGCGGCCCGTCAACTCTCCGTACTTCCCGGGGCACTTGGCTCGCGCGCCGAGGTCCTGGGCGCGCTCGCCCTCGCGCTCAGCGAGATGGGGGATTCAACCCTTTTGGACGAGACCCTCCCCGCCGCCGCACCCGCCTTCACTTAGATAACGCATGGCACCGTTGTCATCTCGTTAAGGATTTACTCCTTGACGCGTGTCGGGCGGCCGAGTTGACTTCGAGCCACCTCGGCCGCAGCGACGCGGCCACGTCAGGGAGGCACCCCCAAATGAACGCATTGACGCGCCGCGTCGGCATAGGCACCGTCACCGTTTCCATGGCGCTGGCCTTGGCCGCGTGCGGCGAGGCCGGTGACGGCGACGACAAGGGCAGCGGCGGCGACGGCAAGACCATCGGCCTGCTCCTGCCGGAGAACAAGACCACCCGCTACGAGACCTTCGACCGCCCCATCATGGAGGCGAAGATCAAGTCGCTGTGCAGCGACTGCGAGGTCAAGTACAACAACGCCGCGCAGGACATCGAGACCCAGAAGAAGCAGTTCGACGCGCTGATCACGCAGGGCGTCAAGGTGATCATCCTGGACTCGGTGGACTACAAGTCCACCAAGGGCTGGGTCGAGCGCGCCAAGAAGGACGGCGTGCAGGTCGTCGCGTACGACCGGCTCGCCGAGGGCCCGCTGGCCGCCTACGTCAGCTACGACAACGAGAAGATCGGCCGCCTCCAGGGCGGCGCGCTCGTCAAGGCGCTGGGGTCCGAGGCCAAGGACTCCAATGTCGTCATGATCAACGGCTCCCCGACCGACCCGAACGCCCCCTTCTTCAAGAAGGGCGCCCACTCGGTGCTCGACAAGAACGTCAAGAAGGTCGCCTACGAGCAGGACATCCCGGACTGGTCCCCGGACGAGGCGAACAAGAAGATGGCCGCCGCCATCGACAAGCTCGGCAAGGACGGCATCGACGGCGTCTACTCCGCCAACGACGGCATGGCGGGCGGCATCATCACCGCCCTCAAGCAGCGCGGCATCGACGTCCCCGTCGGCGGCCAGGACGCGGAGCTCGCCGGCATCCAGCGCCTGCTGAGCGGTGACCAGGCCTTCACGATCTACAAGCAGATCAAGCCGGAGGCCGAGACCACCGCCGAGATCGCGGTCCGGCTGCTCAAGGACAAGAAGATCGACGACCTGACCGACCGCAAGGTCAATTCGCTCAGCGGCGACTACAAGGGCATCCCCGCCAAGCTGTACGACGCCCAGGCGATCACCAAGGACGAGGTGGCCGGCACCATCGTCAAGGACAAGGTCTACAAGGCCAGCGAGATCTGCACCAAGCAGTTCAAGAAGGCCTGCGACGAGGCCGGGATCAAGTAACTCCCGGTCAGGTTCCAGGTGTTGACGCGGCCCGCGGGCCGCGAGACACCTTCCCCAGCGGTCCGGTGCCCGCCCACTTCATTCCGCCCCGCAGTCGGAGGGCGGGCACCGGGCACCTTGTCCTGCGTGCCGCACGGCCCCGTGTCCCCCACACGCGTCCGTGCCCCACGCGCGCACCACCATCCCCGCCGGTCAGGCGGCGAAGGAGATGATTCACGTGTCCGCTACGCCCGTGCTGGCGTTGCGCGGGGTCTCCAAGCGGTTCGGCGCCGTCCAGGCGCTCACGGACGTAGACCTCGAGATCCACGCCGGTGAGGTGGTCGCCCTCGTCGGCGACAACGGCGCCGGCAAGTCCACGCTCGTCAAGACCATTTCCGGGGTCCACCCCATCGACGAGGGCGCCATCGAGTGGGAGGGCAGGGAGGTCCGCATCGGCCGCCCGCACGACGCCCAGGGCCTCGGCGTGGCGACCGTCTATCAGGACCTCGCGCTCTGCGACAACCTCGACGTCGTCGCCAACCTCTTCCTCGGCAGCGAGCTGAAGAGCGCCAGCGTCCTGGACGAGATCAAGATGGAGAAGCGGGCCCGGGTGCTCCTGGACACGCTGTCCATCCGTATCCCCAGCGTCCGCATCCCCGTCGCCGCTCTCTCCGGCGGCCAGCGGCAGGTCGTCGCCATCGCCCGCGCGCTGGTCGGCGACCCCAAGGTCGTCATCCTCGACGAGCCCACCGCGGCTCTCGGCGTCGAGCAGACCGCCCAGGTCCTCGACCTGGTGGAGCGCCTGCGCGAGCGCGGCCACGGCGTGATCCTCATCAGCCACAACATGGCCGACGTCCAGGCCGTCGCCGACCGGGTCGCGGTCCTGCGCCTCGGCCGCAACAACGGCGTCTTCCGGGTCGCCGACACCTCGCCCGAGGAAGTCATCGCCGCCATCACCGGCGCCACGGACAACGCCGTCACCCGCCGCAGGGCGCGCACGGCCACGGCAACGAAGGAGGGCGCGAAGTGAGCGACCTCGCCAAGACCCCCGACACCGACAAGGTCCAGGCGGCCACCGGCACCGCCGTGGACGCCGAGCCGTCCGCGACCCCCGCCGCGGCCGTCGACCCGCGCCTGCTGGTGCGCGAGCAGGGCTTCGCCGGTTACTGGTCGGAGTTCGTCCGCAAGATCCGCGGCGGTGAGCTCGGCTCGCTGCCCGTCGTCGTCGGCCTCATCGTCATCGCCCTGGTCTTCCAGCTCCAGAACGACAAGTTCCTGTCCGCCTCCAGCCTCGCCAACATCGCGGTGTTCACCTCCGGCGTCGGCATCATGTCGGTCGGCATCGTCTTCGTGCTGCTGCTCGGCGAGATCGACCTGTCCGTGGGCTCCGTCGCCGGTGTGGGTGCCGCCGTCTGGGCGGTCCTGAGCGTCACCCACGGGTGGGGCGACTGGCTGTCGGTGTTCGTGGCCATCGCCTCGGGCCTGGTGATCGGCGCGCTGCACGGCTTCTTCTTCGCCAAGATCGGCGTACCGGCCTTCGTGGTCACCCTGGCGGGCTTCCTCGGCTGGAGCGGTCTGCAGATCTGGCTGATGGGCAAGGAGGGCAGCATCAACACGCCCACCGGCTCCGTCGTCGAGGACCTGACCACGCACTTCTTCGCCGACAAGGCCGCCGCGTACGGCCTGGCCCTGATCGCCGTGCTCGCCTACGGGGCCTCCCAGTACCTGGACGCCCGGCGCCGCAAGAACGCCGAGCTGCCCTCGCGGCCGCTCAGCGAGATCCTGCTGCGCACCGGCCTGCTCGCGGTCCTCGCCTTCGTCGCCGCGTACTTCCTGAACGAGCCGGAGGGCGCCCGCGGCCTTCCGCTCGCCCTGGTGCTCTTCCTCGCCGTGCTCGTGATCGCGGACTTCGTGGCCCGCCGCACCACCTTCGGCCGTCAGGTCTTCGCGGTCGGCGGCAACGCGGAGGCGGCGCGCCGCGCGGGCATCAACGTCGACCGGGTGCGGATCACCGTGTTCGCGATCTCCGGCATGCTGGCCGCCTTCGGCGGGCTCTTCATCGCGAGCCTCTCCGGTGGCGCGACCAAGAGCCTCGGCGCCGGCAACACCCTGATGATGGTGATCGCGGCGGCGGTCATCGGCGGCACCAGCCTCTTCGGCGGCCGCGGCAAGATCTGGTCCGCCATGCTCGGCATGCTGGTGATCCAGTCGATCCAGCAGGGCCTGAACCTGGAGGGCATGCCCAACGAGATCCAGTACATGATCACCGGCGCGGTGCTGCTCGCCGCCGTCGTGATCGACTCGGTCTCGCGCAAGACCCAGAAGTCCGCGGGCCGCGCCTGATCCCGCAGGTCCGCGCTTGATCACGCGTGCCCGTGCCCGGTACCGGACATTCCGGTACCGGGCACGGGCATGTCCCCGAATGGGAACATCCGTTCCCGTCCGGGGGGCCGGAAATCCGGGCCGCCCCCGGTCGTACCAGTCGATTTACAGCCGATCGCGTGACGCGGGACCCTTGGCCCGGACTACGCCGTCAGCGGCGGAACATTAGACTCGACAGGCCCGGCAATGCTCGAACAGCGCTACACGCTCTACTGCAAGGAGGCACGGGTGCCGCTGCTGACCCGCATCACGGGACCGCGCGATCTGGACCTGCTCGGCCCGGAACAGCTCAACCAGCTGGCGGACGAGATCCGCGGCTTCCTCGTCGACGCTGTCTCCAAGACCGGCGGTCACCTCGGCCCCAACCTCGGTGTCGTCGAGCTGACCATCGCCCTGCACCGCGTCTTCGAGTCGCCGAAGGACAAGGTCCTGTGGGACACCGGCCACCAGGCCTACGTCCACAAGCTGCTCACCGGCCGCCAGGACTTCGCCAAGCTGCGCGCCAAGGGCGGCCTGTCCGGCTACCCCTCGCGCGCCGAGTCCGACCACGACGTGATCGAGAACAGCCACGCCTCCACCGTCCTCGGCTGGGCCGACGGCCTGGCCAAGGCCAACGAGGTGCGCGGCAAGGAGTACGCCGACCGGGCTGTGGTCGCCGTCATCGGTGACGGCGCCCTCACCGGCGGCATGGCCTGGGAAGCGCTGAACAACATCGCGGCCGCCAAGGACCGCCCGCTCGTCATCGTCGTCAACGACAACGAGCGTTCCTACGCTCCCACCATCGGCGGCCTCGCCAACCACCTCGCCACCCTGCGCACCACCGACGGCTACGAACGCTTCCTGGCCCGCGGCAAGGACCTCCTGGAGCGCACCCCCGTCGTCGGCAAGCCGCTGTACGAGACGCTGCACGGCGCCAAGAAGGGCCTGAAGGACTTCATCGCCCCGCAGGGCATGTTCGAGGACCTCGGCCTGAAGTACGTCGGCCCCATCGACGGCCACGACATCGAGGCCCTGGAGTCGGCCCTGCAGCGCGCCAAGCGCTTCAACGGCCCCGTCATCGTGCACTGCATCACCGAGAAGGGCCGCGGCTACAAACCCGCGGAGGACGACGAGGCCGACCACTTCCACGGCATCGGCCCGATCCACCCCGACACCGGCCTCCCGATCGCCGCGGGCGGCATGGACTGGACGTCCGTCTTCGGCGAGGAGATGGTCAAGCTCGGCCACGAGCGGGACGACATCGTCGCCATCACCGCGGCCATGCTCCAGCCCGTCGGCCTGCAGAAGTTCGCCAAGGCCTTCCCCGACCGGGTCTACGACGTCGGCATCGCCGAGCAGCACGCCGCCGTCAGCGCCGCGGGCCTCGCCTCCGGCGGCGTCCACCCCGTCTTCGCCGTGTACGCGACCTTCCTCAACCGCGCCTTCGACCAGCTCCTGATGGACGTGGCCCTGCACAAGTGCGGCGTCACCTTCGTCCTGGACCGCGCGGGCGTGACCGGCACCGACGGCGCCTCGCACAACGGCATGTGGGACATGTCGATCCTGCAGTGCGTGCCGACCCTGCGCATCGCCGCGCCCCGCGACGCCGACCAGGTCCGCCTCCAGCTCCGCGAGGCCGTCGAGGTCGACGACGCGCCGACCGTCGTGCGCTACTCCAAGGGCGCCGTCGGCCCCGCCGTGCAGGCGGTCGGCAAGGTCGGCGGCATGGACGTGCTGCGCAAGGCCGACACGGACCGGCCCGACGTGCTGCTCGTCTCTGTGGGCGCGCTCGCCCCGATGTGCCTGGAGATCGCCGACCTGCTCGACAAGCAGGGCATCTCCACCACCGTCGTCGACCCCCGCTGGGTCAAGCCGGTCGACGAGGCGATGGCACCGCTCGCCGAGCAGCACCGCGTCGTCGTCACCGTCGAGGACAACTCCCGCGCGGGCGGCGTCGGTTCGGCCGTCGCCCAGGCCCTCAGGGACGCGGGCGTGGACGTGCCGCTGCGCGACTTCGGCATCCCGCCGCGCTTCCTCGACCACGCCTCGCGCAAGGAGGTCATGGCGGAGATCGGCCTGACGGCCCCGGACATCGCCCGCCAGGTGACGGGTCTGGTCGCCAAGCTGGACGGCAGGTTCGAGCGCAACGCGGCGTCCGTGGACTCCGTGGAGCCCGCGCGCGACTGACGTACGCGACCGACGTTGACGACCGACGTTGACGACCGACGTATCCGGATGGGCCGGTTTCGCCACCATGAAGAGTGGTGAAACCGGCCCATTTGCGTGAATCCACCCGCGTCGGGGCATAAGCAGAACGTGCCCTCTCGATCATGTCGAGGACGACAAGCGTGGGAGGTACGCCGTGAGCAGCACCCTCTTCCGGACGAAGAAGGTCGAGCAGTCCATCCTCGACACCGAGGAACCAGAACACGCGCTCAAGAAATCCTTGTCCGCACTGGACCTGACCGTCTTCGGCGTCGGTGTCATCATCGGCACCGGCATCTTCGTCCTGACCGGCACGGTCGCCAAGAACAACGCCGGTCCCTCGGTGGCCCTGGCCTTCGTGGTCGCCGGGGTCGTCTGCGCCCTCGCGGCGCTCTGCTACGCCGAGTTCGCCTCCACGCTCCCGGTGGCGGGGTCCGCGTACACGTTCTCGTACGCGTCGCTCGGTGAGCTGCCCGCCTGGATCATCGGCTGGGACCTCGTCCTGGAGTTCGCGCTCGGCACGGCGGTGGTCGCCGTCGGCTGGTCCGGGTACATCGCCTCGCTGCTCGACAACGCGGGCTGGCATCTGCCCGAGGCGCTCGGCAGCAGGGACGCGGCCGACGGCTTCGGCTTCGACATCCTCGCCGCCGCCCTGGTCCTGCTGCTCACCGTCATCCTCGTCCTCGGCATGAAGCTGTCCGCGCGCATCACGTCCCTCGTCGTCGCCATCAAGGTGACGGTCGTCCTGGTCGTGATCATCGCGGGCGCCTTCTTCATCGAGAGCAAGAACTACGACCCGTTCATCCCCAAGGCCCAGGAGGTCGAGGCGGGCGGCGGTCTGGACTCCCCGCTGATCCAGCTCATGTTCGGCTGGGCGCCGAGCAACTTCGGCGTGATGGGCATCTTCACCGCCGCCTCCGTCGTCTTCTTCGCCTTCATCGGCTTCGACGTCGTGGCCACCGCCGCCGAGGAGACCAAGGACCCGCAGCGGGCCATGCCGCGCGGCATCCTCGGCTCGCTGCTCATCTGCACCACGCTGTACGTGGCCGTGTCGGTCGTCGTGACCGGCATGCAGCACTACTCCGAGCTGTCCGTGGACGCCCCGCTCGCCGACGCGTTCAAGGCCACCGGGCACCCCTGGTACGCGGGCTTCATCAGCTTCGGCGCCGCCGTCGGCCTCACCACGGTCTGCATGATCCTGCTGCTCGGTCAGACCCGGGTGTTCTTCGCGATGAGCCGCGACGGACTCCTGCCGCGCTTCTTCTCCCGCGTCCACCCGCGCTTCAAGACCCCGCACCGGCCGACGATCCTGCTCGGTGTGCTCATCGCCGTCGTGGCCGGCTTCACCCCGCTCAGCGAACTCGCCGAGCTGGTGAACATCGGCACCCTGTTCGCCTTCGTGATCGTCGCGGTCGGCGTGGTCATCCTCCGCAGGACGCGCCCCGATCTGCACCGCTCCTTCCGCACCCCGTGGGTGCCGGTCCTGCCGATCCTGTCCGTCGGCGCCTCGCTGTGGCTGATGCTCAACCTGCCCGCCGAGACCTGGGTCCGGTTCGGCGCGTGGATGCTGCTCGGCGTCGTCGTCTACTTCCTCTACAGCCGCTCGCACAGCCGCCTGGGACGGCAGGAGGAGACGACGGTGGGCGAGGTGCTGCGCCCGCCGGGCCGCGGCGAGAAGTAGCCGACGGCCGCCCCCGCGGGCACAGTCGCGCTGCAAATCCTGCCCCCGGAGCGGCCGGTCCGGGCAGCCTTCGGTCCCGATCCGGTGGGGACGGCGGGTGCGGCGGGGGAGTGCGTACGGGAGTGCGTACGGGGGGTGGCCGAGGGAGCCGTGGGGGACGGTGGTCCCGGGGCGGGCCCGAGGTGGGCGCGGGCGCCCCTCGGGGGCCACCCGGGTGCCCCCTGGGGCGCCTCGGCTGCCTCCGCCTACATCCGACGCCAGTCCCGCGTCACCGACGCCATCGCCGACACCGCCGCCCGCAGGTGCCGCTCGCGGTCGCGGATCCGCGCGCCGAACTCGACGTGCAGGAACTCCGTGTCCTGTGCGGCGGCGCCCCGGCCCTGGACGTTCTTGCGGCCTTCCAGGGGGCAGGAGCGGGCCCAGGCGCGGCACACGTCGTAGCCGCGGCGGCGCAGCGCGTCCGCCAGGTCCCGGCCCTCGTGGACGGCCTCGCGGCCCTTGCCCGTGGAGGCGACCACGTCGTACTTGGGGGCGGAGTCGTCCGCCATCCCGTGCACCTGGATGCCGGGCACGCCGCGCTTCGCCAACTCGTCGCAGATGGCGTGGAATACGCTCTTCCGCCGGTGCGCCACGTCCGCCTCGTCGTCACGCCCCGCTTTGCGATGTGCCCCCGCAATGACCATGACGCCGCCGGGGGAGCGGCTGAGGAGCGCGGCGCCGAGCCGTTCGGTGTGGCGGTCGGCGACAGGGTGGGGGACCTGCACGGACCAGCGGATCGGGGAGTCGAGGTCCACATAGACCCGGCCCCAGCCGCGCGGCGCGGAGGCGTCCTCGGAGAGGTCGGACACCTCGGCGTAGCGCCGCCCGGACTCGGTGTCGGTGACCGTGCGCACCCGGAAGTCGATGTCGGCCAGGCGGCGTTCGGCCCGGGAGCGGTGCCGGTCCAGGAGCAGGGCCACGCCCTCGGCGACGGTGCGCCGGTCCTTGGCCGACGGGCGGCGGTAGCCGCTGTCCTCGGAGAAGCCCGAGGTGTACGCGGTGACCCGGCGCTCCAGGTCGGCCCGGACGCGGCCGCCGGACGAGGGCGACGACGTGGCCGAGGGGGACGGCGTCGCGGAAGGAGCCCGGCTCCTGGGGGAGCGGTCGGCCGACGGGCGGCTCTCGGGCGCGCGCTCGGCCCACCCGGAGCGCGGCTTCTCGCTGTCCGAGGCGGAGGAGCACTGTGTGAGGCACAACACGCCCGCGAGGACGATGGCAAGCGCCACAAGACCCTTGCGGCGCTTTGCGTTTGTTATCGACCGAATTGGAGGGTGAGTCATGGTTGTATAAAGATAGCCTCGTGATGACACGTCCTTCTCGCAGGCTCATAGCGACCTGCGCCGCCTCGCTCGTCCTGCTCGCGGGCACCGCCTGCGGCCCTTTCGGCGACGACGGCGATGCCGCCGACGGCGGCGACCCGACCTTCACCGTCGCCGCCGCGGGCGACATCCTCATCCATCCCGAACTCACCGAGCAGGCCCGCAAGGACGGCAAGGCGACGGGCAAGGGTGAGAAGGGCATCGACTTCGGCCCGATGATGGCCGGTATCAAGCCGGTGATCAGCAAGGCCGACCTCGGCATCTGCCACTTCGAGCCGGTGGTCGGCGCCCCCGGCGGGCCGTTCCAGGGCTTCCCCGACTTCGTGGTCCCGCCGCAGATCACCACCGCCGTCAAGGCCGTCGGCTACGACCAGTGCTCCAGCGTCTCCAACCACAGCCTCGACCACGGCCCCGAGGGCGTCACGCGCACCCTGAACGCCCTGGACAAGGCGGGCCTGCGCCACACCGGCACGGCACGGAACAAGGCGGAGGCCGACAAGCCCCTCATCACCGAGGTCAAGGGCGTCAAGGTCGCCCAGATCGCCTTCGCGCTCGGCTTCAACGGGCGGCAGGTCCCCAAGGACAAGCCCTGGATCGCCAACCTCACCGACTTCGACCGCATCGCCGCCGCCGAGAAGAAGGCCCGCGCCGCGGGCGCCGAGGTCGTGATCCTGAGCCTCCACTGGGGCAAGGAGCACCAGCCCAACGCCGCCGCCCAGCAGGTCGAACTCGGCCGCAGGATCGCCAAGGAGACCGGGATCAACCTCGTGATCGGCCACCACGCGCACGTCGTGCAGCCGATGGAGAAGGTCGACGGCACCTGGATCGCGTACGGACTCGGCAACCAGATCGCCCGGCACGACGCGCCCAGCGGACTGACCGAGGAAGGCGTCATCGGCTGGTTCGAGTTCCGCAAGGACGGCGACGACTGGGACGTCAACGCCAAGTACGCGCCCACCTTCACGGAGATCCCGCCGGAGCCCGAGGAGGACGGCGCGGCACTGCCCAAGGACGCGGTGAAGGACCACCGGCTCCTCGACGTGGCCACCGCCCTGCGCGACGGCGACAAGCTCACCACCCAGCAGCGGGCCCGCTACCGCCTCGCCTTCGAGCGTACGCAGGGCACTCTGCTCAACCGCGGGGCGAGCAAGGACGGCCTCGAACCCCTGGAGAAGTTGCCGGACTGAGAACTTCCGCAGAACTCCAGGTGAACCGTCCGGCGGCCTTGTGGAAGGTGCCGGAAGTGGATCTTTGACGTAGCTCACATCTGGCTACGCTCGTACATCCATCCGGACCCGTCATGAGTCATGACATTCCAGATCGCCCCTGCGCGCCCGCGTGCGCCGCGGCGCGACATCCATACCCCGTGTCACACCAGTGTCACTCGCTGTGTCACTCCAGGAGAGGAGCACCCCCTTGGCCGCTTCGCCCACGAAGCGGCGGCACAAGGTCCGCCGAAGGACCGACATGTCGCTGATCGGAGGCATCCGCCCCCCGATCGCCGTGCTGTCGGTCCTGCTCCTTGCCCTGGCGGGCGTCACCGCCCTCACTCTTGGCCGCGTCGGCCAGGAAGCCGTCCCCAAGGCAGTCAAGTCGTCCCAGCAGCACTTCGCCGAGGACGGCGCCATCGCCCTGCGCGCCTCGATCGACGAGAGCGTCACCGACCTCACCCGGACCGCGGATCTGTTCAACGCGTCCGACCCGGTGCCCGCCGACGCCGTGCTCGACAAGATCAGCAGCGTGTACCAGAAGTGGATGGGCACCGCGGTCATGGAGGTCCGCTCGGGCAAGCTCCTCGCCGCCCGCGGCGAGAACGTCCCGCTGGCCGCGATCGACCGCGCGAAGCTCTCCGACGACGACGGCCTCGCGCCCCGCATGGTGCGCCTGGAGAGCGGCGAGACCCGGCTGCTCACCTTCGCCGTCCTCGCCTGGAAGGGCCAGCCGCAGCAACTCCTCGTCGCTTCGAGCAGCCTGCGCTTCCCCGGCATCAGCCTCGGCAACTTCCGCTCCATCGCCGTCGTCGGCGACGACGGCAAGGTGCTGAGCACCGACGGCATCCCCGAGCCCGAGCAGGTCAGCACCGACCAGGAGCGGGCGGAGGTCAAGGCCTCGGAGAAGCAGCTCAAGGCCTTCGCCGAGATCTCGGCGAAGAAGTCGCGCAGCCACCCGATCCTGGCCAAGGAGCCGGGCTCCGGCGGCTATCTCGGCGTCAGCGGTCATCTGGTCGGCGACCGCCACCTCGGTGAGCGGTCCATCGCCGGTTACGCCTCGCTCGCCGCGCCGGAGGCGGGTGAGTCCACCGTGGCCACCAGCCTCGGTCTCAGCGTCGTCTCCATGGTCCCGGTCGCCGAGGACACCAAGCGCACCAAGGGCTCCGCCCTCGGCCTCTTCGCCGCGGGCGCGCTCCTCGTCATCGGCGGCCTCACCGTCTTCCTGCTCCTGCGCACCGTGCAGCGCCCGATCGTCCGGCTGTTCCTGGAGAGCCGCAGGCTCACCCGCGGCGACCTCGGCCGCCCGGTGTCCGTGCCCAAGCACGGCGAGGCCGCCCGCATCGGCGGCGCCCTGGAACGCCTGCGCCGCCAGCTCAACGGCGAACCGGCGGCCAAGGCCACCCCTGCCAAGCGCAAGGGGCTCGGCAGCCGGACCCTGCTCGCCGTCGCCGGAGTGCTGCTGCTCGTCTGGTCGGCGCCGCTGCTGCTGCTCATCAACCGCGCCGGGGACACCGTCCGGGTGCCGCAGCAGATGGTCAACGACCAGCGCGAGCGCACCGACACCCTCTCCGACCGGGTCCGGCGCGCGCTCAACGAGGGTCACGCCGACCTCACCTCGCTCGCGTCCCTCATGGGTGCCCGCACCGACCCCTCGGACATGGACAAGGTCCTGGAGAGCGCCCGCAACCAGCACTCCCGCTACCGGTCCCTCTACGTCCTCGACAAGGACGGCAAGGTCCTCTCCAAGGCGGGCGACGACCCGCGCAGCCCCTCCGGCGAGAAGCCGTCCGACACCGCGGTCCGGGTGATCGACGACGACGGCAAGGAGCCGGTCATCATCGGCACCGCCGAGGTGCCGGGCCGTCAGGGCGCCGCCGTGGTGGGCGAGTTCCGCATCGAGTTCCTGAACTCGCTGCTCAAGCGCCCCGGCCTCGGCGAGGTCCGGGTGGTCGACGCCAAGCGCCGGGTGATCGGTGGCAACGACGGCTACCGCGAGTTCCAGGGGCTGCCCAGCGGCCGCCTCAACGGGCTCGTCGAGGGCACCGGGCAGAAGGTCGGCGGCAAGCCGCGCCCGAGCGGTGTGTTGTACCGCGACGGCGGCGACATCCAGATCGCGGCCGCCGCCCCGTTCGCCGGCGGCGGCGCGGCCGAGCAGCTCGGCTGGTCCGTGGTCAGCTGGCAGCCCGCGTCGAACCTCGAGATCCCCGAGTACACCCTGCAGAACCGCACGGTCCTCGCGGGCATGCTCGGCATCACGGCGGCCGCGGCCTGCCTCGGCTGGCTGCACATCATCGTGGTGCGGCCGCTGCGCAAGCTCGCCGAGCAGGCCGAGGCACTGGCCGACGGCGACCGCAAGACCGTCCTGTACCCGGTCCATCACGACGAGGTCGGCGCCGTCACGCGCAGCCTCGAACTGATCAGGCAGCAGCTGCCGTCGGGCACGCAGCGCAAGCGGGACGGCGCCAGTGCCGGCCTCGCCGGAAGGAACTGAACCGCTGTGCTCTTCCTCTACACCGTCCTGGTGGTGTGCTGCGCCGTCCTGCTGGTCGCGGGCGTGATCGAGCAGCGACGGCACTACACCAACCTGGAACACATACCGTCGCGGGTGCTGGTCAACGGCATCCGCGGCAAGAGCTCCATCACGCGCCTGTGCGCGGGCGCCCTGCGCGGCGGCGACCTCACCACGGTCGCCAAGACCACCGGCACCGCGGCCCGGTTCATCCACCCGGACGCCACCGAGGAGCCGGTCTACCGCAAGTTCGGCATCGCCAACGTCGTCGAGCAGATCGGCATCGTGCGGCGGGCCGCCGCGTACAACCCGGACGCGCTGGTCATCGAGTGCATGGCGGTCATGCCCGCGCTCCAGGAGATCAACCAGTCCAAGCTGATCCGCTCCACCATCGGCGTGCTCTGCAACGTCCGTGAGGACCACCTCGCCGAGATGGGCCCGACCCTGGACGACGTGGCGCGCTCGCTGTCCCGCTCGATGCCGGAGAACGGCATCTGCGTGACCGCGGAGAAGGACCGCTTCGCGATCCTCAAGGAGGAGGCCGACGCCCGCAACTGCGAGCTGATCTACGCCGACCCCGAGACGGTGTCCGACGAGGAGCTGCGCGGCTTCAGCTGGTTCACCTTCAAGGAGAACGTGTCGATCGCGCTGAAGGTCGCCGAACTCCTCGGCGTCGGCCGCGAGGTCGCCCTCCAGGGCATGTACGACGCGCCGCCGGACCCCGGTGTCCTCTCCGTCGAGCGGTACGTCACCGAGGAGGGCAAGAAGCTCCGCTTCGCCAACGTCTTCGCGGCCAACGACCCCGAGTCGACGCTGATGAACATCAACCAGCTGCTCGACCTCGGCGCCATCAACCGGCCGCTGAACGTCGTCATCAACTGCCGCCCCGACCGCGTCGAGCGCAACGGCCAGATGGGCGAGATCATCCCGGACCTCAAGCCGGACAAGGTCTTCGTCATCGGCCACCCCGCCAAGTCCGCCATCGACGCCATCCCCTCCGAGTGGCGCTCGCGCGCCGTCGACCTCGGCGGCGACAAGCGCGACCCGGAGGAGTTCATGGGCCAGCTGCTCGGGCAGCTCGGCGCCGACTCCTCGCTCGTGGCCATCGGCAACATCCACGGCCAGGGCGAGCTGCTCCTGGAGCACCTCGCCGAACTGCCCGCCGACGAGAGCGAGGACCCGGCGGCCCCGGCCGCCCCGGCAGGGGAGTCGGCCAACGAGACCACCGGCAGCCACCAGCTGTACGAGCCGCACATCGACCCGTACCAGCACTACCCGGAGGCGTACGAGAGCCGGTACACCAACACCGGCTCGCACCGGATGATCCCGGCGGCGCACGTCCCCGTGCAGCGCACCGCCCAGCAGCCCTACCCGCCGCAGTACGACGGCCAGGCCGCGCAGGACCCCTACGCGGGGCAGGGCGCGTACCAGCAGAACCAGGGGCAGTACGCGGCGCAGGAACCGTACGCGGCGCAGCAGGCGTCGTACGACACGCCGGTCACCTACGACGCGTACGGCCAGCAGCACCAGCAGGCCCCGCACGGGTACCACGGCCAGCAGGCCGCGCACCCGCAGTACGACCAGCGGGCCGCGCACCCGCAGTACGACCAGCAGGCCGCACACCCACAGCACCAGCAGGGCCAGCACCACCAGCAGCCCGCGCTCGGCCAGCACCACCAGCACGCCCCGCAGCAGCACCAGGGCGCGCACGAGCAGTACGCGCACGAGTCCTACCGGGCGCCGCACACGGAACCGCCGCAGGACCCGTCCCAACCTCCCGCCCCCCGCGGCCTGTTCGAGCCGCGCGTCCCGCCCGCCCCGCCCGCCGCGGATGAAACCCAGCAGTGGCACAGCCCAGGAGAGCAGCGTTGATCCCGTCCGTCCTCACCCCCGAGATCGCCGCGGTCGGCATCGCGCTCGGGCTGCTGTTCTCGCTCGTCTGCTATCTGACGACCAACCTGTCGCCCGGCGGCATGATCACGCCGGGCTGGCTCGCGCTGACCCTCGTCGAGGACCTCCAGCGCGCCGCCATGGTGGTCGGCGTCACCGTCCTGACGTACGTCTGCACCTTGCTGATGCAGAAGTTCGTCATCCTCTACGGCAAGCGCCTGTTCGCCGCGGTCGTGCTCACCGGCGTGGTGCTCCAGGCCACCGTGATGATCGTGCTCTCGATCGAGTTCCCGCTGATGTACAGCAACCAGACCCTCGGCTTCATCGTGCCGGGCCTGATCGCCTACCAGCTGGTCCGTCAGCCCAAGGGCCCCACCCTGCTCGCCACGGGATCGGTGACCCTCATGGCCTACGTCGTCCTCACGGCCGGGATCCTCCTCGGCTTCATGCCCTCCGCCTGACCTACCGGAGCCACACATGCCGCCCAAGAAGAAGCGCCCCGCAGTCCACGCCGTCACCGTCCTCGCCCTGCTCGCGGGCAGCACCTACCTGACCGTCGAACTGCGCAAGGACGAGCACGACAAGGCGCCGAAGGTGCAGTCCGTCACCGACACCCCGGACCTGACCAACGGCACCGGACAGGCCGACGGCAAGCAGAAGTGGGAGCGGCTGCGCAACCCCGACCGCTCCGTCCTGCGCACCGAGGACGGCAAGGTCCTCGCCACGTTCACCGACGGTGCCCGCACGGCGACCCTCTCCGGGCCGAGCCGCACCTTCGCCGAGCCCAGCAACACCAAGTCGAAGGTCGTCACCGACGACTGGGTGCGGCTGATGCCGGAGGTGTGGCGCAAGGGCGCGGAGAAGGAGAAGTGGTTCAAGGACTGGTTCAAGGAGTTCGCGGGCAGCGAGGAGGACGACCTCTTCGCGATGGCGTTCCAGTACGTCGAGGGCGCGCCCGTCAAGAAGGACGACGAGGGCATCGCCTACGCCGGTGACGCCGAGTTCGGGCCGCTTAACCCGGCCGGCAGCGAGGGCAACGACCTGCGCGAGGAGCAGTCCGACTTCTACGACTACCTCGGCATCCCGTACACCTTCCGCGACGGCACCACGATCCAGCCCGAGGCCAAGCGGGCCCGCGCCATCGACTGCTCCGGCTTCATCCGGACCGTCTTCGGCTACCGCGCCCGGTTCCCGCTGATGGCCAACGACACCACCGGCGACGGTCTGCCCCGCACCGCCAACGGCATGGCCCGCGGCAAGCTCGGCGCCCCCGTCATCCCGCTCAAGGGCGTCGGCGCCGCGGACCGCCCGAAGACGATCGACGTGGTCCAGCCCGGCGACCTGGTGTTCTTCAAGCTCGACGCCCGCACCAAGGAGCGGCTCGACCACGTGGGGATCTTCCTCGGCCACGACGCCGAGGGCCACAAGGTGTTCATCTCCAGCCGCGAAGAGGTCAACGGCCCCACCATCGGCGACAAGGGCGGCACGTCCCGCCTCGACGGCAACGGCTACTACGCCAAGGCGCTGCGCAGCGCCAAGCGCCTCTAGCCGCCGGGCTCCCGCGCGGGCGGACAGGCCCGCGCGGGAGCGCCGCACCCCTCCTCACCCCCTACCTGGCGAGAACGCCACCCGTGACAGGAGCAAGAGCCCCTATCGCTGCTGACAAGCCGCGCGAGGGCGTGTTTGTCTGGGCCACCTGATCACCGAAGGGCCCGCAACGCGGGCCGCAGAAGGGGGAGTTCATGAAGTCCATCAAGGTGCCCGCGCGCGTCCTGCTGCCGCTCGCCGGAGCCGTGTTCGCCACCGCCGCCCTCGCCGCACCCGCGACGGCCGCGCCTCAGCACTGGACCGACGGCGAGGCCCACTACGCCGAATCCCGCTCGGTCCTCACCCCGTACGACGGCACCCAGGGCGCCCGCGCCCTCGTCCGCGTGGACTGGGAGACCGGCAAGGGCGGCGTCTACGGAAACCTGTGGGACCTCAAGAAGGACGGCAACGACTCCGTCCTGCAGGCCGGTTACTCCTGGCTCGACGGCTCCACCTGGAAGCCCGCCACCCGCACCCTCAACACGGTGAAGGACGCCAGCGACAGCGGCCGCCACACCAGCCTGCACACCGACCCGGCGGTCAAGATCAAGGATCTGAAGGTCAGGGTCTGCACGGTCGACGGCACGGGCGCGCAGGTGTGGTGCGGGCAGTGGTACTGAGCGCCGGAGCGGGTTAGTTCCGGACCGTCCGCGGGCCCACGCACTCCGCTCCCAGCTCGGACACCCGGCGGCGCAGTTCGCGGTCCGCGGTGACCACCACGCAGGGCCCGGGGATCTCCGCGACCAGCTCCACGATGCGGTCGTCGCCGCTGCCGGGGGCCGAGTCGACGCGCACACCGGGGACGGACTCGACGCCCCGGGCCCGGCCCTCCACGACGAGGACCACGTCGAGAGGGCCGGGCAGTTCGGGCAGGCCCGCCGCGGCGAGCGGCACCAGACGGTCCCGCAGCCGCTCCGCCGCGCCCCGCCGGTCCCGCCACCATCCGTCCGGCACGGAGCCCACCACATTGGCGGCGTCCACGACGAGGGTCACAGTGTCCATGCGGCCAAGCCTCGCACGCCCGGGTGCACCCACCCCCACCTCGCCCATTAGAGTTGCTGTGACCCGACGTCCCTGGCCACGGAAACCGCCGCATGCCCCCAGCCCCCACCCCACCGACCGTGAACGGCGACTGGCTCATACGCGCACGCGACGGCAGGCTCGCCGTCTACGCCTGCGAGAGCGACGCCGTGGTCTGCCGCACCCAACGCCACCCGGGCGAGCCCTGGACCGCGCCCCGCGTCGTCGGCGGCGACCAGCGCGTCCACCCCGTCCTCGCCGTCTCCCAGGGCACCGACACGTACACCCACCTGGTGTCATGGCGCCCCACGGTCTCCGGCGAGTCCGGCCTCGTGCACTCCACCCACTTCCAGCCGCACCTCACCGCCCTCGACTGGAACCCCCTCGGCCACCCCAACAAGAAGGGGCAGAGCACCGGCGCGCCCGCCGTGACCGTCGACGCCCAGGGCCGCGCCCATGTGTTCGTGCCCAACCGGGGCGGCGGCGTCAGCATGCGCGGCCAGAAGGAGAAGGGCGGCTGGGGCCCCTGGCGCGACCTCAAGGGCCAGGGGGTGCGCGGCCCGCTTGCCGTCGTGACGGGCGAGTCCGGCCTGGTCACGGCGTACGCGGCCACGGCGGACAGCGTCCTGCGCTGGCGCCAGGCCTCGCCGGGCGCCGTCCCCGCCCTGGACGAGGAGCCGCTGCCGGTCACGGCCCGCCCCGGCACCCTGCGCGCCCTCGCCACCTCCGCCGAACGCACCACCCTGTTCTTCACGGACGCCGACGGTGAGCTGCGCGCCTGGCGCGGCACCGCGGCCGACGAGCCTGCCCGCCTCCTCGCGGCCGCGGGCCCCGGCCCGGTCTCGGCGATGCGCTGCGAACTCGACGGCCACGACTGCACGTTGCTGGCCCAGCGCGCCGAGAGCGGCCGCGTCGCCTTCGCCGCCTACCCGACCGAGCTGGAGTCGGCGGGCGCCTGGTGGGCCGAGTCGGGCCCCGCCCTGCCGGTGGACGCACGGGTCGCCCTCGCCACCGACGCCGCGGGCCGGGTGATAGCGGCGACCTTCGTGCCCGGCACCGGGGCGCTGCGGCTGACCCACAGGAAGGACGAGCCGGGCCTCGCTCTCAAGGCGTGGGAGCAGGCGGCCTCCGCTTAGCGGACCCGGACACGGCAGTGCCCGGCACGCCGGACGGCGTACCGGGCACTGAGGCTTTCCCTGCTACGCGGGGACGCTCGCGAGCCCCTGCTCCAGGAACCGCTTGCCGTTCACGCGCTCGCTGACACCCTCACGGTCCAGGTACGGCGTGATCCCGCCCAGGTGGAAGGGCCAGCCCGCGCCGGTGATCAGGCACAGGTCGACGTCCTGCGCCTCGGCGACGACACCCTCGTCGAGCATGAGCCCGATCTCCTGGGCGACGGCGTCGAGCACGCGGGCCCGCACCTGCTCCTCGGTCAGGACGGAGTCGCCCTGCGTAAGGAGCGCGGCGACCTCCGGGTCGAGCTCCGGCTTGCCGCTGTCGTACACGTAGAAGCCGCGCTTGCCGGCCTCGACGACGGCCTTCAGGTTCGGCGACACCGTGAAGCGGTCCGGGAAGGCGCGGTTCAGCGTCTCCGAGACGTGCAGGCCGATGGCCGGGCCGACCAGCTCAAGCAGGACCAGCGGCGACATCGGCAGGCCGAGCGGCTCGACGGCCTTCTCGGCGACCGGCACCGGGGTGCCCTCGTCGATGACGTTCTGGATCTCGCCCATGAAGCGGGTCAGGATGCGGTTCACGACGAACGCCGGGGCGTCCTTCACGAGCACCGCGGTCTTCTTCAGCTTCTTGGCGACACCGAAGGCCGTGGCCAGCGAGGCGTCGTCGGTCTGCTCGCCGCGCACGATCTCCAGGAGCGGCAGGATCGCGACCGGGTTGAAGAAGTGGAAGCCGACGACCCGCTCGGGGTGCTTCAGCTTGGAGGCCATCTCCGTCACCGACAGCGAGGAGGTGTTGGTCGCGAGGATCGCGTGCGCCGGGGCGACCGCCTCCACCTCGGCGAACACCTGCTGCTTGACGCCGATCTCCTCGAAGACGGCCTCGATGATGAAGTCCGCGTCGGCGAAGCCCTCGGCCTTGTCCAGGACACCCGTGACCAGGGCCTTCAGACGGTTGGCCTTGTCCTGGTTGACGCGCCCCTTCAGCAGGAGCTTGTCGATCTCGCCGTGGACGTACGACACACCCTTGTCCACGCGCTCCTGGTCGATGTCGGTCAGGACGACCGGCACCTCCAGGCGGCGCAGGAAGAGCAGCGCCAGCTGCGAGGCCATCAGGCCTGCGCCCACGACGCCGACCTTGGTGACCGGGCGCGCCAGGTTCTTGTCCGGGGCGCCCGCGGGGCGCTTGCCGCGCTTCTGCACCAGGTTGAACGCGTAGATGCCGCTGCGGAGTTCGCCGCCCATGATGAGATCGGCGAGCGCCTTGTCCTCGGCGTCGAAGCCCTTCTGCAGATCGCCGTCCTTGGCGGCGGCGACGATCTCCAGGGCGCGGTACGCGGCCGGGGCGGCGCCGTGCACCTTGGAGTCGGCGATGGCGAGGCCGCGGGCGACCGCCGCGTCCCAGCCCTCGCCGCGGTCGATCTCGGGGCGCTCTACCTTGACGGTGCCGTTGAGGACGGAGGCCGTCCACACCAGCGACTGCTCCAGGAAGTCGGCGCCCTCGAACAGCGCGTCCGCGATGCCGAGTTCGAAGACCTGCTTGCCCTTGAGCTGCTTGTTCTGGTTCAGCGAGTTCTCGATGATGACCGAAACCGCGCGGTCCGCACCGATCAGGTTCGGGAGCAGCGTGCAGCCGCCCCAGCCCGGGACGAGGCCCAGGAAGACCTCGGGCAGCGAGAACGCGGGCAGCGCCTTGGAGACGGTGCGGTACGCGCAGTGCAGACCGACCTCGACGCCACCGCCCATGGCGGCGCCGTTGTAGTACGCGAACGTCGGCACCGCGAGGCCCGCGAGCCGCTTGAAGACGTCGTGGCCGCCCTTGCCGATGGCCAGCGCGTCCTCGTGCCGCTTCAGTATCTCGACGCCCTTGAGGTCGGCGCCGACGGCGAAGATGAACGGCTTGCCGGTGATGCCGACACCGACGATCGTGCCCTCGGCCGCCTCCTTCTCGACCTGGTCGATCGCGGCGTTCAGGTTCGCCAGCGAGCCCGGGCCGAAGGTGGTCGGCTTGGTGTGGTCGAAGCCGTTGTCGAGGGTGATGAGGGCGAACCGCCCGGCGCCCGCGGGCAGGTCGAGGTGACGTACGTGAGCCTGCGTCACGACCTCGTCCGGGAACAGCTCGGCCGCACCCTTCAACAGCTCAGTGGTGGTGGTGCTCACTTGTCGCCTCCGGCGTCCTTGTGGTGCGGGTTCTCCCAGATGACCGTGGCGCCCATGCCGAAGCCGACGCACATGGTGGTCAGGCCGTAGCGGACCTCGGGCTGCTCCTCGAACTGCCGCGCCAGCTGCGTCATCAGGCGCACGCCGGACGAGGCGAGCGGGTGGCCGAAGGCGATGGCGCCGCCGTACTGGTTGACGCGGGCGTCGTCGTCGGCGATGCCGTAGTGCTCCAGGAAGGCGAGCACCTGCACGGCGAAGGCCTCGTTGATCTCGAAGAGGCCGATGTCGGAGATGGAGAGGCCCGCCTGGGCGAGGGCCTTCTCGGTCGCCGGGATCGGGCCGTAGCCCATGACCTCGGGCTCGACTCCCGCGAAGGAGTACGAGACCAGCCGCATCTTCACCGGGAGACCGTTCTCCCGCGCGAAGTCCTCGGAAGCGATGATCGAGGCGGTGGCGCCGTCGTTGAGACCCGCCGCGTTGCCCGCGGTGACGCGGCCGTGCGTACGGAACGGCGTCTTCAGGCCGGACAGGTTCTCCAGCGTCGTGCCCGGACGCATCGGCTCGTCCTGGGTGGCGAGCCCCCAACCGGTCTCGCCCGCCTCCTCGTTGGTGCGGCGTACGGAGATCGGCACCAGGTCCTGCTGGATCTTGCCGTTGGCGTACGCCTTGGCGGCCTTCTCCTGCGAGCGCACGGCGTACTCGTCGGCGCGCTGCTTGGTGATGGAGGGGTAGCGGTCGTGCAGGTTCTCGGCGGTCATGCCCATGAACAGGGCGGACTCGTCGACGAGCTTCTCGCTCACGAACCGGGGGTTCGGGTCGACGCCCTCGCCCATGGGGTGACGGCCCATGTGCTCGACGCCACCGGCGATCACCGCGTCGTACGCGCCGAAGGCGATGGAGCCCGCGGTCGTGGTGACGGCGGTCAGCGCGCCCGCGCACATGCGGTCGATCGAGTAGCCCGGCACGGACTGCGGGAGCCCCGCGAGGATGCCCGCCGTGCGGCCGATCGTGAGCCCCTGGTCGCCGATCTGCGTGGTGGCGGCCACCGCGACCTCGTCGATCTTGGCCGGGTCCAGGGCCGGGTTGCGGCGCAGCAGCTCCCGGATGGCCTTCACGATGAGGTCGTCGGCGCGGGTCTCGTGGTAAATGCCCTTGGGGCCCGCCTTGCCGAACGGGGTGCGGACGCCGTCGACGAAGACGACGTCCCTGACGGTACGAGGCACGATGGCTCTCCTCCAGGGTGCGGTGCGCCTGCGGCGCGCTTCCGGCTGCCATGCTACTTGTCGGTAACTATGAGGCCAAGGGCTGGTCGGGGGAGGCACACATCACATGCGGTGCGCATCCCCGGACGACCACCTCCACCCCCACATCTCCGCCCCGCGTCCCTCCTCCCACACCTGCCACCCCTCCGCCCCTTTGCCCCTTTGCCCCGGGCGACCGCGGCCCCGGCGGCACCCCGGGCGCGCCGGCTGAGCCTGGCCCCGCCACCCTGCTGCCTCCCCCCCCCCCCCCCCCCGCGGGGCGCTTCCCCACCCGCCCACCCGTGACTGCCGTCCCAGGCGCACCCCCGGCGAGCGTCGACCGGGTGCCGGGTCTGCCCTCCCCGGCACCCCTCGCCGTCTCCCTGCCTCCGCCCGCCCACCCGTTCACTGCCGTCCCAGGCGCACCGTCTGCGGTGGGTGGTGCGCTTATGGGTGCGGGTGGGCTGTCGGTACCCGCCTACCCGTGACTGCCGTCCCAGGTGCACCGTCTGCGGTGGGCGGTGTGCCTATGGGCGCGGGTGGGCTGTCGGTGCGTCCCCCTGCGTAGCCGCGAAGCCGCGAAGCCGCGTGTCCCTGTCGCTCTGCGTGGTGGTGGCTGCCATCCCCGGTGGGTCGGCCTGAAGTCGGCGCGCGGGGCGCCGCCAGGGTGCGGTGGCCGGGGCGTGTCGGTCGGTCGGCCTGTCGTCACGGTGTGGGGACGGGGCTGTCGCTCGACCTGCTGCCAGGGTGTGGGCGCGGGCCGTTACGTGGGCTGGGGTGTCGGGCTGAAGCCCGCCTGCAAGGTGATGGGCGGGTGGGTGGGGAGGACCGCCGCGCAGCGGCGGGGGAGGGCGCCCCCGGGCAAAGGGCGAGGCGCCCTCGGTGGGTGAGGGCGCCTCTGGTGGGCGCTGGTGGCCCGGGTCAGCGATCGTGGCCCGGTTGGCCCGGTTGGCCCGGTTGGCCCGGTTGGCCCGGTTGGCCCGGTTGGCCGGGGCTATGGGGCCGGGGTCGTGAGGGCCCTGGTGAGTGTGGGGGTTACCTGGGTGATTTGCCAGGGGCGGGCGCCGTGGGTGGTGAGAGCCGCGGCGACCGCGTCGGGGGTGAGGTCGGACGGGGGCTCCCAGCAGACGCGGCGGACCGTGTCGGGGGTGATCAGGTTCTCCTGGGGCATGTTCAGACGCTCGGCGAGCGCGGAGACGGCGGCGCGCGCGGCGGAGAGCCGCGCGGCCGCGGCCGGGTCCCGGTCGGCCCAGGAGCGGGGCGGCGGCGGCCCCGCCACTGCCTGCCCGGGCTGCGGCAGCTCGGCGTCCGGCAGCGCCCGGGCGCGATCGACCCCGGCCTGCCACTGCTCAAGCTGCCGCCGCCCCATCCGGTGCCCGAAGCCGGGCAGCGCGGTGAGGGCGTGCACGTTGGGGGGCAGGGCGAGCGCGGCCTCCACGATCGCGCCGTCGCTGAGCACCTTGCCGGGCGAGACGTCACGCCGCTGCGCGATCCGGTCCCGGGTCACCCACAGTTCCCGTACGACAGCCATCTGCCGCCGACGACGGACCTTGTGCATGCCGGACGTCCGCCGCCAGGGATCCTTGCGCGGCGGCGCGGGCGGCGCGGAGGCGATGGCGTCGAACTCCTCGCGGGCCCACTCCAGCTTCCCCTGCCGGTCCAGCTCCTTCTCCAGGGCGTCCCGCAGGTCGACGAGCAGCTCCACGTCCAGCGCGGCGTACCGCAGCCAGGGCTCGGGGAGGGGGCGGGTCGACCAGTCGACGGCGGAGTGGCCCTTCTCCAGGACGTACCCGAGGACGCTCTCGACCATGGCGCCGAGCCCGACCCGGGGGAATCCGGCGAGCCGTCCGGCGAGCTCCGTGTCGAAGATGCCGGCCGGGACCATGCCTATTTCCCGCAGGCACGGCAGGTCCTGGGTGGCGGCGTGCAGCACCCACTCCGTGCCGGCGAGCGCCTCGCCGAGCCCGGACAGGTCGGGGCAGGCGACGGGGTCGATCAGCGCGGTGCCCGCGCCCTCGCGGCGGAGCTGGACCAGGTACGCGCGCTGGCCGTAGCGGTAGCCGGACGCCCGTTCGGCGTCCACGGCCACCGGTCCCGTACCGGCGGCAAATGCCGCGATGACCTGCGCAAGCGTCGCGGGGTCGGCCACGACGGGCGGAATGCCGTCGCGCGGTTCGAGGAGCGGGGTGGGAGTCCCTTCGACGGAGACGCCTGTGACGCCTTCGTCCGGAGGAGCGCCTCCGGTGGTTCGCAGTGAACTGTCTGCTGCGGTCTCTTGGGCGTCGGTCACCTGTCAAGGGTATCTGTGAACGCACGGCGCCCGTCGACGGAACGTTACGTCGACGGGCGGCCGGGGGGTGTAAATCGGTCAGTGGATGATTCCCGTGCGCAGGGCCACCGCGACCATGCCCGCCCGGTCGCCGGTGCCGAGCTTGCGTGCGATGCGGGCGAGGTGGCTCTTGACGGTCAGTGCGGACAGGCCCATCGAGACGCCGATGGCCTTGTTGGACTGCCCCTCGGCCACCAGGCGGAGAACCTCCACCTCGCGGCCCGACAGCTCGCGGTAGCCGCCCGGGTGGCTCGGGGTGCCCGGCGGGCGCCGGTGCATACGGGCGGCGGCGGAGCCGATGGGGGCGGCGCCGGGACGGGTGGGCAGACCCACGTTGGTACGGGTGCCGGTGACGACGTAGCCCTTGACGCCGCCCGCGAGGGCGTTGCGCACGGCGCCGATGTCGTCGGCGGCGGAGAGCGCGAGTCCGTTGGGCCAGCCCGCGGCGCGGGTCTCGGACAGGAGGGTCAGGCCGGAGCCGTCGGGAAGGTGGACGTCGGCGACGCAGATGTCGCGGGGGTTGCCGATGCGGGGACGAGCCTCCGCGATGGACGAGGCCTCGATGACGTCACGTACACCGAGGGCCCACAGGTGGCGGGTCACGGTGGAGCGGACGCGGGGGTCGGCCACGACGACCATGGCGGTCGGCTTGTTCGGGCGGTAGGCGACCAGGCTTGCGGGCTGCTCGAGGAGAACGGACACCAGGCCTCCTGGGGTGGCGGGTCGGGACCGGCTCGGGGATGAAGCCGGGACGAACCGTACGTTTCAAGGTCACAGACCTCTTCGGCACCAATGGCACCCGCCTTTAGGGGATGATCACGATTTGGTGAGTAACAAATTCGGGCGATTCGGACACGTGATCGATCATCCGACGATCAACCCCTCTCACCAGGCGTGCCGTTCCCGTCGCCCGCGCTCGACCCCAGGCCGCGTCAACGCCGGGGGTCATCGCCGTGCCCCCGGGGCGCCGTCGTGACGGTGCCCCCGGCGGCACCGTCGTGACCGCCGGGGGCACCGCCGTGCCGCGCCCTCAGGTGGAACGGGGTCCCCGCCGCTGCGGCAGCGACACCACCGAGCCGTCGGCCGCCGCGACCGGCGGCAGTCCCGCGATCTGGCACAGCAGGTCGCACCACGCCGCCAGGTGCGCCGCCGTGTCCGGCACCCCGGCGGTCGACTCGCGCGGCGTCCAGGACGCGCGGATCTCGATCTGGGAGGCGGGCGGGCGCTCGGCGAGCCCGCCGAAGTAGTGCGAGCCCGCCCGCGTCACCGTCCCGCTCGGCTCCCCGCACGCCAGGCCCCGGGCGGCGAGCGCACCCGTCAGCCAGGTCCAGCACACCTCCGGAAGCAGCGGGTCCGCCGCCATCTCCGGCTCCAGCTCCGCCCGCACCAGCGTCACGAGCCGGAACGTCCCCTGCCAGGCGTCGTGCCCGTCCGGGTCGTGCAGCAGCACGAGTCTGCCGTCCGCCAGGTCCTCCTCGCCGTCGACGACGGCCGCCTCCAGCGCGTACGCGTACGGGGCGAGCCGCTGCGGCGACCGGGTCTGTTCGACCTCGATCTGCGGCCGCAGCCGTGCCCCGCGCAGCGCGTCGACGGCAGCACGGAACGGCGGTGGACCCGCGTCCGCCACCACCCCCTGCGCGCCGTCCATCTCGCCCGCGTCGTCCGACCGTTGTTCTTGAGCCGCAGCCATGCGGGGAAGATTAAGGGGAACGGCGCCTCCGTGCAGGGAGGCGCCCCTCTCGGGGCGCGCTTTGCTCACTCCTTGACCCCGGCTCGGGGTGGTCGGTGGTTGCCGCGCTGCGCGCTTGTCCTCAAGCGCCGGACGGGCTGGCTCCTCCCGGGTGTGGGTCTTTGTCCGGCCCGCCGTGGGGGTGCGGGGCCGTCGCGCTTGCGCGCTCGTCCTCAAGCGCCGGACGGGCTGAGATGGGCTCGTGCTCGCGTTCTGGACGGGCTGGGGTGGGTTCGTCCTCGCGTGCTGGGTGGGGTGACGTCGGCCCGGCCTCTCGTTGCTCTGGGCGCGTGGGAGACTTTGGGGGTGAGTGTCAATGACGAGGCCACGGGCCGGCGAAACGCAGCTACGTACGACTCCGCATTCCTGAAGGCGTGCAGGCGTGAGCCCGTGCCGCACACGCCGGTGTGGTTCATGCGGCAGGCCGGGCGCTCACTGCCCGAGTACCGCAAGGTGCGCGAGGGCACGGCCATGCTGGAGTCCTGCATGATGCCGGAGCTCGTCACCGAGATCACGCTGCAGCCGGTGCGCCGCCACGGCGTCGACGCGGCGATCTACTTCAGCGACATCGTCGTCCCCCTCAAGGCCATCGGCATCGACCTCGACATCAAGCCGGGCGTCGGGCCCGTCGTCGAGCAGCCGATCCGCTCCCGCGCCGACCTCGCGCGGCTGCGGGACCTCACGCCCGAGGACGTCTCCTACGTCACCGAGGCCATCGGGATGCTCACGCGCGAGCTGGGCGAGACGCCGCTCATCGGATTCGCCGGTGCGCCTTTCACCCTCGCGAGCTACCTCGTCGAGGGCGGTCCGAGCCGTAACCACGAGCACACCAAGGCCATGATGTACGGCGACCCGCAGCTGTGGGCCGACCTGCTCGACCGGCTCGCGGAGATCACCGGCGCCTTCCTGAAGGTGCAGATCGAGGCCGGCGCGAGCGCCGTGCAGCTCTTCGACTCCTGGGTGGGCGCCCTCGCCCCCGCCGACTACCGCCGCTCCGTGATGCCCGCGTCCACCAAGGTCTTCGAGGCCGTCGCGGGGTACGGCGTGCCGCGCATCCACTTCGGCGTCGGTACGGGTGAACTGCTGGGCCTGCTCGGCGAGGCCGGGGCCGACGTGGTCGGCGTGGACTGGCGCGTGCCGCTCGACGAGGCCGCCCGGCGCGTCGGGCCCGGCAAGGCGCTCCAGGGCAACATCGACCCCGCCGTCCTCTTCTCCAGCCGCGAGGCCGTCGAGGCGAAGGCCGACGAGGTGCTCGCCGCGGCCGCCGGGCTCGAGGGTCACATCTTCAACCTCGGCCACGGCGTCCTGCCCAGCACCGACCCCGACGCCCTCACCCGGCTCGTGGAGTACGTCCACACGCGTACCGCCTGATCGTCGTCGGGACTGCCCCGGCCGCCTCCTGGCGGCGGCCGGAGCAGCGGTCCCGTCCGTCCCGGAGCCCGACGCCGCACGCGACGCCCCCCCTCGCCCCGGGACGGAACCCCCCCATCAACAGAACCCCCTCTTCCTTCCGCGGCCGGACTCCCACCCGCCCCCCGACGGGTGGGAATCCGGCTCGCGCGCCCCGGTGAAGGCCACCGGACCGAGGTCCGGCAAGCCCGCGCCCGAGGGCTTCCACCCCCCCCAGCGACCCGAACGCATGTTGCCGTGTGTGTTCGTTCCGCTCTGACGCGTCACATAGTGCGTCCCGTCCGTGAGACCTGTGCCGATTCTGTGAAAAGTGGCGGAAAAGAGCAGGTAGTCGCTGATGGGTGCGGCGCGGGGCGCGTGGGGCCCGTGGGGAGGCGCGTGGTGCCGTCGGGTGTCCGGTGGTGAGGACGGCGTGGCCGCTCAGCGGGGTGTGGGCTGCCTCGCCGCCGTAGTGCGTGGCACTTGCATGTATGGGGCGTGCGCCCGGCGTGTTCGGCTTTTTGCAGTGGACCGGACCAATGAAGGGAATCGGCCACGCCCCAGGGCTTGCCGAATGCCGTGGCGGAATGCCGGAAAGCGCGTTCTGACCTGCACGGCAGACGCGTTCCGGGGGAGCGGTGCGCGGTGGGTATCAGGCCCCGCGCCCCGCCGTGCCGCGCACCGTCCCGCCGTGCCCCCGAAACCCGCCGCCGCAAGGGTGCGGACCGCGCCAACGGCAGGGCGGTGCCGCCGCTGCCGCCGACGCCGTCCCTCAGGCCCCGCCCGCCCGCACCGCCGACACCGCCTTGCGCGCCGCCACCAGGACCGGGTCCCACACGGGTGAGAACGGGGGCGCGTACCCGAGGTCGAGCGCCGTCATCTGCTCCACCGTCATGCGCGCCGTCAGCGCCACGGCCGCCACGTCGACCCGCTTGGCCGCGCCCTCACGGCCCACGATCTGGACGCCGAGCAGCCGGCCCGTGCGCCGCTCGGCCAGCATCTTCACCGTCATCAGGGCCGCCCCGGGGTAGTAACCGGCCCGGCTCGTCGACTCGATGGTCACCGCCGCGTACTGCAGGCCCGCCGCCCGCGCGTCCTTCTCCCGCAGGCCCGTGCGGGCGATCTCCAGGTCGCAGACCTTGCTCACGGCGGTGCCGACGACGCCGGGGAACGTGGCGTACCCGCCGCCCACGTTCGACCCGATGATCTGCCCGTGCTTGTTCGCGTGCGTGCCGAGCGCGATGTGCCGCTCCCGGCCCGAGACCAGGTCGAGGACCTCCACGCAGTCGCCGCCCGCCCAGATCGCCCCGTCCGCGACCGGCCCGCGCACCCGCATCGCCAGGTCGGTGAGCAGCCCGCCGTGCTCCCCGAGCGGCAGCCCGGCGGCGCGGGCGAGGGCGGTCTCGGGACGGACGCCGATCCCCAGGACCACCACGTCCGCGGGGAACTCGCGGTCCTCGGTGGCCACGGCCCTGGCCCGGCCGTCGTCCGCCGTGAGGATCTTGGTGACCTCGGCGTCGTTCACCATCGTGATGCCCATGCCGGTCATCGCCTCGCGCACCAGGCGGCCCATGTCCGGGTCGAGCGTGGACATCGGCTCCTTGCCGCGGTTGACCACCGTGACCTCGTAGCCCCGCCCGATCAGCGCCTCCGCCATCTCCACGCCGATGTAGCCCGCGCCGATCACCACGGCCCGGCGGCCCGGCGTCCCGGTGAGCGTGTCGAGGAGCGCCTGCCCGTCGTCCAGGGTCTGCACGCCGTGCACGCCCGGCGCGTCGATGCCGGGCAGGTCCGGGCGCAGCGGCCGGGCGCCGGTGGCGATCACGAGTTTGTCGTACGCGGTCCACTCCTCGGCGCCCGAGGCGAGGTCCCGGGCGCGCACCCGGCGCTCCCGCGCGTCGATCTCGACGACCTCGGTACGCATCCGCAGGTCGATGGAGCGTTCCCGGTGCTCCTCGGGCGTCCGCGCGATCAGGTCGTCCCGCTCGGCGACGTCGCCGCCCACCCAGTAGGGGATCCCGCACGCCGAGAACGAGGTGAAGTTGCCCCGCTCGAAGGCGACGATCTCCAGCTCCTGCGGCGACTTCAGTCTGCGTGCCTGCGACGCGGCCGACATCCCGGCCGCGTCCCCTCCGATGACCACCAGTCGTTCACTCATGCGGACACGCTACGGGGCGGGGGCAGTTCGGGTCCCGGTGCCGCCCCCGGCACGGCACCGGGACCCCGCCCCCACCCCGCGCAGGTCAGGAACCCCCCGACGGCTTCGGCGGGTTCGGCCCGCTCGCACCGCCCGCCCCGGAGGCGCCGGAGCCGCCCGACCCGCTGCCGCCGGAGCCGCCCGTGCCGCCTGGACCGCCGCTCCCGGCGCCGCCCGCGGGCGCCGCAACCGCCCGCCGCCCCGTCCACGGCCGCACCACCCGCAGCCACAGCAGCACCAGCAGCGCCGCGACCGCCGCGAACGGCAGGGCCGCCGCCAGGGCCACCGCCAGCCAGCCCAGCATCGTCACGAAGGCGCCCCAGCCGCCGGACAGCGCGCCCGCGAACGTCGGTCCTTCGTCCTCCTTGCTGTCCGCACCGGTCTCCGGCGACTCGGACAGCGTGAGCGTGATGGTGGCCATCGTCGTACGGTCCTTCAGTGAGGACTGCCGCGCGAGAAGCGCCTCCAGGTCCGCCTGACGACCGCTCAACTCGCCCTCCAGTGAGACGATGTCACTGATCTTCGTGGCCTTGTCCATCAGGGCCCGCACCCGCGCCACGCTCGCCCGCTGCGTCCTGATCCGGCTCTCGACGTCCACGACCTCCTCGGTGACGTCCTCGGCCTTGGCGTTGCGGCTGATCAGCTTTCCCGTGCCCGCGAGGTCGGAGAGGACCTGCTCGTAGCGGTCCTGCGGGACGCGCAGGACGACGCGGGAGCGGTCGTGGCCGCGCCGGTCGCGGTCGGTGGACTCGTCGCCGACCAGACCGCCCGCGCCCTCGGCCGCGGTCCGCGCCCGCTCCAGGGCCTTCGGTACGTCCTTGACGCGTACGGTCAGCGACGCAGTGCGGATGACGTGGGTGTCGGCGGGACGCAGCGGCCCGGACGGGTTCCTGGCGTCGCCGCCCGCGCGCTTCTTCCCGCCCTCGGCCCGGTCGCCGTCCGCCCCGCCCTCGTCCCGCAGGGCGGCGCTGTCGTCGCCGGGCCCCTGACTGGCCTGCGCCCCCGCGGCCCGGTCACCGCCGGAGCCGCTGCTCTTGTCGCCGTCGTCGTCACCGCTCGCACCGCACCCCGCGAGCGCGAGCGTCACCGCGAGGAGCAGCGCGGCGAGCCCGCCGAGCGGCCCCCGCCGCGCCCGGCCGAGGGGCACCGACGCGCCCGGAGCCGGTGGCGTGTCGGCGGGCGCGGGCCGCACGCCCGTACCGGATGGCCCTGACGGCCCTGACGCCCTTGACGTGTGCATCGACGTACCCCCGAGGTCGTGGTGAGTGTGCTCCTACGACGCCGGGACCGGTCGCGGTGTTCGGTCCGTGTGGTCCCGATGAGGTCCCGGCGCGGTCACGGAGGGGACTCGTCCGGAAGTGCGCGCGGGGGCCCGGACCGGACGGGGGCGGGCGCGTGAAAGGGGCGGGCGCGGGTGCCAGGAAGCGGTCCCGAGCTGCTCTGAGAGAGTGGGGGCATGCGCGCAGCGGACACACGGACGAGCCAGGAACCTTCTGCCCCTACTTCCCCCGGTGGTCCTCCCGGTGGGCTCGGGCACGTCGTCGTCATCGGTGGTGGCATCGCGGGGCTCGCCGCCGCTCATCGGCTTCTGGACGCGGGGGCGCGCGTCACCGTTCTGGAGGCCTCCGACCGGCTCGGCGGGAAGGTGCGGGCGGGGGAGATCGCGGGTGTGCGTGTCGACCTCGGGGCCGAGTCGATGCTGGCGCGCAGGCCGGAGGCGGTCGGGCTTGCCCGTGAGGTCGGGCTCGGCGACCGGCTTCAGGCGCCGGCGACGGCGAGTGCCGCGATCTGGACCCGCGGGGCGCTGCGCCCCATGCCCAAGGGGCACGTGATGGGCGTGCCCGGTGATGCCTCCGCCGTCGCCGGAGTGCTCTCCGACGAGGGCCTGCGCCGCATCGAGCGGGACCGCGAGCTGCCGCCCACCGAGGTCGGTGACGACATCGCTGTCGGGGAGTACGTCGCCCGGCGGGTCGGCCGCGAGGTCGTGGACCGGCTCGTGGAGCCGCTGCTCGGCGGGGTGTACGCCGGGGACGCGTACCGCATCTCGATGCGCTCCGCCGTCCCGCAGCTCTTCGAGGCCGCCCGCACCCACACCTCCCTCACCGAGGGCGTCCGCGACCTCCAGGCGCGGGCCGCGGGGAACCAGCAGCCCGGACCCGTCTTCATGGGCATCGACGGCGGCGTCGGCCGACTGCCCCTCGCCGTCGCGGAGTCGGTGCGGGCCCGGGGCGGCGAGATCCTCCTGAAGTGCGCGGCCCACGGGCTGCGCCGGGTCGAGGGCGGCTGGGAGGTGTACGTCGACGACTGGGACCTGGAGGCCGACGCCGTCGTCCTCGCCGTGCCCGCTCCGCACGCCGCCCGCCTCCTGGAGCACGACGTCCCCGGGGCCGCGGCCGAGCTGCGCGCCGTCGAGTACGCCTCCATGGCCCTGATCACCCTCGCCTACCGCCGGGCCGACGTGGGCGCGCTGCCCGACGGGAGCGGGTTCCTGGTGCCGCCCGTGGACGGGCGCACCATCAAGGCGTCGACGTTCGCGAGCCAGAAGTGGGGGTGGATCGCGGCGCAGGACCCGGACCTGTTCGTGCTGCGCACGTCCGTCGGGCGGTACGGGGACGAGAAGGACCTGGGCCGCCCGGACGACGAACTGGTGGGCATCTCCCGCGGGGACCTGCGCGCCGCCACCGGCCTGGACGCGGCGCCCGTCGCCTCGGCCGTCACACGCTGGGACAGCGGCCTGCCGCAGTACCCCGTCGGCCACCACGCGCGCGTGGCCCGCGTCCGCGAGCACGTGGGGCGGATGCCGGGCCTCGTGGTCTGCGGAGCGGCGTACGACGGAGTGGGGATCCCCGCCTGCGTCGCCAGCGCGAACGCGGCCGTCGACCAGCTCACCGGGGACCTTTCCGCCGTGCGCGAGCTCACCGCCAACCCGGTGCAGAGCCTGCACGGCGGCGCGGGAGAATAGCCGCATGAGTGACGACGCCCCCGCCAAGATCCCGAACGCCGGCAAGAAGGCCAAGGACCTCAACGAGGTCATCCGCTACACCCTGTGGTCCGTCTTCAAACTGCGCGACGTCCTGCCCGAGAGCCGCCTCGGGTACGCCGACGAGGTCCAGGAGCTGTTCGACAAGCTCGCTGCCCGGGACATCACCGTCCGCGGCACCTACGACGTGTCCGGCCTGCGCGCCGACGCCGACGTCATGATCTGGTGGCACGCGGAGACCGCCGACGAGCTCCAGGAGGCGTACAACCTCTTCCGGCGCACCAAGCTCGGCCGCGCCCTGGAGCCGGTCTGGTCGAACATGGCGCTGCACCGCCCCGCCGAGTTCAACAAGTCGCACATCCCGGCGTTCCTCGCCGACGAGACGCCCCGCGACTACGTCTCGGTGTACCCCTTCGTGCGCTCCTACGACTGGTACCTGCTGCCCGACGAGGACCGCCGCCGCATGCTCAAGGACCACGGCATGATGGCCCGCGGCTACCCCGACGTGCGCGCCAACACGGTCGCCTCGTTCTCCCTCGGCGACTACGAATGGCTGCTCGCCTTCGAGGCGGACGAGCTGTACCGCATCGTCGACCTGATGCGGCACCTGCGCGCCTCCGAGGCCCGCATGCACGTCCGCGAGGAGGTCCCGTTCTACACCGGCCGCCGCAAGTCCGTGGCGGACCTGGTGGCGGGTCTGGCGTAGCCGGTAATTCGGTTGCCGCGCCCGCGCGGCACGGGTTTCATCGAGAGGTCGGGCCGACTGGGGCCCGGCCTCTCGTGCGTGGACAGAAAGCCGGTGTTGTATGCCCAGGGCCCTGCGGAATCTCTCGACTTCACCCCATTCCGCATCGCTCAGGAGTCCTCTCTCCCATGTCTCAGAGGTCACGCAACACCTCCCGACGGGCGCGCACTGAAGCACGCGCCCAGTCCTTCCGCTGCCTCCACTGCGGCCTCGACGTCTCGATGACCGCACCCGGCACCGACCACCGCAACCACTGTCCGAACTGCCTCTGGAGCCGTCACCTCGACGACACCCCCGGCGACCGGGCGGCGGACTGCGGAGCCAGGATGGAACCCCTCGCCATATCCGTCAGAGGAGACGGCGAGTGGGTTCTCGTCCACCGCTGCACCCATTGCGGCGTCCTGCACGCGAACCGCACCGCGGGCGACGACAACGTCTTGCCGCTGACCCGGCTGGCGGTGCGGCCTCTGGCGCAGTCGCCCTTCCCGCTGGAGAGGCTCGGCATGCTCTGAGTCCGGTGACCCGCGGGTCCGTTGTGGCTGGGCGCGCCCGCGCGGCGGAGCCGCACAGGGATACGGCCCCGCGCCCCTTCGGGCGCTCTACAGCGGCTTGGGGAGTTCCGCGGCCCGCGCCCCCGACAGCGGCTTCGGCTCCGGGTGCGGCGCGCACGACGCGCGTCGCGCCGGGAGTTCGCCCTCCAGGAGATACGCCTCCACGTGGCCGTTGACGCACGCGTTCGGGCCGCCCGCGATGCCGTGCGTGCCCGCGTCCTTCTCGGTCACCAGGACCGAACCCGCGAGCCTGTGGTGCAGTTCGAGAGCGCCCTCGTACGGCGTCGCCGCGTCCCGCTCGGCGGCCAGGATCAGGGTCGGCGGCAGGGCGCCCGGGGCGGTGCGCACGTCGAGGGCCCGCTGGCGCGGCTCGGGCCAGTAGGCGCACGGCAGGTTCATCCAGGCGTTGTCCCAGGTCTCGAACGGGGCGAGGCGCGCGAGGGCGGAGTTGTCGCGGTCCCAGGTGGGGAAGTCGGTGGGCCAGGCCGCGTCGTTGCACTCGACGGCCGTGTAGACGGCGTTGCCGTTCTCGTCCTCGGCGGCCGCCGCCGGGTGCGGCGCGGCCTGCTGGATCAGCGGCTTCGGGTTGCCCTTCAGGTACTGCGACAGGGCCGTCGCCCGCATCGGCCAGTAGTCGTCGTAGTACGCGGCCCGCAGGAACGCCGCCCGCAGCTGCGAGGATCCGACCTTGCCGCCGGCGGGCTTGTGCGTCAGCTCGGCGCGGACGCTCTCGTAGGAGCGCTGCACCTCCTGCGGGGTCGTGCCGAGGCCGTACGCCTTGTGGTGCTTGGCGACCCAGGTGCGGAAGTCCGCCCAGCGGCGCTCGAAGGCGAAGGACTGGTCGAGGTTGTTGGCGTACCAGATCTGGTCCGGGGCCGGGTTGACCGCCGAGTCGAAGACCATGCGGCGCACATGGCCGGGGAACAGCGTGGCGTAGACGGAGCCGATGTAGGTGCCGTACGAGGCGCCCATGAACGTCAGCTTCCGCTCGCCGAGCGCGGCGCGCAGGACGTCCAGGTCACGGGCGTTGTTCAGGGTGGTGTAGTGGCGCAGGTCCGGGCCCGCGTTCCGGGCGCAGCCGCGCGCGTACGCCTTCGCCTGGGCGATCCGCTCCGCCTTGTACGAGGCGTCGGGGTGCGTCGGCGAGTTGGTGGGCGCCTTGGTGAACTGCTTCGGGTCCTGGCAGGACAGCGGCGCGGAGCGGCCGACGCCGCGCGGCGCGTAGCCGACGAGGTCGTACGCCGCCGCGACGCGCTTCCACTCCGGCATCGGGCCGACCATCGGGAAGTACATGCCGGACGCGCCCGGGCCGCCCGGGTTGAAGACCAGCGCGCCCTGCCGCGACACCACGGCCCGCCCCGACTTCCCGGTGGCCTCGACGCGGCTGACGGTCAGTCGGATCTGCTTGCCGTCGGGGTGGGCGTAGTCGAGGGGGACGGTGACCGTGCCGCACTCCACGGACGGCGGCAGGTTCTCCACCTGCGGGCAGGCGCCGAAGTCGATGCCGGTGGTCTGGGCGCGCTGGGCGGCGAGCGCGGTGCCGAGGGTCTCGGGGGAGGGGGTGGCGGGGGCGCCGGGGGCGCCGGGGACACCGGGGAAGGAGGCGGTGGCGGCGCTGCTCGCGGGGGCCGCGGCGAGGGCGGTCAGGACGAGGGAGCCGATGGTTCCGACGGTTCTGGCGGCTCTGTACCGGGCGGCGGCTGTTGCTGGTGCTCTCATCGCTGTTCTGTGTCCCTTTCGCGGGGCGGGCCCAAGTGATCGCGTAAATCGCAAAATCACAACAAAAGGGATATTCAGTTCGAAGAGTGGCAAAGTCCAGCACCGGCCCGGGGGCGTCGCGAGTCGCGCCCCAATGGCCCCCTGGCCGCCCGCGCGGGACCTACGGCCGGGTCTCGCGGTACCCGTCGAGGTTCGGGTCCCGGTGCGAGAGCGCGGCCCGCAGGGCGGGGTCCTCCAGCGCCCGCAGACCCCGCACGGCCACCGACGTCAGGTCGTCCCGCGAGGGCAGCGCGCCGAGCAGCCGCCGCCCCGCCGGGGAGGCCCAGCGCGTGGTCGGCACCTCGAAGCGAGCTATGGCCAGACAGCTCACCGTGAGGAAGAACGGCAGCGCGAACCACACCGCGACCGGCAGCTCCCCCTCGCGCCCCTCGACCGGAAGCAGCGTCGCGCACGCGCCGAGGACGACCACGGCGACCGCGGCCGCCCGTACCTGCCGCGCCGCGCCCGCGATCCCCGACCACATGCCGTCCGGCACCGCGAGACCCGCCGCGACCAGGCGGTCCGCGAGCGCCCGCACCCCGTCCCCGGCCGCCGCGGCCGTGCGCACCGGCGCGATCCGCGACTGCCCGGCCGGACCGATAGCCCCGAGCACCGACCGCTCCAGGTCGTCCCCCGCCACCGGATCCACCACCGTCGCCCACCCCGTGTGCGCGAGCAGCAGGCGCCGCCCCCGCGCCATGGAGAGGAGCGCCACGTCGACGACCCGCCCGGGTCCGCCCGACAGGAACGCCGCCTCGTACAGCGTCAGATGCCGGCCCTCGTGCGCCCCGCGCGCCTCACTGGCGGCGGCGCGCACCGCGGCCACGCAGAGCCGGCCGCAGGACAGTGCGGCGAGAGCACAGGCGAGAAGCAGCAGCGGGACCCAGAACATGCCGGTTTTCTATGTGAAGGAGGTGTGACGCCGCTACCGGTATTCCACGATGTGGACACCTCTTCTTCACCGGCTGCCCCGCCGTCCCGCCCCGCCTCAGTCGCGCAGTCCCGGCGCGGGCCGCGAGACCGCGGGCGGCAGCGAGTACGTGGGATTCGGCGCCGCCGGTGCCGCCGGGGGCGGGGAGTCCTGGGGGCCGGGGGGCGCGGGGGAGCGGGCCGGGGGCGGGGTGGTGGCCGTGGCGGCGTCGCGGGCCAGGCCGTCGAAGTCGACCAGGCCCGTCCCCTCCAGGACCTTGATGTGGTCGAGGACCGTGGTGTTCGCGTCGTCGGCGAGCGCCCGCACCTGGGAGTTGCGGGTGGTGGCGCGGACCTCCGCGACGAGGCTGAAGACCTTGCCGTGCGCGCGCCGCAGGATGTTCGCGAACTTCACGTCGTACGCCGTGCCGCGCTCCGCGCTCAGCTCCGCGAGCCAGCGGCGCTGCTGGGCGCTGGGCTGGCTCGGCAGTTCGAGCCGCAGCGCCGCCGCCACCTCGCGCACCCGGGCGTCCAGGAACGTGTGCCCCTCGACCAGGTGCTTGCCCGCGACGTGCACGGCCCGGGTGGTGCCGCGCTCCCCGGCCTGCTGGCCCGCGGGCAGCTCCCACAGGCCGGCGAGCCGCACCTTGGTGACGAAGTCCCGGTCGAGCGCGGACAGCGGTCCGTAGTCCGTCGACACGGTTTGCGAGGTGAGCGCGTCGAGGCCGGTGCCCGAGCGGTCCTCGTACGACCACACGGGATAGACCAGCGCGGCCAGCGTGACCACGAGCCCGGTGAGAACGAGACCGCTGCCGCTGATGATTCGGGAACGCATGACGCCTCCTGTCGCGCCACCGCACGCTAGTGCGCGGCGTGGGGGAGGCGTCCCGCATACCGGACGGAGTACGCCAACGGCTGTACGGAAAGCGGTAGGTGGTTACGTCGCCGGGGCGGGGTCGGCGTCCACGCCCGCGTGGCCGGGGGCGCGCCGCCGCGCCCTGCGCAGTGCGAGCCGGGCCGTCCGCGTCCGCAGCCAGCGGGTGAGGGGGTGTCCATCGAGCGGCTTCGGGCCCGAGCGCTCCAGCCACCAGGCCGTCAGCTCGCCGCGCGCCACCGCGTCCTCGGGCCGCCCGGCGAGCAGCAGGTGCTCGGCGAAGTCAAGGGCGTCCTGGCGGTAGCCGCCCGTCATGGGGCGGGTGCGGGCGTAGCCGAGGAAGTCCGCGCGGTACGACTCGCCGATGATCCACGGCAGTTCGGGGGCGACCTTCGCCACCACGTCCGCCCGCTTGGCGCCCAGCGCGCGGCTCTGCACCCGGAGCCGGGCCCCGTCGAAGCCCTCCGGCGCGGGGGTGCCCGCGACGAGGGCGGAGAGGAGGGCGGCCTGGGTGAGGGCGACGCGCTGGCGGGCCTCGGGGGTGGCGGCGGGGCCGGGCGCGGGGCCGTCGGCTGGGTCCGGCGCGGGGGCGGGGTCGGGCGCGGGGGCCGCCGCTGCGGACCCTGCCGTAGCCGTAGCCGTAGCCGTAGCCGTTGCCGTCGCCACCGTCTCCCGGATCGCCGTCAACTCCCGTTCCAGCTCGCCCTCCTCGGGGAAGTTCTCGTCCCGCTCCAGGAGCACGCCGGGCGGCCGGGTGCGCGAGGCGAGGTCGGCGAGGATGTCGAGGACGGGCTGCGGCACGGCGTGCGCGTGGCTGTCGTGCCACACGCCGTCCCGCTCGAAGCCGCCCGCCACATGGACGTACGCGATGGCCTCCACCGGCAGCTCGTCCAGGGCGCGGGACGGGTCCTCGCCCCGGTTGACGTGGTTGGTGTGCAGGTTGGCGACGTCGATGAGCAGCCGGACACCGGTCCGCTCCACCAGCTCGTACAGGAACTGGCCCTCCGTCATCTCCTCGCCGGGCCAGGAGATGAGGGCGGCGATGTTCTCGACGGCGAGCGGCACGGGCAGCGCGTCCTGGGCGATGCGGACGTTCTCGCACAGCACGGCGAGCGCGTCCCGGGTGCGCGGGACGGGCAGCAGGTGGCCCGCTTCGAGGTGCGGTGAGGCGGTGAGGGCGCCACCCGCCCGTACGAACGCGATGTGCTCGGTGACGAGCGGCGAGCCGAGTGCCTCCGCGCGCTCCGCGAGGGCGGTGAGCCGGGCCTCGTCCGGGCGCTCCGCGCCGCCGAGGCCGAGCGAGACGCCGTGCGGCACGACTGTCACGCCGCGCTCGCGCAGCCGCAGCAGCGAGTCGGGCAGGTGGCCCGGGCACACGTTCTCGGCGACGGCCTCGACCCAGTCGATGCCGGGCATGCGCTCGACGGCGTCGGCGATCTCCGGACGCCATCCGATGCCGGTCCCCAGCTGAGCCATGGTTCCTCGTGCGGTGCTTCCCCCTGCGATGGTTCCTTGTGCTGTCGTCCCCCGTGCGGTCATCGTCGTTCCCCCTCCTTGCCGCTGGTCCTCCCCGGTCGTTCACGTAGCCGTAGTCATGACCGCGCCAGACCGGGGCGAACCTTCTGATCAGGGGTTTCAGAGCTACATTTGAGGTTCGGGCCGGTCGGTGTTCACCGTGCCCGGAGCGCCGGGAGAGGGCCGTGAGGTGCCGGAGACGTCGCCGGTGGGACCGGCGGGTTCGGGCTGCGGGGGAGTGTTGCCGTCGGGCGGCGGGGGCCCCGTCGGGCTCGCCGTGGACTTGCCCGCGGTGTCGTTCGCGATGGCGTCGAAGTCGACGTAGCCGGTGCCTTCGAGCACGGTGATGTGGTCCAGGACGGTCTGGTTGGCGTCGGACGCGAGTTGGCGCACGAGGGAGTTGCGGGTGGTGTCCCGCACCTGGGCGATGAGGCTGAAGACCTTGCCGTGCGCGACGCGCAGCAGGTTGGCGAACTTGCGTTGGTAGTCCTCGCCGGTCGCGTCGGTCAACTCCCGCAGCCAGCCCTGCTGCTGGGCGGTGGGCCGGTTGGGCAGCTCGACGCCGAGCTGGGCGGCGATGCCGCGCACCCGCTCGTCGAGGTCGGTGTGGCCGACGATCAGATGGTCGCCCGCCTCCTTGATGGCCTTGCTGGGCGCGCGCTCCACGGCCTGCTGGCCCGCGGGCAGTTCCCAGAGTCCGGCGAGGCGCACCTTCACGATGAAGTCCCGGTCGGTCGCGGACAGCGGGCCCCAACGGGTCGACACGCTCCCGGCGTTGAGGTTCGCCTCGCCCGTGCCCGAGCGGTCGGCGTAGGACCACACCGGGAAGGCGAGGGCGCCCACGGTGACGACGAGCGCCGCGATGATCAGGGCCGTGCCGTTGATACGCCCCATGTGCCTGATGCGCTGCAAAGTGCCTCCCGAGCCGCATCCCGGCCGGGGGCCGGGCCACTTGGTGGTACGGGAAGGTACGGGAGGGGCGGGGCCGGTGTTCAGCGACGTGAAGGTTCTGTGACGGGGGTCACGTTCCGGGGGTGCGTGGGCGGGTGGTGCGCGGCCTCGGTGTTGTCGGTGCCGTCCACTAGGGTCCGGAAGGACAGAGGCCACACGGGGAATTGGGGAGGGGCCATGGCGCCTGCGGAGCCGATCGACTTGATCCGCCTGGAGGGCGAGGACAACAGCGTCGTCGTCAGGATCACCGGAAAGCGTCCCGCGCCGGGGCGTCCCGGAATCGACGAACTCGTCGGCGAGATCCTCGTCGACACCGCCTTCGTCCGGGGGACGCTCGCCACGTCGGTGTCCCCGGAGGACCTCACCGAGTGGCGCGAGACCCTCGACGCCCTCGACGGCGGCGACGACAGCACCTGGCGCGAGGGCGGCCGCGCCCCCGAACTCCTCGTCGAACTGGACCCCGACGGCGAGCGCGCCCACGTCACGATCGCCGACCACGCGATGTCCCTGACCACGGTCACGGCGACCGTCACGCTCACGGACGAGTGGTTCGACGAGGCGTACGACCGGTTGGACGCGACGTTGCGGGCTTGGCCGGTGGAGGGGGCGTTGCAGGGGTGAGGGAGCGGCACGCGTGCCGCGGCTCGGCCCGTGGCGCGCGCCGAGAGGGGAACTGCGGACGTGAGGTGGTCGCATGGCGCACGTGGCAGGTAGGGAACACCCGCGGTGGGACAGTGTCGCGTACTGGCGGGGCTACCTCGCCTCCTACAGCGCCGACCTCCTGCGGGCGAACGAGATCGACGCGTCGCGGGAGATCAGCGACGAGCAGCGGGCTGCCGGGTGGCTCGGGCAGGCAGGCGCGACCGAGGAACAGCTGGTGGCCGCGGAGGAGCGGCTCGGTGCTCGGCTGCCGCCCAGCTACCGCGCGTTTCTGGCCGCGTCCAACGGCTTCAGCCATCTGGGCCCGTTCATGTACGAGATGAGAACCACGGGGACGGTGGGCTGGCTGCGCGAAGCGGATCCCTCGACCTGGGCGATCATCCGCCAAGGCGGGCCCGAGGAAGCCGCCTACATGGACCGGGTGTTGCTGATATCGGGCTTCGGCGATGCCCAGTTCTGGCTGCTCGACCCCGGGGACGTCTCGCCCGCCGGGGAATGGGCCGCCAACATCTGGGCCAGTTGGTACCCGGGACTGCGCGAGCGCCGCCATTCGTTCGCCGACCTCGTCGCCGACGAACGGCGGTCCTTCGAGCGGTTGCGGGACGCAGACTGACCTGGCCGCACCAGGTCGTCGCACGCGGAGCCGAGGGTTCAGGCGCGTCGCAGGGCCGGGTGGTCCGCCACCACCGTGCAGGAGCCGGGGGCGATCTCCGTGAAGCCCGCGTCGCGGACCACGGGGAGGCCGCTCGCGGTCAGTTCGGGCCAGCGGGACGCGGGGGCCGTGCGGACGGACAGGGGGAAGCCCGCGTCGCGCCAGGCCGTGCGGGCCGGGGCGGAGAGGTCCCACCAGGCCAGCTGGGCGCCGTGGCCCGCCTGGGCCATCGCCTTGCCCGCCGACATGCCGACGTCGGGGTTCATCCAGAGGACGGGGGTGGACGGGTCGGGGTCCCGCGGCGGCTCCGGGTCGTCCAGGTCCGTGCCGGAGACCTGGAGGCGGGCCAGGTCCTTGGGCCAGCCGTCGAGCGGCACCGGCGGATACACCCGCACCTCGGCCGACTTGCCCGTCACCGTGATCCCGGGCAGCGCCTCCGCCCGCCGCCACTCCGCGCCGCGCGCCCTGCGCACCACCTTGCGGATGCGGGCGTCCTGCCAGTCCCGCATCACCTGCGCCCACTGCCCCTCGCCCAGCGCCCGCTCGTCGCTCAGGATCGTCAGGACCGCGCGGGCCGCCGTCTCCAGCGCGTCCGTACGGGCCGGGGGCGCGGCCCGCTCGATCCGGGCCACCAGGGGCAGCACGAACTGCGGGGCCTCGTCGCGCGGCGTGCGCTCGACGCGGAAGGGGCTGCTCGGAGCGGAGCCCTCGGCGGCCGGGGTGCCCTGGGCGTACCGGGAGGACGGTGCCGCCTCGGGAGCCCGCGTGGTCGGGGAGTGGTCCGGGCGGGGCGCGTTGCTGGTCACCCGTCCAGTCTGCCAGGGCCTTGATCGCCGCCCCGCTCAGCCCGAGCAAGCCGTCCGCTGGGCCTCCTGCCACTCGCAGACCGGGCACAGGGTGGCGCCCCGGTGGGACTCCGGGTACTCCGTGGGCTTCCTGCACAGCACGCACTCCGCGAACGGCGGGCCCTCCGCCGGGTGGGGGCCGGTCGCAGGGGCCGGGGCGCAGTACTCGTCGTCGTCCGCCATGGTGACGAGCCTAGGTGCTGGCCGGCTGTCCGGGCGGCCGGGGTGACAGGGGCTGCCGGGCAGCCGCAGCGCCGCCGGACGGCAGCCGGGCCCACCGGGGCTCGGCCGCGCACGCCGTGTCGGACGGCGCTGCACGCCGGCGCCGGTGGTCCGGGAAGAGCGGGATCAGGCCGCCCTGCCCTCCTTCGGTGCGCGCGCGGCCCCGATCTGCTCCGAGACCCGGACGAAGCGGAACCCGCGCTCGCGCAGCTTCGGCACGATCGTGCGCAGGGCGCGCTCCGTCGCGGGCGCGGCGCTGCGGGTGCAGTGCAGGACGACGACCGAGCCGGGCCGCACCCCGTCGAGCACCTGCCGCGCCACCGCGCCGGGGTCCGTGGCGAACGCGTCGCCGCCCACCACGTCCCACTGCACCGCGGTCACCCCGGCCGGGGCGAGCGCGCGCAGCGCCCGCTGGTCGTAACAGCCGCCCGGGAAGCGGAAGTACGGCACCGGGCGCTCGACGCCCGCCCTGCGGAACGCGGCGAAGGCGCGCTCCACGTCGGCGCGCATGCGGTGCGGGGCGACGGTGGGCAGGCCGTAGCAGTCGCGGGTGAAGGAGTAGTGGCTGTACGAGTGGTTGGCGACCTCGAAGAGGGGGTCCCGGCCGATGGCCCTGGCCTGCGCCGGGTACTCCTCCGCCCACCGGCCCGTCATGAAGAACGTCGCCGGGACGTCAAGGCGGCGCAGCGTGTCGACGAGCGCCGGGTTGTCGAAGCGTTCGCCCGCCCGGGCGCGGGGGCCCTGACCGGCCGTCATGTCGGCGTCGAAGGTGAGGGCGACCGTGGGCGCGCCCTGCTTGGCACGGGGAGCGTTCTTGAAGACCGGGGTGAGGCCCTGGGGGCCCGGGGCGAGGGTGGGCGGGGCGGCCTTCTGGGGGCTGTGGTGGGGAGCGGGGCTGTGGGGGCGCGTGGGGGTGGAGGGCGAGGCGCAGGCGCTGAGGGCGGTCAGGGCCGCCGCGGCGAGTGCGGCCAGGGAGGCGCGGGCGGCCCGCTGCCGTGCACGAGTGATCATGCGGTGAAGATAACTGTGCAAATAGGATTAATCGGGTAGGCGAGGCTCGCCCGAGGGGGTGCCGGGCCGGAGCGCGGGGAGCCGCCGAAGCCCGCGGGGTGTTGAAGTCCGCGGGGCGCCGAAGCTCGCGGGAGCCGTCGAAGCAAGCGCGACGCCGAAGCGCGCGGACCCCGAAGCCCACGGAGAAGCCGAAGCCCACGGAAAAGCCGAAGCCCGCCGTGGACCGCGCGGGAGACAATGCGCGCCCGGCCCATGATCGTACGAAAGGACGTGCCCCATGCCCGCCTCCCTCTACAACGTCGCCTTCGGCTGCGCGGACGCGTACGGACTCGCGCGGTTCTGGAGCGAGGTGGTGGGGCATCCGCTGGACGAGGAGGACCGGCCGGGCGACCCCGTCGCCGTGATCGCGCTGCCCACGGGCCTGCACCTGTACTTCGAGAACGTCCCCGAGCCCAAGAACGGCAAGAACCGTGTGCACGTGTGCCTCCGGCCGGACGGCCCGCGCGACGAGGAGGTCGAGCGGCTGCGGGGCGTCGGCGCGACCGTGGTCGCCGACCGGCGCGAGGCCGACGGCACGGGGTGGGTCGTCTTCGCGGACCCGGAGGGCAATGAGTTCTGTGTGCTGCGCAGCGCGGCGGAACGGGACCGGGGCGAGGCCGTGACCTGCGGCGGGGCGAACTCGGAGTGAGGCGTGCGGGTGGGGCGGCGGACGGCGTTCGCCGGGGAAGTCCGGGTTTGCCAGGGGGCGGCCGCTGTGGAATCGTCCTGAGGTCCTGACTTCCCCGGACGTTTCCCGGTCGCGCCGCGGCCCCGGGCCCCGCGCACCCGCGACCACGAGGAGTTGACGAGCCGTCGATGTCCGACCACACCGACATCACCTGGACCGAGGACGTCCGGCCGACCAAGCCCCGGCGGGGACGTGAAGCGGACCACGGCGACGGCACCCCCGCACTCCCCGCCCCGCTCACCCACACCACCCCCTGGCACTCCGAGAGCGGACTCCCCGCCCCCCGGCGCGTGCTCGTCGCCGACGACCGGATGAAGGCCGACGCCGCCTACCGCCTGGTGTGCGAGGGCACCGCGCTGCTCTGGCGCGGCGACTACCAGGGCGCCCGGCAGCTCCTGCGCGCCCTCGGGCGGCGCCTCGACCGGCTGACGCCGAAGCCGGGGGCCACCCCGGCCGAGACGTTCCACCGGCACCGGCAGGCCCGTGGCCACCGCGCCAGGGTCCTCGGCATGCTGCTCGTCGTGCTTGAGGACGACCACGGGCTCGCCCTGCGGCGCGCCCCCGACGTCCGGGCCGCCTGCACCGAGGCCTACGGCCCGCCCCGGCACCGCACCGTCGTGTCGCTGCGCGAACTGCTCGGCGTGATCGGCGCCCACGAGTGGCGCCGCAAGGGCGTGCCGATCCCGGCGCTCGACGCCCGCATCCACCCGCACTACGGCGTGTTCTCCCCGGTCAGGGGCGAGTACGTCGACCTCGTCGGCGAGGCTCCGCTGCCCGCCGCCGCCGAGGGCGCCCCCGCGACCGCCTTCGACCTCGGCACCGGCACCGGCGTGCTCGCCGCCGTCCTCGCGCACCGCGGCCTCGACCGGATCGTCGCCACCGACAGCAGCCCCCGCGCGCTCGCCTGCGCGCGCGACAACGTCGAACGGCTCGGCATCGGCGACCGCGTGCACGTCACCGACAGCGGCGACCTCTACCCGACGGGCCGCGCCGCCCTCGTCGTCTGCAACCCGCCGTGGCTCCCCGCCCGCCCCACCTCCAGCGTGGAACAGGGCGTGTACGACCCGGGCAGCGCCATGCTCCTCGCCTTCCTCGACGGCCTCGCCGAGCACCTGGAGCCCGGCGGCGAGGGCTGGCTGATCCTCTCCGACCTCGCCGAACACCTGGGCCTGCGCACCCGCGACGAACTCGTCGCCGCCTTCGACGCGGCAGGCCTGCGCGTCGTCGACCGCCTCGACGCCAAGCCCCGCCACCCCCGCGCGAGCGACACCACCGACCCCTTGCACGCGGCCCGCGCCGCCGAGGTCACGTCCCTGTGGCGGCTCGCCCCGGCGAGCTGAACCGCAGGCGGAGTTCGCGCTGGTGGCAGGGGAGTCCGTGGTCCGGCCGCACGGCCGGGGTGCTTCCTACATGTCGTCGGGCAGGAGGTGGAACGCCTCGTGCCCGGTCAGCGGCCGGATCATCCGGAAGTGACGGTCGGATGTGAACATGACGGCGGTGCCGTAGGCGGCGGCCAGAGCCACGTTCATGGCGTCCGCGAGACCGATTCCCTTGCCGCCGTCCGCGTCCTTGTAGCCGTCGGCGACGGCGATCGCGGTGTTCAGGTGGGAGGCGACGTCGGGAACCTCGAAGCGCCGTCGTGCGGCGTTGGTCTCGACGAATCGGGCTGCTGTGAGCGCCTGTTGGGCGCCGGCGCGCGCGGTGATCAGGTAGTCCAGTTCGGCGAGGACGAGTGGGGAGACCACCAGGTGCCCGATGGTGGCGAAGGCGCGCTTGTGTTCGGCGTGGCCGGTCATCTTCGGGTCCAGGAGCCGGACGAGGGCGTTGGTGTCGGCGATGGCGACGCTCAAGATCCCATGCCCTTCAGGATCTCCTCCATGTCGTCGTTGCTCAGATCGCCGCCGAGGTCCAGCTCGGGGATGTCGATGCTGTCCGCGATGGGACCGGTGGGGTAGGGCGGGACTTCTGCCTCGCGGTAGGGGGCGATGGTGGCCACGGGGCGGCCGTTCTTGGTGACGGTGATGGTCTCGCCGCGTTCGGCGGCGGCAAGGATCTGCGAGGACTTCTGGTTGAACTCGCGCGCAGTCGTTTCCATGTACTACATGGTACTACTCGTGTGGTCCCGGTGGCCGGACGTGAGCTGTGGCCGCACCTTCGCCCTTGGCCACAGCCCGCACCTCTCCCGGTCGCCTGCCCCGATCGTGCGCCGGGGCAGGCGGCGGCGCTACCTGTGCCGCGGGGCTACCTGTGCCAGGGGCCCGTCACGGCGAACGTGGTGCCGGGCGTGTAGCAGTTCACGTACATCGTGTCGTGGTCGGGGGAGAAGGCGACGCCCGCGAACTCGCCCCACTCGGGCTCCTCGGGGGTGCCTGTGTTCTGGGCGTTGCGCGCCATCGCGTACACCTTGCCGCCGCGCGTGACGCCGTACACGTGCTGCGTACCGCCGCCGTCCTCGCACACCATCAGGCCGCCGCTGGGCGCGAGGCAGATGTTGTCCGGGGACTCGCCGGGGAGCTGGACGTCGGTGTCGGGGCCGAAGACGATCACGAGGGTGAGGCGGCGGCGCGCCGGGTCGTAGCGCCAGACCTGGCCGTAGTGGTCGCCCGCGGAGCCCTCCGCGCTGCGCGCGTAGCTGGAGACGAAGTACACACAGCGCCCGCCCCAGTAGCAGCCCTCCAGCTTCTGGGCGTGGGTGATGCCCTTCGGCCCGAAGTCCTGGTTGCGGATGGGGGTCTGGGCGGCCAGTGGGTCGGGTACGTCGGCCCACTCGACGCCGTCGAAGGTGGCGCCGGTCTCCTGGATCGCGGACAGGTCCGGCAGGCCGGGCACGCGCATCGCCTGGAGCCGTCCGCCCGCGCGCAGCGAGCCCCTGCCGCCCTCGGGCTTGTCCGGCAGGAAGCGGTAGAACAGGCCGAACGGCTTCTGGAAGGCGTCCTCGGTCTCGTAGACGACACCGCGCCACGGGTCGACGGCGACCGCCTCGTGCTGGAAGCGGCCCATGGCGGTCAGCGGCACGGCTCCCGTGCGCCGCGGATCCACCGGGTCGACCTCGAAGATGAAGCCGTGGTCCTTGGTGTAGCCGTTCGTACCGGCCTTGTCCTCGGTCTCCTCGCAGGTCAGCCAGGTGCCCCAGGGGGTGGGGCCGCCCGCGCAGTTGACGGCCGTACCGGCGATGGCGACGCGCTCGTCGACCACCCGGCCGTGCCGGTCGAGCCCGAGCGCCGTACAGCCGCCCTTGGCCATCGGGTCGTAGGTGAGGCCCTTGACGGTCGGGACGCCGAGCTTCGCGGTGACGCGGTTCTCGTGGTTGCGGACGAGGTGGACCCCGCCGCGGCGGCCCCGGAACGCCGCCATCCCGTCGTGGTTGCTGGGCACCTTGCCCTCGCCCGAGCGGAGTTCGTCGCCCTCGCGGGAGAGGACCCGGTAGCGGAATCCTTTCGGCAGGTCGAGCAGGCCTTCGGGATCGGGCACGAGCGGGCCGTAGCCCGCCTTGCCCTGGGTGGCCGCGGTGGCCGTGCCCGCGAACAGCTCCGACAGGGCGCCGGTGAAGGCGATGGACGCCCCCAGGGCTCCGGTGCCGGCGAGCACTTGACGTCTGGTCGCGGACGGCTTGGCATCTGACATGGGGCAACCTCCTGCTGGCGGACAGGAACATGACCCGCACGTGTGTAGCACGCAGGCGGCCCGTGCACGAGGGTTTGGACACCCCCGCGATCAACGTCGCCGGTACGGCCGGTCAGTCCCGCACGAGCCCCTTCGCGTCGCGCGCGAGGGCCGTGAGCCGCGAGATCGCCCGGAAGTACTTCTTCCGGTAGCCGCCGTTCAGCATGTCCTCGCTGAACAGCCTGTCGAACGGGACACCGGAGGCGAGCACCGGCACCTCCCGGTCGTAGAGGCGGTCGGCGAGGACGACCAGGCGCAGCGCCGTCGACTGGTCGGGCACCGGCGTGACGTCCGTGAGGCACACGGCCGTGACGCCGTCGGTGAGCGCGCCGTACCGGCTCGGGTGCACGCGCGCGAGGTGCCCGAGCAGGTGCGGGAAGTCGTCGAGGCTCGCGCCCTCGGTGGCGTACGCGGCCTTGGTCACCTGCTCGTCGGAGTACGGCGCGGGGGCCTCGGGCAGACCCCGGTGGCGGTAGTCGTCGCCGTCGATGCGCAGCGCCTTGAAGTGGGCCGAGAGGCCCTGGATCTCGCGCAGGAAGTCGGCGGCGGCGAACCGGCCCTCGCCCAGCTTGCCGGGCAGCGTGTTGGAGGTCGCCGCGAGCGCCACGCCCGCCTCGACGAGCTTGCCGAGCAGCGACGACACCAGGACGGTGTCGCCCGGGTCGTCCAGCTCGAACTCGTCGATGCACAGCAGGCGGTGGCCGCTGAGCGTGCGCACGGTCTGCTGGAAGCCGAGCGCCCCGACGAGGTTGGTCAGCTCCACGAACGTGCCGAAGGCCTTGAGCGCGGGCTCGGCCGGGGTGGCGTGCCACAGCGAGGCGAGCAGGTGGGTCTTGCCGACGCCGTAGCCGCCGTCCAGGTAGACGCCCCGGGGCCCGCTCGGGGCCGGCTGCTTCGCCCGGGAGAACCAGCGCCGCTTGCCCGATCCGGTCGCGTGCGCCCCGCCGAGCCCGCCCGCGAAGGTGCTGAGGACGCGCACGGCCTCGCTCTGGCTGGGCTGTCCCGGGTCCGGGATGTACGTATCGAAGCGGACCGAGTCGAAGCGCGGCGGCGGCACCATCTCGGCGACGAGACGGTCCGCGGGCACCTGCGGCTCGCGGGCGCACAGGGACACGGGGCCCGCTTCGGCTATGGGGCTCTGCCCGGCGGCAGGGGAGGTTGCTGACACGATTCTCCACTGTAGAGCCGTCGCGGGGCCGTGTAAGACTGCCCGGCATGCGACGCCTGTTCCCTGTGACCGACCACACAGTCGAATCGACCCCGGACGGGAGCGCCCCGGCGGCCGCCCGGGACCGGGCCGCCGAGGACCGCGAGTGGTCCCTGGACGAGCTGGCCGACGCGTACGCCTACCCCGCCGGGCCCGGCCCCTGGCTGCGCGCCAACATGGTCTCGACGCTGGACGGCGCCGCTCAGCACGAGGGCCGCTCCCAGCCCATCTCCAACGCCACCGACATGCGGGTCTTCGGCGCCCTGCGCGGGCTCGCCGACGTGGTCGTGGTGGGTGCGGAAACGGTACGCCAGGAGGGCTACCGGCCCGCCCGCGCCCGGGAGGCCTTCGCGGCCCGCAGGGCGGCGGCCGGGCAGGCCCCGGCCCCGGCGATCGCGGTCGTCAGCGCGAGCCTCGACCTGGACTTCACGCTGCCCCTGTTCACCGCCCCGCTCACCCCCACCCTCGTGGTCACCGGCGCCGCCGCGGCCGCCGACCGGGTGGCCGCGGCCCGCAAGGCGGGCGCGGACGTGGTGATCGCGGGCGAGGGCGCCGGGGCCGACCCCGCGCGGGTCGTGCGGGAACTCGGCGAGCGGGGTCTGACCCGGCTGCTCACCGAGGGCGGGCCGAGGATGCTCGGCCAGTTCGTGGCGGCGGGCGCGCTCGACGAGCTGTGCCTGACGGTGTCGCCGATGCTGACGGCGGGGGACGCCCAGCGCATCGCGGGCGGACCGGGTCTCGCGGTGCCCGAGAAATTCGTACTGGCGTCCGTTCTGGAGGAGTCCGGGTTCCTGTTCACCCGATACCGCCGAGGCTCCTGACAATCGGCGGAATATTCCGTTCCGTTTCGCTTTCGCGGGGCACACTAAATCTCGCAGCCCCCGCTCGGGCAGGGGCAGGATGGTTTCCGCAGGGGGCCGGAAACGCGGCCCACGGAGGAGAAGGGCGCCTGTCGTGTTCACAAGCGTATTGATGATCGAGAAGGCCCTGACGTCCGCCGACGTGGAGTTCGTCACCACCTTGCACAGTGACGAGCCGGTCACCTTCCACGTGCTGCTCCAGCCCCGCGGCGACCAGGCGGACCGCCTGCTGCGGGCCATCGACGACGTCGCCCTCGGCGAGCTCGACGAGGCCGTCCGCGAGGGCGACGTGCCCGAGGGCAAGGACGCGGTGGGCCCCGCCGGGCAGGCGCTCCAGGTGTCCCTCCTGGCGCTGCGGGCGGCGGGCAGCGAGGCCACGGGCCGCCTGATCGAGTCCCACCCCCTGGACGCGCTCCAGGAGCTGGTCGACGACGTGGGCGCGGACGAGGTCATCGTGCTGACCGAGCCGCACCTGGTGGAGGAGTTCTTCCACCGCGACTGGGCCTCCCGGGCCCGCCACAAGGTGGGCGTCCCGGTCCTGAAGCTCTTCGCGCACAGTTCGTGACCACGGACGGATGCGCGCGGCTCGGTGCCGGGCGGGCCGGAATCAGCCCGTCCGGCGCTTGAGGACGAGGCCGCGGGCCGATCAACCCGGGGCAGCGGGGCCCAGTAGGCTGGCCCCGCGCACGTGACCGTCCCACCCTTCGGAGAGAACTCGATGCCCACCGCCATGGACCGACCGCACTTCATCGGCATCGGCGGCGCCGGAATGTCGGGCATCGCGAAGATCCTCGCCCAGCGCGGCGCGAAGGTCGCGGGCAGCGACGCCCGCGACTCCGCCACCGCCGAGGCCCTGCGCGCGCTCGGCGCCACCGTCCACATCGGGCACGACGCCGCGCACCTCGCGCCCGACGCGACCTGCGTCGTCGTCTCCTCCGCGATCCGCGCCGACAACCCCGAGCTGGCCCGCGCCACCGAGCTCGGCATCCCCGTCGTGCACCGCTCGGACGCCCTGGCCTCCCTGATGGACGGCCTGCGCCCGATCGCGGTCGCCGGTACGCACGGCAAGACCACGACGACGTCGATGCTCGCCGTCACGCTCGCCACCCTCGGCCTCGACCCGTCGTACGCGATCGGCGGCGACCTGGACGCCCCCGGCACGAACGCGCTGCACGGCGGGGGCGACATCTTCGTCGCCGAGGCCGACGAGAGCGACCGCAGCTTCCACAAGTACACGCCCGAGGTCGCCATCGTCCTCAACGTGGAGCTCGACCACCACGCCAACTACGCGTCGATGGACGAGATCTACGAGTCCTTCGAGATCTTCGCGGGCAAGGTCGTCCCCGGCGGCACGCTCGTCATCTCGGCGGACCAGCCCGGCGCGGTCGAGCTGACCAAGCGCGTGCGCGACCTGGGCGAGCTCAAGGTCGTCACCTACGGCGAGTCCGAGGACGCCGACCTGCGCATCCACAAGATCACCGCGCGCGGTCTGACCAGCGAGGTCACCGTCCTGCTCGACGGCAAGCTGCTCACCTTCACCGTCTCGGTGCCGGGACGCCACTACGCCAGCAACGCGGTCGCGGCTCTCGCCGCGGGCATCGCGCTCGGCATCCCGTCCCGGAACCTGGCCGGCGCCCTGAAGTCCTACACCGGAGTCAAGCGCCGCCTCCAGCTCAAGGGCGAGGCCGCGGGCGTCCAGGTCATCGACTCCTACGCCCACCACCCCACCGAGATGACGGCCGACCTGGAGGCGATGCGCTCCGCCGCGGGCGAATCGCGCATCCTCGTCCTCTTCCAGCCCCACCTCTTCTCGCGCACCCAGGAGCTGGGCAAGGAGATGGGCGAGGCCCTCGCCCTCGCCGACTCCTCCGTGGTCCTTGACATCTACCCGGCGCGCGAGGACCCGATCCCCGGCATCACAAGCGCCCTGATCATCGACGCCGCGCGCGCGGCGGGCGCCGACGTGCGGGCCGTGGCCGACAAGGACGCGGCACCCGCGGTGATCGCGGGAATGGCGCGGCCCGGCGATCTCGTTCTCACCATGGGAGCGGGCGACGTCACCGACCTCGGCCCGCTCATCCTGGCCGAGCTGTCGAAGTAGCCCGCCCCGGCGGGCCGGAATGTCCACGAAGGGGATGCGACCCATGTCGTACGACGTCGAGAAGCCCGACGAGCAGTGGCGCGCGGAGCTGACCCCCGCCGAGTACCAGGTCCTCCGTCAGGCCGGCACGGAACCCGCGTTCCGGGGCGAGTACACCGACACCAAGACCAAGGGTGTCTACTCCTGCCGGGCCTGCGGCGCGGAGCTCTTCACGTCGAACGAGAAGTTCGAGTCGCACTGCGGCTGGCCCAGCTTCTACGACCCGCGGGACGCCGAGGCCGTCGAGCTGATCCAGGACACCTCGCACGGCATGGTCCGCACCGAGGTGCGCTGCGCCCGGTGCGGCTCGCACCTCGGGCACGTCTTCGAGGGCGAGGGCTATCCGACGCCCACGGACCAGCGGTACTGCATCAACTCCATCTCGCTGCGCCTCACCGCCGACGAGAGCTGACCGGATCCCGGCTCAGCGGGGCCGTGGTCGGCGACTAGCGTGAGGGCATGTCGACCACGGGGGCCCGCGGGCCGGTTGCAGTGAGGTGTCCCGGCTGCGGCGGCGCGGACGTCGCCGCGGTGCGGGACGCGGCGGACGGCGGGGGAGCCGCCCGCAAGGAGCTGGCGGCCCGGCTCGCCAAGGGCCCCGCCAAGTCCGGCGACGGACTGCTGCACTTCGCCGAGGGCATGGTGCTCGTCGCCCTCTCCCTCGCCTGGGCGTGGATGGGCACCGACCCGGAGAAGCCGCTGTACGTCTGGGGCGGGATCGCCCTCGCCGTGCTCCTGTTCATCGGCACGCTCGCCGTGGTGCGCGGCGACGGCCGCGAGAAGGCCGCCGAGCGGGCCGGAGCGCCGCGCGCCGCCATGCTCTGGGACCCCGCGCACTACTGCCGCGGCTGCGAGTCCGTGTTCTGCCCCCAAGGCGAGCCGTGGCAGGGCCTGCTGACACCGGAGCAGTTCAAGCGGCTGGTGTGGGACGAGGCCGGGTACGCCGACCAGCTTCCGCCGGGGGACCGGGCGAAGGACGTGGACGTGCCGCCGGGGACCTTGGTGGGGCGGCCGTTGCGCGGGTGACTCCGTGAGGGAGCACGGCAGTTGTGAGGGGCGTGTTGCGGGAGTGCGGTGGTGCGCCGTGAGATTTTCTCGAACGGCGCGCTCCGCTTCCGCGTTCACCTGGCCACGGTGTGGCGCACGTGGCGACCACGGCCGTGGCGGGGCCCGTCCAGCGGGTCCGGGTGCGCCTGCGGTGGCCCGAGCGGGTGGGAGATATCCGCCGCGGCAGCGGCGGGAGGCCGTCCACGGCCCGCAGTCGCCGATGGTGGGGGACCCCCGCTGGAGACGTTCACCCTGCGGACAACTGGAAACGGGTGGTGCGGGCGGGGAATAGCCGCCGCGGTAGCGGCGGGACAGGGCGTCACAGGAAAGGGACCCGTTGCCAGGGGCTGTCCGGGTCCGCCGTGAGGGTGCGGTGGGCGCGCAGTACGGACGTGTACCACGTGCCGTACTCCTCCTCGTCGAAGTGGAGGCAGCGGCCGAGGACGTACCCCGCGGAGAACTCCGGCCAGGAGGCGTACGCCGCGCGGGCCTCGTGGGAGACGCGTTCGAGGGCGGCGACGAGCTCCGTGTGGGTGGCGTACCGGGCGCCGCGGCCCCAGCGGGCCATCTTGGAGGCGCGGCCCAGGTCCCAGGCGGCGACGGTGGCGACATGGCCGTCCGGCGGAAGCAGACCGTCGGCGCGGAAGCGGGCCTCGTAGCGAAGGACCTTGCCGACGAGGGCCCGCATCGCGTCGACGAACTGGTCGAGCTCCGGGTCGTCGCCGGGCCGGTGCGGGACGTCGGGCCCGCCGGTCTCGACGACGCGGTTGCGCAGGGTCACCTCGACGCAGCGGCGCCACAGCTCCGCGTCCACCGGCGACCCCTGCTCGGCGAGCACGGCGGTGCGGGCGCCGAGGACGAAGTCCCAGTACCAGGGGCTGACTTCACGGTCCAGGAGGCGTTCCTGGACGCCGTGCCACTCCTCGCGGTCCCGCACGCCCCACCACTCCTCCAGGCGCGCCACCTCGTTGGTGTAGCCGGCGCCGTGCCAGTCGAGGGTGTTCCAGGGCGCGCCGTTGGCGAAGCACAGGTGGGCGCCGCAGGCCAGGCCGTGCAGGACGGGTCCTTCCGGCGCGCCGGTGCGGCGGGTGTCCACGCGGTCGTCGATCCGCCCCGGCCGGTGGTGCTCGTCGTGCAGGTCGGCCCAGACCTGCCGCTCCTCGTCCGTGGTCAGGTAGTACTGCTCGCAGGGCGTCTGGGTGTTGACGACCATGACGTCGATGTCCTCGGGCCACTGCCGCGCGAGGGTGCCGAGCGTGACGTACTCGTACACGACGTCGGGGTGCGGGCGCGGCAGCAGCCCCGCCGTGTACACCTGCGCCACCCTGCGGCCGTCGGGGACCTCCACGCTGAACAGGGGCGGGGCGTCCGGCGCCGCCGCGAGGTCGGTGAGCAGCACCGGGCGGTACAGGCCCTCGACGGCGAGCGCCCGCAGATAGCCGTAGCCGTCGTCGGCCTCGATCAGCTCGTACAGGTGCTCCTCCAGATCGGCGGGCGCCTGCCAGCGGGTGCCGTCCTGCGGCGCCGGGACGACCGGGAACACGTCGTCGTGGTAGTCGTCTTCGGCTGCCGCGTACATGGCCGGATGCTCGCTTCCGTGCTGGGATGATCTTTCCCGAACGGTATCCGACGCGGTCGTCGGCCCCTTCAGTCCACCATCCGCAGGGGCAGCGACTTGAGGCTGTTGATGAAGTGCGAGACCAGGCGGACCGGCGACCCGGCGAGGCGCGGCCGCGGCACGGCGGCGAGGAACTCCTCGTAGAAGACCGCGAGTTGCATCCGTGCGAAGTGCGCGCCCAGGCAGACGTGCGGGCCGCCGCCAAACGACACGTGCGGGTTCGGAGCGCGCCGCAGGTCGAGGCGGTCGGGGTCGGTGAACACCCGCTCGTCGCGGTTGGCCGCGGCGTGGAAGACGACGACCTTGTCGCCGCGCCGGATCGGCTGCCCGGCGAGCCGCGTGTCGCGGGACGCCGTCCGCCGGAAGCTGAGCACCGGCGGATGCCAGCGCAGCAGCTCCTCCACCGCGCCGGGCACCGGCGCCGCCCCCGACCGCAGCGCGCCCAGCTGGTCCGGGTGCTCGACGAGGGCGAGCACCCCGCCGGGCGCGGCGCCCCGCACCGTGTCGTTGCCCGCGACGGTGAGCAGGAAGAAGAACATCTCCAGCTCGCCCGCGGCCAGTTCGGGCGTGGTGGCGAGCGCCGTGAGGACGTCGTCCTCGGGGTGGCGCCGCTTGTGCGCGGCGAGTTCACCGGCGTACGCGAACATGTCCGCCAGCATCGCCGGTGACCGCGGATTCACCGGCCGCCCGTCGGGCCCGAGCACCGGCTCGCCCGCCTCGTCCGGGTCCTGGTAGCCGATGACGCGCTGCGTCCAGTGGAGCAGAAGGCCCCGGTCGCTCTCCGGCACGCCGAGCAGATCCGCGAGGTTCAGGAGCGCGTAGTCGTCGGTGACCGCGGGCACGAGGTCGCAGCAGCCGTCCCCGGCGCGGGCCACGGACACCGCCCGCGCGAGGAGCGTCCGGGCCCGCTCCCGCGCCCGCTCCTCGAAGCGGGCGATGCGGCGCGGAGTGAACGCGCGGCTCACCAGCGTGCGCAACCGGCCGTGCCCGATGGGCTCGCCCCCGCTCGAACGGAGCTGAGAGCTCGGGGACGGGTCCTGATTGAGCATCATGCGCCGGATGAACGGCAGGTCGTCCGGGTCCGGGTCGCGGATCTGGGTGGCGCCGAGGTACGAGGAGTACGTCGTCGTGTCCTTGAGGACCGCCGTCACGTCCGCGTGCCGCGTCACCGCCCAGAACCCGGGCCCGGCGGGCCAGCCGAGCACGGCCGGTTCCTCCTGCCGGGCGACGGGGTGGTGGTCGCGCAGGACGCGGTAGCGGTCGTACGGCACGCCGTCGGCGTACAGACGCGGGTCGAAGACGTCGGGGAGCGCGGCGGCGGGCCCGGGGGGTGGGGTCATGCGCCGGCGGCGCCGGGCGCGGCCCCCGTCGTGCCGTCGTCGGCCCGCAGGAAGTCCTCCACCGCGCGGATCAGGTCGAGCGGCGCCTCGTCCATCGCGTAGTGCCCTGCGCCCGGCAGGTCCACCAACTCGCCGCGCGCGAACCAGGTCAGCCAGGTCTGCCGCATCAGGTCCGCCGACAGGGCCGGGTCCAGTGCGCCGGTCACGGCGAGCGCGGGCACCTGGCAGTTGTCGAGGCGCGCGTGGAAGTCGTCGCCCGTCCAGGAGTCGAGCCAGGCACGGAACGCCTTGGCGTCGCTGCACGCGAGGGACCGGGCGACCATGCGGCCGAGCCAGGCGTCCGGACGGACCCCGCCCGTCGTCACGTCGATGATCGCGCGGCGGTTCTCCGGCCGGTGCGCGGCCGACGCGAACAACTCGCCCTGCTCGGGCGGCAGCGGCAGGCCCGAAGCGGGCACCGGCGAGATCCCCACGATCCGCCGCACCCGGTGCGGCGTGAGCGCCACCACGCGCTGCGCCACGCTTCCGCCCATCGAGTGCCCGACCACCGAGAACCGCTCCCACCCGAGCCGGTCGGCCAGGTCGACGAGGTCGGCGGCCCCCTCGGCGGTGGTGTACGAGCCGACGACGTCCTTGGCCTCGCCGTACCCCCGCAGGTCCACCAGGGCGTACTGGAAGGTGTCGGTGTCGAGGTCGGCGACCAGCGGCGCGTACGCGGAGCGGTCCGCGAACCAGCCGTGCACGGCGAGCACCTTGTGGGGTCCTTCGCCGACCAGCTGATGAGGAAGTATGAAGGCGGTCACGACGGTCACCATGGCCGGGACCGGCGGGCCGCGCAAGAGTGCCGTCGTGCCCCGGGTGCCTGGAGCGGCGGGGTGAAACTCGGGGTGGGCATGGGAAGTTGGCTGACTTCCTGCGGGCGGTGCGCGCTGATGGTCACAATGTGGCATGGCCATCCGCCACCTCAACTACCGGCTCGACGAGGAGCCGGTCACCGGCGCCGTCCGACTGGTTCCGGTCCCTGTCCCACCCGGTCCCGAGGCCGCTGCCACCGTGCCGGAGGGGGGCTCGACGCGTGCGCGGGCGTCGGCGTCGGCGCCGGACTCCGGGGGTGCCTCGGGGGCGGTGCCCGCACAGGCGTCCGGCTCCGAGTCCGGTGGGGAGACCGGTTCGTGGGCGGACGACGCGGAGGTCGCCGAGTGGGTGGCGCTCGCCGTCGGCGCCGGGCGCGGGCGGGGCGCGGACGGGCTCGGGCGCGAGGCGCGGTTCAGCTTCAGCCGGCTGCCCGACGGCGCCAGCCTGCTGTGCCGCACCGGCGGTGCCGGACGCGGGGTGCGGGCCATCCACCTCACCGGTGCCGACGCGGCCCGCTTCGCGGAGGAGTGGCCGGTGACGCTGCTCGCGGCCGGGGCGGGGGCTCTGGGCAGCGTCACGGACGCGGACGCCGGTACCGGTACCGGTACAGGCGGGGACGTCGACCCCGACCCCGATTTCAACTCCGGCTCCGAACCCGGTTCCGGCTCCGGACCCGGTTCCGGCTCCGGACCCGGTTCCGGCTCCGCCCTCGACTCCGGCACCGGTGAACTCCCCGTTCCCGGAGGCCCGTTCGGCACCGCCGAGCTGTCCCGCTTCGCCCGCGCCCACGAGCCCCGCGTCGCCCCCTTTCTCGCCGACGTACGCCGCCTCTTCGACGACCCGGCCGGGCGCCAGCTCGTCATGGCCGAGGAGAGCCCGGACACCGTCGCCCGCTGGATCGCCCTCGCCTGCGCCTCGCTGCCGCCCGCGTACGTTCCCTCGCTGACGTTCACCACCCGGGCCGCCGACCCCGGCCGGGCCCCGCAGCACATCGTCGGCATCGGCCCCGACGCCGACTTCGACCGCTTCGACAGCGCCACGCTCGACCACCTCTACCGCGTCCACGACGGCCTCGACGGCCCCGGCAGCCCGCCCGCCACCGACATCTGGGCGACCTGGACGGCCCGCCTGTGGATCGCGGGCGTACCGCTGCCCCGGGCCACGGCCGCCACAGCCACCGTCGCCGCCGACAAGGGCGCTGCCTCCGACACCCGCGACGGCACGGCCGACTCCGCCGACTCCATCCCCGACTCCGGCCCCGACTCCGGCCCCGACTCCGGCCCCGACTCCGCCCTCGACTCCGAGGCCTTCTCGCCGACCCGGCTCGTCCCCGTCCTGCTCCGCGCGGGCCTGTTGTCAGGGGGCGACCTCGCCGAGCTGACCGGCGACGCCCGGAGGGACGCGGTGACCGCGCTGGTGGCGGCGGTACGCGTCAGCGGCGGGGGTCCGGCCGCGGGGCGTACCGGCGGGGGCACTGCGGCGGGTCGTACCGGCGAGGGCTCCCCGGAAGGCCGTACCGACGAAGGCGCGCCCACGGGCGGCACCGCCGACGCCGCACCCGACCCGGGCACCCCCACCGCCGACCAGGCACCCCCTCCCGTCGGCCCCGCCCACCTCACCGCCCTCTGCCGGGAACTCCACGCCCACGACCCGGACGCCGCCGCGCCCCTCGCGCTCGCCCTGGCCCGGCGCCGTCTCGGCGGCGTCGGCCCGCGCGATCTTCCCCTCGAACTGGCCGACGTCTGCGCCGAGTTGCCGCTCGGTGAGCACGCCGAGCGGGCGCTGCGGGCCGAGTACGGCGGGGACGCCGACGAGGCGCTGTGGCGGGCGCTGCGGGAGCCCCCGGAGGCCTGGGTGGAACCGCTGCGGCTCGCGCTCGCCGTCGCCGCCGACGGCGGGCGCGGCATCGACGCGGCGATGAAGCGGCTCGCCCGCGCCCTGCGCGCCTCCGACGGCACCGACCGCGAGCAGGCCGCGCACGTCCTCGACGCCGTCGACTACGCCCCGCTGACCCGGCGTGTCCTCAAGCTGCTCGGCTCCGACGGCGGCATCGGGCGGCTCGACCTGCTGCGGGACCTCGCCGCCTCGCCGCAGGGCGACTGGCTGCGCCGCAACCTCGACGACCACTCGCCGCAGCCGTTGCGCCTGGCCGCGGCCGCCGCCCAGTGGGGCGGTCCCGGCGCAGGGCTGCGCGGCGTCGACCTGTTCGGCAGGCTCGCCGAGATCCTGCCGGGGCGACGGGTGGGCGACGCGGCGACACTGCGGCAGATGTGGCGGCTCGTCTGGCGCGGCACCGAACCGGCGCCCGCCGACCTCCCCTGGCTCGCCCGCACCTGCACCGTGCCGCTGCTCGTCCAGGCGGGCCTCGGCAGGCACATCACGGGCGTCGTCACGGCACCCGACCGGGTCGACCAGGAGACCGTCGCGTTCGCCCGTGACCTGCTCCACGAGCGCGGCCTGAACCGCCGCCAGCGCGCCACCGCCCACCTCCTCGTCCTCGCCCAGGACCTGGCCGACCGCAGACGCGCCCTGCCGCAGAGCGTCCACCGGCTGCAGGCGCTGCACGTCGACGCGGCCCCGCTGGCCGTCACCGTGCGCCGGGGCGTCGGCGACCTCGTCGCCCTCTCCCTCGTCCGCGCCGAGGCGCCGCAGCTCGCCCGCCCGCCCGTGTTCGACTACCTGATCTCCTCCGGGCCCGAACTCCTCGATCCGTACCGGCAGTTGATGCTCGACGAACGCAGACGCGACCAGCTCGACCGGGACCTTCCGCTGCAACCGGAGGACATCAGCGCCTACTACTACCTGTGGCGGCCCACCCGGCGCCCCGGCACCAGCCTCGACTGGCGGCAGGTCGCCCAGGAACTCCTCCGCGAGATCCTCGCGCCCGTCGTGGCCCGCCTCGACGAGCGGCGCCTCGGCGAGGTGGCCACCGTCATCGCCAACCGCCAGGGCGAGGCGCGGGTGCGGGAGTGGAACGCCTGGCGGCACGGCTTCCACGCCGGATAGCCGCCGTCCCGCCCGGCCCCGTCCCGCCCGGCCCCGTCCCGCCCGGCCC
>NZ_JNXT01000007.1 GCF_000716675.1 Streptomyces alboflavus
GGGGACGAGGGGAAGGGGGGGTGCGGGGGCATCGGGAGCGGCATGGGCGGGGGGCGGCTGAGGTGGACCGGTCCGCACGGTGAGGGGGCGGGGCCGTCCGCACGGTGAGCGGGGCGGGGCCGTCCGCAGAGCCCGCCCCGCCCCATCCGGAGCAGACCCGTCGCCCCTCACTGCTCCCCGTCCTCCGCCCGCTCCGCCAGCACCAGCCTGACGAACCGCGCCAGATGGGCCCCCGCGACCAGCGCCGCGCTCGTCGCCACCGCCGCCCGGGCCGGTGTCGAGTCCGTCGTGAGGAGCAGCCCCGCCCCGGCCGCGAGCACGGCGGCGCCCGTCGCGAAGGCCACCGTCGGCCACACGCTCGGCGACGCGCCCGACGTCGTCCCCCTGACCGCACGCCTCGGCGGTGCGCCCGACCTCGTACCCCGCACCACACGCCTCAGCGACGCGCCCGACCCCGTACCCCGCACCACACGCCTCACCGGCGCGCCCGACGCCCCACCCCGCACCACACGCCTCAGCAGCGCGCCCAACCCCCTCCCCCGCACCACACACCCCGCCCACACCTCCCGCACCGCCCGTGCCGTCACCACGGCATGACCCGCCGCCGCCCCGGCCAGCACCGCCCCCGCCACCGCCCGCCCCGTCCCCCCGACGGACGGCAGCGACGCCGACGCCGCGACGAGGCCCGCCACCCCGGCCGCCGCATGGCCGTGGGCCGCGCGGCGGCGGGCGGGGTCGAAGAAGGCCGCGTGGACGAGCCAGGCCAGTTCGCCGACGAGGCCGACGGCGGCCGTGCCGATGAGGGTCCAGCGGGGGCCGGGCACCCGCCCCGGGGGTACACCGACGACGAGGGTGCCGCTCAGGAGGAGGACGATTCCGGCGTGGTAGAAGCCGCGGGTGCGGTCGGCCCAGCGCAGGCTGAGGGTGGCGTGGCCGCGCTGGACGTTGCGCAGCCAGCGGGTCGGCCGCCCGTCGCGCATCTCGCCGGGCCACCACTGGGCCAACTCCTCGGGCAGGGTGTCGTAGCGGCGGGCCCAGACGGCGGCCTGGACGGCGCCGATCTGCGCGAGGCCGGAGGCGATGAACAGGGACACCGCCGCGTCCGGCCAGCGGGCGAAGCGGGGCTGGGCCGCGGCGAGCGTCGGCAGGAGCAGCGCGGCCATGGTGAAGCTCGCTCCCGCGAGCAGCGGGGCCGCGAAGCCGCCGAGGCCCTGGATGCTGGCGGCGTACCCGAGGGGGAGCGGCGGCTGCCAGGTGTCGCGCGGGAGCCGCCGCGGCGCCCGTACCGCCCGCCGCACCACCCGGCGCGGCGCACCGGCTCCACGCGGGGCCCGCGCACCACCACGGCGCCGTGGACCACCTCCGCCCGCGCCCGAGGGGCCACCTCCGCGCCCGCCCGGCGGACCACCCCCGCCCCGCCGACCACGCGCCCCCCTCCCCTCAGCTCCGGGAACGCGGGCACCCCCGCTCGTGCCGCTCGTCGGCCCCGCCGCACTCGGCGCACACCCGCCCGCGTCCGCGGGTGCCGCCGAACTGGAGGCGGCGGGTGCCGGTGGCGCCCGTACGGGCCGGGGGGACGATCTGGTGGGGGCCGGGGCGCAGGCCGAAGGCGCCGCGCAGGAGCCGCATGACCTGTTCGATGGAGTCGGCGGTCGGCTGGGGCTCGGCGGGCAGCGTGAAGTACAGCTCGACGCCGTCGGGCGGGTGCAGGCTCAAGGACTGGAGCGTTCCGCCCAGCCGTTCGAAAAGGGCGCGCAGCGTCGGTTCCGCCGCGGGAACGAGAAACCTGGGCAGTTCGTCGGCGGCGACGGACAGTCGTACGTGAATGACCATCTGCATGGGATGCATCACCCCCCGTAATACGGACAAGCATACGTACCGGGGGTATTGATCACGAGTGCTTCGCCATTTCGCGGGGCCGTCGGCGGAGAAGGGCAGGGCGCCACCGGAGAACTCGGAGAACACCGAACAGACACGGAAAAACCCCGGCGCCGTCATGGCGCCGGGGCGTTCTTCCGATAGGACGGGGGAGGCGGCATCGGGGGGACAAGCCACCTCCCCCGATGAGGACCGAACTCGCCGGTCAACGCCGCCACCGGGGGAAGAGGACGGCGCGGACCCCGCAGTGGAGACCGGTCCCGGGCCCTTGGATTCCTGCCAGATCCGCCGGGCTCGCCACCATCCTGCGCCGCCCGCAACCGGAAACGGGCAGGCGAAGGGCCTCTGCCGCCGGGTCATTGGTCCTTAAAAACCTGGTGAGTTCGCGCCACGTTAGACTCGCCCGGCACAAGCGGAACACGGCGCGGAACACGGCACGCGGGGGTGCGGGGATGAACGGGCAAGGGGAGGCCACAGCGTGAAGGACCCGAAAAAGATCATTCTTTTCGTCCTCGTGGTGTTCGTCCTGTACGTGATCATCACCGACCCGGCCAAGGCCGCGGACTACGTCCAGGTAGGGTTCGAGGGCATTTCGAACGCCGCCAAGGCCATCGGCGACTTCATGACCTGGGTCGCCAACGGCGGCAAGGACGACTGAGGGAGCGCGCCCGTGATCCGCCATCTGGTCCTCTTCAAGCTCAACGACGGCGTCGAGCGCGACGACCCCCGCGTCGTCGCGGGCGTCAAGGCCTTCGAGGAGCTCGGCGGGATCATTCCCGAGCTGCGCTTCTGGGAGTGCGCCTGGAACATCTCCGAGCGCCCCATCGCGTACGACTACGCCATCAACTCGGCCGTCGACGACACCGATGCGCTCACCCGCTACCTGGAGCACCCCGCGCACCAGGCGGGCGTCGGACTGTGGCGCGAGTTCGCCACGTGGGTGATCGCCGACTACGAGTTCTGAGGCCGCCGCCGCGTTTTCCACGGCCCCGCACCGGGAACGGTGCGGGGCCGTTTCGCGTCTTCTGCCCCAACTTGCCCCTCAACACGGAGTTATCAGGTGCTTGCACACAGTGCACATGTCTTGTGATGCTATGACCGCTTTTGACGGATGAGTTGACCGAGGTCGACCGAGCTTGACCGAGCTCGGCCGGACTCGCCGGAGAAGGGGTGGCGTTGACCGTGCCGGCCAGTTCTGCGCCCGAAGCACCGCCCGCACAGGCGCCCGAGACCCCGCCCGCCCGGGCCACCGACCCACCGCACGCACGGGCTCCCGAAGCCCCGCCCGCGCAGGCCGCCGAGGAGCCGCCCGCCGGGCCGCCGCCCGCGAAGGCGCCGAGCAGCAGGGGCGCCGACACCCGCGCCCTCACCCAGGTGCTCTTCGCCCAGCTCAAGGACCTTGAGCCGGGCACCGTCGAGCACGGCAGGGTGCGCGGCGCGCTCATCGAGGCCAACCTGCCCCTGGTGCGCTACGCCGCCGCCCGCTTCCGCAGCCGCAACGAGCCGATGGAGGACGTCGTCCAGGTCGGCACCATCGGCCTCATCAACGCCATCGACCGCTTCGACCCCGACCGGGGCGTGCAGTTCCCGACCTTCGCCATGCCCACGGTCGTCGGCGAGATCAAGCGGTACTTCCGCGACAACGTGCGCACCGTCCACGTACCGCGGCGGCTGCACGAGCTGTGGGTGCAGGTCACCGGGGCGACGGAGGACCTGACCACGTCCTTCGGGCGCTCCCCCACCACCGCCGAGATCGCCGAGCGCCTGCGGATCACCGAGGAGGAGGTGCTCTCCTGCATCGAGGCCGGGCGTTCGTACCACGCGACGTCCCTGGAGGCCGCGCAGGAGGGCGACGGGCTGCCCGGGCTCCTGGACCGGCTCGGGTACGAGGACCCGGCCCTGGACGGCGTCGAGCACCGCGACCTGGTCCGGCACCTGCTGGTCCAACTGCCCGAGCGGGAACAGCGGATCCTGCTGCTTCGCTACTACAGCAATCTGACGCAGTCCCAGATCAGCGCCGAATTGGGCGTTTCCCAGATGCATGTGTCGAGACTGCTGGCCAGAAGCTTCGCGCGGCTTCGGTCCGCAAATCGGATCGAGGCGTAACCGTATCGGGTGGAACAGCCTTTCGGCCGTTACCGACGGAGTCGGGGCCGAAAAAGTCTCAGACCCCCTCTTTCCTGCACGGACGTCACCCTCACTTGTCGACAAGTCACTACAGCGTGTTGCCGACATGTGACATTCTGCTGGAACCGCGTTTGCCGGGGCCCTGCCGCCGGTATTCAGGTGGAGGCTGCGTTCCTTCGACGGGGCGCCGGCCGCGACCGTCCGCGACCTCAAGGGGGTGGCATGTCCGCAGACCAGGGCAGCTCGAAGGTGCTCACGCTCACGCTCGAAGACAGTGCGAGCGAATCAGCGCCCGACGCGCTCAAGGGTTCCGAGGCCGTATCCCCGGCCCCGGGAGCCATCGACACCCGCACCCTGTCCCGCTCCCTCTTCCTGCGGCTCGCCGCACTCGACCAGGACAGCCCCGAGCGTGCCTACGTCAGAGACACCCTGATCGAGCTCAACCTCCCCCTGGTGCGGTACGCCGCGGCGCGCTTCCGCAGCCGCAACGAACCGATGGAGGACATCGTCCAGGTCGGCACCATCGGCCTGATCAAGGCGATCGACCGGTTCGACTGCGAACGTGGCGTGGAGTTCCCGACGTTCGCGATGCCGACCGTCGTCGGCGAGATCAAGCGCTTCTTCCGGGACACCAGCTGGTCCGTGCGCGTCCCGCGCCGGCTCCAGGAGCTGCGCCTGGCCCTCACGAAGGCCAGCGACGAGCTCGCCCAGCGCCTCGACCGCTCGCCCACGGTGCCCGAACTGGCCGCCGTGCTCGGCGTGTCCGAGGAGGACGTGGTCGACGGCCTCGCCGTCGGCAACGCGTACACCGCCTCCTCCCTCGACTCCCCCGCCCCCGAGGACGACGGCGGCGAGGGCTCCCTCGCGGACCGCCTCGGCTACGAGGACACGGCCCTGGAGGGCGTCGAGTACCGCGAGTCCCTGAAGCCGCTCCTCGCCAAGCTGCCGCCGCGCGAGCGCCGCATCATCATGCTGCGCTTCTTCGCGAACATGACGCAGTCCCAGATCGGCGAGGAGGTCGGCATCTCGCAGATGCACGTCTCGCGCCTGCTGACGCGAACGCTGTCACAGCTGCGGGAAGGGCTCATCGCGGACTGATCCGACCGCGCCCCGCCGGTGTGCCGTCGCCGTTCGGCCCATTCCTGTTGACAGGGTTCCTCATTGACGGAGCGTCAGCCACACTGGCGCGATGCTTCGTGGTGCGTGGAGTGGCGGACGTGGCCGCCGGGGCGCGATAGCGGGCGCCTCGGCGGTCGTACTGGGTCTGGGCGGCCTTGTCGTGGCGTGCGGCGGTGACGGGCGGGACGGCTTCGTGGCCACCGGTGCGGCCGGGGGCGGGCCGGAGAAGGGGTCCGGGAAGGCCGTGGGGCCCGGCGGGGACGTGGAGTTCGTGCCGCTGGACGGGAAGCCGTCAGGGAGCCCGTCCGAGGGGCCGCCGAGGAAGGGCTCCGGGGTGGACGGAACCGGGCGGGCCGGGGGTGACGACGGCCGTTCGCCGGGTGAGGGTTCGCCCGGCGCCGGGGCCAGGGGCGGGACGGCCCCGGACGGGAAGTCGCCGGGCGGCAGCGCCGGTTCAGGCTCCCCGGGCGCCCAGGGCGACTCGTCGACCGGTCACGGCGAGGGCGGCGGCGCAGACGACGACGGCACCCGCCCCGGCCCCCCGAGCGATACCACCCCCGGCCCCGGCACTCCCCCCAAGCCCGGACCGAACCCGGACCCGGACCCCAAGCCGAACCCGGACCCGAAGCCGAAACCCCCCACCCCCGCCATCCTCAAGGTCGGCGAGCCCCGGCGCGCCGCCGGGGACAAGCGGTGGTGCGAGGACGTGACCGTCAGCTTCCGCAACACCGGGGGTTCCGCGGCGCGTTCGGGCAGCGTGACGTTCGGTACGCACATCATCGGCGCCCTCGGCGTGGACTGGGGGACGATCGAGTCCACGCGGAAGCTCCCGGCGCCCATCGAGGCCGGGAGAACCGTGAAGAAGACTTGGCCTGTTTGTGTCGACTGGTGGCGCGTTCCGCTCGGCATGCGGGTCGAGACGCGCGTGGTCGACGTGGAGTGGAAGTAGCCCCCGAGGGGACCGGGGACGCGCCCCTTGGCGCGCGCACCCGCGTACGGGCGCGCGCCGGAGCGTTACTTCAGCGCCAGCCAGGCCACCGCGGCCACGATCACGATCGCCGCGACCACGCCCACGATGAGGCCGATGCGCGGGCCCGCCGGGGCCGCCGCCTGCCGCTGCGCACGGCTGCCCTGCGGCGGCTCGTCGACGAAGGCGCGGAACATCTGAGTGGAGCCCGCCGGGTCGTGCTGACCGTGCTGGCCCTCGGGGCCCGGGGCGCCCTGCGGTGCATGGGGGTTGTGTGCCATGGGGCAGGACCCTAGCGAATCCCCGCCGCCCGGCCCAACCCTCGCTGACCGGCGGCTTTACCTCCGTGGTCCGAGACCTTTGCCAGCCCTTTAGCCCGTTGGTCCGGTTTTAGTTTGCCTGCGGCAACCAACTGCTTCTATGGTTGCCCTAAGCAACGAAAAGTGAGGGTGGACGCCATGGCCGCACAGCGTGAGTACGCGGAGCTGGCCCGCCAGCTCAGCGCCATCGGCGCCGTGAAGCGCGGCCTCGGCCGCGGTCTGCCCGCCGACTGCCCGAGCGGCTCCGCCGCCGTGCTCACCCTGCTCCAGCGCCACGGCGAGATGCGGATGAGCCGCCTCGCGGAACTCCTTGCCGTCGACATGTCGGTGACCAGCCGTCATGTCGCGCACGTCGCGGAGCGCGGCTGGATCGACCGGGCCCCGGACCCCGCGGACAAGCGCTCGCGCATCCTGCGGCTGACGCCCGCGGGCGAGGCCAAGTTCGAGGAGCTGTCCGAGCTGTCCATCGCGACCCTCGCCCACTACCTGCACGACTGGTCCGACGCCGACGTCGGCCGGCTCAGCTCGCTGCTCGGGCGCCTGCGTGCGGGATTCGGGGACTGCCGCGCGGCTTCGGCCCGGCTCCCCGGAGCACCGCACGCGCCCGATGAACCCACCGAGACCACCCGTACACCCGCGTAAGAATCAGGAAAAGGAACCCATGGCAACATCCACACCGTCCGGTGTGCGGGGCAGCCATGCCAAGCACGGAGCGCACGGGCACCCGGGCAGCGGCGCCCCGATGACGCACCGGCAGATCATGGAGGCGCTGTCCGGCCTCCTGCTCGGCATGTTCGTCGCGATCCTGTCGTCGACGATCGTCTCCAACGCCCTGCCCGAGATCATCGGCGACCTCGGCGGCGGCCAGTCCGCGTACACCTGGGTCGTCACCGCCGCACTGCTCTCGATGACGGCGAGCACCCCGCTGTGGGGCAAGCTGTCCGACCTCTTCAGCAAGAAGGCGCTCGTCCAGATAGCCCTGGTCATCTATGTCCTCGGCTCGGTCGTCGCCGGTCTCTCGCAGAACGCCGGGATGCTGATCGCCTGCCGCGTGGTGCAGGGCATCGGCGTCGGCGGCCTCTCGGCGCTCGCCCAGATCGTCATGGCCGCGATGATCTCCCCGCGCGAGCGCGGCCGTTACTCCGGCTACCTCGGCGCGACCTTCGCCGTCGCCACCGTCGGCGGCCCGCTGCTCGGCGGCGTCATCACCGACACCTCCTGGCTCGGCTGGCGCTGGTGCTTCTACGTCGGCGTGCCCTTCGCGATCATCGCCCTGATCGTGCTCCAGAAGACCCTGAAGCTGCCCGTCGTGAAGCGCGAGGTGAAGGTCGACTGGGCCGGCGCCTTCTTCATCACCGCCGCCGTCTCGCTGCTCCTGGTCTGGGTGACCTTCGCGGGCTCCGGCTCCGGCAAGAAGTACGACTGGCTGTCGTGGCAGTCGTACGCGATGGTCGGCGGCTCGATCGTCCTCGGCCTGCTGTTCCTGCTCGTGGAGTCCAGGGCCAGCGAGCCGATCATCCCGCTGCGGCTGTTCCGCAACCGCACCATCGCCCTCGCCTCGGTCGCCTCGCTGTTCGTCGGCGTCGCGATGTTCGCGGGCACCGTCTTCTTCAGCCAGTACTTCCAGCTGGCGCGCGGCAAGTCGCCCACGATGTCCGGCGTCATGACGATCCCGATGATCGCGGGCCTGTTCGTGTCGTCCACCGTCTCCGGGCAGCTCATCACCAAGACGGGCAAGTGGAAGGCCTGGCTGGTCAGCGGCGGTGTACTGCTGACCGCGGGCCTCGGTCTCCTCGGCACCATGCGGTACGACACCGCGTACTGGCACATCGCCTGCTACATGGCGCTGATGGGCCTCGGCATCGGCATGATGATGCAGAACCTGGTGCTGTGCACGCAGAACCAGGTCGCGCCCGAGGACATCGGCGCCGCCAGCTCCGTCGTCACCTTCTTCCGGTCCCTCGGCGGCGCCATGGGCGTCTCGGCGCTCGGCGCCGTGATGTCGACGCGCATCACCGACTACGTGAAGGACGGCCTCGCCGACCTCGGCCCGCAGGGCGCGGCCCTCGGCCACGGCGGCACCGGCGGGGGCGGCATCCCGGACCTGGACGCGCTGCCCGCGCCGTTCCGGACCGTGATGGAGAGCGCCTACGGCCACGGCATCGCGGACGTGTTCCTGATCGCCGCGCCCATCGCGTTCCTCGCGTTCGTGGTCACCCTCTTCATCAAGGAGGTGCCGCTGCGCACGGCCGGAGCGCTCGCGCAGGCCGCCGAGTCCGGCGACACCTCCGCGCCCGCCTCGCCCGCAGCGCCCGTACCCGCCGAGGCCGCACCGGCCGCCGACGCCGAGCCCGTGCTCGCCTCCGTCGCCGCGCACACCGAGGCAGGACCCGAGGGCACGCAGCGGCTCGCCGCCACGGCGTCCGTCGCGGGCTCCGGCGCGGCGCCCGCGCAGGACACCGGCGGGGGCGTGCCGGTACGCGGCTTCGTGCGCGGCGCCGAGAGCGCGCCCGTGCCCCGGGCCGCGGTCACGCTGATCTCCCTCGGCGGGCGGCAGTTGGGGCGCGCGGTCGCCCAGGACGACGGCTCGTACGCCGTGGACGCCCCCGGCGCCGGTTCGTACGTCCTGATCGCCTCCGCCGACGGGTTCCAGCCGCAGGCATCGACCGTCGTGGTCGGCGCCGAGCCGCTCGCGTACGACCTGCTCCTGAGCGGCACCAGCGGGCTCGGCGGGGTCGTGCGGACCGCCGACGCCAAGGAGCCCGTGGCCGGTGCCATGGTCGTCGTGACCGATGTGCGCGGGGACGTGCTCGCCACCGGGACCTCCGGCGAGCAGGGCGACTTCGCCTTCGCCGAGCTGGTCCCCGGGCCCGTGACCGTCGCCGTGAACGCGGCGGGGCACCGCCCTGTGGCCCTGCCCGTCGAGGTGTCCGCCGTCGGCGTCACCCGCGTCGAGGTCGAACTGCGGTCCGGCGCGCGGGTGCTCGGCACCGTGCGGGCCGCGGGCGGGCCGCTGAACGGCGCCCGCGTCACGCTCGTCGACGCGGCCGGGAACGTCGTGGCCACCGCCACCACCGGGACGGACGGCGAGTACGCCTTCACCGACCTGGACGGCGGCGAGTACACGGTCATCGCGACCGGCTACCCGCCCGTGGCCACCGGCCTGACGGTCGGCGGCGACGGCGGCGTCGTCGAAGGGCACGACATCGAACTCGCCCACCCGGGCGAGTGATTGACTCCGCCCAGGGCCGCGCTTTGAGCGGACGCGGCCCCGGGCGGTGCGTAGGGCCCCCGGGACGGTGGCGACGCGACGGTTGGGGACGGCCGGTCGCCACCGCCGGGGGCCGATTGCTTTTCGGACCTCTGCAAGGAGCTTGAAACGTGGGACTTAGTGCGCGGATCCGGACCAGGGACGGGTGGGCCGTGCCGCACGCCGTCGTGACGGTGACCGACATGACGGGGACGCAGGTGCTGCGCGCCGACGCCGACGGGGACGGCGTGGTGCGGGACGCCACGGAGCTGGCCGCCGGGCCGTACACCGTCATCGTCACCGCCGTCGGGTACGCGCCCGCCGCCGCCACCGCCCTGGTCACCGCGAGCGGGCGTGCCGACGTCGGCCAGGTCGTCCTCGGCCGCGCCGGTGGCGCCGAGCTGCCGCTGCCCGGACCGTGGACCGTCGACCCCGTGCACTCGTCCGTGGCCGCCGTCGCGCAGCACCTGGGGATCTCCAGCGTGCGCGGGCGGTTCACGGAGTTCTCGGGGCGGGTGGAGATCGCCGAGGACCTGGAGAAGTCGCGGGTCGAGGCGGTCATAGGTGCCGCGTCCATCGACACCGGCAACGCGATGCGCGACGGCCACCTGAAGTCCGGCGACTTCCTGGACGTCGAGGCGTACCCGGAGATCACCTACCGGTCGACCGGGCTCGAACCCACCGGATCCGACCGGTGGACCGTGCGCGGCGAACTCGGCATGCACGGCGTCGTACGCCCCGTCGACCTCGACCTGGCCTACCTCGGCACCGGCGCCGACCCGTGGGGCGGCACCCGCGCGGCCTTCCGCGCCACCGCCGAACTGCGCCGCGAGGACTTCGCCATGAACTACAACCAGGTGCTCCAGGCGGGCATCTCGGCGATCGGCACGACGCTGAAGGTGGAGCTGGACATCCAGGCGGTGCAGGGCGAGAGGCTGCCGCAGGTCTAGGCGGGTCCGGGCAGGGCCGGGCAGGTCGGCCCCGGTGGGCGCGGTGGGCGCGGTGGGCGCGGTGGCCCCGGTGGGCGCGGTGCAGGGCGTACCGTCGTGGCCATGACGCCCCCGAACATCGCCACCAACACCCCCGTGTCCCGCGCGGAGTTGCTGGACTTCGTCCGGCCCCGGCACAAGGCGCTCCTGCTCACCGCCCGCGCCGACGGCACCCCGCAGGCCTCCCCGCTGACCTGCGGGGTCGACGACTCGGGCCGGATCGTGGTCGCCACGTACCCCGAGCGCGCCAAGACCCGCAACGCCAAGCGGAACCCACGGGTCAGCGTGGTCGTCCTGTCGGACGAGTGGAACGGCCCGTGGGTCCAGGTCGACGGCACCGCGGAGGTGATCGACGCCCCTGAGTCGGTGGAGCCGCTCGTCGAGTACTACCGGAACATCGCGGGCGAGCACCCCGACTGGGACGAGTACCGCGAGGCGATGCGGAAGCAGGGCAAGTCGCTGATCCGCGTCACCCCGGAGCGGTGGGGTCCGGTGGCTACCGGGGGCTTTCCTCCTCGGTGACCCCTGTGCCGGCGCCCCCGGCCGTGGCGGCTCCCCCGGCGGCGCCACGCTCCCCGTCCCCGGCGAGGACGGCCGGGTCCAGCATCGACTCGATGCCCGCGATCATCAGGTCCAGGGCGATCGTGAAGTCCCTGGCCCACATCTCGGAGACGGTGCCCTCGCTGCGGGACGCCATGAGTTCCGCGGCGGACCGCACCGCCTCGTTGGTGGCGAGCTCCTCGTTCACCGTGCCGACCGCGTCCCGGAAGTACTCGTCCTGCGTCATCCCCGCCGCCGCGACCCGGGCGAGGAAGTGCCCCTCGATGGTCCCGAAGCCGTACACGAACTGGAACACCGCGGCGATCGCGCCGTTCTGGCGGTAGGGCGTGAGCCCGGTGTTCTGCACGGCCCGCTGGATGGCGAGGGAGAACGCCAGCCAGTTCGGCCCGATGTTCAGGAACTCGCCGATCAGCGGCGACACCCAGGGGTGGCGGACCAGCAGGTCCCGGTACCCGGCGGCCAGTTCGCGCAGCTGCTCGCGCCACTCCGCGGGCACGGCCTCGGTGTCGGGGAGGCGGACCTCCTCGGCGACCCGGTCGAGGGCCAGCTCAAGCAGGTCGTCCTTGGTGTCCACGTACCAGTACACGGACATCGCGGTGACGTTCAGCTCCGCGGCGAGGCGGCGCATCGAGAACTTGGCCAGGCCCTCCGCGTCCAGGAGCCGGACAGTGGCGGCGGTGATGCGGTCCCGGTCGAGCCCGGCCGGCTGAGCCCCCCGGCGGCCGGTGCCGCGCGGCGCCTTGCCCTCCAGCCAGACACTCGTGCGCGCGGCTCTCTTCGGGCGGTCGGCTGCCTTCGCCATGGCGCACCTTCCTGCTATTCGTACGTGTTCCGTTCGGGGCCGGGGCGGGTGGGCGGAGCCGCTCCGTCACGTCTCGCGCCGGACGCTCTCGTCCACCCGTCCCGATGCTATGCGGACGCCTGCTCCGGGGAGTCCGTCGGCTCCGCCGCCTTCCGCCCGGAGTCTGCCCGTTCCGCGCGCCACAGCAACGCCGCGGCCAGCGCGCCGCCGAGGAACAGCGCCACCGCGCCGACGAGCTGACTCGTCTCCAGGCCGGAGGAGAAGGCGTCCGAGATCCGCTCCCGCTCCCCCGCCGAGTCCGCGGCCGCCATCGCCGCGGGGAACGACGTCGCGGACACCGCGACGAGCGCCGAGAACCGGGAGTTGAGGACCGCGCCGAGCACCGCGACCCCGAGGCCGTTGCCGAACTCGGCGAGCGTGCCGTTGATGCCCGCGCCCACCCCGGCCTTCTCCGGCGGGATGGCGCTCATGACGGCGTTGGCCATCGCGGGCATCGCGAAGGAGATTCCCGCGCCCATCAGGACGAGTCCGACCAGCATGCCCGTGTAGTCGTGGCCCCCGAACGACGCGACGACGGCCAGGCCGCCCGCCAGCGTGGTCATGCCGGTCAGGATCGTCAGCGGCGTGCCCAGCTTGGCGTGCACCTTCGCGCCGATGCCGACCAGGTTCAGGAGCACCACGGTCACGGCGAGCGGCGCCGTGCGCAGCCCCGCCTCCAGCGGCTCGTACCCGAGGACGAACTGGAGGTGCTGGGTGAGCAGATAGAGCGAACCGGCGAGGCCGAAGGCCACCAGGATCGCGCCCGTCACCGCGCCGATGAAGCGCTTGTTCTGGAAGAAGTGCATGTCCAGCATGGGGTACGGGGCCCGCAGCTCCCACAGCGCGAAGGCCCCGAGGACCACCACACCGACCCCGGCCGCGACCAGGACCTGACCCGACGTCCAGCCGTGCTCGGGGCCCGAGATGATCGCGTACACGACCGACGCCATGCCGATGGTGGAGAGCAGCGCGCCGAGCAGGTCGGGCCGGTCGCCCTGCGGGTTCTTCGACTCGGGCACCATGCGCACCACCGCGACCACGCCGATCAGCGCCACCGGGATGTTGATCAGGAAGATCGAGCCCCACCAGAAGTGGTTCAGCATGAAGCCGCCGAGCAGCGGACCCGTCGCGAACCCGAGGGAGTTGACGATCGCCCAGAGGCCGATCGCCCTCACCCGCTCGGCGTCGTCGAAGAGCTGCACCACGACCGCGAGGGTCGTCGTCATCAGCAGGGCGCCGCCTACGCCCATCCCGGCGCGGGCCGCGATCAGCTGCGCGGACGTCTGCGCCAGGCCCGCGGCGAGCGAGCCGATGCCGAACAGGACCAGGCCCGCGGTCAGCAGCTTCTTGCGGCCGTAGCGGTCGGCCGCGCTGCCCGCCGTGAGCAGCAGGCCCGACTGCACGAGCGAGTACGCGTTGATCATCCACTGGATGTCGGCCGATGACGCGTCCAGCTCGCTGGTGAGCGAGGGGATCGCGACGCTCAGGACCGTGTTGTCGAGCAGCACGGTGAGCTGGGCCAGGCAGATGACGCCCAGGATCAGCCAGCGCCGCGGGTGGCGGTCGCCGTGCCCGACGACTGCTTCGGGGTTGGCTGCGGTGGTCGCCGTCATGCGGGCTCCTTCCCTTATACGGTGTACATCGATGATGGATATACACCGTAGAGGAATCCCTATACGCTGTACAACACGCGTCGTCGGGGCGCTCAGCCCTTGGGCTCGGTCAGGTCGTAGAACGTGGCGTCGCCCGCGGTGACCTCGGTGAAGTTCTTCGTCACCCAGGAGGAGATCTGGGCGGCGGTGCCCTGGTCACTGTCCGTGCCGCCGCCTCGGGCTCCGCCCATGCCTCCGCCCATGCCGCCTCCGGCGATGAAGTAGTGGATCCGGCCGTCGGCCACGTAGCTCTTGAACTGGGCGAGGGTGGGGGACGGGTCGCTGCCGTTGAAGCCGCCGATGGCCATCACGGGTTCGCCGGTGGCGAGTTGGTGGCTCGCCGCGTTCTGCGAGCCGATCGCCGCGGCGGCCCAGGTGTAGGCACTGGCGTTCGCTTCCAGGAGGCGCTTCTCCTCGGTGCCGACCTGGGCGCCGTTGAGAAGGCCGCCCATGCCGCCGCGCTGACCGCGCGGTGGGGTGTTCTGCTGGGGCTGGCCTTGCGGGCCGGGGTGCTGCCCCTGGGGGTTCTGCTGGCCCTGTGCCTGTCCCTGCTGGCCCTGGGCCTGCCCCTGCTGCCCTTGCTGCCCCGGAGGCCGCCCCCCGCCGTCCCCGCCGGGACCACCAGGCCTCCCCGGCCCACCCGGACCGCCCGTCCGCCCCGCCCCCGCGGGCCCCGCCGTCACGATCGACCCGGTGTGCGGGCTGTCCACCGTGGACAGCGTGTACGCCACCGGACCGGCGAGCGACGCCGCGAGGCCGACGCCGACGGCCGTGAGGGCGAGCCGCCGTCCGAGCCGGGCCGCGAGCAGCAGTCCCGCCGCGCCCGCGAGCCCGGCGACAAGCACGGCCCAGCGCAGCCACGGCACATGGTCGGGCGTACGGCCGAGGAGTTCGTACGCCCACCAGGCCGTCACCGCGACCGCGCCGCCGAGCACCACGCCCGCCCACGCCCTGGCGCGCTCCTCCCACAGCACGGTCGCGCCCATGCCGACGAGCGCCGCGAGGTAGGGGGCGAGGGCCACCGTGTAGTACTGGTGGAAGATCCCGGCCATGAAGCTGAAGACGGCCGCGGTCATCAGGAGCGAGCCGCCCCACGCCACGAACGCCGCCCGCGCGGTGTCCGTCCTGCGCGCCCGCCACGTCACGATCAGGCCGCCGACCAGCAGGATCAGCGCGGCCGGAAGCAGCCAGGAGATCTGGCCGCCCACCTCGGAGCCGAACATCCTGCCGAGGCCGGTCTCGCCCCAGCGGCCCCCGCCGCCGGGCCCGCCGCCCCCGCCGACGCTGCCGGTCTCCTCGCCGTTGATGCGGCCGAGGCCGTTGTAGCCGAAGGTCAGCTCCAGGAAGGAGTTGTGCTGGGAGCCGCCGACGTAGGGGCGGGACGACTCGGGCCACAGCTCGACGACCGCGACCCACCAGCCGCCCGCGACGACCGTCGCGAGCCCGGACAGGGCGAGTTGGCCAAGGCGCCTGGGCAGCCGCACCGGCGCGCACACCGCGTACAGGACCGCGAGCGGCGGCAGGATCAGGAACGCCTGCAGGGTCTTGGCGAGGAACGCTAGGCCGACGGCGACGCCTGCCCAGACCAGCCACTTGGTGTGCCCGTCCTCCAGGGCGCGCAGGACGCAGTAGACGGTGACGGTCATCAGGAGCGCGAGCAGCGCGTCGGGGTTGTTGAAGCGGAACATCAGCGCGGCGACCGGGGTGAGCGCGAGAACCGCGCCCGCGATCAGCCCGGCGGCGGCACTGAAACGGCGGCGCACGGCGGCGTACAGGACCGCGACCGTGGCCACGCCCATCAGCGCCTGCGGCAGCAGGATCGCCCAGGAGCTGAGGCCGAAGAGCCGCACGGACAGGGCCATCGGCCAGAGCGCGGCCGGGGGCTTGTCGACCGTGATCGCGTTGCCCGCGTCCAGGGAGCCGAAGAACATCGCCTTCCAGCTCTCGCCACCGGCCTGCGCGGCGGCGGAGTAGAAGGAGTTGGCGTAGCCGGACGCACTGAGGTTCCAGAGGTAGAGCGCGGCGGTGGTGAGCAGGAGGGCCAGGAAGGCGGGGCGTGCCCAGCGGGGGGTGGTGAGGCCGTCCGGCGTCGGGATCCTGCGTGAGGCGGGGGATTCGAGCCCGTCCGGCGATTGAGGACGAGCGCGCAGCGCGATTTCGGGGGAGGTCATCGGGGGCTCCTCGGGGTCTTGGGTGCGGCGAGGGACTCGAGCCCGTCCGGCGATTGAGGACGGGCGCGCGGCGCGACCGGGGCGCGCCGGTCCGGGAACACCCACGTGCGAAGGAGCAGGAAGCGCAGGACCGTCGCCGCGAGGTTGGCGACGACGAGGACGGCCAGCTCCGTGCCGTGCGCGGCGTCGTCGGCGGCCGCGTCGAGCGCCGCGAGGGAGCCGCTGGTCAGGGCCAGGCCGACGGCGAAGACCACCAGGCCCTGCGCCTGATGGCGGACGGCGCGCGCGGGGCCGCGCACGCCGAAGGTGAGCCGTCGGTTGGCCGCCGTGTTGGCGACGGCGGACACGAGGAGGGCGAGCGCGTTGGCGGCCTGCGCCCCCGTGAACGTACGGAAGGCGGAGTAGAGGAGGAGATAGAAGAGGGTGGAGAGGACGCCGACCGCGCAGAAGCCGACGAGCTGGCGGGCAAGGCCGCCCGGCACCCCCGGGAGTCGGCGGTCGCGCGGGTCGTCGCCGAAGGGGCGCGCGAGCCGGTCGAGAGGGAGCGCGCCGACGGCGAGCGCGCGGCCGACGCGCCACACGCCCTTCAGGTCCTCGGCCGCCGTCTTGACGATGTGGACGGACGAGTCGGGGTCGTCCACCCAGTCGACGGGCACCTCGTGGATGCGCAGGCCCGCGCGCTCGGCGAGCACCAGCATCTCGGTGTCGAAGAACCACCCCGTGTCCTCGACCAGCGGCAGCAACTCCCCTGCCACGTCCGCCCGGAGCGCCTTGAACCCGCACTGCGCGTCGGAGAACCGGGCGTGCAGCGAGCCGCGCAGGATGAGGTTGTACGCGCGGGAGACGAACTCCCGCTTGCCGCCGCGCACCACGCGTGAACTGCGCGTGAGCCGGGAGCCGATCGCCAGGTCCGAGTGGCCGGAGATCAGCGGCGCGACCAGGGGGAGCAGCGCGTTGAGGTCCGTGGACAGGTCCACGTCCATGTACGCGAGCACGGGTGCGTCGGACGCGGACCAGACGGCCCGCAGCGCCCGCCCGCGCCCCTTCTCCTCCAGGCGTACGTACCGCACGTCGGGAAGCCGGGCCGCGAGCCCGGCCCCCACCCGCGGGGTGCGGTCCGTGGACGCGTTGTCGGCGATCGTGACGCGGAAGCGGTACGGGAAGGTCCGCGTGAGGTGGTCGTGCAGCCTGCGCACGGACGGCGGGAGGTCCTTCTCCTCGTTGTGGACCGGGATGACGATGTCGAGGACGGGCGCCGTCGGTACGTCGTGTCGGGCGCTGTGCGCGGGCAGATGCGCCCGTCTCGGCAGCGTGCCCGACGGCGCCTTGGCAGAGTCGGTTGGCATGCGTCCGACGCTCGCCAAGTGCTCTGTCAGGGCGGTGTGCTGAGGCTGTGGCCCGTCTGTGAGTACGCGCGTCGCCGGGAGTACGCGGGCAGGCGGACGGTGAACACCGTGCTGCCGGGCTCGCTGGTGACCGTCACGGTGCCGTCGTGCGCGGCCACGACCGCCTGCACGATGGCGAGGCCGAGACCCGTTGAACCATGGGTGCCGTGGGCGCGCGAGCGGGAGCTGTCACCGCGCGCGAACCGTTCGAAGACGTGCGGGAGCAGGTCGGGCGGGATGCCGGGCCCGTCGTCCGCGACGTCGAGGCGGACCCAGGGGCCGTCGCGGTGCACGCGGGCGGTGACGGTGGTGCCCGGCGGGGTGTGGGTGCGCGCGTTGGCGAGGAGGTTCACCAGGACCTGGTGGACGCGGGCGGGGTCGGCGAGGACGAGCGCGGGCTCGTCGGGCAGGTCGAGGCGCCAGGTGTGGTCCTGCCCCGCGGCGCGGGCGTCGCTGAGGACGTCGACGACGAGGGGGGAGAGGTCGGTGGGCTCGTAGGTGAGGGGGCCCGGTGCCGGGCCTCGGAGCGCCGGGGCCTGCGTACCGCCGCCGGGGCCGCCGCCTCGGTCCACGTCCAGGCGGGCGAGCAGCAGCAGGTCCTCGACCAGGCCGGTCATCCGGGTGGCCTCGGACTCGATGCGGCCGAGGGCGTGCCGGGTGTCAGGGCCCGTCTCCTCGTGGCCCCTGCGGGTCAGTTCGGCGTAGCCGCGGATGGAGGCGAGCGGGGTGCGCAGCTCGTGGCTGGCGTCGGCGACGAACTGGCGCACCCGGGTCTCGCTGCGCTGGCGCGCGTGCAGCGCCGAGTGGACGTGGTCGAGCATGCGGTTGAGCGCGGCGCCGACCTGGCCGACCTCGGTGCGGGCGTCGGCCTCGGCGTCGGGGACGCGTTCGTGCAGGGCCACTTCGCCGCTGTGCAGGGGGAGTTCGGAGACACGGGTCGCGGTGGCGGCGACGCGGCGCAGCGGGCGCAGGGCCACGCCGACCATCGCGGCACCCGCGAGCGAGGCCGCGACCAGACCGGCGGCGGTGACGCTGACCTCGGTGACGACGAGCGCGCTGAGGGTGTTGGTGACCTTGGTGGTGGGCAGGCCGACGAGGTAGTCGCCGAAGCGGCCGCTGGTGTACTCGACGCGGTACTCGCCGAGTTCCGGTACGTCCACGGTGTGCGGCCTGCCGTCGCGGGCCACGCCGGCGAGGGCGTCGAGCTGGGCGGCGTCGAGGGACTTGCCGATGGATTCGGGGGCGCCGCTCGACACGTCGGGCTCGGTGCTGACGGCGCCCTCGGTGAGGGTGCCGTCCTCGCCGACGACGGCGCCCACGGTGCCGACCTCCTGCGGGCCCTTGGTGACGAACCGCAGGGGCCCGCCCCCGCCGGGCCCCTCGTCGCGGTGCTCCGGCGGTTCCCCGGCGTCCTTGGGCGGCCCGGCCGCCCGCATCGAGACCTGCTGGAGGGCGCCGTCCACCTGCTCGTACAGATGCGACCGCAGCGCGATCGTCGTGACCGTGCCGATCACGGCGCACACGACGGCGATCAGCGCTGCGGCGGAGACGACGAGGCGGGTGCGGAGGGTGCGGGGCTTGCGAGGCCGCGGGGTGCGGGACCTGTGGGGGTGCTGGGTCGCGGGCTTGCGGGGGCGCGGGGTGCGCGGGCCGTGGGGGAGCTTCACGCCGCCAGGACGGCGGGCTTGATCAGATACCCGGCGCCGCGCCGCGTGTGGATCATCGGCTCCCGCCCGGCGTCGATCTTCCTCCGCAGATACGAGATGTACAGCTCGACGACGTTGGCCTGGCCCCCGAAGTCGTAGCTCCACACCCGGTCGAGGATCTGCGCCTTGCTGAGCACGCGTCGCGGGTTGCGCATCAGGTAGCGCAGCAGCTCGAACTCGGTGGCGGTGAGGTGGATGGAGTCGCCGCCGCGGGTCACCTCGTGGCTGTCCTCGTCGAGGGTGAGGTCGCCGACGGCGAGCACGGACTCGCTGCGCCGCCCGGACGCGCAGGAGCGCCGGATGAGCCCGCGCAGGCGGGCGACGACCTCTTCGAGGCTGAACGGCTTGGTCACGTAGTCGTCGCCGCCCGCGGTGAGCCCGGCGATGCGGTCCTCGACGGCGTCCTTGGCGGTCAGGAACAGCACGGGCACGTCCGGCAGTTCGCGGCGCAGCCGTCCGAGCACGGCCAGGCCGTCCATGTCCGGCAGCATCATGTCGAGCACGACGGCGTCCGGCCGGAAGCTCCGTGCGGCCCGCACCGCACCCGCGCCGTCGTCGGCGCTGCGGATCTCCCAGCCCTCGTACCGCAGCGCCATCGAGAGCAGCTCGGTGAGCGACACCTCGTCATCCACGACGAGTACGCGGACGGGGCTCCCGTCCGGCCTGAGCAGTTCGGTACGCCCCTGGGGCGAGGTCATCGTCATGGCCTCAGCGTGCGCGGCGGCGGTGAGAGACGGCTTTCGCCCACCTGTGAATTCCCTGAGAAACCCCGTGGGGCGGGTCGTCTCACCCGAGCCCGAACAGCCTCGCCCCGTTCCCGTGGCAGACCGCCCGCAGCCAGTCGTCGCCGAGCCCGAGCCGTTCCAGCGCGTCGAGCTGGTGGACGTACCCGTACGGGATGTTGGGGAAGTCCGTCCCGAGCAGGATCTTCCCGCCGAGCCCGAGCTCCGCGAGCCGCCCGTGCTCCCCGCGCGGGAACGGCGTCGTCGCCTCGCTGAAGTCCGTGAACGCCATCGTCGTGTCGAGCCGCACCTCCTCGTACCGCTCGGCCAGGTCCATGAAGTCCGCGTACTCCGGCATCCCCATGTGCGCCACCACCAGCGGCAGCCGCGGATGCCGCGCGAGCAGCCGGCCCACCGGCTCGGGCCCGGTGTGCTTGCCGGGCGCCGGGCCCGAGCCGCAGTGCATCACCACCGGGATCCCGGCCTCCGCGAGCAGCCCCCACGCCGGGTCGAGCAGCGCGTCGTTCGGGTCGTACGCCCCCACCTGCACATGCGACTTGAACACCCGCGCGCCGCCCTCGACGGCCGCGCGCACATACCGCCCGGCCTCCGGCTCGGGGAACAGCGTCGCCGTGTGCAGGCAGTCCGGCGTCCGCGCGGCGAACTGTGCCGCCCACCCGTTGAGCCACTCCGCCATGCCCGCCTTGTGCGGATACAGCATCGACGTGAACGCCCGCACCCCGAACCCGCGCAGCACCGCGAGCCGCCGCTCCTCGTCGTGCCGGTACGTGATCGGCCACTTCACGCCCGTGAGCGGCCCGACCGAGTCGAAGTAGGCCCACACCTTCCTGAGGACCCGCTCCGGCATGAAGTGCGTGTGTACGTCGACGAGTCCGGGAAGGCCGAGCCGCTCCCAGAACGCGGTGACCCGCTCGGCCTCGGCCGCCGCTGCCTCGCCCACTTCGGCCGCCTTCTCCTCCCCGTCCTCACCCACTGCCGTAGCTCCGCTCGACCTTGGCCACGTGCACCACGTAGTCCTCGTACCACTCCTTGCGGCCCCGGGCCCGTGCCTCGCGGTGCTCCGGGTTGCCGCGCCAGGCCGCGATGGCCTCCTCGTCGCGGAAGTAGCCGACGGTGATGCCGAGCCCACCCGGCGTCCGCGCCGAATCCATCCCGAGGAACCCGGGCACGGCGTTCACCAACTCCTCCATCCGGTCGGACGTCGCGCCGTAGTCGTTGTCCCCCGGGGTGCGCAGGGACGTGAACACGACGGCGTAGTAGGGGGGCTCGAAGGGAGGGGTGGGTCTGACGGGTCCGGCGTTCCCGGCTTCAGCAGCAAGCTCTTGATCACTCATGGCACCCACAGTCCGCCGTGCGCCGAGCCCCTGTCCACCCTTCGGCCCCGTCATTACCGAACGGGCGGCAGGTCTTTGCCTTCCGGTCCACAAAGCCCCCCCCGAGCCCGGGTCACGGGCTCTTCACGGCCCCTTCAGAACAATCCGCCCTGCACCACAGGCATCCCCCGCACCGGAACCGTCACCCCGGACCACTCACCATCCCCCTCACCTCCTGTCTCCCCCAGCCCATCCAGCCCACCCAGCCGCCACCCGCTCATCAGCCGACTGTCGATCACCACCCCCTGACCACTCGCCCCTTGACCGCTCCCCTCCTGACCACGACCCCGCTGACCACTCGCCCCCTGTCCACGCCCCCGCCGACCACTCACCCCCACCGCCACATACAGGTCCGGCCCAGCGGCAGCGACCAGCTCCCCCGCCACCACCCCGCCGTCCGTCAGCTCGTCCACGACCCGCCCCGCCGAGCCGAACCCCCCGATCGCCTCGAGCCCGAACACCTCACCGTGGTCCACGACCTCGCACGGCAACCGCTCCAACGACTCGGGCCAGTCCCCGAGCGCCGCCGCCCTCCGGTGCACCTCCGCCAGCTCCCCGGCCCGCTCCGCCACCCCGGGCAGCCGCGCCCGCAGGGCCCGCTTGCGCTCGTACGGAATCCGGTCCGGGACGCCGAGCGCGGTCCGCAGCAGCTCCTCCGCTCTTCGCGCGGCCATCAACGGCCCTTGACCGAGCCAGGTGTAGGCCACGGCCCCCTGTTCGAGCAGCCGCGCGCCGCCCCGCGCGACCCCCGTGATCCCCACCTTGACCAGGCCGGGCCCGAACCACGCCACGTACACGTGGTACGGCCGGGGGTCGTCGGCGAACGTGTCCGCCGCGACCGAGTGCGCCCGGTCGACGCGCGCGCACTCCTCGCACTGGGCCCGCGTGACCCGCCCCGCCACCGCCGCGCCCACCGGACAGGCCGTCCACCGCCCGCCCCGCCACACCCCGAGGCAGCGCCGCCCGCCCCGCACCCGGAAGGCCACCACGCCCCCGAACACCAGCGGACTCTCCCGCTCGCCCCGCCCCGGCGCGTACCACCCGAGCACGGGCCCGTCACCGACCCGCCACCGCACCCCCGTGCACCACCACGTCATGGAAAAAGCATGCAGCACCCCACTGACAACGCCCCTCAACGCCCCTCACCCCCTCTTCTTGACCCGAAAGTACAAAACCCTGTTAGGGTCGTCGGCATGGGACGGCCGAAGCAGTTCGATCCGGAGACCGCCGTGGAACAGGCGATGCAAGTCTTCTGGCGCAAGGGGTACGGGGACACGACCCCGCAGGACCTCGTCGACGCCCTCGGCATCGGAAAGGGCAGCCTCTACCACGCCTTCGGCAGCAAGCACGGCCTGTTCGAACTGTCCCTGCGGCACTACAGGGACACCCAGGCCAAGGCGCTCACCGACCTGCTCGCCGAGGGCGAGGGCACCGTCAAGGAGCGACTGCGCAAGGGACTTGAGCTCCTGGTCGAGATGGACCTCGCCGACCCGGACCGGCGCGGCTGCCTGGCGGTGAACACGGCCACCGGGCTGCCCCGCGCCGACGAGACGGCCTCCGGACTCGTCCGCGGCATGTTCGCCCGTACCGAAGACGCCTTCCGGGCGCTGGTCGAAGAGGGCAAGCGGTCCGGCGAGATCGCCCCGGACCGGGACGCCGCGGCCGTCGGCAGCCTCCTCCTGAACACGGTCGTCGGCCTACGCGTGACCGCGCGGGTCGCGGACGGCCCCGACGGCATGCGCCGCACGATCCAGGCGGTCCTCGACCTCCTCTGACCAGGCCTCGTCACCGTCACGCCCGAGCTGAAGGACTCCGGCGCCCTGCCGTACGCGGCCGACCTCGGCACTCCTCAGGGCCCCGCGGCCCTGATCGAGTACGCGCGGGCGCAGCTCGGCGGCGTCGACTTCCTGGTCAACAACGTCGGCGCCGGCGACGACGTGAACATCGGCGGCTTCCTCACCACGGACGACGCCCACTGGCAGGCGAACCTGGACCTCAATCTGTTCAGCGCGGTCCGCGCCAGCCGGGCCGCGCTGCCGGGCCTGGTCGAGCGGCGGGGCGCGATCGTGAACGTCTCCTCGATCAACTCCCGGGTCCCGAGCGCGGGTCCGATCGCCTACAGCACCGCCAAGGCGGCCCTGACGGCCTTCGGCAAGGCGCTCTCCGAGGAGTTCGGCCCGCAGGGGGTCCGGGTGAACACGGTGTCGCCGGGTGTCGTGCGGACCGCGCTCTGGGAGGACCCGAACGGCTTCGGCGGCAAGGTGGCGGCCGCGGCGGGCGTCGACCACGAGCGGTTCGTCGAGCAGATACCGCAGACCTTCGGGATCGCGTCGGGCCGCATCACGGAGCCGGGCGAGGTCGCCGCCCTGATCGTGTTCCTGCTCTCGGACGCCGCGGGCAACATCACGGGGGCGGACCACGTCATCGATGGCGGAACGGTCAAGTCCGCCTGATTCAGGGTCACGTACGGCATTTTCGGGCGGGTCCCCTACGTTGCCCAAGAGCACCGTCCGCGCCATGACCCGTAAGACCGAAAGACCCGAGAGACCGAGAGACCCGAAAGAAGGGGCCGAAGCATGGCTGTCGTCGCCGAGTTGTCGTACTACCCCGTGAAGGGCTGCGCCGGAACACCGGCGAGCGAGGCCGTCCTGACACCGGCGGGCCTGGCGCACGACCGCAGCTTCATGGTCGTCAGCGAGGAAGGGGTGTACCGAACACAGCGGCGGGACCCGAAGCTGGCCCTGATCCGCCCCGCCGTCGACGCCGACGGCACCCGCCTGACGCTCCGGGCGCCGGGCCACGACGACGTCCGTGTGGACGTCGACACGACAGGACCGCGCCGGGACGTGGACCTGTTCGGGGCCGCGTACACGGGCATCGACCAGGGGGACGCGGTGGCGGCATGGCTGTCGGACCTCCTGGGCGCAGCGAGCCGCCTCGTCCGCGTACCGCCGGAGCACCACCGCGTGACCGACGGCCGGATCCCGGGCACCTCGGGCTACGCCGACAGCAGCGCCCTGCACCTCATCTCCCGCGCCACCGTGGATCTGTTGAACGAGAAGCTCGGCGAGCGGGGCGCCGAGCGCCTGCCCATGGACCGCTTCCGCCCCAACATCGTCGTCGCGGGCTGGGACGAGCCGCACACCGAGGACCGCGCCCACCACCTGACGATCGGCACCGCCGAACTGGGCTACACGAAACCGGCGATACGCTGCGCGGTCACCCTCGTCGACCAGGACGCGGGCCGCCGCGCGGGCCCGGAGCCGCTGCGCACGCTCGCCTCGTACCGCCGCGCGCCCCAGGGCGGGGTGGCCCTCGGCACGAAGTACGCGGTCCTGAACCCCGGCAAGATCTCCGTCGGCGACGAGGTGGCGGTGGGGACGTGGGCCGCCCCCGAAGTCCCCTGAGGAGCAAGGGCCGAAGTCCCCTGAGGAGCAAGGGGTGGACGGGTGGGAAGTATTGGGTGGACGCCGAGCAAGATCATGAACCAACCTGCGATGGCCACCCGCACGACCGCACCGAGGAGCAGCCCACCCATGCCACCCCTGCCTCCGACCCCCCTCAACCCCCTCACCCCCGACCCGAACGTGCTGCACCCGATGCCGGACCAGCCGCGCGTGGTGCTCCTCCGCCCCCTGATCACCTCGCCGTTGATCGAGGCGGGCGAGTTCTCGTACTACGACGACCCGGACGACGCCACGGCCTTCGAGACCCGGAACGTCCTCTACCACTACGGCCCGGAGAAGCTGGTCATCGGGAAGTTCTGCGCGCTCGGTGAGGGCGTGCGGTTCATCATGAACGGCGCCAACCACCGTATGGACGGCGCGTCCACCTTCCCGTTCCCGATCATGGGCGGCCCCTGGTCCGAGCACTTCGACCTGATCAGCGGCCTGCCAGGACGCGGCGACACGGTCATCGGCCACGACGTCTGGTTCGGCTACCGCACGATGGTGATGCCGGGCGTCCGCATCGGCCACGGCGCGATCATCGCCTCCGGCTCGGTGGTGGTCGACGACGTACCCGACTACGGCATCGTCGGCGGCAACCCGGCCAAGCTCATCCGCCACCGCTACGACCCCAAGGACGTGGCCCGCCTCCTCGAACTCGCCTGGTGGGACTGGCCCCTGGAGCACATCACCACCCACGTCCGCACCATCATGTCCGGCTCGGTCGACGCGCTGGAGGCGGCGGCTCCCTGAACCGGCCGTCGTGCCGGGGCGGCCCCGCGCCGCAGGGCTGGGGCCGCCCCCGTCCCCGCCGCCAGGGCTGACCCCGCCACCGCTGCCGGACTAGGATCCGGACCATGGCCCCTCTGACCATGGACGACGTCGACCGGTTCGAGGCCTCCAGGCCCCGCCTGGAGGCCATCGCCTACCGCCTCCTCGGCTCCTCGACCGAGGCCGAGGACGCCGTGCAGGACACCTTCCTGCGCTGGCAGGGCGCCGACGTCGACCGCGTCGAGGTCCCCGAGGCCTGGCTGACGAAGGTCCTCACCAACCTGTGCCTCAACCAGCTCACCTCGGCCCGCGCGCGCCGCGAGACCTACGTGGGCGAGTGGCTCCCCGAGCCCCTGCTCGCCGGTGACCCGATGCTGGGCCCCGCCGACACCGCCGAACAGCGCGAGTCGGTCTCGTACGCGGTCCTCACGGTCCTGGAGCGCCTCTCCCCCAACGAGCGTGCGGTGTACGTACTGCGGGAGGCCTTCGCGTACCCGCACCGCGAGATCGCCGAGATCCTGGACATCACCGACGCCGCCAGCCAGCAGCTCTTCCACCGCGCCAAGCAGCGGGTCGCGGACGGCAGGGCCCGCACCGACATCGACGAGGCCGCGGCCCGGCGGGTCGTCGAGGAGTTCCTGGCGGCCGCGACCAGCGGCAACACCGACCAGCTCGTGCGGATGCTCACCGACGACGCCATCGCCATCGGTGACGGCGGCGGCAAGATCCCGGCCCGCGCGAAGCCGTTCGAAGGCGCGGTGGCGGTCGCGAAGTTCATGTGGGGCCTGTTCAAGCCCGGCAAGGCCAAGCGGGACTTCGTCGGCGGCACGGCCGAGGTGTACGCGACGACGGCCAACGGCGGCCCCGCCGCCGTGGCGGTCGTCGACGGCCGGGTCGTCGGCGTCCTGTGCCTGGAGGTCACCCCCGAGGGCATCACCGCGTTCCGCAACCAGGTCAACCCCGACAAGCTGGTCCGCGCGACCGAGCGCTGGGCGACCGAGGACCACGGAAACCCCCTGTTCAACGCCTTCTGACCCGTCCCGGCACCCTCGGCCCACACCACCTGGCCGCCCCCACCCCCTCATGTGACCTGCTTCACACCACACCCCTGTCAGAAATCGCCGAGCCATCCGGTTCAAGGTGCGAACCCCGCGGAAGAGCCGACGACGCGGAAGAGCCGAGACAGGGAGCATGACCATGCAGCAGCACCGCATCATCGTCCTCGGAGCCGGATACACCGGAGCCTCCGCCGCCGGACGTCTCGCCAGGCGGCTGCACCGCGAGGACGTCACCATCACCCTCGTCAACGCCGAGCCCGACTTCGTCGAGCGCGTCCGCATGCACCAGGTGGCGGCCGGCCAGGACCTCAGGCCCCGGCCCTTCAGCGAGATGTTCGCGGGCACGGGCGTGGCGCTGAAGCTGGCACGGGTGACCGCGGTCGACGTCGACCGCAAGACGGTCACCGTGACGGGAGCGAGGCCGACCGGGGAAGCCGGAGCACCGGAGGGAGCGCCGGAGCCGGGGGAGACCCTGGAACCGGCGGAGGCCCTGGAACGGGCGGAGGCCCTGGAACCGACGGAGGCCCTGGAACCGACGGAGACCCTGGAGTACGACACCCTCGTCTACGCCCTCGGCAGCGGTTGGAACAGCCAGGGAGTCCCCGGCACCGCCGAGTTCGCGGACCAGCTCGCGAGCCGCCCCGGCGCGCTCCGGCTGCGCGAGCGCCTGGCCCGCCTGGAGGCGGGGCAGTCCGTGGTCGTGGTCGGTGGCGGCCTGACGGGCCTTGAGGCCGCGACCGAGATCGCCGAGGCCCGCCCGGACCTCGACGTCGCCCTCACCGCCCGCGGCGCACTCGGCGAGTGGCTCTCCCCGAAGGGCCGCGCCCACGTCCGCAAGGTCTTCGCCGGGCTCGGCATCACCGCGCACGAACACGCCGCGGTCACGGGTGTCGCGGCCGACCGTGTGACGACCGCGGACGGCACGTCCGTCCCGGCGGCCGTCACCGTGTGGACCACCGGCTTCGCGGTCCACCCGATCGCGCGGGCCACGACCCTGAAGGTCACCGACACCGGCCAGATCATGGTCGACAGGACGATGCGCTCGCTCTCGCACCCCGATGTGTACGCGGTCGGCGACGCGGCCATGGCGATGGGCCCCGGCGACAAGCCGCTGCGCATGTCGTGCGCCACGGGCACCCCCATGGCCTGGCAGGCCGCCGACGCGATCGCCGCCCGCCTGACCGGCGGCAAGATCCCCAAGACCCCGCTCCGCTACTTCAACCAGTGCGTCTCGCTGGGCCGCAAGGAGGGCCTGATCCAGTACGTCACGGCCGACGACCGCGCGGTCAGGACGGCCCTGACGGGCCGCTTCGCCGCCACGTACAAGGAACTGGTCTGCAAGAGCGCGGCCTGGGCCGTGGCCAACCCCACCCTCGGCCTCCCGAACCGCCGCCGCCGCGTCACGGCGGAGCGCCCCCAGCCCGCCACGACCGCCGAGGCGGCGGCCTGAACGACCGAACGCCAGAGGCCGTCCAGAGGCCCTGCGGAACAATCCGTGGGGCCTTCGGCCAACGGTGCGCTCGGCAGGATCCGGCCGTGATCGCGTGAATCCCCGGGCCCTGACTTGTGCGGGCTAGGTTGCGCCGGGCAGTCCCAGGGCGACCAGGAGGGCTGAGGAGAGTTCTTCCGCGAACAGGGCCGACCCGGTGAGCGTCTGCCGGATGGCTCTCTCGTCGGGCGTCAGCCCCGCGGCGGCCGACCAGGCGAGCGCGCCGGCCACGACGGGTTCGACGGGGAAGTGCTCCAGAGGTATCTCGTAGCTCTCCGCCGTCTCCCGGTTGAGCAGGCCCTCCCAGCTGTCGCCGTCCGGCGTGCGGGCCTCGATGAAACCCACATCGCTGTCGAAGAAGGACACCATGACGGCCGGTGTCCCCGTCCGCTCGACGAGATGCGCGAGGCTGCGCCGTCCGGCGTCGGCGAAGTCCGTGACCTGCCAGCCCTCCGCCAACGCCTCCGTATCGTCGACGCCCGTGAACCCGGCTTCCCGCATGAGCTGGTGCAGTTCCCCCGTGGACCGGGTCGTCTCCCCCGCGGACCGGGTCGTCAGTGACCCGCCTGAATTCCCCATGGCCCGAAAGCTAGCCGATGCCTCTGACAAGCCCGCCGTTTCCTTCGGCAGGATGGGCGCCATGACCGAGATCCGCACACCCCGCCTCCTTCTGCGTCGCTGGCATGACGACGACCTCGCGCCGATGGCCGACATCAACGCGGACCCGAGGGTCATGCGCTGGATCGGCGACGGCTCGGTGCGCGACCTGGACCACACCGCGGAGGCGATCGAGCGGTGGGAGGAGGAGTGGGACGAGGAGGGCTTCGGGCTCTTCGCCGTCGAACTGCTGGCCTCGGGTGAACTGGCAGGCTTCACGGGTCTGTCCGTGCCGGAGTTCCTGCCGGAGGTACTGCCCGCCGTGGCGATCAGCTGGCGGCTCGGCTCACAGTTCTGGGGCCAGGGATACGCCTCCGAAGCCGCCCACGCCACGCTGGAGTTCGCGCTCCAGGACCGCGGCCTCGACCGCGTCATCAGCATCAACCGGGTGGGTGACACCGCCTCCGAGAACATCATCCGCAAGCTCGGCATGGTGCCCGAGCGGGAGACGACGCACCCGGAGTACGCCCATCCCCTACGGGTTCACACCATCGACCTCACCGAGTTCCAGGCATGAAGCCAGTCGCACCATCGATCCAAGGATCACACTGGCAACGGCCGGATTCCCCCGGCCTCCCCAAGCTCCCAGCAACGCAAGAGGCCCCGGATCTCTCCGGGGCCTCTTGTCTGTGTGCACTCGGCAGGATTCGAACCTGCAACCTTCTGATCCGTAGTCAGATGCTCTATCCGTTAAGCTACGAGTGCTTGATTCTTCTGTTGTGTTGCTCTTCCTTCCGGGCTTTTCGCCCCGGTCGGCGTTGCGGGAACAACATTACATGACCTGCGCCGTGAGGCGAAATCCGTTTCCCGCACCCACTCTGACCTGCGGAAATGACTCCTGCGACCAGGGGGCGCGGCGAGGCTGGGTGATCTTGAGGTGGGCTTCCGGTGACCCTCACGGGTGAGTCGCCGCGGGCGCGTCGCGCGGAAACGACCGAAGCCCCGGTCGGATGACCGGGGCTTCGGATCGTGGTGCGGAGGCGGAGGGATTTGAACCCTCGATGGGCTTTAAGACCCAAACCGCATTAGCAGTGCGGCGCCATAGACCGGACTAGGCGACGCCTCCCAACCTGCAATCCCGCGCGAGCGCGGGGGTGCGTGCAGATGATGACACAGCCTGGGGGCGCGTCACCAATCGCGGCCTCCACGGTACTAGTCGGGCGGCCCGCAGAGCAAAGCGTAAAACGGGGCCGCAACGCGGTGGGGGCGGTGGCGTTAGAGGCGGTAGGTACCAGCCGGAACCGCGTCCCTCAGGGAGATCCCATGAAGCTGTCCACACCGCGCCGCCTCCTGTTCACCGCCGCCACGTCCGTCGCCGCGTCCTTCGCCGCCCTCACCGCGCTCCCCGCCGTGGCGCACGCGGACCACCTCGGCGGCAGCCACCTCGGCACGGGCGGCCCGAGTGCCGTCAGCCCCCTCGGCACGGGGAACCTCGGCGCCGTCGGCCGCGCCGTCGACAACGCCACCGGCCCCATCGGCGGCCACACCGTCGACCGTCCCGCCGCCGACCGGCTGAGCATCACGGTCAACGCAGACGGCGCGGACGGCGCGGACGGCGCGGGCGACAGGGCGTACACCCTGGAGTGCGCCCCCACGGGCGGCACGCACCCTTCGCCCAGTGACGCGTGCGAACGTCTTGATCAGCTCGCGAAGGAGGGCGTGAACCCGTTCCAGGAGGTCCCGCGCGACGCCGCGTGCACCCAGCAGTACGGCGGCCCGGAGACCGCCCGCGTCCAGGGCACCTGGCAGGGGCGCCCCGTCGACACGACCTTCTCGCGCACCGACGGCTGCCAGATCTCGCGGTGGAACACCCTCGTGCCCGTCCTGCCCGCGAACGGCGGTTGATGCGGACCCGCGGCGGGCGGCGCGACAGGCGAGGCGTCGCAACCTTGACCGAAGGGTGGTTCGCGACCCTTCCGTGACCAGGGACTACTGAAGGCTCACAGCTTCTGCGTGCGACCTCCCTCTCATCCGGCGTCGCGCCCGCAACCACTCCCCGTAGACTCCCTCCCGTGACACGCCGCGAGCCGAGAGGCAAGATGGCTCGGGCGGTCAGCAAGATGCGGTAATCAGGGAGGAAGCGTCGTCGTGAGCAGCAGGCCATCCCGAGGCGCTGCTCGCCTCGCAGCCATACTCGACGCGCTCCCGGACGCGCTGGTGCTGGTCAACGCCAACGGGACCGTCGTGAACGCGAACGCGATCGCGCTCGAGGCCTTCGAGGCGCCAGGCACCGCGCTCGTGGGGCGCGGACTGCTCGATCTGCTGCCGGAGTTCGACTCCCGGCTGATCCCCGGCTCGATGCGCCGACCGGACACCACGGACGAACGCGGACGTACCAAGCCGAAGCGGATGATCGCCCGCCGCACCGACGGCAACGAGTTCCCCGTCGAGGTCACCAGCTCGAACCTGGAAGACAGCCGGCACGCGTACGACGACCGGTTCGGCAGCCAGGGCGGGTACGGCGGCTACGGCAGCGACGAGATGCTGATGATCGTCGTCCGCGATCTGTCGGGCGCGCTCAACACCGAGGCCGAACTCGCCCGTTCGCAGCGGCAGACCGAGATGATCCTGCGGGCCGCGGCGGAAGGCGTCGTCGGCACCGACACCGACGGGCGCGTCGTGCTCGTGAACCCCGCCGCCGCCCAGATACTCGGCTTCCGCGCCAGCGACCTCGGCGGCCAGGAGCTGCACCCCCTCGTCCTGCACTCGCGCGCCGACGGCGAACCCTTCCCGTACGACGAGTCCCCGCTCGCGGACACCCTGCGCTCCGGCCGCAAGCACCGCGTGCGCGGGCAGGTCCTGTGGTCCAAGAGCGGCGAGAAGGTCTCCGTCGACCTGACGACGGCCCCCGTGCGCGACGGCGACCAGCTCGTCGGCGCGGTCATGACGTTCACCGACCGGCGGCCCTACGACGCCCTCTCCGAGAAGTACGAGGCGGCGCTCGCCCGGCACGCCGAGGAGCTGTCGGAGGCCGCCGAGCTGCGCGAGGAGGAACTCGCCGCCGAGCAGGAGCGGTACGCGGCGCTCGCCGAGCGCGAGAAGGACCGCCACGAGGAGCTGGCCGAGCGCGAGCAGTCGCGGTACGAGGCCCTCGCCGCGCGGCACAGCCAGCTCGTCGCCGTCCTCGACCAGTCGCTGCGCGGCCCCCTCGACGAACTGCGCCGCGAACTGTCCGCGCTCGCCGCCGACGACGCGGGCCAGCTCTGGCCCGAGGCCAACCAGGTGCTCCACCATCTGTCGGCCGGATACGCCCGGATGACGACGCTCGTCGACAACGTCCTCGGCTACCAGCGCCTCCAGGCCGGCACCGACCAGCTGTCCCGCACGGCCGTCCCGCTCGACGCCGTCGTCGCCGCCGGTGTCGACGGTGCCGTCGAGCTGATCGGCCCAGGACGCGCCCAGTTCGCCGTGCACGCGCCGCCGATCGAGGTCGAGGTGGACGCACGCCGCCTCGCCACCGCGCTGGCCCATCTGATCGCCGACGTCGCCGGAATCGACGCCACCGGCAACACCCGCGCGGGGGCCGCCGTTCCGGGCGCCCCCGGAGGGCAGGCCGGTTACGTGGACTCGACGGTCGTCGTGGCAGCGGCCCAGCGCGGCGAGGTCGTCCGCATCGAGGTCCGCGGGCCGTACTCCGGCGGGGACCCGGTGCACGAGCCCGTCGTACGCGGCATCGTCGAGGCCCACGGAGGTGTGCTCCAGACGCACGAGGTGCCGGGCATGAACGGCAACGCGTACGTCCTCGAGGTCCCCATGGGCGACAGCGCGAGCGCCATCGCGGCGGGCGCTGTCGGTTTTCCGGTGTCTACGGAGACTGCTGGTTCGGGTGCGCAGGTGCCCGCACAGGGGGCGGGTCCTTCCGGGGGCGCGGGCGGTACGTCCGGCGGGACCGGAGGCGGACGTCGGCGGGCCCGGCGGTCCTCGGTGGACTCGTTCCTGGACAGTGAGGTCCCTGGGGATGACGGTGGCTCGGCCGCTGCCTCCGGGGACGCCGGTTCGGGTGCGGCGGGCGATGACACGGGGTCCGTGGAGGCCGCTGGGTCCGGGACCGGGTCTGGTTCCGGTTCCGGTTCCGGTGGGACCGGGCGGCGCAGGCGGCGCGCTGTGGCCGAGGGGCCTGCGAGTGGCGGCTCGGACGTGGTTGCGGGTGCGGGTGCGGGTGCCGGGGGCTGTGGTGGATCCGGTGACACGTCGGGCGGTACGTCCGGGGGTGCGGGCGGCACCGGACGGCGTCGAGGACGGCCGAGTCCGGCCGAGGGTGCCGTGATGACGGCGGCCGAGCACGCGGCCGGGTCGGCGGCCTTGGGCCAGGCCGTGCCGCCGCAGGGAGTGCCGTCGCAGGCCGGTCCGATGTCGACGGAGGTCGCCGTGGCGTCCGGTCGGCGGGCCCGGCGCGGCGGTGAGCAGCAGGCGCTGGCCGCGCTGCCTTCGGGGACGGGCCAGGCGGCCGGTCCGGAGGCGGGTGCGTCCGGCGCGGCCGGGAACGAGGGCGCGGATCCGCGTACCGGTGGCCGACGGGCCCGGCGCGCGCTGGCCGCGGCCCGGGAGCGTGCCGCCGCGGAGGAGGCCTCCAGCGGGCGGGTGTTCGCGCTGCCCCCGGCCGAGGCGGACCGCGAGGAGGGCAACGGCGCGCCCGGCCGGGCCGAGCAGGTGGGCGGGGCGGCGCAGGAGGGTGCGCTTCAGGGGGGTGGCCCGCACGGTGGTGTGCCCCAGGGAGGCGTGCCTCAGGGCGGCGTGCCGCAGGGAGGCGTGCCGCAGGGAGGCGTGCCGCAGGGCGGGCCCGGGCAGTTGGGCGCCGCGCGCGGTGGGTCCGTGCAGGTCGGCGCCTCGGTGAACGTACCGGCGGGCGTGCAGGCAGGACTTCAGGCGGGGGGCCGTGGTGGCGTACCCGCGCAGGGCGGTGCGCCGGAGGCGCAGGCGCAGGTCCAGGAGAGTGTGACCGCGGGGGCGCAGGGGGCTCGGTCCGTGGGCGCGCAGGGTGCGCGGGCGGCGGGTGCTCGGCGTGGTGCGCCCGCCGGGGCTCAGGGTGGTCAGCCTTCGGGGGCTCCGGGCGGTGCGCCCACGGGGGCTCCGGGTGGTCAGCCTGTGGGCGCTCCGGGAGGTGCGCCTGGTGCGGCGCCCGGCGGGCTGCCTGTGGCAGGGCCCGGCGTCGGCCCCGCCGCGCCCCTGGGCCACGTCGGCCCCACCAGCCCCGCCGGGCAGGACGACACCGGACAGCACGCCGCCGCGCTGCACGACCCGGCCGACGACCACACCCCGCTCCAGCCCCACCCCGCGCAGGCCGCCGCCGCGATGCTGCCCGGTCAGGCCGGTCCGGCCGCGCAGGGAGCCCCGGGGACCCCGGCCGCCCAGCCGCAGGCCCCGACCGGACGGCGGCGCGCGCGGCAGGCTCCGGCGGCCGACGGGACGCTCTCCCAGGGGATGCCGGTCCAGGGCACCCCGGCGGGCGGCACCCCTGCCACCGGCACTCCGGCCGAGGGGACCCCGGCCACGGGTGTGCCGTCGCAAGCTGGTCCGCAGGCCGCTCCGCACACCGGTACGCAGGCCGCTCCGCACGCAGGTCCGCACGCCGACGGAACGCCCGCGCAAGGCATTCCGACGCCCGCACAGGGCGCGGCCCTGCCGCCGGAACGTGATCCACGCGTGCGTGCCGCCCAGCCGCTGCCCGCCGAGGCCGCTCCCGTCGACCCGAACTCGACGCAGGGGCGCGCCATCAGCGTACGAACGCTTGGACAGGGTGTGCCGTTCGGCCGCCAGGCCCCCGCGCAGCCGGGGCAGCCCGGCCAGGGCAGCCAGGCGGGTCAGCCTCAGCAGGCCGGGCAGCCGCCGCAGCCCCAGCAGCCCCCGCAGGCCCACCCCTTGCCGCAGGCGCAGCCCGCGCAGCAGGACCCGTCCCAGGGCGCTCAGGGCGCTCAGGGCGCTCAAGGTGCCCAGACGCCCGCGCAGCCCTCCTCCGGAGGTTCGGGACGCCGCAGGCGGCTGTCCACGCGGCCCGACCCCGCCGCCGACGAGCGCCAGGACGCGGCCCGCCCGCACCCCCAGGCGCAGCCCCAGCCCCAGCCACAGCCGCAGCAGGCCAAGGCACCGGCGCAGCCCCGGCTTTCGCCGACCACGGAGGGCACCGGGCGCGCCTACGCCATCGGCGCGCCGGACGCCGACGCCGACGAGGGCCCCCAGCTCCTGGACGGCCCCGGTGGCGCCGTCGAGGTGTCGAACCAGCCGCAGCCGCAGCCCATGGACGACGAGCTGCCGCCCGAGCCGCTCGACAACCCCCGCCGCCTCCTGGTGTGGCCCGCGCCCGACGTCACCACCCAGCAGGCCCTCAGCGACCGCGGCTACCGCCCGGTCATCGTGCACTCGCGCGAGGAGGTCGACGCGCAGATCGCGGCGTTCCCCGCGGCCCTGTTCGTGGACCCGCTGACCGGGCCGATCACGCGCACGGCGCTGCAGTCGCTGCGCCAGGCGGCGGTCGCCGCGGAGGTTCCCGTCCTGGTCACGGCCGGGCTCGGCCAGGCCTCGCGGGAGGCGGCGTACGGCGCCGACCCCGCCGTACTCCTGAAGGCCCTCGCGCCGCGCGACAGCGAGCAGCACCCGTCGCGCGTCCTGCTGATCGAGGAGCACGAGGAGATCGCGCTGGCCCTGACCGCGACCCTGGAGCGGCGCGGGATGAAGGTCGCGCGGGCCGAGAGCGACGCGGACGCGGTCACGCTCGCCGCGCAGATGCGGCCGAACCTGGTGGTCATGGACCTGCTCCAGGTACGCCGCCGACGTGCCGGAATCGTCGACTGGCTGCGCGCGAACGGGCAGCTCAACCGCACCCCCCTCGTCGTCTACACGGCGGCCGTCGACGAGACCGACCTGCCGAAGCTCGCCGCCGGCGAGACCGTGCTGTTCCTCGCGGAGCGCTCCACGAGCAACGAAGTGCAGAGCCGGATCGTGGACCTGCTGGCGAAGATCGGTACGAACTGACCCCGGCTCCGGGGTCGGACGGGCCCTAGTCGCCGGGTGCCGTGAGGCGGCGGGCGGCGGCGCGGACCGAGGCGCGCAGGCGCGCGCGGTCCGCGTCCTCGCCGCCCACCAGAACCCGCCGCATCTGCGGCACCGCGGAGGCCCATCCGGCCAGCGCGACCAGCATGAACAGCATGTCGGGCGCCGGGATCGCACTCGTCACGACACCGCGCGCCTGGGCCTCCTCGAAGGCGGCGACCTTGCGGTCGTAGTGCGCCTGGCGTTCGTACTCGTGCGGCAACTCCTCCGTGCTGCCGTACTCGATGCCCTCCCAGAAGAGCAGGCGAAGCACCTCGGGATGGGTGGAGTGGTAGTCGATCAACCGGTCCATCCAGCCGTCGATGTCGTCGGCGTCGATGGGGACGCTGACGGCCAGGTCGACCATCTTCTTCTCGAGGACCTGCGCGAACAGCTCCGCCTTGTTGCCGTAATAGGCGTAGATGAGCTGCTTGTTGGCCTTCGCCTCGCTCGCGATGCGGTCGATGCGGGCGCCCGCGATGCCGAACCGGGCGAACTCCGTGACTGCCGCGTCGAAGATCCGGGCCTTGGTGGCCTCGGGGTCTCTCACTCCCATGGGACCAGCGTAAGCGCATCCCGCTTCTAACCAACCGTTTGGTTGCTTGACAGTTGCCGAAGCGGGGGCGCAGACTTTTACAACCAACCAGTTGGTTGCCAGCTGCGGTACGAGAGTGCCATCGGCGGTACGAAGAGGAGCACTGCCACCCATGACCTCACGCATGCCATCCCCGACCAGGACACAAGCCCTGCCCGAGGCACCACCGGGCTCCACCGCGCTGAGGCAGTCCGCGCCCGCCGACCAGGCGCACCCCGGCGGGCTCCCGCCGCGTCTCTTCCTCGTCCTCATAGCCGTCTGCACGGCGGTCACGGCGGCGAACATCTACGTCGCCGCCCCGCTGCTCCCCCTCATGGCCCGGGACTTCGGCTCCACACCGTCGGGCGTCGCGTGGATCGCCTCGGTGGCCCAGTTCGGGTACGCGGCCGGGCTGCTGTTCTTCGCCCCGCTCGGCGACCGCGTGAACCGCCGGCGGCTGGTCGCGGCGCTGTCCCTGGCCACCGCCGCCGCGCTGGCCCTGGGTGCGACGGCCTCCGGCGCGACCGCGCTCGCCGCCGCCGTCCTTGTCGCCTCCGCGGCGACGGTCGTCCCGCAGCTGCTCGTGCCGCTCGTCGCCGCGCGGGCACCGGCGCACCGGCGGGCCAGCCATGTCGCAGCGCTCATAGCCGGACTCTTCACCGGCGTGGTCGCCGCCCGGGTGCTCGGCGCGCTCGCCGGGCAGGCCTTCGGCTGGCGTGCCGTCTTCCTCGGGGCGGCCGTGCTCACGGCGGTGCTCGGCCTGGCCTCCGCGGCCGCGCTGCCCAGGGAGGACCAGCGCCGCGGCGGCCCGCTGTTCGCGGGCCTCGCCCAACTCCCCAGTGTCGTCCGCATGTCACCGGAACTGCGCCAGGCCTGCATACGCCAGGGCGGGATGTACGGCGCGTGGAGCGCGCTGTGGACCTCCCTCGCGCTGCTGCTCACCGGCCACGGGGACGGGGGCTACGGCATGACGACGGGCGCGGCCGGCCTGTTCGGGCTCTTCGGCCTGGCGGCGAGCCTCGTGGCGCCGGTCGCGGGTGGCCTCGTGGACCGGTTCGGCGTGGCCAAGGTGGTGGCGTCGGCGTACGTGCTCGCGGCGGTGTCGGTGCCGCTGTTCTGGCTGGGCGGCCAGCGGCTGTGGGCCCTGTGCGCGGCGGCGGTCGCCGTCCACGCGGCGCTCGTCGCGAGCCACATCGCCAACCAGACGCTGGCCCTGACCACCACCTCCACCCCGGCGGTCGCCAACACCGCCTATGTGGTGGCGGGTTTCGCGGGCGGCGCCATGGCCTCGGCCCTCGCGGGCACGGCGTTCACACACTGGGGCTGGCACGGGGTGTGCGCGGTGGCGGCGGGCTGCCTGGCCGTGGGGTGGGGGGTGACGTCGCTGCGGACACGGCGATGAGCGGCAGCGGGACACGACGGTGAGCGGACGGGGGGCACGGCGGTGAGCAGCAGGGGCGCGGCGGTGAGGCGCTGCCCCGCGAGCCACGCCCGCGGGGCACCCGTACCGTGCCGTGCGCTGCCGTACGGCAGCCGGGCGTCAGAGCTGGGTCACATCCAGCTCGCCCGCCGCGTACTGCCTGCGCAGCACCTTCTTGTCGAACTTGCCGACGCTGGTCTTGGGGACGGCCGGGACGATCGCCCAGCGCTCCGGGAGCTGCCACTTGGCGACGCGGGTGGCGAGGAAGTCGCGCAGGGCCGCGTAGTCGGCGGTGGCGTCCTCCTTGAGGACGACGGTGGCGAGCGGGCGTTCGCCCCACTTGGTGTCGGGGACGGCGACGACCGCGGCCTCGGCGACGTCCGGGTGGGACATCAGGGCGTTCTCCAGCTCGACGGAGGAGATCCACTCGCCGCCGGACTTGATGACGTCCTTCGCGCGGTCGGTGAGGGTCAGGAATCCGTCGGCGCTGATGACACCGACGTCGCCGGTCTTCAGCCAGCCGTCGGAGCTGAACTTGTCCTCGGGCCTGAGGGCTTCGCCGCCCACCCCGCCGTAGTAGGAACCGGCGATCCAGGGTCCGCGCACCTCCAGCTCGCCCGCGGACTCGCCGTCCCAGGGCAGCCGGCTGCCGTCGGGGCCGACCAGACGACCCTCGACACCGGCGGGGAAGCGGCCCTGGGTGAGGCGGTAGGCGAACTCCGCGTCGGTGCCGATGGCGTGCGCGGGCGGCCGGGCGACCGTGCCGAGCGGCGAGGTCTCGGTCATGCCCCAGGCGTGGCAGACCCGCATGCCGAGCCGGTCGAAGGCCTCCATCAGGGAGGGCGGACAGGCCGAGCCGCCGATGGTGACCTGCTTCAGGGAGGCGACGTCGCGGGGCTTGGCGGTGAGTTCGGCGAGCAGGCCCTGCCAGATGGTGGGCACGGCGGCGGCGTGCGTGGGCCGCTCGGACTCGATCATCTCCGCGAGCGGCGCGGGCTGCAGGAAGCGGTCCGGCATCAGCATGCCGACGCCGGTCATGAAGGTGGCGTGCGGCAGGCCCCAGGCGTTGACGTGGAACTGCGGCACGACGACGAGGCTGAGGTCGGCGTCGGTGAGGCCCATGGACTGGGTCATGTTGACCTGCATGGAGTGCAGGTAGATGGAGCGGTGGGAGTAGACGACGCCCTTGGGGTCGCCGGTGGTGCCGGAGGTGTAGCACATGGCGGCGGCACGGCGTTCGTCGAGCTCGGGCCAGTCGTAACTGGTGGGCTTGCCCGCGATGAGTTCCTCGTAGTCGTGGACGCGGACGCGGGCGCCGTCGAGGAGGGAGAGGTCGCCGGGGCCGGAGACGACGAGGTGCTCGACGGTCGGAAGCCGGTCGAGGAGGGGGGCGATCAGGCCGAGCAGCGAGCCGTTGACGATGATCACGCGGTCGGCGGCGTGGCCGACGATCCACGTCAGCTGGTCGGCGGGCAGCCGCAGGTTGAGGGTGTGCAGGACGGCGCCCATGCAGGGGACGGCGAAGTACGCCTCGACGTGCTCGGCGTTGTTCCACATGAACGTCCCTGTGGCGTCGCCCTCGCGGATTCCGAGGTCGTCGTGCAGGGCGTGGGCGAGCTGGGCGGCTCTGGCACCGATGTCCCGGAAGGTCCGGCGCTGCGGAGCACCGTCACCGGTCCACGTGACGACCTGCGCATCCCCGTGCACGGTCGTCCCGTGGTCGAGGATGCGGGTCACAGTCAGCGGTACGTCCTGCATGGTGCTCAGCACGGCGTCCTCCTGGTGGGCGGCACAGGCGACCGGGTGATCCCGGCGCTTTACCTGCTAGTAGCCCCAGATTCTTGCCGCATACCGTGCGGTATGTCACTACCGCGGGAGCACCTGAAGGGAAATTGACCGCGAAGGCGCGAAGGCGCGAAGACCCGAAGGAGCGGGTGACGTGCATGGCCCCCGTCGGCCCCGGGCCGGTGGCGCGGAGCGGTGCCCGGCGGAGCACGCACTCGGCGGGCCGACACCCGGCGGAGCCTGACGCTCACGGGGGAGCCGGACGCTCGGGGGAGCCGAACGCTCGGGGGGAACCGGACGCCCGGGGGAACCGGCGGCCCGGCGGAAGCCCGCGTTCAGCGGACCGGCGTCAGCTCCGGGTCCTCACGGAGCTTGCCGAGCGCACGCGACACCGCGCTCTTCACCGTGCCGATGGAGACCCCGAGCACCTCGGCCGTCTGCGCCTCGCTCAGGTCCTCGTAGTACCGCAGGACGACCATCGCCCGCTGCCGCGCGGGCAGCTTCATGATCGCGCGCCACATCGCGTCGTGCAGCGCCTGCTGCTCGGCCGGGTCGCCGGCCGGCACGGTCTCGGGTTCGGGCAGCTCGTCGCAGGCGAACTCGTCGACCTTGCGCTTGCGCCACTGCGACGTGCGGGTGTTCAGGAGCGCCCGGCGCACATAGCCGTCGAGCGCCCGGTGGTCCTCGATCCGGTCCCAGGCCACATACGTCTTGGTCAGCGCCGTCTGCAGCAGGTCCTCGGCATCGCTCGGGTTCGCCGTCAGCGACCGGGCGGTGCGCAGCAGCACCAGCTGGCGGGCCCGGACGTAGGAGGCGAACGACGGGTAGGCGGAAGGACTCGTGGTCCGCGTCGCGGCCTTCGATGCGCTGGTGCACACGGACACCATGGATGCGGTCATGGCTCCACGCTAGAAGCGACCCCTACATCAGCGGATCGGCCGCAGGTCCCGAAGGCTTGTCCGCCTCAGGTTGTACGAGGGGAGCCAGCCCCACCTCCTGAAGGTGGAGGAGGTGGGCCTGACCCCTGCGGGTTCAACCCTGAGGTGTACAAAAGCGCCTGGCGGCGGGGGTCGGGGTCCGGGGGCGTACGCGCCCGGCGGACGGCGGGCGCGCGGGAACCGGCGACGGCGGCCGCGGCCGGACGGGTGCGCGTGCGGCCCGATGGTCCGGGTGGGCCCGTGGTCCCTGAGGAAACCCCTGGGCCGCGCCGCCCGCCGACCGGCCCGTCGGCCCTAGCCCAGCGTGGCCACCGGTGCGTCCACGAGGTTGCGGTCGATGGTGATCGTGCGCCCCCCGTGCCGCTCGGTGACGTTGCCCGCGTACTGGTGGATCCGGCCGCCCGGCAGCCAGGCGTCCCGCCCGAGTGCGGGCTCGCCGTACAGATCGGGCTCGCCGTTCCAGCGCGCGAACCACATCACCTCCGGCAGGTCGTCGACGCCCTGCCGCCGGGCCTCGTCCATGTGCCGTACGCCGGAGTTCGCGCTGCTGTAGAAGCCCGGTACGTAGCCCTGGCTGCGCACTTCGCGGTTCCAGGCGCGGACGAACGCGAGGGTGTCGCGGGCGCAGGCGCGGTCGCTCTGGCGGTACGACTCCATGTCCAGGTACAGCGGGCTCTCCGGCGCGATGCCGAGGTCCTGGGCCTTGCCGACCGCGTCCCCTCCTTCCCTGGCGCCCTGCCGCGCGGGGTTCTGCCCGATGCGGACGTGCTGCTTGTTCTGTGCCACGACGCACGGCGACTGCGACCCCACGTACAGCGGCAGCACCCCCCAGCCCATCTCGTCGACCGACCGCAGCCAGTCCCTGCTCAGGTGCTGCTGGTTCGGGCAGGCCCGGCCGCGGCCGCCGAAGTACACCCCGACCGCCCCGTAGTCCGACTCCCGCCAGCGCCGCATGGTGTCGGCGGACGGCGCCTGGCAGGTGTCGAAGGCGCGGCCGTAGAAGGCGGCGCCCGCCCGGCCCGCGGTGGTGGCGCGGGCGAGGCCGGGGTCCGGGCCGGGCGGCGGCCCGCCGGGCGGTGTGATCGTGGTCGTCGTTGTCGCGGCCGAGCCCGACTCCGTGTCCATGGCCAGTGTCGCCAGGGCCAGGCCCAGCACGATTCCCAGAAGCTTCTTTCGATGGCGCATGCAGCGAGTGAACGGGCCGGGGCCGCCGCCGAGCGCGGGACACGCGCCGCGTTCAGCCGTCCGCCGCCAGAATCAGCCCCGATGTGGGGACACCGGTGCCCGCCGTGACGAGGGCGCGCGCCGCGCCGGGTATCTGGTTCACCGCCGTGCCGCGCACCTGCCGGACGGCCTCGGCCACGCCGTTCATCCCGTGCAGATACGCCTCGCCGAGCTGACCGCCGTGGGTGTTCAGCGGCAGCAGTTCCTTCGCCACGAACTCCGCCGCCGCCCCCGGCTCGCAGAACCCGAACTCCTCCAGCTGCATCAGCACGAACGGCGTGAAGTGGTCGTACAGGATCCCCACGTCCATGTCTCCGGGCGCCATCCCCGACGTCCGCCACAACTGCCGCGCCACCACGCCCATTTCGGGCAGGCCTATGAGGTCGTCGCGGTAGAAGCTCGTCATCTGCTCCTGGGCACGGCCCGCGCCCTGGGCCGCGGCGGCGATCACGGCGGGCGGGCGCGGCAGGTCCCGGGCCCGCTCCACGCTCGTCACGACGACCGCCTGGCCGCCGTCCGTCTCCTGGCAGCAGTCCAGGAGCCGCAGCGGCTCGACGATCCACCGCGAGGCCGCGTGGTCCGCGAGCGTGATGGGTCTGCCGTGGAAGTACGCCGCGGGGTTCGTCGCCGCGTACTTCCGGTCGACGACCGCCACCTGGCCGAAGGCCTCCGGCGTCAGGCCGTACGTGTGCAGATAGCGCTGGGCCGCCATCGCCACCCACGACGCGGGCGTGAGCAGCCCGAACGGCAGCGACCAGCCGAGCGCCGCGCCCTCCGCCGACGGCTCCCGATGCCGCACCCCGGAGCCGAAGCGGCGGCCCGACCGCTCGTTGAACGCCCGGTAGCACACGACCACTTCGGCCACCCCGCTCGCCACCGCGAGGGCCGCCTGCTGCACGGTCGCGCAGGCCGCGCCGCCGCCGTAGTGCACGCGGGAGAAGAAGGAGAGGTCGCCCATCCCCACCGCCTGCGCCACCGTGATCTCCGGGCTGGTGTCCATCGTGAACGTCACGAGGCCGTCCACGTCGTCCGGGCGCAGCCCCGCGTCGTCGAGCGCGGACCGCACCGCCTCGACGGCCAGCTTCAGCTCGCTGCGCCCGGAGTCCTTGGAGAACTCCGTCGCCCCGATGCCGACGACCGCCGCCCTCCCGCCGAGGCTGTCCTTCTTCCGTACGCTCATGCGTCACCCCCGGCCCCTGCGCCCGCGGTACGCACCGGCCCGGCGGGCACCGTCAGCGTGACGGTGCCGGTCACGTGCTTGCCGATGCTGTTGGCACCGACGACGTTGACGGTGACCGTCGCCGTCCCGCCCTCCGCCGCACCCTCAGCGCCCACCGCACCCTGCTCGACCTGCTCGACCGTCCCTGTCAACGTCATCGTGTCTCCGGGGTAGTTGGGCGCCCCCAGCCTGATCGCCACCTTCCTGAGGGTGGCTCCGGGGCCGAAGCAGTCCGTCAGATACCGCCCCACCAGGCCGTTGGTCGTGAGGATGTTCATGAAGATGTCGGGGGAGCCCTTCGCCTTGGCCAGCTCCACGTCGTGGTGCACGTCCTGGTAGTCCCGCGAGGCGATGGCCCCGGCGACGATCAGGGTGCGGGTGACCGGGATCTCCAGGGGCGGCAGCGTGTCCCCCGCGCGCGGTGCGGATGCGGTGCTCATACGGACTCCTCCGTCTCCTCTGTCGTCTCCCCGGCCGTCTCCTCCGTCGTCTCCTCCGTCGCGATCAAGTCGCCCAGCTCGGCCAGGACTTCGCCGCCGCAGCCCAGGTAGGCGTCCAGCTGACGGCCCCACAGGAAGTGCCGGTGCACCGGGAACTCCACGTCGGCGCCCACGCCGCCGTGCAGGTGCTGGCCCGCGTGCACGACGCGGCGGCCCGCCTCCGACGCCCACCACGCGGCGGTCAGCGCGTGCGTGCCGTACGTCAGGGCCTCGTCCCTGCGCCACGCCGCCTCGTACGCCGTGACCCGGATCGCCTCCGTGTCCATGTACGCCTCCGCCGCACGGAGTTGCACCGCCTGCTTCGCCGCGAGCGGGCGGCCGAACTGCTCCCGCTCGTTGGTGTACGCCACGGCCCGGGCCAGCGACCCCGCGCACACCCCGGCCTGCAGCCCGGCGAAGGCGGTCCGGGCGGTGGCCAGCACGTCGTCGTACGCGACGCCCGCCGCCCCGATGTCCCCCACCCGTTCGCCGCGCACCCCCTCAAGCACCAGCCGCCCCGCCCGCCACGGCGCCGTCAGCTCGACCGGCTCGCACCGCACGTCCGCCGTCCGCACCAGCCACAGACTCTGGTCCGCCGCGGCCACGAGCACGACCGTCGCGTCCCGCAGCCACGGCACCCACGCCACCGTCCCGCTCAGCCTGCCGCCCTCGACCCACACCCGCCCGCCACCGCCGCCGCCCCCGCCACCGCGCGCGGGCAACGCCCCCGTCGCCACCTCCGTCCCGTCCCGCAGCCCCGGCAGCAGCCTCGCCCGCTGATCCGCCGAACCGTGCGCCGCCACCGCGAGCAGTCCGTACACACAGCTCACCGCGAACGGCACCTGCGCCGTCGTCCGGCCCTGCTCCTCAAGGAGCAGCACCAGGCCGAGCAGTCCGACCTCCTCCACCGCGCCCGGCAGGCCCGCCGCGCACAGCGCCTTCCACAGCTCGGCGTCCGTCCCGGTGCCCGCCGCCACGAGCCGGTCCGGTGTGGACAGGTCCCCGAAGATCCGCGCGGCCAGGTCCCGGGCGGCCGTCTGCTCCGGTGTGGGCGTGAAGTCCATGTCAGCGCCCGCCCCTTCCGGAGCCCCCGCACGCACGGCCGACCACCCCGGCCGGGGCCGCGTCCGGACCGCCGTCGGGACCGCCGCCCGGACCGCCGCCCGGACCGCCGTCCGGCGCGAGCGGCCGGAACAGCGGCAGCTCAAGGTCCTCGTCGACCCGCTGGAACTCCAGCCGCACCGGCATCCCGATCCGCACCCGGTCGTGCTCCACCCCCACCACCTGGCTGATGATCCGCACCCCCTCCGCCAGCTCGACGAGCACGACCGCGTACGGCCCCGCCGTGTCGGTGGCCCGGTCAGGCGCGGCGAAGGCCGGGAACGGCGGGTGGTGCATCACCACGTACGAGAAGACCGTGCCCTCGCCGCTCGCCTCGACCGTGTCCCAGTCGGGCGAGCCGCAGGCGTTGCAGCCCGGCAGCCAGGGGAAGCGGAGGCGGGCGCAGGAGCCGCAGCGCTGGATCAGGAGCCGGTGCCGGGCCACGCCCTCCCAGAACCCGGCGTTGTCCCTGTTGATCACGGGTCGCGGCCTCCTGCTCCGCTCCGGGGCGCCCGGCCCCGCGACCCCAGCCGCAGGCGCAGGCGCAGGCGCAGGCGCAGGCGAAGCCGATCCCAGCGCGCCCGCCCCCTTCACCCGCCGCCGCGCGGGCACGTACTTCAGGATCCGGAAGCGATGCGTCCCCGCCGGCTCGCCGTCCGCGCGGACGTCCATCCGCGTCGTCACGAAGTACCCCGTGCCGAGCTTGGTCGTCTTGCGCTCCGAGACCGACTCGATCACCGCGTCGAAGGTGATCTCCTCCCCGGGGCGCAGCGGACGCGCGTACTCCTGCTCGCAGTCGGTCGCCACCACCGAGGCGTACCCGGCGTCGTCGAGCAGGGCGAACAGCTCGTCGTACGCCTCCGAGCGGCCGCTGTGGCCGGAGAGGCCGCCCATCGTCCACACCTGGAGCATGGTCGGCGGGGCCACGGCCTCCGGGCCGGTGTACGCGGCGTGGGTGTCCCCCATCGCCTCGCACCAGTGCCTGATCATCGGCTCGTTCACCGGGTCCTTGCCGCGCCCGCCGACGGCTGCGGCCTGCCCTTCGTACGCCCTCAACTTCTCGTACAGCTCGTCCGGCTCGCGCGTGTCCGGTCCGCCGAGTCCGCCCGCGTCGTCCCCGCCCCTCATCGTCGCCCCCTCCGCATCCCGAGCCGCATCGTCGCCACGATCTCCCGCTGCACCTCGCTCACCCCGCCCCCGAAGGTGTTGATCTGCGCCGCCCTGTTCATCCGCTCCAGCTCCCCGTCCCCGGCCGTCCCCTGTGCCAGGGAGCCGGGCGAACCGGCCCGCACGAGCCCCGCGTCCCCCGCGATCTCCTGACATATTCGGTACACCTCGACCGCCGATTCGGTTCCCACGAACTTCACGCCGCTCGCGTCCCCCGGGGCCGGACCCCCCGCCTCCACATCACCCACCAAACGCCAGTTGAGCAGGCGCGTCGCGGCAAGTCGCGCATGCGCCTCCGCCAGTTTCAAACGGACCCACGGAGCGTCAATCCGGCGCTCGCCGCTCACCGGATCGGGTGACACCGCCGCCGTGCGTGCCGCCACGTAGAAGTCCTCGGCCTGCATGCCGATCGCCGCGAGCGCGATCCGTTCGTGGTTGAGCTGGTTGGTGATGAGGTCCCAGCCGCCGTGCTCCGCGCCGACGAGGTTCCCCGCGGGCACGCGCACGCCGTCGTAGTACGTGGCCGTCGTCGTCTGGCCGCCGACGGTCTCGATCGGGGTCCAGGAGAAGCCCGGCGCGTCGGTCGGCACGAGGAGGATCGAGATGCCCCGGTGCCTGGGCGCGTCGGGGTCGGTGCGGCAGGCGAGCCAGATCCAGTCGGCGTTCTGGGCGTTGGAGGTGAAGCTCTTCTGGCCGTCGATCAGCCAGTCGCCCCGCCGGTCCGCCGTGCGGACGGCCCGGGTCCGCAGTGCGGCCAGGTCCGTGCCCGCGGACGGCTCGCTGTAACCGATCGCGAAGACGGTTTCCCCGCTCAGGATCCCGGGAAGTAAGGCGGCCTTCTGTTCCTCGGTCCCGTACTTCATCAGGGTCGGCCCGACGGTGTTCAGGGTGACCATCGACACGGGCGCGCCCGCGCGGTACGCCTCGTCGAAGAACACGAACTGCTCGTCGGCGCCGCGCCCCTGGCCCCCGTACTCGACGGGCCAGCCGAGGCCCAGGTATCCGTCCGCGCCGATGCGGCGCAGGAGCCGCCGCTGCCCTGCCTTGTCGTCGCTCGCGGGCGGCCCTTCCGGCATCAGCTCGCGGAAGTACGCGCGCAGTTCGGCGCGCAGGCACCGCTGGCGTTCGGTGGGGGCGAGGTGCACGGCGGCGGCCTCTCCTTCTCGTACGGCTTCTCGTACGGCTTCTCGTACGGCCGCGTACGGGCCGTCTGCCGGGAACGATTTCTGACTGTCCGTCAGAAACAGAACCGGCGTCAAGGCCCCCGCGCACACCCGCACACCGAGGAGACCCGGCGGGAACGCGTCCCAGCACCCCCGGACGCAGCTGCGCGGCGGTGCCCGAGGCACCGCCGCGCAACTGTCACATCACCCCTTGGAGCAGACCCCGAGGATCACTCCCCGACGAGGCCCGAGATCACCACAGTTCGCTGAAGTTGACGGCGACGTTCGCGTTGCTCTGGTCGATCTCCGTGAACGCGGAACCGTTCACCTGAGCCGTGTTGCTCTGGTTCGAGGCGCCGTTGCCGACCGCCTGCTGCTGCGTCGTGGACGAGTTGCCGTTGTTGTCGTCGCCGACGCCGCTGCCGCTGACCGTGGCCACACCGGCGTTGGATCCGTCGTCCGCGAACGAGCCGTTGTCGGCCATCGCAACGCCGGAGAAGAGGGCGGCGGCGAGGGGCAGGGCCGCGACAGCAGCGAGGGCGCGGGCGGTACGGATGCTTGCCATGTCATTCCTCCAGAACGGGAGATACGCACCGGCGGGAAGCCGGATGCGCCTCAAGTAGCGCTTGCTCCAAGGCGGTTGGCCGACCGCCTCGGTTCTGCATCTGCACGACGTCGCGAGACCAGAGTTGCCCATGGCATCCCCGGCGAACCACCCCGGAAGGCTCGATTCCCCCGCAAGCGTGAGGACAAGTCGATAAACACGCTTTGCGCCCCCGAAGTCGCAGCTCAGCGCCGTCCCGGTGGCCGAGGCCAGGCGCCGCACGGGCTGAAGCGTTCCCGCATCCGGCCGAAGTCGGGGGCGCCGTCCGCGTCCGGCGCGCCACCCCGGGCCACCCCCCTTCCTTTCATCGAACGTTTGTACGAAACTGAGGGCATGGCCCCCATCGACCGCCATGCCGCAGACCGCGCCGCCGACCACACACCCCGCCACCCGGCGGAGCCCCACAGGGCCGAGCCCCACACGCCGGAGCACCGGGCCGACCGCCGCACCGCCACCCTCGCGCTGGCCCACGCCCTGACCGCCGCCGAGCGCGGCCTCGCCGTCATCCCGCTGTCGCGGACGAAGCTCCCGGCGCTGCGCTCCCCGCACCACGACGAGGCACGGCACCACGCCGTCCCGGGCGCGCACGCCGCCCTGGACGACCACACCGCCCCCGGCGACCACACCGCCCCGGGACACCCCGCCTCCCCAGGGCACCGCGGCATGCCGAGGCACCGCGACGCCCCGCACCCGCCATCGCCCTGCCGCGGCGAGTGCGGCCGCATGGGACACGGCGTGTACGACGCGTCGACCGACCCGCACCGCATCCGCGAACTGTTCGCCGCCGCGCCCTGGGCCTCCGGCTACGGCATCGCCTGCGGACTGCCGCCGTACCACCTGATCGGCATCGACCTGGACACCAAGTCGGGCGTCGACGCCCCCGCCGAACTGCGGGAGTTGGCGTTGCGGCACCTGTTCACGATCCCGGAGACCGTCGTCGTGGCGACGCCGAGCGGGGGCCGCCACATCTGGCTGGCCGGCCCGCCCGACACCGTCGTACCGAACTCCGCGGGCCGCCTGGCCCCCGGCATCGACATCCGCGGCGCGGGCGGCTACCTGGTCGGCCCGGGCTCCCGCACCGAGCACGGCGTCTACAGCGCGGTCCCCGGCACGGCCCACCTCCCGCCGGCCACCTGTCCGCCCGCGCTCCTGCGGCTGCTCACCCCGTCACCCCGCCGCCGCCCCCGGCCCGCGCACGCGGGCGCCCCCGCGGACCCCCAACAGGGCCAGGGCCTGGTCCAGTTCGTCCTCGCCGCACACGAGGGCCAGCGCAACACCCGCCTGTTCTGGGCGGCATGCCGCGCGTACGAGAACGGCTTCGGCGAGGCCCTCACCGCACCCCTCACCGACGCGGCGCTCCGCGTCGGCCTCACCGCACGCGAGGCGGCCTCGACAATCGCCTCGGCGGCCCGCCTGACGGGCCACGCGTGACACGCACCGTCACGCCACGACCGCCGGGGCCGCGCTCAACGCGCGCCCGTCACCCACCCTCCCGGACCTTCGACACCGTCCTACCGGGCGGCGACGGCCGGTCGATGAAGACGACCGCGTACCTTCCCTGCGCACCACGGTGAACACGCCCCGTACCCCGGGCACCCCGCTCGGAATCACCGGAACGCCACGACCGCATCAAGGCGATGTTCGGGCTCATCCGCCCTCATCGGAAGAACGCCGCGGTCCGGGATCTGTACGACCACGCCCGGACGGTCGCACATCCCGCCTTGGTCAGTTGAGTCGTGTGAGTCGTGCTGGACCACAAAGCGGAAGGGGTGGGGTGACCGGAAGTTCCGGTCACCCCACCCCTTGAGGCCTCGCGGCCAGATCCTGCGGTGGGTGTGGGATTTGAACCCACGGTGGCTCGCGCCACGACGGTTTTCAAGACCGTTCCCTTAGGCCGCTCGGGCAACCCACCCCGCGCCCCTGGGCCGCTGATCGGCCGGTGGCGCGGGGTCAAGAGTAGCGGGTCAGCTGTCGCCCTTGCGTGCGCCCAGGACCACGTCGGTGGTGCGCTCCTTGCCATCGCGCTCGTAGGTGATCTTGACGGTGTCGCCGGGGCGGTGGGTCCAGATCTGGCCGATGAGGGTGGGGCCGCTGTCGATGACCGTGTCGTCGAGCTTCTTGATGACGTCGCCGGACTTCAGGCCCGCCTTGGCCGCCGGGCCGCCCGGCTCCACCGCGGCGCCGGAGCCGCCCGCCGCCCGGTCGGAGATGGTCGCGCCGTCCGAGGTGTTCGCCAGGGAGACCGACGCGCCGATCACGGGATACGTCGCCTCGCCCGTCTTGATCAGCTGCTGCGCCACGTTCTTCGCCTGGTTCACCGGGATCGCGAAGCCCAGGCCGATCGAGCCGGACTGGCCGCCGCCGCCCATGCCGCCGCTGTCGGCGGGCTTGATCGCGGAGTTGATGCCGATGACCGCGCCGCGGGCGTCCAGGAGCGGGCCGCCGGAGTTGCCCGGGTTGATGGACGCGTCGGTCTGCAGCGCGCTCATGTACGAACTCTTGCTGCTGCCGCCGTCGCTGGAGGTCACCGGGCGGTTCTTCGCGCTGACGATGCCCGTCGTGACCGTGTTCGACAGGCCGAAGGGGGCGCCGATGGCGATCGTGGAGTCGCCGACGGCCACCTTGTCGGAGTCGGCGAGCGGCAGCGGGGCGAGGTCCGAGGGCTTGTTCTTGAGCTTGATGACCGCGACGTCGTACCCCTGGGCGCGGCCGACGACCTCGGCGTCGAACTTCTTGCCGTTCGAGAACGTCGCCGACAGCTTGCCGCCCTCGGCCGCGGACGCCACCACGTGGTTGTTGGTGAGGATGTGGCCCTGCTTGTCGTACACGAAGCCCGTGCCCGTGCCGCCCTCGCCGCTGCCGCTCTGGGCCTCGATGGTGACGACGCTCGGCAGCGCCTTGTTCGCGATGCCCGCGACCGAGCCGGGCTCCCGCTTGAGGTCGGCGGGGCTGTCCGACGCGGAGACCGTCGTCGAGTCCGTGCTGTCGTCGTCGTTGCGGTCCGCCGCCCAGAAGCCGAGGCCGCCGCCGACACCGCCCGCGATCAGCGCCGCCGCGAGCACCGCGGCGACCAGACCGCCACGCCGGGCGCCCGGCTTCGGCGCGGCCGGCTGCTCCGCGGTCCAGGACGCGCCCCAGCCCGTGCCTCCGGCTCCGGCGCCGTCCTGTGCGTACGACGGCACGGCCGGGGGCGGGGGTGGCGGCCACGCGCCGGACGGCGACGCGGCGGCGGGGGCCGGAGCGGCCTGGCCGTACCCCGCGCCGGGCTGCCCCGCCTGGGTGTACCCGCCGCCCGACTGGCCCGCGCCCGCATGCCCTGCCGTGTGCGCGTACGGATCGGGGACGTGCGGTGCCGGGGCGGGAGCCGGGGCCGACGGGGGCGGGGTGCTCGCGGCGGGAGCCTCGGCCGGGGCGGCGGGTCCGGACGCGGCGGGGGCCTCGGCGGGGGCGGGCTCGGGCGCGGCGGGCCGGTCCGCCGGTGGCGTCGGCGCCGGGGTGTCGGGGGTGGAAGCAGCGGGAGTGTCCACCGGCACGGGAGGTGCGGACGGGGCCGGGGGTACCTCAGTGCCCTCGTTCTCGGTGCTCACAGCTTCTTCTCCTCGGTCCACGCTGTCGTACTCGGTCACGGCCTGAGAGCAGCAGACGATCATTTCGGTTCACTTTTGTCTGTAGTCAGCTTTTCCCATGGGCTGTCAGGGCACCATAAGCCGATGCTGTGCGTTCACGGCGGGCGAAACCAACCCATACGGAAGGCGCAACCGGTCAGCGGTGGCACGATGACGCGGTGACCCACGCACGACAGCCCCACATCCAGGTCGTCGCCCACCGCGGAGCCTCCGAGGACGCCCCGGAGCACACGCTGGCCGCGTACAAGAAGGCGGTCGAGGACGGCGCCGACGCCCTCGAATGCGACGTACGGCTCACCGCGGACGGCCATCTCGTCTGCGTGCACGACCGCCGCGTCAACCGCACCTCGAACGGCCGCGGCGCCGTCTCCGCCCTGGAACTCGCCGACCTCGCCGCCCTCGACTTCGGCTCCTGGAGATACGGCGGCGACCCCGGAGACACGGAGGGCCCCGACTGGGACGAGGGGCAGGACCCCGCCGACCCCAGGGACACCTCCGTACTCACCCTGGAACGGCTCCTTGAGCTGGTGGCCGAAAACAATGCCTCCGGGCGCCGCGTCCAGCTCGCCATCGAGACCAAGCACCCCACCCGCTGGGCGGGCCAGGTCGAGGAGCGGCTGCTGCACCTGCTGAAGCGCTTCGGCCTCGACTCGCCGCCCGCCGACGGCCCCTCGCCCGTGCGCGTCATGAGCTTCTCGGCGCGTTCGCTGCACCGCGTGCGCGCCGCGTCCCCGACGCTGCCTACCGTCTATCTGATGCAGTTCGTCTCGCCCCGCCACCGCGACGGCCGTCTCCCCGAGGGCGTACGGATCGCGGGTCCGGGGATCCGGATCCTCCGCAACCACCCCGGGTACGTCGCCAAGCTCAAGCGGGCCGGGCACCAGGTGCACGTGTGGACCGTCAACGAGCCCGCCGACGTCGAGCTGTGTGTCCGCCTCGGGGTCGACGCGATCATCACCAATCGCCCGAAGCAGGTTCTGTCCCAACTCGGCCGCGCCTGACGCCCATTACGGGGAGTGCACCGGCGCGTTCGGTGCGTATGCGACCGTGTCGAGTGCGTCACCATCGCGGTGTTGGCCGGTTTCCGGTCCAGTCCATTGGGGCATTCACACCGTGGCGTGGGGCAAAGGAGGTCTCGGGGGTGGCGTTTGTGGTGGCACAGGAGGTGCCCACGTCGTCGAGCATGGCCGTACCCCATGGTCCTGCGGGCGTGGGGGAAGCCAGACACCGGATGCGCGATCAACTGCGCGGCAACGGAGTGTCGGAGTCGGTCATCGACGACGCCGTACTGATCCTTTCCGAACTCCTCAGCAACGCCTGCCGGCACGGCAGGCCGCTGGGCGAGGGACTCAACGGGGACGGCGACGACGGAGACGTACGCGCCGCGTGGCGCGTCGAGAAGACCGGTCGGCTCACGGTCGAAGTGACGGACGGCGGCGGCCCGACCCGCCCGATTCCGGCCACTCCTTCGGTCACCGCCCACGGCGGCCGCGGGCTCAACATCATCACCGCCCTCGCCGAGGCGTGGGGAGTGCGCGACGACACCCGCGGCGAGGTCACCGTCTGGGCCCTGGTGCAGTCCGGGCACCGCCACGAGGACTTCGCTACGCGCGTCGCCGCACCGTCGGCGGCGGCCGCCACGGCCGCGATATCCGACCTCGGCTTCGCGGACCCCTTCGACGACGTGGACTGAGCGGGGCCGCACCCGCTCCTCCGGACGCCCACCGGCGAACGGCTAGGCTCGCGCCCGTACGCAAGCGAGCCGTAACCGGGAGACACCCACGATGGCCAAGAAGCGCCCGCAGACCAAGGGCAACCAGGGCAGCAAGGGCAAGCAGCCGCAGCTCAAGGACGGCGAGGTCCCGGTCGTCGGCGCCCGGGAACCCTGCCCCTGCGGTTCGGGCCGCCGGTACAAGGCCTGTCACGGCCGGGCCGCCGCGCACGCCGTGACCGAGCTGGTGCAGCGCCCCTTCGAGGGCCTGCCCGGCGAGTGCGACTGGGTGGCCCTGCGCGAGCTGGTCCCCGCCGCGACCGTCGAGCTCACCCTGAAGGACGGCCTTCCCGAGGGCGTGCCCTCCGTGACCCTCGCGACGGTCCTGCCGATGGCCTGGCCCGCGCTGCGCCGCGACGACGGCTCGGTGCTGCTCGGCCTGCAGAACGACACCTCCTCCGGCGACATCAGCCGCGACCTCGCCGACACCCTCCAGCGCGCCCTCACCACCGAGCCCGGCCAGCCGGTCCCCGGCCGCCGCGCGGTGTCCGGCGACGGCCCGCGCCTGCAGGAGCTCCTCGACGAGAAGAGCGCCTTCGAGCCGGTCGTGCACCCGGGCTTCGAGTTCTGGGTGCCGGACGCGGAGAACACCACGCCGGAGGTGTCGGCGTCCCTGGAGCGGGCGAACGCCGCCGCCATCCCGACGGTCAAGCTCTCCGGCGTGGACGCCGCCTACTGGTGCGAGACACCGGAGAAGAACCACCTGCGCTGGGTCATGCCGCACCCCGAGGAGCAACTCCTCGACGCGCTCGCGCGGCTGCACGCGGCCGGTGCGTCGAGCCTCGGCGAGGGCACCCGCCTTGTCGGCTCCTTCCGCGCGCACGGTCTGACGGTGCCGGTGTGGGACCTGCCGAGCGGCATGGGGGCGAAGGACATCGAGCAGCCCGCCGCCGAGTTCGCGTCGCGCCTCGCGACGGCCCTCGCGGCGACGGAGCCGCTGACTCCGGAAGAGCGCAGGGCACGCGGCGGCCTCACCAACCGACAGGTCACCCTCAGCTGACCTCCCAGGGGTCCGGGAGCGCGGCGCGCGGCCGGGCCGCACTGACCCACCAGTCAGTCGGAACGGAACGCGTGACTCCCGTCACAACTCCCCTTGGACACAGGTAAATCCCTGTCCGGATAACTGAGATCGAATTTGCCAAGCGCCGATCTCTTGTTACCGTTCAGGTAGCCCGGTTGCTGGTGCATCCCCCGTCGCCAGCAACCGGGCGTTTCTGTGCCTGGTGCACACCCGGTGGCCGTTCAGCGGTGAACGACCTTCCCAACTGCACCGGAACATCGCTCAGTTGCTGCCGGAGCGCAGCAGAAGCGCAGCCGAGCCCGCGCGGGCGAACTCCGCCACCGCCGTGTACCGCGCCGCCGTTCCCGCCGTGCGCTCACGGGGCGTCTCGCACGCCGCCGGCTCGTCGTCGGCGCCCACCGCGCAGTGCATCTGCACCGTGCGCCCCTTCGGCCCCATGACGCTCAGAACGGCCTTCAGCGCCTCACCCGTGGCGTTGCGGTAGTAGGTACGCGCCCACGTGTCGTCGGCCTGGGACAGGACGCAGGTCTGGGCCTCCACGCCGTGCGGGGAGGAGAGTTCGGGGCCGCACCGCGCGGTGGTCTCCCGCGGGGGCGCGGCGTCGTGCGCGGGGCGCGCGGGAGCGACCGGGGCGCCGGGCTTGTCCTGCGGCCGGGACGACGCCCCGGACGGCGCGGTGGGCGGTGACGGGGAGGGCGCCGTGGACGGCGGTGCCCCGGCGGGCCGCTTCGCGTCGTCACGACGTACGGGGTCGGGGTGTGCGGGGTCATGACGTGCGGAGTCACTGAGCACGGGCCCCGCGGAGGCGCCGGCGAGCGGCACGAGCACCGCGACGGCCACGACTCCCAGGAGCGCGAGCAGGCGGGGGTTCACGGCCGGGCGGGGGTGCATGGCCCGAAGATAACGACGATGGGCACGCGGAGCGTTCACCGCGCGCCCAATGCCCTACAACTCGGGGGCGCTCACACCCGTACGAGTGAGCGCGTCGACCACCGCGTCGACCACGGCCTCGACGTCGGGCACCCAGGGGGCGGCCGAGCCGCGCAGGGGCGCCCGCTCCCAGCGGACCTGGCCCCGGCCCGTCTCCGACGGCGGCAGCGCCACGTACCCGCCGTCGCCGTGGAAGCGCAGCGAGCCCGGGACCCAGTCCTTGGCGTACAGGAGCGCGCCCAACTGTTCCATCGAGTACGGCACGACGAGGATGAAGACGCGGGCCGGGGTGGCCACGACCGGGCCGATCCTGACGCCCGCCTCGTCGAGCGCGGCGAGGGCGCGCGCGCCGGCCGCCGCGGGCAGGCTCACGGCGCAGGGGGCGCGGCCGCCGGTGGCGAGGAGCACCGGTGCGCCGGGGCGGTTGGTCCACCACCAGCGGACCATGCGCTCGTCGGTCGTCGCGGCGAGCAGGCCGGGGTCCAGCGGATGGGCGCCGGGGAAGCCGCACTCGGGGTCGGGGCAGGCGCAGCGCAGCGCGCCTTCGGTGTCGATACCACGCCTGACCTGGCTGTCGATGCCGACGCCTGGCAGCACGGGCCAGCGCCACACGGTCGCGAAGGTGATGGCCGCGCCGAGCAGAGCGGGACTCTGGTCAGACTTCCTACCGATTCGCCAGGACAGGAGCCTGCGTCGCCTTCCGAGGATCTCGCGCATGAGCGCTCGTTCCTTTCCGTTACACGCAGAGGGACACTTCGGGCCACATCACACCATGTGTGGATCACTATCGACGTGCGTACGAGGTGCGCGTACTAGGTGCATGCAAGTGCGTACAGGTGCGTACAAGCTGGCGCATCACACCCCAGCCTGCGGCATGGGGCTCCCCTATGGGCCGAGCGTTGACGTGGCGTGGGGTGGCGGCGCCTGGCGTTTGCCGTCCCGCGTATTTCTTGCCGCCCGTGCCGCGGGAGGATGGGGCACGGCCGCCGTGGGTTAAGACGCTCGGGTCCGCCACCAGGTTCCGGGCGTCCCGCAACTGCCCCTGGCCATCACCGAGTACGTACCCATCGCGACCGCTGTGACGCTCCTTCGAACAATGTCAGTCGACCGCAATATGCCGTTCCCTGCAACAGTTTTCAGACAAGTTCTCAAGATCGCTGACAGTTCCCGGAATTCACTCCCGTCCCACTGGACACCAGGAATCCCCGCAGGACAATGCTGGACATCCCCTCTCCCCTGCGTGTAGATGTGGAGACATTGCTAGCGGCGCAGAATGACAGGGGGTTTGCGATGCTATTGAGCAATACGCACTGGCCGGAAAGCCGTCAGCCATGAACGCCCCACACCTCCCGAAAGTGGCCGGAATCGATTCCACTGTTCCGCCACCGGCCCACACTGCCCCGCCTGTCCAGCCCGCCCAGGGCGCCCCAGCCACCCCCAGCGCCCAGGGCGCCCCGGGAGCGCTCATCCAGGACCGTCTGGCCGGCTGGGTCTCCGACCTCACCACGCTGCACGAACTCACGGAACGTCTGTCCCGCACGGCCGCACTCGACGGCGCGCTCACCGAACTCCTGCGCGCCGGAGCCGCCCTCGTCGGCGCCCGCCGCGGCCTCGTCGTCCTGGAGCCCGCCGACGGCCTCGGCCCCACCACCACCGTCGGCCTCGGCCTCGCCCGCGCCGACCTGGGCCATCTGGAGACGGTGCCGCGCGCCGCCACCTCCTTCGGCCGCCTCCTCGACGCCACCGCCGGAGCCATCCCCGGAGCCACCGCCGGACCCACCCCCGGCGCCCCGGCGTCCGTGCCCGGCGCCGAGGCCGCGTCCCCCGCCGCGGCCCCCGTCACCGAGATCGTGCAGCCCGACCTCCTCGCCGACGAGGCCCTCGACCCCCGCCACCGCGAGGTCGCCGTCCGCCTCGGGTACGCCGCGAGCTACGCCCTGCCGCTGCTCACCGACACGGCGGGCCGCGTCGGCGCGGTGGTCTGGCTGTACGACGAGCCCGCCGAGCCGGCCGAGCGGCAGCGGCACCTCATCGGCCGCTACCTCCAGTACGCCACCGAGCACCTGGCCCGCCTGGTGGAGCTCGACCGCGCCCGCTCCACGACCGCGACCCTGCGCGCGGAGCTGCTGCCGCCGCGCCTGCCGCGGGTCGCCGGGGTGCAGCTCGCGGCCCGGCACAGCACGGGCCCGCGCGGCGGCGGCGACTGGTTCGACGCGCTGCCCCTGCCGGACGCGGCGCTCGGCCTCGCGGTCGGCTCCGTCACCGGGTCCGGGCCGAGCGCGGTCGCCGCGATGGGACGGCTGCGGGCCTCCCTGCGGGCGTACGCGGTGATGGAGGGCGAGGACCCCGTCGCCGTCCTCTCGGACCTGGAGCTGCTGCTCCGCCTCACCGAGCCCGCGCGGTCGGCGACGGCGCTGTTCGCGTTCTGCGAGCCCGCCCAGCGCAGAATCGTCCTCGCCGGGGCCGGGCACAGCCCGCCGCTGATCGTCGGAGAGCGGCGCACGGAGTTCGTGGAGACGTCCCTCTCGGCGCCGCTCGGCATGCTCGCCTGCTGGGAGGCGCCCAGCGTGGACATCCGTCCGGAGCCAGGAGAAACGCTGCTTCTCTATACGGACGGGCTGCTCCAGCGCACCGGGGACGCCATGGACCGGGCCTTCGCGCGGCTGCACGCGGCCGCCGCGAGCGTGCCGAAGGCGGCCCGCGAGGACCCCGGCGAGATCGCCGACCACGTACTGCGCACGGTCCTCCCGGAAGGTCTGGATGCGGCCGCCGCGGCGAGCGAGGAGGACGTGGTGCTGCTCGCGGCACGCTTCGAGTGACGCGGCGCGCACGGCCCGTGAGCCTTCGCGGTGACAGGTCTTCCGCCCCTGGGCCTCCTTACGTACGACCGTACGATGGAGGCGGTCCAGAGTCGTACAGAGCCGTCAAACAGGAGGCAGACCGTGTCGGACGCCCTCAACCCGGAGACCCCGGAAGAGCTGGTGGAGACCGAAGAAGAGCCGATCAAGCAGCGCAAGAACGGCCTCTACCCCGGTGTCTCCGACGAGCTCGCCGAGAGCATGAAGTCGGGCTGGGCGGACACCGAGCTGCACGACCTGGAGCCGATCGAGCAGGCCGCGCACACCGCCGCCCGCCGCGCCGCGCTCTCCGCGCGCTTCCCCGGCGAGCGCCTGGTCGTCCCCGCGGGCAACCTGAAGACCCGCTCGAACGACACGGAGTACGCCTTCCGCTCCTCCGTCGAGTACGCCTACCTCACCGGCAACCAGACGGAGGACGGCGTCCTCGTCATGGAGCCGAACCGGACCGGCGGGCACGACGCGACGATCTACCTCCTGCCGCGCTCCAACCGTGAGAACGGCGAGTTCTGGCTCGACGGCCAGGGCGAGCTGTGGGTCGGCCGCCGCCACTCCCTGACCGAGGCCGAGAAGCTGTACGGCATCCCCGCATCCGACGTCCGCGAGCTGGCCGGCGCGCTGCGCGAGGCCACCGGGCCCGTCCGCGTCGTCCGCGGCTTCGACGCCGGGATCGAGGCGGCCCTGACCGACAAGGTCACCGCCGAGCGCGACGAGGAGCTGCGCGTCTTCCTCTCCGAGGCCCGCCTCGTCAAGGACGAGTTCGAGGTCCGTGAGCTGCAGAAGGCCGTGGACTCCACGGTGCGCGGCTTCGAGGACGTCGTGAAGGTCCTCGACAAGGCCGAGGCGACCAGTGAGCGCTACATCGAGGGCACGTTCTTCCTGCGCGCCCGCGTCGAGGGCAACGACATCGGCTACGGCTCCATCTGCGCCGCGGGCCCGCACGCCACCACCCTGCACTGGGTGCGCAACGACGGCGCCGTCCGCTCCGGCGAGCTGCTCCTGCTCGACGCGGGCGTGGAGACGCACACGTACTACACCGCGGACGTCACCCGCACCCTGCCGATCAACGGCCGCTTCGACGCGCTCCAGAAGAAGATCTACGACGCCGTGTACGAGGCCCAGGAGGCCGGGATCGCGGCGGTCAAGCCGGGCGGCAAGTTCCGTGACTTCCACGACGCCGCGCAGCGCGTGCTCGCCGAGAAGCTGGTCGAGTGGGGGCTCGTCGAGGGCCCCGTCGAGCGCGTCCTCGAGCTGGGTCTGCAGCGCCGCTGGACGCTGCACGGCACCGGTCACATGCTCGGCATGGACGTCCACGACTGCGCCGCCGCGCGCACCGAGACCTACGTCGACGGCACCCTCGAGCCCGGCATGTGCCTGACCGTCGAGCCCGGTCTGTACTTCCAGGCGGACGACGTGACCGTGCCCGAGGAGTACCGGGGCATCGGCGTGCGCATCGAGGACGACATCCTCGTCACCGAGGACGGCAACCGGAACCTCTCCGCCGCGCTGCCCCGGCGGTCGGACGAGGTCGAGCTGTGGATGGCGAAGCTGAAGAGTTGACCCAGGGCGTGGGCGCCGCAGATCGCGCTTCGCGCTCGTCCTCAAGCGCCGGACGGGCTGGTTCCAGCTTGTCCGGCGCTTTTCGCTGCTCGGCGGAAGGGCGAATTGGCCCATGAATTGATGCGGGAAGCGGACCACTTGAGGGTGCCAGTGGCTTCCTAGTGTTCGGGGCATGACGGCACCCCGGCTCCTTCCCGCCCGCGGGCCCCAGCGGCTCCTCGCCCTCGCGCAGCTCGCCAACTCGGTGGGCGACGGCGCGTTCTACGTCACGTCCGCCCTCTACTTCACCCACGTCGTCGGGCTCGCCCCGGCGCGCATCGGGCTCGGACTCACCCTCGCCTGGGCCGTCGGGTCCGTCCTCGGGGTGCCGCTCGGGCGGCTCGCCGACCGGCGCGGGCCGCGCGGCACCGCGGTGCTGCTCGCCCTCGCGACCGGCGCCGCCGTCGCGTCCTTCCTCGTCGTCCGGGACTTCGTGCCGTTCGTGGCCGCCGCCCTCGTCTACGCCACCGCCCAGTCGGGCCTCTCCGCGGCACGCCAGGCGCTGCTCGCCGGGCTCGTCACCAAGGAGGAGCGCACCGGGCTCCTCGCCCACCTCCAGTCCACGCTGAACGCGGGGCTCGCGGTGGGCGCCGGGCTCGGCGGCGTCGCGCTGCACCAGGGCAGCGAGGCCGCGTACCTCGCGGTGTTCGCGCTGGACGCCGCCGGCTTCGTGGTGTGCGCGGCGGTGCTGTGGCGGCTGCCCGCCGTCGCGCCGACGGCGGCGGTCGCGGGCAAGCGCCTCTCGGTGCTCAGGGACCGGCCGTACGCGCTGGTCACGCTCCTCAACACCGTGCTCCTCATGCGGATGCCGCTGCTCAGCCTTGGCATCCCGCTGTGGCTCACCGAGCGTACGAACGCCCCGGCGTGGCTCGTCTCGGCGCTGTTCGTCCTCAACACCCTCGGGGTCATGGTCTTCCAGGTGCGTACGGCACGGTCGGTCTCCGGGATCCCGACGGCGGTGCGGGCCGTGCGCAGGTCCGGCGTCCTGATGCTGGCCGCGTGCGCGGTGTTCGCCCTCTCGGCCGCCACGGACGGGGCGTGGACGGCCGCCGCGGTGCTCGTCGCCGCGTCCGTGGTGCTGCTCGCCGCCGAGATGCTCCAGTCCGCAGGCTCCTGGCAGCTCGGCTTCGACCTGGCCCCCGCCGACCGCATCGGCGAGTACCAGGGCTTCTTCGGCACCGGCACCGCCGTCGCCCGCACCCTCGGCCCTCTGGTCCTCACCACGCTCCTGGTGGAGTGGGGGACGCCGGGCTGGCTGCTGCTTGGCGGGGCGATTCTGGCAGCGTCGTACGCGATGGGTCCGGCGGCGCGGTGGGCGACTTCAGCCCGTCCGGGGCCATTTCAGCCCGTCCGGGGGCAATTTCAGCCCGTCCGGCGCTTGAGGACGAGGCCGCAGGCCGATGCCTGAACATCAGCCAGCGGCAAGCCGCAGACATCCGAAGCAGGAGCGCAGAGGGCGCTAGCCCTCACGCTCATCCGTCCCGGCAACCTTCGCCGTGCTGAGGGCGATCCGGTTCCACGTATTGATCGCGAGGATCAGCGCGATCACCTGGGCCAGCTCAGCCTCGTCGAAGTGCGCGGCCGCCTCGGCGTAAGCGGCGTCCGGCACACCGGCGTCGGCGACAAGAGTGACCGCATCCGTCAGCGCGAGCGCGGCCTGTTCCTTGGCGGAGTAGAAGTTCCTGGCCTCGCGCCAGACGGCGACCAGGTGGAGCCGGTCCTCGCTCTCGCCCGCCTTGCGCGCGTCGTTGGTGTGCATGTGCAGGCAATACGCGCAGCCGTTGAGGTGCGAGGCGCGGATCTGGATCAGCTCGACGAGGGCCGGGTCGAGGCCGGCGCGGGCGGCGGCGTCCAGGCCGATGACGGCCTTGAAGACCTTCGGGGCGGTCTTGGCGAAGTCGATGCGGGCCAGGGGCTCGTGGGACGCGGTGTGCGTCGTGTTGTTCGTCATGACCATGAATCTACGGCGGCCAAAGACCACGGGTAGGGTGCACTTCCATGGCGGAATCATGGGTCAATTCGGCGGAGCGCATCGGCAGTGACCTGCACCTGGAGCTGTCCGGCGGCGGCAGCCGCAGAGCCGCGCTCATCCGCGCCCTGCGCGCCGCCGTGCAGGACGGACGCCTCGCCCCCGGCACCCGCCTGCCCCCGTACCGCTCCCTGGCCGCCGACCTCGGCGTCGCCCGCAACACCGTCGCCGACGCCTACGCCGAACTCGTCGCCGAGGGCTGGCTGACCGCCCGGCAGGGCTCCGGCACCCGCGTCGCCGAGCTTGCGGCGCCCCCGCCCCGTGTCCGCGTGCCCAAGCGCGCGCCCGGGGCGCCCGCGAAGCCCGCGCACAACCTCGTGCAGGGCCAGCCCGACGCCGGTTCCTTCCCCCGCGCCGCCTGGCTCGCCGCCGCCCGCCGCGCCTTCGCCGCCGCGCCCAACGAGGCCTTCGGGCCCGGCGATCCCCAGGGCAGGATCGAGCTGCGCCGGGCGCTCGCCTCGTACCTGGCGCGCGTGCGCGGGACCAGGACAGATCCTGACCGGATCGTGGTGTGCTCCGGTTTCGCCCATGCGCTGCGGCTGCTGTTCGGCGGGCCCGGGGGCGGCTCGGGCGGCGGGGTGCTGCGCGGGCGGCTCGCCGTGGAGGCGTACGGACTCGGCTTCCACCGCTCGATCCTGGACGCGGCGCGGGTACGGACGCTGCCCCTGACCCTGGACGAACACGGCGCCCGCGTCGAGGAGTTGGCGGACGTGCCGGGGCCCGTGCGGGCGGTGCTGCTCACGCCCGCGCACCAGTTCCCCACCGGCGGGCCGCTGCACCCCGCGCGCCGCAGCGCCGTCGTCGACTGGGCCCGCACGCACGACGGGCTGATCCTGGAGGACGACTACGACGGCGAGTTCCGCTACGACCGTGAGCCCGTCGGCGCCGTCCAGGGCCTCGACCCCGAACGCGTCGTGTACATCGGGTCGGTGAGCAAGAGCCTGTCGCCCGCCGTGCGGATCGGCTGGATGGTCCTTCCGGAGCACCTGGTCGGCGCGGTCCTCGACGCGAAGGGCGAGCGGGAGGCCTGGGTGAGCGTCCCCGACCAGCTCACCCTCGCCGACCTCGTCGACTCCGGCCACTACGACCGGCACATCCGCCGCATGCGCCAGCGCTACCGGCGCCGCCGCGACCACCTCGTCACCACCCTCGCCGAGCGCGCCCCGCACATCACCGTCACCGGCATCGCGGCCGGGCTGCACGCCGTGCTGCGGCTGCCGCCCGGCACGGAGGCGACCGCCGTGAAGGCCGCCGCGTGGCAGGGCGTCGGCCTGGAGGGCCTGTCCGGCTACCGGCACCCGGCGGCGGCCGCGCACGCGCAGGACGGCCTGGTGGTCGGGTACGCGACGCCGCCCGAGCACGGGTACGCGGCGGCGGTCGAGGCGCTGTGCGGGGTGCTGCCGCCGGCGCCGGACGAAGGCTGAGGGCCGGGGCCGGTCCGTCAGGTCCTGACGTCCTCGGCGGGCCGCGCGTCGTACGCCTCCCGCGCCTCCGCGATCGCCGGACGGTGGGCGATCGACCAGTCCGCGAGGGACTTCACGAGGTGGGTGAGGCTGTGGCCCATCTCCGTCAGCTCGTACTCGACCTGCGGTGGGATCGTCGGGTACACCGTGCGCTTGACCAGGCCGTCGCGCTCCAGGCGGCGCACCGTCAAGGTGAGCATGCGCTGCGAGATGCCGCCGTGGATACGGCGCTGCAGCTCCTTGAACCGCAGGACTCCGGAGGCGAGTTCGACGACTACGTAGACGGACCACTTGTCGCCGAGGCGGTCCAGGACGTCCCTGACCCCGCACTCGTCCTGCGGCGTCTCGCAGCTGATCACCGGCTCACCCGCGCTCGCGCCGGGAGTGGTTACCGCCGTGTGCCCTGCTGACATCAAAGTGCCTCCTTACGTGATCGTCCGCCGCCGACCACGATGTTTCCCGGGCCCGGCGATCAACGCCAGGCGCTTTCCAGGAAACCAGAACGACGGGGGACCGTTCCCATGCTCATGATCACCGGCGCCACCGGCGCGCTCGGCAAGCTCGTCACCGCCCGCCTCGCCGACCGCGACGACGTCGTCGTCGGCACCCGCGCCCCGGCCCCCGGTCAGCGCCGCGTCGACTTCGACGACCCCTCGTCCCTGGACCTCACCGGCGTCGACACCCTGCTCGTCATCTCGGCCGGTGCCGCCGAGGACGACGTCGTGGCCGCCCGCCACGACGCCGTGATCTCCGCCGCCGAGAAGGCGGGCGTCGACCACCTCGTCTACACCAGCCTCAGCGGCGACGGCGACCACCTCACGTACGCCCTCGCCCACCGCTGGACCGAGCGCAGGCTGCGCCGCTCCACGCTGAACTGGACGGTCCTGCGCAACGGCCTGTACGCGGAGTTCCTCGCCGCGATCGCCGCCCCGGGCCCCGACGGCACCGTGGCCGCGCCCCTCGGCGAAGGACGTCTCGCCGCCGTCGCCCGCGAGGACCTCGCCGACGTCGCCGTCCGCGTGGCCACCGACCCGGCCCCGCACGCGGGCCGCACCTACGAACTCGTCGGCGAACAGGCCCTCGGCGGCGCCGACCTCGCCGCGGCCGTCGGCGGACGCTACGAACCCGGCACCCTCGCCGCCACCCGCCACGCCGTCACCGCGTCCGGCGACGCCCTGCCCTTCCAGGTGCCGATGCTCCTGAGCACCTACTCGGCGATCGCGGGCGGCTTCCTCGACGGCACCTCGGTCGCGGACAACCAGCTGCGCGCGCTGCTCGGCCGGGCGCCGCGGTCGGCTCTGGAGGTGTACGCGGCGACGGCGGCACGGTGAACCGTTCCTGCCGCCTCAGGCCCCGCTCGCGGGTTCCGCGTCGAGTGCGCGCAGGACGGACCAGGCGATGAACTCGGCGGCGCCGTCGAGCACTTCGGGGCCGAGGTTGGGCTCGTCGAGCCGATACGTGTGCACGGTCTCACCGACGGCGACCCGGCAGCGCATGGCGACGGAGCCGCGGTGATCGGTCGGCGAGCCGGTGTGCCAGGTGCCGGTGGCCGTGACCGAGATCCCGCCCGCCGGACCACCGTCGGCCCGCGGTGCGAGGCCCTCGTACCACTGCTGGAAGCGCCCGCACGACAGGCTGTCCTCGATGGTCAGCCCCACGGGCCCGCCCGCCGCCGAGTCGCCGCGTGCGGCGGTGACCCTGTCGGCCAGCCGCTCCCCGGCACTCCTGCCGTCCCGGCCGACCACATGACCGGCGAGGGCCTCCTCGACCAGCCCGGGGAGCGCGGCCGCCGTGTCCGGCCGCTCGGCGCCGCCGTGCAGGGTGACGTCGACGTACGGATAGCGCCAGCAGTAGCCCGCCGTCGCCCGCGCCCCCGGCGTGGCCTTCAGGACGGCGTCGACCCGGGCGGCGACCTCCGGCTCGGGCAGGCCCATGGTGCGCCACCTCGGGTCGGCCGTGGCGGTGGGGCGCGCGCCGACGCCGGCCAGCGCCACGTCGAGCATGGGCAGGCACTCCTTCGGCGGCCCCGGGAGCAGCACGACATGGCGGCCGCCGACGGTCACTGTGGCGCCCCAGGCGGTGCCGTGGGCGTTGGGCAACAGCACGCTGCCCGAAGGGAACTGGGCCTGGCGGCGGTTGTCGGGGTGGACGTCGATCCGCAGGTCCGCGAGGCGGCGGCACACCGCGTCCCAGGCCTCCTCGCGGTCCTCCATGTCGAGCCCGAGCGCGTGGCCGACGGCGTACCGCGTGACGTCGTCCGAGGTCGGGCCGAGGCCGCCGATGACGAGGACGAGCCACGCCTGGCCGAGACCGTGGCCGACGGCGTCGCTGATGTCCTGCCGGTCGTCGGCGACGGTGTGCCGGGAGCGGGTGGCGATGCCGTGCGCGGTGAGTCTGCGGCTGGCCTCGGTGCCGTTGGTGTCGGCGATCTCGCCGCGCAGCAGTTCGTCGCCCACGGTGATCACACAGGCCGTGCGGGGAGCGGGCGTGAGGGGTTCGAGCATGGGGTTCGCCTTCGGTCGTGTCGGGGTGGGGCGGCGTCCGGACGGTGCGCCAGGGGGTCTGGGGCGGTGCGCCAGGGGTCCGGGGCGGTGCGCCAGGGGTCCGGGGCGGTGCGCCAGGGGGTCCGGGGCGGTGCGCCAGGGGGTCCGGGGCGCGGTGCGGGGACGGGGCGGCCCCCGTCACACCCCCGCGCTCAGCCCGCCGTCGATCGTCAGGACCGAGCCGTTGACGGTCGCGGCCGCCTCGCTCGCGAGATACACGACCGACCGCGCGATCTCGTCCGGCTCCGTGGCCCGGCCGCTCGCGGTGCGGGCGAGGATCGCCTGCTGCCGCTCCGCGGAGAGGACCGCCGTCATGTCGGACGTGACGAGGCCGGGCGCGACGACGTTCGCGGTGATGCCGCGCGGGCCCAGCTCCCGGGCGACGGACCGGGCGAGCCCGACCAGGCCCGCCTTGGACGCCGCGTAGTTCGCCTGGCCCGCGCCGCCGGTGGCGCCGACGACGGAGGAGATGAAGACGATGCGGCCCCGGCGGGCCCGCAGCATCCGCCGCGACGCCCGCCGGGCGACCCGGAAGGCCCCGCCGAGGTTGGTGTCGACGACGGAGGTGAACGCCTCGTCGCTCATCAGCGGCAGCAGCGTGTCCTGGGTGATGCCCGCGTTGGCGACGAGGATCTCCACCGGCCCGTGCGCCGCCTCCACCGCGGTGAAGGCGGCGTCGACCTGCTCGGTGCTCGTCACGTCGCACGGCACGGCGAGCAGCCCTGGGTCGGACGGCGGGCTGCTGCGGTAGGTGACGGCCACGCGGTCGCCCTCCGCGGCGAAGGCACGGGCGATGGCCAGGCCGATGCCGCGGTTGCCGCCGGTGATCAGGACGGAACGGCTCACTGCTGGGTCCTTGTCAGGTGTCGGGAGGTCGGGGGCAGAAGGTCGGGTGCGGGGCGGGCGACGGGCCCGCCCCCCACCGGACGGCCGTACGCGTCACACGGCATAGCCGTACGACTCCGGCCACCGCGCCGCCGCGCCGAGCTGCCCCGCGGCCCGGTGCGCCCAGTGCGGATCGCGCAGCAGCTCACGGCCGAGCAGGACCGCGTCGGCCTTGCCGGAGGCGAGGATCTCCTCGGCCTGCTCGGCCTCGGTGATGAGGCCGACGGCGCCGACGGGCATGTCGGTCTGGGCCCGGACAGCCGCCGCGTAAGGGACCTGGTAGCCGGGCCCTGTGGTGATCCGGGCGTCGTGGGCGACGCCGCCGGACGAGACGTCGAGCAGGTCGACGCCGTGGGCGAGGAGTTCCTTGGCGAGGCGCACGGTGTCGTCGCCGGTCCAGCCCTGGCGGTTGTCGGCCGGGTTCTCCGCGGCCAGCCAGTCGGTGGCGGAGGTGCGGAAGAAGACGGGCAGCTCGTCGGGCCAGACGGCGCGGACCGCGTCGACGACCTCCAGGGCGAAGCGCGCCCGGCGCTCGAAGCTGCCGCCGTAGGCGTCCGTGCGGTGGTTGCTGTGCGGCGACAGGAAGGAGTTGATCAGGAAGCCGTGCGCGCCGTGCACCTCGACCACCTTGAAGCCCGCGTCCAGGGCCCGCCGGGCGGCGGCCGCGAAGTCCCCGACCAGGCGCTGGATCTCGTCGACGGACAGCTCGTGCGGGGTCGGGAAGTTCCCGTACGCGACGGCGCTCGGCGCCACCGTGTCCCAGCCGCCCTGCTCCGGCGCGACGGGACCGCCGCCGAGCCACGGCGCGGAGGCCGAGCCCTTGCGGCCGGAGTGGGCGAGCTGGATGGCGGGCACCACGTCGTGCTCCTCGAGGAAGCGGGTCACCCGGGTGAGGGCGCGCGCCTGCGTCTCGTTCCACAGGCCGAGGCAGCCCGGCGTGATGCGGCCCTCCGGCGCGACGGCGGTGGCCTCCAGCAGGATCAGGCCGAGCCCGCCGGCGGCGCGGGCGAACAGGTGGCCCAGGTGCCAGTCGTTGACCACACCGGCCTGCGGGCCGGTCGGGTCGGCCTGGTACTGGCACATCGGTGCCATCCAGGCGCGGTTGGGGATGGTCAGCTCACGGAGCTTGAGCGGGGAGAAGAGGGTGCTCATGAGAGTTCCTGTCGTGCGTTCGGCGAAAGGTCTTGGGTGTTCTTGCGGCGGCGTACGGGGCGGAGGGCACTCACACGCCCCGGCGCGCCTCGGGGTGGCGCAGGCACCAGCCCTCCCACGCGGACGTGATCATGTCGACGACCCCGTGCCGGGCGGCCCAGCCCAGCTCGCGCCCGATCGGCGCCGCGTCGGCGACGACCTTCGCCGGGTCGCCCGGCCTGCGTTCCACGACGACCGGGGCGATGTCGTGGCCGGTCACGTCCTGGATGACGGAGATCAGCTCACGCACCGAGAGCCCCTCGCCGCGGCCGACGTTGAACGTGCGGGCGACGTCGTCGTGCGCGCGCAGGTGGCGGGTGGCGGCCAGGTGCGCGGAGGCGATGTCGGCGACGTGGATGTAGTCGCGTACGCAGGTGCCGTCCGGGGTCGCGTAGTCGTCGCCGAAGATCCGGGGCGCCGTGCCCGCGGTCAGCCGGTCGAAGACCATGGGCACCAGGTTGAGGATCCGCTCGTCGGCCAGCTCCGGCGACGCGGCGCCCGCGACGTTGAAGTACCGCAGGTTGATGAAGTCGACCCGCCCGGCCCGGTGTGCGGCCCGCGCCAGCCACTCGCCGATCAGCTTGGTCTCGCCGTACGGGCTGAGCGGCGCGCACGGGGTGTCCTCGGTGACCAGGTCGACGTCCGGCATGCCGTAGACGGAGGCGCTGGAGGAGTACACCAGCTTGCGCACCCCGGCGTGCTCCATGGCGGACAGCAGGACGCGGAAGCCCTCGACGTTCTGCCGGTAGTGCAGCAGCGGCAGGTCCACGGACTCCCCGACCTGGGTGCGGGCCACGAGGTTGACCACGCCCTCCACGGGGTGGTCGCGGAAGACCCGGGCGAGGAACTCGCCGTCGAGGACGCTGCCGACGAGCAGGGGCACGTCCTCGGGCACGGCCGTGCGCGACCCGGTCGACAGATCGTCCACGACGACGATCCGCTCGCCCGCGTCCCGCATCGCCTTGACCACGTGGCCGCCGATGAATCCGGCGCCACCGGTTATCAGCCAGTACGACATGGTGTCGTTCCCTCCAGAGTGTCGTGTCACGCGGCGTCGGCCTCGACGGGCGCCGGTGCGGCCATCCGCAGGCAGGCGTCGGGCAGCAGGACGTCGGCGGAGGCGGGGTTCGAGGCGAGGGGCACGTCATGGACGACCGCGAGCCGGTGCAGGGCCCGTACGTCGCTCTCGTGGGGCTGCGTCCCCAGCGGATCGGTGAAGAACACGAGCAGCGCGATGCGCTCCTCGACGATCATCGCGCCGATCTGCTGGTCACCGCCCAGCGGGCCGCTCGCCACCAGGTCGGCCCGCAGGCCGAGTCGGCGCGCGAGCAGCTCGCCGGTGGTCCGGGTGGCGACGAGGCGGCAGCCGCGCAGCGCCTCCTGGTGCCGGGCCGCCCAGTCGAGCAGCTCCGTCTTCTTCGCGTCGTGTGCCACAAGGGCCACCGCTCTCATAACCTCTGCCCCCCGTATTCCATAAGCCACGGTTTGAATAAGTTACGGATTCAACAACGCGCGATTCAGTACGCGTTACCGCCGCACCGAAGGCCGGTCGACCCGTCGGCGGCGCCGCGTCCTCAGCATGCACGAACCCGACCGCCACTTTCAGTGCCGGTACCGCGAGTGCCGCAAGTACCCCAAGCAAGAGAACTCCCGCCCCACATCCACCTGTTATGATCTTCGAATGGCTCGGGGGGGCCTGTCGGCTCCTCGACCAATGAACGGGGGGCACGTCATTCTCAGTGAAAGAAAGAATTACCTCTACGCGACCGCAGAAGAGATCGCGGAAGAGGTCGCGGAAGTCACCGCCGAAGAAGTCGCGGAAGACGTCGACGAAGGCGAATCCATCGGCCGCCTGCTGCGCGCCTGGCGGGCCCGCGTCATCCGCCGCGACGCCGGACTCCTCGCGGTCCGCAATGCGACGACGGGTCTCTCCCAGGCCGAGGTGGCGCGGCTCGTCGGGGTGAGCGAGGGCTGGTATCGCTCCCTGGAGCGCGGCACCCGGCGGGACTTCTCCGACTCCTTCCTCCTCCGCGTCATCGAGACGCTGCAGCTCAGCGAGGCGGAAGAGCTGACCCTGTTCCTCGGCGCGGTGGGCCGCCGACCACCGCAGGACCCGGCGGGACGCCTCGCGGACCTCGCCCCGGAGGTCCTCGCCCTCCTGGAGCACCAGGCCCCGAACCCCGCCTACATCTCCGACGGCGCGTGGAACGTGGTCGCGGCGAACTCCGCGATGGCCCAATGGTTTCCCTGGTCGGTCACCCCCCGCGCGAATATCATGCGCTGGGCCCTGCTCGCGCCCGAGGCCCGTACCCAACTCGTCGACTGGGAAATGAAATTCGCCCGGATCTATCTGGCGATGCTGCGGCTCGCCAACAATCGCGACCCGGGAAATTCACCGGTACGGTCACTGACCCGTGACGTTCTCGCCGCGGACGCCGACTGCCGCCGCCTGTGGACCGAGGACCACAGTGTCGTGGAACACCGCTCAGGACATCGCTTCGCGCTTCGCCTGCCCTTTCACGGCAATAAGGAAATCGACGTGATGAGCCACGTTTTCCGCCCCATGGAGTGCCCGGAGTCCCGTTTCGTCATCATCACCCCGGACCGGGCCGTGGACCCTACGCGCTGACGAGCGGAGCGTCCTCGCGCCACTTCAGGACCTTGTCGAAACTGATCACCGCGCCGCCGCGCCCCGGCTTGTTGCCGAAGTCCACATGGTCGGCGAGCTCGCGGATCAGACACAGGCCCCGGCCGCTCTCCGCCGTCTCCGAAGGCGTGACGGACTTGGGTGCGCGGGACGGGCGGCGGGTGCGGCGACGGCCCCTGCGCCGCGCGGACATCCGGACGCGACCCGGCGGGAAGCCGGGGCCCGAGTCGGCGACCTCGATGCGGCAGGTCTCGCCGTCCAGATACGCCGTGACCCGGTACGCGCCGCCGGGCGCCCCCGGTGTCGCGGCCCCACCGTGCTCCACGGCGTTGGCGCAGGCCTCCGTGAGTGCCAGCGACAGTTCGTAACTGACGTCGGGGTGCACCCCCGCGCTCTCCATCGTGCCCATCAGCAGGCGCCGGGCGAGCGGAACGCTCGCAGCTTCGCGCCGCAAATGGAGTGACCACCAGATGCTCATGCTCCAGCCTCCTGGCTGCGGCTCGACATACCGATACGTATTGCCGCGAGTAACCGCGAATAAGCGCCCACTTGACGTGATGCCGCCCATACGGCGGACGCGCCGCGCACCCCGCCCGGTGTAGCCGGACACCCCCGAGAACGCGCCGCCGCCCACGGACCTGCCGTAGGAGACGGGTAAGCCTGGTGCGATGATGGCCCGGCCATGACTGCCCCCCACCCGCGTCAGACACGCGCCGGAGCCGATGTCCGGCTCCTGCGGGCCGCGACCTTCGCCGCGGTCTGCGTCGTGCTGTCCGCCGGGGGCCATGTGCTCGCGTCCTGTGCCGCCGTCCCCCTGTGGACGCTGCTCGTCGCCTTCGTCGTGGTCCTCGCCGTCGCCGTGCCCCTCGCCGGGCGCGAGCGGTCGTTGCCGGGAATTGCGGGGGCGCTCGCCGTCGGCCAGCTCGCGCTGCACGCGCTGTTCGGCCTCGGCCAGCGGCACAGCATGGCGATGACCACGGCAGGGACCGGCGGCGGCTCGGACGCCGCCTCGCTCGTGGAGCGCGCGGCCCGCATCGCGTGCGGCGCGAGCGCGGCCACCCTCACGCCCGTCCAGGCCCGGCAGATCCTGCAGAGCGCGGGCCTCGAACCGTCGGGCGGCGCCCATGGCGCGCACGCCCACGCGGGGGCCGACGCGGCCGCGCAGACGACGGGCGCGATGTCCTCCACGACGTCGATGCCGTCGATGGGGTCGTCGCCGATCACCGCGCTGCTTCCGTCCCTGCCGATGCTGCTCGCCCACGTCCTCGCGGCCCTCGCCGCGGGCTGGCTCCTGCGCCGCGGCGACCTCGCGCTCGCCCGCCTCGTGCGACTGTCCGCCCAGGGGGCGTACGGAGTCGCCGAGGCGGCGCTCGTACGTTCCCTCCGTGCCGCCCTCGCGCTGGTACGAGTCCTGCGCGCCGGGCTCCTCGGCGCACCCTCGACGGGCCCCGCGTGCGCCCCGCACACCCCGCCGCCGCCACGGCTGCGGGCCGCCGCCCTCAAGGACACGGTGATCCGGCGCGGCCCGCCCGCCACCGCCGCCCTCACCCTCGCCGCCTGACGCGGACCGCTCCTCCCGGCTCGATCGGAAGCGGTGCCGCCCGGCGCGCCCGCACGCATCAGCGCATGGCCGCACGGCCCGCGCACTGCGTCCCCTTCCGAACACCACAGTGCGTACGGCCGTATTCACCGTTCACCACGGGCACGACCGCCGTGACCACCTGCCGAAACTGGAGCATTCCGCCATGAAGTCCCTGACCCGCGTCTCCGTCGTCGCCGGCACCGCCGCCTCCGCCGTCCTGCTGCTCTCCGCCGTCCCCGCCTTCGCGCACGTCAGCGTCAGCCCCGAGGGCGTCGCGGCCAAGGGCGGCTACGCGACCGTCAACTTCAAGGTCCCCAACGAGCGCGACAACGCCTCCACCACCAAGCTGGAGATCACCTTCCCCGCCGACCAGCCGCTCGCGTCCGTGATGACGCAGCCCATCCCGGGCTGGAAGGCCAAGGTCACCAAGACCAAGCTGAAGAAGCCGATCGAGATCCACGGCGAGAAGATCGACGAGGCCGTCTCCAAGGTCACCTGGACCGCCGACGGCAAGGGCGTCGAGCCCGGCACCTTCCAGAAGTTCCCGCTGTCCCTCGGCCAGCTCCCCGAGGACGCCGACCAGATGGTGTTCAAGGCGCTGCAGACGTACAGCAACAAGGAAGTCGTCCGCTGGATCGAGCCGCAGCAGAAGGGCCAGGAGGAGCCGGAGTTCCCGGCGCCCGCCCTCGCGCTGAGCGCCGCCGACGACCACCACGGCGGCGCCGCGTCCGACGACAAGGACGACGCCGACGACAAGGCCGAGGCGAAGTCCGACGGCAAGGAAGAGAGCGCCTCCGACGGCGACAGCAGCGACACCACCGCCCGCACCCTCGGCATCGTCGGCATCGTCGTCGGCGCCGCGGGCGTGGCCTTCGGTGTGCTCGCCGGTCGCCGCCGCAGCAGCTGAGCCACCCGCGGGACGCGCCGCGGGCCCCGGCCCCGGCGCGTCCCGGCCTCCTCACATCTGGGACATTTCCGTATGCGCAAGTTGACCAAGCAGTCCACGAAGACGCTGTCCGCCGCCGCTGTCCTGACCGCGGCCGCCCTCACCCTGAGCGCGTGCGGCGGGGGCGACGGCGACAAGAAGCAGTCGGTCGCCGACGTGTCGATGGAGCCCGGCGAGGACAAGGCCGCGACGGTCCTCGACCGGCCGTTCAAGAAGCCGGACCTGGTCCTCAAGGACACCCACGGCAAGAAGTACGACCTGCGCGAGCAGACCAAGGGCAAGCCGGTGCTCCTCTACTACGGCTACACCAACTGCCCCGACGTCTGCCCGCTGACGATGAGCAACATCGCCGTCGCCAAGAAGACGCTGCTGCAGAAGAAGACCGTCACCAAGGCCGAGCTCGACAAGCTCCAGGTCGTCTTCGTCACCACCGACCCCCAGCGGGACACCTCGAAGGAACTCGGCAAGTGGCTCAAGGCCCAGGACCCCGAGTTCATCGGCCTGACCGGCGACTTCCCGACCATCCAGGCCAGCGGCCGCACCGTCGGCATCAACGTCGAGCCGACCAAGAAGCTCAAGAACGGCAAGTTCGAGTCGATGCACGGCACGCAGGTCATCGCCTTCTCGCCCAAGTCCGACGCCGGCTACGCCGTCTACAACGGCAAGGACGCCACGGCCAAGGACTACGAGCAGGACATCCCCAAGATCCTCAAGGGACAGAACCCGTGAACCACCGCACCACCCGCCGCCGTCGTCTCCTCACCGGCGGAGCCATCGCCCTGACCGCGGGCCTCGTCCTCGCGGGCTGCGGCGACTCCGACAAGTCCGACAAGACCGACAAGTCCAGTGAGTCCGGCGACAGCGCGTCCGCGAAGAAGCCCGACCTCTCGGTCGGCGGCGCCTACATCCCCGTACCGGCGATGGACGACATGGCCGGCGGCTTCTTCACCGTCACCAACAAGGGCACGGCCGACAAGCTCGTCTCGGCCTCCAGCCCGCTCGCGGGCAGCGTCACCCTGCACGCCACCGTCGGCTCCACGATGAAGGAGCGGAAGTCGTTCACCGTGCCGGCCAACGGCACCCTCGACTTCTCCCGCGGCGGCAACCACATCATGCTCGAGAAGCTCAAGCACAAGCCGAAGCAGGGCGACAAGGTGGAGGTCACCCTCCGCTTCGAGAAGTCGAAGCCGATCACCGTCTCCATGCCGGTGAAGCCCGCCACGTACAACCCGGCGAACTCCGCCGACAGCACCGAGCACGACCCGAGCAACGCGAAGACCCACTCCACCACCGACAAGCACTCGTCGACCGACAAGCACTCGTCGCACTGAGGGGACTGAAGAGTTGATGCGGACCACCGCTCCCCGCCCGGGGCCGGCCGCCCTGAACGGCTACGGACGACTGCTGCTCGTCGCCGTCGCCCTGATCGTCGCCGTCCTCGGCTCCGTCCTGGCCGCCGCGGCGCCGGCCGGCGCGCACGCCGCGCTCACCGGCAGCGACCCCAAGCAGGGAGCGGTGGTCGACAAGGCACCCGAGCAGGTGTCCCTGACCTTCTCCGAGAAGGTCGCCATGTCCGACGGCTCCGTCCGGGTCCTCGACCCCGCGGGCAAGCGCGTCGACACCGGCAAGACCACCGACCTCGGCTCGCACACCTACGGCGTGAAGCTGAAGCCCGGCCTGCCCGACGGCACCTTCACCGTCGCCTACCAGGTCGTCTCCGCCGACAGCCACCCCATCGCCGGGGCCTTCACCTTCTCCATCGGCGCGCCGTCGGCCACCAAGGTCACGCTGCCCGACCAGGACGTCGGCGGCGGACTCGTCGGCACCCTCTACGACATCGCGCGCTACGTCGCCTACGCCGGGTTCACCGTCGTCGTCGGCGGCGCCGCCTTCGTCCTCGGCTGCTGGCAGCGCGGCGCGGGCGTCCGGCCGCTGCAACGCCTCGTCGTCGGCGGCTGGCTCGCCCTCACCGGCGCCACCCTGGTGACGCTGCTGCTCCGGGCGCCCTACACCGGCTCCGGCAAGCTCGGCGACGCCTTCGACCTGGCGAAGCTCGGCGACGTGCTCCAGACCAAGACCGGCGCCGCCCTCGTCTCCCGGCTGCTGCTCCTCGCGGCCGCCGCGCTGTTCATCGCCGTCCTCTTCGGGGCGTACGAGCGGCGCGAGGACGCCAAGGAGAAGCGGGACCTCGCCTTCGGCCTGGCCATCGGCGGGGGCGTCGTCGCCACCGGCGTCGCGGCCACCTGGGCGCTCGCCGAGCACGCCTCGACCGGCATCCAGGCCGGGATCGCGATGCCCGTCGACGTCCTGCACCTGCTCGCCGTCGCCGCCTGGCTCGGCGGGCTCGCGGCGCTGCTCCTGTGCCTGTACCGCGCGCCCGACATCGACGCGGCGGCGGTGCGCCGCTTCTCGCGCGTCGCCTTCGTCAGCGTGGTGGCGCTCGCGGCGACCGGCCTCTACCAGTCGTGGCGGCAGGTCGGCTCGTGGACCGCGCTCGTCGAGACCGGGTACGGGCAGTTGCTGCTCGTCAAGATCGGTCTCGTCGCCGTCCTCGTGGGCGTCGCCTCGGTGTCGCGGCGGTGGACGATGCGGATCGCGGGGGAGGCCGGGGGGATGGCGCCCGAGGCCGCGGCCGCGACGGTCGTCGAACAGCGCACCTCGACCAAGAAGAAGAAGCCCGTCGCCGTGGCACACAGCTCCAAGACGGGCGTCTCGGCGGCCGTCGACACCGCCGACGGCAAGGCGTCCGGCGGGAAGGGGGGCGGCCCGTCCGGTGGGAAGGGCGGCGGCAGCGGCAGCAAGAGCGGCGGCGACAAGGCCGACGCGGGCAAGGGCACCGGAAACGGCGGCAAGGCGTCCGGCGCCAAGGGATCCGGCACCAAGGGATCCGGCACCAAGGCGGCCGACGGCAAGGAGCCCGGCGCCAAGGCCCCCGGCCAGGACAAGCGTGCCGCCCAGCTCGCCCGCCAGCAGGCCGCCATGGACACCGCCCGCCAGAAGCGCATCCGCGACGCCGACCCGCACCGCTCGGGCCTGCGCCGCTCGGTGTTCGCCGAGGCCGGCGTCGCCGTCGTCGTGCTCGCTGTCACCACGCTCCTGACCAGCACCGAACCGGGCCGCACCGAGGAGGAGGCCAAGAACGCCTCGAACACCTCGGCCCAGCAGCCCGCGGGCCCGGTCAAGGCGAACTTCCCCTTCGACACCGGCGGCAAGGACGGCAAGGGCGCCGTCCGCCTGGAGCTGACCCCGGGCCGCACCGGCAGCAACGACCTGCACGTCTACGCGACCCGCCCCAACGGCAGCGCCTTCGACCTGCCCGAGGTGAAGGTCTCCTTCACCCTCAAGGCGAAGGACGTCGGACCGCTGCCCGTCGCCCCCGACCGCATCGCGACCGGACACTGGAGCGCGAGCGGAGTGCAGGTCCCGATGGCCGGCAAGTGGCAGGTCAAACTGACCGTGCGCACCTCCGACATCGACCAAGTGACCCTCGACAAGAACGTGCAGATCGGCTGACCCACCATGGCGGACCACACCATTTCGCGACGGCGCCTGCTCGGCACGGCGGGCGCCACCGGCCTCGCCCTCGGCGCGGCGGGTGCCACCGCCGGGTACGCCGCGGCGCCCTCGGGCTCGTCCGACTCCACGGGCGGGTCACGGGCGGCCCTGACGTCGCTCGGCACGGACGAGGTGATGTTTCACGGGAAACACCAGCCCGGGATCACCACGCCCGTGCAGTCCCGCGGCCACCTGATCGCCTTCGACCTGGCGCCGGGCGCCGGGCGCAAGGAGGCCGCGGCCCTGCTGCGCCGCTGGTCGGCCACCGCCGCGCGCCTGATGGCGGGCGAGCCGGTGGACGGCGGCGGCCCGGACACCGGCGTCGCCCGGGACGCGGGCCCGTCCGCGCTCACCGTCACCTTCGGCTTCGGCCACGGCTTCTTCCGCCGCACCGGACTGGAGAAGCAGCGCCCGGCGGCCCTCGACCCGCTGCCGGACTTCTCCTCCGACCGCCTCGACAAGTCCCGCAGCGGCGGCGACCTGTGGGTGCAGATCGGCGCGAACGACCCCCTCGTCGCCTTCCACGCGCTGCGCGCCCTGCAACGGCAGGCCGGTGCGGCGGCGAAGGTGCGCTGGCAGATGAACGGTTTCAACCGCTCGCCCGGCGCCACCGCCCGCCCGATGACGGCCCGCAACCTGATGGGCCAGATCGACGGCACCAACAACCCGAAGCCGTCCGACGACGACTTCAACAAGCGGATCTTCGTGCCCGAGAAGCCCGACGGCACGGACCCCGCCTGGATGGCCGGGGGCTCCTACGCCGTCGTACGCCGCATCCGCATGCTCCTCGACGACTGGGAGAAGCTGGCCACCAAGGCCCAGGAGGAGGTCATCGGGCGGCGCAAGGCCGACGGGGCGCCGCTGACGGGCGGCACGGAGACCACCGAGATGAAGCTGGAGAAGACCGGCGCCGACGGCAAGCTCGTGGTCCCGCTCAACGCCCACGCCCGCATCACCCGGCCCGACCAGAACGGTGGCGCCGCGATGCTGCGGCGCCCCTTCTCGTACCACGACGGCTTCGACGCCAAGGGCGAGCCGGACGCCGGACTCCTCTTCATCTGCTGGCAGGCGGACCCGCTGCGGGGGTTCGTGCCGGTGCAGCGCAAGCTCGACCGGGGGGACGCGCTCTCGGAGTTCATCCGGCACGAGGCCAGCGGTCTCTTCGCCGTGCCGGGGGGTGCGGGGAGCGGGGAGTACGTGGGGCAGGAGTTGCTGGAGGGATAGCAGTGACAGATGTCGTCGTCTGCCGGCCCGAGTTTGTCCTGGTTCACCTGTTGGACAACAGCCGACCCTCGCCTCTCCCGGCGCATTAGGGTGAGTCCATGTCGGCGACGCGCTACACCTACCTCGGCCCCGAAGGCACCTTCACCGAAGCGGCCCTGCGTACCCTGCCGGAGGCGGCCACCCGGGAGCTCGTCCCGATGGTGTCCGTCCCGGCCGCCCTGGACGCGGTGCGTGGCGGCGAGGCCGCGGCGGCACTGGTGCCGATCGAGAACTCGGTGGAGGGCGGCGTCACGACGACCGTCGACGAGCTCGCCAAGGGCACACCCCTGATGATCTACCGCGAGGTGGTCCTGCCGATCGCCTTCGCGCTCCTGGTCCGCCCCGGCACGAAGCTCAAGGACATCAAGACGGTCACCGGCCACCCGGTCGCCCAGCCGCAGGTGCGCAACTGGCTCGGCGAGCACCTGCCGGACGCGCTGTGGGAGTCGGCGGCGTCGAACGCGGACGGCGCCCGCCTGGTGCAGGAGGGCCGGTTCGACGCGGCGTTCGCGGGCGCGTTCGCCGCGGCGACGTACGGCCTGGAGGCGCTGGTCACCGAGATCCACGACGCGGCCAACGCGGAGACCCGGTTCGTCCTGGTCGGCCGCCCGGGGCGGCCCGCGGCGCCCACCGGCGCGGACAAGACCTCCGTGGTCATCTGGCTCGGCGACGACCACCCCGGTGCCCTGCTCGAACTGCTCCAGGAGTTCGCGGTGCGCGGGGTCAACCTGATGCGGATCGAATCGCGGCCCACCGGCCAGGGCATCGGCAACTACTGCTTCAGCGTGGACGCCGAGGGCCACATCACCGACCGCCGGGTGGGCGAGGCGCTGATGGGCCTGAAGCGGATCTGCCCGAAGGTGCGCTTCCTCGGGTCGTATCCGCGCGCGGGCGTGGCGGTGGCGGATCTGCGGCCGCTGCGGCCCGGCACGTCCGACGAGGAATTCCTGGCGGCCTCGGACTGGCTGACGCAATGCCAGGACGGCCGCTTCTGAGCGTTCGCCGCTCCGTCGCCTGACGTTTCCCGGCGCTTCGTCATGGCCTCCCGCCGGCCACGGTCATGGCTGAAACCGCAGTACTACCTGCAGATTTACGTTGTCCACAGAAGTTATCCACAGGCGTCTTCTCGATCTGGGGACAAGTCGACAACGAAGTGCGACATCGTCGACATAGCGATCCTCAGCCCTCAGTTGCGTCCACAGCCCCGCACATCACCCCTCGTCCATTCTTTTCCCTTGACCAACTCTTTGGAGTTAACCATTTCCACTCGAAAGTTGGCCCGGAGGTGGTTTGGGGCAGGAATCCAGCGACACGGAGGCGGCATTCGGAGCGCCCCGTTCCGGTGTCCACAGATCTTTCGCACAGCCTGTGGATAACTTTCCGGACGTCCCCATTCCTGTGGACAACCACCTCCCCAAGTCCCGTTTCCCACAAGGGGATCGAGTCAAGGCGATGGCAGACATCTGCCCCGTTTCGGGGATTCGTGTCCGGTTTATTGACCCTCGGAGCGCGCGGCGATCTCCGGCCACCGGCACGACACCCGTACGTCACTCACAAGAATTCCCATTCCGGCAAAACGGTCATATCGCACCTGAAGTGAATATCAAGTCGTGGGCCGGAACCGTGCGACGGTAGCCTTGAGGGGTGATTGACCTTCGCCTGCTCCGTGAGGACCCCGACCGTGTCCGCGCTTCTCAGCGCGCCCGTGGAGAGGACGTCGGCCTCGTCGACGCCCTGCTCTCCGCCGACGAGCGGCGCCGGTCGTCCGGGCTCAGCTTCGACGAGCTCCGCTCCGAGCAGAAGGCCCTCGGCAAGCTCATCCCCAAGGCGTCCGGCGACGAGAAGGCCGAGCTCCTGAAGAAGGCCGGCGAGCTCGCCGCCGAGGTGAAGGCCGCGAACGCCGCGCAGGACGAGGCCGACGAGGAGACCAAGCGCCTCCTCCTCCAGCTGGGCAACCTCGTGCACGTGGACGTGCCGGTGGGCGGCGAGGAGGACTTCGTCGTCCTGGAGACGCACGGCACGATCCGCGACTTCGCCGCCGAGGGCTTCGAGCCCAAGGACCACCTGGAGCTCGGCGAGGCGCTCGGCGCCATCGACGTCGAGCGCGGCGCGAAGGTCTCCGGATCCCGGTTCTACTACCTGACGGGCGTCGGCGCGCTCCTGGAGCTCGCGCTGGTCAACGCGGCCATCGCGCAGGCCACGGAGGCCGGCTTCACGCCGATGCTGACCCCCGCCCTGGTCCGCCCGCGCGCCATGGAGGGCACCGGCTTCCTCGGCCAGGCCGCCGAGAACGTGTACCACCTGGAGAAGGACGACTACTACCTGGTCGGCACCTCCGAGGTCCCGCTCGCGGCGTACCACATGGACGAGATCATCGACGCCGACAAGCTCCCCCTGCGGTACGCCGGGTTCTCGCCCTGCTTCCGCCGCGAGGCCGGGACGTACGGCAAGGACACCCGCGGCATCTTCCGGGTGCACCAGTTCGACAAGGTCGAGATGTTCTCGTACGTCGCGCCGGAGGACGCCGAGGCCGAGCACCAGCGGCTCCTGGACTGGGAGAAGCAGTGGCTGACCGGCCTCGAACTGCCCTTCCAGGTGATCGACGTCGCCTCCGCCGACCTGGGCGCGTCGGCCTCGCGCAAGTTCGACTGCGAGGCGTGGATCCCCACCCAGGGGAAGTACCGCGAGCTGACGTCCGCGTCGAACTGCGACAGCTTCCAGGCCCGCCGCCTCTCCGTGCGCATGCGCGAGGAGCGCGACGGCAAGAAGGCGGTCCAGCCGCTCTCGACGCTGAACGGCACGCTGTGCGCGGTGCCCCGCACGATCGTGGCGCTCCTGGAGAACCACCAGCTGCCCGACGGCTCCGTGCGCGTCCCCGAGGTCCTGCGGCCGTATCTGGGGGGCCGGGAGATCCTGGAGCCCCTGGCCAAGTGAGCACCGCGCCCACGGGCGGCTCCGGCCCGTCCTTTCCGTACCCGCTCGTCGCGACCGACCTCGACGGGACGCTCCTGTCCCCCGACGACACGGTCTCGACGCGCACCCGGGACGCGCTCACCGCGGCCACCGCGGCGGGCGCGGCCCACATCATCGTCACCGGCCGCTCCGTCGCCTGGACCCGGCACGTCCTGGACGACCTCGGCTACGAGGGCATCGCCGTGTGCGGCCAGGGCGCGCAGGTCTACCACGCGGGTGAGCACCGCCTGCTGACCTCCGTGACCCTGGACCGCCAGCTCGCGGGCCTGGCCCTCGCCAAGATCGAGGCGGAGGTCGGCCCGCTGGCGCTCGCCGCGAGCCGCGACGGCCTGGACGGCGACGTCCTGGTCGGCCCCGGGTACGTGGTCCAGGAGGGCCCGCTCCCCGCCGTCCCCTTCACCGACGTCGCGGAGCTGTGGGCGGCACCGCTCACCAAGATGTACATCCAGCATCCCGGGCTGAGCGACGACGACCTCGCGGCCGCGGCGCAGCAGGCCGCGGGCGACCTGGTCGGCGTCACGATGGCGGGCGCGGGCATAGTGGAGCTCCTGCCGCTCGGCCTGACGAAGGCGACGGGCCTGTCCCTCGCGGCCCGGCGCCTCGGCGTGAAGGCCGCGGACACGATCGCCTTCGGCGACATGCCCAACGACATCCCGATGTTCGCCTGGTCCGCGCACGGCGTAGCCATGGCCAACGCCCACGAGGACCTCAAGGCAGTGGCCGACGAGGTCACGTCCTCCAACGAGGAGGACGGCATCGCGGCGGTACTGGAGCGGTTGCTGCCGTAGCGCGGCTCCCCCCTCTGCACACGCACTGGGCCGGGCCCAGGGTGCGGGAAACTTCCCGTGACCCAGGACCCGGCCCAGTGCGACGTTGGGTGGGCGGCCCGCGCAGCGTGATGTGCGCGCTCGAAGCGGCCGCCCCGGGCGATCCCCCGTGGCGCGGGCTCGGACGGAGTGCAGTGACTACTCCGGAGCCTGCCGCGGACCGCCCTGCCGGGAGCACGACGACGGGTGGTTGAACATCGTCGGCTCCTCTCCCAGAAGGTGAGCACCGGGGCGGGGCCCCGACGCGGTGACACCCACTACTCTGCCCACCGCGGCCGGACCCCGCCACTGATTTTTCTCGCCGTAGAAGCCGTCCCTCGCGGGGTCTGTGCCCTACTTCCGGCGCCGCTTCTTGCGCCGCCGACTGAAGAACCATCCGGCGGGCGGCTCGTCGGAGCGCCAGGGCTGCGGCTCGGGCGCCCGGTCCCGCCACCGGGCGGACAGCATCCGGGCCCGCGCCGACGGCTCGGCGGCCTCCGCGGACCGTATGAAGTCGTCGTCGAGGACGACGTCGTCCCAGGGCTCGCCCCCGGCGCTCCCGGGCTCACCGGCCCCGCCGGTCTCCCCGGCCCCTTCGTCCCGTCCCTTGTCCGATGCCATCGCGGCACCTCCCGGCCACAGCTGAAGCATCCCCCTCCCACCAGTGTCCGGGTGGGAGGGTGAAGACGCCGTCAAGACTTCAAGCACCTGCTACTCGTCGCCGGCCAGCGTCAGCGTCCGCAGCTTCTGCCCGGCGTACCACGTGGCCCCGGCCGTGACCACGATCAGCAGGATCACCGCGGCGGGAAGACCCACGTCGGAGGTGACCAGGTCACCGCCGTCCGCGGCCTTGTGGGCGACGGCGAGGGACCACTGCTGGACGCTGAGCGTGCGCGCCCCGGAGACCAGGGAGCCGAACAGCGCCTCCCACACGAGGGCGTACACGAGGCCGAAGACCACCGCGTGCCGGGTGACCGTGCCGAGCAGCAGGAAGATCGCCGCGTACGCGATGGAGGAGACGAGGGCGGCGATGGTGTAGGCGACGGCGATCTGCTGGCCGTTGCCGTTGAGGATCATGCCCGCGATGAACGTCGGGAGCGCCGAGAACGCCATGGTGACGGCGATGGCGACGGTGAGCTTGGTGACGATGATCGTGGGCCGTTTGACCGGCTTGGACAGCAGGTAGAGCACGGAGCCGTCGTCGATCTCGGGGCCGATCGCGCCGGTGCCCGCGATGACGCCGATGATCGGCACCATCGTGGCGAGCGCGAACCCGCCGAGCAGGTCGGACGCGACCTGGTCGTCGGCGCCACTGAGGGCGCGTACCGCCACGGAGATGACGATGAGCAGCAGCGGCAGGGCGAAGAGGATGAGGGCCCGGCGGCGGCCGAGGAGGGCCCGGTAGGTGAGCCGGGCGACAGTCGGGTCGTACACGGTGACTCCCTTCAGGCCGCGACGAGGTAGGAGAAGACCGACTCGAGCGACTCGTCCGAGGGCGAGACGGTCAGGAGCCGGATGTCGTGTTCGCGGGCGATGCGTGGCAACAGGGTGGTGAAGCGCCCGAAGTCGACGGCCTGGATGCGCAGCGCGCCCTCGTCGAGGTCGACTTCGATGCCCGCGGTGGACGGGTCGGCGATCAGAGCGGCGGCGAGCGTGCGGTCGTCGCTCGAGCGCACCAGGTAGCGGTGCGGCCGGTCCGTCATCAGGCGGCGGATCTTGCGGAAGTCGCCGCTGGCCGCGTGGCGTCCGGCGACGATCACCTCGATGTGCGAGGCGAGCTGTTCGACCTCTTCGAGGATGTGCGAGGAGAACAGGACGGTGCGGCCGTCGTCGCCCATCGTGCGCAGCAGCTCCATGAGTTGCATGCGCTGGCGCGGGTCCATGCCGTTGAAGGGCTCGTCGAGCAGCAGCACGGACGGCTCGTGGACGAGCGCGGAGGCCATCTTCACGCGCTGCCGCATGCCCTTGGAGTACGTGGAGATCTTGCGGTCCTGCGCGTACTCCATCTCGACCGTGGCGAGGGCGCGCTGGGCGGCCTTCTTGCCGAGGCCGTGCAACTCGGCGTTGGCGACGACGAATTCGCGGCCGGTGAGGAAGTCGTACATCCCCTCGCGCTCGGGGACGATCCCCAGGTGCTTGTAGATGGTCTCGTTGCGCCAGGTGGGGTGGCCGTCGAGGGTGACGCTGCCCGTGGAGGGGGCGAGGAAACCGCCCATCATGCTGATGAGGGTGGACTTCCCGGCGCCGTTGGGGCCGAGGAGGCCGGTGACTCCGGGGCTGATGGTCATCGTGATGTCGTTGACGGCCACGACGTTGCCGAACCAGCGGGACACGTGGTCGATGGTGAGGGACGTCATGGCTCAGAGCCCGGCCTTTCGGTAGCGGCGCAGCAGGCCGGCGTAGCTTCCGGCGATGAGGGCGAGGACGACGAGGACGTACACGAGGCCCGTGCCGGTCGAGGGGCCCTGCTCTCCGGGGAAGGCGGATGTGGCGCCGAGGAAGGCGGTCTGTACGCCGTCGATGAGGGTGATCGGTGAGAACAGGCCGAGCCAGCTGATGGCTTCGGAGCTGCCCTGTTCGTGGGCGATGGCCTGGACGGTGGAGACCGCTCCGTAGGAGATGGTCAGGACGGCGATGACGGCGGCGATGCCGAAGCCGCGGCGGGGGGTGACCGCCGAGATGACCAGGGCGATTCCGGAAAACAGCACGGAGAGCAGTGCTACGGAGACGAGCCCCTGGGCGAAGCCCTTCGTCTGGTCGGCGAAGTCGAGCTTGGCGAGGAGTGCGCCTACGTAGAGCACGATCAGCGGGAAGGCCGTGAGGATGAACAGGGCGCTCGCGAGTGCCGCGAACTTGGCGCGTACGTAGTCGACGCGTTCGATGGGGCGCGAGAAGTACAGGGGCACGGTCTTGAACCGCAGGTCCCTGGAGACGGTCTGTGGCGCCTGTGCGGCCAGGTAGAGGCCGATGACGGCCTGGAGCAGGACCGCGTAGCGCGTGTAGTCGACGGGGAGGTCGTTGGCCTTGGTGGCGACGGCGACCGCGACCATGATCAGCGCGGGGGCGCACATGACCCCGAAGAGGATCATCGGCAGGACCTTGGACTTGGCGGAGCGGCCGAGGCCGTAGGCGCCGCGCAGGCTCTGCGAGAACAACGAGCGGGCGGCGTACGCGCGGCCGAGGCGCTGGCCTTCGTAGTGCCGGTAGCCGATGTTGTGGATCTGGGTGGAGTCAGCGGGCATCGCGGCCGCCTCCCGTCTGCGTCTGCTCGGCGGCGGCTGCGGTGGCCGCCCAGGCGGCGGCGCGCTCGGTGAGCTGCTCGCTCTCGTCGGGCTTGCCGGACGATCCCGACTCGTCGGTGCGGAAGACCTCCGCGATGTGGTGCCTGCGCTGTTCCATGCGGACCAGGCCGAGGCCGAGGTCGGCCACCACGTCCCGGACGAGGTCGTAGGTGTCCTCGTCTGCCGCCTCCAGGAGCACGGTGTGCCCGGCGCCGGGGAGGCCGCCGCCGTCGTCCTGGGTGGCGACACCGCGGTCCTTGAGGGCCTCGCGCAGGGCGGCGGTGCCGTCCGGGTGCTCGTCACTGTCGGTGACCTCGACGGCGAGGGTCGCCGTGGTCTGGGTGAAGTCCGTGGTGGAGCTGGAGCGCAGGAGCTTGCCGCCGTCGATGACGACGACGTGGTCGCAGGTGCGCTCCAGTTCGCCCAGGAGGTGCGAGGTGACGAGGACCGAGATGCCGAAGTCGGTGTGGACGCGGCGGATCAGACCGAGCATCTCGTCGCGACCGACCGGGTCGAGGCCGTTGGTCGGTTCGTCGAGGAAGACCAGCTGGGGGTCGTGGACGAGGGCCTGCGCGAGCTTCACGCGCTGCTTCATGCCGGTCGAGTAGCCGCCGATGGGGCGGTAGCGCTCTTCGTAGAGCCCGACGTGGCGCAGGGTGTCCGCGGTGCGCTCGCGCGCGGCGGCCGGCGGCAGGCCCGACATGCGCGCCATGTGGACGACGAACTCGGTGGCCGAGACGTCGGGCGGCAGGCAGTCGTGCTCGGGCATGTAGCCGACGCGCTCGCGAATCCGGCCGCCTTCGGTGGCGACGTCGAGGCCGAGCACGGCGGCGCGGCCCTCCGTGGCGGGGGACAGACCCAGCAGGATCTTGATCAATGTGGACTTGCCGGCTCCGTTGGCTCCGACGAGTCCGGTCACACCGGGTCCGATGTCCAAGGAGAGCCGGTCAAGTGCGGTCACCCGGGGGAACCGCATGCTCAGGCTTTCGGTCGCGATCACAGTCACGGTTCGAACGTAGTGGCGCGGACCACACCGAGGCGTCAGCCCTGAGGCTCGATCGACCGTCACTCTCGAGTATTACGGGCCCGTAGGGGTCGTCCGTAAGTCGCCCCCTACAGGTTCCCCCGGGTGCCGCCTCCGGGAACTTCCGGACCTGTCCCGCGGGGTTGGGCAGAACTATTGACGCAGCCGTCAGCCATTGTCACATTCATCAGTGTCAAGTTACGAGCGCGTACGGAGACGACGGAGCGCGGGCGCGAGCGGCACGGCGCCCGCGGACACGACGGACGGACGGTGGCATGACCTCAGCCATGACCTCGGCGGTGGGCTCGACCGCGAGCGCGGCAGTGAAGGGTGAACTCCCCGCGGAGCTGCGGGGGTTCCGTCAGGTGCAGGCCCTCGCGTACGCGTGCGCGGAGGCCGTCGCCGCCCAGCTGAAGCCGGGGGTGACGGAGCGCGAGGCGGCGCGGATGCAGCGGGACTGGCTGCGCGAGCGGGGGGTGCGGGACTGGTTCCACCTGCCGTTCGCCTGGTTCGGCGACCGCACGGCGTTCACGAACTTCCGGATACCCCTGCAGTTCTTCCCGACCAACCGCAGGCTGGAGCCGGGGATGCCCTTCATCCTCGACATGGCCCCGGTGTTCCAGGGCTGCACGGCCGACATCGGGTACTCCGGCTGTCTGGGCCTCAACCCCGTGCACGACAAGCTGCTCGCGGACCTGGAGGCGCACCGCGAGCTGATCCTGCGCGAGGTCCGCGAGCGCCGCCCGCTGCGCGAGATCTACGAGAACGTGGACCGGCTCATGGTCCGCCAGGGGTACGCCAACCGCCATCGCGCGTATCCCTTCGGCGTCATCGCGCACAAGGTCGACCGGGTCAAGGAGCGCCGCTTCTCCCCGCATGTCTTCGGGTTCGGCACGCAGTCCCTGAAGGGCCTCGCGAGCGACGCGCTGCACGGCCACCGGGACGGCTGGTCCCCCCTGTGGTCGCCGTACAAGTTCTCCGACCACCCGCCGCAGCCGGGCCTGTGGGCGGTCGAGCCGCATCTGGGATTCCGCGGCACGGGCGCGAAGTTCGAGGAGATCCTGGTCGTCACCGACTCCAAGGACCCCGAGCAGAGCGCCTTCTGGCTGGACGACGATCTGCCGCACGTGCGGCGCTGGGCCGAGGAAAGGGCTGCCGCATGACGACCGTGGATCTCTTGGGTGCGCGTGAGCGCTGGGTGCGTACGGGCGGAGTGGAGCTGTGCGTCGCCGAGCTGGGGGACACAGGCCGGCCCACGGTGCTGCTCGTGCACGGCTATCCGGACTCCAAGGAGGTGTGGTCCGAGGTGGCCACACGCCTCGCGGACCGCTTCCACGTCGTGCTCTACGACGTGCGCGGGCACGGCAGGTCGACGGCGCCGAAGCCGCTGCGCGGCGGTTTCACGCTGGAGAAGCTCACCGACGACTTCCTCGCCGTCGCGGACGCGGTCAGCCCGGACAAGCCGGTGCACCTGGTGGGCCACGACTGGGGCTCGGTGCAGTCCTGGGAGTTCGTGACGGTCGAGCGCACACAGGGGCGGATCGCGTCCTTCAGCTCGATGTCGGGTCCTTCCCTGGACCACTTCGGGCACTGGATCAAGAAGCGCATGACGCGGCCGACCCCGCGCCGCGCCGCCCAACTCGCAGGCCAGGGCGCCAAGTCCTGGTACGTGTACATGCTGCACACCCCCGTCCTGCCCGAGCTGGCCTGGCGCGGCCCGCTCGGCAAGCGCTGGCCGAAGATCCTCCAGCGCCTGGAGAAGGTCCCCGCCGACGGCTATCCCACGCTGTCGCTGCCGTCGGACGCCGCGCACGGCGCCTGGCTCTACCGCGACAACGTCCGGGCCCGGCTGCGCAGGCCCCGCGCGGACGCCTACGCCCACGCGCCGGTGCAGCTCATCGTCCCCTCCGGTGACATCTTCCTCTCCCAGAAGCTGTACGACGACCTGGAGTCGTGGGCCCCGCAGCTGACCCGGCGCACCCTCCCCGCGAAGCACTGGGTGCCACGCACCCGCCCGGACCAGCTCACCGCGTGGATCACGGAGTTCGTCACGGCCCATGAGGACGGCGGTCCCTCGGCCCTGGCGAGCGCGGCGGCCCCGGCGCCCGGCAAGCACGCCGACCGGTTCGCGGGCCAGCTCGTCCTGGTCACGGGCGCGGGCAGCGGCATCGGGCGGGCCACGGCGTTCGCGTTCGCCGAGGCGGGCGCGAAGGTGATCGCCGTCGACCGGGACGCGGAGGGCGCGGCGCGCACGGCGGAGCTGTCCCGGCTCGTGGGCGCCCCCGCGGCCTGGGCGGAGACGGTCGACGTCAGCGACGAGCAGGCCATGGAGAAGCTGGCCGAGAAGGTCGCCACGGAGTACGGCGTCGTGGACGTCCTGGTGAACAACGCGGGCATCGGGCTGTCCGGATCCTTCCTCGACACCAGCTCCGAGGACTGGAAGAAGGTCCTCGACGTCAACCTGTGGGGCGTGATCCACGGCTGCCGTCTGTTCGGCAGGCAGATGGCCGAGCGCGGCCAGGGCGGGCACATCGTCAACACCGCGTCGGCGGCTGCCTATCAGCCCTCCAGGGCCCTGCCGGCGTACAGCACGTCGAAGGCCGCCGTCCTCATGCTCAGCGAGTGCCTGCGCGCGGAGCTGGCCGGGCAGGGCATCGGCGTCTCGGCGATCTGCCCGGGCTTCGTGAACACGAACATCACGTCGACCGCCCGCTTCGCCGGGGTCTCCGCCGACGAGGAGAAGCGCCGCCAGAAGAAGTCCGCCCGCCTCTACGGCCTGCGGAACTACCCCCCGGAGAAGGTCGCCGACGCCGTCCTGCGTGCCGTCGTGCGCAATCAGGCCGTCGTCCCCGTCACCCCGGAGGCGCGCGGCGCCCACCTCATGTCCCGCTTCACGCCCAAGGCCCTGCGCGCGATAGCCCGATTGGAGCCACCGCTGTGAGCACGAAGAAGCCGGAGGACAACCGGCGAGCGCATCGGGAAGAGCACCGCGAACAGGCCCTGGAAGAGCACTACGCCATCGTGCCGCGCCGGGTCTCGTTCGACTGGGACGAGACCTCGCTGGACTGGATCCCGGACGAGCCCGTCGCCACGCATGTCATCAACGTCCTGCACCTGCTGCTCCCGGCGGGGGAGCGGTGGTTCGTGAAGGTCTTCAAGGAAGGCCTGCCGCTGGTCACCGACCCCGTGCTCCGCAAGGACGTCAAGGGCTTCATGGGGCAGGAGGCGACGCACAGCGTGCAGCACGCGCACGTGCTCGACCACCTGGCGGCGCAGCGCCTGGACACGGCCGACTTCACGAAGTACGTCGACTTCCTCTTCGAGCGGCTCCTCGGGGAGAGGACGCCGCTCGGGCCGCTGGTGTCGACGCAGGAGTGGCTGCGGTTCCGGCTCGCGGTGGTGGCCGCCATCGAGCAGTTCACGGCGGTGCTCGGGGACTGGGTGCTCGCCGCCGACGGGCTCGACCGGGCCGGGGCGGACGACGTCATGCTCGACCTGCTGCGCTGGCACGGCGCGGAGGAGGTGGAGCACCGCGCGGTCGCGTTCGACATGTACCAGCACTGCGGCGGCACGGGCGCGCCCCGGTACGCACGCCGGGTCGCGGCGATGGCGGTCACGGCACCCGTGATGCTCTACCTGTGGATCTGGGGCAGCGCCTATCTGCTCCGCCACGATCCTCGCTTCGCGAGGGCGAGGGGAACGTCGGGGACAGCCGGCGCGGCGGGGCGGCCCCGGCTGACCCCCCGGGCGTACAACAGGGCGGTCGACAAGGGCCTGCTGCCCTCCATGCGGAAGCTCGGCGCGGCCGTGCCCCGCTACCTGCGGCGGTCGTACCATCCGTCGCAGGAGGGCTCGCTGCGCAAGGCCGTCGACTATCTGGCGCAGTCGCCCGCGGCGCGGACCGCGGCGGCGGTGGCGGGCCGCGCGGCCATCGCCTAGTACGGAGCGTCGGGAGGGGCGGAAGCGTGGTGGAGGACGGGTCGGCCACGAGGTCGCGCACGGAGCGGTGGTCCGAAGAGGGCGCGGAGGCCGCGGGAGAGGGCACGGAAGCCGAGGGCGGGACAGAGGCGCCCCTGGTGTCGGCTCCCGCCCCGAGTGAGCCCCGCGTGGAGTACCGCATAGAGGACCTCGCCCACCACAGCGGGGCCACGGTCCGCACCATCCGCGCCTATCAGGACCGCGGCCTGCTGCCCCGGCCGGAGCGGCGCGGCCGGTCCAATGTGTACGGGGACGCGCATCTGGCCCGGCTGCGCCAGATCGCCGACCTGCTCGACCGGGGGTACACCCTCGCCTCCATCAAGGAGCTCCTGGAGGCCTGGGACGCGGGCCGCGGCCTCGGCGGGGTGCTCGGCCTGGTCGCGGAGGTCGACGGGCCCTGGACGGACGAGAAGGCCGACCGGATCACGCGGGCCGAGCTGATCGAGGCGTTCGGCGGTGTCCCGGACCCGGCGGCGGTGGCGGACGCGGTCGCGCTCGGCGTCCTTGAACCGCTGCCGGGGAACGACGACGAGTTCCTGGTGCCGAGCCCGCAAGAGCTGGCGGTGGCCGCCGAGTTGCACGCGGCCGGGGTGCCGCTGTCAGCGATCTCCAGCCATCTGCGGGAGTTGAGGGGGCAGGTCGAGCACATCGCGGCCCGTTTCCTGGAGTTCACCAACGAGTACGTCTTCGCGCGCTATCTCGGCGATCATCAGCCGACCGAGGCCGACGCGGCCGAGGCCGCCTCGCTGATCCGCCGCCTCCGCCCGCTGGCGCAGAAGTCGGTCGACGCCGAACTGGCGCGCGCGATGCGCATGTTGGCCACCCGGAACCTGCGCCGCCACCTCGTCGCCGAGGAGCCCCTCCGAGCGGGCGACGAGCCCGCGTACGTGGGCCTGCCCGGCGACACAATGCGCGCTGTTCAGGAGCTGGTTGGGCGCGAGCACGCGGCGGAGTTCATCGCGGCGGCGGCCGAACGGGAAGTCCACAGCCGCACATTGGACAGACTTTCCTCAATTGACCGCAAACAGGCCCAAGTTACCCAAAAGCCGCCATCTGCCTGAGAGTTGTCCACAGAATCGTCAACGAGCCTGTGGATAACCGGACTTGGTTGTGGATCAAACCTGTGGGTGAAAATTCGTCGATGAAAAGTCGGTGGCGAGAAATCGAGTGCGCGGAGAACGGGCGAGCACGCCGAGAAACGCGACCGTGCCGCTCGCCGCGCCGCCGACCGCGCCGCCGAACCAATGCGCGGAGCGGGCGCGTCCCCGCCGCCGACCAGGCATGATCGGAAGACATGGAGCACCTGCACAGCACCGAGGCCGCCGTCGGCGCGCTGCGCGCGATAGCGCGTGAGCACGAGCGGGAGATCGAGGTCACGCACGACATAGGCGCCGACCGGACCTCCCGGCGTACCGCCGCGGGCTTCGAGGTGGCGACGGACCCGGACGGCTCGCTGCCGCACGAGGCGTTCGTGGAGTTCGGCGGCTCCCCGCGGCTCTCCGTGCGCCTCTACCCCGACGACGACGCGCTGATCGAGGTCGAGGGCGTCGAGTGCCACGACATCCCGCGCGACTCGGTGCCCGCGTTCGTACGGTCCGTCCTGGGCGGCCTCGCGTACGTCAGGGGGCGCCGCTTCCCGCCCGGCTACTGGCTGGTCGTACCGCTGCCCGGCGACGAGACGTACAAGGAACTGATCCCCATGATCTCGCTCACGCCCTGGCTGAACGCCCGGGTCCGCTGAGCGCTCGCCCGCCGCGCGAAAGCCCCGGCAGGAGCGGTGTCACGGCCCCCGACGGGCCCGCCCGGGCGAAGCGGACCGCGCGGGCACCCGGCCACAGGGAGAAGGCGATCCTCCGGACGGTCGTACGCTCGAAGACATGAGTCTGCGCCTGAGCACCGTCATCCTGCCCGTCCGCCGCTGGCACGAGGGGGGCAAGGAGCGCTGGCAGCGCGCGGAGGACCTCGGTTTCCACACCGCGTACACCTATGACCACCTCTCCTGGCGGACGTTCCGCGACGGGCCCTGGTTCGGCGCGCTGCCGACCCTGACGGCCGCCGCGGAGGCGACCGGGCGGATCCGCCTGGGCACGCTCGTGACCTCGCCGAACTTCCGGCACCCGGTGACGCTCGCCAAGGAGCTGATCACCCTCGACGACGTGTCGAACGGCCGGATCACGCTCGGCATCGGCGCGGGCGGCAACGGCTTCGACGCCGCCACGCTCCGCCGCGCCGACGAGGAGCCCTGGACGCCCCGGGAACGCGCGGACCACTTCGGTGAGTTCCTGCCGCTGCTCGACCGGCTGCTCACCGAGGACTCGGTGACGTACGAGGGCGAGCGGTACGCGGCGTACGAGGCGCGGAACATCCCGGGCTGTGTGCAGCGCCCCCGGCTGCCGTTCGCCGTGGCCGCCACCGGACCCCGCGGCCTGCGGCTCGCCGCGCGGCACGGGCAGGCGTGGGTGACGACCGGCGACCCGAAGATCTCCGCGACGGGCACCCCCGAGCAGTCCCTCGAAGCCATCCGCGGCCAGTTCGACAAGCTCGGCAAGGCCTGCGCGGACGTCGGCCGCGACGTCGAGGAGCTGGACAAGGTGCTGCTCACCGGCTTCACGCCGGACCGCCCGCTGGACTCCTTCGACGCCTTCGTCGACTTCGCGGGCAAGCACGCCGCGCTCGGCTTCGACGAGATCGTCCTGCACTGGCCGCTGCCCGGCACGGACTTCGGCGCGGACGAGAAGGTCTTCGAGCGCATCGCGACCGAGGCGCTCGCGCAGCTCTGACGCGCGCAGTCGGCCGGATTCGGCGGAGGGCTCGGCGAAGGGTTCGGCGGAGGGCTCGGCGGAGGGCTCGGTGGAGGATTCGGCGGAGGGTTCGGCACCGGCTCCGTCGGCTCTGACGCGAGGCTCGCCCGATTCCGCCGTGCGCCGCCGACGCCTCCGGCCGCCGGTGGGCCGGAGGTGCGGCAGGGGCGCACGGGTGTGAGACGTACTCAGATGTGCGCCCCGCCACACACCCGTGCGCGCATATGCGGGACAATCGCGTACGTGACCCCAACCACCCCGCGGCCCCACGTGCCGGCCCCCGCCGTTCCGCCCCGGCTGATCGCCACGGACCTGGACGGCACGCTGCTGCGCGACGACAAGTCCGTCTCGGAGCGCACCGTCGCCGCGCTCGCCGCCGCCGAGGCCGCCGGGATCGAGGTCTTCTTCGTGACCGGGCGCCCGGCCCGCTGGATGGACGTCGTCAGCGACCACATGCACGGCCACGGCCTGGCCATCTGCGGGAACGGCGCCGCGGTGGTCGACCTGCACGGCGGCCCCGGCAGCCACCGCTTCGTGATGGTGCGGGAGCTCGACCCGGCCGTCGCCCTGGACGTGATCGGCATCCTGCGCGCGGCGGCGCCCGGCACGTCCTTCGCGATCGAGCGGACCGGCGGGGTGCACCACGAACCGTCCTACCCGCCGCTGCACCTGGACCCCGCGGTCAGCGTCGCGCCCGCCGAGAAGCTCCTCAGGGACGGGTCCGACAGCGCCGACCAGCCCGTCCTCAAGGTCCTCGCCCACCACCCCGACCTCTCGCCGGACGCGTTCCTGACCCTGGCCCGGGTGGCCGTGGGCAACCGCGTGGAGATCACCCGGTCCAGCCCCACCGCGCTCCTGGAGATCAGCGGCCCCGGCGTCTCCAAGGCCAGCACCCTCGCCCTGTGCTGCGCGGAGCGCGGTATCAGCCACGAGGAAGTCGTCGCCTTCGGAGACATGCCGAACGACATCGAGATGCTCACCTGGGCCGGTGTCTCGTACGCCATGGGCAACGCCCACGCGGACGTGATCGCGGCGGCCTCGGGCCGCACGGTCGCCAACAACGAGGACGGCGTGGCCGTGGTCATCGAGCGAATACTGGCCGCCCGCTCCGGCGAGAACACCCGCCAGAGCCCCACCCCCAGCCCCGGCGACAGCACCCGCTAGAGCCCCACCCCGCGCTCCGCGAGCCACCCCACCGGATCCACCCCCGAGCCCAGGTCCGGCGTCACCCGGGTCTCGAAGTGCAGATGCGGGCCGGTCGAGTTGCCGGTGGTGCCCGCCTGGCCGACCCACTGGCCGGTGCGCACCCGCTCCCCCTGGTCGACGGCGACGGACGCCAAGTGCGCGTACTGCGTGTACGAGCCGTCCTCGTGCCGCACCACGACCTCCACGCCGAAGCCGCCGCCGCACGCCACCCGCACCACCCGCCCGGCGCCCACCGACCGCACCGGGGCGCCGATGGCGACGGCGAAGTCCTGCCCGGTGTGCCGTGCCGCCCAGCGCGCGCCCGCGCTGTCGAAGCCCGCGGACAGCTCGTACGACTCCACGGGCGTCACCCACGCGCGCGTAGACGACGATTCCGGCTGCGCGAGCCGGACGGCGCCCCGGCACCGGCCCGCCGCGGCCGACGCGTCGGCCTCCTCCTGGAGGGTCCACCGCGCCGACTCCAGCTTCGCCTCGATGTCCCGCTTCAGCCGGGCGAGGCGCGCCTCACGGCGGTCGAGCACGTCCCGGGCGCGGGTGGCGGACCGCCGGGCCGTGGCGAGCCTGGCCGCGGCCCGCTGGGTCCGGGCGACGGTGTTGGTGACGGCGAGGTCCGCCTGCCCGACGACGCGCCTGCCGCGCAGCAGTTCGTCGGGGTTGTCCGCGAGCAGGAGGCGCGCGGTGAGCGGCAGGCCGCCGCCGGTGCGGTACTGGGCGGTGGCCATCCGGCCCAGGTCCTCGTGCAGCACGGAGACTTCGTACCGCTCCTTGGCGAGCAGCCGCTCCAGGTGCTTGACGCGGGCGCGCTGCACTGCGGCCGCCCGGCGCCCGGCCTCGTAGCGCGCGGTGGCCGACTGGGCCTCTACGTAGAGGCGTGCCACCTCCATGCTGGCGCTCGGCCCGCCGTGCCCTCCACTGCCGGCGCTCCCGGCGCTCCCGGCGCTCCCGGTGTTCTCGGCGCTCCCGCCGCTTCCGTCGGGTCCGTCGGCGGCCGCCGCTCCGGGCACGCCGAGAGCGACGAGCGCGCAGAGCAGGACCGGCAGAACCGGTGCGACGAGGGGGCGGCAGGGCAGCGGACGCATGTCCCGGATCGTTGCCCGCACGGGCGCGCGGCGCCTGGGGAACTCCTGCGCGCGGGGGACCCGGTGACCCGTACGGGGCACGCGGTACCGCCGAACAGGGGCGCATCGCACGCCACGCGCGCCGGGCATCCGCGCGGGCCGTCGGCGGTCACCCCCGGAGCACCCTCCGGAAGCTCCCTCGGGAACACGCCCCCACGTCAGTACGGCGCCTGCCACACCACCGTCGTCCCGCCCCCGTCGTCCCCGATGCCCGGCCCGTACCAACTGGCGCCCCCCAGGGACTCCGCGCGCCGTTTGAGGTTCTTCAGGCCGCTGCGGCGGCCGCCCTCCGTGATGCCGACGCCGTCGTCCGCGACGGTCAGGCGCACGCCCCGCGCCCCGTCCGGCAGGACCAGCGTGGCGTCGACGACGACGTCGATGCGGGCGGCCGCCGCGTGCCGGAAGGCGTTCGAGAGGGCCTCGCGGAGCGCGGCGATGAGGTTCTTGCCGGTGAGTTCCCCGACGACCGTGTCGACGGGGCCCACGAAGTGGTGGGAGGGCTTGAAGCCGAGCGGCACGGCCGCCATGTTGATCTCGCGCAGGACGCGTGTGCGCAGGCCCGCGGGCGCCTCGGCGGGCCCCTGCTGGAGCGCGAAGATGGCCGTACGGATCTCCTGGATCGTCACGTCCAGCTCGTCGACGGCCTGGCCGACGCCCTGCTGCACCTCCGGCACGACGGACCGCCGCTGGGCGCTCTCCAACATCATCCCGGTGGCGAAGAGCCGCTGGATGACGAGGTCGTGCAGATCGCGGGCGATCCGGTCGCGGTCCTCGTAGACGGCGAGGCGCTCCCGGTCGCGCTGCGCCTCGGCCATCATCAGCGCGAGGGCGGCCTGCGAGGCGAACTGGGCGGCCAGGGTCCGCTCGGCCTCGGTGAAGGGGCGTGCCCCCCGCTCGCGGGGCGTGACGAGCGTCCCGAGGACCCGGCCGTCGCTCTGCAGGGGCAGCATCATGGCGGGCCCGTAGCCGCGCGCGAGGTCGGTCATGATGCGCGGGTCGGTGGCCGCGTCGTCGATGAACACGGCCCGGCCGTCGAGCAGGTCGGCGATGATGCGGCTCTCCGGAGGCACCACCACGCCGAGCGCCCCGCTGGGCCGGTCCGAGGAGACCGCGACGATCTCCATGCCGCCCTCCTCGTCGGGCAGCAGCACGATGCCCGCCGCCGAGTCGGCCAGATGGCGCGCCTGCTCCGCGACCACCGCGAGGGCGTCCTCCGCGTCGGAGCCGGACAGCAGCGCCGTGGTGACCGCCACGGAGCCGTCGATCCACCGCTCGCGCTGCTTGGCGGCCTCGTACAGGCGCGCGTTGCCGATCGCGATGCCCGCCTCCGTGGCGAGGACGCGCACCATGTGCACGTCGTAGTCGTTGAACTCGCCGCCGTCGCGCTTCTCCGTGAGGTAGAGGTTGCCGAAGATCTCCCCCTGGACGCGGATCGGCACCCCCAGGAAGCCCCGCATCGGCGGGTGGTGGGCGGGAAAGCCGCAGGAGCGCGGGTCGGACGCCAGGTCGGCGAGGCGCAGCGTCTCCGGCTGGTGGATGAGCGCGCCGAGCAGCCCGCGGTGTCCGTCGGGGAGGCGGCCGATGCGGGCCGCGGCGGCCTCGTCGATGCCGGTGTAGACGAAGTCGGCGAGCCCGTCGCCGTCTTCGGAGACGACGCCGATGGCCGCGTAGCGGGCGTCCGTGAGCTCGGCCGCGGTCTCGCAGATGCGGTCCAGGGTCGTATGCAGTTCCAGACCGGTGCCGACGGAACGCATCGCCTCCAGGAGCTGCGGTACGCGTGCGGTCAGCTCGGTGGAAAGACCCTGGAGGCTGCGGGTCGCCTGGCCCGCGACCTCCGCCGGGTCCGGGCTGCCTTCGGGAGGCGGGGTGGGGGCGGGCGCCGGGGGGACGGACATGCCTTGAGCGTAGTTAGTCCGATTTGCCGTGGAAAGTCGAACCTTCACCGGCTCCTGGCCCCGGCGGATGGCGGCCATCGGCGTCACCCGCCCACCGAGGCCGTCACGCTCACCGTCAGCTCCCGACCGCGACCTCGACACCGGCCCCGGGCCCGGCCCCGACCCCGGCCAGCGCGTCCCCCGCCGACTCCCGCTCCCGCATCCGCCGCAGCGGCCCGTCCACGGCCACCAGCTCCGCGTACGCCCCGCGCTGCGCGACCCGCCCCTCGTCCAGGACGAGCACCTCGTCCACCGCGTCGAGCCCGGCGAGCCGGTGCGTGATGAGCAGCGTCGTCCGGCCCTCCGTGGCCGCGAGCAGGTCGGCGGTGAGGGCGTCGGCGGTCGGCAGGTCGAGGTGTTCGGCGGGCTCGTCGAGTACGAGGACGGGGAAGTCGGCGAGCAGGGCGCGGGCGAGCGCGAGGCGCTGCCGCTGGCCTCCGGAGAGGCGTGCCCCGTGTTCGCCGACGAGCGTGTCGAGCCCGTCGGGCAGGGAGGCCACCCAGCCGTCGAGCCGGGCCCGCCCGAGTGCCGCGTACAGCTCGTCGTCGCTCGCGTCCTTGCGGGCGAGCAGCAGGTTCTCGCGCACGGAGCTGTCGAAGACGTGGGCGTCCTGGGCGCACAGGCCGACGAAGCGGCGCACGGTGTCGCCGTCGAGCGCCGTCACGTCGGTGCCGCCCAGTGTGTACGTCCCCTCGGACGTGCCCAGGAAGCGCAGCAGGACCTGGGCGAGCGTGGTCTTGCCGGACCCGGAAGGGCCGACCACGGCGACGCGGCGGCCGCGCTCCAGGGTGAGGGAGACGTCCGCGAGCGCGTCCCGCTCCTGGCCTTCGTGGCGGGCCCGCAGCGCGTCCAGGCGCAGCGGGAAGGGCGTCCGCGGGGCCTGTGCGGGGTCGGCAGGGTCACAGACGGGTTCGGGGGCGTCGAGGATCTCGTGGACCCGCTCGGCGCTCTTGCGGACGCGCTGGCGGTACTGCACGGCGAGCGGCAGCCCGAGGACGGCCTCGAACGCGGCGAGCGGGGTGAGGACGACCACGGCGAGCGCGACGCCGCTGAGCCGTCCGTCGTGCAGGCCCTGGACGCCGACGAGGGCCGCGGCGGCCACGGTGAGACCGGTGGCCAGCGCGGTGAGCCCGTCGCCGAGCGCGGTGGCGGCCGCCGTCCGGGAGGCGATCCGGGTCAGCTCGGCGTCGGCTTCCTTCGCCCGGTCGGTACGCCGGCGCAGGGCGCCCGCGACCGTCAGCTCCGCCGTCCCCGTGAGCAGGTCGGCGACCCTCGTGGCGAGCACCCCGCGCGCGGGGGCCAGCCTGCGCTCCGCGCGACGGGCGACGGCGCCGCTCACCAGGGGCACGCCCACCCCGGCGGCCAGCAGGCCCACGGCGAGGACGGCGCCGGCCTCCGGGAGCAGCCACGCGGTGAAGCCGACGGATCCCAGGCCGACGGCAGCCGCGGCGCCTGCGGGCAGCAGCCAGCGCAGCCAGTAGTCCTGGAGGGCGTCCACGTCGGCGACGAGGCGGGACAGCAGGTCGCCGCGCCGGGTCGTCCGCAGGCCCGCGGGGGCGAGGCGTTCCAGGCGCCGGAACACCGCGACCCTGGTGTCGGCCAGCATCCGCAGCACCGCGTCGTGCGACACCAGGCGCTCGGCGTACCGGAAGACGGCCCGTCCGATGCCGAAGGCGCGGGTCGCCGTGACGGCGATCATCAGGTACATCACCGGGGGCTGTTCGGAGGCCCGCGAGATCAGCCACCCGGAGGTGGCCATGAGCCCCACGGCACTGCCGACGGCGAGGCTCCCGAGGAGCAGGGCGAGCGCCAGCCTGCCCTTGCGCTGCCGCGCCGCCGCCCGCACCCGGGCCAGATCCTCGCCCTGTCGACGGGAACCCTCCCTCGCGCCCGCCCGTTCTCCGAGAGAGACGGCCTGACCGAGCAAGTCGCCGCCCACGGAAGCGGATCCCGCACCGCCGCCGTCACGGTCGGCGCGGCCCTCACGGCCACCGCTCCCCGCCCCGGGGCCCGCGCGGCCACTCAGCTCGACCCCGCCGCCCGCACGACTGCCGAGCCCACCACCACCGTTGCCGTCGCCGCCGTCGTCAGCCCCGCCCACCACGGCATCCACCCGGACCACCCGGTCGGCGACCCCCAGCAACGCGGGCCGGTGGACCACCATCACCACGGTCCGGCCCACGGCCAGCCTCCGCACCGCCTCGACGATGCCCGCCTCGGTCTCCCCGTCCAGCGCGGCGGTCGGCTCGTCCAGGAGCACCACGGGCCGGTCGGCCAGGAACGCCCGGGCCAGCGCGATCCGTTGCCGCTGCCCGGCGGAGAGCCCGGCCCCGTCCTCCCCCAGGACGGTCTCGACGCCCCGGGGCAGCCCGGCCACGAACTCCCCGGCGCCCGCGGCCCGCAGCGCCTCCACGACGTCCGCGTCCGCCGCTCCCGGGCGGGCAAGGCGCACGTTCTCGGCGATGGTCCCGGCGAACAGGTGCGGCCGCTGCGGCACCCAGGCGACCCGCTCGCGCCACCCGTCGAGGGACACGTCGGCGAGGTCGGCGCCCCCGACGAGGGCGCGTCCCGCGGTGGGCCGCACAAAGCCCAACAGCACGTTCAGGAGGGTCGACTTGCCCGACCCGCTGGGCCCCACCAGGGCCACCGTCTCCCCGGGCTCGACCGCGAACGACACCCCACGGACAGCGTCGGCCGCCCGCCCCGAGTACCGGACAGTCACCCCGTCCACCGCCACGCCGACCGCACCGCCCGCGGGCACAACTCCCGTACCCCCGGCCGGGACCGGCGCCTCAAGGACGGCGAAGATCTCCTCCGCCGCGGCCACTCCCTCGACCGCCGCGTGATACCGCGCGCCGACCTGCCGCAGCGGCAGATACGCCTCGGGCGCGAGAATCAGGATCACCAGGCCGTCGTACAGCTCCATGTTCCCGTGGACGAGCCGCATGCCGATGGTGACGGCGACCAGCGCCACCGAGATCGTCGCGAGCAGTTCCAGGGCGAACGACGACAGGAACGCGATGCGCAGCGTCCGCATCGTCGCCCGCCGGTACTCCCCGGTGATCTTCCGGATCGACTCGGCCTGTGCCTTGGCCCGGCCGAACACCTTCAGCGTCGGCAGTCCCGCGACCACGTCCAGGAAGTGTCCGGACAGCCGGGAGAGCAGTTGCCACTGGCGGTCCATACGGGCCTGGGTGGCCCAGCCGATCAGCATCATGAAGATCGGGATGAGCGGCAGCGTGCCCACGATGATCGCCGCGGACACCCAGTCCTCGGTGACCACCCGGAGCAGCACGGCCGCCGGGACCACCACGGCGAGCCCCAACTGCGGCAGATAGCGCGAGAAGTAGTCGTCGAGCGCGTCCACGCCCCGCGTGGCCAGGGTGATCAGGGACCCCGTCCGCTGACCGCTCAACCACCCCGGGCCCAGCTCCCCCGCCCGCTCCAGGAGCCGCCCCCGCAGCTCCGACTTGACCGCCGCGCTCGCCCGGTGCGCGGCGAGTTCGGTCAGCCACGACACCGCCGCCCGGCCCACGGCCACGGCCACGAGCAGGGCCAGCGGTGTCCTCACCGCACCGACGCCGTAGCCGTGCTGGAAGCCGCCCACCACGATCTCGGCGATCAGCATGGCCTGGGCGACGACCAGCCCCGCCCCGGCCAGGCCGAGGACCACCACCGCGGCCAGGAAGAAACGGGTGGAGCGGGCGTACCGGAGCAGACGCGGGTCGATCGGTTTCACGTGAAACACACCCTCCCAAGGAGCGTGGGTGTACGGAGAGTTGGCTCCGTACCCGGAGAGGCCCGGTGCACGGGCGGGCTCAGTGCGCGGTGTCGGCCGGAAGGTCCGGCGCGATGTGCTGCGTGCCGATGCGCTTGCGGAACACCCAGTAGGTCCACGACTGGTAGAGCAGCACGACCGGGGTCGCGATGCCCGCGCACCACGTCATGATCTTCAAGGTGTAGGGCGTGGACGAGGCGTTGGTGACCGTGAGGCTCCAGTCCTCGTTCAGCGACGACGGCATGACGTTCGGGAAGAGCGTCAGGAAGAGCATCGCCACGGCGGCGATGATGGTCAGTCCCGAGAAGGCGAATGACCATCCCTCGCGCCCGAGTTGGATCGCCACGATGGCCGAGACCAGGGCCACCACCGCCACGATCATCGCGGCCAGGCTCGTGCCGTCGCCGTTGTCGACCTGGGTCCAGCCGAGGAAGCCGAGCGCGAGCACCGCCGTGAGCAGCCCCAGGGTGAGCGCCAGCTTCCGGGCCCGCATCCGGATGTCGCCCACCGTCTTCAGCGCCGTGAACACCGCGCCGTGGAAGGTGAACAGCGTGAGCGTGACCAGACCGCCCAGGATCGAGTACGGGTTGAGCAGATCCCAGAAGTTGCCCACGTACTCCTTCTGCGCGTCGATCTTCACGCCGCGCACGATGTTGCCGAAGGCCACGCCCCACAGGAGGGCCGGGAGCAGCGAGGTCCAGAAGATCGCGTGTTCCCAGTTGGTCTGCCAGCGCTCCTCGGGCCGCTTCGCCCGGTACTCGAAGGCGACACCGCGCACGATCAGGCAGACCAGGATGAGCAGCAGCGGCAGATAGAAGCCGGAGAACAGCGTGGCGTACCACTCGGGGAAGGCCGCGAAGGTCGCGCCGCCCGCCGAGAGCAGCCACACCTCGTTGCCGTCCCAGACCGGACCGATGGTGTTGATCAGAACACGCTTCTCGGTCCGGTCGCGGGCGAGCAGCTTGGTGAGGACACCCACCCCGAAGTCGAAGCCTTCGAGGAAGAAGTAGCCGATCCACAGGACGGCGATCAGGACGAACCAGACGTCGTGCAGTTCCATGTGCGCCCAGCTCCTTAGTACGAGAAGGCCATGGGCCGGTCGGCATCGGCGTCGGCGTCGCTGTCCGCGCTCGCCCCGCCGGGCGGGCCGCCGATCTTGGTGGGCGGGTTGAGGTCGGCCTCGGTCAGCTCGGGCGGGCCCTTCCTGACGTACTTGAGGAGCAGCCTGACCTCGATGACGGCGAGGATCGCGTAGATCAGCGTGAAGACGATCAGCGAGGTGAGGACCTCACCCTGCGAGACACCGGGGGAGACCGCGTCCTCGGTCTTCAGGACGCCGTAGACGACCCAGGGCTGGCGGCCCGTCTCGGTGAAGATCCAGCCCCAGGCGGTGCCGATGAGGGGGAAGATCAGCGTCCACTGCGAGAGCCGCCACCACCAGATCCCGAGCTTCGGCGCCAGCTCCTTGTTCTTGGTGAGCATCAGCTTCGGTACGTCGTCCGCGCCGGTGTGGTGCTCGGGGGCGAGCCAGAACTTCCGCCTGGTGAGCCAGAGTCCGGCGGTGCACAGGGCCATCGAGACGCCGCCGAAGCCGATCATCCAGCGGTAGGACCAGTACGCGGTGGGGATGTTGGGCCGGTAGTCGCCGGGGCCGAACTTCTCCTGGGCTTCCTTGTTGAGGTCGTTGATGCCGGGGATCTCCGCGCTGAAGTTGTTCTTCGCGAGGAAGGAGAGGACCCCGGGGATCTCTATGGCGACCTCGTTGTGGCCCTTGGCGACGTCGCCGTACGCGAAGAGCGAGAACGGTGCCGGTTTCTCGGACTCCCACAGGGCCTCGGCGGCCGACATCTTCATCGGCTGCTGCTCGTACATGACCTTGCCGAGCGTGTCCGCGCTGATCACGGTGAGCAGGGTGCCGACGAACGCGGTCACCAGGCCGAGCCGCAGCGACATCCGCATGGTCCGGACGTGCTGCTTCTTGCGCAGGTGGAAGATCGCGATGCCGGTCACGAAGGCGCCGCCGACCAGGATGGTCGCCGCGATGACGTGGAAGAAGTTGACGAGCGTCGTCTCCTGGAACAGCACCTTCGCGAAGTCGGTGAGCTCGGCGCGCTTCTTGCCGTCCCGCTCGGTGATCCTGTAGCCGACCGGGTGCTGCATAAAGGCGTTCGCAGCGATGATGAAGTACGCCGACAGGATCGTGCCGATGGACACCATCCAGATCGTCGCGCAGTGCAGCTTCTTCGGCAGCTTGTCCCAGCCGAAGATCCACAGACCGATGAAGGTCGACTCGAAGAAGAAGGCGATCAGGGCCTCGAAGGCCAGCGGGGCGCCGAAGACGTCGCCGACGAAGCGCGAGTAGTCGGACCAGTTCATGCCGAACTGGAACTCCTGCACGATGCCGGTGACGACGCCCATCGCGATGTTGATCAGGAACAGCTTGCCCCAGAACTTGGTGGCTCTGAGGTAGTGCTCCTTGCCCGTCCGCACCCACGCTGTCTCGAGGATCGCCGTGAGGGCGGCCAGGGAGATCGTCAGGGGGACGAAGAGGAAGTGGTAGACGGTGGTGATGCCGAACTGCCATCGCGCCAGTGTTTCCGGCGCCAGAGCCAGGTCCACGTCGACTTCTCCTTACGTGCCGTGGTCTACGCGGCAGTGTGCCCCTTATGTCAGGGACATCCCTGGAGCAACTGGGACACGCTTGTGAACGCGTTCACATTCACAAGCATTATGTCGCACGTACGGTCGACGCCCGTCAGGGGGGTCCCCCTTACCGACGGGAACGGGCCACAGGGAACGACGACCGGCCACCGCACCACACCCGCGCACCCACGCACCCACGAGGGCCCCACACACAACAGAACTCGCGAGGTGGCAGCCGCCACCTCGCGAGTTCCCACGTCCTCGCCCCGCCCCGGGAGCGCTAGAGCTCCTTACGGAACGCCTCCGCCGCCTGCAGGAAGATGTCGTTGGCCTCGGTCTCCCCGATCGTGACCCGAACCCCCTCGCCCGCGAACGGCCGCACGACCACACCCGCCTTCTCGCACGCCGCCGCGAAGTCCACCGTACGGTCGTCCAGCCGCAGCCACACGAAGTTCGCCTGCGTCTCCGGGACCGTCCAGCCCTGGTCACGCAGCACGTCGACCACGCGTGCGCGCTCGCCCACCAGCGCGCCGACCCGGCCCATCAGCTCGTCCTCGGCGCGCAGCGAGGCCACCGCCGCGTCCTGCGCCAGCTGGCTCACGCCGAAGGGCACCGCCGTCTTGCGCAGCGCGGCGGCCACCGGCTCGTGGCCGACCGCGAAGCCGACCCGCAGTCCCGCAAGGCCGTACGCCTTGGAGAACGTACGCAGCACGCAGACGTTCGGCCGGTCGCGGTAGATCTCGATGCCGTCCGGCACCTCGGGATCGCGGATGAACTCCCGGTACGCCTCGTCGAGCACGACGAGGACATCGCCCGGCACCCGGTCGAGGAAGCGTTCCAGCTCGGCCCGGCGCACCACCGTGCCCGTGGGGTTGTTGGGGTTGCAGACGAAGATCAGGCGGGTGCGGTCGGTGACCGCGGCGGCCATGGCGTCCAGGTCGTGCACCTCGCCCGACGTCAGCGGCACCCGTACCGACGTGGCGCCGCTGACCTGCGTGATGATCGGGTACGCCTCGAAGGAGCGCCACGCGTAGATCACTTCGTCGCCCGGACCCGCGGTGGCCTGGATCAGCTGCTGGGCGACGCCGACGGAACCGGTGCCGGTGGCGATGTGCGAGACGGGCACGCCGAAGCGGTCGGCCAGCTCATTCATCAGGCCGGTGCAGGCCATGTCGGGGTAGCGGTTGAAGCTCCCGGCCGTGGCGAGCACGCTCTCCATGACACCGGGCAACGGCGGGTAGGGGTTCTCGTTCGAGGACAGCTTGTAGGCCACCGGACCGCCGGCCGCGGCGGGCCTGCCCGGCTTGTAGGTGGGAATACCCTCCAGCTCGGCGCGCAGCCTCGGGTTCGTCTCACTCACCGCGGTCCTCCTCGTGATCATCCGGACTTCAATGATTCTCACCTTATGAGGATTCGGCGCCGCTGCGAATGGGGTGGCGGCTCCCGACTGGACAGGACGCCACCCCTGGGCCGGGGGCGACAGGTGTGAGCCGCGGCCGCACGGGCCCCCTGCCGCCGTACGCATCAGCCGCCGGGGACGTCCGGGGACGTACACCGGAAGCCGTCTCCGGGGGCGGCAGCGCACGAAACAGGGGGAGCGCTCCTGGCAGCGGCGCGCGCCGGTGGCTCACTCCGTGGCGCGCATCACCCGTGAAGGTGAGTTGAGACCTCTTCGAGACCTCGGCCATTTGGCAGGCCCTTGCGCGACGACAAGGGAGCGATACCTCCCTGAACGCCCAACTCCCTTGGTTTCGAAGGTCATTGAACGTTTTCCGCCATGCAGAAACGTGCCTGTCAACGGGTGCATATGCGTCCGCACTACCCACCCTCATGAGCCCTACTATCGGCTCGCCATGACAGCAGCAGGGAAGCACCAGGTGAGCCGAGCGGAGACCGCCCGCCGGGGCAACCGGCAGAGCCGAGCAGGCATCAGAGACGTCGCCGCCGCAGCCGGTGTCTCGATCACGACTGTCTCCGACGCACTCAACGGCAAGGGGCGGCTGCCCGACGCCACGCGACGCCATGTCCGCGAGGTCGCCGACCGCCTGGGCTACCGCCCGTCGGCCGCGGCCCGAACACTCCGTACCGGAAAGTCGGGCCTCATCGGCCTCACCGTGACGACGTACGGGGATGAACCTTTCACCTTCACGGAATTCGCGTACTTCGCGGAGATGGCGAGAGCCGCGACCTCCGCCGCCCTCGCCCGGGGCTACGCCCTGGTCATCCTCCCCGCCACCTCGCGCCGCAGCCCGGTCGACGTGTGGTCGAACGTCGCCCTCGACGGCACCGTCGTCGTCGACCCCTCCGACCACGACCCGGTGGTCAGCGAGCTGGTGCGGCAGGGGCTCCCGGTGGTCTCCGACGGTCGGCCCGCCGGGTCGCTGCCGGTCACGGCCTGGGTCGACAACGACCACGAGGCCGCGGTCCTGGAGATCCTCGAACACCTCGCGGCCGCCGGGGCGCGCCGCATCGGCCTCCTCACCGGCACCACCACGGACACCTACACCCACCTCTCCACCACCGCCTATCTGCGCTGGTGCGAGCGCGTGGGCCAGGACCCGGTCTACGAGTCCTACCCCGCGCACGACCCGTGCGCGGGCGCCGTCGCCGCCGACCGGCTGCTCGCCAGGCCCGACCGGCCCGACGCCGTGTACGGCCTGTTCGACCCGAACGGCACCGACCTGCTCGCCGCGGCCCGCCGCTACGGCCTGCGCGTACCGGACGACCTGCTGCTCGTGTGCTGCAGCGAGTCGACCGTCTACGCCACCACCGAGCCGCCGATCACCACGCTCTCCCTGAAGCCCCGGCGGATCGGCACCGCCGTCGTCCAGCTCCTCATCGACGCCATCGAGGGCCTCGACGCGGGCCGACCCATCGAGCAGGTGATACCGACCGAACTGATCGTGCGCACCTCGTCCGAGCGACGTCCGCCACGTACGACGGTCAGCCCGCCGCGGTCGCCCGGCCAGGGCTGACCTCCCCGACGACCGGCCCGAGGCCCGCGACCTGCGGGAAAAGAGGGGGAAACCTCGGGCCAATTCGGGAGAAAACCTCGGTGAACTGGGGCCCGGCACCGATTCACCACCCCTGGTGCACCACACAGAGACAGCCGCATTCCTATGATGGGCGGACGACACCGCGGGCCACTGCGACCAGGCAGTCCGATCCCGGTGCAGATGCGGCGCGATGGTGGTGGAGGGGTCGATGACTCAGGGGGCCGGTCAGGGACCCGAGGTGCGGACGGCGACGCTGCGCGACTTCCGCGTGCCCGCGTACGTCTATGAAGGCGTCCGTGAGACCGGCCGGGCCGTGTCGGAGGGCGACCAGGCCCAGGAGTCCCTGGGCGCGGAGGCTGCCGCGGGCGCCGAGTCCGCGGGCGAGCGGGGGGCCGGGCAGGTGCCTCCGGCCGCCGGGCAGGCCCCCGTTGGCGCTCCCGCCGGCCGTCAAGCCCCGGTTTCCGGACAGGGGCAGGCGGCGCAGGTCGGGCACGGCCCCGGGGCGGGTCAGGCTCCCGTCACCGGGCAGGCGTCCAGGGCCGTGGGTCGGACTCCCGCCGACGGGCAGGCGCCCGCCGCCGTAGGTCAGGTTCCCGTCGCTGGGCAGGCCGCCGCCGTAGGCCAGGTTCCCGCCGCCGGACAGGCCCCCGCCCCCGGACACACCGCCCCCCACGCACCCACCCGCCTCGCCGCTCACGTCCCCGCCCAGGCCGGTCCGGTGGAGCATCTCGGCGCCGCCCCCGCCCCCGTACAGACGCAGCCGTCGGCCGCCCGTCCCGTGGAACAGCCGGGCCCGGCGCACACCATGGCACACGCCGCCCCCACGCGCCCCACGGCGCAGAGCGCGCCCGCGCACCCCGGCTCCGCCGGTGAGGCCCCGGACGGCTACACGCCGACCGAGCGCGACCTGCCCATCATCAACCGCGGTGACACCGTGCAGGTCGAGGTGCGCGAGATGCCCGAGCCGCCGCCCGCGCCCGACGCGGAGGGCATGGGTCCGCTGTACGTCGTCGGCGACGTGCACGGCTACCTGGACGAGCTCGTCGCCGCCCTCGCCGACGAAGGCCTGATCGACGCGGACGGACGCTGGGCCGCGGGCAACACCCGGCTGTGGTTCCTCGGCGACTTCACCGACCGCGGGCCCGACGGCATCGGCGTCATCGACCTGGTCATGCGCCTGTCCGCCGAGGCCGCCGCGGCGGGCGGCTACTGCAAGGCCCTCATGGGCAACCACGAGCTGCTGCTCATCGGCGCGAAGAAGTTCGGCGACACCCCGGTCAACTCCGGCGCGGGCACGGCCACGTTCCAGGCCGCCTGGCTCCTCAACGGTGGCCAGAAGACCGACATGGAGCGCCTGGAGGACCACCACCTGCAGTGGATGGCCCGCCTCGACGCCATCGAGGAGGAGGACGGGCATCTGCTCGTGCACTCCGACACCACCGCCTACCTCGACTACGGCGACTCCATCGAAGAGGTCAACGACACCATCCACGAGGCGCTGACCCGCAACGACGCCGACGAATACTGGGACCTGTTCCGCAAGTTCACCAAGCGCTTCGCCTTCCGCGACGACTCCGGCCCCGCGGCCGTACGCGAACTCCTCGACATGTACGGCGGCACCCGCATCGTCCACGGCCACAGCCCCATCCCGTACCTCCTCGGCGAGGTCGGCTCCGAGTACGACGGCGACGACGACGGCCGCCCCGTCATCGAGGGCCCGCACGTCTACGCCGACGGCCTGGCCATCGCCATGGACGGCGGCGTGACCATGGCCGGAAAGCTGCTGGTCTGCCAACTCCCGCTGGAGAACTGAACGTTCACGAGTCACCCCGCGTACGGACTCGCACAAGCGTGCGCATGCGAGTCCGTACGACTGAACGTTCACGCGGCACGTGCCGCCTTAGCAGGATCTCGCTGGCCAGCAGGCCAATTCTTGATAACCCCTGTCACCGCGTGCCGTCACCGCTCTACCATCGCCTTATCCGTAGCAGGCTCCCCTCCGTTTCTGCCCGACGGCTCGTAGCCATGCGAGCCCCAAGCCCTACGGAGCATCGGGGGATGCACATGAACAGCGCTCCACACCTGCTCAATGAGGACCGCCCCCAGTACGAGCGGGTCCTCGATGAGGCGCTGCGCACCGCACCGAACCGCCCGGAGCTGGCCGCGGTGGGCCAGCGACTCAACCCCGAGCAACTGCGCACGATGGCTCTCAACGCCACCGCACTGATCACGGCCGCCGCCGCGACCGAGTATCACCACTACGTGAAGGTCCGTGAGGAACTGCGCGACCCCGGACCCTCATCGTCCACGTCGATCCGTGAAGGGAACGGATCCAGTTCCAGTTCCAGCACGACCGAGTCCGGCTCCGGCGGAATCGGCCTCGCCACCACCATGGGCGAGGTCACCGAAACCGCGGGCGCCGGACTGGTCGCGGTGCTCGCGGTGCTCGCGCCCGTCCTCGCCGGGACGGCCGCCGCGATCTTCCTGCTCGTCGGCTACATCCTGAAGATGCTCGACCCCGAGCCCGCCTTCGCGGACACCCTGCTCACCGCCGGGTGGCTGTTCGGCGCGCTCACGGCGGGCGCCATCCTGGTCGCCGCGGTCGGCCTGCTCATCACCGCCCTGCGCAACGGCTCCACCTCCCTCCAGGCAGGCTCGCACCATGAGCGGAACGAAGAGGTGGACCGGGCCAGGGAAGCCTGGTGCCAGGCACTGTTGGAGCGTGGCATCCTGCCCTTCCTGCGCGAGGCACTGACGGCCCCGGACACCAAGACGGCGTCCGCGGCCCGCGCGTCCTCGGCGGGCGGGGCCGGGCGCATGCCCCAACTCGGCTATCACAGGCCAGGATTCAGCAGCCCGGACGGCGGCTCGACGACCGGGACGCGCCCGAGCTACAGCAGCCCGGACTTCTCCAGTCCGGACTACGGCGGCCCGGAGCATCCACCGGAGTAGCCCGGACCCCGCGGACCCTCCGCGAGGCCGCCCGGCGACTGGATCAGGCCGGTCGCCGGGGGACATGAACCGGACGTCGGTCAGTCAAGGACCGGCGCCGGAGAGGACGGCCGGCGACGGCGGCCGGCCGGTCGAACACGGGCCGGAAGCCCCCGGCGTGGGGCTTCGGTGCGCCGCTGTCGGCGGACGGCGGCGCGAAGGCCCGCCCGCGCCGCGCAGGCGGCCCCGCGTGGGTGCCCCCTGCGTCCCCTGGCCTCAAAGCTCCCTTTCCTCAGATGATGCCCTCCCGCTTCGCGGCCCTCATCCAGTCCGGGAACTCGGAGAGCAGCCGGTCGTACAGCTCCGGATCCGGCACCGTGCTGATGTCGTCCACCGCGAAGAACCCGACGTTGTCGACGCGGCGGCCCGGCAGCGTGTCGAACCGTTCGAGCACCCCGTAGTTGGACTTGCCGAGCCCCACGAACTGCCAGAAGATCGGCTCCTCCACGGCGTCCCTGAGCTCCCGCTCGATCTCGCTGTTGCGGTAGACGCCGCCGTCAGAGAAGAAGAGCACCAGCGTGGGCGCAGCGGCCGGATTCTCCCGTACGTACGCCCGGACCTGGGCGATCACCCGCTGCTCCTCGTTCTGGATGCCCACGTCCCGCATGTCGACCTGGTCGTCCCGCAGGCCCTTCTTCCGCTTGCCCCGGCGGAAGATGCCGACCTCCCCGACGCGGACGTGGAACTTCAGCCAGTCCGGCAGCTCCCCGAGCCGCAGATCGGGCAACCGCGCCGGATGCGAGGCGAACGTCCAGGCCTGCATCTCCCCGTCGTCGTCCAACTGCGCGGCCACGGCGGCCATCCGCTCCACGACATCGGCCACGATGCCCTTGGAGTACAGGAACGACATGGACCCGGAGGCGTCGAGCACGAGGATGACGCGCGCCGTGACCCCTTCCGCCCCGCGCTTGCGCAGGCTGACGGCCACCTGCTCCTTGCGCAGCGAGAGGCGCTTGCGCATGTCGACGGGGAGCAGCTCCTCGCCCTTGGTGAGGCGGGGAGTTGAGGAAGGGGAGGAAGGGGCGGCGGGAGCCACGGGGGCTGGGGGCGCCGCCGGGGCGGCGGGAGCCACGGGGGCAACCGGCTGCGCCGGAGCGGCCGGCTCCTCCTCGTCCACCGTGATGCCGAAGTCGGTGGCGAGCCCGGCGAGCCCGGAGTCGTACCCCTGCCCCACCGCGCGGAACTTCCACTGCCCTCCGCGCAGATACAACTCGCCACCTATGAACGCCGTCTCCGACGTGGCGGTCATCTCGAAGCGGGCCAACTCGCCGCCCGTCGAGGCGTCGAGCAGCCGCAACGTGAGCCCGGTGAGCTGCCCGAACGTCCCCCCGTCGGCCGAGGCACACAGCAACACCCGTTCGACGCCGCTCTCCAGGGACCGCAGATCCACCTCGACCGTGTCCGTGGTGACGCCGGCGGCACTCTGCTTCCCCAGGTGCCGCACGGCGCCGGACGCGTGCCGCGGCTGGTTGTAGAACACGAAGTCGGCGTCGTCACGCACGCGTCCGGCAGCGGTGAGCAGCAGCGCCGAGGCGTCGGCGGTGGGCCCGCCCGGGCCCTCGCCCCAGGCGAGCTCCGCGCGCACCGCCGCCGAGCCGACGGGAAGATTGGCACCCTTGCTCAAGGAACTGGCAGTCATACGACCAGTCTGCCGATCTCCACGGGCCGGGGATACCGCCTTCCCCCGATCACCGCCACGCCACCGACCACCGCCCCGCTCACCGCCCCCCGCTCACCGCCTGCCGTCGGCCGCCTGCCGTCGGCCGACCGCCGCGCTCAGTCGGCCAACGGCAGATACACCCGGTTCCCCGCGGCCGCGAACTCCTTCGACTTCTGTTCCATGCCCTCCTCGATCTCCGTCTGCGTCGTGCCGTGCTCGCGCCGGATGTCCTGGGAGATCTTCATGCTGCAGAACTTCGGCCCGCACATCGAGCAGAAGTGCGCCGTCTTCGCGGGCTCGGCGGGCAGCGTCTCGTCGTGGAACTCCCGTGCCGTGACCGGGTCGAGGGCCAGGTTGAACTGGTCCTCCCAGCGGAACTCGAAGCGCGCGTCAGACAGGGCGTCGTCCCAGTCCTGCGCGCCCGGGTGGCCCTTGGCGAGGTCCGCCGCGTGCGCCGCGATCTTGTACGTGATGACGCCGGTCTTGACGTCGTCCCTGTTCGGCAGGCCGAGGTGCTCCTTGGGCGTGACGTAGCAGAGCATCGCCGTGCCCCACCAGCCGATCATCGCGGCGCCGATGCCGGAGGTGATGTGGTCGTAGGCGGGCGCGATGTCCGTGGTGAGCGGGCCGAGCGTGTAGAACGGCGCCTCCTCGCAGATCTCCTGCTGGAGGTCGATGTTCTCCTTGATCTTGTGCATCGGGACATGGCCCGGGCCCTCGATCATGGTCTGCACGTCGTGCGCCTTGGCGATCCTGTTCAGCTCGCCGAGGGTCTCCAGCTCGGCGAACTGCGCGCGGTCGTTGGCGTCCGCGATGGACCCCGGGCGCAGGCCGTCACCGAGGGAGTACGTCACGTCGTACGCCGCGAGGATCTCGCACAGCTCCTCGAAGTGCTCGTACAGGAAGCTCTCCTTGTGGTGCGCGAGGCACCACGCCGCCATGATCGAGCCGCCGCGCGAGACGATGCCCGTCTTGCGGTTGGCGGTCAGCGGGACGTACGGGAGGCGCACGCCCGCGTGCACCGTCATGTAGTCCACGCCCTGCTCGGCCTGCTCGATGACCGTGTCCTTGTAGATCTCCCAGCTCAGCTCCTCGGCCCGGCCGTCGACCTTCTCCAGGGCCTGGTAGAGCGGCACGGTGCCGATGGGCACGGGGGAGTTGCGCAGGACCCACTCGCGGGTCGTGTGGATATTGCGCCCTGTGGACAGGTCCATGACCGTGTCGGCGCCCCACTGGGTCGCCCAGGTCATCTTGTCCACCTCCTCCTCGATGGAGGAGGTGACCGCGGAGTTGCCGATGTTGGCGTTGACCTTCACCAGGAACTTCTTGCCGATGATCATCGGCTCGATCTCCGGGTGGTTCACGTTCGCCGGGATCACGGCACGGCCCGCGGCGACCTCGGCGCGCACGATCTCGGGGTCCATGTTCTCGCGGATCCCGATGAACTCCATCTCGGGTGTGATCTCGCCGCGACGGGCGTACGCGAGCTGCGTGACCGCCTGTCCCTGGCGGCCCCGGCGCGGCTGGCGCGGGCGGCCTGGAAAGACCGCGTCGAGGTTCTTGAGCCCGCCGCGCGGCGAGGTGTGCTTGATGCCGTCGTCCTCGGGACGGGGCGGGCGGCCCGCGTACTCCTCGGTGTCGCCGCGAGCGATGATCCAGTTCTCCCGCAGCGGCGGCAGACCGCGACGGACGTCGGTCTCGGCCGACGGGTCGGTGTACGGACCCGAGGTGTCGTACAGCGTGACGGCCTTGCCGTTGGTGAGGTGCACCTGGCGGACCGGCACCCGCAGGTCGGGGCGCGAGCCCTCGACGTACGCCTTGTGCCAGCCGATGGACTTCCCGGCCTCCGCGCCCTCGGGCGTGCTTGAGGCAGGCGTGCGTGTGTCCTTGATGGTCATGAGACCTACTCCCTACGCCGGCATTACCCGGTAACAGGTTCGGCGGTCGACGCAGCGGATTCCGTACGGTACGAACCAATTCGTGGCCGTTCGTACGGAGGTCAGCGCCCTCTCAGCCCGGTGCTCCGAGCTCCCGCGATTGCAAAGGTGCCTCCACGCTAGCGTCCTGTCGGGCGCGGTGAACAGAGGGCCCCCACCGTTCTTGCGATGATCGGGCCGTGACCACGACAACGCCGCCCACCGGACCCCCCGCCCCGGAGCCGCACGGCCACTCCCACAGCCACGGCCCCGCGGCCCCCGTGTCCCAGCATCTGCGCAAGGTCATCGCCGCCGTCCTGATCCCCTTCGCCACCGCGGTCCTCGTCGGCCTCGTGGTGCTGTGGCCCGGCGGGGCCCCGGCCCACGAACGCACCGGAGTCGGCTTCGACCGGCAGACCCAGTCGGCCACCGTGACGAAGCTGGAGAAGCTCCCCTGCAAGGACCTCAACGCCTCGCAGACCCCGCCCAACGGCGACACCTCCACCGCCGAGGGCCAGTCCGCCCAGTCCCGCGCGGAGGGCACCTGCGGCCGGGCCACGGTCAAGGTCACCAGCGGCCCGGACAAGGGCCGCACCTTCACCGAGATCGTCCAGCCGGACTCGCCCCGGCAACTGCGCGCGGGCCAGGACGTGGTGGTCGCCTATGAACCCAAGGCGCCCAAGGACCTCCAGTACTCGGTCACCGACGTGAACCGCAAGCTTCCGATGGCCCTGCTCGCCGGCATCTTCGCCCTGGCCGTCGTCGTGGTGGGACGGCTGCGCGGCGTCATGGCGCTGGTCGCCCTCGCGGTGAGCTTCCTGGTCCTGACCTTCTTCATCCTCCCCGCGATCCTGCAGGGCTCGAACCCCCTGGTCGTCGCCGTGGTCGGCGCGAGCGCGATCATGCTGTGCGCGCTCTACATGTGCCACGGCCTGACGGCGCGCACCTCGGTCGCGGTGCTCGGCACCCTGATCTCCCTCCTGCTCATCGGCCTGCTCGGCTCCCTGTTCATCGGCTGGGCCTCCCTGACCGGCAACACGGACGACAACACCGGTCTGATCCACGGTCTCTACCCCGACATCGACATGAGCGGCCTGCTGCTCGCGGGCGTCATCATCGGCTCGCTCGGCGTCCTCGACGACGTCACCGTCACCCAGACCTCCGCGGTCTGGGAACTGCACCAGGCCAATCCGTCGATGGGCTGGCGCGGCCTGTACCGCGCGGGCATCCGCATCGGCCGCGACCACATCGCCTCGGTCGTCAACACCCTCGTGCTCGCCTACGCGGGCGCCGCCCTCCCCCTCCTGCTGCTCTTCTCCATCGCCCAGAGCAGCGTGGGCACCGTCGCCAACAGCGAACTGGTCGCCGAGGAGATCGTCCGCACCCTCATCGGCTCCATCGGCCTCGTCGCCTCCGTCCCCGTCACCACCGCCCTCGCGGCCCTGGTCGTCTCCGCCGACCGCTCAGGCCCCGGCCCCGCCCCGGCAGAGGCCCCCTCGGCCCCGCCGTCCGGCACCACGCCCACCGCTCCCTCCGCCCGCCCTGCGCCCCGCCGCCCCTCCCTCGCCGGAAAGGGCCGCCGCCGCAAGACGTGACACCCCGCAGCAGCGATGCCATGAAATGCCCCGAACTGCCAACAGTCAGGGCCTGCGAGGAACCGTCGCCCCTCAGCCCGCGCTCTGCTCCTCCGCGAGGATCCGGTCCAGGGCCTCGTCGAGATGCGTCTCGAAGTCGACGAGCGTCCGCTCCTGCCCCAGCGGCACCAACTTGTCCGTCCGGTCGAGGAAGGCGAGCAGCGGCGGGATGCCCACCCTGAACAGCGCCTGGTCCTGGCCCACTTGAAGCCGGATCAGTACGTCGTCCGAGTGCTCGGGGTCGATCGGCGCGATCCGCACATCCCCGTCCCCGCACGCCCTGCCTACCCCGTCGGCCAGGAGCTCCCGCCCGAAGGCCCAGGTCACCGGGACATCGCCGGGGAGGTGGAAGGTCAGCCGCACAGCATAGGGATCGCGCGTCTCGTACCGCAGCTCCACCGGGATGCGGAACGACAGCTCCTCCGACACGAGGAAGCTCATCATGACCTCTGCCTGGACCGACTCGCGCATCGCCGCCTACCCCGTCATTAGCCTGGTGGTGGCAGGAACCAACTCCCTGACACTCATGGCATCTTGCTTAACGTACACACCAGATCACAAGGAGTGAGTTTTCAGATGCTGATAGAGAAGGCGAGTGTCCTTAGTAGCTTTCCGAGTTCCTCCTGCAACAGCCGTGTCGCCGGCGCCAGACGGCTCGCCTGCGACGACGGAACGGAGATCGCCACCGTGGCCGCGGTGCTGCCCACCGTGACCGGGATCGCGGCGCAGACCGTCCCGAGCGCGTACTCCTGATGCTCCGTCACCGGCGTCATCCGCCCCACCGCTTCCAGCCGCCTCAGGAACGTCCGGTCGTCACGCACCGTGTTCGGGGTGAGGGAGCGGACCGGATGGCGGTCGAGGTGGTCCCGCCGTGCCGCGTCGTCGAGTTGGGCGAGGAGGCACTGTCCGATGGCGTGGGCGTGGCCGGTCTCACGGAAGTCGGCCCACTCCTCGACGGCCGGGTTGCCCGCGGTGTCGGCGACGGACACGATCTCGATCTCACCGTCGCGGTAGAGGGCGAAGTACACGGGCACGCCGATGGCGTCGCGCCAGTACTCCAGGGTTTCACCGATCATGGCTCGGCGGTTCTGCTCCGCCGCTCCCGCGCTCAGCCGCTCCGCCGCGTCACCGAGCACGAACACGCCCTTCTCCCGGCGCAGATAGCCCTCGTGGCTCAGGGTCCGCAGCAGGTGGTACGCGGTCGGCAGGGCCAGGCCCGCCTCGCGGGCCAGCTGCTTCGCGGGGGCACCGCCGGGGTGCGTGGCGGCGGCCTCCAGGAGGCGCATGGCTCGCTGCACGGAGCCGATGAGGGTGGGTCCGACGCCCGCCGGAGCGGCGTCGGAGGGTGCTCCGGGGGTATTGCTCGCCAGGAGTCCCCTGCCCGTAAGGAGCCCTCTGCTCGCGGGAGTTGACGGCCCTTCGCCCGAAATGGCCCTGCCTTCGGGGTCGGTGGACTGAACGTCCGGGGGTGCGTCGTCAACCGAGGCCATGGGTCACTCCCGAAGCACAGGGGGGACCACTCGCGCCCGGAGGCAGACGAGTGGGGGTAGTGGGCCCGCCTACGGGGATCGCCCCCGCGTCGGTTTTCGGACTCTAACCCTTGGCCACCGGTGAGGGGCGCTGTGACAGAAAACTTCCCCCTGGGGAGGGAACCCTTGCTTTCCCTTTCACCGGGCGCTACGGAACTTCACCAGTCGCTTCGGGATGAGGACGAGCTGGATATGAACTTCCGTACGACGTAGACGAGTCCACCCACCAGGGCCACGAACAGCAGCAGCTTGAAGAGCAGGGTGAAGACGAAGCCGACGACGCTCGCTATCAGCCCGCCGAAGACCACCAGCGCGATGACCGGCACCGCGATCCACTTCACCCACCACGGCATACCCGCGAAGATCTCTCGCATTGCCCTCGCCCTTACCTTTCTCCGCAGATTCTGTTACCGCCCGCGCTTCGACCGCGCTACGACAGCTGTCGCGGTGCCACGGGATCTCCGCGACCGCCGGGAAACTCCGCTCCTGTGCAGATTTCCCACTTCACGCATTCGATGCTAGGTCGGAAAAAGCCAGTTCGGGGCCGTGCGATCCCTTGCCCTCCCCTGACTCGCCCCCTAGGGAACCCTGAGTCCGAGGCCCTGAGAGCCGGGCGGGCGCGAGGCCGGAGCGCCCGGAGCGCCGCGCTGCCCCGAGCCCCGCCTCACCGCTCCGGCGGCGAGAACACCACGAGAACCCGCAGGTCCTCGCTGATGTGATGGAACTTGTGGGGCACCCCGGCCGGCACGTACACCACGCTGCCGCGGGCGACCTCCGTCGTCTCCATCCCGACCGTGATCGACGCACGGCCGCTGACCACCATGTACACCTCATCCTGCCGGTGCGGCTGCTGCGGGTCGCTGTCGCCCGCGTCCAGCGCGTAGAGCCCGACCGACATGTTCCGCTCCCGCAGAAACTGCAGATACGCGCCGTCGTTCGCGGCCCGCTCCGCCTCCAGCTCGTCCAGTCGGAATGCCTTCATCGCTCTTCTGCGCCCCTTGCCCCAGGTCGTGGACCGACCACTGTTTCCTCGCGTCTGCCACGATCAGACACATGAAGAATTTCGTAGTCAAGACGATCGCCAACGCGGCGGCCCTGGCCGTGGCCGTGTGGCTGCTCGACAAGATCACGCTCACCGGAGACAACACCGGCGAGAAGACCCTCACGCTGCTCGTCGTCGCCCTGCTGTTCGGCCTGGTGAACTTCGTGGTCAAGCCCGTGGTGCAGGTCCTGACCTTCCCCCTGTTCGTCCTGACCCTCGGCCTGATCACACTGGTGGTCAACGCCCTGATGCTGCTCCTCACCTCGTGGCTGGCCGACAAGCTCGACGTCAGCTTCCACGTCGAGGGGTTCTGGACCGCCGTACTGGGTGGCCTGATCATCTCGATCGTGTCCTGGGCGATGAACGTCGCCCTCCCCGACCACAAGGACTGACCCCACCCCATGCCCCACGCCTCCGCGCCCGCGCCGTCCACCGGCCCCGTCCCCGTGCCGTACGCCGTGTGCTTCGTCTGCACCGGCAACATCTGCCGCTCGCCCATGGCCGCGTCGGTCTTCCGCACGCTCGTCCGTGACGCGGGCCTGGACGGACTCGTCGTGGTGGACAGCGCGGGCACCGACGGCTGGCACGAGGGCGACCCCGCCGACCCCCGCACCGACGCCGCGCTGAAGTCCGCGGGCTACGAGACCGGCCACACGGCCCGTCAGTTCCAGGCGGACTGGTTCGCCGGACGCGACCTGGTGATCGCCCTGGACCACGGCCACCAGCGCACCCTGCGCCGCCTGGCCCCCACCCCCGCGGACGCGGACAAGGTGCGCCTGCTGCGCTCGTACGACCCGGATGCCGGCGACCTGGACGTCCCCGACCCGTACTACGGCGACGCCGACGGCTTCGTCGAGTGCCTGACAATGGTGGAGGCGGCGAGCGAGGGCCTGCTCGACGCGGTACGGGACGCGGTGGAGGGACGGGCGGCATGACGGACGAGGAGCGGGCACCGGAGCGGATACCGGGGCGCGCTGCGGCCCCCGCGCACACCGACGAAAGCACCGGCGCGCCCCTGACCGGCGAGGACAGCACCACGCCCGCCTTCGGCGACGGCACCCGCGCCGTGCGGGCCGGCCTCCCCGAACCGGCGAAGCACGAGCCGACCCTGCCGGGCCCCGTGTTCGCCGCGCACTTCCACCTCCCCGGCGAGCCGACCGGACCGTACACGTACGGCCGCGACGAGAACCCGACCTGGACCCACCTGGAGCGCGCCATCGGGGAGCTCGAATCCCCCGCGGACGACTCCGTGGAGACCCTGGTCTTCGCGTCCGGAATGGCCGCGATCTCGGCGGTGCTCTTCTCCCAGCTCCGCGCGGGCGACGCCGTGGTGCTGCCCGACGACGGCTATCAGGCGCTGCCGCTGGTGCGCGAGCAGCTCACGGCGTACGGCATCGAGGTCCGTACCGCGCCCACCGGCGGCGACGCGCAGCTCGACGTCCTCGACGGCGCCCGCCTCCTGTGGCTCGAGACGCCCTCCAACCCCGGCCTCGACGTGTGCGACATCCGCCGCCTCGCCGACGCTGCCCACGCGCGTGGCGCCCTGGTCGCCGTCGACAACACCCTCGCCACCCCGCTCGGCCAGCGTCCCCTGGACCTCGGCGCCGACTTCTCCGTGGCCAGCGGCACCAAGCAGCTCTCCGGGCACGGCGATCTCCTGCTCGGGTACGTGGCCTGCCGCGACGCCGAACTGACGGCCGCCGTCCGGCGCTGGCGCAAGATCGTCGGCGCCATCCCGGGCCCCATGGAGGCCTGGCTCGCCCACCGCTCGCTCGCGACGCTCCAGCTGCGGGTCGACCGGCAGAACGCGAACGCCCTGGCCCTGGCCAAGGCCCTGCGCGACCGCGCCGACGTGACCGGCCTGCGCTATCCCGGCCTGCCCGACGACCCCTCGTACAAGCTCGCGACGCGGCAGATGCGGCGTTTCGGGTGCGTGGTGTCGTTCGAACTGCCCTCACGCGCGGGTGCCGAGCGTTTTCTCGGCGCGCTGCGGCTCGTGGACGACGCGACAAGCTTCGGGGGCGTACGGTCCACCGCCGAGCGGCGCGGGCGCTGGGGCGGGGACGCCGTTCCGGAAGGCTTCATCCGCTTCTCCGCGGGCGCGGAGGACGCGGACGACCTGGTGGCGGACGTGCTGCGGGCGCTGGACGAGGCGAGGGACTGACACCGGCCGCCCCGCCTCGCACAGGCGAACCATTCCGGCTACGTACAACGGACAGTCCGAGCCTCCCCCCTCGTGGCTCGGACTGTCCCGGTTCCGCGCGCGAAGAACCGCGCGAACAAGGCTAGTTGACTCTGTGTCAGTGTCCAATCACAGTAGCGACAGCAACCTATCGACAAATTTATAGTTGGCGGGCGCCGGGGGCCGACAGGGGGAGCTGAAGGAGTAGGTGGCGACATGGATCTGGCCCTGTTGCGGACCTTTGTGACCGTGCACCGGGCGGGGTCCTTCACCCGGGCCGCGGCTCTCCTCGGCCTGTCCCAGCCCGCCGTGACCTCCCAGATCCGCACGCTGGAACGGCAGGTCGGACGCCCGCTCTTCCTGCGCCAGGCGCGTGGCGTGACCCCCACGACCACGGGCGACGAACTCGCCCACAAGGCCGCCCCGCACCTCGACGCCCTCGTCGAGATCGCCGAGACCGGGATCGACAAGGACTCGTCGGTCCGTACGCTCCACCTCGCCGGACCACCGGAGTTCACAGCCGAGCGCGCCCTGCCCGCCCTCACCGCGCTGACCGGCGACGACGGACAGGGACTCGCGCTGCGCGCCTCGTTCGGCAACGCGGAGGAGGTCCTGGAAGGGCTCGCCGCCGGGCACCACGACCTGGCGATCACCACGGCCCGCCCTCGCGGCGCCCTGCTCACCGCGACCCCCCTGTGCGACGAGGAGCACGTCCTGGTCGCCGCTCCGCCCTGGGCCGCCCGGATCGGCCCCGGCAAGCTGCGGCGCAAGGGCGCGAGCACGGTGGAGAACCTGCCGGTGGTCGAGGTGCACGAGTCGCTGCCACTCGTCTCGCGCTACTGGGCCGCCGTCTTCGACTCCCGACCCGCCACGTCGGGCACCGTGATCGTGCCGGACCTCCGGGCGGTGCTCGCCTGTGTGACCACGGGCGCCGGGCTCGCCGTCCTGCCGCGCTATCTGTGCGCCACCGCCCTCAAGAACGGTGAGGTCGTGGCGTTGCTCGAACCGGCAGTGCCGCCCCTGCGGACCTACTTCCTCGTCGTACGCACCGGCACACTCGCCATGCCGCACATCGCGCGGGCGCACGAATGGCTGCTGCGTGCTGCCGCCGAGTGGACCTGAGGACGGTCCAGCGCGGGTCGCGATGTTTCACGTGGAACAGTCCGGGCCACATTTCTCCCATGACCGTCCGACCCGTGGTCAAGCGCACCGCACGTGCCGTCCTCCTCGACGGGGACGACCTGATCCTCATCAAGCGGACCAAGCCCGGCGTGGATCCGTACTGGCTCACCCCGGGCGGCGGTGTCGAGGAGGAGGACGCGACCGTCATCGACGCGCTCCACCGGGAGGTCCACGAGGAGCTGGGCGCCAAGATCGTCGACGTGGTGCCGTGCTTCGTGGACACCGTCGAGCACATCGGCGAGGACGGCGGCGCGACCGGTGTGAAGGTGCAGCACTTCTTCGTCTGCCGGCTGGAGTCCATGGACCTCGCCCAGCGGCACGGCCCCGAGATCGACGAACCCGCCGGTGAGTACGAGATCGTGCGGGTGCCGTTCACCCGGGTCGGGATCGCCTCGGTGCATCTGGTGCCGCTGTCGCTGCGGCACTATCTGGACGGGAACATCGAGGGCGTACGGGCGATGCACGCGCCCGACCTGGGCTGACCGCTCAGCCGCGGGGTGAGCGCCCCCGGCTCGCGGGTCAGTCGCCCGCCGCGACCAGTTCCTCCACCGAGTCGTGCCGGATGCGGCCGACCGGGATGCCCACGTCCCGCAGCGCGTCCACGCCGCTGCGGATCATCCCGGGCGGGCCCGAGAGATAGGCGTCGTACTCGTTCCACGGTCCGTACTCGCGCACGGCGTCGGGCAGTTGGGCCCGGTTGTCGACGACCGGGCGGACGGCCAGCCATGGGTGGGTCTGCTGGAGGCGCAGCATCGTGTCGATGTCGTACAGGTCGTGGTCGGTGCGCGCGCCGTAGAAGACCTCGACCGGTCGCCGCCTGCCGTGCTCGGCGACGTCCTCCACGAGCGCCTTGATGGGCGCTATGCCGGTCCCCCCGCCCAGACACAGCAGCCCGCTGTCGGTCGAGTGGTCCACGGTCATCGAACCGCCGGGCGGGCCGAGCCGGACCACGTCGCCGGGGCGGGCGCGGTGCACCAGGGCGTTGGAGACCCAGCCCGCCGGGACCGCCTTCACATGGAAGGAGAGCAGTCCGTCGGAGCGGGGCGCCGAAGCGAACGAGTAGTGCCGCCATATGCGCGGCCACCAGGGCGTCTCCAGGCTCGTGTACTGGCCGGCGAGGAACGGGTAGGGCTGGTCGGGGCGGACGGTGACGACAGCGATGTCAGGTGTCCTGAGGTCGTGCGAGACGACCTCCGCGTACCACCAGGCGGGCGCCCGCAGTTCGTCCTCGGCGGCCGCGTCGATCATGACCTGGGAGATCGTCGTGTACGCCCGCACCCAGGCGGCCTCGGTCTCCTCGTCCCAACTGGCGCTCGCGTACCGGCTCAGCGCGCCGATCAGACACTCCCCGACGGCCGGGTAGTGCTCGGGCCGGGTGCCGTACTTGCGGTGTCCGCGGCCGAGACCGCGCAGATACGTGACGAGTACGTCGGCGTGGTCGATGTTCTCCGCGGCGGTGAGCAGCGCCTTGAGCAGCCGGTCGCGCTGGGTGTCCATCGCGGCCGGGAACAGGTCGCGCAGCTCCGGGTGGCGGGTGAACAGGAGCGCGTAGAAGTACGAGGTGACCTTGTCGGAGACGGGTGCGATCTCGGCCATCGTGCGCTGGACGAGGACGGCGTCGGGGGAGGCGGTCGACTGGCTGCGGGTGGGGGCCGTGACGGCCGGGGCGGCATCAGCGGGAGCGGCTTCTACCAGGGCGACTTCAGCGGGGATCGCTTCAGCGGGGACCGCTTCAGCCGGGATCGCTTCAGCCGGGATCGCTTCAGCGGCGCCGGGCGTGTCGGTGCGGGTGTCCGTCTGCGTGTGCCCGTGCGTGTCGGCGGCCGGGACCTCCGGCGTCGGCGTGATCTCGGCATCCGGTGCAGGCCGCACCTCGGCGTGCGTGACGCCCACCATCGCGTCCGCGTCCGCGACAGGGTCCTCGTCGGCCACCGCGTGCGCCACGTCCTCGTCGGCGTACAGCACCTGCGACTTGGGCGCCGGTGTGGATATCCGCCCCGCACCCGGCTCCGCCGCGTCCGTGGCTGCCGGTCTGCCGAGGGGGCGTATCGCCGACACCCGCCGCCCCGAGGGCGCCTCCCGGACCCCCTCCTCGGGTTCGGGCGCCGACTCGGCCTGCTCCGCCGTCCGCGGCCCCTGCGCACCCTCCTGAGGCGTCGGTGACCTGCGTGGTGTGAACCAGCCGCCAGAACCGCCGCTGTCCCCGGAAGAGCCGTTGCCCGCCGACGTGGTGGTCGGAGCGTCCATGCTGTGCCTCGCCTCGAACATCTCTGGTCGGTCGTGCACTTCCTCAGCGGAAGGTGCGTGCTTCCCTCGCTCTGTCCCGCCGGCCCATGTCGATCACATTGAACCCCGGCGCCCCAAGACCTACGGACAAGTAGGGAGAGAATGTGACATTGGCCGCAGTCACCTCATCCGCAGCATCGCAGCCGCGCCCCTTGTGCGGAGCGCAAAGCCGGAAGTACGGGTTGTCGATCTCTTTACCTCGTTAGGCTTTGTTGATCTGCGTCCGCGCCCCCTCGGTTGCGCCTTCCACGCCCCTGGCTCGAACCGTTCTCCCCCCCTGGCTTGAACCGGAGTCGACCATACCGGCCGCCGCTCAACGCACAAGTGCCCTTCTTTCACTCGGAATTCAGGGCTCCACCCCCATCAATTGCCTCGATTACCGGCGTGCGCACCAATTCGTACGCCTTCCACAAATCGCGCCCGACATACGTGTGTGTGGCCAGGTCGATCAGCCGCGGATCCGCGTTGACCCCCACCGAGACGGGCACCGCAGCGAACAGGGCCAGGTCGGACAGTGAGTCTCCGTACGCAACGCAATCGGCCGGACTCACCCCGAACTCTTCACAGAGCCGGTTCGCGATCTTCACTTTGGCCGCCGGGTCGAGGATGCCCGCGGGATTCACGGGCTCGGTGAACGGCACGGCCGGGAAGCGCGAGCCGTACGCGGCATGGGCGCCCCACCCCAGGAGGCGCTCCACGAAGAACGACGGGGAGAGCGAGACAACGGCGCAATAGTCGCCGTTCGCACGGATCTCGGCCCAGGTGTCCCGGATGCCACCCAGCCACGGCGCCCCCTCGAAGGCCGCCGTCACATGGGCGTCGGTGAGGTCCGCCCACAGCGCGTGCACCCGCACCGCGTACTGCGCCGAGTCGATCTGCCCGGCGATGAACTCCCGCTCCAGCTCGGCGATCTCCCGCTCCAGGCCGAGCTGACGCGAGATCTCCACGGGCGCGGCCGTGCCGTACAGCAGCGTGCCGTCCAGGTCGAAGAGGTGTAGGCGTGCCATGTACGCCGAGGCTAGTACCCGCGGTTACTCCCGCTGTCAGACGCCCCGCACCGCTGCTCCCGGCACCGTGTTTCACGTGAAACTACGCCGCCCCGCACGCCGGGCCACCCTCGTCGTCCACGTCGCCGCCTCCGCCGGCTGGCTCGGGCTCACGCTCGGCCTCGTCGCGCTCGCCGCGGCCGCGATCACCACCGATTCCGCCCCGACCATCGAGGCCTCCGTCCGCTCGATGAAGGTCTTCACCGACTGGCTGGTGCTGCCGCTGGCCTTCCTCACGCTGCTGAGCGGAGTCCTGCTCTCCCTGGGCACACCCTGGGGTCTCGCACAGCACCGCTGGGTCTATACGAAGTTCTGGCTGACCCTGGTCACCGTGACCGCGTCGACCTTCGCACTGCGGCCGGGAGTCAACGACGCGGCGGCGACCGTGTCGGCCGGAGAGCAGCTGGCCGACTCGACGGACCTCATCGCCGGGCCCATCGTCTCGATGAGCGCATATCTGTTCATGATGGTCATCTCGGTCCTCAAGCCCTGGGGCCTGACCCGGCGCGGCCGGCGCCTGCGCGCAGCCCACCGCACTGACCAGAAACAACTTGGCCAAAAGCAGCGTGCTTCTACCCACAAAAAGGTGGACGCCGAGGTCATGCGTCAGACAGCCTGACCCGCGTGTCGACACCTACCCTCTCCGCACTGCCCATCCGCAGGCTGACTCCCCGTGACCTCACGGCCTGCGCCGATCTGTCCGAGGACCGCGGCTGGCCCCGCGAGGAACACAAATGGGGCCTGCTGCTCTCGGCCGGAACGGGCTACGGCATCGACGACCCCGACGGCCCCGGCCTGATCGCCGTGTGCGTCGTCACCCAGTACGGACCCCATGAGAACCCTGGACTCTCGGCGATCGGCATGGTGCTGGTCGCCGAGAGTCATGCCCGCAAGGGCATCGGCCGCCATCTGATGCGCAACGTCATCGAGGCCGCGAGCACCACCCCGCTCACCCTGCACGCGACCCCGAACGGCCGCCCCCTCTACGAACAGCTCGGCTTCAAGACGACCGGCCGCGTCGAGATGGTCACCGGCCACTTCACGCCCGCCACCTCGGACGATCAGGCTCCGGGCATCACCACCCGGGCGGCGACCGCGGAGGACCTGCCCACCCTCGTCAGGCTCGACACAGAGGTCTTCGGCCTCGACCGCACCCACGTACTGACCCGCCTCCCGGCCTTCACCGACCAGCTGAGGGTCGCGGAGGCCGACGGCGAGATCATCGGCTACGCGGGCGCGTGGCCGAACATGCAGACGCACGTCGTCGGCCCGCTGATCGCCCGCGACACGGAGACGGCGAAGGCGCTCATCGCGTCCCTCGGTGCCCACACCGACCGGCCGCTGCGCACGGACATCGACGTGCGCCACGAGGAACTGCTCACCTGGGTCAAGGCGCGGGGCCTGGAGACCGTGGCGTTCAACGCCGTGATGACGTACGGAATCCCGGAGCTGCCGGGTGACTGGACGCGCCGGTTCGCCCCGCTGACGGTTGCCGCGGGCTGAGCCCGCTCGTCGCCGCGGGCTGACGCGCAGTCCGCCGTGCGCGAGCACGTCGAGGCCCGCCCTCAGGTGCCAGGTTCGTCTGGCGCGTGAGGGCGGGCCTCGTTGTGGCCTGTACGCGTCCGCTCGGGGCCGTACTACGGCGGGAGTACGGCCCCGTACGGCCGGGACGCCTGGTGTGGCCGGGCGTCCGGGCGGCCCTGCTACGCGAGGTTCCGCACGGCCGTCGTCGCGAACTCGTGGTCCTGCTCGGGCGCGCCGCCACCGACACCGATCGCGCCGATCAGGCGGCCGTCACGGTGGACGGGCACGCCACCCGCGATGAACAGCAACGGCCGGTCGAGGGCGGTCGGCAGGGTGTGGAAGGGCGCACCGGGCTGCACCGCGTCCACGAGGTCGGCCGTCGGGGCGTTCAGCTGAAGGGCGGTGAACGCCTTGCGGGTGCTGGTCTCGCCGGAGATCAGCACGGCCCGGTCGTCGCGCCGGAAGGCCAGGAGGTGGCCACCGGCGTCGAGGACGGTGACGCTGACCGTGACGTCCGCGGCCTCGGCGGCACGGCGGGCGGCGGTCACGAGGACCTCGGCGTCACTGGTGGTCAGCGGGGCGACGGCGGCGGTGGGGGTGGTCGTGCTCATGAGGGGTTTCTCCTTGGGGGTTCTGCTTGGGGGTTCTGCTTGGGGGTTCTGCGGGGGCGGTGGGATCCGGCGTGGGGTGCGGGGTCCCGGGGCCGGATCCGGGTCCTGCGGGATGTGGTCAGTGGTGGACGGGCGTCGGGGCCTCGGCCAGGGGCACGGCGCCGGTGACGACCTTGCCGGGGGAGGTGGACCGGCGCTCCAGGGCGGCCGAGAGGAAGGCCAGGCCGAGGGCGGAGCCGGCGAGTGCGGCACCCACCCAGTTCGGGGCCGTGTAGCCGAAGCCGGCGGAGATCACGAAGCCGCCGAGCCAGGCCGCGAGGGCGTTGCCGAGGTTGAAGGCGCCGATGTTGGCGGCGGACGCGAGCGTCGGTGCCGCGGCGGCCTGGTCGAGGACCCGCTTCTGCAGCGGCGGCACGGTGGCGAAGCCGAAGGCGCCGATCAGCGCGACGGAGACGGCAGCCGCGACCTTGTTGTGCGCGGTGAGCGTGAACAGGGCGAGCACGACGGCGAGGGCACTGAGCGAGACGTACAGCATCGGCATCAGGGCGCGGTCGGCGAACTTGCCGCCGATCAGGTTGCCGCCGACCATGCCGAGGCCGAAGAGGACCAAGAGCCAGGTCACGGAGGAGTCCGCGTAGCCGGCGACTTCCGTCATCATCGGCGTGATGTACGTGATGGCCGCGAACACACCGCCGAAGCCGAGGACGGTCATCGCCATGGCGAGGAGCACCTGTACGTTGCGGAAGGCGCCCACCTCGTCGCGGAGCCGTACGCCTTCGGGCTTGGGCAGGTCCGGCACGAGCTTGGCGATACCGGCGAGGCCGAGCACGCCGAGGGCAGCCACGATGACGAACGTGATGCGCCAGCCGACGACCTGACCGACGAACGTGCCGAGCGGGACACCGACGACGTTGGCCACGGTCAGACCGGTGAACATCATGGCGATCGCACCCGCCTTCTTCTCCGGGGCGACGAGCTCGGCCGCGACGACCGAACCGATCCCGAAGAAGGCGCCGTGGGCGAGCGAGGCGACGACGCGGCCCGCGAGCATCACGCCGAAGCTGGGCGCGAGGGCGGAGAGCAGGTTGCCCGCGATGAAGAGACCCATCAAGAGCATCAGCATTCGCTTGCGGGAGATCCGCTGGCCGAGGACGGTCATGAGCGGGGCTCCGGCGACGACACCGAGGGCGTAACCGGTGACGAGCAGACCGGCGGTCGGGATGGAGACGTTGAAGTCACCCGCGACCTCGGGCAGCAATCCCATGATCACGAATTCCGTGGTGCCGATTCCGAAGGCCCCGATCGCGAGGGCCAGAAGCGCGAGAGGCATGGAACTACCTTCCAGACGGTTGCAAGAGCGCTTAACGTGCGTCCACAATAGTTGCATGCGCGGGTTAATTGCAAGCGCTGGATATTGCAGCGGTGGACTATCCTGGACGCAGCCGCTCAAGGACGCGGGCAGCGGCCGGTCACGGCCGCGGGAAGTCACCCGGAGTACGGGACCCGTCCGAGCCGTAGGAAGGCGTCCGGGACGCAGGAAGACGGAGGAGAAGTCATGACAGCGACAGACCCCGCACTCACCGCCCTCGCCCAGGGCTGGTGCGCTCTCTCCCTGCTCCACGGGAAGATCGAGGCCCATGTAGAGCGGGCCCTGCAGGCCAAGCACAGCCTGAGCGTGCGGGAGTACAGCCTGCTCGACGTCCTGAACCGCCAGCACGACGGCGAGGGCGGCCATCTGCAGATGAAGCAGGTCGCCGACGCCGTCGTCCTCAGCCAGAGCGCCACCACCCGCCTGGTCACCCGCCTCGAGGAGCGCGGACTCCTCTCGCGCTACCTGTGCCCCACCGACCGGCGCGGCATCTACACCGAGGTCAGCGAGAGCGGAGCCGCGCTCCTCGGTGAGGCCCGCCCCACCAATGACACGGCGCTGCGCGAGGCCCTGGACGAGGCCGCCAAGAACCCCGAGCTGGCACCGCTGGTCCAGGCGGTCGAGGCGGTCCGCACACCCGCCTAGGTCCACGGTCCGCACAGTCGCGTAGGTCCGTACGTGCCTGCCTGGGGCCATACGTCCGGGGCGCCCGTCCGCCTGGGCCCGGCCGTCCGATCAGCGCCCGCATAGGCTGCGGCCATGGGAGATCTTGAGATACGACCCGCCGTGCCCGATGACATCCCCGCGATCGTGGCGATGCTCGCCGACGACCCCCTGGGTGCCCAGCGCGAGTCACCGGACGACCTCACGCCCTATCTGCCGGCGTTCCAGCGACTCGCCGAGGACCCGAACCAGAACCTGGTCGTCGCTGTGCGCGAAGGCCGTGTGGTGGGCACGCTGCAGCTCACGATCGTGCCGGGCCTCTCCCGCAAGGGCGCGGTCCGGTCGATCATCGAGGCCGTCCGCGTGCACGCGGACGAGCGGGGCAGCGGGCTCGGCACCCGCTTCATCGAGTGGGCCGTCGACGAGTCCCGGCGGCAGGGCTGCCAGTTGGTGCAGCTCACCTCGGACGTCAAGCGCACCGACGCGCACCGCTTCTACGAGCGCCTGGGCTTCACGGCGTCGCATGTGGGCTTCAAGCTTCAGCTCTGACTACGTGAGGGCTCAGACCACGTGAAAGGTCCGGTCATGTGCGGACCCATGTGGAGGCTCCGGCCGCCTGCTGGTCCACCTGGAGCTCGCGCCACACGCGGGTCCACCTGGAGCGCGCGCCACACGCGGGCTCTGATCGCGGGGCTCCAGCCCTGACAACGCCCACCGGGGTGTCCTGTTTCACGTGAAACAGGACACCCCGGACGACCTACGCGAGCCCGCGCCACCCCTCCGGGTCCACCCCGCCCGGCACCGGCGCCCCCGCCTCGTACGGCTCACGCGTGAAGACGAACGACGCGAGGTCGAGGTGGCTCACCGAACCGTCCGCCCGCCGCACGGCCTCGAGCCGCTCGCCCGCGAAGTACCCGTCGAGCCCCGTCCACGTCCCGTCCCCGTTGGGCCGGAACCGCGAACTGCGTCCCCCACCCGTCAGCGGCCCCAGCTCGACCGCCCCGTCGGCCGCGAGGCGCAGCACAGACACATTGGTCCCCCAGTACCAGGGCCCGGCCAGCTCCAGGACCGCCGGGTCGACCTCCGGCAGCGGACGCCACGGCTCGGGGATGCGCGGCTCGGCCTCCGCGACGATCTGCAGGAGTTCCGCGGCCACGAGGGCCACCGGCACCCCGGACGTGCAGTTGGCAAGGACCACCGCGACCACCCCGTCCTTCTCGCTCGTCCACAGCGACGCGATGAACCCGGGAAGTGAGCCCGAGTGACCGGCCAGCGTGTAGCCCTTCCCGCCGACCAGGTCCACGCCCAGGCCGTACGTCCGCTCCCAGTTCCCAGCCTCCGCAGGCGCCGCCGGCGTCTTCATCTCGCGGACCGAATCCACGCCGAGCACTCGGTCGTCACCCTGGATCAGGAAGACGCCGAACCGCGCCAGGTCGGCGGTGGTGGACCACAGCTGTCCGGCCGGTGCCATCAGCCCCAGGTCCTCGGTGGGTTCGGGCAGCAACACGTCCGCCCAAGGGTGTACCGCCCAGCCACCGGCGGACGGGGCTTGCGGGTGCCCACTGGTGCGGGTCATACCGAGCGGCTCCAAGACCTCACGCCGCAGCACGTCCTCCCACGGCTCCCCGCGCAACGCCTCCACCAGCGAACCGAGCAGTGTGTAGCCGGGGTTGGAGTAGTGGTGCCGACGCCCGACGGGGTGCTTGAAGGGCTGCTCGCCCAGCACATCGCTCAGCTCGGGGCGCAGCGAGGCCGAGCTGCGCTCCCACCAGACACCCGGCGTCTCCGCTCCCAAGCCGCCCGTGTGCCCGAGGAGTTCCGCGATGGTCACCTCGCCCACGCCGGTTCCCGGCAGATGCTTCTCCAACGGATCCGAGAGGTCGAGCACACCCTCGTCGCGCAGTCGCATCACGAGGACCGCGGTGAACGTCTTGGTGATCGACCCGATGCGGTACTGAACGTTCTCGTCCGGCGCGTGTCCCGCCACCGAGGTACGGGCCCCGGTCCACACCAACTCACCGTCCCGGGCGATCGCAGCGACCAGCGAAGGAGCCCTCCCCTCCGCCTGGGCGGTGGCGATGCGATGGGTCAGGGACCTGCGGGTGCTCGGCAGCAGCTCTTCATGAGTCATGGGGCCAGTCCATACGGGCGGGTGGCGCGCGTCGAGTCATTTCCGACACCACCGCGTGACCTGACCAAACGTGTTTCACGTGAAACACCCCTGCGCGCACGTCCCCCGCCCCTCGCTGCCGCCCCTGGCCGAAGCACCCCCACTCAAGGGACCACTTCACGCCGTTGTGCGCACTCTTTGCAGCCGGTGCGTAACGCGACGCTCTCCATACCTACCGGGCGGCGGGAGTTTCATGATCGCCTCGGGACACCAGATCATCGAGCACAGGATCGACCGGTCTTCGCATGACCTTCGTACCGCCCGCGACGAGCGAAACCCACCCGCGCCGCTCCGCTAACATGATCCGACTCACGACGATCGCCTCGATCGCCCGCGTTCACCGAAATGCACGTCAGCCAGCACGAAGAGTTACCCAATAGCTAGCATCTACCAAATCGGCCAAACAATTGATACCTCACACGTCGCGGGCATTCTCGCGAATAAAAAGCAGAATTAATTTCACCGCGTGGCGTCAACCACGGCCGATGCTATGGGCCGCAGCAACTCTGGTGGCCCTGGGGTTCCTCATCGCGCTGGAGATCGCCGCGCGGCATTACGGTCTGCCGGGACCGATCACTAACCAGGCGCAAGAGGTGATTTTCGCGCCCAGTTCGGGTCCGCTGTTGTACGCCGGCATGGCGTTGATGATGGTGGTCCTCACCTGGCGGCAGCGGTTCATCGCGCTCGGCGTCGCGGTCTGCATCGACATCCCCTTCTTCCTGGGGCGCTGGGCAGTCGACTCCAAGCTGACCTTCGGCAACGGCGCGTTGTGGGTGATGCTGGGCTGCGCGGTCATCGCACTCACACGCCGCACTGGCCGGGAACGCACCCTCCTGCTGAAGGGCGTCGGCCTCGGCCTGCTGCTCGTGGCGGGCCGCAAGACCGGCGACGCCTGGCTGCTGATCACGGCGAAGACCCGCCCGACGGTGCTCGACCAGTACGTGGCCACGGCCGACCACGCGCTGGGCAACCCGTCGTGGGTGGTGGGCCGACTGGTCGCGGCCACCGGCCCGACGGGCATCCGTCTGCTCGACTTCGTCTACGTCCAACTCGCGGTGGCCGCAGTCGTGGTCGCCCTGTACCAGCTGCGCCGCGTGTCCGTGGAGCGCCGCTTCCCGCGGCACCATCTGGTGCGCACGTTTCTGGTCATCGGCCTGCTCGGCCCCGGCATCTACATGATCTTCCCCGTGGTCGGGCCGATCTTCGCCTACGGCACCGGAAGCGAGCACTGGACCAACCCCGATCTGTGGCCCAGCACGCCTCCCACCGCGCAGTGGGCGGTGGCGGATCTGTGGCCGGACACACCACCGTCGATCAGCACCCCGCAGGCGTTCCCCTTCGACGAGGTCACCCCGCGCAACTGCATGCCCAGCCTGCACACGGCATGGGCCACAGCAATCTTCATTCATTCCCGAAAGGGTCCGCGAATTCTCCGGTACGCGGGCACATTCTGGCTTTTGGCCACTCTAGGCGCGACGCTGGGATTCGGGTACCACTACGGCGTGGATATCATCGCCGGAGTGGTCTTCACCCTCACGATCGAAGCAGGACTGCGCACCCTCGACCGCGGCTGGGACCGCTCGGGAGTTCGGTTCACCGCTTACGGTGCGACGGTATTCACCGCGCTTTTGCTGTCGTATCGCTTTCTGCCGGTGGAAATGGGCAAGAACCCGTGGCTGTTCGGACCACTACTGCTGCTTGCAATGGGCTCAGTGATCTACGGCTACGTACGGACCATGAAACTGTGGGAGCCGAAGGCGACACTGATCCGGCAACGCGAACCGGAATCGCAGCCGGAACTGGTTTGAGCCACGCGGTTGCAGACGTAGGGCCCGTCCCCGGGTGGGGGCGGGCCCTACGTCTGTCACGGGAGGGCGGGGCCCTACGTCTGTGCCATGTCCACGAAGCGCGAGTAGTGGCCCTGGAAGGCGACCGTGATCGTCGCGGTCGGACCATTACGGTGCTTGCCCACGATGATGTCGGCCTCACCCGCGCGGGGTGACTCCTTCTCGTACGCGTCCTCGCGGTGCAGCAGGATCACCATGTCCGCGTCCTGCTCGATGGAGCCGGATTCACGCAGGTCGGAGACCTGGGGCTTCTTGTCGGTGCGCTGCTCGGGACCACGGTTCAGCTGCGAGAGGGCGATCACCGGCACCTCGAGCTCCTTGGCGAGGAGCTTCAGGTTTCGCGACATGTCCGAGACTTCCTGCTGCCGGCTCTCGGCACGCTTGGAGCCACCGGACTGCATCAGCTGCAGATAGTCGATGATCACGAGCTTGATGTCGGCGCGCTGCTTGAGGCGACGGCACTTGGCGCGGATCTCCATCATCGACAGGTTCGGGGAGTCGTCGATGTAGAGCGGGGCGGCCGACACCTCGGGCATCCGGCGGGCGAGCCGGGTCCAGTCTTCGTCCGTCATCGTGCCGGAACGCATGTGGTGCAGCGCCACCCGTGCCTCCGCGGACAGCAGACGCATCGCGATCTCGTTGCGCCCCATCTCCAGGGAGAAGATGACGCTGGGCAGGTTGTGCTTGATGGACGCGGCCCGCGCGAAGTCGAGCGCCAGCGTCGACTTACCCATGGCGGGACGGGCCGCGATGACGACCATCTGGCCCGGGTGCAGACCGTTGGTGAGCGAGTCGAAGTCGGTGAAGCCCGTCGGCACACCCGTCATCTCGCCGCTGCGCGAGCCGATCGCCTCGATCTCGTCGAGCGCGCCCTCCATGATGTCGCCGAGCGGCAGATAGTCCTCGCTGGTGCGCTGCTCGGTGACGGCGTAGATCTCGGCCTGTGCGCTGTTGACGATCTCGTCCACATCGCCGTCGGCCGCGTACCCCATCTGCGTGATGCGTGTGCCGGCCTCGACCAGGCGGCGCAGGACCGCGCGCTCGTGGACGATCTCCGCGTAGTACTCGGCATTCGCCGCCGTCGGGACGGTTTGGACGAGCGAGTGGAGGTACGAGGCGCCGCCGACCTTGGTGATCTCACCGCGCTTGGTGAGCTCGGCGGCGACGGTGATGGGGTCGGCGGGCTCGCCCTTGGCGTACAGGTCGAGGATCGCGATGAAGATCGTCTCGTGCGCCGGGCGGTAGAAGTCGTGGCCCTTGAGCACCTCGACGACGTCCGCGATGGCGTCCTTCGACAGCAGCATGCCGCCGAGCACGGACTGCTCCGCATCGAGGTCCTGCGGCGGGACGCGCTCGAAGGACGTGCCGCCGCTGTCCCAGCCGCCCTCCCTGCCCCGCTCATGCTGCTCCTGGCCACGTCCGCCGTCGCGGCGCGGGCGGGAGACGGGCAGACGGTCCCCCGGACCGCTGTCGGCCCACGGGTCGTCCAAGGGCTCGGAAATACTCACCGGGCCACCTCCTCCCGTCCGCCACGCGGACCTCGCCGTGCCTCTCTTTCCTACGGCACGACACTGACAAATAAGGGGGCCCAACTCCGGTTCTGACGCGTCGGATTTGCGGGGTTTCCGGGATGGCAGGACGAGGCGGGCGCCGGACCACGGTAGGCCCGCAGGCACCGTCAGCCAATCTGGTTATCCACAGGCGGTGTGGATGACGGGCGTGATGCTGTGGAGAACCCCGCAAAACCTGTGCACGGTCCGGTGGACAGCCCTGTGAACAAGCCCTCATGACCTTTTCCACACCCACTTTGACCTGCACCTTTACCGTCCACCGGCTGTGCAGAAGAAAAACTTCCCCAGTCGGCCCAAGATCTTGACGAACCAGGCCCCGCCCGATGCGCACACCCGAACCAAGTAAGGGTCCTAAGTCAGTTGCATCTCTTACCTGTGGAAGATTAGATTGATGCTCATGACACAGGCTCCCGCGGCGCCCAAGGCCGCCCGGCGACGGCACGACCGAGAGATCGTCGCCCTCGCCGTCCCCGCCTTCGGCGCACTCGTGGCCGAGCCCCTCTTCCTGATGGCCGACAGCGCCATCGTCGGCCATCTCGGCACCGCGCAGCTCGCCGGCCTCGGCATCGCCTCGGCCCTCCTGGGAACGGCCGTCAGCGTCTTCGTCTTCCTCGCGTACGCCACCACGGCCGCCGTCGCCCGCCGCGTCGGCGCCGGAGACCTCCAGGCCGCGATCCGCCAGGGCATGGACGGCATCTGGCTCGCCCTGCTCCTCGGCGCCGCCGTCATCGCCGTCGCCCTGCCGACCGCTCCCGCACTGGTCGACCTCTTCGGCGCCTCCGAGTCAGCGGCCCCGTACGCGGTCACGTACCTGCGGATCTCCATCCTCGGCATCCCTGCGATGCTCGTCGTGCTCGCCGCCACCGGCGTGCTCCGCGGCCTGCAGGACACCAAGACGCCGCTGTACGTCGCCGTCGGCGGCTTCGTCGCCAACGGCGCCCTGAACGTGCTCCTCGTCTACGGCTTCGGCTTCGGCATCGCCGGTTCCGCCTGGGGCACCGTCCTGGCCCAGTGCGGCATGGCGGCCATCTACCTCTACGTCGTCGTCCGCGGCGCCAAGCGGCACGGGGCCTCCCTGCGCCCCGACGCGGCCGGCATCAGGGCCTGCGCCCAGGCCGGAGTCCCCCTCCTGGCCCGCACGCTCGCCCTGCGCGCCATCGCCCTGATCGCGACAGCCGTGGCGGCACGCCTCGGCGACGCCGACGTGGCGGCCCACCAGATCGTCCTGTCCCTGTGGAGCCTGCTCTCCTTCGCCCTCGACGCCATCGCGATAGCCGGGCAGGCCATCATCGCCCGGTACCTGGGCGCCAATGACCCACAGGGCGCCCGCGACGTCTGCCGCCGCATGATCCAGTGGGGCTTCGTCTCAGGCGCCGCCCTGGGCCTGCTCGTCGTCGCGGCCCGCCCCGTGTTCGTCCCGCTGTTCTCCGGCGACGCCGCCGTCCAGGACGCGGCGCTGCCCGCTCTGATGGTGATAGCCCTCGCGCAGCCCATCTGCGGCATCGTCTACGTCCTCGACGGCGTCCTGATGGGCGCGGGGGACGGGCCGTACCTCGCCTGGGCCATGCTGGCCACCCTCGCGGTCTTCGCCCCCGTGGCGCTCCTCGTGCCCACCCTCGGCGGCGGCCTGACCACCCTGTGGGCCGCGATGACGCTCATGATGACCGTGCGGGCACTGACCCTGTGGCTCCGGTCGCGCTCCGGGCGCTGGATCGTCACGGGCGCCACGCGCTGACGTCCGGGCACCCACCCGCCGAGCCGCAGCGAGCGAACGTACCGAGTCTCCTCGTGCCGTGTTTCACGTGAAACACGGCACCCCCAGCAGCGCACAGCAAAGGGGCCGCACCCGTAGGTGCGGCCCCTTCACTCAGTCCTGCGAGCGCATTGCTGCGACTCAGGCAGAGACGACCTCGACGTTGACCTTCGCGGCCACCTCGGGGTGCAGACGCACGGACGTCGCGTGGGCGCCCAGGGTCTTGATCGGCGCGCCAAGCTCGACACGACGCTTGTCGATCTTCGGGCCACCGGCAGCCTCGATCGCCGAAGCGACGTCAGCCGGGGTGACGGAGCCGAAGAGACGACCGGCGTCGCCGGAGCGGACGGCCAAGCGGACCTTGACGGCCTCGAGCTGGGCCTTGATCTCGTTGGCCTGCTCGATGGTCGCGATCTCGTGGATCTTGCGAGCACGACGGATCTGCTCGACGTCCTTCTCGCCACCCTTGGTCCAGCGGATAGCGAACTTCCGCGGGATCAGGTAGTTGCGGGCGTAGCCGTCCTTGACGTCTACGACCTCGCCGGCGGTGCCGAGGCCGGAGACCTCGTGGGTGAGGATGATCTTCATGTTTCGGTCACCCTTCCCTTATCGCGCGGTGGACGTGTAGGGCAGCAGCGCCATCTCACGGCTGTTCTTCACGGCCGTGGCGACGTCACGCTGGTGCTGCGTGCAGTTGCCGGTCACGCGGCGGGCACGGATCTTGCCGCGGTCGGAAATGAACTTCCGCAGCATGTTCGTGTCCTTGTAGTCCACGTACTGGACCTTGTCCTTGCAGAAAGCGCAGACCTTCTTCTTAGGCTTGCGCACAGGCGGCTTCGCCATGGTGTTTCTCCTGTGTGATCAAGAAGTGTGGGTACGACCCGCCTTCTCGCTCTGAGGCCCAGAGGCCCGAGGCTTAGAAGGGGGGCTCGTCCGAGTAGCCGCCGCCGGAGCCGCCGGAGTTTCCACCCCAGCCGCCACCGCCGCCGCCCTGCTGCTGGCCGCCGCCACCGGCAGGCGCACCGGTCGCCCAGGGGTCGTCGGCGGGAGCACCGCCGCCACCCTGCTGCTGACCGCCGCCGGAGCCACCGCCCCAGCCGCCGCCCTGCTGGCCGCCGCCACCGCCGCCGTACCCACCCTGGCCGCCGCGACCGGTGGTCTTGGTGACCTTGGCCGTGGCGTTCTTCAGGCTGGCGCCGACTTCCTCGACGTCCAGCTCGTAGACCGTGCGCTTGATGCCCTCACGGTCCTCGTAGGACCGCTGCTTCAGCCGGCCCTGCACGATGACGCGCATGCCTCGCTGGAGCGACTCGGCGACGTTCTCCGCCGCCTGACGCCAGACCGAGCAGGTCAGGAACAGGCTCTCGCCGTCCTTCCACTCATTGGTCTGCCGGTCGAAGGTGCGGGGGGTGGACGCGACACGGAACTTCGCGACCGCCGCACCGGACGGGGTGAAGCGCAGCTCGGGGTCGTCGACAAGATTGCCGACAACCGTGATGACGGTCTCGCCTGCCATTGGGGGAACCTCTCGGCGGGTTTGCTGCTGGCTGCTTTTACTGCTGCTACTCGGATCCCGAGTGCCGTCGAGCCCGAGGGCTCAACGGGCCTGAGCCAGAGGACTCAGTGCATCTCGGGGCGGAGGACCTTGGTCCGGAGGACCGACTCGTTCAGGTTCATCTGGCGGTCGAGCTCCTTGACGACCGCAGGCTCGGCCTGCAGGTCGATGACCGAGTAGATGCCCTCGGGCTTCTTCTTGATCTCGTACGAGAGACGACGACGGCCCCAGGTGTCGACCTTCTCGACCTTTCCGTTGCCCTCACGGACGACGGAGAGGAAGTTCTCGATCAGCGGGGAGACAGCGCGCTCCTCGAGATCGGGGTCGAGGATGACCATCACCTCGTAGTGACGCATGTGGAACCCACCTCCTTTGGACTCAGCGGCCACGGTCGTTCCGTGGCAGGAGGGTCGTGATGCGTACGCAACGGTATCGGCCGCCACTGACAATCGGCCCCCGCGGACGGGGGCTCGTGCTGTGGCCTGGGCAGACACCGGTGCAGACGGTACAGACTACCTGCACCTTGCCTTCCGGTTGAAATCCGGCGGTGGGCGGGCAGAATCTGTACACATCGGGTGTGTATGGCGCTACGATGCGCCGCCTTCCGCAGGAGGTGCCTCCATGGCACAGGCAATGCGACGTGACACCGCAGGCTCTCTCTTCGCCACCGACGGCAAGCCCCATCCGCTCCAGGACACGCTGCTCGGCGTGACGCTGGTGCTCGGGGCCATCGCCTTCGTGACCGCGATGTTCCACAACCTGCACCTGCTCAGTTCCTGGACCGGCCTGGTCGGGATCTTCACGGGGGCCTACGGCCAGTTCATCTCGGTGACGACCCGCGAGCGGTTCTTCCTGATCGTCGGGCTCGGCGCCTCGGCGGTCGGCTTCTTCCTGGGCATGGCGCACGGCGGACTCTTCGGGGGACTCTGGTAGCCGGCGAACTCCGGTGAACACACGGCGGACCTGCCGCTGAGGAACCCGCACCGTCCCTGGTCGGAGCACGACCGGGGACGAAGGTTCCATACGCCCAGACGGGGCGCTCGCAGGGCGCAGTAGGCTTCGGCGCGAGAGCCGGAGCCCCTGTACCCATGGGGACACACCAGCCCGAGGAGCGCCGCGAATGAGCCTGACCCTGAGGACCATCAGCCGAGAGCAGCATCTGGCGTACATCCAGAGCCTGCCGTCGGCAAGCCATTGCCAGGTCCCCGCATGGGCAGACGTGAAGAGCGAATGGCGCTCGGAGAACCTGGGCTGGTTCGACGACAGGACCGGCCAGCTCGTCGGCGTGGGCCTCGTCCTCTACCGCCAGCTGCCCAAGGTCAAGCGTTATCTCGCGTATCTGCCCGAGGGTCCGGTCATCAACTGGTACGCCCCGAACCTGGACGAGTGGCTCCAGCCGATGCTGGCGCACCTGAAGAAGCAGGGCGCCTTCTCCGTGAAGATGGGCCCGCCGGTCGTCATCCGCCGCTGGGACGCCCCCGCGATCAAGTCCGGCATCCAGAACCCGGACGTGAAGCGGCTGCGCGATGTCGAGCCGACGACCATCGAGCCGCGCGCCTTCGAGGTCTCGGACAAGCTCCGCCGCATGGGCTGGCAGCAGGGCGAGGACGGCGGCGCCGGCTTCGGTGACGTGCAGCCCCGCTATGTCTTCCAGGTGCCGCTCGCCAACCGCGCGCTTGAGGACGTCCTCAAGAACTTCAACCAGCTGTGGCGCCGCAACATCAAGAAGGCCGAGAAGGCCGGTGTCGAGGTCGTCCAGGGCGGCTACCAGGACCTCGCCGAATGGCAGCGCCTCTACGAGATCACCGCGATCCGCGACAAGTTCCGCCCGCGGCCGCTGGGCTACTTCCAGCAGATGTGGCAGACCCTCAACACCGAGGATCCCAACCGCATGCGGCTGTACTTCGCGCGGCACAACGGCGTGAACCTGTCGGCGGCGACGATGCTCGTCGTGGGCGGCCACGTCTGGTACTCCTACGGCGCGTCCGACAACATCGGGCGTGAGGTCAGGCCCTCGAACGCGATGCAGTGGCGGATGCTGCGCGACGCCTACGCACTCGGTGCCTCCGTCTACGACCTGCGGGGCATCTCCGACTCGCTGGACGAGACGGACCACCTCTTCGGCCTGATCCAGTTCAAGGTCGGCACCGGCGGCGAGGCCGTGGAGTACGTCGGTGAGTGGGACTTCCCGCTGAACAAGCTGCTGCACAAGGCTCTCGACATCTACATGTCGCGTCGCTGATCCCGCACCGCTTCCTTCCGCATTTCCTTCCATACCTCTGTTACACCGCAGACACCAGAAAGGTTCCGGGACCAGCCATGGCGCTCACGCTCTATGTCGACACCGCGCGCTGGCGGGCACACCAGAAGCACATGCTGGAGCAGTTCCCGGGCATCGTCCCGGTCTGCAAGGGCAACGGCTACGGCTTCGGTCACGAGCGGCTCGCGGAGGAGGCCACGCGATTCGGCTCGGACGTGCTCGCCGTCGGCACGACCTACGAGGCCGCCCGGATCAAGGACTGGTTCGGCGGTGACCTGCTGGTCCTGACGCCGTTCCGCCGGGGCGAAGAGCCTGTGCCGCTGCCCGACCGCGTCATCCGCTCCGTGTCGTCGATCGACGGCGTGCACGGCCTCGTGGGCGCCCGCGTCGTCATCGAGGTCATGTCCTCGATGAAGCGGCACGGCGTCAGCGAGCAGGACCTGCCGCTGCTACACGCGGCGATCGAGGACGTACGCCTCGAGGGCTTCGCCATCCACCTGCCGCTCGACCGCACCGACGGCTCGGACGCCGTCGAGGAGGTCATCGCCTGGATGGACCGGCTGCGCGCCGCCCGCCTGCCCCTGCACACGATGTTCGTCAGCCACCTGAAGGCCGGCGAACTGGCCCGCCTCCAGCAGCAGTTCCCGCAGACCCGCTTCCGCGCGCGCATCGGTACGCAGCTGTGGCTCGGCGACCACCACGCGACCGAGTACCGGGGCGCCATCCTGGACGTCACGCGCGTCATGAAGGGTGACCGTTTCGGCTATCGCCAGCAGAAGGTCGCCTCCGACGGCTGGCTGGTCGTCGTCGCGGGCGGTACGTCGCACGGCGTCGGCCTGGAGGCCCCGAAGGCACTGCACGGCATGATGCCGCGGGCGAAGGGCGTGGCCCGCGCGGGCCTCGCGACCGTCAACCGCAACCTGTCGCCGTTCGTCTGGGGCGACAAGCAGCGCTGGTTCGCCGAGCCGCCGCACATGCAGGTGTCGCTGCTCTTCGTGCCGTCGGACGCGCCGGAGCCGAAGGTGGGCGAGGAGCTGGTGGCCCACCTGCGGCACACGACCACGCAGTTCGACCGGATCGTCGACCGCTGACTCGTCGGCTCGAAGGGTCGCTCCAAGGAAATGCCGAAGGGCCGGTACGCCTCCCGCGTACCGGCCCTTCGTCTTGCTCGGCGGGGCGGACCCGCGCCCGCCGAACACCCGCTCTCACTGCCTTGTTCGCTCAGGGCGAACGGTCGCTCCCCGTCCCCCACTGAACGCACGAGCCCGCTCCGTCCGGCGCAGCCTGCTGCGGCGGATGCGCCGCCGGACCGAGCACGAAGACGTCCGGAGCGCCGTCGAGGACCCCTCCGGAGGGGTCGTCCTCCCCGGTCCGCCGCACCACGTCCCGCTCCGGCATGAGGATGTCGCGCACCACCACGGCGCACAGGTACAGCGTCCCCAGCAGGTGGACCGCGATGGCCAGTTGGTAGCCCTCGGTCGGCAGGCCCTTGTGGGCGTCCCCGCTCGTCGTGAACGCGAGATATCCCCAGATCCCCAGGAAGTACGCGACCTCGCACGCCTGCCAGATGAGGAAGTCGCGCCAGCGGGGACGGGCCAGCGCGGCGAGCGGAATCAGCCACAGGACGTACTGCGGCGAGTAGACCTTGTTGGTGAGGATGAAGGCGGCGACCACCAGGAAGACCAGCTGGGCAAGGCGTGGGCGGCGCGGCGCGGTCAGGGCGAGGGCGGCCACTCCCAGACAGCAGAGGATCATCAGGGCAGCCGCGAGCTTGTTCACCGTGTCCGTGGTCAGCGGGTCGTCCATGCGCTGGGAGAGGATCAGCCAGAACGACCCGAAGTCGACCCCGCGCTCCTGGCTGAAGGTGTAGAACTTCGCCCAGCCCTCGCGGATGTGGAAGCCCGTCGAGTCGTGGCGGATCATCACCGGCAGGTTCACCGCGAGCCAGGCACCCACCGCGCTCCCCGCGGCCAGCCAGAAGGCCCGCCAGCGCCCGGCCCGCCAGCACAGCACGAGCAGCGGCCCGAGCAGCAGCGCCGGATAGAGCTTGGCGGCCGCCGCGAGGCCGATGAGGATCCCCGCGGGCACGGCCCGCCCACGCGACCACATCAGCATCGCCAGGGCCGTCAGAGCGACCGCGAACAGGTCCCAGTTGATGGTGGCCGTCAGGGCGAAAGCGGGGGCCAGGGCGACGAGCAGGGCGTCCCAGGGCCGGCGCCGGTGGATGCGGGTCACACAGACCGCGATGATGACCGTGCAGATCATCAGCATCCCGGCATTGACCATCCAGTAGAACTTCTCCTGGTGCTGGATGGATCCGCTGCCCGGCGTCAGCCAGGCGGCCACCTGCATGAAGAGACCGGTCAGCACCGGGTACTCGAGGTACTCCATGCCGACGTCGGCAGGCAGCTTGTCGAAGTACGGCACCAGTCCGTCGGCGAAGCCGCGCCCCTGGTAGAGGTGAGGGATGTCGGAGTAGCAGGCGTGCGTGTACTGCGAGCTCGCGCCGACGAACCAGGCGCCGTTGTAGCAGGGCATCTTCTGCACCATGCCGAGTGCGAACATGCCGATCGCGACCAGTGCGATGACGCGTACCGGGGTCAGCCAGGCCATCGCCAGAAGGGCTCTACGGCCGATCGGTCCGCCGATCAGCTCGCTGCCGGCCGCGGCGACCTCGTCCTGTTTCGTGGGGAGCACAGGCTGCGGCGCCTGCTCGGGTACGGACTGATGCGCGCGTGTGGGGGGCATCTTCTCTGCGCTGGGCATGGCGCACATCCTGCCGTACAGCTCTGAGAACTCCGGCTGTACGTGCCCGAGAACCCTCCGTACCGCCGACAGACGGCTGAAAGGCCCTGCCCGAAGCCCTACGGGCGGGCCGTACGACAGCGCGACAAGGCCGCCGCACCCTTGCCGGATGCGGCGGCCTTGTTTCACGTGAAACATGCCGTTTCCGTGGATCACGCCGTTTCACGTGAAACGTACGCGGGACTCGGCTCAGCCGGTCGGACCGGCCCAGAACCCCCCGTCGTTGTCGTTGCCGTTGTTGCCGCCGTTGTCATTGCCACCGTCGGGCTCACCGGTCGTCGGTGATGGCTCACCGCCCGGACCACCGTTGTTGCCGCCGTTCTCAGAGCCGCCGTCCGTCACACCACCGTCGTCCTCACACCTGGGGTCCCAGGGCTTGCAGGACTCGGTCGGGTCGGGGGACTCAGTCGGCTTCGGAGGCTCGGACGACTTGGTCTCGGACGGGGTCGGCGACGGGGAGTCGCTCGGCTCGGGCTCCTCGCTCGGCGTCGGGGAGGGCGGCGGGATGTCTCCGACGATCTCGCCGATCGGGCCCGGCTCGGGGAACGGGATGGCGCGCTTCCCCTTGAGTGCCTCTTCCATGTAGTCCTGCCAGATCTGCGCGGGGAAGGAGGCGCCGTGGATCTTCTTCTCGCCACCAGTCCCGAACATCTCCAGGAACTCGCGCTTGCTGTTGTTCTCGTCGTCGTCGAGCCGGTACATGCTGATCGCCGTCGACAGCTGCGGGGTGTAGCCGACGAACCAGGCGGACTTGTTGCCGTCGGTCGTACCGGTCTTGCCCGCCACTTGGCGGCCGGGCAGCTGGGCGGAGGTGCCCGTGCCCTTGTCGACCACAGTCCTCAGCACGTCGGTGACATTGTTCGCCACCTCAGGGGTGAAGGGGCTCTTGACCTGTTCCTTGTGCTGGAAGACCGTCTCACCCTCCTTCTTGACCTCCTTCACCGAGAACGGATCCCGCTGCTTGCCCTGGTCGGCGAACGTGGCGTACGCCCCTGCCATGCGGATCGCGCTCGGTGACGAGGTACCGAGGGAGAAGGACGGGTAGGTGGCGCCCGCCATGGACTTGTCGTCCTTGAGGCCGGCGTCCATGGCCGCAGCCTTCACCTTGTCGAGCCCGACGTCCATGCCGAGCTGGACATAGGCGGAGTTGACCGACTCCCGCATGGCCTCGCGGAGGTCGATCCTGTAGGACGGCGGGTTGTACGACTGCTGACCGTCATTGGTCTGCAGCCACTCCTTGCCGTCCTTGTCCTGCCAGACGGAGCCGTTGTAGTTCTTGATCTTGAGCTTGTTCTTGCCGCTGTACTTGCTCTTCGGGTTGACGATGGTGCGCTCGGTATCGCTCTGCGACTCGCCACCGTCCTTGTCACGGACGCCGTTCTTGAAGGCCGCCGCCAGCACGAAGGGCTTGTACGTCGAGCCGACCTGAGCACCGGTCGTGTCCGCGTTGTTGGTGAAGTGCTTCGTCGCGTCCTCACCGCCGTAGATGGCCTCGATCGCCCCGTTATTGGGGTTGACCGACGCGCCACCGAACTGAACGTGCGTGTCCTTGTCCGGGCGCAGCTTCGGCTTGATCTTGGCCTTGCGGACCTTCTCCACCGCGTCCTCGAGCTGATCGACCTTCTTCTTGTCGAAGGTCGTGTGGATCTCGTAGCCGCCCTGTTCGAGCTGCCCGGCGGTGACATTGCTGTTGTTGATGACGTACGCCTTGGCGAGCGAGACCAGGTAGCCGATCTGGCCGCTCAGCTTGACGTTCGAGCGCGGGCTCTCCAGCTTCGGGAAATCCGTGTACTTGTTGCGGACCTCGGCACTGAGGCGGCCGTCCTTGACCTCCTCGTCGAGGATCCACTTCCAGCGCTTCTCGGCCCGCTCCCGGTTGGCCTTGGGGCTGGCCGCAGGGTCGATCTCGGGGTAGCCGGCCGGGTCGTAGTACGTCGCGCCCTTGAGCACGGTCGCGAGGAGTGCGCACTGGCTCGGGTTCAGGTCCTCGGCGTCCTCGCCGAAGTAGGCGCGGGCGGCGGCCTGGATGCCGTAGGCGTTGCGGCCGTAGTAGGCGGTGTTCAGATAGCCCGCCATGATGTCTTCCTTGCTCACCTCCCGGCCGACCTTTATGGAGATGAACAGCTCCTTGAACTTCCGCGTGAACGTCTGCGACTGGTCGTCGAGGCGGGCGTTCTTCACGTACTGCTGCGTGATGGTCGAGCCGCCCTGGGTCTGACCGCCCTTGGCCATGTTGACGACGGCCCGGGCGATGCCCATCGGGTCGACGCCCTTGTCCTTGTTGAAGGTCTTGTTCTCCGCCGAGATGACGGCGTTGCGCATCGCCCTCGGGATGTCCGCGTACTTGATGATCTGGCGGTTGGTCTCGCCGCCGGTCGCGACCATCTGGGAGCCGTCGGCCCAGTAGTAGACGTTGTTCTGGGCCCGCGCCGCCTTGGCGACCTCCGGCACCTCGACGAGGGCGTACGCGATGCCGACGACCGCCAGCATGCTGCCGAGGAACCCGATGAACAGGCCGGTGACGAGCCGCCACGACGGCAGCCAGCGCCGCGCCCCGGACTTGCCCGCGCGCGGGTAGTCGATGAAGCGCTTCTTGGCGGGCTCGTGGCCACGCCCTCTGCCCCGCCCCCGGCCGGCGTTCTCGGCGGCCCTGCGACGGCCACCACCACCCCCGACAGAACCGCTGCGGGCCGCGCGCCGGGCCTCGGCGCGACCGCCGTAGGGCCGCTCCTCGCCCCCGGGGCCCCCCGGCCCGTACGACGACGGGGCTGACGGCGATGACGGCGATCCAGTGGCGTCACGCGGTGCTGCACGACGGCCCGACGGCGCTCCGGACGCGCCGGATGCGCCACGCCTGGCCGCGGCGCGTCCGCCGCCCTGCGGCTGCGGCGGTTTGCGACGGTGCTCGCTCATCGAACGACTACTCCTCGGGCAGGCGCGGGTCTCCGCGCCTGGAAACGGCGGCTGGTTTCCGGTCCCCCCGATGTACGGATGCGCCCGTTCCGGCACTCATCCGCACTGCACCGGGGACAGCGACGCCACCTCGCGTCACTTGGTTCCCGGCGGTATGCATGGCGCACAGACTACGCACCGTCAAAACCCTCTTAGGACCGAAGTTCACCCCAAAACAGGCAAGTTACTTCCTACGAATCGGTGATGTGATGCCGTTCACCGTGCCCCCTCTTGTCGCAGGCGGCACGTCGTTCTATCGTCGTGATGTATCGAGCCGATACATCAGGTCGGCATAAAGGGCCGTGTGCGGCAGACCGGGACAGACGGGAGGCGACGATGAGCAGACGCTCCGGCATCCTCGAGTTCGCCGTGCTCGGCCTGCTCCGCGAGTCCCCGATGCACGGCTACGAGCTGCGCAAGCGGCTCAACACCTCACTGGGTGTGTTCCGCGCCTTCAGCTACGGGTCGCTCTACCCATGCCTCAAGACTCTGGTCGCGAACGGCTGGTTGATCGAGGAATCGGGTGCTGCCGGAGAGGCCCTGGCTCCCCTCGCGGGGCGCCGCGCCAAGATCGTCTATCGGTTGACGGCTGAAGGTAAGGAACACTTCGAGGAACTGCTCTCGCAGACCGGCCCCGATGCGTACGAGGACGAGCACTTCGCTGCCCGCTTCGCCTTCTTCGGCCAGACCTCGCGGGACGTGCGGATGCGGGTGCTCGAGGGCCGCCGCAGCCGCCTGGAGGAGCGCCTGGAGAAGATGCGCGCCTCCTTGGCCCGCACCCGGGAGCGCCTCGACGACTACACGCTTGAGCTGCAGCGGCACGGGATGGAGTCCGTGGAGCGCGAAGTGCGCTGGCTGAACGAGCTCATCGAGAGCGAGCGCGCGGGACGCGACCAGCAACGGTCCGCACCCGACGGCTCCGCTCAGCAGAACAGCACATCTGGGGAGTCGGGCGTCCTGCCCCGGCGGCGGGGCAGCACCCCGCCGCCGGATGCGTCCGACGACACCACCAAGTGAGCCTCCGCATTCGGCGGAGTCTCATCCGGAATACCGAGATCACACAGGGAGCAACCGGAATGGGTTCGGTTCGCGTAGCCATCGTCGGCGTGGGCAACTGCGCCGCCTCGCTGGTCCAGGGCGTCGAGTACTACAAGGACGCAGACCCGGACGCCAAGGTCCCGGGCCTGATGCACGTCCAGTTCGGCGACTACCACGTCGGTGACGTCGAGTTCGTCGCCGCCTTCGACGTCGACGCGAAGAAGGTCGGCCTCGACCTCGCGGACGCGATCGGTGCCAGCGAGAACAACACCATCAAGATCTGCGACGTGCCGAACTCCGGCGTGCAGGTCCAGCGCGGCCACACCTACGACGGCCTGGGCAAGTACTACCGCCAGACCATCGAGGAGTCCGCCGAGGCCCCGGTCGACGTCGTCCAGATCCTCAAGGACCGCAAGGTCGACGTCCTGGTCTGCTACCTGCCGGTCGGCTCCGAGGACGCGGCGAAGTTCTACGCCCAGTGCGCCATCGACGCCAAGGTCGCCTTCGTCAACGCCCTCCCGGTCTTCATCGCCGGCACCAAGGAGTGGGCGGACAAGTTCACCGAGGCGGGCGTCCCGATCGTCGGCGACGACATCAAGTCGCAGGTCGGCGCGACCATCACGCACCGCGTGATGGCGAAGCTGTTCGAGGACCGCGGTGTCCGTCTTGAGCGCACCATGCAGCTCAACGTCGGCGGCAACATGGACTTCAAGAACATGCTGGAGCGCGACCGCCTCGAGTCCAAGAAGATCTCGAAGACGCAGGCCGTCACCTCGCAGATCCCCGACCGCGAGCTGGGCGAGAAGAACGTCCACATCGGCCCGTCGGACTACGTCGCGTGGCTCGACGACCGCAAGTGGGCGTACGTCCGCCTCGAGGGCCGCGCCTTCGGCGACGTCCCGCTGAACCTGGAGTACAAGCTCGAGGTCTGGGACTCCCCGAACTCGGCCGGTGTCATCATCGACGCCCTGCGCGCCGCGAAGATCGCCAAGGACCGCGGCATCGGCGGCCCGATCCTGTCGGCGTCCTCGTACTTCATGAAGTCCCCGCCGGTGCAGTACTTCGACGACGAGGCCTTCGAGAACGTCGAGAAGTTCATCAAGGGCGAGGTCGAGCGCTGAGCCGAGCGCCAACTCAACCGCGGGGCCGACTGCTGAGTCGGCCGCTTCGGTAGCCAGTCGGGGTCCCCGGGTCATATGTGCCCGGGGACCCCGCTCGTATGTGAGGCTGTGCCCCATGGCTGTCGTCGGTGACCTGCGCGTTCTCCTGCGGCTGCGGGATTTCCGGCGCCTGCTGGCCGTGCGGCTCGTCTCCCAGGGCGCGGACGGCGTCTTCCAGGTCGCGCTCGCCGCGTACGTGGTCTTCTCGCCGGAGAAGGAGACGTCCGCCGCGGCGATCGCCTCCGCGATGGCGGTACTGCTCCTTCCGTACTCCCTCGTCGGCCCGTTCGCGGGCGTCCTGCTCGACCGCTGGCGACGGCGCCAGGTGCTGCTGTACGGCAATGTGCTGCGGGCCGCCCTCGCCTGCGTGACCGCCGTGCTGATCCTCAGCGACACCCCGGACTGGCTCTTCTACGCGTCCGCGCTCTGCGTCACTGCCGTCAACCGCTTCGTCCTCGCCGGGCTCTCGGCGGCGCTGCCGCGCGTCGTCGACTCCGAACGCCTGGTCCTGGCCAACTCCATCTCCCCGACCGCGGGCACCCTGGCCGCCACCGCGGGCGGCGGTCTCGCCTTCGTGGTACGCATCGTGGCCTCGGACTCGGACGCGGCCGTGGTCCTCCTAGGCGCCGCGCTCTATCTGTGCGCCGCGCTCGCCTCCCTGCGGATGTCCCGCGAACTCCTCGGTCCCGATCCGGAATTGGTGCAGCCGCACCTGCGCACGGCGCTCGCCGGGACCGCACGCGGTCTCCTTGCCGGCGTACGCCATCTCGCCGAGCGGCGCCCGGCCGCGCACGCTCTGGTGTCGATGACGCTGATGCGGTTCTGCTTCGGCGCGCTCACGGTGATGGTGCTGATGCTGTGCCGGTACGCGTGGGGGTCGACGGAGGACGACGGGCTCGCGCTGCTCGGGGTCGCCGTGGGGATCTCCGGTGCGGGGTTCTTCGCGGCGGCCGTGGTGACGCCGTGGGCAGCGGGGCGGTTCGGGCCCCGCGGCTGGCTCGTGCTCTGCGCCGCCGCGGCGGCCGTCCTGGAGCCCGCGCTCGGCCTGGCCTTCGCCCCGGTGCCGATGTTCGTCGCCGCCTTCGTCCTGGGGCTGACCACCCAGGGCGCGAAGATCGCCACGGACACGGTCGTCCAGGCCGCCGTGGACGACGGCTTCCGGGGCCGGGTCTTCTCCCTCTACGACGTCCTCTTCAACATCTCCTTCGTCGGCGCGGCAGGCGTCGCCGCCCTGATGCTGCCCCCGGACGGAAAATCGGCTTCCTTGGTTGTCACGGTGGCCGTTATTTACGCGGCGATTGCTGTGGCTATGGCCAGGTTTGACGACCAGTAAGTGTCACATCAGTGCCACAGAGGTCCACTGAGCTTCAATCCGCGCTCGGGATCTCGGTAACTTACGGGGGTCGTTTCGCGCCATCGCGCATCCCAGCCACACGCCTTGCGCTCTCTTCTAGGGGGATCCCCGTGTCCACTCCGCCGCCCCAGGGCCAGAATCCATTCGCCCAGGGCCAGCAGCCCTACGGCCAGCAGCCTCAGGGCGGTGCGCCGTACGGCCAGCCCCAGGGTGGGGGCGACCCCTACAGCCAGGCCCCCGGCCAGCCGTACCCGCCGCAGCCGGGCGCTCCGCAGCAGCCGGGCGTGCCGTTCTACCAGGGCGGCCCGGACCCGCAGGCTCCGCGCAAGAGCAAGAAGAAGCTCATATTCTCCATCGTGGGTGTCGCCGTCGTCGCGCTGATCGCCGGTGGCGCGGTCCTGGCGGGCAAGGACGAGGCAGCCGCAGCCGAGGTCGGCGACTGCATGAGCGTCGGCAACCCGACGAGCTCCACCGACCCGGACTTGAAGATCGTGGACTGCGGCGACAGCAAAGCCGCGTACAAGGTCGCAGAGAAGAAGGACAGCGGAACCTGCGACATCAGGAAGTACGCCCAGTACCGGGAGACGGGTCGCGGTGACGACTTCACGCTCTGCTTGGAGAAGCTGAAGAAGTAAGCAGCCTGCATGCATGAAGCGGGGCGATGTTTTACGTGAAACATCGCCCCGCTTCATGCATGAGGGGCGCTGTGTTTCACGTGAAACACAGCGCCCCTTCGCATGCTCACCTCTACTGCTCCTGCGCAGCCCACCACTCCTTGAGCGCCGCCACCGCCGCGTCCCGCTCCATCGGCCCGTTCTCCAGGCGCAGCTCGAGCAAGAACTTGTACGCCTGACCGACGGCAGGGCCGGGGCGGACGGCGAGGATCTCCATGATCTCGTTGCCGTCGAGGTCGGGGCGGATCGAGTCCAGCTCCTCCTGCTCCTGGAGGCGGGCGATGCGCTCCTCCAGGCCGTCGTAGGCGCGGGACAGGTTGTTGGCCTTGCGCTTGTTGCGCGTGGTGCAGTCCGAGCGGGTCAGCTTGTGCAGGCGGGTCAGGAGCGGGCCCGCGTCGCGGACGTAGCGCCGGACCGCGGAGTCCGTCCATTCGCCCTCGCCGTAGCCGTGGAAGCGCAGGTGCAGCTCCACGAGCCGTGAGACGTCCTTGATGAGCTCATTCGAGTACTTCAGGGCGGTCATGCGCTTCTTGGTCATCTTCGCCCCGACCACCTCGTGGTGGTGGAACGAGACCCGCCCGTCCGACTCGAAGCGACGCGTCCTCGGCTTGCCGATGTCGTGCAGCAGTGCGGCGAGCCGGAGCGTCAGGTCCGGGCCCTCGGTCTCCAGCGCCATCGCCTGCTCGAGGACGATCAGCGTGTGGTCGTAGACGTCCTTGTGCCGGTGGTGCTCGTCGCGCTCCAGGCGCAGGGCGGGCAGCTCCGGCAGGACATGGTCGGCGAGGCCGGTGTCCACGAGGAGAGCGAGGCCCTTGGCCGGGTGCGCGGACAGGACCAGCTTGTTCAGCTCGTCCCGGACGCGCTCGGCGGAGACGATCTCGATGCGCCCGGCCATCGCCTTCATCGCGGCGACGACCTCGGGGGCCACCTCGAAGTCCAGCTGCGCGGCGAAGCGCGCGGCCCGCATCATCCGCAGCGGGTCGTCCGAGAAGGACTCCTCAGGGGTGCCGGGGGTCCGCAGGACGCGCTCGGCCAGGTCACCAAGGCCTCCGTGCGGGTCGACGAACGTCTTCTCCGGGAGCGCCACAGCCATCGCGTTCACGGTGAAGTCACGGCGGACGAGGTCCTGCTCGATGGAGTCGCCGTACGACACCTCGGGCTTGCGCGAGGTCCGGTCGTACGCCTCCGATCGATATGTCGTCACTTCGACCTGGAAACGCTGCTCGGCGCCGTCCACACGAGCGTCCTTCTGGCAGCCGACCGTCCCGAAGGCGATCCCGACCTCCCAGACCGCGTCGGCCCACGGACGGACGATCTTCAGTACGTCCTCGGGGCGGGCGTCCGTCGTGAAGTCCAGGTCGTTGCCGAGCCGGCCCAGGAGCGCGTCCCGGACCGATCCGCCCACCAGGGCGAGCGAGAACCCGGCCTCCTGGAAACGGCGGGCGAGGTCGTCCGCGACGGGGGAGACGCGCAGCAGCTCGCTCACAGCGCGGTCCTGCGCCTGGCTCAGGGCACGGGGATTGTCTTCGTTGGCGTTCGGCACAACAGAAAAGGGTACGTGCCCCGGGCGCCGGGGGCCGCCCGGATTTCCGCGGGCCTCGTCAGTGCCGCACACGGCGCTCACCACCGGGCTTGCGGGCGTCGCCGCCAGGCCTTCCGATCTTGTGGAGCAGTCCGCGGCACTTAGCCCCGGCGCACCTCGTTACCATGCGTGGACGCAGCGAACGACAACCACCGACACAGCTGACGACGACGAGGGACGGGCAACGCGTGGCCGAGGCGGCAGATTTCCCGGGGACCAGCCCCTCACCTGCCCGCCGGTGGTTCCGGCGGACAGCGACACTGCTGGCCGGGGCACCACTGCTGGCCGGGCTGCTCCAGGTGCCCGTGAGCCCCTCCGCGCATGCCGCCGGTACCGGAGTGACGACGGGCACAGCGACCACGACCGGGTCAGTGGGCACGTCGCATGCCGCGGGCGCCCACACCGGCGCCGCGGACGCGCGCAAGGCCTCCACGGGCACGAAGGCCACCCCCACCGGCTCCCGCACCGTCGATGTGTCCCTGGACACCCTCACGCCCAGCGCGCCGCGCGACGGCGACACCGTCGTCGTCTCGGGCAAGATCACCAACGAGGGACGCCAGGCGATCACCGACGCCCATGTGGGCCTCCGCGTGGGCAGCGCCCTCGGCGGCCGCACGGACATCGACAGCGCCGCGAAGCGGACCACCTACCAGCCCGGGCTCGACGGCTCCGAGGTCGGCGGGAAGTACGTGGAGAAGTTCTCCCGGCTCGCCCCGGGCGTCCCATACGACTTCAGCATCTCCGTGCCCGTGAACGCCCTGCGCCTCGGCATGGACGGCGTCTACCAGCTCGGCGTCACGCTGACCGGCCAGACGCCCGCACAGCCCTACCCCCAGGTGCTCGGCATCGAGCGGACCTTCTTGCCGTGGCAGGACGGGGCGGCCGACACGAAGACCAAGACGACGTACCTGTGGCCGCTCATCTCGACCACGCACCTCACGTCGAGGACGCGCTCCGACGAGGAGCAGACGCCGCTCTTCAAGGACGAGAGCCTCGCCAAGGAACTCCAGACGGGCGGGCGGCTGCAGCAGCTCCTGACGCTCGGCAGCCAGCTCGACGTCGCCTGGGTGATCGATCCTGACCTGCTGGTCTCCGTCGACGCGATGACGACGAGCTACGACGTCGAGGGGCCGGACGGCACGACCGTCGCGGGCAAGCACCAGGCCGTCGCGAAGCAGTGGCTCAACCAGCTCCACAAGGCCGTGAAGGGCAAGAAGGTCGTCGCGCTGCCCTTCGCCGACCCCGACCTCGCCTCGCTCGCCCACAACGGCAGGGCCGTCAAGGGCTCGCTCGGCCACCTCAAGGAGGCCACCGAGGTCGGCGCCCAGGCCGTGGAGGACATCCTCAACGTCAAGCCCAGCTCGGACTTCGCGTGGCCCGCCGAGGGCGCGGTCGACCCGTCGGTCGTGGACGTCGCCACGTCGGCGGGCGCCCACTCGGTGATCGCCCGCAGCGACAGCCTGCGCGAGACGGGCGGGCTGCTGTACACCCCCAACGCCGCGCGGCCCATCGGCGGCGGGACGACCGCCGTGGTCGCCGACGCGCGCCTCTCGACCGCGTTCCGCGGCGACATGACGGGGGCCGAGGACTCCACCCTCGCCACCCAGGAATTCCTGGCCCAAAGTCTCATGATCACGCTGCAGGATCCGGACAAGCAGCGCAGCGTCGTGGTCGCCCCCCAGCGCATGCCCACGGCCAGCCAGGCCCAGACCATGGCGCGGGCGCTGGCCGCCCTCGACGACAAGCGCTGGTCGCAGCCGCAGTCCCTGACGGCGGCGGCGAAGGCCGAGCCGGACCCGAACGCCACCACCCAGGTCCCCTCCGCCGGGTCCTACCCGTCGTCGCTGCGCAAGCAGGAACTGCCCCGCTCGGCGTTCGAGGAGGTCCAGAACACCCAGGGCAAGCTCGACCGCTTCAAGCAGATCCTCTCCCAGGCGGACCGCGTCATCACCCCCTTCGGGCGGGCGATGGACCGTGAGATGTCCACGTCGTGGCGCGGCCGCCCGACCGACGCCCAGAACTTCCGCAAGGGCGTGCAGGGGTATCTGACGAGCCTCATCCAGCAGGTGAAGCTGATCAACAAGTCCGAGGTGAAGCTCTCGGGCCGCAGCGCGACCATCCCGGTCACGGTGCAGAACAACCTGGTGCAGGGCGTCGACCACCTCGTCCTGCGCCTGACGTCGACCAACCCCACCCGTCTGAAGGTCGGCGACGGGCTCTACGAGGAGCAGCCCGTCCGGATCACGGGCGGCGGCCACACCCAGTCCGTGAAGTTCACCACCACGGCCAACGCCAACGGCCCGGTCACGGTCTACGCGCAGCTCTACACCGAGGACAACGAGCCCTACGGCGCGCCCGTCCGCTTCGACGTCAACGTCACCGAGTTCACCGCGACGGTGATGCTGGTCATCGGCGGCGGCGTCCTGCTCCTCGTCCTCGCCGGGTTCCGCATGTACACCCAGCGCAAGCGCGCGGCGCGGCGGCAGGCCGAGGCGGGCCCGGACGGCGGCCCCGACGGCGATTCCGACGCCACCCCCGACACCTCTCCCGGCACCGACCCCGGATCGGCCGATCCCGAGCAGCCGAGTGACCCGACACCGGACACCGCTGCCGAAAGCACCGAGCCTTCGCACACGGGTGAGAGAGTGGACCGTTGAGCGATGTCGTGGCCGGTGGGCCCGCGGACCATGAGGTGGGGTAAACCATGAACGCGCCGTACGACGGTGAGCGCGGCCAGGGCGCGGGCAGCTCCGGTGCGGCCGGGGACCCGCCTCCCGGCCCCCACGAGGACGGTCAGGTGCCGCCGCAGCACGCCCCGGACGCCTACCTCCAGGACGCGTACGCCCAGGACCCCTACCGGGCCCAGGACCTCTCGGCCCAGGACCCGGTGGCCGAGGCGCTCTACGACCGCGCGGCCCACCCCCCGCCGCCGCCCGGCAGCTACCCCGACCCGCAGCAGCTCTACGCCCAGCCGCCGTCGGCGCAGTACCAGCCGGACCCCCGCGTCTGGGCCCAGACACCGCCGCCGGAGCCGGACGGCACCACACGCCACCTCCCCTACGGCGACGACCCGCGCACCACGCAGTACGTGGGCGTGGACGACCTCGTCACCCAGGCGGGCGAGGAGCGGCACCAGCCGGACGCCTTCGCGCACCTCTTCCGGGACCAGCAGGGCAGCGGCCACCGCGACCCGCGGGCGGGCTACGGCGACCCTCAGGCCGCCGACCCGCGCGCCCAGCAGGGCTACGAGGGCCAGCAGAACGCCCCGTACCAGGGACAGCACGGCGGGGGATACCAGGGCCAGCACCCCGGCTATCAGGACCCGCAGGCGGGCGGCTACCAGGGACAGCCCGGCACCGGGTACCAAGGGCAGCCCGCCGGTTACCAGGACCAGCAGGGCGCTGCCTATCCCTACCAGCAGCAGCCCGGCCAGGCCGCCTACCCGGACCAGCAGCAGCACGGCGCCGGGTACGCCCACCAGCAGGGCGCCGGCTACGCGGACCAGCAGCACGGCACGCCGTACGCGTACCCGCAGAGCGACGCCGCGTACAACGACCAGCAGGGCGCCCAGTACGCCCAGCAGGCCTCCCCGTACGCCAATCAGCAGGCCGGTGGCTACTACCAGGACCCGAACCAGTACCCGGATCCCGGCCAGTACCAGGACCCGAACCAGGGCGGCTACTACCAGCAGCCGCAGTACGGCGGCCAGCGCCCGCCCGCGGGCCAGGAGGAGCTGGCGGCCCCGGCCGTCCCGGCGCCCGCCAAGGCGCCCTCGCAGGCTCCCGCGGCGCCCGCGGGGAAGACCGGCGGCCGCGCGTCCAGCCTCCTGAAGTCCAGCGCCGTGATGGCCGCGGGCACGATGGTGTCCCGCCTCACCGGCTTCGTCCGCTCGGCGATGATCGTCTCGGCGCTCGGCATCGGTCTGCTCGGCGACACCTTCCAGGTCGCCTACCAGCTGCCGACGATGATCTACATCCTCACCGTCGGCGGCGGCCTCAACTCGGTCTTCGTGCCGCAGCTCGTGCGCGCCCAGAAGAACGACGCGGACGGCGGGCAGGCGTACGCCAACCGGCTCCTGACGCTCGTCATGGTGGCGCTCGGCGTACTCACGGTGCTCGGCTGGATCGCCGCACCGCTCCTGGTGCACCTGCTCTCCACGCCGGTCGCCAGCGACCCGGCGGCCAACGAGGTGGCCATCACCTTCGTCCGCTACTTCCTGCCGTCGATCTTCTTCATGGGCATCCACGTCGTGATGGGGCAGATCCTCAACGCCCGCGGGAAGTTCGGCGCGATGATGTGGACCCCGGTCCTCAACAACATCGTCATCATCGCCACGCTCGGCATGTTCCTCTGGGTGTACGGCACGTCCGAGAAGTCGGGCATGCGCGTCACGTCGATCCCCGACGACGGTGTGCAGCTGCTCGGTGTCGGCGTCCTCCTCGGCCTCGTCGTCCAGTCGCTCGCGATGTTCCCCTACCTGCGCGAGACCGGCTTCAAGCTGCGGCTGCGCTTCGACTGGAAGGGCCAGGGGCTCGGCAAGGCCGCCATGCTCGCCAAGTGGACGATGCTCTTCGTCCTCGCCAACCAGGCGGGCGCGATCGTCGTGACCCAGCTGGGCACCGCGGCGGTCAAGCACTCCGGCATGGACGGCACCGGCTTCTCCGCCTACGCCAACGCCCAGCTCATCTGGGGGCTCCCACAGGCCATCATCACGGTCTCCCTGATGGCCGCCCTGCTGCCGAGGCTGTCGCGCTCGGCGCACGAGGGCGACACCGGGGCCGTACGCGACGACATCTCGCAGGGCCTGCGCACCTCGGCCGTCGCGATCGTGCCGATCGCCTTCAGCTTCCTCGCACTCGGCATCCCGATGTGCACGCTCATCTTCGGCTCGTCCGGCGTCAACGGCGCCACTCGCATGGGCTACATGCTGATGGCCTTCGGCCTCGGCCTGATCCCGTACTCCGTGCAGTACGTCGTCCTGCGCGCCTTCTACGCGTACGAAGACACCCGCACCCCCTTCTACAACACGGTCATCGTGGCCGCCTTCAACGCTGCCGCCTCCGGCATCTGCTACCTGGTGCTGCCCGCCCGCTGGGCCGTGGCGGGCATGGCGCTCTCCTACGGCGCCGCGTATGCGATCGGTGTGGGCGTCGCCTGGCAGCGGCTGCGCAAGCGTCTGGGCGGCGATCTGGACGGGGCGAACGTGATCCGGACGTACGCCCGGCTCGCGCTGGCCTCCGTGCCGGGTGCGATTCTCGGCGCCGGGGCCGGGTACGCGATCACGAAGGCGCTCGGGCAGGGGGTCATCGGCTCGCTGGCCGCGCTGATCGTCGGTCTGGCCGTGCTCTTCGGGGTCTTCTTCGTGGCCGCGCGCCGCATGCGGATCCAGGAGCTGAACTCGCTGGTCGGTATGGTGCGCGGGCGACTGGGGCGCTGATGTGAAGGAGTCCGCACAACCATCGTCGGCCACCGCGTGTCGTGCATAGCGCCGGACTGTGGGCACAATTGGCTTTGGCGTCTGACGAAGCGCAACGGATGGGGAGGCAGGAACGACGGTGGCGGAACGGAGCACGGCTGCCGTCGACGTGGCAGACAACAGCGGCGACGAGCCGCTGACCGCGCAGGCGGGACAGTCCACGGCCGACGGGGTGGCCCAGACCCGGGAGCGGGACACGGCGGACGACGGAACAGCCAACACGAACGAATCCACCAGCCCGCCCGGGGTGACAACTCCCCCGGAACTGCACAGCGGTCACAAACTCGCCAGACGCTATCGCCTCGAAGAGTGCGTCACCCGTCTGGACGGTTTCAGCAGTTGGCGTGCGGTCGACGAGAAACTGCGCCGGGCCGTGGGTGTGCACCTGCTGCCCGCCGACCATCCCCGGGCCCGCTCGGTGCTCGCCGCGGCCCGTTCCGCGGCGCTGCTCGGTGACCCCCGCTTCGTGCAGGTCCTGGACGCGGTCGAGGAGAACGACCTCGTCTACGTCGTGCACGAGTGGCTGCCCGACGCCACGGAACTGACCGCGCTGCTCGCGGCAGGCCCCCTCGAGGCGCACGACGCCTACCAACTCGTCAGCCAGGTCACCCAGGCGATGGCCGCAGCGCACCGCGAGGGCCTCGCACATCTGCGGCTGACCCCGAGCGCCGTGCTGCGCACCTCCTCGGGCCAGTACCGCATCCGCGGCCTCGCCGTGAACGCCGCGCTGCGCGGCATCAGCACCGAGACCCCGCAGCGCGCGGACACCGAAGCCATCGGCGCCCTGCTGTACGCCGCGCTGACCCAGCGCTGGCCCTACGACAGCGACGCCTACGGCCTGTCCGGCCTGCCCAAGGGCGTCGGCCTGCTCCCGCCGGACCAGGTCCGCGCAGGGGTGCACCGCGGCCTGTCCGAGCTCGCCATGCGCGCCCTCGCCAACGACGGCGCGACGGCGTCCCGCCAGGAGCCCGCGTGCCCGACGCCGGACGACCTGGTGAAGGCCATCGCCGAGCTGCCCCGCATCCGGCCCCCGGAGCCGGCCTTCACGGCCCCTCCGGAGTACCAGCGCACGACGTACCAGCAGGGCAACTACGGCCGGGGCGCCCCGCCTCCCGGCACCACGCAGGTCGTCCCGGCCCCGCCGCCCCCGCTGCAGAGCCGCACCGGCAAGGCCCTCAAGTGGGCCGTCTCCGCGCTGCTCATCGCCGCGCTTGGCCTGGGCAGTTGGCAGCTCGCGGACGCGCTGATGGACCAGAACAAGAACGGCGACTCCAACACGACGAAGACGACGGACGGCGACGACAAGAAGCAGCCGAAGCCGCCCAAGCCGATCGCGATCCAGAACGCACAGGAGTCACCGCTCGGCGGCAAGCTGCAGGACCCCGAGAACGTCTCGAAGACGTGGGACGGCGACACCTCCACGCTCTGGCGCACCAAGTCGTACGTCGACGGCCCGCGGCTGGCCCCGTACCGCGCGGGTGTCGCCATCGTCTACGACCTCGGCTCCGAGAAGAACGTCACGACTGCCTCGCTCGGCCTCAAGTACCCGGGCTCCGAAACGAAGGCGACGCTGTACGCGGCCGACTCCATGTCGCCGAGCGGACCGGTCAGCTCGATGAAGAAGATCGGTGACGGCACGACCGCGGGCACAACCCTGAAGATCAAGGCCGACAAGCCGGTCAAGACGCAGTACGTGCTTGTCTGGATGACGGACGTGCCGAAGTCCGGCGCGGACGGCTACTACAGCGCGGGCTACAAGCAGGGCATCACGGACGTGAAGTTCAAGGGCTGACCGGGCCGGCGCACGCTGAGGGGCGAGGGGAGGGGTTCCACGTTGGACAGCACCGAGCTCGGTGAGCTCACCGACCAGGATCTCCTCGCGCGCCACGTCGACGGCGACAAGGACGCTTTCGGTGAGATCGTCCGCCGCCACCGCGACCGGCTGTGGGCCGTGGCCCTGCGCACCCTGGGCGACCGCGAGGAGGCCGCGGACGCCGTCCAGGACGCCCTCGTCTCCGCCTACCGCGCCGCGCACACCTTCCGCGGCCAGTCCGCCGTGACGACCTGGCTGCACCGCATCACCGTGAACGCCTGCCTCGACCGGGCGCGCAAGGCGGCATCCCGGAAGACCTCTCCCGTCGACGACGCCGAGCGCCTGGACCAGCTCCTCGAACCGCACGAGTCGGCCGCGGCGCCCGTAGAGCGCGGCGATCTGCACCGGGAGCTCCTGGAGGCACTCGGCACCCTGCCGCCCGATCAGCGTGCCTGCCTCGTGCTGGTGGACATGCAGGGCTATCCCGTGGCCGAGGCGGCCCGGGTGCTCGACGTCCCGACCGGCACGGTGAAGAGCCGCTGCGCGCGCGGCAGAGCCCGGCTGCTGCCTCTCCTCACGCATCTACGGACCGAAGCACCGTCCCGACGTGAGGACGACACGGGCGGCGGCAAGGACGCTCCCAGAAAGAACGCCCCGGGACGGAACCGGACCGAGGGGACAACCGTCCCACCGGCAGCGGAACCTCAGGAAGCGGGGCCTCCTTCGGAAGCGGGACCCGGTGACTCAGCGGCAGTGAAGGGCGGAGGTGGGCGAGCGTGACCACGACGACAGACTCAGCTGGGCACCCGGACGTCGCCGAGATCTCCGACCTCACCGAAGGCCTGCTCTCCCCGTCGCGCACCTTGGACGTGCGTCAGCACCTGGACGACTGTCCGCTCTGCGCCGACGTCTACGCGTCCCTCGAAGAGATCCGCGGCATGCTCGGCTCGCTTCCCGGGCCACCCCGCATGCCCACCGACGTCGCAGAGCGCATCGACGCGGCCCTGGCGGCGGAGGCACTGCTCGACGCGACGGCCGCGGCGACTGTCGCCGAAGTCGAGGGGGCGGGTCTCGACGGCTCCGACCACGAGAGCGATGCCGCCACCGCCGCCGGTCGTGAAACCGCCGCCGAACCCGTCGCGCATGTTTCACGTGAAACATCGCTCCCGGACACACCCAAGCCGACCGCCGGATCCGGCACCGGCGCCCTGCCGACTTCGACCTCGATCAGTTCCTCAGCCCATGGCCCCGGCGGACACCCGCGTGCGGCCACCGGCCCGGGTCGCGGCGGACGCCTGCGGGGCCGCCGACGCCGTACGACGATGCTCGGAGCCGTCTTCACCGCTGCCGCCCTCGGCCTGGGGGCCCTGCTGATCCAGCCGTGGAGCGATGACTCGACGGAGTCGCCCACCGCCTCCTCGACGGGCAAGGACACCTTCTCGAAGAGCAAGCTCGAAGCTCAGGTCTCCGACCTCCTCTCCGAGGAGCAGAAGATCTCAGGCACGGACACGGGGGGCAAGAAGCCCTCCTTCGACACCCGGTCCAGCCCCGATGGAACCCCGCAGAAGGGCTCCACAATGCGCGAGGAATACGTCGAGGTGCCCGCCTGCATCGAGAAGGGCCTCGGCGGACGTACGCCGCTGGCCGCCAGCAAGGGCACGTACGAGGGAACGAACGCCTACCTCGTCGTCGTGCCGCACGACACCGACGGAGCGAAGGTCTCCGCCTTCGTCGTGGACGCCGCCTGCGTGAGCGCGTCCGCGTCGGCCGACGCCACGGGCAAGGTCCTGCTCACGGAGTCCTACGCCCGCCCCTGAGGCCGTACACGCCCCCTCCTGACCCACTTGCCGGCCGCGGCGCCGGGCTCCCTTGCCGTGCCTCGGCACGCGCTCCTTCCGTGTGCTCGGACACGTGGGGAATGCTCGCCCCGTAGGATCCGTTGGGTGGGGTGAGAGTCCTGAGACAGGCCCCCGGCAGTACGCAGTAGTCCCCAGAGACGAGGAATCAAGCCGTGACCGACGTCCGTAACGTGATCATCATCGGCTCCGGGCCCGCCGGCTACACGGCGGCGCTCTACACCGCGCGCGCCTCTCTGAAGCCCCTGGTGTTCGAAGGTGCCGTCACCGCGGGCGGTGCGCTGATGAACACCACCGATGTGGAGAACTTCCCGGGCTTCCGGGACGGCATCATGGGCCCCGACCTCATGGACAACATGCGGGCCCAGGCCGAGCGCTTCGGTGCCGAGCTCGTCCCTGACGACGTGGTCGCCGTCGACCTGTCGGGTGAGATCAAGACGGTCACGGACACCGCGGGCACGGTCCACCGCGCGAAGAGCGTCATCGTCACGACCGGCTCACAGCACCGCAAGCTGGGCCTGCCCCGGGAGGATGCCCTCTCCGGACGTGGTGTCTCCTGGTGCGCGACCTGCGACGGGTTCTTCTTCAAGGACCAGGACATCGCGGTGATCGGCGGCGGCGACACGGCGATGGAGGAGGCCACCTTCCTCTCCCGGTTCGCCAAGTCCGTCACCGTGGTCCACCGCCGCGACACCCTCCGTGCCTCCAAGGCCATGCAGGAGCGCGCCTTCGCCGACCCGAAGATCAAGTTCATCTGGGACAGCGAGATCGCCGAGATCCACGGCGACCAGAAGCTCTCCGGCCTCACCCTGCGCAACCTCAAGACGGGCGAGACCTCGGAGCTGCCGGTGACCGGCCTGTTCATCGCGATCGGCCACGACCCGCGCACCGAGCTCTTCAAGGGCCAGCTGGACCTGGACGACGAGGGCTACCTGAAGGTCGACGCGCCGTCGACCCGGACGAACCTCTCCGGCGTCTTCGGTGCCGGTGACGTCGTCGACCACACGTACCGCCAGGCGATCACGGCAGCGGGCACCGGCTGCTCCGCTGCTCTCGACGCCGAGCGCTTCCTCGCCGCCGCTGTGGACAGCGAGAACGCTGCCGCCGCGACTGTCTGACCCAACTCACCCCGCCTGCCCCACCGCAGCACCAAGTTAGGAGCCCCCCGTGGCCGGAACCCTGAAGCATGTCACTGACGCCTCCTTCGAGGAGGACGTGCTCAAGAGCAGCAAGCCCGTACTGGTCGACTTCTGGGCCGAGTGGTGCGGCCCGTGCCGCCAGATCGCGCCGTCCCTCGAGGCGATTGCCGCCGAGCACGGCGACAAGATCGAGATCGTCAAGCTCAACATCGACCAGAACCCCGCGACGGCCGCCAAGTACGGCGTCATGTCGATCCCGACCCTGAACGTCTACCAGGGTGGCGAGGTCGCCAAGACCATCGTCGGTGCCAAGCCGAAGGCCGCCCTCGTGCGCGACCTCGAAGACTTCATCGCCGAGTAGTCGACGCCTACCGCGATGGCGGCAGGCGATGTTTCACGTGAAACACGAATGGGCCAACCCCGCGGGGTTGGCCCATTCGTGTTGCTACAGCGGCCGCAGCACCGGCTCCTTCTGGACCGCTCCGAGGAGGCGGTCGATGGCCAGCTCGACGTCTTCCTTCCACGACAGCGTCGTCCGCAGCTCAAGACGCAGCCGGGGATAGGAGGGGTGCGGGCGGACCGTCTTGAAGCCCACCGCCAGCAGATGGTCCGCAGGGAGCACACAGGCCGGCTTCTCCCAGCGTGCGTCACCGAATGCCTCGATGGCCTTGAACCCCCGGCGCAGCAGATCCTTCGCGACGGTCTGCACGATCACACGACCGAGCCCCTGCCCCTGATAGCCCGGCATGATCCAGGCGGTCATCAGTTGCACGGCGTCCGGCGAGACAGGGCTCGTGGGGAAGGCCGTGGAGCGCGGCACATACGCGGGCGGTGCGTAGAGCACGAAGCCCACGGGCACGTCGTCGACGTAGACCACTCGGCCGCAGGACCCCCACTCCAGCAGGACGGCGGAGATCCACGCCTCCTTCTCCAGCTCCGGCGTACCGGCCTTTACCGCGGCCTGGCCGCTGACCGGGTCCAGCTCCCAGAAGACACACGTGCGACAACGCTTGGGAAGGTCCGGAAGGTTGTCCAGCGTGAGCGGTACGAGCCGTCGCCCCATGAAGGCGGTTCCTCACTTCCTTCGCTCGCGGCGCCACGAGCGGCTGTCAGTGCGCTCCGTTCCCGGAGCAGGCTGCCGACGAAACCACCGACCGCTCCGAGCCCGAGCCCGGCGGTCATCAGTCCTGTGCGGCTCACCGATCGCATGGCCCCTGCCTCCCCTAAGAGGTGCCGTCAGGTGGATGCGCCGTACCCGATCGCATCGTATCCACGATGCGATTGCGCCGAAACCGTAAGAAAGGAAAGAGCAGGCCGTGTTCCGGCACACACCGGACACGACCTGCTCCCACAGGGTTCAGGGCACTTCGCCCTACGGCCTCGAGTGCCTCAGTCCCGCTCGTCCTCCGAGGCCTTCTCGGCCTCAGCCTCGGCCTCGGCGAGCCCGTTCCTCAGCACCGGGCCCTCCTCCGGGGCCAGCGTGGCGAGGATGCGCTCCAGGTCCTCCAGAGAGGCGAAGTCGACGACGATCTTGCCCTTCTTCTGACCCAGGTCGACGCGCACCCGGGTGTCGAACCGGTCGGAGAGGCGCGTGGCCAGACCGGTCAGGGCGGGGGAGACGATCGTGCCGGCGCGGGGCCCCTTCGCCTTCGGCTTGCTCTGCGGCCGCGACCCCATCAGGGTCACGATCTCCTCCACGGCACGCACCGAGAGCCCCTCGGCCACAATGCGGTGGGCAAGCCTGTCCTGCTCCTCCGGATCCTCCACGGCAAGGAGTGCCCGGGCGTGGCCCGCGGAGAGAACACCGGCGGCGACCCGGCGCTGCACCGTCGCCGACAGCTTGAGGAGCCGCAGCGTGTTGGAGACCTGCGGACGCGAACGCCCGATGCGGTCGGCCAACTGGTCGTGCGTGCAGTTGAAGTCCTTGAGCAGCTGGTCGTAGGCCGCGGCCTCTTCCAGCGGGTTCAGCTGGGCGCGGTGCAGGTTCTCCAGGAGTGCGTCCAGGAGGAGCTTGTCGTCCTCCGTCGCCCGGACGATCGCAGGGATGCGCTCCAGACCCGCCTCACGACAGGCCCGCCAGCGCCGCTCGCCCATGATGAGCTCATAGCGCGCGGGCCCCAACTGCCGTACGACGACGGGCTGGAGGAGGCCGACCTCCTTGATGGAGGTCACCAGCTCGGCGAGGGCGTCCTCGTCGAACACCTCACGCGGCTGCCGCGGGTTGGGCTTGATGGAGTCGAGGGGAAGCTCCGCGAAGTGCGCTCCAGCCGGGCGCAGCGGCTCCTCGGCCACAGTTCCGTTCATGGGCTCGTCCGTTTCCTGGGAAACGGGGTGCTGGGGAAGCGAGGCCACCTTCGCGGCCGCCACACCTCGCTCAGCGGTGAGCACCGGCACGGCCGAGGGCGAGGTGGAACCCCCACCCGCGGCCGGGGCCGCCGACTTCTCCGTAGGAGCCGCAGGGATCAGAGCGCCGAGGCCACGGCCCAGCCCTCTCCGTCGCTCGCTCACTGCATCCCCTCCGTCATGTTCTGCTGTTCGTTCTGGTTGCCCGCGTGGGCATGCTGCACGTCGTAGCGCACGCCGACTCCGCGCAGGGCGATCTCGCGTGCCGCCTCGAAGTACGACAGGGCACCGCTGGAGCCCGGATCATAGGTCAGCACGGTCTGGCCGTAGCTGGGTGCCTCGGAGATACGCACGGAGCGCGGGATGCTCGTGCGCAGCACCTCGTCACCGAAGTGATTGCGCACCTCGTCCGCCACCTGCGACGCCAGTCGGGTCCGCCCGTCGTACATGGTGAGCAGGATGGTCGACACATGAAGGAGCGGGTTGAGGTGGCCGCGCACCAGGTCGACGTTGCGCAGGAGCTGGCCCAGACCCTCCAGTGCGTAGTACTCGCACTGGATCGGGATGAGAACCTCCGCGCCGGCCACCAGAGCGTTGACCGTCAACAGCCCCAGTGACGGCGGGCAGTCGATGAGGATGTAGTCCAACGGCTGCTCGTAGGCCTGGATCGCCCGCTGCAGTCGGCTTTCCCGTGCCACCAGGGACACCAGCTCGATCTCCGCACCCGCGAGATCGATGGTCGCCGGGGCGCAGAAGAGACCCTCGACGTCGGGGACGGGCTGGACGATTTCGGAGAGAGGCTTGCTCTCGACCAACACGTCGTAGATGGAGGGGACTTCGGCGTGGTGGTCGACACCGAGAGCCGTGGACGCGTTGCCCTGCGGATCGAGGTCGATCACCAGAACGCGCGCGCCGTGCAGCGCGAGCGAAGCGGCAAGGTTGACGGTTGTCGTCGTCTTGCCTACCCCGCCCTTCTGGTTGGCGACCACCATGACTCGGGTCTGATCCGGTCGCGGCAGGCCCTCACCTGCACGGCCCAGGGCTTCCACCGCCAGCTGGGCGGCACGACCAATGGGGGTGTCGTCCATCGGGCTCGGTGTTTCACGTGAAACATCCTCCCCCGCCGACTCGGTACGGGGACCGGGGACCGGATCGGTCATCGGTCCCGCGATGTTGGCGTCGGACCGCAAGGATTCACTCTCCTCGACTTCAGGCTCGCAATGAACAGAGCCTCCCATGCTTTCGGGGTCGTGAACCAGCGAGGCCCGGTCTTCTGTGGACGAATCCCCCTCTGTGGACAACTCCGTGCCCTTGTCGAGGGAACCAAGCGGCCGACGTTCGCGGGGTTCCGCAGCGCGGCCGCGGCTGATGATGCCATGCAGCAGTGAGCGACGTTTCACGTGAAACACGATGCACGGCGACCGGGGTGCCGCTGGCGCGACACCCCGGTATGCGTACGTTTGACAGCTTTTGTGGAGTACGGCTCGTCGTCAGGACGGATCAGCGACGACCTCACGGAGCCGACCTCGTCACCCCTCAGCGACGGCGTCGCGTCCGCCCCACCCGTGCGGCCTTGGCCCGCTTGGCCGCGAAGCGCACACCGCCGGGGCTCTCCCCGACCTCGACCCGCACCACGGTGGACAGCGGATCCACCACGCCCTCGCCCACCTGCACGACGGAGACGGACTCAGCGCCGAGCTTACTGAGGGCGGCGCCCGCCGCCTTGACCTCTTCCTCGGCGGTGTCGCCCTTGAGGGCCAGCATCTCGCCGTAGGGGCGCAGCAGCGGCACGCCCCAGCCCGCGAGCCGGTCCAGCGGGGCCACGGCCCGTGCCGTCACCACATGGACGGGCGGCAGCTTGCCGAGGACTTCCTCGGCGCGGCCCCGGACGACCGTCACATGGTCGAGCCCGAGCAGCTCGACGACCTCGGTCAGGAAGTTCGTGCGCCGCAGCAGCGGTTCGAGCAGCGTGATCTTCAGGTCTTCCCGGACCAGGGCGAGCGGGATGCCGGGCAGCCCGGCGCCGGAGCCCACATCGCACACCGTCACGCCCTCGGGGACCACTTCGGACAGCACCGCGCAGTTCAGCAGGTGCCGCTCCCACAGCCGGGGCACCTCGCGAGGGCCGATCAGGCCGCGCTGCACTCCCGTCTCGGCCAGCAGCTCCGCATAGCGAACCGCGTCCTGGAACCGCTCACCGAAAACTGTCCGTGCCTGCTCCGGCGCCGGGGGGAGCTCCGCTGCCTCCGTCACGGGGACCGTCCTTCCGTACCGCACTGGGTTCGCTGACTATCAGGCTGACAAAGACCGGCCCCGTCTGCGGACAGACGGGGCCGGGGGAAACGCGTGTGATCAGGCGGGGAGGACCACGACGAAGCGCTGGGGCTCCTCGCCCTCGGACTCGCTGCGCAGGCCGGCGGCCTTGACCGCATCATGCACGACCTTGCGCTCGAAGGGCGTCATCGGCTTGAGCTTCACCGGCTCGCCGGAGCTCTTCGCGTCGGCCGCGGCGTTGGCGCCGAGCTCGGACAGCTCCTCACGCTTCTTCGCGCGGTAGCCCGCGATGTCCAGCATGAGGCGGCTGCGGTCACCAGTCTCACGGTGTACCGCGAGGCGGGTCAGCTCCTGGAGTGCCTCCAGGACCTCGCCGTCGCGGCCGACCAGCTTCTGCAGATCGCGGCTTCCGGCGTCGCTGATGATCGACACGGCGGCGCGGTCGGCCTCGACGTCCATGTCGATGTCACCGTCGAGGTCGGCGATGTCCAGCAGACCCTCGAGGTAGTCCGCCGCGATCTCCCCCTCCTGCTCAAGGCGGGTCATGGTGTCGCCTGCCTCAGCAGCGGCGGAGGTGGTGGTGCCTTCCGTCACGGGATGGACTCCTTCTACTTCTTGGACGGGTGCTTGGGCCGCTGCTGGCCCTTGCGCTGCCCGGACTTGGCTTTGCTGCGGGTGCCCTGGCCGGGCTGCTGACCACCGGAGGCTCCGGGCTTGCCCTTGGTCCCCGCGTCCTTGGCCGCGGCGTCCTTGGGCTCACCGGACTTGTCCGTGTCCTTGGCGGAACCGTCGTCGGACTTGGTCAGCGAAGGCTTGGCACCGGGCTCCGCGTCCGCCTTCGCGGCTCCGGCGGTCGGTGCGGCCTGGCGCTTGGCCTTGCTCTGGCGCTTGGGCTGCTGCCGCTTGGGCGCGCCACCGGCGGCCGGGGTGCCGTCCTCGGTGGTGGTGACGGTGTCGCTGACCATCACGGTGCCGTCCGCCTGGGCTGCGAGACCCGCCTTGTTCAGGCCGTTGATGAACTTGCGCTCGTACTCGTTGCGGTCGCGGCCCTTGGCGACGATGGCCTTGATGGCGCGGGACTGGCCACGGCTGCGAGTCTTCTTGGCCTCGGTGACGTGCTTCTGCAGGCGCTCCAGGTAGGCCGCCTGGGCCTTGGAGCCCGGGGTCGGGTTCTGGCGGATCACGTACATCTGCTGACCCATGGTCCACACGTTGGTGGTCAGCCAGTAGACGAGGACACCGACCGGGAAGTTGATGCCGAAGACGGCGAACATGATGGGGAAGACGTACATCAGCATCTTCTGCTGCTGCATGAACGGCGTCTTCACCGTCGTGTCCACGTTCTTCGTCATCAGCTGGCGCTGGGTGAAGAACTGCGACGCCGACATCAGGATGATCATGAGCGCGGTCACGACGCGCACGTCGGTCAGCGAGGCGCCGAGGGAGGCGACCTTGTCGGCGCTGTCCGTGAACTTCACCGCGAGCGGGGCACCGAAGATGTGGGCGTCACGAGCGCTGTCGAGCAGCTGCTGGTCGATGACGCCGACCTTCTTGTTCGACGCGATGCCGTTGAGCACGTGGTACAGCGCGAAGAAGAACGGGGACTGCGCCAGGATGGGAAGGCACGAGGAGAGCGGGTTGGTGCCCGACTCCTTGTACAGCTTCATCATCTCTTCGGACTGACGCTGCTTGTCGCTCTTGTAGCGTTCCTGGATCTTCTTCATCTCGGGCTGCAGCGTCTGCATGGCCCGGGTCGCCTTGATCTGCTTCACGAAGAGCGGGATCAGGCAGATGCGGATCAGGATCACCAGAGACACGATCGACAGGCCCCAGGCCCAGCCCGTATCAGGGCCGAAGATCGCACCGTACAGCTTGTGGAACTGCACGATGACCCAGGAGACGGGTGTCGTGATGAAGCTGAAGAAACCGGCAATCGTGTCCACTAATCAAGCTCCTTGAGCATGGGACGGGGTCTCGGCGGCCGGGCTCGTGGGAGCCGGGGGAAGGTCTCCGGACGGCACGCCAGCGGCGGAGGGCCCGCCCTTGCGTTCGCGCCAGGCGGCGCGCAGCATCTCGTGCCACCGCGGGCGCTTGCGCGGCGGTACATGATCGACACCGCCGAGCGACCACGGATTGCACCGCAGGATGCGCCAGGCGGTGAGCGCTGTGCCCTTGATCGCGCCGTGCCGATCGATGGACAGATAGCCGTAGTGGGAGCACGACGGGTAGTACTTGCAGACTGGGCCGAGGAGCGGACTGATCGTCCACTGGTACAGCTTGATCAGCGCCAGCAGCGGGTACTTCATCGCGCGCCCCCTCCCAGCAGCCGCTCAAGGGCGGCATCCAGGTCTCGGGCCAGCTGTGCATGGTCGGCGTCGCCCGCACCGGGCAACGCTCGTACGACTACCAGGCTACCGGGGGGCAACGAGGCCAGTCGGTCGCGCATGAGGTGGCGGAGTCTGCGCTTGACCGCGGTGCGGACCACGGCTCCACCCACGGCCTTGCTGACGACGAAACCCGCACGTGTCGGGGGAAGGCTCTCCCCCGACACGTGCGGGTCCGTTGCACCGCTGCGTAGATGGACGACGAGAAGCGGGCGTCCGGCCCGACGACCCCGTCGTACCGCGGTCGCGAAGTCTTCGCGCCGCCTCAGCCGATGCTCGGTAGGCAGCACGACGTCATGACCTAATGCGCTTAGGCGGACAGGCGGGCGCGACCCTTGCTGCGGCGGGACGCCAGGACGGCGCGGCCGGCACGGGTGCGCATCCGCAGCCGGAAGCCGTGGGTCTTCGCGCGACGACGGTTGTTCGGCTGGAAGGTGCGCTTGCTCACTCGGGGGCTCCAGAAATGATGTGTGTGGTGGCGGGACATCGCCTGGCTGTCACCGTGCGCCCACGAGAAGCTCGCATACGCACCGAGTGCACCGCTTCACAATCACAGATCGTGATCTTTGCCCATCGGAGGCAGGCGGCAGCAGCCATCGACAACTCGACCTGGTTACGGTACGCGGGGCTACGCCATCCGGTCAAACCAGCCGTCATGGAGAGACACTGTGCACAGCCTGTGGACAACAACTTGAACCGCACCCGTCGCCCTGACTACCGTGGCTGAACTCCGTTTCATTCCCTTCCCCCCGCCCCTGTCGACTTCCGTCCCTACCCGTCCCAAGAACCACACCTTCGTGGGACCTGTGAGAGAGCGTGCCCTGTGGCTGACGTACCTGCCGATCTTGCCGCAGTGTGGCCACGGGTTCTGGAACAACTTCTCGGAGAAGGGCGGGGGCAGGGGGTCGAGGCGAAGGACGAGCACTGGATCAAACGGTGCCAGCCGCTGGCCCTCGTCGCCGACACCGCTCTCCTCGCGGTGCCGAACGAGTTCGCCAAGGGCGTCCTGGAGGGCCGTCTCGCGCCTGTCGTCAGCGAGACCCTGAGCCGCGAGTGCGGCCGCCCGATCCGCATCGCCATCACGGTCGACGACTCCGTGGGCGAGCCGACCCCACCGGCGCCCCCGGTCCAGCAGCAGCCCCGGCAGCAGCCGCGGTACGACGAGCAGCCGTCCCGGTACGAGGACCAGTCCTCCCGGTACGAGGAGCGCCCGCCGCGGTACGAGGACCAGGAGCCCAACCCTTCCGGTCAGGGGCATGACACCTATGACGGCTACGGCCGCCGCCCCGCCGACGATCACGGCGGCCGCCCCGACCAGCTGCCGACGGCCCGCCCCGCCTACCCGGACTACCAGCGCCCCGGCGCCTGGCCGCAGCAGCCCCAGGACGACTACGGCTGGCAGCAGCCCCGCCTCGGCTACCCCGACCGCGACCCGTACGCGAACCCGCCGCAGCAGCCCCAGCACGACTACCGCCCGCAGCCGCAGGACCGCCACGACCAGCACGACCGCCGGGAGCGGCACGGCATGCCCGAGCCGTCCGGCGGCGCGGGCTCCGGCGAGCACGGCGGCACCGGGCGGCACGGGGGACAGGGCGGGCACGGCGGTCCCGTGGGCCCCGTGGGCCGCGGTGGCACCCCGCTGCCCGCGTCGAGCGGCGCCCCGGGGCCGCTGGCCGCGCAGCCCGCGCCGGCGACGGGCCCCGGTGAGCCCACGGCGCGCCTGAACCCGAAGTACCTCTTCGACACCTTCGTCATCGGCGCCTCGAACCGGTTCGCACACGCGGCCGCGGTCGCGGTGGCCGAGGCGCCCGCCAAGGCGTACAACCCGCTGTTCATCTACGGGGAGTCCGGGCTCGGCAAAACGCATCTGCTGCACGCCATCGGGCACTACGCCCGCAGCCTGTACCCCGGCACGCGCGTGCGCTATGTGAGCTCCGAGGAGTTCACCAACGAGTTCATCAACTCCATCCGCGACGGCAAGGGCGACAGCTTTCGCAAGCGGTACCGCGAGATGGACATCCTGCTGGTCGACGACATCCAGTTCCTCGCGGACAAGGAGTCGACGCAGGAGGAGTTCTTCCACACCTTCAACACGCTCCACAACGCGAACAAGCAGATCGTGCTGTCCAGCGACCGGCCGCCCAAGCAGCTGGTGACCCTGGAGGACCGGCTGCGCAACCGCTTCGAGTGGGGCCTGATCACCGACGTCCAGCCGCCGGAGCTGGAGACGCGTATCGCCATTCTTCGTAAGAAGGCGGTGCAGGAGCAGCTCAACGCCCCGCCGGAGGTCCTGGAGTTCATCGCGTCCCGCATCTCGCGCAACATCCGCGAGTTGGAGGGCGCGCTGATCCGGGTCACGGCGTTCGCGTCGCTCAACCGGCAGCCGGTGGACCTCGGCCTCACGGAGATCGTCCTCAAGGACCTGATCCCCGGCGGCGAGGACGCGGCTCCGGAGATCACGGCGACGGCCATCATGGCGGCGACCGCGGACTACTTCGGCCTCACGGTGGACGACCTGTGCGGATCCTCGCGCAGCCGGGTCCTGGTGACGGCACGCCAGATCGCCATGTACCTCTGCCGGGAGCTGACCGATCTGTCGCTGCCCAAGATCGGCGCGCAGTTCGGCGGCCGCGACCACACGACCGTGATGCACGCCGACCGCAAGATCCGCGCGCTGATGGCCGAGCGCCGCTCCATCTACAACCAGGTCACCGAGCTGACCAACCGCATCAAGAACGGCTGACCGCCAGGTCCGCACGCAGCCTCACGCGGCCTCAGGGCGCTCCGGAGCACGTCCCGGAGCGCCCTTTGCGTTGCCTACACGCCCGCCCAGAGCCGTCCACACACGGGCAAAAAGCCTTCCACGCGCGCGTGCTCACCCGCCTACCCACAGCTGTGCACAACGCAGAGCGGCTCCCGGCCGCGACCTTCCCGACACCTGCCGTTCGAATACCGCTCGCGACGAGGACGTTCTCCACAGATCTGTGGCCTTTGCGCCTTCCACACCCTGGGGACTGGAGAGTTGTCCAGATCGTGTCCACAGGGGACCCTGCTGAATGACCATCAGGCCAGGTCAGGCGGTTGTGGATTCGTGGACGAAGACTCTCCACAGACTGTGGATGAAGATCGTGTCCACAGGGGCGCTCCGAAGTTGTCCACCGGCGGCCCACAGGCTCGCCCCGGTTGTCCCCAACTTTTCCCGGCTTCCCCACAGGGCTGTCCACTGTTCGGCAACGCGACGCGCCCTCTCACCGGGACGAGTGAAAGGCGTCACACAAAGGTGCCGGGTTGGCCTGTGGGGAAGCTGGGTAAAGCTGGGGACAGGGCTGGGGAGAAGTACCCGCCTCCTGTGCATCGGGTGTGCAGAACTTTCGCCCGTCCACAGATTCACCGGGTTGTCCACCGCTGCCGCCCACAGGGCCCGTGGACAAAAAACGGGCGCTGACCTGCGCATTCACGGTTATCCACGGTTTCCACAGGCCCTACTACTACTGCCCCCTAGAGTCACCTGGGAATCCGTTTCGAAGTTGGGGCTGTGCACAACTCGCGGCTCGGCCCTCGGCGACCTCTCGGCACGACTTGACCCCGACGGGCACCAGCTGTCAGTGCGGTGCGTCAGACTGGTCCCCAGTGCCAGCAACAGCAGGAGGGCGGCTAAGTGAAGATCCGGGTGGAACGCGACGTACTCGCGGAGGCGGTGGCGTGGGCGGCACGCAGCCTCCCGGCTCGGCCGCCAGCGCCCGTCCTCGCGGGCCTGCTGCTGAAGGCCGAGGAGGGCGCCCTCTCCCTGTCCAGCTTCGACTACGAGGTCTCGGCCCGTGTCTCCGTGGACGCCGAGGTCGACGAGGAGGGCACGGTCCTCGTCTCCGGCCGCCTGCTCGCCGACATCTGCCGCGCCCTGCCCAACCGCCCGGTGGAGATCTCCACAGACGGTGTACGGGCGACGGTGGTCTGCGGCTCCTCGCGCTTCACACTCCACACCCTCCCTGTGGAGGAGTACCCGGCGCTGCCGCAGATGCCCACAGCGACCGGCACGGTCCCCGGTGAGGTCTTCGCCGCCGCCGCGAACCAGGTGGCGATCGCCGCAGGCCGCGACGACACCCTCCCGGTGCTCACGGGTGTGCGCATCGAGATCGAGGGCGACAAGGTCACCCTGGCGTCCACCGACCGCTACCGCTTCGCGGTCCGCGAGTTCCTGTGGAAGCCGGAGGACCCGGAGGCGTCCGCGGTCGCCCTGGTGCCCGCCAAGACGCTCCAGGACACCGCCAAGGCCCTCACGAGCGGCGACACGGTCACCCTGGCGCTCTCCGGCTCCGGCGCGGGCGAGGGCCTGATCGGCTTCGAGGGCGCGGGCCGCCGCACGACCACGCGCCTGCTCGAGGGCGACCTGCCGAAGTACCGCACGCTGTTCCCGACGGAGTTCAACTCGGTCGCCGTGATCGAGACGCCCCCCTTCGTGGAGGCCGTCAAGCGCGTGGCCCTCGTCGCCGAGCGCAACACCCCGGTGCGCCTCAGCTTCGAGCAGGGCGTGCTCATCCTGGAGGCCGGCTCCAGCGACGACGCACAGGCTGTGGAAAGGGTCGACGCCCAGCTCGACGGCGACGACATCTCGATCGCGTTCAACCCGACGTTCCTGCTCGACGGCCTGAGCGCGATCGACTCCCCGGTCGCCCAGCTGTCGTTCACGACGTCCACGAAGCCCGCGCTCCTGAGCGGCAAGCCCGCCCTCGACGCCGAGGCCGACGACGCGTACAAGTACCTGATCATGCCCGTACGTCTGAGCGGCTGAGCCCACAGGTGTGTGGCCGCGTCCGGGCGTAGGCTCGGACGCGGGTACGAAAGTGCCGCGGGTACGTATGCCGCTCGACGACGAGCGGCGGCGACGTGCCTCCACGCCACATCGCTAGTTAGGAACGCACTGATGGAGCTCGGTCTCGTCGGTCTCGGCAAGATGGGCGGCAACATGCGCGAGCGCATCCGCCGCGCAGGCCACACCGTCATCGGATTCGACCGCAACCCGGACCTCGCGGATGTCCACAGCCTCGAAGAGCTTGTGGGCAGGCTCGAAGGCCCGCGCGTCGTGTGGGTGATGGTCCCGGCCGGGGCCGCGACGCAGTCCACCATCGACGAGCTCGGCGAGCTCCTGCAGCCCGGCGACGTCGTCGTCGACGGCGGCAACTCGCGCTGGACGGACGACGAGAAGCACGCCGAGGAGCTGGCGGCCAAGGGCATCGGCTTCGTCGACTGCGGCGTCTCCGGCGGCGTCTGGGGCCTCAAGAACGGCTACGCGCTGATGTATGGCGGCGACAAGGAGAATGTCGCCAAGGTGCAGCCGATCTTCGACGCGCTCAAGCCGGAGGGCGACTTCGGCTCGGTGCACGCGGGCAAGGTCGGCGCGGGCCACTTCGCGAAGATGGTCCACAACGGCATCGAGTACGCGATGATGCAGGCCTATGCCGAGGGCTGGGAGCTCCTGGAGGCCGTGGACTCGGTCACCGACGTCCGTGAGGTCTTCCGCTCCTGGCAGGAGGGCACGGTCATCCGTTCCTGGCTGCTCGACCTCGCGGTCAACGCCCTCGACGACGACGAGCACCTGGACAAGCTGCGCGGCTTCGCGCAGGACTCCGGAGAGGGCCGCTGGACGGTGGAGGCGGCGATCGACAACGCCGTGCCGCTGCCCGCGATCACCGCGTCCCTGTTCGCCCGCTTCGCCTCGCGCCAGGACGACTCCCCGCAGATGAAGATGATCGCCGCGCTGCGCAATCAGTTCGGCGGCCACGCGGTCGAGTCCAAGAGCGAGCACTGATCCACAGCCCGTACGGTTCCTTGTCCACAGCCTGTGCGGACCGGTGGGGAACCGACAAGCAAGTGAAGTAGGCCGGGGGAGGTCGGCGCACACCATGCACGTCACGCATCTGTCGCTGGCCGACTTCCGCTCGTACGCCCGGGTCGAGGTCCCGCTCGACCCGGGCGTCACCGCGTTCGTGGGCCCGAACGGCCAGGGCAAGACCAACCTCGTCGAGGCCGTCGGCTACCTCGCCACCCTCGGCAGCCACCGGGTCTCCTCGGACGCCCCCCTGGTCCGCATGGGCGCCGACCGCGCCGTCATCCGGGCCGCCGTCCGGCAGGGCGAGCGCCAGCAGCTCATCGAGCTGGAGCTCAACCCCGGCAAGGCCAACCGTGCCCGCGTCAACCGGTCCTCGCAGGTCAGACCCCGCGACGTACTCGGCATCGTGCGCACCGTCCTGTTCGCGCCCGAGGACCTGGCGCTGATCAAGGGCGACCCCGGGGAGCGGCGGCGGTTCCTCGACGAGCTGATCACCGCGCGCTCCCCGCGCATGGCGGGCGTCCGCTCCGACTACGACCGCGTCCTCAAGCAGCGCAACACCCTGCTGAAGTCGGCGGCCCTGGCGCGCCGCCACGGCGGCCGCTCCATGGACCTGTCCACGCTCGACGTGTGGGACCAGCACCTCGCCCGCGCGGGCGCCGAGCTGCTCGCCCAGCGCCTCGACCTGATCTCCGCGCTCCAGCCGCTGGCCGACAAGGCGTACGAACAGCTCGCGCCCGGCGGCGGCCCCGTGACGCTCGACTACAAACCCTCCTCGCCGGACATCGTCGGCCACGCGCGCGAGGAGCTGTACGAGCAGCTGATCGCCGCCCTCGTGGAGGCCCGCAAGCAGGAGATCGAGCGGGGCGTCACGCTGGTCGGGCCGCACCGCGACGAACTACTGCTCAAACTTGGCCAGCTTCCCGCGAAGGGTTACGCGAGCCACGGCGAGTCCTGGTCGTACGCCCTCGCGCTGCGCCTCGCCTCGTACGACCTGCTCCGGGCCGAGGGCAACGAACCGGTGCTCGTCCTCGACGACGTCTTCGCCGAGCTGGACGCGCGCCGCAGGGAACGGCTCGCGGAGCTGGTGGCGCCCGGCGAGCAGGTCCTGGTGACGGCGGCTGTGGACGACGACGTGCCGGGCGTCCTCACGGGCGTGCGGTACTCCGTGGCCGAGGGCGCGGTGGAGCGCGTATGACCGGTGAGGAGCCGGAACGCGACGCCCCGAAGACGGGCGGGGCCGAGAACGCGCCCGGCGCCCCGGAGACCCCCAAGACCCCCGAGCCCTCCGGCGTGGACCTCGCCCGCGTCGCCCTGCGTGCCGCCAAGGAGCAGGCACGCGCGCGGGGGGACGCGACGCAGCAGAAGAAGCAGGCCCGCCGCGGCGGACTGCGCTCCGGCGCGCGGGCGGACGGACGCGACCCGCTGCCCCTGGGCTCCGCCATCAACCGGCTGATCACCGAGCGCGGCTGGGAGACCCCGGCCGCCGTGGGCGGTGTGATGGGCCGCTGGCCGCAGATCGTCGGCGACGACCTGGCCAAGCACTGCGTGCCGCAGCGGTACGACGAGAACGAGCGGGTCCTGACCGTGCAGTGCGACTCCACGGCCTGGGCGACGAACCTGCGCCTGCTGGCTCCGCAGCTGGTCGCGCGCCTCAACGAGGACCTGGGCCACGGCACCGTACGCATCATCAAGGTGCTCGGTCCCCAGGGCCCCGCGCACCGCTTCGGACCCCTGCGCGCCCCTGGTAGCACGGGTCCCGGCGACACCTACGGATGACGTGATCCGGACCGTAGCTGGTGGTTGACCTCCCGAAGCGCTGAGTGCCGCTGTGAGCCTCTGGGACCCCGGGGCCGCATATGGGGAGTCGGCTGATGCCGGTTCAGGGCGGCACATGCGGACTCAGGTACCGGCAAACCCCCATCACTGTCGGCGCTACCGGTAGACTGGAAGCTAATCCCGCCCCAAGCGTGGGGAGCGACGGGAGAAGCTGAGCAAGAGCTGAACCAGGCTTACCAACGCAACACGCCGCAGCCGCTCCGGCGAGCGCCGGGAGCTTGGCTTGTGCTGTGCCAGAAAGGGCGCTTCGTGGCCGATTCCGGCAACCCCAACGAGAACATCCCGTCCACTGCCGCCGGCGCCGCCGGCGAGGTCCCTCCGGAGACGCAGGCAGCCGCCGCGACCTCCGGAGAGGGTGCCTCGTCGTACGACGCCAGCGCCATCACCGTCCTCGAGGGTCTGGACGCGGTCCGCAAGCGGCCCGGCATGTACATCGGCTCGACCGGTGAGCGTGGTCTGCATCACCTGGTCCAGGAAGTCGTCGACAACTCCGTCGACGAGGCCCTGGCCGGTCACGCCGACACCATCGACGTCACGATCCTCGCCGACGGCGGCGTGCGCGTGATCGACAACGGCCGTGGCATCCCGGTGGGCATCCACCCGGTGGAGAAGAAGCCGGCCGTCGAGGTCGTCCTCACCGTGCTGCACGCGGGCGGCAAGTTCGGCGGCGGCGGGTACGCCGTCTCCGGTGGTCTGCACGGCGTGGGTGTCTCCGTGGTGAACGCGCTCTCCACGAAGCTGTCGGTCGACATCAGGACCGACGGCTACCGCTGGACGCAGGACTACAAGGGCGGTGCCCCCACGGCCCCCCTGGAGCGGCACGAGGCCACCGAGGAGACGGGCACGTCCGTCACCTTCTGGGCCGACGGCGACATCTTCGAGACCACCGAGTACTCCTTCGAGACGCTCGCGCGGCGCTTCCAGGAGATGGCCTTCCTCAACAAGGGCCTGACGATCAAGCTGACCGACGAGCGTGAGTCGGCGAAGGCCACGGCGGGCGCCGACTCCGCCGAGGCCAGCGACGACACCGTCGAAGAGGCCCGCACGGTCACGTACCACTACGAGGGCGGCATCGTCGACTTCGTGACGTACCTCAACTCCCGCAAGGGCGAGGTCGTCCACCCGACCGTCATCGACGTCGAGGCCGAGGACAAGGAGCGCATGCTCTCGGTCGAGATCGCGATGCAGTGGAACTCTCAGTACAGCGAAGGCGTTTACTCCTTTGCCAACACCATCCACACGCACGAGGGCGGTACGCACGAAGAGGGCTTCCGCGCCGCGCTGACCGGCCTCGTCAACCGGTACGCCCGCGACAAGAAGCTGCTCCGCGAGAAGGACGACAACCTCACGGGTGAGGACATCCGCGAGGGTCTGACCGCGATCATCTCGGTGAAGCTCGGCGAGCCGCAGTTCGAGGGCCAGACCAAGACGAAGCTCGGCAACACCGAGGCGAAGACCTTCGTCCAGAAGGTCGTGCACGAGCACCTGACGGACTGGTTCGACCGCAACCCGAACGAGGCCGCGGACATCATCCGCAAGGGCATCCAGGCCGCGACCGCGCGCGTGGCCGCCCGCAAGGCGCGCGACCTCACGCGCCGCAAGGGCCTCCTGGAGACCGCGTCCCTGCCGGGCAAGCTCTCCGACTGCCAGTCGAACGACCCGACGAAGTGCGAGATCTTCATCGTCGAGGGCGACTCCGCCGGTGGCTCCGCCAAGTCCGGCCGGAACCCGCAGTACCAGGCCATCCTGCCGATCCGCGGCAAGATCCTGAACGTCGAGAAGGCCCGCGTCGACAAGATCCTTCAGAACCAGGAGATCCAGGCGCTGATCTCGGCCTTCGGCACCGGAGTCCACGAGGACTTCGACATCGAGAAGCTCCGCTATCACAAGATCATCCTGATGGCGGACGCCGACGTCGACGGCCAGCACATCAACACCCTGCTCCTGACGTTCCTGTTCCGCTTCATGCGGCCGCTCGTCGAGGCCGGGCACGTCTACCTGTCCCGCCCGCCGCTCTACAAGATCAAGTGGTCCCGGGACGACTTCCAGTACGCGTACTCGGACCGCGAGCGCGACGCGCTCATCGAGCTCGGCCGCCAGAACGGCAAGCGCATCCGCGAGGACTCCGTCCAGCGCTTCAAGGGTCTCGGCGAGATGAACGCCGAGGAGCTGCGCATCACGACCATGGACCAGGAGCACCGTGTGCTCGGCCTGGTCACGCTCGACGACGCCGCGCAGGCCGACGACCTGTTCTCGGTCCTCATGGGCGAGGACGTCGAGGCACGCCGCTCGTTCATCCAGCGCAACGCCAAGGACGTCCGCTTCCTCGACATCTGAGCCGGTCAGGCACTCGAAGTCGCCGACTGCCGACTACTGACTGCTGACCGCACCGAAAGGATCTTGACCGGCCATGGCCGACGAGAACAACCCCACCACGCCCGAGGACGACGAAGGCCAGACGCTGCGGATCGAGCCCGTCGGGCTCGAGACCGAGATGCAGCGCTCGTACCTCGACTACGCGATGTCCGTCATCGTGTCCCGCGCGCTGCCCGACGTCCGTGACGGCCTCAAGCCCGTCCACCGCCGCGTCCTGTACGCGATGTACGACGGCGGCTACCGGCCCGAGAAGGGCTTCTACAAGTGCGCCCGCGTCGTCGGCGACGTCATGGGCAACTACCACCCGCACGGCGACTCCTCGATCTACGACGCGCTGGTCCGCCTCGCGCAGCCGTGGTCGATGCGCATGCCGCTGGTGGACTCCAACGGCAACTTCGGCTCTCCGGGCAACGACCCCGCCGCCGCCATGCGCTACACCGAGTGCAAGATGGCGCCGCTGTCCATGGAGATGGTCCGGGACATCGACGAGGAGACCGTCGACTTCACGGACAACTACGACGGCCGCTCCCAGGAGCCCACCGTCCTGCCGTCCCGCTTCCCGAACCTGCTGATCAACGGCTCGGCGGGCATCGCGGTCGGCATGGCCACCAACATCCCGCCGCACAACCTGCGCGAGGTCGCCGCGGGCGCCCAGTGGGCCCTGGAGCACCCCGAGGCCAGCCACGAGGAGCTGCTCGACGCCCTCATCGAGCGCATCAAGGGCCCCGACTTCCCGACCGGCGCCCTCGTCGTCGGCCGCAAGGGCATCGAGGAGGCGTACCGCACGGGCCGCGGCTCCATCACGATGCGCGCGGTCGTCGAGGTCGAGGAGATCCAGAACCGCCAGTGCCTGGTGGTCACCGAACTCCCGTACCAGACGAACCCGGACAACCTCGCGCAGAAGATCGCCGACCTGGTCAAGGACGGCAAGGTCGGCGGCATCGCCGACGTCCGCGACGAGACGTCGTCCCGTACCGGCCAGCGACTCGTCATCGTGCTCAAGCGCGACGCGGTCGCCAAGGTCGTACTGAACAACCTCTACAAGCACACGGACCTGCAGACGAACTTCGGCGCCAACATGCTGGCGCTCGTCGACGGCGTGCCGCGCACGCTGTCCCTGGACGCGTTCATCCGCCACTGGGTGAGCCACCAGATCGAGGTCATCGTCCGGCGCACGAAGTTCCGGCTGCGCAAGGCCGAGGAGCGCGCGCACATCCTGCGCGGTCTGCTGAAGGCGCTCGACGCCATCGACGAGGTCATCGCGCTGATCCGGCGCAGCGACACCGTCGAGATCGCACGCGGCGGCCTGATGGACCTCCTGGCCATCGACGAGATCCAGGCGAACGCCATCCTGGAGATGCAGCTCCGCCGGCTCGCCGCCCTGGAGCGGCAGAAGATCGTGGCGGAGCACGACGAGCTCCAGCTGAAGATCGACGAGTACAACGCGATCCTGGCCTCGCCCGAGAAGCAGCGGGCGATCGTCAGCGAGGAACTCGCGGCGATCGTGGAGAAGTTCGGCGAGGACCGCCGCTCGGCGCTCGTGCCGTTCGACGGTGACATGTCCATCGAGGACCTGATCGCCGAAGAGGACATCGTCGTCACGATCACCCGTGGTGGCTACGTCAAGCGCACCAAGACGCACGACTACCGCTCGCAGAAGCGCGGCGGCAAGGGCGTGCGCGGCACGAAGCTCAAGGAAGACGACATCGTCGACCACTTCTTCGTGTCGACGACGCACCACTGGCTGCTGTTCTTCACCAACAAGGGCCGCGTCTACCGTGCGAAGGCCTACGAGCTGCCCGACGCCGGGCGCGACGCCCGCGGCCAGCACGTGGCGAACCTGCTCGCCTTCCAGCCGGACGAGCAGATCGCCGAGATCCTCGCGATCCGTGACTACGACGCGGTGCCCTACCTGGTCCTCGCCACGAAGGCCGGTCTGGTCAAGAAGACGCCTCTGAAGGATTACGATTCGCCCCGTTCCGGTGGCGTCATCGCCATCAATCTGCGCGAGACGGACGACGGTTCGGACGACGAACTGATCGGTGCCGAACTGGTTTCGGCCGACGACGATCTGCTTCTGATCAGCAAGAAGGCACAGTCGATCCGCTTCACGGCGACCGACGACGCCCTGCGCCCGATGGGCCGCGCGACCTCCGGCGTCAAGGGCATGAGCTTCCGCGACGGCGATCAACTGCTCTCGATGAATGTGGTCAGGCCCGGTACGTTCGTCTTCACCGCCACCGATGGTGGGTACGCGAAGCGGACCGCCGTCGACGAGTACCGCGTCCAGGGCCGCGGTGGCCTCGGCATCAAGGCCGCCAAGATCGTGGAGGACCGCGGTGAGCTGGTCGGCGCGCTGGTGACGGAGGAGACCGATGAGATCCTCGCCATCACCCTGTCCGGCGGTGTGATTCGTACGCGAGTCAACGAGGTCAGGGAGACGGGCCGTGACACCATGGGCGTCCAACTGATCAACCTGGGCAAGCGCGATGCCGTGGTCGGCATCGCACGTAATGCCGAGGCCGGGCGCGAGGCCGAGGAAGTCGACGGCGACGTCGACGAATCGTCCGACGGCGAGCCGGTGGTCGGCACGGACGAGGGCACCGAGTCCCCGGCCGAGTAGCGCGAGGAGTGAAGTCATCGTGAGTGGAGCCACGGGCGCCGGATCCGCCGGGACGAGTGGAACCGGCACGGAAGGTGCCCGTGGCTCCGCCACAGACGCACCCGACTCGCATGAGTCTCATGGATCCCAGGGGGGGACTGTGACGGACACCCGAGGCCGGACGGGCACGGACACCGACAGCGGGGGCGCCGGCAAGCGTGCTGGGGGGCACGCCGGAGACAGGGCTTCCGGGAGCGGGGCCGCCGGCACGCGCGCCGGGGACGGCGCCTCCGGCACACGCGCCGGGGACGGCGCCTCCGGGGCGCTGCCCGGGGAGCGGCAGCCGCAGCAGAACAACCAGCCGTACCACCCGCCTGCGGCCTACCAGCCCGCGCCCGCGGGCGCGGTGCGGCGTCCGCGTACGGGGGCGCGCACCACCCCGCGCACGCGCAAGGCGCGGCTGCGGGTGGCCAAGGCCGACCCCTGGTCGGTGATGAAGGTCAGCTTCCTGCTCTCCATCGCCCTCGGCATCTGCACGATCGTCGCGGCGGCCGTGCTGTGGATGGTCATGGACGCGATGGGCGTCTTCTCCACGGTCGGCGGCACGATCTCCGAGGCCACCGGGTCGAACGAGTCCAACGGCTTCGACCTCCAGGCCTTCCTCTCGCTCCCGCGCGTCCTGATCTTCACGTCGATCATCGCGGTCATCGACGTCGTCCTCGCGACGGCCCTCGCGACGCTCGGCGCGTTCATCTACAACCTGTCGGCGGGCTTCGTGGGCGGGGTCGAGCTGACGCTGGCCGAGGACGAGTAGGCGGGCCCCTGGGCCTTCGGAGGACATTCGGGGGGCTTCGAGGGACCTTCGGAGGGCTCTGCGGGGGGCTTCGGGGGTGCGCAGAGCCCTCCGAAGATCCCTCGGTAACTATCGATTTTGGGACTGGCCCGGACGTGCGCTAATCTTCAGTGGTCAGCGCGCGGGGCGACCCCGAAGAGCGCGGCGGGGCTATAGCTCAGTTGGTTAGAGCGCATCCCTGATAAGGATGAGGCCACAGGTTCAAATCCTGTTAGCCCCACAGTTTCAGAGCAGTATGAAGAGGGCGTCTCCCGAGCGGGAGGCGCCCTCTTCGTTTGCCCATGCGGTTACGCGCCCCTCTGGTTGCGCTTTTGGAAACTAGATGCCATTTTTGCAACTGCTGGACGTTCTGGGGTGTGATCAGTTGTGGAACAGGAACTTGGTGCGGCAGGCCAGCTGGGGGTCATCGATGGAGCCCCCAAGCTGAACAAGGCCGCGACCGTCCGCGAGCGGGCGCTGGGTGTGGTCTCTGTTGCCGTCCTGCTCGCCGGACTGGCCGGAGCCTGTACGAGCGGAGTCCCCGCCGTCGTGGGGGTGCTCGTCCTGGCGGCGGCACTGCTGCTGATGATCGCTTGGTCCTGGTTCCACTTGGGTGCCACGCGGCGCAGGCCCCACACGAAGGCCGAGAACGCGGCGATCGTGTTCGCCACGATGATGCTCGGCGCCCCGGGATCCAAGATCCTCTGGGATGATCCGGCACCGCTCGGCGCGTCCCTGGTGGCAGCGGCCCTGCCGACCGCCGGTCTGCTCTTCTACCTCGTGCTCCGGTGGAGGCGCTGAGCATGGCCGGAGAGCATCCGCGCACGCGCCTCCTGACGGTGATGCACTCACCGGTCCGCTTGGCGATTCTCGGCTCCCTGCGGCACGTGCAGCAGGTCAGTTTCGCCGATCTGCGGGAAGCACTGGACCTGTCCGCCGCCGAGTTGTCGAGGCAGCTCGCCCTTCTGGAGAAGGAAGAGCTGGTCGAGATCGCGAAGCTGCGTGAGCGGCGGCGGCCAGTGACTCAGGTGCGGCTCTCGGAGCCGGGGCGTGAGCGGTTCGAGGAGTACCTCGTGCATCTGCGGCAGGTCGTTCAGGGGGAAGTTCCCTAGGGGCCTGGTGCCGCGTAAGGAGCTTGTGCCGTGCGGCTCGGTGCCGTGCGACAACGAGAAGACCCCCAGCCGGTGCGGGCTGGGGGTCTTCTTCGCTGTACGGGGTGCCGCGGCTGGAAGCCGTTGTGGCTACGGTTCCGCGGCGAGGTGGGCCCCCGGCGGGGTCTGGGGGTCGTTCTGGTCCTCTGTGTCCGTCGTCGGCAGGTGGCGGCAGCTCGGTGTGGAGCCGTGGGCCTCGGCGCGGATGCGTTGCTTCATCGTGGGGGGCAAGGAGCGTTCGTATGCCGCCTGCCAGAGGGCCGCGAAGGCGGGCGTCGGGCTCACCGTGCTTTCGCACGTGGTCGTGGCCGGGTGTGCCGGGGCGGCCGCCGTGGCGGTCGAGGTGAGTCCCAGCGTGGCGAACAGCGCGAGCACCGCGGTGACGAGTGCGGTCCACAGCTTCATGGCCTTGGTGGCGGTCATGGCCCCTCACATTCAGGTTGGGCGATTTGCGTACTTTCCTCATGATGTGTATGCCGGGTCGGAAGTGCGGGACCGACGCCCGCGCCGCGTCGATGTTCTGATGAACACCACCCGGATGGGCGCAAGCGGCCCTAGGAGGCCAGGAAACGGGGCAAGGGCGGCGAAAATCACAGTGGCCGGTGAGCGGGTGGAGCGGGGCGATCCGCTTCTACTGCGGTGATCAGGCCGGGAGTTGGGGCCGGAAGCGGGGCGGGATCCAGGTCACCGATCGGTATCGGGCGGTGTGTATAGTCGGGCGCCAGAAGTCCCCTACGTCAAGGAAAGACGAGGTCGCGCGGTGAAGAAGCTTCTCCTGGTCGCACTGGCCGCCATCGGCGGGCTCCTCGTGTACCGCCAGATCCAGGCGGATCGCGCCGAGCAGGATCTGTGGACGGAGGCGACTGACTCCGTGCCCACGGGTTCGTGAGTATCGACAGCAGTCTCGTCACAGGGCCCCGGTCGCTTGAGCGGTCGGGGCCCTGTGCTGTCCCGGGATCCTTTTGTCCCGCTTGTTCTGCCGGGTGGCGAGGGCCGTCCCCCGCGTGTACGGAGGCCGTGAGGTCCGGGGCGGGCCGGTTGCCCCCGGCGTGACCATGACGGCGTCACCCCTTTGGTTCACTTGCGCAATTTCATTCCTTGCTTGAGCAAATCGGTGGAGGGCGAGGTGCCGAGCGGCGTGATGAGGCGAGGCCGGGGCGGTCGGTCTGCGGTCGGTGCGGTCCTGGGCGCCGTGCTGTGTGTGGTGGCGCTGCCGGGCGGCGGGACCGGGAGCGGTGTGGCCCTCGCTCGGCCCGGGCACGCCCCCGTCGAGGAGAGCCCCGGTCCGTACGCCTTCGACCGTGACGTGAAGGACGTCGACGGCACGACCAGTACGGCCGGGAGCCGGATGCTGCTGCCGGGGGCGACCTATCGGAGTGCCATCGGGCCTCCCGGGGATTCCGGTTCCGCCGGCGGCGAGCTCTACTACCGGCTCGAACTCGGCGCCAAGGACAGCGCGTACGTCTCCGTGACCGCCCTGCCCGGCCCGCGCGGCCGGGTCGTCTTCGCCGACGGCATCAAGGTGTCCCTGCAGGACGCCGGTGGCTTCACCTGCGACCTGGGGTCCGCGCGGATCGGCTCCTCGCAGAGCCCGCGGCCGCTCACCGCCTCGGCGAAGCGGCAGGTCGCGGCGGACCAGAAGAAGTGCCAGACCGCCGGGACGTACTACGTAGTGGTCGAGCGGACCACCGACTCCAGGTCCCCGGTGTCGTCCACCCCGGAGAAACCGTCCGCTACGGAGGACTGGGATCTGGAGCTGTACGTCGCCTCCGAGCCTGCCCTGGCCAAGGCGGGCTCGACCGCCCCGCCGCAGGACACGGACTCCACCCCGCAGCAGCAGCCTCCCGCCGGGGCACCGATGCCTCGCGCGGGCGGCAGCAGCTTCGGTACGGCCAGGGCGCTGGGCAAGGGCGTGTGGGGCGACCGCGTCCGGGCCGGGCAGACGCGGTTCTACCGGGTGCCCGTCGACTGGGGACAGCGCCTCTCCGTCACCCTGGAACTCGGCAGCGGCACCCGGAGCGGCGACTTCGTGACGTCCGCGCTGATCATGGAGCTGTTCAACCCGGTGCGCGGGCCCGTCGCGGACTCCGACGTCCCGTACGACGGCCGCCAGAAGTCCATGGCCCTGTCCCCGCTGCCGCCGGTCTCCTACGAGAATCGTTACGCGCCCTTCGACCGGACCTCCGGGATGCGGTTCGCCGGCTGGTACTACCTCGCGGTCCACCTGCACCCGGACGTCGGCAAGCGGTTCGGTGCGGATGAGACGGGGCTGACCCTGCGCGTGGGTGTCGCCGGTGAGCGGCGGCCGGCGCCCGCGTACGCCGGGGCGCCGCGCCCCGCGGACGGCTTCGGCGTCACGGAGCGCGACGAGGCCGCGGCGCGGAACGGCGCCGGAGGGGGTGGCTCCGCCCGGCGCGAGCCCGGCCCCGACGGCTCTGCGGCCGCTTCCGAGGGCGATATGGCCATGAAGGCGCTCGCGGCGGCGGGGATCGGCACGGGGACCGTGCTGCTCGCCGTTCTGGGGGTGTGGCGGGCCGTGTCGCGGCGGCGGCTCGGGCGGATCTCGGCTTGATCCGGGATCGGCTTGGTCTGGGATCGGTTTGGTCTGGGATCGGTTTGGTCCGGGACCGGTTTGATCCGGTATCGGCTGGGGACCTGTGTCCGGCTTGATGGGGCGTCCGGCTGATCTGCGCCCGGCTGACCTGTGTCCTGATGGATCTGTGTCCTGCTCGGTCGCTCCTGGCGCTCCTGGCCGTCCCGGCAATTCGTTCCGTCTGGTCGCGCGGTCTTTCTACGGTCCGTCAGATGCGGGTGAGGGCCCAGAAACCCACGGCGAAGCACGCCAGCGCGGCCAGCAGCATCGGCAGGGCCACCTTCACGGGCGGACCGGGGCGCGGTGCGCGTGCGGCGGCCGCGGCGTGGCGGCGCTGGGCGCGGCCCCTTGGCTGAAGTTCCGCGAGCGGTGCCGGAATTGGTGTGCTGGGGGATGGAACCTGTTGGGGCTGAGCGGTGTATGGAGAAGTAGGAGCGAAAGCGCGGTGCGCGGCGAGGGACGCGGCCGAGGCGTGAACGGGCTCCGGGGTGGCTGCGGATGAGGGGGACGGGCTGGGGGGCGGGGAGGGCGG
>NZ_JNXT01000008.1 GCF_000716675.1 Streptomyces alboflavus
CCCCCACGGCACACCCGGCGAACGCATGTACCGCACCGGCGACATCGCCACCTGGACACCACAAGGCCACCTCACCTACCACGGCCGCACCGACACCCAAGTCAAAATCCGCGGCTTCCGCATCGAACCCGCCGAAATCGAAACCGCCCTCACCCACCACCACGCCATCGCCCAAGCACTCGTCACCACCCACACCGACACCCACTCCACCAACCACCTCATCGCCTACGTCATACCCACCGACCCCACCGCCAACGAACCCACCCCCACACAACTACGCACCTACCTCGCAGACCGCCTCCCCGACCACATGCTGCCGTCCGCGTATCTGCCCCTGGCGCAGGTCCCGTTGACCGCGAACGGGAAAGTGGACCACGAGGCCCTGCCGCGGCCCGAGTTCGCCGCCGCGACCGCGTACCGCGCTCCCGGCACCCCCCAGGAGGAGATTCTGGCCGGTGTCTTCGCCGGCGTGCTCGCCGTCGACCAGGTCGGCGTCGACGACGACTTCTTCGACCTGGGCGGCAACTCACTCCTCGCGATCCGCCTGGTGAGCAGCATCCGCGCGGTGCTCATGGTGGACATGCCGATGCGGGTGGTGTTCGAGTCCCCGACCGTGGCGGGACTGGCTCGACACCTCTCGGGTGCTGAACTCGAGGGCCACACAGATCCCTTCGGGGTGGTGCTGCCGCTGCGGGGTGGCGGCAGCGGAGCGCCCGTCTGGTTCATCCATCCGGGCCTCGGGCTGTGCTGGCCCTACTTGGGCATGGCCGCCCGCCTGGGCGAGCGGCCTGTCTACGGCATCCAGGCCAGGGGCTTCGACGGGACCCCGCTGCCGGAGTCCATGGCGGCGATGGTCACCGACTACGTCGAGCAGATCCTCAGCGTCCAGCCGGACGGGCCCTTCCACCTGGTCGGACACTCCATCGGTGGGACCATCGGGCACGCCATCGCCGTGGAGCTCCAACGTCGGGGCCATGAGGTCCCGTTGCTGGCCGTCCTCGACTCCGTTCCCAGCCACTGGTTCGCCCGACAGGAAGCGCAGGACACGTCCTCGGCACGCGACGGCATCAGGGACTACCTGGTGTCCTCGGGTGCCGACCATGACGCCGACCGCGAGCAGCTGATCGAGAACGGCGCCACGATCCTGATCGAACACACCCGTATGGCAGGGGAGTTCACTCAGCCGAGCGGCTACCGCGGGGTCACGCTGTTCTTCAACGCGACCCTCAACAGCGACGAGTCGTACGCACCGCTCTGGGAGCCCCATGTCGAGGGGCCCCTGCACACGTACGACATCCAGGCGACACACGTCGACCTGCATGAACCGCGGCCCGGCGCTGAGATCTGCGCGGTCATCAACCGTCATCTGAAGGGGTAGCCGGCCACCGACCCCACGCGTTCTCCGGGAGGGGCCGTCGCCGTCACCACGGCGGCGGCCCCTCCCGGCCGTCCACGCCACCTCCGCCCCAGGTCGAACACGCCTTCGCGTGCCACCACCACACCCCCGTCCGATCGGGCCAACAGGCTCTGGGATCGGTCAAGTTAAGTGTGTCCTGACGGCTTGAAATCACTGGTGCCACCAGCCGGGAGATTCCCCATCACCACAGGTCACACGGCATGACTTCGTCGTACAGGCACCCGCGACGGGTCACCTGCTGGTGAATCCCTTCTCAAAGCTTGGGCACGAATTGCACACACCCCCTCTACAACCTGACCCCCATGGTCTAAATTGACCGTGCTTCAGCTGTTCGGAGACGAAGCGACCGTTAATGATCTATGGATCCGGCGCCATGCACAGCCAGCAGTAGCGTCCCCGGTGCCAGGCCGGGGGCGGTCAGATATCGGGGCCCGACAGGGGGGCCCGGGTGCGGGGAGCACCCGGGGTTTCGACGGGCCCGGCACGTCTCGGAAGTACGGCAGGGGCCACAACTCCCGTGCCGTCGGGGTGAGTTGTTCACGTAACGCTGAGGCAGCCGGATTTGTCATGCGCGGGAGGCGGGGGCCTCCTGCGGCGAGGAACAGCGCGGCGCCGGGGGCGAGACCTCCCGGGGGGATGAACAGGGGAGCAGGCAACACGTCGAGCCACTGGCGCAACCTGGGGGGGTTCTGTGCAGCAGGGGGAATTAGTCAACCCGTTTCCGTCGACGCGCGGGCGTCTGACGAACGGGGCAAGCAGCCAGCCCGCGAGTGATTGGGAGCAGCGGTACCGCCGCGCCGTGATCACCAGCGACACGGTGTCCACCGCCTTCGTGGTGGCGGCGATCGGGGGCTTCTTCGGGGTCCGGGACGCGGCCAACTGGCATGAGAACTGGGCGTTTCTCGCCTTCGGCACCGAGTTGCTGATCCTCGGGTCGCTCGGTGTGAGCCGATCGTGGGCCCCGGCCGTACTCGGTCAGGGAGCCGAGGAGTTCCGCCGGCTCGGACGGTCCCTGTTCACCGCGGCTGTCGTACTGGCCCTCGGCGGGATCGCCCTCACCTCGCGCAACATCAAACTCTGGATCTTCGTCGCGATCCCCGCGATCGCGCTCGTCACCATGACCGCGCGCTATGTGCTGCGCCTGTGGCTGCACAAACAGCGCAAGGAGGGGCGGTGCCTGAGACCGGTGCTCGCCGCCGGGAGCCCGGCCACCGTGCGCGATCTGATCAGCAGGGCCCGCAAGTTCCCGCACCTCGGCTGGCGTGTGGAGGCGGTGTGCACGACCGACGGTCACGGGCTCGACGGTGACCATCTGGACGGGGTGCCGGTCGTCGGCGAACTGTCGGACGTCGCGGGCCATGTCCGCCGCGACGGCTACCGCGTCGTCGCGGTCACCCCGGACCCGCACTGGTCACCGGACCGGCTGCAGCGCCTCGCCTGGAACCTCGAGGGCAGCGACGCCGACATGGTCGTGGCCCCCGTCCTGATGGAGGTGGCCGGGCCCCGGCTGCACGTCGACGCGGTGCTCGGCATCCCGCTCCTGCGGGTCAGCATGCCGACCTTCACCGGGGGCCGGCGGGCGGTCAAGGCGGTCGTCGACCGGATGAGCGCGGTGATCCTCCTTGTCCTGTTCGCGCCGCTGATGGTGTTCGTCGGACTGCTCGTCCTCGCGGACAGCCGGGGCGGGGCGTTCTACCGCCAGCGCCGGGTCGGCAAGGACGGCCGCGAGTTCACCATCTACAAGTTCCGCACGATGGTCACCGGGGCCGACGGGGCGCGGGCCGCGCTCGCCGAACTCAATGAGGGCGCGGGCCTGTTGTTCAAGCTCCGCCGGGATCCGCGGGTGACCCGGGTGGGAGCGGTGCTCCGGCGGTACTCGATCGACGAACTCCCGCAGCTTTTCAACGTACTCACCGGATCGATGTCGCTCGTCGGTCCGCGGCCCCCGCTGCCGGAGGAGTCCGCGGCGTACGGCCCGGACATCCGGCGGCGCCTGCTGGTCAAGCCCGGCCTCACCGGCCTGTGGCAGATCAGCGGACGCAGCGACCTGCCGTGGGAGGAGGCCGTGCGGCTCGATCTGCGGTACGTGGAGGACTGGTCGCTCGCCCTGGACACAGTGATCTTGTGGAAGACGCTGCGTGCGGTGCTCCAGGGACAGGGGGCCTATTGATACCCGGGGGGCGTCGTCCGACCGGCGAACGACATGGCAGGCCGGAAGGGCGTGCCTGGGGGGAGGAACGGGTGATGAGAGTCAGTGTCTTAGGGCTCGGCTACGTGGGCTGTGTGTCGGCCGCGTGCCTGGCCAGTCTGGGTCACGACGTGATCGGCGTCGATGTGAACCCGGTGAAGGTCGACATGGTGAACGACGGCAAGGCACCCGTCGTCGAGGAGCGGATCGGCGAGCTCGTCGCCGAGGTCGTGGGGGCAGGCAAGCTGCGCGCCACCACCGACGTCCGCGAGGCGGTCATGGGCAGTGACGTTTCCCTCGTCTGTGTGGGCACGCCGTCGGAGCCCAACGGCAGCCTGTGCACCGCCTACTTGGAGCGCGTCACCGAGCAGATCGGTGCCGCGGTGGCCGAGCGGGGCGGGCGGCACACCGTCGTGTTCCGCTCCACCATGCTCCCGGGCACCTGCCTGAACCTGCTCGTGCCGATCCTGGAGAAGTTCCTCGGCGGCACGGCGGGGGTGGACATCGGGGTCGCGGTGAACCCGGAGTTCCTGCGCGAGGGCACGAGTGTGCGGGACTTCTTCGACCCGCCGAAGACCGTCATCGGCGAACTCGACGCGGCCAGCGGCGATGTGGTGGCGGCGTTGTACGAGGGGCTGCCCGGCGAGGTGTTCCGGGTGCCGGTCCCGGCGGCGGAGGCGATCAAGTACGCGGACAACGCGTTCCACGGCCTCAAGATCGGCTTCGCGAACGAGCTGGGCGCGGTGTGCCAGGCGCTCGGCGTGGACTCGCACCAGGTGATGGACGTCTTCCTGGCCGACCGCAAGCTGAACATCAGTCCCGCCTATCTGCGGCCCGGCTTCGCCTTCGGCGGCTCCTGCCTGCCCAAGGACCTGCGCAGCCTGGTGCACGCGGCGCAGCGGGCCGACGTCTCGGTGCCCATCCTCGCCCATGTGCTGCCGTCCAACGCCGACCATCTGCAGCGTGCGGTGGACCTCGTCGAGCGCACCGGCAAGCGCCGGGTCGGCCTGTTCGGTCTCTCCTTCAAGCCCGGCACCGACGACCTCCGCGAGAGCCCGCTCGTCGAGCTGGCGGAACGTCTCTTCGGCAAGGGGTACGACCTGCGGATCTACGACGCCAACGTGAGCCTGTCGCGGCTCCTCGGCGCGAACCGCGAGTACATCGAGACCCGGCTCCCGCACCTCGGGCAGCTGCTCGCGGACTCCGTCGAGGAGGTCCTCGCACACGCCGACGTGTGCCTCGTCGGGACCAGGGACCCGGCCGTCCTCGCGGCGCTGCCGCATGGCGCGGAGCCGGTGATCGTCGACCTCATCCACCTTCCCGACGCCGACGCGCGCCGGGCCGAACCTGGGTACGTGGGCCTTGCTTGGTGACGCAACACGCCGCGACCGGCGAAACCGGCGCGCGCTGATCTTGGTGGAGAACCTGTCGGTGCCCTTCGACCGGCGGGTGTGGCAGGAGTGCACGACACTGCGCGACGCGGGCTGGACGGTGCACGTCATCTGCCCGCGGGGGGAGAAGCGGGACACGGAGCCGGAGGCGGTGATCGACGGGGTGCGGATCCACCGTTACCCGTTGCGCGCGGCCACCGGGGGCCCGGCCGGGTATCTGCGGGAGTACGGCTCGGCGCTGTGGCACACGTACCGGCTCGCCCGGAAGGTCGGTCCGGTCCACGTGGTGCACGCCTGCAATCCGCCGGACCTGTTGTTCCTGCCCGCGCGGTGGCTGACGCGGCGCGGCGCGCGGTTCGTCTTCGACCAGCACGACCTGGTGCCCGAGCTGTACCTGTCCCGGTTCGACCGCGGCAAGGATCTGCTCTACCGCGCCGTGTGCGCCCTGGAGCGGCTGACCTACCGGGCCGCGGACATCGTGATCGCCACGAACGAGAGCTACCGGGATGTCGCGGTGAGCCGGGGCGGCAAGAGACCCGAGGACGTCTTCGTGGTGCGCAGCGCGCCCGCCGTCGAGCGGTTCCAACCGGTGCCGCCCGAGCCGGAGTTGAAGCGCGGCAAGCCCCATCTGCTGTGCTATCTGGGCGTGATGGGACCGCAGGACGGCGTCGACTACGCCCTGCGGGCCCTCGCGAAGCTGCGCGACGAGGTCGGGCGGACCGACTGGCACGCGGTGTTCGTCGGCTCCGGCGACGCCTTCGACTCGATGGTGGAGCTGTCGCGGCAGCTCGGGCTCGACGACCAGGTGCAGTTCACCGGGCGCATCCCGGACGCCGATCTGGTGCGCTACCTGTCCACGGCGGATGTGTGCCTCTCCCCCGACCCGCACAATCCGCTCAACGACGTGTCGACGATGAACAAGGTCCTCGAGTACATGGCGATGGGCCGTCCGATCGTCTCGTTCGACCTCCGGGAGGCCCGCGTCTCCGCCGGGGAGGCCGCCGTCTACGCGCCCGCCAACGACGAGGCCCGGTTCGCCGGGCTCGTCGCGCAGCTCCTCGACGATCCGGAGCTGCGCGCCCGCATGGGCAAGATCGGCCAGGAACGGATCAACGGGGAGCTGTCCTGGCGCAACTCGCAAGTGTCGCTGCTCGCCGCCTACGCCGCTGCCTGCCGTGACCGCGCCGCGGTGTCGGCCCGCTCCCCGATCAGCACAGGGAAGAGGCAGCGCAGTTGAGTGAAGAAGCAATACGCCTGGTGACGATCGGGCGGATCTTCCGTCGGCGGTGGCGGCTCCTCGCCATCGTCGCCGTGACAGGCGCGCTCTTCGGCTTCGGCGTCTCACTGCTGTTCCCGCCGAAGTACACCGCTTCGGCGTCGGTCCTGCTGCCGGGGCAGTGGGAGGAGCGCGAGCTGCTGACCCAGGCGGAGATCGCGACGAGTTCGGCCGTGGTCGACCGCGCGGCCGCCACGCTCCGCTGGAAGGGCGTCAGCGGCGGCGAGCTGCGGGGTCAGGTGAGCGCCAAGGCCTCCGACGGCAACATCATCAAGATCTCGGGTACGGCCGAGAGCCCGCGGCGCGCGCAACAGCTCTCCGACCGGATGGCGGAGCAGTTCGTGGGCTTCGCCGCGCGGATCGCGGGCGACGACGACCAATCCGACGCGGCCACGGGACCCGAGGCCCTGCGGCAGAAGGTGACCGAGACCAACCGCCGCATCAGCGACCTGGCCGACGCCGCCGACCCGGGGCAGACCGTGGAGAGCGTGCAGGCCCGCACCGAACTGGAGAAGCTGCGCACCGCGCTGCAGGAAGCCATGAAGAAACTGGACGAGTCCGACCGGGCGACCGACAAGGCCGGCATGGTCGTCATGGGCCCGGCGGCCCGGCCGACCAGCGAGGCGCCGCCGACGAGAACGCAGTTCGTCGTCGCGGGGGCCCTGCTGTTCTTCCTGGTCGCGGTCATCGGCCATCTCGCCGCCGCACGGAGCAACCGTCGGCTGCGCGGCGAGGCGGAGATCGCGTCGGCGCTGAGATCCGCCGTCCTCGGTGCCGTCGACGTGCCGGGAGACCGGACCGCGCAGCGGCCCCGGAGCGGTGGCCCCCGGGCCCGGATCCGCCAGGTGCTCGGCCTCGACACCCGGTGGGACCTGCCGGCGCCGAGACGGTCCGGCGACGAGGCCGGCAGACGGATCAGATACCGGCGGGTGTGCGCCCGCCTCCGCGAGAAGCTCCTCGCACCCCGGCGGCTGCTCGTGGTCGTACCGGACGGCGACGAGATCGCCCGCCGGGCCGCCGATCAGCTCGTCGCCGAGGCCAAGGGCGACCCGATGCTGCGCGTGGTGGACGTCTCCGTGGAGCGGCCGACGGTGCCGGACCGCGACACCGAGTCGGGTGCCCTGGTCGTGCTCAGCACCGGCAGCTGGACCGCGGGCGAACTCGGCGGCATCGCCGAGGCGTGTGCGGACGGCAGGCACGAGGTCGTCGGCGTCGTCGTCGCCGGTGCGGTCCAGGACCGTCCGGCGCGCTCCGCCGGTCGTCCCGCACCGAGCGCCGCCCCGGCGCTCGCGGCGCGCGGTCAGGCGACGGGAGGCTCCGGGTGACCACGAGTACGACATCGGAGTCGTCGGCCTCCACTCCGCTCCTCGACCTGCAGGCGCTGGTGGTGGCGGTGCGCAGGCGCCGTCGCCTCTGGTGCTCCCTCGCGCTGCTCGGGTTCGTGCTCGGCGCGGCGTTCGCCGTCCTGCGACCGCCGCCGCCGACGGCGGCGACCAAGGTGCTCGTCGCGCACCAGGAGGACCAGCCGAACGACACCGGCACGCTGATCCGCACCGACGTGGAGCTGCTCAAGACCACCCTGATCGCGAGCAAGGCCCTCCAGGCCCTCAAGTCCCCGGAGAAGCCCGAGGACTTCATGCGGGACTACCGGGGCACGGGCATCACCAACAACCTGATGCGGATCGACGTCACGGCCGACACCGAGGAGAAGGCGGTGGCCCGGGCCAAGGCGCTCGCCGACGCGTTCGTCGCCGACCATGTGCGGCGGATGCGGGAGACCGCGAAGGCCGAGGCCAAGGCCCTGCTCGACCAGCGTGAGCGGATGCGGGACGAGCTGGCCAAGGTCAACGAGGCGATCGGGGACCGGGATCCGGAGAGCGACTCGAAGGAGTCGGCCAGCATCGAGTCGCTCTTCGCCCGCAGGGCCGAGCTGAACTCGCGGATCGCCGACTTCGCCCAGCGCGCCGAGGAGGCCCGCGTGGGCACGCCCCGGCTCATCGCGGGGACACAGATCGTGGACGCGCCGCGCGCGGTGCCGCACTCCCTGCCCAAGGCCGCCGTCACCAGTGCCGGGATCGGGCTCGTCCTCGGGCTCGTCCTCGGCATCGCGGTGGCCGCGGTCGGCACGGTGGTCGCGGACCGTCCCGTGCTGCGCCGCCAGATCGCGGCGAACCTGGGCGCCTCGGTCATCGCGGAACTGCCCCGGCTGCCGCGCCGTTCGGCCCGGCTGTGGCAGCTCCGCCGGACCCGGGCCGCGCGGTCGAGACTCACCACGTCCCTGGCCCGCACCGTGCGCGGCTCCGCGGAACCGGTGTCGCTCCTGGAGCTGGGCTGTGCGCGCACCACGAGCGTCATCGCCCTGGACGTCGCCAGGGCGCTGGCGGCCGAGGGGCCGGTCGTCATCGTCGACGGTCTGCCCGGGGCGCAGCTCGCGGGCCGCCATCAGGAGCCGGGAGACCCGGACGTCGTCGCCGGCGAGGACACCGCGTCCGTGCCGCAGCAGACGCGGCGGCTCGGCGTCGGCTCGGTCGCGCCCGGCACGGCCTGGACCGACCTCCGGTTCCTGGGCAGCCGGACCGTGCTCGTCGTGCGGGCCGGGCACGGCAGCGCCGCGTGGCTGCACACCGTGGCACGGCAACTCGCCGACCTGGACATCCCGGTGATCGGCGTGGTGCTGATCGACCCCGATCCGCGGGACCGGACCGACGGCACCCTGTGGGACGGGCTGCACACCGCGCTGCGCGGCCCTTTCAGGCGGATGACCCGGCCGAACGGCGGGGGTACCGCGCACGCCGTCCAGGCAGTGGGGGACGGTCCGCCACGGACGGAGCGACCGCCGGTACCGGCCGCGCGAGCAGCGAACAGCGACCAGGAGGCGCGGTAGCACATGTGTGGCATCGCAGGCACTTACCGATGGCCGGACGGCAAGGCCGTGACCGACCGGCTGACCGAGACCCTCGCCCACCGCGGTCCGGACGGCGCGGGCCGGTACAACCACCGCGCCGGAGACGGCGAGGTGCACCTCGGACACCGCCGCCTCGCCATCATCGACCTGTCCGAGACCGGCGCCCAGCCGATGGTCTCGGGCGGCCTCGCCCTGACGTACAACGGCGAGCTGTACAACGCACCCGAGCTGCGGGCGGAGTTGGCGGCGTCCGGGGTGCGCTTCCGCGGGACCTCCGACACCGAGGTGGTCCTGGAGGCGTGGCGGCGCTGGGGCACGGACTGTCTGCCCCGGCTGCGCGGGATGTTCGCGTTCGGGATCTTCGACGAGCGCACCGGAGAGCTGGTGCTCGCCCGCGACCAGCTCGGCATCAAGCCGCTGTTCCTGCTCCGGCGGGGCGGGGGCCTGGTGTTCGCCTCCGAACTGAAGGCGCTCGCCGCGGTGACCGGCGGGTCCCTGGAGGTGGACCAAGGGGCGCTGGTGGCCTCGCTCCTCTATTACTGGGTGCCGGACTCCCGGTGTGCGTTCCGTGAGGCGGAGAAGCTGCCGCCGGGGAGCTGGCTGAGGTGCCGGGCGGACGGTCAGGTGGAGCGCGGCCGGTACTGGCACCTCAAGGACGTCGCCGCCGAGGGCAGGGAGCGGGCGCGCAGCGGTGAGAAACCGGACCTGGCGGCCGTCGTCGAGGAGTCGACGCGGCAGCACCTGCTGTCCGACGTGCCCGTGGCGACGTTCCTCTCCGGCGGCCTGGACTCCAGCTATCTGACCGCCCTCGCGGCCCGCCACCAGCCGGGGATCTCCGCGTACACGATCGGGTTCCGCGCCGAGGACGCCAAGTTCGAGGCGATGCCGGACGACCTGCGCTACGCCAGGAAGGTGGCCGAGCGGTTCGGCGTCGACCTGCACGAGATCGAGATCGCCCCGAACGTGCTCGACCTGCTGCCGCAGATGACGTACCACCTGGACGAGCCCATCGGCGACCCCGCGGCGATCAACACGTTCCTGATCTGCTCGGCCGCCCGGGAGGCCGGGGTCAAGGTGATGCTCTCGGGGATGGGCGCGGACGAGCTGTTCGCCGGGTACCGCAAGCACCTGGCCAACGTGCTCGCGCTGCGCTACCAGCGGGTGCCGCGGCCCCTGCGGCGCGGGGTGTCCGGGGTCGTGGACCGCCTTCCGGTCGCCTCGGCCCGCCGGGGGTACCGGTCGGTGCGGTTCGCGAAGCGGTTCCTGTCCTTCGCCGACCTGCCGGAGGAGACGGCGTTCCGGCGCAGCTACACCATGTACGACCAGGAGGAGCTGCTCGCCCTGGTCGATCCCGACCTGGCGGGCACGGTCCAGGACGTGCTGACCGAGCACGCGGACGTCTACGAGGACAACGACCTCGACGACCCCGCCGACTTCGTGAACCGCATGTGCCTGGGCGACGCCCGGATGTTCCTGCCGGGCCTGAACCTCACCTACACGGACCGCTCCAGCATGGCCGCGTCCACCGAGGTGCGGGTGCCGTACGTGGACGTCGAGGTGGTCAAGGCGGCGTTCGCGGTGCCCGGCGACCAGAAGATCGTCGGGCGGCAGGGCAAGGCCGTCCTCAAGGAGGCGGCCACCTCGATCCTGCCCCGGGAGATCGTGTACCGGCCCAAGGGCCTGTTCAGCGCCCCGCTGCGGGCCTGGATGAGCCGGGACCTCGCGCCGCTGGTGCGCGAGGTGATCCATGACGGCGTGCTCGTCAGCTCCGGCCTCCTTCGCCGCGACGCCCTGGCGCGCATGGTCGCCGAGGACGCCGCCGGGCAACGGGACTTCTCCAAGCATCTGTGGCACGTGCTGACCCTCGAGTACTGGTACCGCGGCGCTGCCTCTGGCTCCGGCCAGAGCCAAGCGGCCTGACGACGTGGAAGAAAAATAGGAGCTCCGGTGAAACAGGTTGTGCAGAACTACAAGAGCGGCGAGCTCGCGGTGCTCGACGTGCCGGTGCCGGGGTGCAAGCCGGGCGGTGTGCTGGTGCGCAGCGCCTACTCGCTGATATCCACCGGGACCGAGCTCATGAAGGTGTCCGAGGCCGGCATGTCGATGCTGGGCAAGGCCCGCTCCCGGCCCGACCAGGTCGCCAAGGTCATGCAGAGCGTGGCCACCAACGGGCTGCCCGCCACGTACCGCAAGGTGATGGGCAAGCTGGACTCCTACACGCCGCTCGGCTACTCGCTGTGCGGGGTGGTCGAGCAGGTCGGGGACGGCGTCGACGATGTCGCCGTCGGTGACCTGGTGGCCTGTGCGGGCAACGAGCACGCGCTGCACGCCGAGCTGAACTGGGTGCCGAAGAACCTCTACGCCCCGGTGCCGGACGGCCTCGCGCCCCAGCACGCGGCCTTCGGCACCGTCGGCTCGATCGCCATGCAGGGCGTCCGCCGCGGCGAGCCCCAACTCGGCGATGTGGCCCTCGTCATCGGCCTCGGCCTGATCGGCCAGCTGGTCGTGCAGCTCCTCACCGCGTCGGGCGTCCGCGTCGTCGGCGTCGACCCCGACCCGGAGCGCTGCGCCCTCGCCGAGCGCCTGGGCGCCGCGGCCTGCGGCGATCCCGCGTCCGCGGCCGTGGAGGCGTCCGTCGCCGAACTCACCGGCGGTCACGGCGTGGACCAGGTGTACCTGGCCGCGGGCGGCGGCAGCAACGAGCCCGTCGAGCTGGCCGCCAAGCTGTGCCGCGACCGCGGCCGGGTCGTCGACATCGGCAAGTGCCGCCTCGACCTGCCGTGGAACGCGTACTACGAGAAGGAACTCGACGTCCGGTTCTCGCGCAGCTACGGCCCCGGGCGCTACGACCCGGAGTACGAACTGGAGGGCCGCGACTACCCGATCGGCTACGTGCGCTGGACCGAGCGCCGCAACCTGGCGTGCTTCCTCGACCTCGTCGCCCGCGACCGGGTCGACGTGGAGCCGCTGGTCTCGCACGTCGCCGACTTCGACGACGCGGTCGAGACCTACCAGCGCCTCAAGGACGGCGAACTCAAGGCCGTGGCCGTGCTGTTCCGCTACCCCGGCGGCACCGACCGGGCCGCGGCAGGGCAGACCCCGGAGGCGGCCGCGCCCACGGTGACGGTGCCCGCGGTGCACGTGCGGAGCAACGGCGGGGTCACCCTGCCCGCCCGCTCCGCCGCGGGTCCGGTGCGCCTCGCGTTCGTCGGCGCCGGGAACTACGCGACGTCCATGCTGCTTCCGCACCTCGCGGAGCGCGACGGCGTCACGCTGTCGACCGTCGTCACCACGACGGCGCTGTCCGCGGCGAACGCCAAGCGGAAGTTCGGCTTCGCCGAGGCGACCACCGACCTCGACGCCGTGCTCGGCGACAAGTCCATCGACGCGGTGTTCGTGGTCACCCGGCACAGCTCGCACGCCGACCTGACCCGCAAGGCGCTCCTCGCGGGCAAGGCCGTGTTCGTGGAGAAGCCGCTGGCCCTGACCGAGGACGAGCTTGCGGGTGTGCTCGCGACCGTGGAGGAGTCCGGCAACGACCGGCTCCAGGTGGGCTTCAACCGCCGGTTCTCGCCGCTCCTTCGCGAGGCCAAGCGGCAGTTCGGGGCCCGCACCGGTCCGGCGAGCCTGCGCTACCTCGTCAACGCGGGCCGCCTCCAGCACGGCAGCTGGTACCTCCAGCAGGGCAGCGAGGGCTCGCGGTTCGCGGGCGAGGGCGGGCACTTCATCGACACGGCGAGCTGGCTGCTCGGGGCCGACCCGGTCTCGGTGTACGCCCTCGCCCCGGCCGGCAACGAGGACCTGCAGATCGTGCTGCGGTACCCGGACGGGTCCACCGCCACCATCAGCTACGTCACCACGGGCGCGCCCAGCTTCCCCAAGGAGACGCTGGACCTCGTCGCGGACGGCAAGGTCCTGAAGCTGGACGACTTCGTCCGCGCCTCCGTGCACGGCCCGAAGAAGTGGGTCAGCTCGCGCCTTCCCAAGGCCAGGGACAAGGGCCAGAACGCCGAACTGGCCGCGTTCGTCAAGGCCGTGCGCACCGGTGGGCCGATGCCGGTGCCGCTGGAGTCCCTCGTCGCCACCACGGCGGCCACCCTCGCCGTCCAGACGGGCCTGGCCGGCGGAGCGCCGGTGACGTTGGCGGGGCCGCGATGAGCATGAGTGCGGGCTGGTACCTGCGGCGCTTGTCCCGGATGGGGCCGCAGGAGATCGGCGGCCGGGTGAGCGACGTGGTGCGCAGGCGGCGGTGGCGCTCCGCGCGGCCCCTCTGCCCGACCGTGACCGGCGCCCGGTTCACCGCGGTGCTGCCCGCCGGGACCATCGCCGCGGTGCCCCCGGACGCCGCGAAGCGCCTCGTCGCCGAGGCCGACCGGCTGCTCGCCGGGCACGTCGAGTACTTCGGCGTGGTCCGCGACGACTTGGTCGCCCCGGACTGGTGGAGCGACCCGAAGACCGGGCGCAGGGCGCCGTGGGGCTACGCCTTCGACGTGCCGTACCGCAACGAGGACGCGGTCGGTGACATCAAGCAGATCTGGGAGCTGTCCCGGCATCAGTACCTCACCGTGCTCGCGGCCGCCTACGCGGTCACCGGCGACGAGCGGTACGCCGAGCGCGTGGCCGAGCACCTGCGGTCGTGGTGGGCGGCCAACCCGCCGCTGCGGGGCGTGCACTGGATCAGCGGCATCGAGCTGGGCATCCGGCTGCTCTCCTGGGTGTGGGTCCGCCGCCTGCTCGACGGCTGGCCGGGCGCGGCCGACCTGTTCGAGGACAACCCGGTGGCGCACCACCAGATCTGGCACCACCAGCGCTGGCTCGCCGCGTTCCCCAGCCGTGGGTCATCGGCGAACAACCACGTCATCGCCGAGGCCGCCGGGCAGTTCGCCGCGGCCTGCGCGTTCGGGTGGTTCCCCACCTCGGAGCGCTGGCGGGACGGCGCGCTGCGGTCGCTCGAACGGCATCTGCGCGGCAACACCTTCCCCTCCGGCCTCAACCGGGAGCTGGCCACCGAGTACCACGGGCTCGTCCTCGAACTCGGTCTGGCCGCGGTGGCCGAGGCGGACGCCGCCGGTGTGCCGGTGCCTTCGTCCGTCCGGCTCGTGCTGCTTCGGATGACCGACGCGCTCGCGGCCGTCGTCGACAACCGGTTACGGCCGCCGCGCCAGGGCGACGCGGACGACGGGCACGGCCTGGTCGTGGACGGCGGGGGCACCGACCGCTGGGGCTCGCTCCTCGCGACCGGCGAGGCCGTGTTCGGGCGGCTCGACTGGTGGCCCGCGGTCACCGGCACCGACGTGCGCACCCCGCTGCTCGCCGCGCTGCTCCGGCCGTACGGGAAGAAGGGCAGCACGCCGACCGTGACCCGTCCGGCCCGCCGACCGGGTCACTTCGCCGACGCGGGCCTGACGATCCTGCGCGGCCCCGAGGAGATCTGGTGCCGCTGCGACGGCGGCCCGCACGGGTTCCTGTCCATCGCCGCGCACGGCCACGCGGACGCGCTGTCCCTGGAGGTCCGCCACGACGGGGTCGACGTGCTCGCCGACCCGGGGACGTACTGCTACCACGGGCAGCCCGCGTGGCGGCGGTACTTCCGGTCGACCCTCGCGCACAACACCCTGGAGCTGGACGGGAGTGACCAGTCCGTCTCCGGCGGCCCGTTCCTGTGGACCCGGCACGCCCGCAGCCGCGTCCTGGTCGCGGACACCGCCGACGTCTCCGCGGGCGGCACGGCCCTGTGGTCCGCCGAGCACGACGGCTACCAGCGCTCCGTGCACCGCCGCCGGGTGGAGCTGGTCGCCGCGGCCAAGGAGCTGCGGGTGGTCGACGAGGTCCTCGGCGCGCTCGGTCCGCGCCGGGACGTGCGCCTTGCGTTCCACCTCGGTCCGGCGATCGCCGTGGACCTGGTGGGGAACTGGGCGGTGCTCACCTGGACCAGGGAGGGCGAGGTGCGCTCCGCGGTGCTCGACCTGCCGGGGCAGCTGAACTGGCGGGCGCACCGCGGCGAGAGCGATCCCCCGCTCGGCTGGTACTCCCCCGGCTTCGGCCGCAAGGAACCCGCAACGACGCTGGTCGGCACCGGCTTCACCGACGGCACGGCGTCGTCGGCGGAGTTCGCCACCGTGCTCAGGTTCTGCGGCTAGGGGGCGCGTGGTGACGAAGTGGCGGCACTGGGCCCTGCCCGCGGCACCGCTGGCGCTGGTCCTGTTCGCGGCGACCGGCTGTACGAGTGCGCCGGACGCCCCGCAGAAGCCGACCGGCAGGCCCTCCACGTCCGGGGCACACTCCACGGCCGTGGCGCGGGTGTGCGCCGAGCCCGCGGCTGGGCCCGAGAAGGCTCCCGCGGGCGCGGTGACGGTCGACCCGGCGGTGGTCGGCGACCTGGCCGCCAAGACCAGGAGCAACCCCCCGAACACCACGTTCTGGCTGCGCCCCGGCAAGCACAGGCTCGACCCCGACCGCTACGCCCAGGTCGTCGCCAAGAAGGGGAACCGCTACCTCGGCGCCCCGGGCGCGGTGCTCGACGGCCGGAAGATCAACCAGTACGCGTTCAGCGGCAGCGCCCGCGACGTCACCATCCGCCATCTGACCGTGCAGCGTTTCGTCGCGCCGAACAACGAGGGCGTGGTCAACCACGACATGGCCGACGGCTGGGTGATCGAGCACGCGAAGATCCAGTACAACTCCGGCGCCGGGCTGATGGCCGGCGCCCGCCAGGAGGTCAGGGACAGCTGCCTGCGCGCCAACGGGCAGTACGGAATGAACGCGTACAAGACCGGTGACTCCATCAAGGGCCTGGTGGTCGAGGGCAACGAGGTCGTGGGCAACAACACCGACAACTGGGAGAAGCGGAAGCCGGGTTGCGGCTGCACCGGAGGCATCAAGTTCTGGGCCGTCGACGGCGCCGACATCCGCGGCAACTGGGTGCACGACAACCGCGGAGCGGGGTTGTGGGCGGACAACAACAACAATGACTTCCGCATCGAGAACAACGTCCTCGAAGCCAACGACGGCGCGGCGCTCATGTACGAGACCAGCTACAACGCCGTCATCCGGAACAACACGATCCGGCGCAACAACTGGGTCGAGGGCCGCAAGTACGCCGACCGGGGCGACAACTTCCCGTACGCGACCATCTACGTGTCCGAGTCCGGCGGCGAGCCGCGGATCCGGGCCCGTACGAACAAGATCGAGATCTACCGGAACCTCCTGGAGAACAACTGGTCCGGGATCACCCTCTGGGAGAACTCCGACCGGTTCTGCAACAGCCCGGCCAACACCTCGACCGGCTACTGCACGCTCCTTGTGAAGGACCTCGACCGCTGTGAGCAGCCCGCGATCGGCAGAGCGCCGCTGTACTCCGACTGCCGCTGGAAGACGCAGCGCGTGGACATCCACGACAACCGCTTCGTCCTGAAGAAGTCCGTCGTCAAGTGCGCGGCGGAGTGCGGCCGCATGGCGGTCCTCGCGAACTACGGCACCTACCCCAAGTGGTCGCCGTACAAGGGCAAGCGGGTCGCGGAGGCGATCACCCACAAGCAGCGCAACCGCTGGCACGACAACGTCTACCGCGGGCCGTGGAGCTTTGTCGCGGCCAACACGGACGGGACGCTCGACTCCGGGCAGTGGCAGGCCACGCCGTACCGCCAGGACGAGGGCAGCACCTTCGACCCCCGGGCCGGTGGTTGAGATGGGAGGGAACCTGCTGCGCCGACACCCGCCCGGAGCAACGGACATGACGGGCACTCAGCCCGGCGTCGAGGCGCGCCCCGCGGGCACGCCGAAGGCCGTCGGGATCGTCTGGGCGCTCCTCGCGCTCAACACGCTCGGCTCCGCCGGGGCGAAGACCGTCGTCACGCTGCCCCGCTCCCTCATCCAGATGGCCACGATGGGGGCGCTGGTCGCCGCGTTCACGCTGGCGCTCGCGCTCAACCTGCGGCTGCGCGTGCGGCCGAGCGCCTTCGTGTTCCTGCTCACCCTGCTGCTCGTGCCGAGCGTCATCTCCAGCGCGAACCTGGAGGTCGGCTACGGGGCGCTGTTCCGCTGCGCCAGGTTCGCGCTCTTCGTCGGCACGCTGTGGCTGCTCAGCCGCTGGTGGAACGGCGACCTGACGTTCGTCCGGTACCACATCCGGATGTACTTCGCGGTGCTCGTGACGGTGGCCGCGGGCCTGGTCGTCGCGCCGGGCACGGCGATGCCCGAGTACTACGGGGGGCGTCTCGTCGGCGCGTTGTGGCCGCTCACGCCGCCGCAGATCGGACAGTACGCGGCGGTCATCATCGGGCTCACCGTGCTGCTCCTGCTCGGCCGCGCGGCCGACAGGGCGAGCGCGGTGGTGATCATCGTCCCGTCCGTCGTACTGCTCGCCCTGACCCATACCCGCACGGCCACGCTCGGTCTGCTCATCGGCCTTGTGCTCGCGATCAGTTCACTCGTCCTGACCAGCTCCGCCGCCCGCCGCTTCTTCGCCTGGACGGTGCTGATCGCCACGGTGGCGGCGGTGGCGTTCAGCTCCGCGCTGCAGTCCTGGTACCTGCGCGGCCAGACCCAGGAGAACCTGTCCAACCTCACCGGCCGGGCCAAGGTCTGGGACGCTCTCCTCGCGGAGCCCCGGACGACCGGGGAGAAGGTGTTCGGGGTGGGCCTGAGCGACAAGTCGTTCGGCGGGCTGCCCATCGACAACAGCTGGCTGGCCGTCTACCACGAGCAGGGCCTGATCGGCATCACCATCGTGGCGACGCTCATCGCCGTCCTCGGCGGCGTCGCGCTGCTGCGGCCGCCGTCGGTGCCGAGGGCCTGCGCGATCTTCCTGATCAGCTACTGCGCGATCTCCTCGTACACCGAGGCAGGACTCGGCGACGCCTCGCCCTATCTGCTGCACCTGGGCCTGGCCGCCTCGCTGCTCGCCCTGCCCGCCGCCGCGGCCACGCCGCTCGCCGCGACCGCGGTCCCCCGACGACGTGTCCCGCGATGGGCCAGGAGGTGACCTTGAGCATGCCTGACATGCACGTACTGGTAGTGCACAACCGATACTCCTCGGCGCAGCCGAGCGGGGAGAACAGGGTCGTCGACGAGGAGGCGGGGCTGCTGCGCGCGGCCGGCCACCGGGTCGACGTGTTCGAGCGGCGCAGCGACGACATCGCCGCCCGCTCCCTGCTCGGCAAGGTCGCGGTGCCGCTCCTCGTGCCGTGGAACCCGGCGGTGCGCTCAGAGCTCGCCGCCCGGCTGCGCGCCGACCGGCCGGACGTGGTGCACGTCCACAACGTCTTCCCGCTCCTGTCCCCCGCGGTCATCGCGGCCTGCGCCGACGCCGGGGTACCCGTCGTCGCGACCCTGCACAACTACACGCAGGTCTGCCCGCCCGGCACGCTGCACCGGGACGGCAAGGCGTGCACCGAGTGCGTCGGGTCGAAGGTGTCGCTGCCCGCCGTCCGGCACGGCTGCTACCGCGACTCGCGGCTCGCGACGGTGCCGCTCGCGGTGAGCCTCGCGGTGAACCGGCGGCGGTGGTGGTCCGGGGTGGAGCGGTTCTTCTGCATCTCCGCAGCACAGCGCGACGTCCTGGTGCGGTCCGGCATGCCGGCCGAACGGCTCGCGGTGAAGCACAACTTCGTGCCCGACCCGGGAGCGCGCCGGGAGGGCCCCGGCGAGCACGTGCTCTTCCTCGGCCGTCTCGCGGAGGCCAAGGGCGTCGGGCTGCTCATGACCGCGTGGGACGAGATCGCCGCGTCCGGCGGGGTGGGCGTGCCGCTCGTGCTCGCCGGGGCGGGGCCGCTGGAGCGGCAGGTGGCCGACTGGGCGAAGGGGCGCGATGACGTGCGCTACCTCGGACTGCGCTCCCCCGAGGAGTGCCGGGAGACCGTCGCGCGGTCGGTCGCCGTGGTGGCGCCGTCGATGGCGATGGAGACGTTCGGCCTGGTCGTGGCGGAGGCGATGGCGGCGGGGGTCCCGGCCGTCGCCGCCGGTCACGGCGCCTTCGTCGAGCTCGTCGAGGACGGGGTGACCGGGCTGCTCCACGAGCCCGGCGACGCCTCCTCGCTCGCGTCCCGCATCCGCCGGATCACGGCGGGGCGGGACCGCAACCGGGAGATGGGGAAGGCGGCCCGGCGCCGTTACGAACGGAACTTCAGCCCGGCCGTCGGTCTGGAGCGCCTGGAGGAGGGGTACCGCACCGCGATCGCGGGGCGGTACGGCGGCGGGCACGGCACGCCGCCGGCACGGAACGGAAACGCTGACTCGCCGCGGGGCTCCCGCGCGGGCAGAGATGGGGGGAAGTAGATGACAGGATGCCGACTCTGCGGCTCGGAGGCGCTGGCGAGCGTCGTCGACCTGGGGGCGACGCCGCCGTGCGAGAGCTTTCTCGCCGCGGACCAGCTGGACAGGCCCGAACCGGCGTACCCGCTGCACCTGCGGGTCTGCACCGAGTGCTGGCTCGCGCAGATCCCGCCGCTGATCACTCCGGAGGACACGTTCAAGGAGTACGCGTACTTCTCGTCCTTCTCGACCTCCTGGGTGGAGCACGCGCGCCGGTACGTCGCCGACGCGGCGGCGCGGGTGGGGCTCGGGCCCGACTCCTTCGTGGTCGAGGTGGCGAGCAACGACGGGTATCTCCTGAAGCACGTGGTGGACCGGGACATCCGCTGCCTCGGCATCGAGCCGTCGGTGAACGTCGGTGCCTCGGCACGGGAGAAGGGCGTGCCGACGCTCACGGAGTTCCTGAGCCCGGACACCGGCAAGGCCGTCCGCGCCGAGCACGGCCCGGCGGACCTGGTCGTGGCCAACAACGTGTACGCGCACATCCCCGACGTGGTCGGGTTCACGCAGGGCCTGCGCGCCCTGGTCGCCGACGACGGCTGGGTCTCCATCGAGGTGCAGCACCTGCTGACCCTGATCGAGGAGAACCAGTACGACACGATCTACCACGAGCACTTCCAGTACTACACGGTCGCGTCCGCGATCCGGGCCCTCGCGAGCGGTGGACTCACTCTCGTGGACGTCGAGTTGCTGCCGACGCACGGCGGCTCCATCCGGCTGTGGGCCCGGCCCGCCGAGTCGGCCGGTGAGCCGTCCCCGCGGGTGGCGGACGTCCTCGCGCGCGAGAAGGCCGCCGGGCTCCAGGAGCTGTCCGGGTACACGGAGTTCTCCGCCCGCGTCGCCAAGGTGCGCCGGGACCTCCTGAAGTTCCTCATCACGGCGGCCGAGCGCGGCGAGACGGTCGTCGGCTACGGCGCCCCCGGCAAGGGCAACACCCTGCTCAACCACTGCGGCATCCGGCCCGACCTGCTCGCGTACACGGTCGACCGCAACCCCTACAAGCACGGCAGGTTCACCCCCGGCACCCGCGTCCCGATCCTGCCGCCCGAGCAGATCGCCGCCGACAAGCCCGACTACGTCCTGGTCCTGCCGTGGAACCTGCGGGACGAACTCGTCGAGCAGCTGTCCTTCGTGCACGACTGGGGCGGCCGCCTTGTCTTCCCCATCCCGGAACTGAGCATCGTCGAGGTGCCCGCGAAAGAGGTAACAGCATGAAGGTCGTCCTGTTCTGCGGCGGTTACGGGATGCGGATGCGCAGCGGTGCCGCGGACGACGTGCCCAAGCCCATGGCGATGGTCGGCCCGCGACCGCTGATCTGGCACGTCATGCGCTACTACGCGCACTTCGGGCACAAGGAGTTCATCCTGTGCCTCGGGTACGGGGCCCACCACATCAAGGACTTCTTCCTCCACTACGAGGAGACGACGTCCAACGACTTCGTGCTGCGGGGCGGCAGAACCGAGCTGCTCTCCACCGACATAGCCGACTGGACGATCACGTTCGCGCAGACCGGCATCGAGTCGCCCATCGGGGAACGCCTGCGCCGGGTGCGGCACCACCTGGACGGCGACGAGATGTTCCTCGCCAACTACGCCGACGTGCTGACCGACGCGCCGCTGCCGGAGATGATCGACCGGTTCTCCCGGCGTGACGCGGGGGCGTCGATGATGGTGGTGCCGCCGCAGTCGTCGTTCCACTGCGTGGAGCTGGGCGAGGACGGCCTGGTGGGGGGCATCACCGCGGTGAGCGACATGCCGCTGTGGGAGAACGGCGGCTACTTCGTGCTCCGCCAGGAGGTCTTCGACCACATCCCGGAGAACGGGGACCTGGTCGCCGACGGCTGCGCGCGACTGGCCAAGCAGGGACGCCTCGTGGCGCACCAGCACCGCGGTTTCTGGAAGCCGACCGACACCGTCAAGGAGCGCGCCGCGCTCGACGGCGCCTACGCCCGGGGCGACCGCCCGTGGGCCGTGTGGGAGCGCGACGGCGTGGGGGTGGGCGCGTGATCAGGCTCGGGGCCGGGCGCCGCCTGGACCGGATCGTCGCGGTGGGCGCGCACTGCGACGACATCGCCATCGGCGCGGGCGGCACGCTCCTCGCGATGTGCCTGGCGCGGCCTGGCCTGCGCGTCGACGCGCTGGTGCTCTCCGGAGGCGGCAGCGAGCGGGAGCAGGAGGAGCGGGCCGCGCTCGCCGCCTTCTGCCCGGACGCCGAACTGGGCCTGACCGTGCTCAAGTTGCCCGACGGCCGGATGCCCGCGCACTGGGAGGAGGCCAAGGGCGCGGTCGAGGAGCTGCGCATGCGCACCGAGCCCGACCTGGTGCTCGCGCCGCGCACCGACGACGCCCACCAGGACCACCGCGGCCTGGCGCAGCTGATGACCACCGCGTTCCGCGACCACCTGGTCCTCGGCTACGAGATCGTCAAGTGGGACGGCGACCTCGGCCGCCCCTCGGCGTACCAGCCGCTGTCGCCGGAGGTCGCCGAACAGAAGGTCCGGCTGCTGCAGGAGCACTACCCCTCGCAGCGGCACCGGCCCTGGTACGACCGGGAGGCCTTCCTCGGCCTCGCCCGGATCCGCGGCATCGAATGCCACGCGCGCTACGCCGAGGCGTTCGCCGTCACCAAACTCACTCTGAACCTGGGGAACTGAACCATGCGCGTACTGCTGACCGGGCACCAGGGCTACCTGGGCACCGTCATGGCCCCGGTCCTTGAGGCCGCCGGGCACGAGGTCGTCGGCCTCGACTCCGGCCTGTTCGCCGACTGCGTCCTCGGCCCGGCCCCCGCGGACCCGCCGAGCCCCGGGGTGGACCTGCGCGACGTCACGGCCGAGCACGTGGCCGGGGTGGACGCCGTGATCCACCTGGCCGCGCTGTCCAACGACCCGCTGGGCTCCCTCGCCCCGGAGCTCACCTACGACATCAACCACCACGCGTCCGTACGCCTGGCCCGGCTGGCCCGCGAGGCCGGGGTGCGGCGCTTCCTGTACGCGTCCACCTGCTCGGTCTACGGCGCCGCGGGCGGCGACGAGCTGGTGGCCGAGGACGCCCCGCTGCGCCCGGTCACGCCGTACGCGGAGTCCAAGGTGCGCGTCGAGGACGACCTGCACGCCCTGGCCGACGGCGACTTCAGCCCCGTGTACATGCGCAACGCCACCGCCTTCGGCTACTCGCCCCGGCTCCGCGCCGACATCGTCCTGAACAACCTGGTGGGCCACGCGCTCCTGTCCGGCGAGGTCCTGGTGATGTCCGACGGCACCCCGTGGCGCCCGCTCGTGCACGCCGCCGACATCGCCCGGGCCTTCACGGCGGCGCTCGGCGCGCCCCGCGAGGCGGTGCACGACCGGGCCTTCAACATCGGCAGCGAGGTCAACAACGTCACGGTCGCCGAGATCGCCGAGCAGGTCGCCGAGGCGGTGTCCGGCTCGAAGGTGGTGATCACCGGGGAGACCGGCGCCGACCCGCGGTCCTACCGCGTGGACTTCTCCCGGTTCCGGGACGCGATCCCCGGCTTCGACTGCGAGTGGACGGTGAAGCGGGGCGCGCTCGAACTCGCCGACGCCTACCATAAGTTCGGTCTCACCCGGGAGGACTTCGAGCGGCGCTTCACCCGTCTCGCCGTGCTGCGCGCGGCGTCCGAGGCGGGGGCCGTCGACGACACCCTGCGGTGGAGCCGATGACGTCGGCGGGCGCGCAGATGCACGCTCTGGTGGAGCGGCTCTATCCGCTGTGCCGGAGCATCACCGGCGACGGTGTGCGCGCCACCCTGGACATCGTCGGCGAGTACGTGCCGCTCCAGACGCACGAGGTGCCGACCGGGACGCAGGTCCTCGACTGGACCGTGCCGCAGGAGTGGAACATCCGCGACGCGTACATCGCCGACGGCGACGGCAACCGGGTCGTCGACTTCCAGGCGTCCAGCCTGCACGTGCTCGGCTACAGCGTGCCGGTGGCGCGGACGATGCCGCTGTCCGAGCTGCGCGCACACCTGCACACCCTGCCCGACCAGCCGGACCTGGTGCCGTATCGCACCAGCTACTACAAGCCGGAGTGGGGCTTCTGCCTGGCCCAGGACACCCTGGACGCGCTGCCCGACGGCGACTACGAGGTGTGCGTCGACTCCACGCTCGCGGACGGTCACCTCACCTACGCCGAGCACGTGGTCCCCGGGCAGGTCCCGGACGAGGTGATCGTCTCCTGCCACGTCTGCCACCCGTCGCTGGCCAACGACAACCTGGCCGGCGTCGCGGTGGCGACGTTCCTGGCGCGGGCGCTCGCGGAGGAGACGCCGTACTACACCTACCGGTTCGTCTACGCGCCCGGCACCATCGGGGCGATCACCTGGCTGGCCCGCAACCAGGAGCGGATCGACCAGGTCAAGCACGGGCTCGTGCTGGCCTGCGCGGGCGATGCGGGGCAGCTGACGTACAAGCAGAGCAGGCGCGGCGACGCGGAGATCGACCGGGTCCTGCGGCACGTCCTTTCCGCCTCCGAACGGCCGCACCGCGTCACCGAGTTCACTCCGTACGGCTACGACGAGCGGCAGTACTGCTCGCCCGGGTTCAACCTCGGCGTGGGCTCGCTCAGCAGGACCCCGTACGCGGGCTACCCCGAGTACCACACCTCGGCGGACAACCCGGACTTCGTCTCCCCGGAGGCGATGGCGGACACCCTCGCCGTCTGCCGCGAGGCGTTCGCCGTCCTGGACCGCAACCGGCGGTACGTCAACCTCAGCCCGTATGGCGAACCGCAGCTGGGACGGCGGGGGTTGTACGAGTCCCTCGGCGGGCGCAGCGACGCGCAGCAGGCGCAGATGGCCATGCTGTGGGTGCTCAGCCTCTCCGACGGCGAGCACAGTCTGCTCGACGTCGCGGAGCGGGCGGGCCTGCCGTTCGACACCGTCGTCGTCGCGGCCGACGCCCTCGGCACCGCCGGACTGATCAAGGCATGACACCGATGACCACCGAGAAGGAGAAGCGGACCGCCAAGCGGGCCATGGCGGGCCGCCTTTCCTGGGGCCTGGCCGACCAGGCGGTCTGCAGCATGACCAACTTCGCGGTGGGGATCTATGTGGCCCGCTCGCTCGGGCTGACCGCGTTCGGCGTGTTCAGCCTGGCCTGGGTGACGTACGGCGTGGTGCTCAGTGTCTCCCGTGGCCTTGCCACCGACCCGCTGGTGGTGCGCTTCAGCGGCGTGCCGGACGCGTCCTGGCGGGCGGCGGCGGCCCGGTCGTCCGGTACCGCGCTCTGCGTCGGCGGTGGCATCGGCCTGGTGTGCCTGGTGGTCGGCCTCGGCCTCGGCGGCCGGGTGGGGCCCGCGTTCGCCGCCCTCGGCGTGGTGCTGCCGGGGCTGCTTCTGCAGGACGCCTGGCGGTACTCGTTCTTCGCCGCGGGCACCGGGAAGAAGGCCTGCGTCAACGACCTCCTGGGTGCCCTCGCGCTGGTCCCGGCCCTGCTGATGGCCGCGCGCGTGGGCAGCGTGGAGGCCTTCGTCCTCGCCTGGGGCGCGGCGGCCGCGGTGGCCGCCGGGTACGGCTGCTTCCAGTCCGGCATCCGGCCGCGGCCGGACCGGGCGCGCGCGTGGCTGCGTGAGCAACGCGACCTCGGCTCCCGCTACCTGGTCGAGAACGTCGGCGTCAGCGGGGCGTCCCAGCTGCGGGCGTACGGGCTCGGCGCGATCGTCGGGGTCGGCGCGGTCGGCGTCGTCAGGGGCGCCGAGCTGCTGCTCGGGCCGTTCCTGGCCCTGCTGATGGGGCTCTCGCTCGTCACGGTCCCCGAAGCGGCACGGGTGCTGCGGCAGGCCCCGCACCGCCTGGCCAGGTTCTGCCTCCTGCTGTCCGGCGGCCTCGCCGCCGCCGCGCTGCTCTGGGGCGTGGCGCTGCTCCTGGTGCCCGACCGGGCGGGCGAACTCGCGCTCGGCGACGTCTGGGGCTCCGCGTCCGACCTCATCGTGCCCGCCGTGCTCGGGGTCGCGGGCTCCGGCCTCGGCATCGGCGCCGCGGCCGGGCTGCGCGCCCTCGCCGCCGCCCGGCGCAGCCTGCGCGCCCAACTGTTCGCCTCCGCCGCCTACGTCGGCGGCGGGCTCGGCGGGGCGGCCGCGGGCGGCGCGGTCGGCTCGGCCTGGGGCGTCGCCGCGGCGACCCTCTGCAGCTCCGCCGTCTGGTGGCTGCAGCTGCGCTCCGCGCTGCGCGAGCACCACCGCAATCCCATCCCCGAAGTGAGGACTTCATGACCGCCCAACCCCGGCTGAGCATCGGCCTGCCCGTGTACAACGGCGAGGAGTACCTCGCCGAGGCGCTCGACGCCCTGCTCGGCCAGACCTACGAGGACTTCGAGCTGGTCATCTCCGACAACGCCTCGACCGACGGGACCCAGGACATCTGCCGCCGGTACGCCGAGAAGGACCCGCGCATCCGCTACCTGCGCCTGACCCGGAACATCGGCGCCGCCCCGAACCACAATTACGTGTTCACGCAGTGCCGCGGCGAGCTGTTCAAGTGGGCGTCGCACGACGACCTGTACGCCCGGGACCTGCTGCGGCGCTGTGTGCAGGCGCTCGACGAGCGTCCCGACGTGATCCTCGCGCACGCCGACCAGGCGGTCATCGACGAGGAGGGGCGGGTGAAGGTCCCCTACGCGTACACGCTCGCCACCGACTCGCCGCGCGCGCCGGAGCGCTTCCGCAGCATGCTGTTCGAGCCCGGCGGCGACGACTTCTACGGCGTGATGCGGGCCGACGTCCTGCGCCGCGTGAAGCCGCACGACAGCTACCACCACGCGGACCGCACGTTCGTCGCCGAGATCGGCCTGCACGGAGCGTTCCACCAGGTGCCGGAGCTGATGTACTTCCGCCGCGACCACCCCACCCGCGCCGAGCGGGCGAACCCCTCCAAGCGCTCCCGTTGCGTCAACCTGGACCCGCGCCGCGCGGGCCCGCTGCACCCGACGCCCCGGCTGCTCGCCGAGTACGTGTGGGGCTTCGTCTCGGCGATCCGGCGGGCGCCGCTGTCCTCGGCCGACCGGCGCGCCTGCTACCGCCACCTGGCCGCGTGGGCGACCAGCAGGGCCAGGCCGGGCGCGGGCGAGCGGGTCGAGGACCGCGCGCCGGTCGACCCGGCCCGGCTCACGGTGTCCGTCGACGCCGTCGTCGCGGGACGCGAGGGGCGGAAGGCGTGAGACCGGTTCCCCACACCCCCGTGCGCGTCGGGGTGTTCGGCCTGCTCGGCTCCGGCAACCTCGGCAACGACGGGTCGCTCGAAGCCGTCCTCGGCCATCTCCGCGCCGACCACCCGGAGGCCGTCGTGGACGCGCTGTGCGGCGGACCCGAGGTCGTCGCGGCCCGGTACGGGATCCCCGCGACGCGGCTGCACTGGTACCGCGGGGAGTACCGCACCGCCTCGCGGGCCGGGGCGATCGCGGGGAAGGGCGTCGGCAAACTCGTCGACGTCTTCCGCACCGCCGCCTGGGTGCGCCGGCACGATGTGGTGATCGTGCCGGGCATGGGCGTCCTGGAGGCCACGCTGCCGCTGCGGCCCTGGGGCTTCCCGTACTCGCTGTTCCTGCTCTGCGCGTCCGGGCGGCTGCTCCGCACGCGGGTCGCGCTGGTCGGTGTCGGCGCCGCCGCGATCGGCGACCGGCCGACCCGGGCCCTGGTGCGCTGGTCGGCACGGCTCGCCGCGTACCGGTCCTACCGGGACGCCCCGTCCCGCGACGCGATGCGGGAGATGGGCGTGGACACCGCGCGCGACGAGGTCTACCCGGACCTCGCGTTCGCCCTGCCGACGCCGTCGGCCAGCGCGCCGTCGACTTCGTCCGGCGGCGGCCCGGTGTGCGTCGGCGTCATGGACTTCCACGGCGGCAACGACGACCGCGCCCGGGCCGAGGAGATCCACCGGCGCTACCTCGACGGGACAACGCGCTTCGTCCGTGCGCTGGTCGAGGACGGCAGGCCCGTCCGTCTCGTCACCGGCGACGAGTGCGACGCCACCGTGGTCGCCGCGATCCTCGACGCGGTGGACTCGCCGCTGGTCACCGCGGCCAAGGCGGCCTCGCTCGCCGACCTCATGAAGGAGATGGCGGCCGCCGACACCGTGGTGGCGACCCGCTACCACAACCTGGTCTGCGCGCTGAAGGTCGGCGTGCCGACGCTCGCGCTCAGCTACGCGGCCAAGAGCGACACGCTCATGGCGGAGCGGGGGCTCGGCGCGTACTGCCACCCGGCCCGCGAGGTCGACGCCGACCGGCTCCTCGAACAGTTCCGGGACCTGGAGCGACGATCGGCGGAGCTGCGGCGGACTCTCGCCGAGCGCAACCGGGCCGCCGCCGAGCGCCTCCAGCACCAGTTCACCGCCCTGGCCACAGCCCTGTTCCCGGCGGCCGCCCACGCCCACGCACTGCGGGAGACACCATGAAAGCGACCGAAGTCCCGTCGATCACCGGCGCGTACCTCTTCGAGCCGACGCCGTACGCCGACGAGCGCGGCTTCTTCTGCCGCACCTTCGACGCCGACGTGGTGCGCTCCGTGGGCCTGGACCCGGACGCCTTCCTCCAGGACAGCCTGTCCCGCTCGGTCCGTGGCGTGCTGCGCGGCCTGCACCTGCGCTCCGGCGAGGGCGAGGCCAAGCTCGTGCGGTGCTCGTACGGGAAGGTCTTCGACGTCGTCGTCGACCTGCGGCCGAACTCACCGACGTACCGCAACGTGGCCACCTTCGAACTGTCCGGCGACACCCAGGTGTCCCTGTACATCCCGGCGGGGTGCGCGCACGGCTTCCAGGCGCTGACCGAGACCGCCGACACCTCGTACCGGATCGACCGGCCGCACGATCCCACGGAGGACGTGACGATCGCGTTCGACGACCCGGAGCTGGCCGTGCCCTGGCCGCTGCCGGTCACATCGACATCCCAGCGGGACCGTGAGGCACCGAGCCTCGCCGAGGTCCTGAAGCGAATGGAAGGGTGAAGTCCGCTTGGACACCGAAGAGTTCCGACTGCCCCGGTCACGGCAGGCGAACGAGCGGCTGCACGCCCTGGTCCCCGGCGGCGCGCACACGTACGCCAAGGGCGACGACCAGTACCCCGAGGGCCTGGCGCCGGTCATCAGCCACGGCCAGGGCGCCCATGTGTGGGACGTCGACGGCAACCGCTACATCGAGTACGGCTCGGGACTGCGGTCCGTCAGCCTCGGCCACGCCCACCCCCGTGTGCTCGAAGCGGTGCGGCGCGAGCTCGACCGCGGCAGCAACTTCGTGCGGCCCTCCCTCGTGGAGGTCGAGGCCGCGGAGCGCTTCCTGGCCACCGTGCCGACCGCCGAGATGGTGAAGTTCGCGAAGAACGGCTCCGACGCCACCACCGCGGCGGTGCGCCTCGCACGCGCCGTCACCGGGCGCCCGCGGGTCGCCCTCTGCGGCGACCATCCGTTCTTCTCCGTCGACGACTGGTTCATCGGTACGACGCCGATGTCCGCGGGCGTTCCGGCGGAGACCAACGAGCTGACCGTGACGTTCCCGTACGGGGACCTGGCCGCCACGGAGGAGCTCCTGACCCGGTACCGGGACGAGGTGGCCTGCCTCGTCCTCGAACCGGCCTCCCACACCGAGCCGGCGCCGGGGTATCTCGCCGGACTGCGCGAACTGGCCGACCGGCACGGGTGCGTCCTGGTCTTCGACGAGATGATCACCGGCTTCCGCTGGTCGGAGGCGGGCGCGCAGGGCCTGTACGGCGTCGTGCCCGACCTCTCCACGTTCGGCAAGGCGCTGGGCAACGGGTTCGCGGTCTCCGCGCTCGCCGGACGCCGCGAGCTGATGGAGCGGGGCGGCCTCCGTCACTCCGGCGAGCAGGTGTTCCTGCTGTCCACCACGCACGGCGCGGAGACGCACTCCCTGGCCGCGGCGATGGCCGTGCAGACCGTCTACGTCGAGGAGGGCGTCACCGCGCGCCTGCACGCCCTCGGCGAGCGGCTGGCCGCCGGTGTCCGTGACGCGGCGGCCGCCATGGGCGTCGCCGACCACGTCGTCGTCCGGGGCCGGGCCAGCAATCTGGTCTTCGCCACCCTCGACGCGCAACGGCGGCCGTCGCAGGAGTACCGCACCCTGTTCCTGCGCCGTCTCCTCGCGGGCGGTGTCCTCGCCCCGTCGTTCGTGGTGAGCAGCGCGCTCGACGACGCCGACATCGACCACACCGTCGACGTGGTGGCCCAGGCGTGTGCGGTGTACCGCAAGGCGCTCGACGCCGGGGATCCCACCCCCTGGCTGGGCGGACGGCCGGTGAAGCCGGTGTTCCGCCGCCTGGCGTGAGGGGGCGTCAGCCGCGCGCCCGCTGATCGGCGTCGGCCGGCCGGTCCTCCAGTCGGCCGGCCGCCCGGTCGACCAGCCACGCGGTCGCGGGTACCACCACCAGCGCGGTGCACCAGCCGCCGAGGACGTCGGTCGGGTAGTGCGCCACCAGGGCGACCTGCGCCCAGCCCATGGCGGCGCCCGCGCCCAGCGCCGCGCCCAGCACGAGGACCGTGCCGGTCGTCCCGCCGAGGCCGCGCAGGCCGGTCGCGAGCAGCGCGAGAGCGAGGGCGAGCGCGGTGAGGAAGCCGGTGTGCCCGCTCGGGTAGGACAGGTTGTCGGCGCCGTGGATGGTGCGTCCCACCAGGTGCTTGAGCAGCGTCGTGGTCACCACGGTCAGGCCGGGGCCGACCACGACGAGCACCGCCGCGCGCGGGTGGCGAAGGAGCAGACAGCCCGTCACGGCGGCCACGACCAGGAGCGCCGCCCCGGCGGGCTCTCCCCAGAAGTCGATGGCAAGACCGACGTTCCGCCACGGCGACCGGACGCTGTCCGCCGTGGGATCGATGATCCACCGGTCCACCGCACCGGACTCGCCGTGCCCGGCGTACAGGACCCCGATCGTGGCGACCACCAGCGCGGCCAGGGCCGCGACCAGACCGAGCCACGGGCGCAGAGACGGGGGCAGCACCGCGGGTCCCGACCGGTGGGCAGTCATCAAACAGCGCCTTCCTGTTCTGCTCGGGTCCCTCGGCTTCCCTCTGGTTCCCGTCTGCTCCAGGCGCTCTCGGAGACTGCCCGGCCCGTCCGAACAACCTTACGTTCGGCGGGCGGTCAGTCGAGGCAGAACTCGTTGCCCTCGACGTCCTGCATCACGATGCACGACTCGTTCTCCTCATCGGCGGGCAGCAGGCGCACGCGCACCGCCCCGAGCGCGACCAGGCGCGCGCACTCCGCCTCCAGGGTGGCCAGGCGCTCCTCCCCCACGAGCCCGGTGCCCGCCCGCACGTCGAGGTGCACCCGGTTCTTGGCGACCTTGCCCTCGGGGACGCGCTGGAAGTACAGGCGCGGGCCGACGCCCGACGGGTCGCTGCAGGCGAACCAGGAATCCCGCTGCTCCGGGGGCAGGGACTGGTGGTAGTCGTCCCACGTCGTGAAGCCCTCCGGAGGCTTCGGTGCGACGTACCCCAGCACCTCGCACCAGAAGCGGGCGACGCGCTCGGGTTCGGCGCAGTCGAAGGTCACTTGGATCTTCCTGATCGTTGACATCGGCGCACCATAGCAAGGGGTCCACGGCGACCCGCTGCCGGTGTCCGTCGCGCCCTGCGGCACCTGGTACGCCCATGCCCGGGCGCGGTCGTTCAGTTGGACAGGGCGGGCCTCAGCACCTCCTCGCACCACTGCCGGAACGTGGTCGGGGTGGTGGACTCCGTGGTGCGCGGCTCGGCGTTGTCGAGGCCGCGGTTCTTGGCCTCGAACATGTCCACCATGCCTTGCGCCATCGCGTCGGTCATGCCGATGCCGGTCATGCGTGCCTTGAGGGCCGGGCCCGGGACCTGCCGGTAGTGGATCTCCCTGCCGATCACCTCGGAGATGATCCGCGCCATGTCGGTGGGCGACAGGTCCTCGGGGCCGAGAACGGCGACCTGCCCGGAGCCGTGCCAGGTGTCGTCGCGCAGCAGCCTCGACGCGGTCGCGGCGATGTCGCGGGTCGCCACCATGGGGGCCTTCAGGTCCGGGTCGATCATCATGAAGAACGCGTCCTGCTCGTTGATCGAGCCGACGTGGTGCAGCAGGTTGTGCATGAACGACGGGCAGGCCACGGCCCGGAAGGCGACGCCCGAGGCGGCGATCAGGTCGCACATCGCCAGGGAGGACGTGACCAGGCCCGCGTCGTCCCCGTGCGGCGTGCCGCGGCCGAGCGCGGTGATGGCCACCACTCGCCGCACACCATGGCGGGCGAACGCCTCGGTGGCGGGGCGGGTGAAGTCGACGTAGACGGTCTCGGCGCTGGGCGCGTCCCCGTCGTCCGGCGCGAGCCAGAAGACCGCGTCGGCGCCCGCGCACGCCCGGTCGATGACATCGGCGTCGCCGTGCGAGCCCTCGATCACCTCGACGCGTGCACGCACCTCGGGGGCGAGCCGCGAGGGGTCACGGGCGACGAGGCGCAGCGGCGCCCCGCGGTCGAGCAGGTCGTCGACGAGCTGACGGCCGATGGTGCTGGTGGGGGCGGTGATGACGATCATGGTGGGGCCTTTCCGGGTTCTTGGGTGTGGGTGCGGGTGCGGGGCACGGCTCGGGACGCCGTCCAGGGTGGGGCGGGGTGCGCCAGATGGGGCGCGGGCGGGCGCGGGACGTGGCTCACTCCCGCGGGACGTACGCCAGGCCGTGCGCGCCCGATTCGCCGAGCGCCCGGTGCCGCAGCCGCGTCAGGGGCCGCAGGGTCTCCAGGTCGACGATCTCGACGGTGGACGAGGCGTAGCAGGCCACGTACGCGATCCGGCCGTCGGGCGACGAGGTGATGGTCAGCGGGACGAGCCCCACCTCGACGTCGCCGAGCCGCTTGTGGGTGTCGGCGGCGAAGACCGTGAGGCGGCCGGGCGCCATGCGGCCGGCTCCGGTGGCCGGGTCGGGCTCCGTGCCCACCTCGCCCGCGAGGAGCTTGCCCGTCGGGGTGAGGTGGAGGGGCATGGCGGCGTTGTCCAGGGGGAGGGTGTCGGCGACGGCCCTCGTCGCGGTGTCGATCACCCTGATTCCAGGGGGAGTCGCGCCCGCCGCCGCGAAGGAGCCACCGTGCGGCGCGGCGACGAAGGCGTACCTGCCGTCGGCCGAGACGGCGACTCCTTCGCTGCCCGGCACCTCGACCCGTCCGGCGAGGCACTGCCGTTCGAGGTCGAGGACCGAGACGTACGGTGCCTCCTTGTTGGCGACGTACGCCGTCCTCCCGGCCGCGTCGACGGCCAGCCAGTGCGAGCCGGGGGCGTCGGTGCCGATCCTGCCGAGGGGGCGGCGGGTCCGGGTGTCGATGACGACGACGCCGCCGGGGCGGTCCGCCGAGCCCTCCACCGTGACGTACAGGCGGCCGCGCTCCGCGTCCAGCGCGAGGCCGTGCGGGGCGTGTTCGGGGGCGAGGTCGACGACCTCGACGACGCCGCGGGTGTCGGGGTCGATGACGGTGAGCTGGGTCCTGCGGCCGGTGTTCGCGTGGTAGAAGCCCGAGTGGTACGTCATCGTGCACCACAGCAGTCGGTGCGTCGGGTCGAAGCACAACTCGTGTGGCTGGGCGAGGGTTTCGACCGATCCGAGGTACCGGTCGGACGCGGCGTCGAAGAACGACACCGAAGGACCGCTCTGGCAGACCACGGCCAGCACGTCGCCTTCGCGACCGGCCCGTGGGGACTCCTGCATGACTGACTCCTTGCACAACGTGCTCGTCGGGTGGCCCGCGTTCTCGTGGGCCTGCGTCCACCCTTCCGGCGACACGGGCTGCCCAGCAATGCAAGAATCAGCATTCAATTATTGATGCATACGCAAAGATGCAGCTCAGGAGCTGTCCATGGATCTCAATCTGTTGCGCGTCCTGGACGCCCTGCTCCAGGAGAACAGCGTGACGCGCGCCGCCGAGCGCCTCGGCACGTCCCCCGCGGCCACCAGCCGCGCCCTGGCCCGGCTGCGTCGCGCCGTCGGCGATCCGCTCCTGGTCCGGGCGGGGCAGGGCCTGGTGCCCACGCCCAGGGCCGTCGAACTCCGCGACGAGGTGGGCGCGTTGCTGCGGGGCTGCGACGACGTGCTGCGGCCGGGTGCCGGGTTCGAGGCCGTCCACCTGCAGCGCACCTTCACCGTGCAGGCCACCGACCTGCTCCTGGCGGGACTCGCCGGCCCCCTGACCGAGCGGATCCGTGCCGAGGCGCCGGAGGTGGACGTGGTCTTCCTGCCCGAGGCCCTGGAGGGCGGACCCGCGCTGCGTGAGGGCGCGGTGGACGTCGAGCTCGGCGTCCTCGGGGACCTGGATCCGGAGATCCGCACCCAGAGCCTCGTGCAGCGGCCCCTGGTGGGGGTCGCCCGCGGCGGTCACCCCCTGTTCCGGAAGCGGATCGACGCCCGTCGTTTCGCCGCCGCCGACCACATCGGCATCTCCCGGCACGGCAAGCGCCTCGGCCCCATCGACCACGCCCTGGCGGAACGCGGCCTGCGACGCCGTGTCGCGGTCGTCGTCCCCAGCCACACGAGCGCCATGCTCCTCGCCCGGGACACCGACCTCGTCGCCCTCACCCTGACCGGCTGCCTCCCCGGCCCGACCGCCGCCCTGGGGCTGCGGACCTTCCCCCTCCCCCTCGACCTGCCCCCCATCGACCTCGGGATGGCCTGGCACCCCCGCAACTCCGCCGATCCTGGGCACCGTTGGTTCCGCGAGCACGTGGCGGCGGCCGTCCAGGGAGTGTCCTGCCCGGATCGTGGCCGTACAAAGGGGAGTTGACCAGGTCATCAAGAATCACTTACGACGCGCAAGCGGGCACCCACAGGAGAGTGCGTTTGCCTACTGCGCGAACAAGGGCAGTCCGGACCGCACAATCACTCTCCCGTTGACAGACTCACACGCCCTGATCGATCATCGTCGCGGGCGGCCTCATCGACGGACGATAAACCTGTCGCTTTGTTTCGTATGCCGGTGGCGGCTCCTTCGACTGCCTGGACATATTCACGCCCCACTCGGAGGCAAACACGCTCTACAGCAGGTCAAACCATATGCAGAGCCTCCGAACGACACGTCATGTCACATCTGTGCACGGTGAATACACCCTGCGTGACGAATCAGTCTCCCTTTCGCTCCTGGATTGCGATTCGTAACCTCTCCGGGCTCGACCGACCCTGCTGAGCGAATTCCCACGCCTATTCAAGTCGCCCCTGCGAATAAGCCCCGAGAGTGGAAGAGTCAGCTTGTCCGCCAACCCAGGCCTTGCCACCACCGTGCTCGCGCAGGCCCGTCGCCGCCCCGACGCCGTCGCACTCGTCGACGGCGCGGAGACCCTCACGTACGCGCAGCTCGACGCGGCGAGCGCGGCGGTCGCCCACACGCTGAGCCACCACGGACTGCGCCCGGGGCAGGCCGTCGCCATCTGCCTGCCCCGGTCATGGGAGCTGGTCTGCGCCATGCTCGGCGCCCTGCGCCTGGGTGCGACCGTCGTCCCGCTCGATGCCCAGAGCCCGCCCGAGCGCCGGCGCCACATCCTGACCGACTCGGACTGCGTGGCCGTGGTCCACGGTGCCGTCGGCCTCGCCGAATTACCCGAGGGGGTGCGTTCGTTCGACGTGTCCTCGCTGTTCCAGGGCGCGCCGGACGGCAGAAGTGTCACGGACGACAACGCTGTCAAGGACGGCACCGGTGTCTCCTTCGTCTTCTACACCTCCGGCAGCACCGGCCGGCCCAAGGGCGTCGAAGTGCGGGACGCCGGAATCCTGCGCCTGGCACGCCCCGGCTATCTGCGGCTGGACGAGGGTGCGCGCTTCGCGTGTCTGTCCAACCCCGCCTTCGACGCGATCAGTTTCGAGGTATGGGTGCCGCTTCTGACGGGCGGTCGCTGTGTGATCCTTCGCGACGAGACGGTGCAGACCCCCGATGTCCTCGCGGCCGATCTTGAACGCCTGCGGGTCGACGTCCTGTTCATCACCGTCGCGCTGTTCAACGCGATCGTCGACAAGGTGCCGCACTGCTTCTCCGGGGTCGGTCAGGTCCTCGTGGGCGGCGAGCAGCTCAATGCCCGGCTGATCCGTCGCTGGTTTCGCGACAATCCCGACAGCCCCACCCAGCTCCACAACGTCTACGGCCCCACCGAAGCCACCACGTTCGCCCTGTGTCACCCCATTTCCCGCGACCTCGACTCCGAGGTCATCCCGATCGGGCGCGCGCTGCCGGGCACCGGGGCGCTCGCGGTCGTCGACGGCACCCGCGCCGCCGCACCCGGCGAGGTCGGCGAGCTGTACCTGTCCGGCGAGGCGCTTGCGGCCGGGTACCGCAACCTGCCCGAGGAGACCGAGCGCCGCTTCGTCAGCCTGCCCTGGCACGGCGCGGGGCAGGACGCCGCGGCCACGGCCGGAGAACACGACGGACACCACCGCCACTACCGCACCGGCGACCTGGTACGCGTCGACGCCGAGGGGCGCATGGAGTACGTGGAACGCGCCGACCGGCAGGTCAAGGTGCGGGGCTTCCGCGTCGAACCGGGCGAGCTCGAACGCCAGATCGTGGCCCACCCAGCCGTGCGCGAGGCCTACGTCTGTACACATCGCGACCCGGACGGCGTCAATGAGCTCCTGGCCTATCTCGTGCTCGGCGCGGAGCTGTCGTACGAGGACTTCGACCGGCATCTGGCCGCGAGCCTGCCCGCGTACATGCGCCCTCACCGTGCCTACCGCGTGGTCGAGTTGCCGCTCAACGCCAACGGGAAGGTCGACAAGTCGGCCCTGCTGCGACGGGCCGACGTGCCCTGGACCGCTGCCGACCCCACGCGTCCCGAGGAGACGGCGCCGGTCACCGGCCGGCAACGTGAAGTGCTGACGCTGGCAGAGCAGATCCTGGGTGTCACCCATCTCCGGCTTGCCGACAGGTGGGTCGCGAGCGGCGGTGACTCGCTCAAGGCGCTACGGCTGCGCTTCGAGGTACGGCGGCGCTGGGGCCGCGACGTGCCACAAGCGCTCATCCTCCGTGCCGACTTCGCCGAACTGGCCGCCGTGATCGAGGCGGGCAGCGCGGACGCCGACGTGCCGTACCCGCCGGTGGCGGCCCCCGCGGGGGCCGCTGCCGCACCGGCCACCTCCGAACAGCAACGGCTGTGGCTGCTCCAACAACAGCGACCGGACTGCCGTGGCTACCACGTGCCGTTGGCCTTCCGCCTGGACGGCGCCGTCGACATCGCGGCGCTCCGGCATGCTCTGCGCGCTCTCGTGGTGCGGCACCCGGCGCTGCGTACCGCCTTCGAGTCCACGCCCGACGGGCTGCGGCAGGTGGTGCGCGACGCCTACGACCCCTGGGTCGAGCCCCCGGGCGAAGCGCTCCGGTCCGACGACGGCCGCCGCGCCGCCAAGGACGGCTTCTTCGCCGCCTCGTTCGACCTGGCCGAGGCCAGGCTCCTGCGCGCCTGCTGGCTTCCGGGTCCGCACGGCGGCGAACTTCTGCTGCTCGCACACCACATAGCGGTCGACGGCTGGTCGCTGAACGTGCTGTTCGCAGAGTTGTCGGCGACGTACGCCGAGTCCGTACAAGCGCCGGGCGAGGAACCGCAAGCCACTGCGGGGTCCCTCCCCGACGTCGCCGTGCCGCCGACCACGCCTCCGGCCCTCCTGTCGCACTCCCCCTCGGTCCCCACCCCCCTCGACTACGCGGCCTGGCAAGCCTCGTGGTTCACGCACGACGCGTACCGCGCCCAGCGGTCCGAACTGAGGGAGCACTACGGCACGTCGACGCCGGAATCGATGCCCCTGGAGCCGGTCCGCGCGGCCGGACACACCCCCGGCTGCCGCCTGCTGCGCACCACGCTCGACGCGGGCAGCCGCACCGCGCTCGACCGGCTCTGCGCCGACCTCGGCCGCACGCGCTTCCCACTCCTTCTGGCCGCCTACGCCTGGAGCCTCTACGGCGTGACCGGACGCACGGCGCCTCGGATCGCCGGCCCTGTCGCCGGACGGCCTGTCCAGGAGTTCGATGCGAGCGTCGGCATGTTCGCGAACACGGTGCTGCTGCCGCTGGAACTGGTGCCGCACGAGCGGCTCCACACCCAGCTGCGGCGGCACGCCGACGCCACACAGGCGGTCCTCGACCGGCAGGATGTCGCACTCGCCGACGTCCTGGCCGACCAGGAGTCGGGCGCCGGGCAGCCGCCGTTCGACTTCCTCTTCGTCCTGGAGAACACCGACTTCGGCGCGCTCGCGCTGCCCGGCTGCTCGGCCCGGCCCGAGTGGCCGACTCCGGTCGAGGCGAAGTGTCCCCTGACCCTGTCGGTGGTGGAACACGGCGCGAGCGTCGATTGCCTGTGGGAGTACGACCCCCACTACTTCGACGCCGCCGAGGTGACCGCCCTGGACGAGCTGTTCCGCCGGGCCATCGACCTGCTGGCCACCGGAGCGGACCCCACCCTCGCCGAGCTGGTGGCACCTTATCGCCGCGCCCTGCCCGAGCCCGGCCGCGGCACTGCGACACCACCGGCCTTCACGACCATCGCCGAGGGCTTCGCCGATCAGGTCCGCCGCACCCCCGACGCCCCGGCGCTGGCTTCGGGGGACCAGACGTTCTCCTACGCCGAACTCGACGCCCACGCCGCCGCGTTGGCGGCCGAGCTGCGCCACGAGCATCCGTCGTCCTTGGACGACGACCCCTGCCACGTCGCCCTCTACCTCGACGCCTCGCCCGAGCACGTCGTGGCCCTCCTGGCGCTGGCCCGGCTCAACCTGACCGTCGTACCTCTCGACCCCTCCTACCCGCCCGCGCTGCTGCGGCAGATCCTGGACCAGGTCGAGCCGCTGTGCGTCCTGGTGCCGGCGGACGGGGCGCCCGCGCTGGACGCGTTCGCCCCGGCCGGGCTGCCGCGCCGTCCGGTCGTGCTCCCGGACCAGGCACCGGTGACCGACGGCACCTGCCCGCCGCACGACGGACGGCGACCGCTGTACACCCTGTTCACCTCCGGCTCCACCGGTGCCCCCAAGGGCGTGCGGGTGCCTGACCGGACGCTGTGCGATCTGCTCCAGTGGCAGCGGGAATCCGGAGGCCTCGCGGCGCCCGCTGTCACGCAGCAGTTCGCCATGCTGTCCTTCGACGTCTCCTTCCAGGAGATCTTCGGCACGCTGTGCGGGGGTGGCCTGCTCCATCTCGTACGTCCCGGCCTGCGCCAGGACGCGCCGGCGCTCCTCGACCAACTCGAAGCCGCCGGGATCGAGCGGCTCCACCTGCCCTACGTCGCGCTCCAGGTCCTCGCCGAGCACGCCGTCCGTCTGGGCCGCCACCCCTCGCGGCTGCGTGACGTCATCACCGCGGGTGAGCAGTTGCTGTGCACGGACGCCATTCGCAGCTGGTTCGCCGGACTGCGCGGCGCACGCCTGTTCAACCACTATGGGCCGACCGAGACGCACGTGGTCAGCGCGCTGTGTCTCGACGGAGACCCGGCAAGCTGGCCGGAGCGTCCGGCCATCGGCCGACCGGCAGCGGGTGCCTGGCTCCGGGTCGTCGATGACGCCGACGAGGCCCTGCCGGCGGGACGAGCGGGCCGACTGCTGATCGGCGGCCCCATGGCGGCGCCCTGCTATCTGGCCGACCCCGCGCTGAACGCGGAGCGCTTCGTCGACCTGCCCGGACTCGGCACCTTCTATCGCAGCGGCGACCTGGCCCGCTTCGACGCGGACGGCCTGCTGCACTTCCTGGGCCGCGACGACCAGCAGATCAAGGTGAGCGGCCACCGCCTCGAACTGGGACAGGTCGAGGCAGCGCTGCTGCGGCATCCAGACGTCGTCAACGCCGTGGTGGTACGCGACGCGCACCAGCTGGTCGCATGCGTGCAAGTGCGGGACGGGGGCTCGGACACGGCGCTCGCCGAGGGCCAGAGCCCGGTGGGCACGGTGCCGCGGCTCACCGCGGAAACGCTGGCCCGGCATCTGGCGCCCCTGCTGCCCCCGTACATACGCGTCGACCGCTTCCTGCGTGTGCAGACGCTGCCGCTCACCCCGAGCGGCAAGCTGGACCGGCGAGCGGCGCTCACCGCTCCCGGAGTGGAGCTGCGGTACTCCGGCGACGCCGCCGGGCCGGTCCTCTCGCCGTACGAGGCCCGGATCAGCGACCTGTTCGAGGAAGTGGTCGGGCGGCCCATCGGGCCTGAACAGCGGTTCTTCGACGCCGGGGCGTCCAGCCTCGACCTGATGCGCTTCCATCTGCGCTGTACCGCCGAGCCCGACCTGCGGTTCACCATCCCCGATCTGTTCGAGCACGTCACGGTGCGGCATCTCGCCGCGTTCCTGGAGTCCGCCGCACCTGCTCCGGAAGCCGCGGGGGCGTCTTCCGCATCCGCCGACGAGCCCATCGCCGTCATCGGCATGGCGGTCCGTCTGCCCGGCGCCGACGACCTCGCGTCCTTCTGGGACCTGGTGCGTACCGGTGCCCGTGGCATCGAGCACTTCGATGCCACGGACGGACGGGTGGGCGCGCGCAGCCAGATGTCGGGCCTGCTCTCCTTCGACCCGGAGCACTTCGGTGTCAGCCGCCAGGAGGCCCGGTTGATGGACCCGCAACAGCGGCATCTCCTGATGAGTTCCGTGCAGGCGCTCGCGCACGCCGGCATCACCGACCCGAGCGCCGGACGCGTCGGGCTTGTCGCCGGGTGCGGCGAGAACACCTACTTCCAGGCCCTGCTCCGTGAGGCCGATCCGGATCACGTGCCCGACGGCTTCCAGATGGCGCTCCACCACGACAAGGACTTCCTCACCACCAAGGTGGCCTACCACCTCGATCTGTCGGGCCCCGCCTTCAGCGTCCAGGCGGCGTGCGCCAGTTCGCTGGTGGCGGTGCACGTCGCGGCGGGGCTGCTGCGCCAGGGCGACGCCGACGTGATGCTCGCGGGCGGGGTGCTCGTCGACACGCTCCTGACGGACGGCTACACCTACCGTCCGCAGCACATCTTCTCCAAGGACGGGCACTGCCGCCCGTTCAGCGACGACGCGAGCGGGACCATCGGGGCGAGCGGCGTCGGCGTCGTCGTCCTCAAGCCCCTGCGCAGCGCGCGTCGTGACGGGGACACCGTGTATGCGGTGATCACCGGCTCGGCCCTCAACAACGACGGCTCGGGGAAGCTCAGTTACAGCGCGCCGTCCCTCGCCGGGCAGCGTGAGGTGATCCGCAGCGCGCTGCGCCGCAGTGGCCGTGACGGCTCCGATGTCAGTTATGTGGAGGCCCATGGCACGGGTACGCAGCTGGGCGACCCGGTGGAACTCGGGGCTCTGCGGCAGGCCTTCGGGATCCCGGAGCCGGGCGCGGACGGCTCGCGTGGTGCGAGCGGTTGCGCACTGGCGTCGGTGAAGAGCCAGATCGGTCATCTGGGCGCCGCGGCGGGTGTGGTCGGTCTCGTGCGGGCCGTGCTCGCACTGCACCACGATGTGATCCCGCCCAACATCGACTACCACCGGCTCAATCCGCGACTCGGCTCCGACCCGGCCCCGTTCTACATCCCGACAGAGGCGCGTCCCTGGCCCGCCGAACGCCCCCGAGTGGCGGCAGTGAGCAGCTTCGGCATCGGCGGCACCAACGCGCACCTCGTGCTCGAAGCGGACGGAACGCCGCGGCCAGGCGAGATGCCGCAGCCCAACGGGACAGCGGGATCGGGCGGCACGGATCCGCACCGCCCGGTGATGCCCTGCCTGCTGCTGTCCAGCAGCAGCGCGGCGGGACTCCGCGCCGACGCCGCCCGCATCGCCGACTATCTCGAAGCCCGGCCCACGGAGTACCGCCGCGTGCTCCGCCATCTCCAGGCAGGGCGACCGGCACGGCGCCATCGGGCCGCGGCGGTCTGTGCCGACGCCGGAGCCGCCGTGGCATGGCTGCGTACGCTGCGCGGCTTCGGGACGCCCGGCATCGACACGAAGGCCCGGGAAGAACCACGCTCCGCCACGGACCACGCGGCCGCTGAACTCGTCGACGCCTGGCTGGAGGGTCGGACGGTCCCGTGGCCCGCAGGGCCCGCCCAGGCTCCTTGGGACTTCCCCCCACCGGCCTTCCACCTCACCGACCACGACTTCCCGCGCGCCGCTCCCCCAGGCTCCTCTCCCGAGCCCGAGCCCGAGCCCGAGCCCGAGCCCGAGCCGGAGGCCGCGTGGCCGCAGCGGCTGCCCGAAGCCGACTGGCTGCACCAGACGCACTGGGTGCGCCACAGCCGCGTCCGCGTCGCTGCCGGTCCACGCACGTCCGCGACGCTGGTGTCACTGACCGCCGACCCGGCGCCGCCCGAGGCACTGCGGTCGTTCGAGGGCGTGTACGAGCGGGTGGTGCGGGTCAGCGCGGGCCATGGTTTCGCCCGCCTCACGGACGACGCCTACGAAGTCGATCCCGCCGACCCCGGCTCGCTCCGGCTCCTGCTCACCGAGCTGACCGAGACGGGACCGCCGGGAGCGGACGGGCCGGCGGTGCCCATGGACATCGACTGGCTGCACGCACTTCCGCTCGCGGTGGCCGGGCCCGTCGGTGAGGACACCCTCGACCGCGCCCGCTGGGCCTGCCTGGACACCCCGGCTGCTCTGATCCGGGCGGCGGCGGGCTTGCCGGAGTCGCTGCGCCTGCGGCCCTGGTGGCTGTCGTACCGTGCCCAGCCGATCGAAGGCGACGTGCTGCGACCGGAGTTGGGGCTGCTCGCGGGCGCCGCCGAAGTGGTGCCGCAGGAGTGTGCCGTCGACAGCCACTGGCTGGACCTGCCCTCCCCGGACCCGGACGACTGGGCCCCCGCCCTGGCCGCGCTCCTTGCCGGAGTCGATGCCTCGACGGGCCTGCCCCGACGGCTTGGGCTGCGGCAGGGGTACTGGTGGCGACAGGCCCTGCTGCCCGTGCCCGCGGCCGATGTGCCCGACGCGACCGCATTCGGTATGCCGTCGGCCGAGGCCGACACCCATGTGATCCTGGGTGGCACCGGCGGGATCGGTGTCGCCCTCGCGGCCTGGCTGCTCACACGGTCCCCCTGCCGAGTCGTCCTCATGTCACGCCGCAGGCGGCTTCCCGCGGACCTGACGCCGTGGGCGGACCGCATCAGGCTGGTCGAGGCCGACCTGGCGGCGGATCCGATCGAGGCGGTCCTGGAGCGGATCGAGGAGCACGTCGGACGGATCGGCTGTGTGGTGCACGCGGCGGGCGAGGCGGGCGGCGGGTTGATCGCGCGCCGCGACGGCGCGGCGATGCGGCAGGTCACGGCGGCGAAGCTGCGGGGTGCGCTGTTGACGGAGCGTCTGATCGAGCGGCACCGGCCGGACTTCGCCGTGTACTGCTCGTCGATGGCCGCGCACTTCGGAGGCGTCGGACAGTTCGACTACGCCGCCGCAGCCGGTCTCCTCGACGGCTTCGCCCGCCATCGCTCCGGCGAGGCCGAGGCCACAGCACGCCTCGGGATCGGCTGGGACATCTGGAGCGAGGTCGGCATGGCACGCGACGCCCTGCGGTCCGACGCCCGGCACCAAGCACATCTCATGGTCGGCCTCGCGGTGAAGGAGGGCCAGCGGTTGTTCGCCAGGGCGCTGACGCTCGGCCTTCCACAGCTCCTGGTGTCCACCACCGACATCGACCGGGCACGTGAGTTCTACGTCGCGCCCTCGCGCACCCCGGCGGGGACACGGGACAACGCCGCCGCTCCGGCGGCCCCGTCCGGTGGTCGGGGCGCCGGTCGCCGAGCGGAGCGGGAGCCCGAGCAGGTCGCCGCTCGGCTCGGCGGCTGGGCGCGGTCCCTGCTCGGCCTGGACGACGTCGACCCGGACGCCTCGCTCTACGACCACGGCGCGGATTCGCTGCTGATGCTCGACCTGATCGCCAAGGTGGAGGAGCACTACGGGGTCGACGTCGAGCTCTCCGAGCTCAGCCACCGGGTCAGTCTCAACGAGGTGCGCTCCCGTATCGCCGCTGTCACGCGGGATGCGGATCCGGCGACGGAGCAGTCGGCACCTGAGACAGTCCAGGAACCACCGGCAGCAGAACCGGCGGCGTTGGAGCACAACGCCGCCCAGGATCCGCCCGTCTCCGTGGAGGTCTGGCAGCAGGGCACGGGCCGAGACCTGATCTGCCTCGTCCACCCCGTCGGCGGCGACATCCAGGCGTACCGCACCCTGGTCTCCGCACTGGATCCGCACCTCACGGTCTGTCTGATCGCCGACCCGGGACTGCGGCAGGCGCACCCGCCCCGCTGGTCGATCGCCGACCGGGCCCGTCGTTATCACGCGGCGCTCCAGACGCGATTCCCGCACGGGGAGTGGCGCTGGTGGCTCGCGGGCTGGTCGTTCGGTGCGTGGGTGGCCCACGCGATGGCCGCCGAGGCGGAGGCGGCCGGGCGGCCGGCCGCCCGGCTCTATCTGCTCGACCCGCCGCCTCCGGGTTCCGCACAGCACTTCCAGTCGTACGAAGAGACGCAGTTCGAGGCCGTGTTCGCGCACGAGCTGGGGCAAAATGACGCCGGGGCGCCGGCGAGCCCGCAGGCCGCGGCGTACGCGGAGCGCCTGGCCCGCTGCTGCCGCGCCAACGTCGCGAGTCTGGCGCGGCACGAGCTGCCCCGACTGACCACCACGCCCACACGGGTGTGGCTCGCGGGGCGCCCGGTGGCCGGGCTGCCCCTCATGGGCTCCCCCGGCGCCCAACGACGCGCCTGGCGTACCGAGTTGACGCGACTCGCCTCCTGCGACGTGCTGGACACCACGCACTACGGCCTCGTCCGGACCCCCCAGGTGCGGGCGATCGCCGCCGCCGTCAACACCGACTCCCGGCCGGACACGCCTCTGAGCTGAGGGGCTCCCGGTCCGCCGCCGGGAGCCCCTCGCGCGGCTACCCGTCACATGGCCGGGTCGCGGCGCCCCCCGCCTCCTGGCCCCGGGCAGGGGCCCCTTCGGATCCCCCGTCGTCCACACCCTGGGCAAGCCCCAGTTCGGACCGGACGAGCGCCGCCACCTGCCGCACCTCGTCGCTCTCCAGCATCTCCCAGTGGTCGCAGGCCAGCGGCTCCACGAGATAGCCGCCCCCGGCACGCCGTCCCCAGAACTCCCGTACCTCGGTGCGGTAGGCCTCGGGCATCTCCTCCTCCATGGCCTGCACGAAAACGGTTCGTGCCGAGGTCGGCGGCGGGGCGTAGGCGGCGATGGCACCCCGGTTGTTGTTGTAGACGTCGAAGTACCGCTCGATCTGCTGGTCCTCGATGCCGGGGTACATGCCGTTGAACTTGACGAGCTTGTCGCGGAAGTCCGCCATGTCGACCGGCCCGACAGCAGCGCGCGCCTCGCCGTCCTCCGCGCCCGGCGCGTCCAGGAGCACGACGCTCAGGCGGGTATGGCCGGCAGCCGCGAGGCGCCGACCCAGCTCATGCGCGACCAGACCGCCGAACGAGAGCCCCACGAGGACCAGTGGGGAGCCGTCGAGAAGTGGCTCGGCGAGCTTCTCGTACGCCTCGGCCATGGCCTCGACCGTCGGCAGGAACGACTCGCCCGGGTGCAAGCCGGGCGACTGGATGCCGTACACACCGACGGTGTCGGGGAGCTCCTTGGCCAGGGAGAGGTAGCAGAACGCGGTGCCGCCTGCCGGATGGACGCAGAGCACGCGCGCATGGCCGTCGCCCGCGCGGAAGGCGATGAGGTCGCTCGGCGAAGCGTCGGGGGTGCCTCGGCGCAGCCGCTCGGCCAGTTCCTCGATGGTGGGGTGCAGCAGGATGTCGCGGACCGGCACCTCCTCGCCGAGTTCCTCCCGGATGGCGTGGGAGAGCTTGATGGCCGAGATGGAGGTGCCGCCGACGTCGAAGAAGCTGTCCCGGATGCCGATGTCGGCGGTGAGCAGGAGCCGCCGCCACAACTGGTAGAGAGCCCATTCGGCGTGGTCGCGCGGGTTGGCCCGGTTGACCTGGACAGGTCCTTCGGCACGCGCCCGCTCGACGAGGGCGGCCCGGTCGAGCTTGCCGTTCGGGGCGAGCGGGATCCTGTCCAGGGTCAGGAACATCGAGGGCACGAGGTACGTCGGCAGGCGCTCGCCGAGGAACGCGCGCAACTGGCCGTCGGACGGACCGCCGACGGCCGGGTCCACGGGGACCACGCAGGCGAGCAGCTGCGGCGCACCGTGCTCCGCGCTGACCACGACGGCGGCCTGGGCGACGCCGGGGTGCTGGGCGAGGGCCGCCTCGATCTCGGCGGGCTCGACGCGGATGCCACGAATCTTGGTCTGGTCGTCGGCGCGGCCCGCGTACACGAGCTGCCCGTCGGGGGTCCAGCGGGCGAGGTCGCCCGTGCGGTACATACGGGTACCGGGCGGCCCGTACGGATCGGCGACGAACCGTTCGGCCGTCAGGGCGGCGCGGCCGTGGTAGCCGCGAGCGAGGTGCCCCGCCACGTACAGCTCGCCGATCGCGCCGGGCGGCAGAGGTGTGAGGGCGGAGCTGAGGACGTGTGCGCGCATGTTGCCGAGCGGAGTGCCGATGGGCGTGGCACCCGTGTCCCCGAACCCTTCGTCCTCGGGGTTCTCCTCCCCGAGACCTTCATCGGCGATGCGGCCCCCGGCAGTGAACGTCGTCGCGTAGAACGACTCGGTCTGGCCGTACGCGTTGACGACGCGGGCGCCCGGAACGGCCCGGCGCACGCGCCGGACGAGGGCGGCGGGCAGGACCTCACCGGCGAGGACAACGGAGTCGGCGCGCAGCGCCCCGTCGTCGAGCTGGTCGAGGACTTCCGCGAGGACGGACGGCACGGCGCTGACCAGACCGCCGTTCCAGCCACCGCGCTCTGCGATCGCGAGGACGTCGCGGACGACCTCGACGGTCCCGCCCGCGGCGAGCGTGGTGAGGATCTCGAACACCGACACGTCGAAGTTGACGGAGGTCGCGGCCAGCGTGCGGCTGTTGGCTACTACTCCAGTGGCGTCGGCGAGGCGCAGCGCGCCGTTGACGAGAGCACGGTGGGTGAGGGTGACGCCCTTGGGAGCGCCGGTGGAGCCGGATGTGTACATCACGTACGCGGCGTTGTCGGGCCGCACCACGGGACAGGCCACCTGCGGCTCGGGGGCGGTGACGTCGACGTCCTCGACGCACAGTCGCGGCACGTCGAGGTCGCCAGGCAGGACATGGGCGGTGGCCGTGCTGGTCAGGACGAGGGCACAGCGGCAGTCGGCCAGTATGTGGTCGAGGCGAGCGCTGGGGTAGGCGGGGTCGATGGGCAGATAGGCCGCGCCTGCCTCCAGTACGGCGAGCATGCCCACGACGAGGTCGATGGTGCGGGGCAGTGCCAGTCCCACCACGGTCTCGGGGCCCGCGCCCCGGGCGACGAGTTCCCGGGCGAGTCGCCGGGTGCGCGCGCCAAGATCGGCGTACGTCAGAGAGACACCGTCCCCGGTCACCGCGGTGGCTTCCGGGCACTGGGCGACCCGGTCTGCCACGAGCCGGGGGACCGTCCATTCCGGCACGTCGGCGATGGTGCCGTGCGCCCGGTCGAGGAGCAGATCGCGTTCGGCGTCGAGAAGGAGGTCGAGACGGGCGAGCGGAACGTCCGGGTCGGCTGCGATCCGGTCGAGGATCAGGGCGAGGCGGGCGGCGATCGCCTCGACGGCGGCCCGGTCGAGGGTGCCGTCGCGGTACTGGAACTCCATCCGCAGATCCGGCTCCGCGATCACGGTCAGCGGGTAGTGGGTACCGGAGATCGCCCGCGTGCCCGTGACATTGACCTCGGCCGCCGCGAGCGCCGAGGCGAGTCTGGGCCGGTCGACCGGAACGGACTCGAAGACGAGCATCGTGTCGAAGAGGGCGCCGAACCCGGTCCTCTTCTGGATGTCGCTGAGGCTGTGGTGATGGTGGTCCAGGAGAACGGCCTGGCGCTCCTGGAGCGCGGTGAGAACCTGCGCGAGTGTGTCCCCGGGCGCGAACCGCACGCGTACGGGAAGGCCGTTGACGAACAGGCCGACCATCTCGTCGACACCCGCCACCTGCGGTGGCCGCCCGGAGACGGTGGTGCCGAACAGGACGTCCTCGCTTCCGGTCAGGTGCCCCAGGAGCAGCCCCCAGGCCCCCTGGAGGAGCGTGTTGAGGGTGAGGCCGAGATCGGCCGCCCGGTCCTGGAGTTCGCGCACCGTCCGGGGCGGCACGCGCAGCTCCACACGGCCGGGGCCGCTCCGTTCGGCGGTGGCAGCGGCGGGTCCGGCCAGGAGCGTCGGCCCGGCGATCCCTTCGAGCTCCCGCGCCCACGCCCGTGCGGACGCTGCTTGGTCCTGCCCCGCCAGCCAGCCGAGGAAGTCCCGGTAGGGGTGGACGGGCGGCAACGCCGAGGGGTCCCCGTCGGCCGCGTACAGGTGCAGCAGGTCCGACACCAGCAGCGGCATGGACCAGCCGTCGAACAGGACGTGGTGAGCGGACAGCAGCAACTCGGAGCGGTCCGCTCCGGTTCGGGCGAGCGTCATGCGCAGCAGCGGCGGCTCGGCCGGGTCGAAGGGGACTGCCCGGTCCTCGGCGATGAGCTCATCGACAGCCGTCTCGAGGTCGGCGGTGTCGAGGCCGCGCAGGTCCACGACCCGCCACGGCAGCGGGATGCCCTCGACGACGAGCTGTACCTGCTCGCCCCCTGCACCGGTCGCGAAGGCGGTGCGCAGGGCGGCGTGGCGGTCGAGCAGCGCCTGGGCCGCCGTCCGCATCCGCTCGGCGTCGACGAAACCGCCGAGTCGCAGCACGAAGTGCACGTGATAGGCGTCGTACGAGTCGTCGGCGAGGCTGCTCTCGAAGAGCAGGCCGGATTGCGCCGCCGTCACCGGCCAGACGTCGGCGAGGCCGGGGTACGTCCGCCGCCACGCCTCCCGGTCGGCCGCGTCCACCGCGACCAGCGGGCCGACGCCAGGCTCGGAGCCGGACCCGCCGGTCGCGGTCCCGGTGGGCCCGCTCGCGACCTCCGCGAGGCGGGCGACGGTGCGGTGCTCGAAGACCTGCCGGGTCGTGAGGGTGATGTCGTGCGTACGGGCGCGGGAGACAACCTGGACGGAGCGGATGCTGTCGCCGCCGATGGCGAAGAAGTCGTCGTCCACGCCGACGCGTTCCACACCGAGCACGGCCGCGAAGGCGGCGGCGAGGAGTCGTTCCGCCTCGGTGCCGGGCTCGCGGTAGGCGGTGCCCTCGGCGCTGTCCGGCCGGGGCAGCGCTCTCTTGTCGAGCTTGCCGTTGGGTGTGAGCGGCAGCGCTTCGAGGAGGACGAACGCGGTGGGGACCATGAACTCGGGCAGCCGCGCGGCCGCGTACCGCCGCAGCACCTTGACCCGCACCCCGGCAGCGGTCGGCACCACGTAGCCGACGAGCTGCGCGGTCCCCCTGTTCTCCCGCGCCACGACGACGGCGCGGGCGACGCCGGGGTGCCGGGTGAGGACAGCCTCGATCTCGGCGGGCTCGATCCGCAGACCGCGGACCTTGATCTGACCGTCGCCGCGCCCCAGGTACTCCAGCTGGCCGTCGGGCAGGCGGCGCACGAGGTCTCCGGTGCGATACATGCGGGCGCCGGGCGGACCGTAGGGGTCGGCGACGAAACGCTCGGCCGTGAGGCCCGGGCGGTTGCGGTACCCGCGGGCCAGGCTGGGCCCCGCCACGTACAGCTCGCCCGGGGTGCCCTGCGGGGCGGGAGCGAGGCGTTCGTCCAGGACGCGGACACGGACGTCGACGGCCGCCGCGCCGATGGGGGCGGGGCCGGTCGTGAGTGGCGCGCTGATCGTGGCGCAGACCGTGGTCTCGGTCGGACCGTAGGCGTTGACGAAGCAGCGCCCCGGCGCCCACGCGGCGACGAGATCCGTCGGGCAGGCCTCACCCGCGACGGTCAGCGCCTTCAGCGACGTCAGGGTCTTCGAGGCCGCCTCCGGGACAGTCGCAAGCACACTCGGCGGCAGCGTCACGTGCGACACGTTCCGCTCCGCGAGCGTCTGGTACAACTCGTCCCCCACGAGGCGACGCTGACGCGGCACGATCAGAGCCGCCCCGGTGGTGAGGGCCTGCACCAGCTCGACGAACGCCGCGTCGAAGCTCGGCGACGCCACCTGCAGGATCCGCGAGTCGGGCTCGATCCCGAGCCGCTCGCGCTTCGTGGCACTCAGCGCGGCAAGGCCCGCGTGGGTGACGATCACCCCCTTGGGGCGGCCCGTCGAGCCGGACGTGTAGATCACGTACGCCGGGTGGGCAAGGGCTGTCTGGACCCTCGGCTCGGCGTCCGGAACCTGCCGCCAGGCCGCCCGGGTCTCGTCACTGTCGACGGCGACGATGTCCACGCGAAGCTCCCGCGGCAGCTCCGCGAGACAGTCCGTCGTCGTCAAGATCGCTACCGGATCCGCATCCTGGACCAGGTAGGCGATCCGGTCCGCGGGATACTCCAGGTCGACCGGGAGGTAGGCAGCCCCGGCCTTCAGCACTCCCAGGGCGACGGCGACCTGGTCCGCGCAGCGTGGCATCGCCACGCCCACCAGGCTCTCGGGGCCGACGCCCCGGCCGATCAGCCAATGCGCGACCCGATTTGCCCGCGCTTCCAGCTCCCCGTATGACCAGGCCGCCTCGTCCGACTCCACCGCGAGGGCATGCGGGGCGTGTCGCACCCTGGCGGCGAACAGCTCGGGGAACGTCGCCTGTTCGACCTGGAGGGGGGTGTGCGCCCTTTCGGCGGCGAGGAGTTCACCGCGCTCCTGCCCTGTGAGCAGGTTGGCGTAGCTGATGCGGTGCGAGGGGTGGGTGACAACGGTGGTCAGGAGCCGCTCCCAGCGTGCGATCAGGTTCTCGATCGTGGTCGCGTCGAACAGCTCGGTGGAGTACTCCACTCCGATCTGGATGCCCGCGGGCTCGCGGTCCTCGAAGGTCTCACTGAGGCTGAACAGCATGTCGTAGCGGGACGTGCCGGTGCTCGCGAACTCGGCGCCGATGCGGAGGCCGGGCAGGTCGAACCGGCCCTCCTCGTTGTTCTGGAGCACCAGCGCGATCTGGAACAGCGGGTGGTAGGAGGTGGACCGCTGCGGGTTCAACCGCTCCACCAGGGCCTCGAAGGGAACGTCCTGGTGGGTGTAGGCGGCGAGGCTCGACCTACGGACCTGCGTGAGCAGCTCGGCGAAGGTCGGGTCGCCCGAGGTGTCCGTGCGCAGCACGAACGTGTTCACGAACAGGCCGACGAGGTCCTGCAGACTCTCGTCGGTCCGGCCCGCGATGCCGCTGCCGATCGCGATGTCCTCGCCCACACCCAGCCGGGACAGCAGGGCAGCCATCGCCGCCTGGAGCACCATGAACGGCGTCGCGTCCGCCGAGCGAGCCAACTCGACCACCGCACGGTGGACTTCAGGCCCGAAGGACGCGGTCAGCACCTTTCCGGCGTAGTCCAGGGAAGCCGGGCGTGGCCGGTCGCCCGGGAGCGTCGTCGTCGCAGGCAGCCCGGCGAGCTGGTCCGACCAGTAGGCGCACTGCCGGCTGAACAGGCTGTCAGGATCGCCGGGTTCGCCGAGCAGGTCACGCTGCCACAGCGTGTAGTCCGTGTAGCTCACGGGCAGCGGCTCCCACGTGGGCCCGGCGCCCTCGGTCCGAGCCGTGTAGGCCGTGGCCAAGTCCCGGGCCAGCGGGGCGACGGACCAGCCGTCCCCGGCTATGTGATGGATCACCAGGGCGAGGACGTGGATGTCGTCGGCTGTGCGGAAGAGGCTCGGGCGCACGGGTACGTCGACCGCGAGGTCGAAGGTGTGGCGAGCGCTGGCCGCGACGGCGCTGACGAGTTCGTCTTCCCCGCACACCGCTTGCACGGTCAGCGGCACCCACGCCCGCTCCGGCGCGAGCACGTGCTGGTAGGGCCTGCCGCCGTCGCCCTCGGGGAACACGGTGCGCAGGGTCTCGTGCCGGGTGATCACGTCGTTGAGCGCCGACTCCAGCGCTGGGACGTCGAGTTCACCGTCCAGACGCAGGACGAACGCCATGTTGTACGTCGGTGAGGGCCCCTCGTACTGGTGGAGGAACCAGAGCCGCTGCTGGGCGAAGGAGAGTGGCGGCCTGTCTGGGCGCTCCTCACGGCGGGTCAGCGGTTCCCGGGTCCGCGCGCCGCCTTCCAGGTGCGGGGCCAGCGCGGCCACGCTGGGGTGCGCGAAGAACACCCGCAGCTCCACCTCCGCGCCCAGGGTGGTACGGATGCGGCTGATCAGCTTCGTGGCGAGCAGTGAATGGCCGCCGAGGGCGAAGAAGTCGTCGTCGACGCCGACCCGTTCCACGTCGAGGACCTCGGCGAACAGGTCGCACAAGAGCTCCTCCTGGAGCGTGCGCGGCTCCCGGATGCCCGGCTGCGGGGCGAAGTCCGGCGCGGGCAGCGCCCGTCGATCCAGCTTGCCGTTGGCGTTCAGCGGCACGGCGGCGATCGCGACCACCGAGGCGGGCACGAGGTACGCGGGCAGTCGTTCCTGGAGGTAGCCGCGCAGGGAGCCGACCAGTGCACCGATCTGGGTCGCCGCGGCCGGGTCGCTCGCCAGCCACTTGTCCCCCCGCCCAGAAGGTCGGTACACACCGGTCAGGGCACGGGCTGTCACGGTGGCGTCGGTGAGAATCAGCGTGTCGAAGCATTCGCCCGCTTGCGCCCACGTCGGCAAGGCGCTCCAGCCGAGCCCCGCGGCCCAGTCCCGCACCTGCTGCGGATCCAGCGCCGGCTGCCGGGCCGGGGCCGCCATCAGCTGGGCGTCGACGGCCAAGGCGACTTCGCCGCCGACCCGGGCGTTGGGGATCCCGGACACCCGCAGCACATGACCTCGCTGGGCCCGCACGAGGCTCTCAAGTCCCCGCAGGTCGGCGACCTGCCGGCCCCAGACCACGCTCGGGGCACCGCTCAGGTCCTCGACCCGGGTGCCGGGCTTGTGCAGGACGATCTCGTAGCGGTGACGGGTGAGTTCGTTGTGCGCGGCGCCGGTCTTCATGCGGATGTCGACGCCCGCCGCACCGTGGCGAGCGCCCCACTGGTGGAACCACTCCGGGTCGAGGACCAACTCGGGCTCGGTGAGCATGGCCCGGGAGACCGCGGCCCGCACCGCTGACGACGGGGCGGCCGCGTGCTCGGCCTTCTGGGCGTGGTGCACTCCGGCGGCGAACAGGTGCAGCGACCCGGCGTTGCGCACGTCGCCCACCAGGATCCGCCCGCCCGGCTTGAGCACCGTGAAGGCCTGGGCCAGGACCTGGTCCAGATATGCGGCATGCGGAAAGTACTGGATCACCGAGTTCAGGACCACCATGTCGAAGTGGCCGACCGGCAGCCCGCTCACATCGTCGGCGTGCTGGTGGCGCAGCGTGACCTTGTCCACGAACCCGGCCTCGGCCACCTCCCGCGTCAGCCGCCCGATCACCTGCGAGGACAAGTCGGTCGCCCAGTACTCCTCGACATGGGGCAGGACGTGCGCCATCAGCAGCCCCGAGCCGACACCCAGCTCAAGCACCCGGTCGGGCTTCCAGCAGGTGATCTGCCGCACCGCCGCGTCGCGCCAGTCGCGCATCTCGTCCAGGTCGATCGGCTCACCGGTGTAACTGGAGTTCCAACCGGTGAAGTCCTCCCCCCACTGCGTCGTGGCGGCCGAGTAGACGTCGTCGTAGATCTGCTCCCACTCGTCGACCTGCTGTTCGGACTCCGCCACCTGCCGCGCGCCGTCCAGCTCCGGTACGACGTACGCCACCAGGCGCTTGTCGCCGTCCGCCGCGTGGACCGTGACGACTGCCCGCGCCACGGACGGATGGCCCGCGAGCACCGCCTCGATCTCGCCCGGTTCGATGCGCAGGCCATGAATCTTGACCTGGTCGTCGGCTCGGCCCAGGTACGTCAACTGACCGTCGGGCAGTTGGCGTACGAGGTCTCCGGTGCGATACATGCGGGCGCCGGGCGGACCGTACGGGTCGGCGACGAAACGCTCGGCGGTCAGCGTCGGGCGGCCGTGGTAGCCGCGGGCCAGTGAGGGACCCGTGACGTAGGCCTCGCCGGGGGCGCCGGGCGGGACCAGGCCGAGGCGTGCGTCGAGCACACGCACCCGGCCATCGGCCACAGCGGTGCCGATGGGGGTGGCGTCGGTCGTCAGGGGGGCGCTGATCGTCGCGCAGACCGTGGTCTCGGTGGGCCCGTAGGCATTGACGAGCCGCCGTCCCGCACCCCACTTCGCGGCGAGGTCCGGTGGGCAGGCCTCACCGCCGACGGTCAGCACGCGCAGCGCTCCGAGCGCCCTGGAGGCCTCCTCCGGGAGGGTGGCCACGACGCTCGGCGGCAGCATCACATGCGTGATCTCGCGCTCCGCGAGGACCTGGTAGAGGTCGTCGCCCACCAGGCGCCGCTGCCGCGGTACCACGAGGGCCGCACCGCTCGTCAGGGCCTGCACCAGTTCCCAGAACGCCGCGTCGAAGCTCGGTGACGCCACCTGCAGGATCCGGGAGGTGTGCTCGATGGCCAGACGCTCACGGGTCGTGGCACTCAGCGCGGCAAGACCCGCGTGGGTGACGGTCACTCCCTTGGGGCGGCCCGTCGAGCCGGACGTGTAGATCACGTATGCCGGGTGGGCCGGAGTGAGGCCGACGCTCGGAGCGGAGTCCGGGCCCTGTCGCCAGGCGGCCTGTACCACCGCCGAGTCAATGGCGAGCGCCTCGACAGCAAGACCCGACGGCAGTTCCGCGAGGGAGCCCTCAGTCGTCAGGATCGCCGCTGGGGCCGCGTCCTCGACCATGTACGCGATCCGGTCGGCCGGATACTCCAGGTCCAGCGGGAGATGGGCCGCGCCCGCCTTCAACACACCCAGGGACAGAGCCACTTGGTCGGCGCACCGCGGCATCGCCACGGCCACCAGGCTTTCGGGGCCGATACCGCGACCGATCAGCCAGTGCGCGATCCGATTCGACCGGGCGTCCACCTCCGCGTACGTCCACACCTGTTCGTCGGACACCACGGCGAGCGCGTCCGGGGTCTCCCGCACCCGGGCCGCGAACAGCTGCGGGAACGTGGCCACTTCGACGGTGTGCTCGGTCGGGCGGCCGGCCTCGGTCAGTTCGTGGCGCTCCTCGGCGGTGAGGAGGTCGGCGCGGCTGATGCGCTGGGAGGGGTCCTCGACGGCGGCGGCGAGGAGGCGCTCCCAGCGGGTGATCAGTGCCTCGATCGTGGCGGTGTCGAACAGCTCGGTGGAGTACTCGGCCGTGAGGGCGATGCCCCCGGGGCCGGTGCGGCCCCTGAGGCTCCCCGTGTAGGCCTCCGTCAGGCTGAGCATCAGGTCGTAGCGGGCTGTTCCGGTACTCCTGCTGTCCACATCGGCGCGCAGTCCGGGCAGTTCGTACGCGGCTTCCTCGTTGTTCTGGAGCACCAGCGCGATCTGGAACAGCGGGTGGTGCGAGGTGGACCGCTGCGGGTTGAGCTTCTCCACCAGAGCGTCGAAGGGGACGTCCTGGTGGCTGTACGCGGCGAGGCTGGTCTCGCGGACCTGGTCGAGGAGATCGGCGAACGTGGGGTCGCCGGAGGTGTCCGTGCGGAGCACGAGCATGTTCACGAACAGGCCGACCAGGTCCTGCAGGCCTTCGTCGGTGCGGCCCGCGATGCCGCTGCCGATCGCGATGTCCTCGCCCGCACCCAGCCGGGTCAGCACGGCGGCCATGGCGGCTTGGAGCACCATGAACGGCGTCGCGCCGAACGCGTGCGCCAACTCGATGATTCCCCCGTGCAGTTCGGGTGCGATGGTGTGTCTCAGCGTGTCGCCGCTGTAGTCGAGGTCGGCCGGGCGGGGCCGGTCGCTGGGCAGCGTCGTCGTCTCGGGCAGCCCGGCGAGCTGTTGAGCCCAGTAGGCGTACTGCTCACCGAACAGACTCCGCGGGTCCGCCTCGTCGCCGAGCAGCTCACGCTGCCACAGCGTGTAGTCGACGTAATGCACCGGCAGTGACGACCAGTCGGGCGCGGCGTGGGCGACCCGGGCACGGTAGGCGGCGGTCAGGTCCCGGGCGAGCGGGGCCAGGGACCAGCCGTCCCCGGCGATGTGGTGGATCACCAGGGCGAGGACATGGGTGTCGTCACCGGTGCGGAACAGCTGCGCGCGGATGGGGATGTCGGCCGCGAGGTCGAACGGGCCGCGGGCGGCAGCGGTCAGAGACGCCGTCAGATCGGCCTCGTCGGCCACGTCCCGCACGTGCGGGGACAGCTCGATCGAGTGGCTCCACTCGGCGCCGTCGACGTCCAGGACCCGCTGGTACGGTTCGTCGTCGACCTGGGGGAACACCGTGCGCAGGGTCTCGTGCCGGCCGATCACGTCGTGGAGCGCGGCCTCCAGCGCCTCGACGTCGAGCGCACCGGTCAGCCTGAGGGTGAACGGCATGTTGTACGTCGGTGAGGCTTCGTACTGCTGGAGGAACCACAGGCGCCGCTGGGCGGGGGAGAGCGGGGGCCGCTCGGGCCGGTCGGCGCGGTGGGTGAGCGGGGTCCGGGCGCGGGCGGACCCGTCCAGGTGGGGAGCGAGCCCGGCGGCGGTGGGGTGCGCGAAGACGGTGCGCAACTCGATCTCGGTGCCGAGGGTCGCGCGCAGGCGGCTGACGAGCTTCGTGGCGAGCAGCGAGTGGCCGCCGAGGGCGAAGAAGTCGTCGTCGACGCCGACCCGGTCGAGGCCCAGGACATCGGCGAAGGCGCCGCACAGCATCGCCTCCCCGGGGGTGCGCGGGGCGCGGCCGGTGGCCTGGGCTGCGAAGTCCGGGGCGGGCAGGGCGTGGCGGTCCACCTTGCCGTTGGCGTTCAGGGGCAGCTCGGCGATGGCGAGGACGGCGGCCGGAACGAGGTGGCTGGGCAGCCGCTCCTTGAGGTGATCGCGGAGCGAGCCGACCAGGGCGTCGGTCCGGGCCGCGGCGGCCGGGTCGGTCGCCGTCACCGCATCGGCGCCGCCGGACGGCAGGTGGACGCCGGTGAGGGCTCGGCCCTCGACCGCGCCGTCGGCGAAGACGAGCGCGTCGAAGCAGTCAGCGGTACGCGACCAGGTCATCGCCACGCCCCAGCCCCGTGCTGCGGCCCAGTCGGCGAGCTGCCCCGGATCCAGTGCCAGTTGCTGCGGATCGGACACGCCTCGCTGTGAGCCCGTCATCGCCTCAGGCGCGGACCGCCGTTCCAGGAGGCGGGCACTGACCGCCAGGACGGCCTCGTCACGCAGACGGGCGTTGGGGACACCGGTCACCCGCAGGACGCATCCGCCGCCTTCCCGCACCCGGTCCTCGACCTCGCGCAGATCGGCTACGTGGTGACCCCACTCCACCGCCGGAACGCCGCTCAGGTCCTCCGCCTCCACGCCGGGCTTGTGCAGGACGACGTCATAGCGGTGGCGGGTCAACTCGTTGTGGGCCGCGCCGTCCTTGAGGCGGACGTCGATCCCCGCGGCCCCGTGGCGCTCGGCCCAGGACGCGAACCAGTCCGGATGCACGGCGAGTTCGGGATCCATCAGGATCGCGCGCGCCACGGCCACGCGCACCGCCGACGGCTCGGCGCCGGGCCCGGCCGGTTCCTGGGTATGCCGTACGCCGGCGTGAAACAGCGGCAGCGTGCCCGCGTTGCGCACGTCCCCGACCACGATCCGCCCGCCTGGTGCGAGCAGCGCGAAGGCCCCGCCGAGGACCCGGTCCAGGTAGTCGGTGCACGGGAAGTACTGGACGACGGAGTTGAGCACCACCGTGTCGAAGTGGCCCTCCGGCAGGCCACGCACGTCGTCGGCGCTCTGATGGCGCAGCGTGGCCCGGTCCCCGAATCCGGCCCGCTCGGCCTCGCGGGCGAGACGTTCGACGGCTCGGGCGGAGAGGTCCGTGGCCCAGTACTCCTCGACGCGGGGCAACAAGCGGGACGCCAACAGGCCGGATCCGGCGCCGATTTCGAGCACCCGGCGCGGCGCGAAGGACGTGACGCGCCGGACCGCCGCCGCACGCCACTCCCGCATCTCGTCCACGTCCATGGGCTCGCCCGTGGCACGGGAGTTCCAGCCGGTGAAGTCCTCGCCCCAGACCGCGTCGGGGGTGACGTAGACCTCTTCGTAGACCCGCTGCCACTCCGCGACGATCCCCCGCTCCGCCTCCACGCCGAGCCCCGGCTCCTCTTCCGCGTCCGCCCCGTCGGGCTCCGGCACCACGTACGCGACCACGTGTCGTTCGCCCGTACGGTCCTTGTGCAGGACCACCGCGGCGCGAGCCACGCCGGGATGCCGGTCGAGGGCTGCCTCGACCTCGCCGGGCTCGATCCGGAATCCGCGGACCTTGACCTGGTCGTCGGTGCGGCCGTGGAAGGTGAGACGGCCGTCCGGGGCGCGCGAGACCAGATCGCCGGTGCGGTACATGCGGGCGCCGGGGCGGTCGTCGAAGGGACAGGCCACGAAGCGTTCGGCGGTCAGGGTGTGGCGGCCGGGGTAGCCGCGGGCCAGGCCTTCGCCCGTCAGGTACAGCTCGCCGGGCTCCCCGTCCCGCACGGGGGCGAGCGCGGCGTCCAGGACATGTGCCCGCAGCGCGGCCAACGGCCGCCCGATCGGCACCGTGTCGTCGACGCTGTCGGCGTCGGTCATGGAGTGCAGGGTGGCGGCCACGGTCGCCTCGGTGGGCCCGTATCCGTTCACCACGGTCAGGCCGGGGCATGCGCGCAGGACGCGCCTCACCGCGGCCGGGGACAGGGCCTCCCCGGCGGGACACACCTCGCGCAGGCCGGTGAAGGCCGTCGGGTCCTCGTCGGCGATCAGGGCGAACAGCGCCGCCGTCAGGGTCACCATGGTCACACCGTGGTCGGTGATGGCCGCCCTGAGCACAGAGGCGTCGATGCGTCCGGGCGGGGCGAGCACGACGGTGCCGCCGCCGAGGAGCGGTATCCACAGGTCGTAGGTGGAAGCGTCGAAAGCCAGGGTGTTGTGCATCAGGAGCCGCTCGTGATGGCCGGCTGCGAAGGCGGGGTCGGCAGCGAGCCCCACGACGCCGCGGTGCGTGACGGCGACGCCCTTGGGCAGGCCCGTGGAACCGGAGGTGTACATCACGTACGCCAGCTGGTCCGACCGCGTCCGGTCCGCCGTCACCAGCCGGTGACCGGAGGCCTCGGCGAGGTCTGCCGCCGTGCGGGGCTCGTCGACGACGAGGCGGGGCGTTGCGTGTTCGGGCAGGTCGGCCGTGGTGCCGATGTCGGTGACGAGCAGGACGGGCGCGGCGTCGTCGAGGAGGAACCGGAGCCGCTCGGCGGGGTGTTCGGTGTCGAGCGGGAGGTAGAGGCCACCGGCCTTGAGGACGGCGAGGACGGCGACCACGTACGCGGCCGAGCGTGGGAGCGCCACGGCGACGACGGACTCCTGGCTGACTCCACGCGCACGCAGGACCCGGGCGAGCCGGTTGGCCGCCGTGTCCAATTCGCCGTACGTCAGTGGCGTGCCGGTCCCGCCGACCACAGCGACCGTGTCCGGAGCGGCGTCCACCCACTGTTCGAAACCGGTCGCGACGGTCGTATCCGCTACGACCCCGGAGACAGTCGTGTCTGATGTGGCCGGAGAGGCGGACGGTTTCCTCGGGACAGCCATGAGAGGCACGCTCCTTCTGAGGCCACTGTGGTAGTTGGCAACACCACGGACCATAACGTTCCGGCCAGGCCGGACGGAAGGTTCAGCAGCCACCGCCGAGGCATATGACGCCCGCTCGCCAACTCACCCCGTATGCAGGCCCGTTGGGCCACACACCCCCTGCCCCGACGGCCAGAAGGACATTGGGGAGCCGAGAAGCTCAGCTTCACAGAGGGACGCATGAGCTTCCCCCTGAAGAGATGCGGAACGAGCGAGTCGGGATGCATCCAGTATCAGCCACAACTGATCATCTTCGAACGTTACGCACAGGTCTCCGCTTCACGCTCTCCACTTGCGCACCACACGACATCTGCGCCTTCTCACGGAGTCGTCAGGCCATTCCGCTTGAGGGCGAGTTCAAGCCAATCGGCCCGGCCTCCCTCAGGACGCGTACAACGGCGCCAGATCCAGCACCACGCGGAACTCCACGATCAGCCCGTCCTCGCGGACGCGCCAGATCGTCACCGCGGGCAGCGTCACTTCCCTCATGTCCAGGCGGGTGTACGTCACTTCGGTGACGGCTATGGTCGTGTCGTCGATGACCCACGAGTCGACGATGCGGTGCCGCAGTGCGGCGATGGTCTCCATGAACGCGGTGTTGGCGGCGAGGATGGCCTCGCGTCCGACGAGGGGTTCGCCGTTGCCGAAGGACATCGTGGCGTCCTCGGCGAGCAGGGCGGTGACGCCGTGCAGATCCTTCCCGTCGATCTTCGTGAAGAGGGCTTCGGGTGTGGGGGCGGTGGTGGTCATGTCGTCTCCTGTGCGGTGGGAGGGCCGTCGGCGGGGCCCTCGATGTGCGCGCCGTAGGCCCGGGTGAGCTCGGCGAGGCGGGCGAAGTCGGACGGGTCGAGCGGGGGTGCCTGCTCGCCGGGCCTCGCGGGTACGCCCGCCTCGGCGAAGAAGCGCTCGAACCCGGCGGGCGCGGTGAGGATGAGCATGCGCGCCGGGGTCACGCCCGGGTTGGTGAAGCCGTGCACGATGCCCCGGGGCAGATAGAGGAAGTCGCCCACGCGCGCCCGGGTCGTCGTCCGCCCTGCAAGGACCTCCAGCTCGCCGTCGAGCAGGTAGAAGGCCTCGTCCTCCCGGCCGTGCACATGCGGGGGCGGGCCGCCGCCGGGCGGGACGGACGCCTCGAGCAGCGCGAACGCGCCGTTCGTCGAGTCGCCGCCCGCCTTGATGGTGTAGGTGTCCCCCACCACCCACAGCGACCGGCCTGCTCCGGAGCGGACGTGGCGGACCCCCGTCGCCGCTTCATTGATCGCGGTCATCGCGCCTCCTCATTGCGTGCCCCCGTATCCCCCGAGAACTGCTCTCCCCCGAGAACTTCCTGCTCACGACGCTAGAGGCGTAGGGGTCCGCTGCCTATGCCACTTTTCTGGTGTTCTGCCTCGGTCCCGTCTGTGCCACGATGAGTGATGTGAACCACAGCACCCGGGCGCGTGCCTACGAGCGGGTGGCACGGCTCACCGGCGCGCACCTCGATCTGCCGACGTTCCTCGACGAGGCGTCCGCGCTGCTCGCGACGGCGCTGCCGCACGACGCGGCCTGCTGGCACACCATGGATCCGGCGACCCTCATCGAGACGGGTCTCCATCTGGAGCACATGCCGAAGGCCCCGGACGCCGAGGTCGCGGCCCTCGCGTATCTGCCCGACGACTTCAACTCGTTCGTCGCGCTCGCGCGGGCCGACCGCCACAGCGGCGTCCTCAGCACGGCCACCGGCGGCCACCTGGAGCGGAGCCTGCGCTACCGCGAACTCCTGCGCCCCAACAGCGTCAGCGGCGAACTGCGCGCGTCCTGCGTCGTGGACGGCACCTGCTGGGGCAACTTCGCGTTCTTCCGCGAGACCCCGGCCGACTTCACCGAGGACGAGCAGGACTTCGCCCACGACCTCGCCGCGGTGCTAGGCGGCGGCTTCCGGGGCGCGGTGGTGCGGGGCAGGAGCTGCGGCGCCGGGGCGGGGCTGTGGCCCGGCCTCCTCCTGTTCGACGCGGACCGGCGGGTCGAGTCGGCGACAGGACCGGCCCGGCACTGGCTCGGCGAGCTGGGCTTTCGCGGCTCACCGGACGACGAGCCGCTGCCGTACGCGCTCCTGATGGTCGCCGAGCACGCCCGCGGTGCCGCCACCGACGCGAGTGTCCGGGTGCGGGGCGAGTCGGGCGTCTGGGTCGAACTGCACGCCTCACCTGCGTCCGGCGGCGGACCGGGCAGGATCGCCGTCATCCTGCAGTCCGCCACGGCCCCGTCCGTCACGTCACTGCTGTCCGCCGCGTACGGCCTCACCCCGCGGGAGCGCGAGCTGATCGGCCTGGTCCTGCAGGGCTGTGGGACGGGCGAGATCGCGACGCGCCTGTTCATCTCGCCGCACACCGTCCAGGGTCATCTGAAGTCGATCTTCGCCAAGACCGGGGTGCGCAGCCGTCGGGAGCTGGTCACGCGGGTGTTCACACCGGGGCGCCCGGAGGCCTGAGGCCGGCGAGGAGAGCGTCCAGCGGGGCCGGGACGCGGTCCGGTTCGAGGGCCTCGACGAGGACGCGGCCGTAGCGGATCTTGCGACCCTTCTTCGTGCCGAGGAAGCGCCGCACCTGCTGGTGCGGCGTGCGTCCCTGCTGTGCGGGCTGGCGCTGGAACGTCCGCAGGGCGCGCAGGTCGCCCTCCGCCTCGACGAGTTCCTCGACCCGCGGCACGCCGAGGGCGCGGATCAGCTCGTCCTCCAGGTCCGCCGCGCAGACGCAGATCTCTTCCTGCGCCGCGCCGGCCCGCTCCAGGCCGCGTACGTAGTAGCCGCGCTCGGCCTCGTCGCAGAGCCCGGTGAGACGCAGGCCCAGGCCGGGTGGCCCGAGAAGCCCGGCGAAACGCCCGACGCTCATCGCTCCGCCCATCGACAGGACGCAGACTCCTTCGGCCGCCAGGTCCCGGCCGCGGCGCGAGGCCAGCGCGCCGACCGCTTCGGCGTCGCTCGGCCCTTCGAGCAGGACGACCGTGCGGACGGCGAGGCGCTCGGCCAGCTCCCGCGCGGGGTCGCCGGGACCGCCGGCCGCCCAGGCGGTGACCGCTTCCTGGAAGGACCCCATGTCAGCCATGGGAGGAGTCTGCGCTGTTTCCGGCCACGAGGGTAAGGATTTTCCGCGCACGCCGCGGCACCGGCACGTCAGTCGGCGGCCCGCCCGGTGGCCTTCGCCGTGTCCCGCCCGGCGGCCCGCCCTGTGGCCTTCGCCGTGTCCCGCCCGGTGGCGTCCTCCGCGTCCCGCCCCGCATCCCGCCCCGCGTCCTGCTCCGCGGCCCGCGCGGCCACGTGCTCGATCGCCTCGACGGCGACCTCCGGTTCGTCGACGTAGATGTAGTGCCCGCTGCCCCGCGCGGTGCTCCGTTCGCTGTTCCTGGACACCGCCTGCCACTCCTTCTGCCCCTTCGTCCAGTCCTCCTCCAGGCCCTGCCCGTACGTGGGCACGCTCGTGAGGTAGTGCTTGCCGTGCTGGAGCAGCCGTACGGGGATGGCCCCGGCGGAGCGGACGTCCTGGTCGGTGAAGACGAGCTGTTCCGGGTTCTTCCCCGCGTAGATCGCGAGGGTCTGGGCGCGCACGTCGGCCGCGGGGCCGGTGGCGGACTCGGGGATCCGCTTCTTGAGGTCGGCGACGGCGGTGGGTGAGGTGGCGTCGAGCAGGACCAGGCCCCGGACCCGCTCCGGGTGGTCGGGGGCGTACCTGGCCGCGAGCAGCCCGCCCATGGAATGCCCGGCCAGGACGACGGGCTCGTCCCCGGCGACCTCGTCGAGGACGGCGGTCAGCGTCCTGCCGACGCCGTCGAAGTCCTGACGGCCGTCGGGGCGCTCGCTGTCGCCCGCGCCGAGTCGGTCGTAGGCACAGACCCGGCCCTTCTCGGCGAGCCGTCGCTGCAGGTCGGACATTTTCGTGAGGTCGTCGCCCCCGCCGTGCAGCAGGACGACGACCGGCCGGTTCTCCATCGGGCTTCCGGAGCAGGAGACATTCACCAAATGGCCGTCGGCGGTGATCTTCTTGATTCCGGTGAGCCGGTCCTTGTCGGAATGCGACGTGGGTCCCGAGGCCGACGCCGTCACCTTCGCGTCCGTCTTCGAATCGCCGCAGCCGACCAACCCCACACTGGCCACGGCGCAGCAGAGCCCCAGCGCGACAGCTGCCCCGGTCTTCCGGCGGGTCACAATGTCCTCCTACGAGATGGTTCCCGGTCAGGCAGGGCACCGAGGCGGAACGGCCCTGATGCGATGCCGTCCGAATTCGCCCCGGGATACGCCGACTTGCGTGCGATCCGCCGCGCCGGAGAGCACACATTTATCACGGGCCCGGCGCGCGAGACGTGCCCCTTGGCGCACGCCCGGGGGCACAGCTGCGCGTGCCCGCGCGCTCAGCTCCCTGACAGAGCGGGCAATACCCCTGACGAGTGAACGGCCACGCACGAGTGGTTCGATTCCGCGCTCCCCGAGACGGCGCACGCCCATTGCCGCCCACTCGAACATTCTGTCGATGATTCGTCCGTCCAACGGCGTGACGCACGGCTGATCAGGCACGTTCTCCGGACACTTCCAGCCCCCGCTCCCGAGGAGAGCTCGTGCATACCCTTCCCACACCTGCCACCTGCCCTTGCGTGTTCGACAATCCCCGGCCCCACGAGACGCGCCCCGCACAGCGGGTTGACGGCTCCCGCAGCGCCGTCCGCGCGGCACGACCGCAACCGAGGTGGTGGGCATGAAAGCGGCCCTCGACGAGGAGTTCACCGCCCCGGCGCCCGAGCGGAGTGGTGCGGCGTGAAGCGGTTCTTCGGACGCGTACGCATGGCCGATCCGGTGGTGTCCCGGGCCGAGGAGGAGTTGTTCGGCGGGCCGCTGCGGTACGACATGGGCTGGTCCGAGCACGAGCGGGCGCGGTTCGACCTGACGATGGTCACCGCGATCCGCGCGCTGCCCCGCCTGGTGCGGGCCACGCTGCGGCGGGCCTGGCGGGCCGACCGGTCCTCGCTCCTCGGCGTGAGGATCAGCGAGTTCGGGCAGGGCGTCGCCGCCGCGGGCGGCCTGCTCGCCGTGAACGCCGTGATGCACGCGCTGCTCGGGGCGGGCGATCCGGTGGACCGGTTGCGCGCCGCGCTGCCCGCCCTCGCCGTGGTCGCCGCGGTCGCGGTGGCGAGGGCCGTCTTCGCGGGCTGGTCGACGTCGCGGGCCGGGCGCCTGGAGCCCCTGGTGGAGCGGGTGGCGACCACGGAGTACCTGGAGGCCGCCACACAGGTGGAGTTGGAGGCGATCGAGGATCCGGAGTTCCGGCGGCTCATCGACGTGGCCCAGCAGGGGGCTTCGTCGGCCCGGCGCATGATCGGTGCCTGCGTGGCCGCGCTGAACGGCACGATCAGCCTGATCGCGACGGCCGGTGTGCTCGCGGTGCTCCACCCGGCGCTGCTTCCGCTGCTGTTGCTGATCGCTGCTCCGCGAGGGTGGGGCGCGATGCGGGTGGCGCAGGAGCGGTACGCGTCGGTGATGACGTGGGTGGAACACCTGCGTGCCAGCAGGCTGTTGGGCAATCTCCTCACCGAGCGCACGGCTGCGCAGGAGGTGCGTCTGCACCGCGTCGGGCCCTTCCTGCTCGACCGCTACCGGGGCATGGCCGAGAGCGCCGAGACCGAGCAGCGCCGACTCGCCGACGGCAAGGCGCTCACGGAGCTGGTGGCGGCCGCCCTTTCGGGGCTGGCCATGGCCAGTACGTACGCGGTGATGCTCTGGCTGATCGTGGCCGGGCACATGGAGCTCGCGGTGGCCGGAACGGCGGTGATCGCGGTGCGCTCGGGCTCGGCGAGCCTCGGCTCGCTCGTGATGAACGTGAACCAGTTGCACGAGGAGAGCCTGTACGTGCGCGACCACGAACGGTTCCTGGAGGAGGCCGCCCGGCACGCCATCCCCGGGAGCGGCCGGTGCGTGCCCTCGTCCGTCGATGCGGTGACCATGGAGAACGTCGGCTACCGCTATCCCGACCGGGACGAGCCCGCGCTCGACGGGGTGACGCTGCGCGTGCCGATGGGTTCGGTGGTCGCGGTGGTCGGCGAGAACGGGTCCGGCAAGTCCACCCTGATGAAGGTCCTCGCGGGTCTGTTGCTGCCACAGCACGGCTGCGTGCGGTGGGGCGGCCTGCCGCTCGGCCAACTGGACCGCTTCGACGTGTTCGAGCGCGTCACGCTGCTCACCCAGGACTTCCAGCGGTGGCCGGTCACCGCCGCGATGAACGTCCGCCTCGGCCGCCCCCACCAGGCGCCCTCCACCGAGCAGTTGGGCGCGTCGCTCGACTACGCGGCGGCGGCACCGGTCGTCGCGAGGCTCCCGCACGGCACCCGGACCCTGCTCGCCCGGATGTTCCGCGGGGCGTCCGAGATCAGCGGCGGCGAGTGGCAGAAGGTGGGCCTGGCCCGCGCCCACTGGCGCACCGCGACCTCCCCGGCCGACGGCCTCCTCATCGTCGACGAGCCGACCTCCGCGCTCGACCCCGAGGCGGAGATCGAGGCCTTCGACCGCATCCGCCGCCTTGCCGGACCCCGGCGCGCCGTCGTCCTGGTCACCCACCGCATGTCCGGTGTCCGGCACGCCGACACCATCCACGTCCTGCACCGCGGCCGCCTCGCGGAGTCCGGCAGCCACACCGAACTGATGGCGGCGGACGGACGCTACGCCGCCATGTTCCGGACCCAGGCGGCCCAGTACGCTCCGCAGCCACGCTCGGGGGTACCGCGACCGGGCACGCCGCCGGTCGCGGAGAACTCCTGACCTGTCGCCCGGCGCCGGGCCCGGCCGGGGTGCCCGCGGGGGCGCCCCGGCCGGGGCGCGGTCCGACTGGGGCGCGGTCCGACTGGGGCGTACCCGACCCGCAGCCCAAGCAGCCCATCACTCCCCTCAGGCCGCCGCAGCCCCTCCCGAGCCCACGAGCGTCTCATCGGCCAAGCCAAGATGGCGCTGAAGCGACTCCCGTCCGGATCCCGTGACCACCAGGGCACGGGTGGTGCCGACCCGAGTCACCCAGCCCGTGTCCAGCGCATGCCGGCACAACGCCGCCCCGACCGTCCCGGCCAGGTGCGGGCGGCGTTCGGTCCAGTCGAGGCAGGACCGCACCGACGGTCGGCGCGTGCCGGACGGGACGGTGACGCCGAGTTCCGCGAGCCAGTCGGCGCCCGCGGGGGTGAGCGCGAGCCCGTGGTCCTGGTCCAGGAGGCGGCGCTCGATCATCGCGTCGGTGATCGCGACGCCGACGGTCCCCGCGAGGTGGTCGTAGCAGGTGCGGGCGTGGGCGAGCGCCTGGCGGCGTCCGGCCGCCGACAGGGTGCGGGGCGCCGGTCCGCCGCCGGGGGCCAGGGCGCCGAGGCCCTCGATCAGCTCGGCGACCTGGGGACCGGCCAGGCGTACATAGCGGTGGCGGCCCTGGCGTTCCTCGGCCAGGAGGTCGCCGCGGACCAGGGCGTGCAGGTGCTCGGTCGCGGTCGAGGGAGCCACGCCCACGTGCCGGGCGAGTTCCGTCGCCGTCCAGGCCCGTCCGTCGAGCAGGGCCAGGCAGAAGGCCGCCCGGGTGCCGTCGGCGAGGAGTCTCGCGACGGCGGCCAGGTCGGGACCGCTGCCGCGGGTGCGCCGTGTGTCCATACCGGCCATTCTCGCCCCGGGACACTTCGGCCGCCGCCGAAGCGTCCGGCTCCTAGCGTTCCGTGCATGAACACAGCACCTCTGAGCACCACGCCCACCACGGCTCCCCTGGGCCCCACGCCCGCGACGGCCCCTCCGGGCACCGCACCCGCAGCGGCCGTCCCCCACCTCACGATCGAGCCGAACATCCTGTACTTCGGGACGCCGGTCGTGCTCCTGTCGACAGAGAACGGGGACGGCTCGTTCAACCTCGCCCCCCTCTCCTCCGCGTGGGCGCTCGGGCAGACGGTGGTCCTCGGCCTCGGCCGCGACGGGCAGTCCGCGCACAACCTCGCGAGCCGGCCCGACCTGGTCGTCAACCTGCCGGCGGCCGACCAGTGGCCCGCGGTGGAGCGGCTCGCGCCGCTGACCGGCCGTGATCCGGTGCCCGCGACGAAGGCCGAGGGCTGCCGTTTCGAGCCGGACAAGTTCGGCGCGGCCGGGCTGACCGCTGAGCCGTCCCAGCTGGTACGACCGCCGCGCGTCGCCGAGTGCCCCCTTCAGCTGGAGGCACGTGCCGCACGGGTGCGACCGGACGCGACCGGAGAGTTCGTCATCGTCGAGGCCGCCGTGCGCAGGGTGCACGCGGACGCCCGCGTCGTCGTCCCCGGCACCGACCACGTCGACCCCGCCGCCTGGACCCCGCTGATCTACAGCTTCCGCCACTACTTCGGCCTCGGCCCGGAACTCGGCCACTCCTACCGCACCCGCACCCCCCGCGCCCCGGCCGGACACTCCGTCTGAAGCCCCCCCCCACGGAACGCACGGCCCTACTTGCGGGTGCGTACCAGCAGGTAGAGGAAGTACGGCGTACCGAGCATCGCGGTCATGAGCCCGGCGCCGAGCTGCGCCGGTGCGATCACCGTGCGGCCCACGAGGTCGGCCGTGCAGACGAGGACGGCGCCGAGGAGCACCGCGACCGGGACCACCCGCACGTGCCGGCGGCCGACGAGGGCGCGGGCGGCGTGCGGGGCGACGAGGCCGACGAAGCCGATCGTGCCCGCGGCGGCCACGGCGGTGGCGCTCAGCAGGACGCTGAGGACGAGGAAGCCGAGACGGCCCCGGCTCAGGTTGAGGCCGAGCAGCCGCGGGGTGTCCTCGTCGAGGGAGACGAGGTCGAGTTCGGTGCGGCGCGCGACCGCGATGACCAGGCCCACGGCGAGGACGATCGCGAGCGGCACGACGTCGGGGAACGTCCGCCCGTAGGTCGAGCCGGAGAGCCAGGTCAGGGCCTTCGTGGCGTTGAACGGGTCGGTGAGGATGATGAGCAGGCTGATGATGGCCGTCGATCCGGTGGCGACGCCGAATCCGACGAGGACGAGCCGGTTCTGCTGGAACCCGCCGCGCGCCGCGAGGCCGAAGACGAGGACCGCGCTGGCCGCGGCGCCCGCGAAGGCACCGGCGGCGATGCCCCACGACCCGACCACGGGGACCGTCGTCACGAGCAGGACTGCTCCGACCGCGGCACCGTTCGTGACGCCGAGGACGCTCGGCTCGGCGAGGGGGTTGCGGGTCACGGCCTGGATCAGGGTCCCGGCGAGGGCGAGGGCCGCGCCCGCGAGGAGGGCGGCGGTGACACGGGGGACGCGGGTGTCGAGGACGAAGGTGATGGCCTGGCCCGAGCGGCCCTGCGTCCAGTTGAGCACGTCGCCCAGGAGCAGCTTGCTGTCGCCGATGAGCACGCCGGCGATCGTCACGCCGACGAGGGCGAGCACGAGGACGGCGGTGGTGACGACGAAGGTGGCCCGGCTCCGGATGCGCAGCCGCTCGGTCGGCAGGGCTCCGGCGGTGTCCCGGGCCCGCGCGGCCATGACGACCAGGAAGACGGCGCCGACGAGGCTGGTGACGACGCCGGTCGGTACGGCGACGGCGGTGTCGGAGGGCACGACGGCCCGCAGCAGCACGTCGGAGCCGAGCACCAGGGCCGCGCCCGTGAGGCCCGCGAACGGCAGCCGCGCCCGCGCCTTGGTGAAGGCGCGGAACCTGCGGGCCAGCGGGCGGACGAGGGCGGGGGCGCACAGGCCGACGAAGCCGATGGGTCCGGCGAGGGTGACGGCGGCCGTGGACAGGAGCGCGGCGAGCACGACGGCGGTGACGCGGGTGGAGCGGACAGGGACGCCCACACCGCGCGCGGCGTCGTCGCCGAGGGCGAGGGCGTCGACCCGGCGGGCGAGCAGCACGAGGCCGACGAGGCCGACGGCGGCGATGGGCACCATCTGGAGCACGCCGTCGAAGCCGTTCTGCGCGATGCTCCCCTGGTTCCACTTGTAGAGGCCCTCCGTCTGCTGGGGGCGCAGCAGCAGGAGGCCCTCGGCGACGGCGGTGAGGCCGAAGGTGAGGGCGCTGCCGGCGAGGACGAGGCGGACCGTGCCCGCGCCGAGGCCGGAGAGGCTGAGGACGACGGCGGCCGCGACGAGGCCGCCGACGAACGCGACGCCGGAGGAGGCGAGCAGCGGCAGCGAGACGCCGGTGGCGGCGGCGACGCCGAGGGCGAGGTAGGAGCCCGCGTTGACGGCGAGGGTGTCGGGCGAGGCGAGGACGTTGCGGCTGACCGCCTGCAGGGCGGCGCCCGCCATGCCGAGGACGGCGCCGACGAGGAGGCCCGCGGTCATGCGCGGCAGCCGGGAGGCGATGACGACGGACGAGTCGCCCGCGTCGGCCCGGCCGGTGAACGCCTTCCAGACCTCGGGGGCACTGACCGAGGCCGTGCCCTGCGTGATATCCACGACGGCGAGAACGGCGACGAGGAGGACCAGTGCGGCCGTCACCGCGGCCGCGCCCGTACGTGACGCGACTGTCGACGGACGGGTGGCGGGGGTGGTCGCGGTGACGGCCATGGCGTTACTTCTTCAGGGTGTCGACGACGGAGTCGACGTAACGGTTCATCGACTCGGGGCCGCCGAACATCCAGATGCCGTCGGGCAGGCGGTGCACGTTGCCCTTCTTGACGAACGGCAGCGACGTCCAGACCTTGTCCTTCTTCAGGGCGCCGGCGAACGGGTTGCTGCCCTTGTCGCCGTCGTTGCCGATGTAGGCGAACTGCACGCCTTCGTCGAGCTTGGTGAGGCCCTCGACGTCGGTGGCGCCGAGGCCGTAGACCTTGTCGCCCTTGACCTTCCAGTCGTTCTTCAGGCCGAGCTTCTCGTTGACGGCGCCGATGAGCGAGCCGTCGGTGTACGGCCGGATCGAGGTCTGGTTGCCGGTGACGTAGCCGTCGGCGAAGGCGAACTTCGCACCGCCGTGACCGGCGGCGGCGAGCTTCTTCTTGCCCGCGGCGAGCTTCGCCTCGAAGTCCTTCTTCAGCTTCGCGGCCTGCTCGGTGGTGCCGGTGGCCTTGGCGATGAGGTCGAGGTTCTTGTTCATCTGGCCGATCGGGTCGGCGGCGTCGCTCGCCTTGACCGTCAGGACCGGGGCGACCTTGCGCATTTGCTTCACGGCGGCGGCCGGCAGGTCGGTGGTGGCGAGGATGAGGTCGGGCTTCAGGGACGCGATGGTGTCCATGCTGGGCTCGCCGCGGGTGCCGATGTCCTTGGGGTCGTTCTTCAGCGGAACGGCGCTGTCCCAGGTCTTGTAGCCCTTGACGTCGGACACGCCGGTCGGCTCGACGCCGAGGGATATCAGGTTCTCGACGACGTTCCACTCGGTGCCGACGACCTTCTTGGCGGGGCCGTTCAGCTTCACCTTCGCGCCGGTGTCGTCGGTGAGCGTGAAGGACTCGGCGCCCTTCTTCGCTTCGTCGTCGGCGGACTCGGTGGTGCCGCAGGCGGACAGGGTGAGGGCCGCGGCGGTGGCGGCCGCCGCGGTGATCAGGAGGCGCTTCATGAGGTGGTGCTGAGCCTTTCGCTTCGCGAGTGGTGGCGGCCGATGGCGCGGGTGCGCAGGCGACCGGTGAGCGGGTCGGTCTCGACGTCGATGCGGATGCCGTAGGTGTCGGTCAGCCGCTCGGGCGTCAGTACGTCTTCGGGGTCGCCGTCGGCGATGACCCGCCCCGCGTCGAGCAGGACGACGCGGTCGGCGACGGCGGCGGCCTGGTCGAGGTCGTGCAGGACGGCGCCGACGGCGATGCCGTGGTCGTCCGCCAGGTCCCGCATGAGGTCGAGGAGTTCGACCTGGTAGCGGAGGTCGAGGTGGTTGGTGGGCTCGTCGAGCAGCAGGACGCCGGTCTCCTGGGCGAGGCAGCCCGCGAGCCAGACGCGCTGGAGCTGCCCTCCGGACAGATGTTCGGCGCCGCGCTCGGCGAGGTCCGCGACGCCGGTCAGGGCGAGCGCGCGGTCCACCGCGGCCCGGCCGCCCGGGTCGGCCTTGCCCCAGCGGCCCCGGTACGGGTAGCGGCCGAACTCGACGACGTCCCGGACGGTCAGCCCGCTGGGCGTGGGGCGCCCCTGGGTGAGCAGGGCGACGTGGCGCGAGAAGTCACGGGGGCCGAGGGCGAGGCCGTCGGTGTCGCCGTCGATGACGATGCGGGCGGTCCGGGCGCGCTGCAGCCGGGCGAGCGTCCGCAGCAGCGTCGACTTCCCGCTGCCGTTCGGGCCCACCAGGACGGTCACTTCGCCCGGGCGCAGCGTCATCGAGGCGTCGTGTACGACATCGACGCCCTCGTACGCCACGGTGACGCCCGTGGCGAGCAGCTCATGACCCTGGGCGCGCGTGGCCTCTGCGGTCTCTTCACCAACATGCACGCCCGAAGGTTAGCCTAACCTTATCGATGGGTGAAGCGGGGGTCCCGCGACAGCCACAAGGCGAATTCCGGCCAGACTCTCGCACCGCGTCCGACGCCCACGTCCCGGCGGCCCGAGAGCCACCGCCGAGGGCCCGTTCCGGCAGACCGATCGGGGCTGGAAGGGACGGCCGCCAGGAAGTTAGGCTCACCTAATCAAGGCAGATCCAGCTCCGCCCCCGCCCCTCCCCTCCCCCTCTCGCAAGGAGACCTTCATGCGTGCCGAAGTGGCCCCGGCCTTCGCCGAGTTCGGGCTGTCCGGCGAACCCGGCACCGACGCGTTCTGGGCGACGGCGCGGGGACCCGCGTCGGTACCCGCCGACGACGGCGGCTGGGACACCCTGTTCCTGTGGCGCGGCTCCGCGGCGAGCATCGACTTCGAGAGCTGGTCGAAGCCCGTGCCGCTGCGCCGCTTCGGCGACACGGACTGCTGGTACGCCCGGGTGCGGATGCCCGCGCGGCTGCGGGTGACCTACCAGTTCCGCGCGGGCGACGACGCGTACGCCGACCCCTTCAACCCGGTCGGCGCGGGCGGCGACCGGTCCATCGCGGCCACCCCGGACGCCCCGGACCAGCCGCACTGGCCCGTCGTCGGCGCCGACGACGTCCTGCCCGTCCCGCGCACCCGGATCCGCTGGGCGAGCGAACGCCTCGGCGGGCGGCGCACCGTGCGCGTGCACGCCGCGGGCGGCGGCGGTCCCGTGGTCCTGCTGCTCGACGGGGACGACTGGCTGTATCTGCACCCGGCGATGACCGCGTTCGACGCGGCCGTGGCCGACGGCACCATGCCCCCGGCCACCCTCGTCTTCCTCCCGGCCAAGGACCGGGAGGCCGAGTTCGTGTGCCGCCCCGAGCTGTGGGAGGCGGTCCGGCACGAACTGCTTCCGCTGGTCGCGGAGTCCGGCGTACCGGCCGACCTCGACCGCCTTGTGGTCGCCGGGCAGAGCCTCGGCGGCCTGAGCGCGATGTACGCGGCGCTGGAGTTCCCCGACCTGGTGTCGCGGATCGCCGTGCAGTCGTCGTCGTTCTGGTGGACGCCCGAGGCCATGGGCGGGACGGATCCGCTGGGCGGACCCGTCGGGGGCGCCGTCGCCGCGCGCCTGCGCGAACGGAACCCCGATCTGTCGGGGCTGCGGGTCGCCTTCGACGTGGGGGAACACGAGGCACGGATGCTGCCCCACTGCGAGCTTGTCGAGACCCTCACCGAACAGGCCGGTGCGACCGTACGGGTCTCGCGGTCGGCGTCGGACCACGACCGGGCGGGCTGGCGCCAGGCCCTGCTGCGGGACGTCGCCTGGGCGCTCGCCTAGGGCTGCTTGAGGGGGGCGACGCTGCCGCCGCCGTCCCGGGACATCTGTGTCCCGGCAGGTCAGCGGCCTTGGGATCCCGACTTCCGGGAAGCGGCCGGGATGGTGTTGTGAGCGTCGGGCGGCCGTCGCAGACTCTGGTCACAGCCCGTCGGCACCACGGCCGGACCGGGCGAACCGGAGGCAGGCGCAGGTCCCTTCGTCGACGCGGGGGAGCCGACGAAGCGCCGTTCGAGTGATCCTGCGCCTGCCTTCCGCACACGGCCGTTCCGCCTGCCCCGCTGTTCCGCCCGAGGGCCCCAGGATCACCTGGGCGAACTCTCGTACGAGATCCGAGCGGGACAGCGGCATCGTCCCGTGCGCCCCGCCGGGCCCTGTCGACCCCACCAGGAAGGCACGACGCACCCATGCGCCATCGATACGCCGCAGCCGTCACCGCACTGGCCGCGCTGCTCACCGGAACCGCCACTCCCTCGGCCACCGCCTCCACCCCCGCCGCCCCGCCGGCTTCCACGCCCGCCGTACCGGACCGGGCCCCGCACCACCGCGCCAAGAGCGTCCTGTTCGACATGTGGTTCAACGGGCAGGGCTACTCACCGACCCTGCTTCTCTACTACGGAGTCCACCGCTACACCCTCAAGGCGGACTGCGACAGCGACGCCCTGGTCGGGCAGCTCTACCACTCGGCGACCGGTATCGACCCCGCGGTCGGCCGCGCCTTCACCGTCCCCTGCAACCGGGCCCCCAAGACCCTCAACTACAAGCTGCGGGGCGGCTACTACTACTTCCACTTCATCTCAGGCGTCAACAACACGCACGTCGTCGCCGACGGTGCCTGAGCGAATCCGACAGAACCGAGAGGAACGGGAGACTTCCCCATGCGCACTCTCCTCGCCGCCGCCACAGCCCTCCTGACCCTGGGCCTCACCGGCGCCCCGGCCCAGGCGGGCGAGACCCCGCAGCGGCCCGCCGCGCCCCACCGCGAAGCCGCCTCCGTCGACTTCGAAGTCCGGTTCGACACCTACGGCCACTCGCCGAAGACCCATCGCCCCCACGCCGACGGGCAGCAGGTCACGTTGTCCGCCTACTGCCGGAGCGACATCACGGCCGCGCAGCTCTACCACGTGACCTGGGGTCGCGACCGGCCCGTCGGGAACGTCGTCAGAATCCCCTGCGGCGGCAAGGCGACCGCCACCTACCACCTGAGCGGCGGGGAGTACTACTTCTACTTCCTGTCGGGCGTCGACAACACACGAGTGGTCGGCGACTGGCACTGAGCCCGGGGCGTCACCGCCGCCCCCGGCCCCGGAGGCTCACCGCGCCACGGCCGCGCAGTACGCCTCGTCGCTCGCCAGCAGATTCCGGTGCGTGTCCTCGGCTGTGATGACCCCGTCGTCCAGGACCAGGACCCGGTCGGCCGCGTCCAGGAGGGCCGGGCTGCTGGTGATCACGAGCGTGGTGCGGCCCCGGCGCAGCTTCGCGACGTTGCGGGCGATGAGCTGTTCGGTGACCGCGTCGACGGCCGTCGTCGGGTCGTGCAGGACGAGGACGTCGGTGTCGGCGGCGAGGGCGCGGGCCAGGGACAGGCGTTGGCGCTGGCCGCCCGAGAGGTTCGCGCCGCGGTCGCGGACGGCGTAGTCGAGGCCGTCGCGGTGCAGGGCCACGACGTCGGTCAGCATGGACGCCTCGACGGCCTCGGGGACCGTGCGGCTGGTGCCTGACGGGTCGATGTTCGAGCGCAGGGTGCCCGCGAAGATCTCCCCGTCGTAGGGGTTCACCAGCATGTGGGAGCGGACCGACTCGACCGACAGGTCGGCGAGCTCCTGCCCGCTGACCCGGACCACGCCCTCGTACGCGTGCGGAGGGACGTCCACGGCGAGGATCGACGCGAGGTCGGCGGCCGCGCGCGGCTGGTAGGCGGTGATCGCCACGAACTCACCGGCGGGCACCTGGAACTTGAGCTTGCGCAGCGGCCCGTGCCGGACGCAGTCCACCTCCAGGTCACCGCCCGCGGCAGGCTGCCCCGGGCCAGGGGTCGTCACCGGCGGCGCGTTGAGGACCAGCGCCATCCGCTCGGCCGACGCCCGCGCGATCATCACGTACTTGGGCATCTCCGAGAACAGCTTCAGCGGCTCCATGATGAACTGCGCGAGGCCCACGGCCATGACGAGTTCACCGATGTTGATCTGCCTGGTGAACGCGAGCCAGCCCGCGGTGAGGGTCACGGCGGCGGCCAGGACCGCGTTGAGGGCGAGGGCCGTGCCCGCGTAGACGCCGTTGACCTTGGCGACGGTGATCGCCTGGTGCTTGGCCTCCGTGCTGACCTTGCGGTAGGAGCGGAACGCCGCGTGGTTGCCGCCGAAGCCGTGCAGCGGGCGCAGGCCGCTGATGAGGTCGGCGACCTTCGCGCCCGCCCGCGCCACCCGCGCCTGCTGTTCGCGGGTGCTGGAGCCGATCCGCTTGGACATCACGCTCAGGACCGACAGGATCCCGACGGTGCCGACGATCACGAGCAGGCCGAGCCGGAAGTCGGCGAGGCCGAGGGCGACCGCCGCGACGACGATCGCGACCAGCGAGCTGATCAGCATCGGCACGACTTCGACGATGTCGGCGGTCTGGTCGGCGTCCTCGGTGGCGATGGTCAGGACCTCGCCGGACTTCAGGTCGACGTCCCTGGCCACCGGCTGGAGGCCGCAGGCGGCGACCCGCACCCGCCAGCGGTGCGCCTCGGTCGTGTTGGCCTTCTGCAGGATGCGCATGCCGAACCGCCACGAAAGCGACACCGTCGTGATGATCACGGCGAGGGCGCCGATGGAGACCGCGAGCGAGCCGAGGCTCCGGTCCTCCCGCAGCGTGTGCTCGACGATCAGGCCGAGCGCGATGGGGAAGGCGGTCTCCCCCGCCTGGTACAGGCCCATGAGGACGGTGCCCCCGGCCATGGCACCGAGGTTGCGCCGCAGTGCGGTGCGCAGGATGTCGGACCCCGGTCGGGGCCGCTGCGTGTCAGGAGTTGTCATCGAGGTGGCGGGCAATCGCTTCCGGGGTTCGCAGGGTGAACAGATCACGGATGGTGACCACAGGACCGTACTCTCGGCGGAGCAGCCCGATCAGGCGTACCGCCAGCATGGAGTGCCCTCCGAGGGACACGAAGTCGCTCACGGCGCTCACCTCGTCATCATCCAGGTCCAGGGCCTCGGCGAAGAACTCGCACACCACGGTCTCGGTCTCCGTCTGGGGACCCCGCTCCCCCGCCGTGGTCAGCGCGCCGAGCGGCTTCGCCTCCGGCAGCGCCTTGGTGTCAGCCTTCCCGTTGACCGTCAGCGGAATGCTGTCGACCTGGGCGTAGTGGGTCGGGCGCAGGAAGTCCGGCAGGGCCGTGCCGACGTCGGCGGCGACCGCGGCCAGGTCGGAGCCGTCGAGGACGAGGTAGGCGGCGAGCCGGTACGCCCCGTCGACCTGCGGGTCCGGCTGGGCGACCGCGGCGACGAACCGCACCGCCGCGTGGGCGGCGAACGCGGCCTCGACCTCGCCCAGTTCGACCCGGTGCCCGCGGATCTTGACCTGCTGGTCGGTGCGGCCCAGGTACATCAGGTTCCCGTCGGGCCGCCGGACCACGAGGTCCCCGGTGCGGTACATGCGCTCCCCGGGCGCCCCGAACGGGCACGCCACGAACCGGTGGGCGGTCTGCGCGGACTGCCCGAGGTAGCCGCGCGCGATGCCGATGCCCGCCACGTACAGCTCACCGGGAACGCCGTCCGGCAGCGGCCGCAGCCACGGGTCGAGGACGTACACGTCGGTGTTGTCGATGGCGACGCCCACCACCGGGTCCTGGCACTCGAAGGTGCCGACGCCGAGGGTGTTGATCGTGTACTCGGTGGGTCCGTACAGGTTGTAGCCGACCGTGCCCTCGGTGTCGGCGAGCCGCTGCCACAGGGTCGACGTGACGGCCTCCCCGCCGAGGAGCACCAGCGCCGGGCGCCGGTCCGGGTGGTCGAGAAGCCCCTCGGCCGCGAGCTGCTGGGCGTACGTCGGCGTCACGTTGATGACGTCGATGGCGTGCTCCAGGCAGTACGCGACCAGGCCGGGCGCGTCACGGCGCAGCTCCTCGTCACAGATGTGCACCTCGTGGCCGTCGGCGAGCCACAGCAGCTCCTCCCACGACATGTCGAAGGCGAACGACACGGTGTGCGCGATCCGGAAGACCCGGTGGTCGTGGACCGCGAGCACCGGTTCGAAGATCCGGCGCTGGTGGTTGATCAGCATGTTGGTGAGCCCGGCGTACTCGGTGACCACGCCCTTGGGCTTCCCGGTCGACCCGGAGGTGTAGATCGTGTACGCGGGGTGGCGCAGGCGGTCCGGGTCGTCCGGCGTGAACGTCACGAACGGCTCGGCCGCGGGCAGCGGCAGATCCAGCTCGATCAGGTCGTCGGTGCCGAGCACGTCCCCGGTGAGGCGGGGCGACACCGCGCTGACGGTGAGGACGACGTCCGGGCGCGCGTCCTCGACGATCGCGGCGATCCGCTCGTCGGGGTGGTCGAGCTCCAGGGGTACGTACGCGGCACCGACCCGCAGTACGGCGAAGAGCGCCACGATCGAGTCGAGGGAGCGCGGGATCGCGAGGCCCACGTTCCGCTCCGGGCCGATGCCCCGCCCGGCGAGCACGCCCGCCACGGCGCGGCTGCGGTCCCGCAGTTCGGCGAAGGTCATGGTCGCGCCGTGGGCGACGAGCGCCACCCGCTGCGGGTCGCGGTCGGCCGCCCGGTCGAAGCGGTCGACGACGGTGTCGGTGCCGACGTCCGTGCGCGCGTCCGGCTCGGGCTGCTTCCCGAGGCCCGGCAGCGCGCCGACCGGGCCGGTGGACCGGGCCAGGTCCTCCAGTACGCGGACGTAGTCGTCGAGGAGGCGGCGGGCGTTCTCGGTGTCGCCGTCGCGGTGCTCCAGCTTGACCGTGAGCCGGTCGCCGGGGGTGACGACCCAGGTGAACGGGTAGTGGGTGGAGTCGTCGGCCTGCACCGAGGTGATGCCGTGCCGGGCGTTCATCTCGGCGAAGGCGTCCATGTCCAGGAAGTTCTGGAGCACGAACAGGTTGTCGAACAGGGTGTCGTGGCCGCTGGCCCGCTGGATCTCGCCGAGCCCGAGGTGCTCATGCTCCATGGCCTCGACGCGGGCCGTCTGCACGGACTCCAGGTATGCGCGGGCCGTGGCCTCGGGCCGGGCCCGTGTCCACATCGGCACGGTGTTGAGGAGCACGCCGACGATGTCGGCGAGGCCCTCGCCGTCGCGGCCGGAGACGGTCACGCCGAACACGGCGTCGCTGCGCCCGGTGTGCGCGCCGAGCAGCAGGCCGAACGCGCCGGTGAGCACCGAGTTGAGGGTGACGCCGTGCGCCTTGGCCGCGTCCCGGAGCAGGTCCGACTGTTCGGCGGACAGCGTGTGGACGAGCGCGGTCGGCAGCTCGTCCGACACGGTGGGCGTCGGTCCTGCGAGCAGCGTCGGGCCGGGGAGCGCGGCCAGCTGGTCGGCCCAGAAGCGCTCCGACACGGCCGGATCCTTGGCGGCGAGCGCGCGGGCGTGGTCCTCGAAGCTCGGGGTGGCCGGGGTCGGGTCGTGCGGTGCGCCCGCGAGGTTGGCCTCGTACGCGTCGAACAGGTCGCGCAGCACGATCTCGCGGGACCAGCCGTCCCACAGCAGCAGGTGGTAGCTGAGCAGCAGTCCGTCGCGGCCGTCGGGCAGGCGCACCACGGTGAGGCGGATCAGCGGTGGCTCGCCGGGGTCGAAGCCCGTGTCGCGGTCCCGGGTGCGCAGCTCCTCGACCTCGGCGTCCGTGGTCAGCTCGACCGTGCGCACGTCGACGCGGCGGCCCGCCGCCTTGAGGACCTGGACCGGGTTGCCGTCGTCGTCGGTGGCGAAGCCCGCGCCGACGACGGGGTGGCGCCACATCACGTACGACATCGCTCCGGCGAGCGCGTCGACGTCCAGGCGCCGGTCGAACGTGAACCAGCTCTGCGCCACGTAGTGCCCGGCCTGGCCCGCCATCTGGGCCTGGAAGAACAGGCCCCGCTGGAGCGGCGTGACCGGCGCGGTGCGCTCGGCCGTCCCGGCGGCGTCCGCGATGTGCTCGAGCGCGTTGTGCCAGTGCTCGGTGATCGCGTCGGGGATGCCGTCGGCGAGCGTGAACGCCGTGTGCAGCCTGCCCGTGTCCGCGTCGATCCACGCGTTGACCTCGACGGCGTACGGGCTGCCCTGGTCCCCGCCGGTGAGGTGGAGCGCCTGGGACTCGCTGCCCCGGCCGAGGTAGTTGAAGAGCACCTGCGGGCGGGCGGCGAGCAGCGGGGCCGTCTGCGGGTTGAGGTACGCGAGCTGTCCGTACGCGACGTGAGCGTGCTCGTCCGGCTGGCGCTCGGCGACCTCGCGGGCCGCCGCGACGGGGTCGGTGTGCGCGCTCAGCCGCACGGGCGCGATGGCGGTGAACCAGCCGACCGTGCGCGTGTAGTCGTGGTGCTCCTCGACCGGGACCCGGCCGTGCCGCTCCAGCTCGACCGCGAGGTCGGTCGGCGTCTCCTGGATGTGGGTCAGGGCGGTGCGCAGCGCGCCGCACAGCAGTTCCGTGAGGCCGATGCCGAGTGCGGCGGGGGCGGTGCGGGTCAGGCGGTCGCTGACGTCGGGGGCGAGGACGACGGTCCGCTCGCGCGGCCCCTCCGCCTTGGCCGCGCCCTCGGCTTCCGGCAGGAGCGCGGGGGCCTGGAGCGTGGTGATCCAGTGCCCGATGCCGTCGGCCGCCTGTGCCGCCGTCAGCGTCAGCGCCTCCGCGTACTCGGCGTACGACGTGGTCGGCGGCGCCAGGTCCGCTCCGCTCATGGCTGTGGCCAGGTCGTCGAGGAGGATCAGCCAGGACACCGCGTCCACGGCGAGGTGGTGCACGGTGACGACCAGCGTCCGGCTCGTCTCCAGCCACGCGAAGGCGACGACGTCCCCGGACTCGGGGTCGAGCCGTGCGGCCGCCTCGTCGGCCACGGCCGTGGCGTCGGTCGTGTCCGCGCGGACGACGGTGATCTCACGGGCGGGTTCGGTACGCAGGGCCCACACGCCGTGCTCGACGCGCAGCCGCAGCCGGAGCGCCGGGTGCGCGGCGACGACGGCCCGCGCCGCGCGTTCGGCGTCGGCGAAGCCGGTGCCCTCGGGGGCCGCCAGCGTCCTGGCCTGGGCGAAACGGGAGAGCGATCCGCCCAGTTCGCGCTGGCGCAGGATGATCGGGGTCGGGGCGAGGGGGCCGTCCTCGTGCCGCACCGGCACGGGCGCCTGTGCGGCGTGCGGGGTGCGCGTGGCCAGGTGCTCGGCGAGCCCGCGCGGGGTCTTGAGCAGGAACATGTCCTTGGGCGCGATGGTCAGGCCGAGGGCCCTGGCGCGGTTGATGACGGTGATGGCGACGATGCTGTCGCCTCCGGCGCGGAAGAAGTCGGTGTCGGCGGTCACCTCGGCGCCGGGGAGCGCCTCGGTGAAGATCCGGACCAGCTCGGCCATGGCGTCATGGCTGACGTCGGCCGCGGCGCGGGGCGTTTCCTGCGCGTTGTCGGCTGCGCGTGCGTGGTGGCTGGGCGCGCAGTTCCCCGCGCCCCTTGCGGGGCCTGCCTGCGCGTCGTCCCTCGACGCACGCTCGACCAGGGCCTTCCGGTCCAGCTTGCCGTTGACCGTCAGGGGCAGGGCGTCGATCGTCAGCGCGCGGCCCGGCACCATGTGCACGGGCAGCTTCGTGGCCAGGAGAGCGGCGAATTCGCCAGGCACCTGGCCCACCATGTGTGCGACCAAGTGGTCGCCGCTGTCCGCCACCGTGACGGCCGCGTCGACCACACCGTCCAGCTGCCGGACGGCGTTCTCCACCTCGCCCAACTCGATGCGGAAGCCCTTGAGTTGGACCTGGTCGTCGGCGCGCCCGGTGAATTGGAGCTCGCCGTCGAGGGTGCGGCGGGCGAGGTCGCCCGTGTGGTACATGCGGGAGCCGTCGCCCGCGAAGGGGTCGGCGACGAAGCGGCCCGCGGTGAGGGCGGGGCGGCCCAGGTAGCCGAGGGACACCTGGTCCCCGGCGACGTAGATGGCGCCCTCGCGGCCCGGCGGCACCGGCCGGAGCCGGTCGTCGAGCAGATAGGTGACGAGGCCCGGGATCGGGCCGCCGATCGGGGAGACGTCGTCGCCGGGCCCGAAGTCGTCGTCGGTCAGGACCCGGTGGGTGACGTGGACGGTCGTCTCGGTGATGCCGTACATGTTGACCAGCTCAGGCGTGCCGGTGCCGTGCCGCTCGACCCAGCCGCGCAGCCGCCCGAGGTCCAGGGCCTCGCCGCCGAAGATGATCCGGCGCAGCGCCGTGACGTGCTCCCCGGCGTGCCGGTCGGCCTCGATGAACTGGTAGAAGGCCGACGGGGTCTGGTTCAGGACGGTCACGCCGCGCTCGCGGACCAGCCGGTGGAAGTCGACCGGGGAGCGGGTCAACGCGTAGTCGGGAAGCAGCAGTTCGCTGCCGTGCGCAAGGGCGCCCCACAGCTCCCAGACCGCGAAGTCGAAGGAGAAGGAGTGGAACTGGACCCAGACGTCGTCGGGCCCGAAGCCCATGTCGGGCTGAGTGTTCGCGAGCAGCGTCACCACGCTGGAGTGCGGGACGACGACGCCCTTGGGCCTGCCGGTCGACCCGGAGGTGTAGATCACGTACGCGGGATCGTGCCAGTCGACCACGGGCGCGGGTCCGGGCGCGCCCTGCGGCAGGCCGTCCTCCGGCGCGGGCTCCTCTCCCTGCACGAGCACCCGGGCCGGCACGCCCGCCCGCGCCAGCAGCCCGGTGAAGCGGTCCCGCTGCTCCCGGTCCACGAGGACGACCTGCGGGGCCGCGTCGGTGAGGATGTAGGCGAGGCGGTCGTCGGGGTAGGCCAGGTCCAGCGGTACGTAGGCGCCGCCCGCGGTGACGACCGCGACCAGGGCGACGACCTGCTCGGCGGAGCGCGGCACGGCCACGGCGACCCGCTGACCCGGCCCGACACCGGCCGCGCGCAGCGTCGCCGCCAGCGTGTTCTTCGCGTCGGCCAGTTCGCCGTACGTCAGGGAGCGGGTGTCGCCGTCGAGGCCGCACTGGGTGACGGCGGTGGCAGCCGGGTCGCGGCGCGCGGCGGCGTCGAAGAGCCCGGCGAGGGTCGTCGGGGTGAGGGGCGCGGGCCGCCGGTCGGCCTCGGGGGCGAGGTCGTCGACCGGGGCGTCGGGCCGGGTGAGCAGGCCGGTGAGGGTGCGGGTGAAGGTCCGCAGGATGTCCTGGGCGCTCGACTCGCGCAGCAGCTCGCCGTCGTAGATCAGGTTGAAGCGGGGGCGGCCGTCCAGGGCGCGCTCCACCACCAGTGTCAACGGGTAGTGCGGGGCGCCTTCGTTGACGATGTCGGCGATGACGAGGGTGTCGTCGGGGCCGCGCAGCGCGGCCACGTCGGTCGCGACGTCGAACACCACCAGGGTGTCGAAGAGGGATCCCGAGCCCACCTGGCGGCCGATCCGCGCCAGCGAGACGTGCTGGTGCGGCAGGACCGCGCTCTGGTGTTCCCGCACCGAGGCGAGCAGGTCGCGGGACGTGGTCGTGGCGGCCCAACGGGCGCGCACGGGGATCGTGTTGATGAACAGACCCACCATGTCCTCGATGCCGGGCACGTCGGCGTCGCGCCCGGACACGGTGGAGCCGAAGACGACGTCCTCGGTGTGCAGGATGCCGCCGAGGGTCAGCGCCCAGGCGCTGTGCACGGCGACGCTCAGCGGCACTCCGGCGGCGCGGACGGCTGCGTCGAGGTCGCCCTCCGGCGCCACGGCGGTGTCGGCGAACCGGTCGGACGGGGTGTGCCCCTTGGCGACCAGCGACGCGCCGGGCAGCTCGGCCAGCTCGCCGCGCCAGACCCGGTCGCTCTCGTCGTCGTCGCGTCCGGCGAGCCAGCTCACGTAGTCGGGGAAGCCGCCGCGCGGGTACACGGTGCCTGGGGCGTGGTACTCGGCGAGCAGGGAGCGCAGCATCGGCGGCACGGACCAGCCGTCGGCGATGATGTGGTGCACGGTCTGCACGAGTACGTTGCGGCCCGCGCCCGCACGGACGAGCGTGTAGCGCATCAGGGGCCCTGTGGCCAGGTCGAACCCGGCACGGCGGTCCCGCTCGGCGAGGTCGCGCAGCTCGTCGTCGGTGATGCCGGGGCGGTCGAGGGTGGTGAAGGGCGCCTCGGCCCCGCCGTCGAGGACGGAGACCACGCGGCCGTCGGCGAGGGCCACGAAGCGCGCGGCCAGGTTCGGGTAGAGCGTGAGCAGCCGGGTGGCCGCCGCCGCGAGCCGGGCCTCGTCCACCTCGCCGTCCAGGGTGAGGAGTTGCTGCTCGACGTAGGCGCCCGCGGAGTCGTCGTCGAAGACGGAGTGGAAGTACAGGCCCTCCTGCAGCGGGGTCAGCGGCAGGATGTCCCGCAGCGCGGGGCCGTCGAGGGCGTCGACGTCGGCCTGCGTGAGCGGCACCAGGGGGAAGTCGCTGGGCGAGTGGCCGCCCTCGTCGAGCGCGGCGAGGCCGGCCAGGGCCACCCGGAAGTAGTCCCCGATCGTCGTGATGTCGTCGTCGGTGAACAGGCCTTCGGGCCAGGAGACGGTGGTGACCAGCTCGTACGCGCCGTTCGCCGCGGGTTCGGCGATGGCGTTGAACTCCAGGGCGCGCGGCAGCCGCATCCTCGGGTCGCGCTTCTCGCCCAACTGTCCTGTGGTGCCCGCCAGTTGCCAGTCCCCCGACGCGCCCGCGTCGAAGCGGCCGAGGTAGTTGAAGAGCACCTGCGGCGCGGGGGCGTCGAAGGTGGCGCCGGTGAGGTACCGCAGGGCGCCGTAGGGGACGCCGTTGCCCGGCACCCGGGCCAGGTCGTCCTTGACGGCCTTGAGCGCGGCGGTCAGGTACGCGGGTGCGGTCAGGTCCGGTGCCGTGCCGGGGTCGACGGTCACCGGGAACAGCGTGGTGAACCAGCCGACCGTACGCGACAGTTCGGGCTCGAAGCCCGCGGCGCCCGCCACGAACCGGCCCTCGCGGCCGTGGCCCTCCAGCTCGATGTGGGCGTGGCTCTGGTCCTGTCCGAGGTCGCGGCGCCAGCGGGCGAGGGCGACGGCGAGCCCGGTGAGGAGGACGTCGTTGACGCCCGCGTGGAACTTCGCGGGTATCTCGCCGAGGAGCGCGGCCGTGACCTCGGGGCCGACGGAGACGGTGCGGATCCGCTCCCGTTCGACGGTGTCGGCCTCGGACAGCGCGCGCCTGGCCACCGGCTGGTCCGGTCCCGGCAGCGGCCGCTGGAAGTACGCCAGGGCCGCATCGAAGTCGGCGCCCGCGAGGAGCTGTGTCCAGCGCCGGAACGACGTGCCCACCGGCGGCAGTTCGATCGGATCGCCCGCGCTGATCTGACGCCACGCCGTGGCCAGGTCCTCCATCAGGACCCGCCAGGACACGCCGTCGATCACGACGTGGTGGACGACCACGACGAGCTGCCGCTCCGCGCGCCGCCACACGGCACGCAGCATCACACCGCGGTCCGGGTCGAGCCCGGCGGTGGCGAGCGCGACGCACTCGTCCAGCGGCAGGCCGCTCTCCTGCCAGGCGACGGACGCCTGGTCGGCCTCCGGGATGTCGAAGCTCCAGCGGTCGCCGCGTATCAACTCGGCGCGCAGCATGGGGTGGTGGCGGACCAGGGCCGAGAGGGCCGCGTCGAGCGCGTCGGCGGCAAGCTCCGCGGGCGTGTTCAGGACGACGGACTGCACGAAGCCGTCGATCGCGTCCGTGGTCTCGCCGAGCCACTGCACGATGGGCGAGCCCACGACGGTGCCGGTCGCCGTGTCGCCGTGGTCCACGGCCGCGACGTCCTCGCGGCTCGCCACCGCGGCGAGGGCACCCACGACGCTGTGCGTGAAGATCTGCCGCGCCGTGACGTACAGGCCCGCGTCGCGCAGCGCGCTCAGGAGCGAGATCGCAAGGATGCTGTCGCCGCCGAGCTGGAAGAAGTCCTGGTCGACGCCGACCTCGTCGAGCTGGAGGAGGGTCGCGACGGCCGCGCACACCGCGCGCTCGTTGTCGGTGGTGGGCGCGACGACCGAGCCCGCGCCGACGGTGGGTTCGGGCAGCGCGTTCCGGTCGAGCTTGCCGTTCGCGGTGAGGGGAAACTCGGTCATCACGACGAGGTGGGCGGGCACCATGTACTCGACCATGTGCTCGGCGGCCCACGCCTTGACGTCGTCGGCCCCGAGGTCCTCGCTGCCGGCGGCCGGGATGACGTAGCCGACGAGGTAGGTGCCGCCCGCCGTGTTCTTCTTCGCGACGACGCAGCTGTGCCGCACGGAGGGGTGCTCGGCGAGGCCGGCCTCGACGTCCTCGATCTCCAGGCGCATGCCGCGGATCTTGATCTGGTTGTCGGCGCGGCCGAGGAAGTCCAGGGACCCGTCGGGGGCGAAGCGGGCGAGGTCGCCGGTGCGGTAGAGGCGGGAGCCGTCCCCGGCGAAAGGATTCGCCACGAACCGGGACGCCGTCAGGCCCGGCGCGTTCACATACCCGCGGCCCAGCAGGAAGCCGCCGACGTACAGTTCCCCGCCGACCCCGACCGGGACCGGGCGCAGCTCGTCGTCGAGGACGTACAGCTGGGTGTTGGGGTTGGCCTTGCCGATGGACGTGGACAGGCGCTCGGCCTCGCCCCGGTAGATGACGTGGGAGACCCCGATGGTCGTCTCGGCGGGGCCGTAGCCGTGGTACATGGGGATGTCGAGGCGGGTGCGGAAGCGTTCGTACAGCTCCGGGGTGAGCACCTCGCCACCGCACCAGACGTGGCGCAGGCTGTCGAGGCGGCCGGAGTCGCCCGCCATCTCCAGGAGGACGTCCAGCATGGACGACACGAGATAGGTGAAAGTGACGCGCTGCTCGGCGATGACGCCCAGGAGGTGGTGCGGGTCGCGTTCGCCGCCGGGCCGCAGGACCACGAGGCGGCCGCCGCACACCAGCGGCAGGAAGATCTCGTTGATGGAGATGTCGAAGGACAGCGGTGCCTTGAACAGCGACGCGTCGTCGTGGCCGAAGCCGAGGATCTCGCCGACCTGCCACAGCAGGCGCTCGCTGATGGCCTCGTGGCGGATCATCGCGCCCTTGGGCCGTCCGGTCGAGCCGGACGTGAAGATCACATACGCGAGGGCGTCGCCGGGGACGGTGATGCCGGTGCCGTCGGTGGGGTGGGCGTCGTACCGCCAGTGGTCGAGGTCGACGGCCGCGGCGTCCGGTTCGCTCGCGTCGTGCTCGCCGGAGCCGTTCAGCTGGAGGACGACGCGGGCGTCGTCGATGACGACGGCACGGCGCGCGGCGGGCCACTGCGGGTCGAGCGGGACGAACGCGCAGCCCGCCTGGAGGACGCCGAGGAGCCCGATGACCATCTCGGCCGAGCGGCCGAGGGAGATGCCGACGACCTGTTCGGCGGTGAGGCCGCGCTCGATGAGGTGGTGCGCCAACTGGCTGGAGAGTTCCGCTGCTTGACGGTACGTCAGGGAGCGGTGCTCGTCGACGATGGCGACGGCGTCGGGCCGGGTCAGGGCCTGCTCGCGGAACATCTCCACGATGGAGGGGCGGACCCGGTCGGCGTGGGTGTCGTTCCACTCGGCCAGGGTCGCGAGCCGGGCGGCGACGCCGGAGGGGCCGACGGTGCCGAGGGGCCGGTCGGGGAAGTCGGCCAGGTCGTCGAGCGCGAGCTGTGCGGCGGCCAGGTCGACACCTTCCGGGACGGCGATGCTCCAGCCGTCCGTGCTGTCCGCACCGTCCGTGCCGTCCGTGCTGTCCGTGCTGTCTTCGGCGACCCGCCAGCCGCCCGGCCCCACCCCGCCGTTGTCGATCCAGCCGAGGACGTCGGCGAAGAGGGTGCCGGGGGCGAGGTCGATGCCGTCGGGGCTCTGGCCCGTCTCCCAGTACGCCAGGGCGAGGGCGCAGGCTTCGGCGATGGTCCTGTCGGAGTAGTCGCCCGTACGCCGGCGCGCGTCGGCCAGGCGGGCGGAGGAGAGGCGTACGAGACGCGCGCGCGATTCCATCGTCGAAGACCCAGCGTTCATCGGAGACTCAGCATTCTTTCCAAGGGCCGAAAGCGAGCCCGGCCTTACTAAGGTTTACCTAACTGCCTTCGCGCCAGGCCCGCCAGAGTCGTGCGTACCGGCCGCCGAGCGCCACCAGCTCGTCGTGCGTGCCCTGCTCCACGACGCGCCCGGCGTCGAGCACGGCGATGCGGTCGGCCGCCATCGCCTGGGTCAGCCGGTGCGCCACGAACAACGTGGTCCGGCCCGCGCACGCGGCGAGCACGGCCCGCTCGAGGTCGGCGGCGCCCTCGCTGCCGGCCTCGGCGGTCGACTCGTCGAGCACCACGACGGGCGTGCGGCCGAGGACGAGCCGGGCCAGGGCGATATGGGCGACCTTGGTGACGTCCAGGCGCTCGCCGCCCTCGCCGACCATGGTGTCCAGGCCCTCGGGCAGCGCCTCGACCCAGCGGTCGGCGCCGACCGTGCGCAGCGCGTCCATCAGCTCGGCGTCGGTCGCCTCCGGCGCGGCCAGGCGCAGGTCGTCGGCGAGCGGACCGGAGAACACATGGGTCTCCTGCGTCAGGATGCTCACCAGGGCCCGCGCCCCGGCCTCGTCCAGTCCTGCCAGGTCGGTCGACCCGATCCGCACCGAGCCGGACTGCGGGGTCCCGATGCCCGCGATCAGCGCGGCGAGCGTCGACTTGCCCGCGCCCGTCGCGCCCACCAGGGCCAGCGAACCGCCTGCCGGGATCGACAGGTCGACGTCCCTGAGGACCGGTTCCTCGGTGTCGGGATAGGTGAAGGTGAGACCGGCCACGGTCACCGGGTACGACAGGGCCTCGGCCGAGGGGACGGCCGTGTCGCCCACGAGCCGCTCCTCCGCCTCCTCCCCGAGGACCCCGACGAGGCGGGTCAGGCTCGCGCCCGACTTCTGCGCCTCGTCGAAGGTGAACATGATGGCGCCCAGCGGGGTGAAGAGCCGGTGGAACATCAGCGGGGCCGCCGACACCTGGCCGAGGCTCGCGGCGTCGGCCTCCAACAGGGCGTACCCGACCACGATGATGAGGACGAGACCGATGAACTCGGCGCGGTTCTCACGGCCGACGAAGCGGCCGAAGAACCGGAACACCTCGATGCCGTACTCGCGCACGCGCCACGACTCGCTGGTGACCTTCTCGCGGAAGGTGTCCTCCAGGCGGTACGCCCGGACGGTGTCGATGCCGTTGAGACCGCTGATCAGCGCCTGCGCGCGGTCGGCCTGGGCCACCCGCTGCTTGCGGTAGAGCGGGGCGGACCGGGGCAGGTACCAGCGCAGGGCCAGGGCGTACGCGGGCAGCGCGCCGGCGCCCGCGAGGCCGAGCCGCCAGTCGAGCCCGAACATGCCGACCGTGGCGATGAAGACGAGGACGCCCGCAGAGAAGACCGTGGGGATGGCCATGCGGATGCCCTTGGACAGAACGGCCACGTCGTCGCCGACCCGGGACAGCACGTCCCCGCGGCCGACCTGCTCGATCCGCGCGCTCGGCATCCCGAGGACCGCGCGGACGGCGCCTTCGCGGAGCCGCGCGAGCAGATCCGCGCCGAGGCGTCCGATGAGATAGGTCGAGACCGCGGTGGCCACCGCGCCGAGCAGCGCGGCAGCCACCATCAGCACACCGATCCTGAGGAGCATCGAGCGCGACTCGCCCTCGACCACCCCGTCGACCACGCGGCCGAGGAGGAGCACGGGCAGCACCTGGAGCGCCGCCCCGGCCACTGTGGTGAGCACGGTGGCGGCCGTCAGCCAGGGCACCTCACGGCAGTGTGCCGTGACCCATCGGGTGGCCTCGCGTCCGCTCGCCGTGCGCAGGGTCGCCGGGGCGACCCTCGTGTCGGTGGTGCTCACTACCTAGTCGACCGACTCGACGAGTTCGTCGATGGCGTAGGGCAGGGACAGCAGGGTGCCCTGGGACATGGCCGCGCCGACGGCCGGGCCCTCGCTGTCGAGCAGGTAGGACACGTTGCCCTTCTTCACCGCGTCCAGGTTGGCGAAGAGCTTGAACTTCTTCAGCGCGGCGGTGTCGGCCTTGTCGTTGATGACGAAGATGTGGTCGACGTCGACCAGGTCGGTGCGCTCCGGGGAGAGCTGGGTGGAGAAGTTGCCGTCGGCGACCTTGTCGATCTCGGTCTGGTACTTGTAGCCGATGCCCGTCACCAGGCGTCCGCGGACGTCGGTGGAGGTGAACGGCGCGAGGGACTTCTTGTACCAGGACAGCGCGACGGCGGTCTTGCTCGCCAGCTTCGGGTGGTCCTTCTTGGCCTTGTCGAGCTTGGCCTGGATGCCCGCGACCAGCTTCTTGCCCTTGGCCTCCTGGCCGAGGGCCTTGCCGATGTGCACCGCGTTGTCCTGCCACGGGGCGCTGAAGAGTTCCTTCTCGCCCTTGGTGCGGCCCACCGTCGGGGCGATCTTGGAGAGCTTGTCGTAGGCGGCCTTGTCGACCTCGGAGTACACCGCGATGATCAGGTCCGGGCGGAGCGCGGCGATCTTCTCGTAGTTCGGCCCCGAGTCGCCGTTCTTCATGATGACCTCGGGCTTGGTGTCGCCCCACTCGTCCTTCACCCACGGCCACTGGGTGTTGATGTCGGGGGTCTTGCCCGCCGGGTTCGGGTACTGGTCGGTCATGCCGACCGGCTTGACGCCGAACGCGAGGACGGCCTGGTCGTCGGTGTATCCGACGGTGACGACCCGCTTGGGGGCCTTCTTCACCTCGGTGGACCCGAACGCGTGCTCCACGGTGACGGGGAACTTGCCGGCGGCGGCCGGGGCGTTCTTGTCGCCGCTGTCGTCCCCGTCGTCCTTCTTGTCCGAACCGCATCCCGCGAGGAGGCCGACACCGAGGGTCGCCGCGGACACTATGGCCGCCACCCGCCGCCAGGACCGCCTCTTGAGCGTCGTTCCATGGAGATGCATCCGAGATCCCTTGCTTTCGCGCTGACCGTGCGCCCCTGCCTTAGGGCAGCCAAACTTTATCCTGCCAAAGTGAGGTTAGCCTAGCCTAACCTTCAACTTGCCGCGTCAAGAGTTCAGTCCAGTGATACATGCGTACGACCGATGGGCACGATCAGCGGCCGATCCCCCACCGGGTCGTCAATCACCTTGGCGCGCAGCCCGAATGCCTCCTCCAGCAATTCCGCGGTCATCACGTCACGCGGATGCCCCTGCGCCAGAATCGCCCCCTCGCGCATCACGATGAGGTTGTCGCTGTAGCGCGTCGCCAGATTCAGGTCGTGCAGCACCATCACCACCGCGCAGCCCGACTCGTGCAGATCGTCCACGAGGTCGAGGACGTCGACGGCGTGCGCCAGGTCCAGATAGGTCGTCGGCTCGTCGAGGAGCAGCAGGTCGGTGCCCTGGGCCAGGGTCATGGAGATCCAGACGCGCTGGCGCTGGCCGCCGGAGAGGGAGTCGACGGGCCGGTCGGCCAGGTCGGCGACGCCGGTCATGGCGAGGGCGCGCTCCACCACGGCGGCGTCGTCCGAGGACCACTGGCGCAGCCAGCTCTGGTGCGGATGGCGGCCCCTGGCGACCAGGTCGGACACCGTGAGGCCCTCCGGCGCGACCGGCGCCTGCGGCAGCAGCCCGAGCTTCTTCGCCACGTCCTTGGTCCTGAGCTTGGCGATGTCGTCGCCGTCGAGCACGACCGACCCCTTGGTCGGCTTCAACAGGCGTGACAGCGTCCGCAGGAGGGTCGACTTCCCGCAGCCGTTGGGGCCGATGATGGTGGTGATCACTCCTGGCGGTATCGCCACGTCGAGATCGTCGATGACGGTCCGCGCGCCGTATCCGACGCTGACGCCTTTCGCCGTGAGCCGCGAGGCGTCAGCGACCCCTGACTCGATCTCGGTGATGTACTGAGCGACCACAAGCCCCCCTCATTTATTTAGGTTTGCCTCACCTTTGTACCAGTTATTTCAGGTTCGCCCGCACCAGCAGATAGACGAGGAAAGGGCCGCCGATCACGGCGGTGACCACACCGACCGGGACGGTGATCGGCAGTGCGGTGCGGGCGATGAGGTCCGAGCCGATGAGGAGCAGCGCCCCCACCATCCCGGAGGCCACCAACGGCGGCGTGGGGCAGCGCGCCAGACGCATCGCCACCTGCGGCGCGACCAGCGCGACGAACGGCACGGGACCCGCGGCGCTCACCGCCACGGCGGCCAGCAGCACCGCGCACAGGAGCAGGACCGCGCGCACCACCCCGAAGCGCACGCCGAGGCCGGCGGCCACGTCGTCGCCGAAGTGCAGGGGCTTGAACTGGAAGGCCACGCACGCCACCACGACCAGGAGGCCGAGCGTGCCCCAGAGGGCAATCCAGACCTCGTCCCACGACCGGTTGTCCAGCGAGCCGACCAGCCACACCTGGGCGCGGGCCACGTCCTTGATGTCGGCCTTGACGAGCAGCCAGGTGGTGATCGCCTCCATCATGGCGCTCGCCGAGATGCCGATGAGGATGAGCCGGAAGCCGTCGATGCCCCGGCGCCACGCCAGGAAGTACACGAGCAGTCCGGTGCCGAGTCCGCCCGCGAGCGCCGCCGCGGACAGGCCCACGGAGCTGACGACCGCCGCGGCCGCGCCGCCCGACACCGTGATCAGGAACACCGCGACGGCGCTGGCGCCTTGGGTGATCCCCAGGATGTCGGGGCTGGCCAGCGGGTTGCGGGCGATGGACTGGGTGAGCGCGCCGGAGACGCCGAGCGCGATGCCGACGACGAGCCCGGCGAGGGCACGCGGCATCCGCAGATCCATGATCACGAACTCGTCGACCTGCTCGCCCCGGCCGAAGAGGGTGGCGATGACCTGGGACAGGCCGATGGGGAAGTCCCCGATGCTGATGGAGAGGCAGAACAGCAGGAAGGCCCCCGCCGCCAGGACCAGCGTGACGAGGGCGACCCACGGCCGCCACACGAACGACACGCCGCCGAGCCGCACGCCCGGCGCCACCGTTGCCTTCACTTCCGTCCCGCTCCCCCGCATGTGTGCGCCGCGCCCCGTCCCGTTCATCCGCTTACGAACTCTCCGCATGCCCTTGTCCGGTTCATGCGCTCTTGAACTTTCCGCGCCACACCAGGACGGCGAAGAACGGGGCACCGAGCAGCGCGACCACAACCCCCGCCTCCAGCTCGCCCGGCCGCACCACCAGACGCCCCACGATGTCGCAGAACAGCAGGACGACGGCGCCGAGCAGACCGGCGTAGGGCACCAGCCAGCGGTAGTCGGGCCCGGTCAGATACCGGGCCAGGTGGGCCACCATCAGGCCGAGGAAGGCGATCGGGCCGCACGCCGCCGTCGCCGCGCCCGCGAGCAGCGTGATGGCGGTGATGCCGACGGTGCGGCTCAGAGCGATGTTCACGCCGAGGCCGCGCGCCACGTCGTCGCCGAGGTTGAGCAGGTTGAGGGCGGGCAGCGTCATCAGCGCGAGGACCAGGCCGGCGCCGACGAACACGGTGATCGGCCAGATCACGTCGAAGTCGACTCCGGCCACGGAGCCCGCGTTCCAGAACCGCAGGGCGTTCAGGGACTCGCGGTCCGACAGGGCGACCGCCGTGGTCATGGCCGCGAGGAACACCGTGATCCCCTGCCCGGCCAGGGCGAGCGTCAAGGGGTTGCCCGCTCCCCGCCCGATGCTGGAGAGCCCGAACACGACGACACCGGCGACGGCCGCGCCGAGGAAGCCGAACCAGACGTACTGGAACGGACTGGAGAGCCCGAACACGGCGATCACCGTGACCACGGCGAACGAGGCGCCGGCGTTCACGCCCAACAGGCCGGTGTCGGCGATGGGGTTGCGTGTGTACCCCTGGATGAGCGCACCGCCGACGCCGAGGGCGATGCCCGCGACGATCGCGAGGGTCGTCCGGGGCACCCGCACGGTCTCCACGATGAGCCGGATCTCGTTGAGCCGCCGGTCGGACTCCGGCCCCGCGAACAGCCCGTGCCAGACCTCGGCGGGCGTCAACGCGCGTGCGCCGACGGCCAGGGACAGGGCCGCCATGACCACGAGGAGCAGGACCAGGATGCCCAGACCCACGACCCGCCGCCGACGGGCGTCCACCACCACCCCGGCCGCGGGGCGCTCAACTGCAGTCGTGCTCATGTCGAAGTACGTTATCCCTCTGATCATCCAGGGACGCAGGCACCCTGCGGGCACGCGGACGAACGGCGCGTCATGGAGTTTAGGTGAGCCTAAGCTGAACGCGCGCACGTGTCGACAGGACAAATCGGATCTCTCGGTACGGACATCCTGTCAACGGGGGTTACGCGAGCGCACATTGAAAACTAAGGTAAGCCTTGCTTTACTGGCGCAGGTCAATCCCTGCCCTGAGGAGGAACCCCATGCGGGTCGTCATGTTCGGCTATCAGACCTGGGGGCACCGTACGCTCCAGGCCCTTCTCGATTCCGAGCACGACGTGGTCCTCGTGGTGACGCATCCCAAGAGCGAGCACGCGTACGAGAAGATCTGGAGCGACTCGGTCGCCGACCTCGCCGAGGCGCACGGCATCCCCGTCCTCCTGCGCAACCGCCCCGACGACGAGGAGCTGTTCGCGCGCCTGCAGGAGGCCGACCCGGACATCATCGTCGCCAACAACTGGCGCACCTGGATCCCGCCGCGCATCTTCAACCTGCCCCGCCACGGCACGCTGAACATCCACGACTCGCTGCTGCCGAAGTACGCCGGGTTCTCCCCGATCATCTGGGCCATGATCAACGGCGAGTCCGAGGTGGGCGTCACCGCGCACATGATGAACGACGAGCTGGACGCGGGCGACATCGTCGGGCAGGAGGCGGTCGCGATCGGCCCGAAGGACACCGCGACCGACCTCTTCCACAAGACCGTCGACCTCATCGCCCCGGTCACGGTCACCGCGCTCGGCCGCATCGCCGCCGGGGAGACGGAGTTCACCCCGCAGGACCGGTCGCAGGCGAGCTTCTTCCACAAGCGGTCCGACGTCGACACCCGCATCGACTGGAGCTGGCCCGCCGAGGACCTGGAGCGCCTGGTCCGCGCCCAGTCCGAGCCGTACCCGAGCGCGTACACCTTCCACAAGGGCAAGCGCCTGGAGATCCTCGCGGCGGTCGTCTCCGAGGGCCGTTACGGCGGCACGCCCGGCCGCATCTTCTACCGCGAGGGCGAGGGCGTGGCGATCGTCGCCGGAGCCGACGCCCGCACCGGCCGCAACCACGGCCTGGCCATCACGCGTGTGCGCACCGAGGACGGCCGTGAGCTTGCGGCGACGGACTACTTCACGTCGATGGGCGGGTATCTGACCACGCGTCCCTGAGGTGTCGGCCGTCGTGGCCGGTGGGTGCGGCGCTCGCGCGGCACCCACCGGCCACGGCGGTCCACCGCGTCAACTCCCCTGGCTTCCCGTGGTTGTCCGCAGCCAGTGCCTCATCAGGCCCATCAGGTGCTCGACGTCGACCGGCTTCGTCACGTAGTCCGACGCGCCCGCCGCGAGGACCTTCTCACGGTCGCCCTTCATCGCCTTGGCGGTGAGCGCGATGATCGGCAGCCGCGCGTACTGCGGCATCTTGCGGATCACGGACATGGTCGCGTAGCCGTCCATCTCCGGGATCATGATCTCCATGAGGACGGCAGCGACGTCGGGGTACTTGCCGAGGACCTCGACGCACTCCTGGCCGTCCTCGGCGTACAGCACCGAGAGTCCGTGCCGCTCCAGGACACTGGTGAGCACGAAGACCGTGCGGATGTCGTCGACGATCAACACCTTCTCGCCGTGGAACTCGACTTCCGCGGTGGCGGGCGCCTCGGGGTCCGGGCGCTCCCCCTCGCCGGCGGCGGTGCCCAGCGGCTGCAGATACTGCAGTGACTCCAAGGCATCCAGTTCGGGCAGCTCGGGCGTCGCGGACGGCGGCGGGAGCTGAGCGTAACCCCGCGTCGGCAGTTCCCTGGGGTGCAGCGGCAAGTACAGCGTGAAGGTGGAGCCGCGTCCCGGTTCGCTGGCCGCGTGGATCTCGCCGCCGAGCAGCACCGCGATCTCCCGGCTGATCGACAGGCCGAGGCCCGTGCCGCCGTACTTGCGGCTGGTCGTGCCGTCGGCCTGCTTGAAGGCCTCGAAGATCACCCGCATCGGAGAAGTCGAGGTGCTTCTCCGCGGTCAGGGGCCGGAAGACGGCCTCTACGTAGTCGAGGATCTGAGCGAGGGCGATGCGTGTCGGGCTGACGTCCATCTTGCCCGCCTCGACCCTGGAAAGGTCGAGGATGTCGGTGATCAGCTGGAGCAGGTCCGAGCCCGCGCCGTGGATCGTCTCGGCGAACTCCACCTGCCGGGGCGTGAGATTGCCCTCCGCGTTGTCGGCCAGCAGCTTGGCGAGGATCAGCAGCGAGTTCAGCGGCGAGCGCAGTTCGTACGACATGTTGCCGAGGAACTCGGACTTGTAGCGCATCGACACCGCGAGCTGTTCGGCGCGCTCCTCCAGGACCTGCCGGGCCTCCTCGATCTCGGTGTTCTTGACCTCGATGGCTCCGTGCGCTGCTGCGCGGTGATCTCCTCGCGGCTGCGCTCGATGAGGCCGACCACCGCCTCGGGGATGTCCGCTGCGCGCTCCCCCAGCCACCGGTCCGCCTCCGCCAGGCGTGCCGCCGACAGCAGGTCGGCCTCCGTGGCGCGCTCCTCGACCACGGCGAGCCACTGCTGGAAGTCGGCGTCCTCCTCCACCCAGGTGGCGAGCCTCGCCCACTCCCGGATCAGGGCCTCGTGCGCGATCTCCGCGGTGTCGGGGCCGCCGGTGCCGAGGACCACGAGGCGCTGCTCGGGGTCGGCGAGGAGCTGCGCGATGTACCAGTCCTTGGCGAGGTGCGTGCGGTGGGCGGTGACGCGGACGGCGCTGGTGGCCCCGCCGCGGGCGCGGACCATGGACAGCAGGACGCGGCGGATGCGGGGCTCGCCCAGTTGCTGGGCGAGGAGGCGGTAGACCTTCTCCGCGTGCTGGTTCAGGGCGCCGGAGACACCGCCGAGGCCCTGGTAGCTGTCGAAGCTGAGCCGCCGGTCGTGCTGGAGCGACCACAGCTCGGTCAGCGTGAACTCCAGGAGCGGCAGGCTGCCCGCGGCCCTGCTCGCCTCGGCGGCGATGGCCTCGGCGAGGCCGGGCGTGAAGGTGACGCCCGCGACCTCGGCCGGTTCGACGATGACGCGGATGAGGGCCGCCTCGTCCAGCGGGGACACGTTCAGCTGCCGGTCCTGGAGGCGCGGTCCGATGTCGGGGAGTTCGAGCAGGTCGGGCAGGAAGTCCGCGCGCAGGGTCGCGACGAGCCGGACGTCGGGGTCCTGGGCGACGTCGGCAGGAGGCAGCAGCCGCTGGAGGAATTCCAGCTGTTCGGCGCGGTCGGCGCTGCCGCTCAGGACCTCCTCGAACTGGTCGGCGATCAGCGCGAGACGGCGGCCGGTGAGCACCCGTAACCGCGAGGCGACCGCCCAGAACCCCTCCTCCCGCAGGGCACGGGTGCGGTGTTCCAGCTCTTCGAGGCTGTGGGCGCGCTGCGGGTGCTCCAGCTCGAGCAGGGCGCGGGCCACGGCGTCGAAGGGGGACATGCCCGGGCGGAACGAGGCGATCGCCCAGCCCGCCGAGGCCAGTTCGGGCTGGAGGCCCGCCGCCACCAGGGACGACTTGCCCACGCCCGACGGTCCCGTGACCATCACCAGGGGCTGGGCCTTCACCATGAGCCGGAGCCGTTCGACCTCGCGTTCCCGGCCGACGAACACGCCGGCCAGCGCGTCCTCGGCGCTGAACGCCTGCAGTCCTCGGTAGGGGCACGGGGGCAGCACGCTGCGGCCGAGGGCGTCGGGCCAGGCGGCGGAGACCTCCGCCAGGGGCACGGCGTAGGCGTCGGGCGCCGCGCCGTCGCGGCTCGCCACCGCGAGCATGCCGACGACGGCGTCGCCCCACCGGTCGGTGACGATGACGGGCGAGCCGCTGTATCCGGGCTGGGTCCGCAGCGCGGACTCGCTGGCGGTGTCGAGCTGGATGAGCCCGCCGCCGACCGCGCCCCGCAGCACGCAGGTGCTCCAGGCGCCGTTGGCCTTGCGGGGCGGGTTCCCCGGGTAGCCGAAGGCCTTCACCTGGGCGTCGCCGAGCAGGCCCGTACGGGCGTCGATGAGCCGGGCCGCGCCCGCGCTCACGGGCAGGGTGTCACCGCCGACCAGCGCGAGCCCGGCGACGTCCCGGCCCGGGCGGCCCGCGCCCGGCGGTGGGTCCCAGGAGCTGATCCGGCAGTGCCGCAGGGGCCCGCCCTCCGCGTCGCCGAGCAGCACGAACTCGACCTGGACCCGGGCGTCGCCCGGGGGCCGCTCCGCGCACGCCTTGTCCCGCCCGAGCGCCACATTGACCACATGGGCGCACGTCACCATCTCCTTGTCACCGACGACGAACCCGACGCCGATGGGCGCCCCCGTCGCCGCGGCACGGATCTTGACGACGAATCCCTCGCGTTGCGCTCCCATGAAGTCAGGGGCGGTTCCACGTCAGCCGGACGGTGAAGTTCACTTCGGCGGTGCCCTTGGCGATGATCACGCCGGTCTCGCCGCCCATCTTCAGGCCGAACTCCAGCTCCGCGGCGTCAGGACCGAGTTCGCGCAGGGTGTCGGCGACGCGCGCGAGCGTCGGCTTGACCTGGTCGAGCGCCTCGTCGAGCGAGACCCGGGCCCGGGCCACCACCCCGCCCCCCGCGGCCAGTTCGAGGTCCGTGGCGTCCGCGTCGACGTCGACCTCGAACACGGCGGCGCCCTCGCCACCGTCGTCGAGCCTCATGGTCAACTGCTGTGGCACAGCACATCCCTCCACCCAGGACTTCTTACGCGACCGACGACCGCCGACGCCCTCCATCCTGGGTGACCACGCGCGGCCCCGCAGGCATATTCGGGGATCCGGCACACATCCGCCTCGCGCCCGGCGCGCGGGGGCGCCCGCGCGCCGATCGCCGTCCGGGAACCGGCGTGCGCCACGCTCTTCGCAATGTTGGCAATCGGCCGACCGAAGATTCGCAGCAATTGGCAGCCGTCCAGCATTGATGGCACTCAGTGCCAGTGCCAGAGTCTCCGTATGGCCCGCCGGACCTCGGCAGTGGTGGCAAGTCCCGCCGCTGGAGGGGTTCGGTGACCGCAGTACAAAGACACGCGATGCCACCTCGTTCCGCGAGGGCACGGGGCATTCGCAGAGAAGACGAACGACTCGACGTTCTGCCGGAGGGAGGCCCGTCGGCCGACGGACCGGCGGAGCTGGTCCCGCCCCACGGCGAAACCGGGTGCCGAGACCGCCCCACGCCCCTGCCGGAGCTCCCTCCGAACGCCCCTCACCCTCTCCCCTCAGGAGGACCCGATGTCCACCAGCGCCCTGACGCACCGCGTCCACGTCCTCGCCCCGCCCGGGCACCGGCACGACGAGATCCTCACGCCCGCCGCCCTGGACTTCGTCGGCCACCTCGCCGCGGCCTTCGGCGGCCGCCGCAAGGAACTCCTCAAGGAGCGCCGCCGCCAGGCGCTGCGGTTCGCGTCGGGCTCCCCGTTCGACTTCCCCGTGGCCACCTCCCCCGTGCGGGCCGACCCCACCTGGCGCGTGGCGCCGCCCGCGCCCGGCCTCACCGACCGCCGCGTGGAGATCACCGGCCCGCCCGACCGGCGCACGGCGGTCGAGGCGCTCACCTCCGGGGCCCGGGTCTGGATGGCCGACTTCGAGGACGCCACCTCGCCCACGTGGCAGAACATCGTCGGCGGCCAGCTCACCCTGCTCGACGCCGCCGAGCGCCGCATCGACTTCACGGCCGCCGACGGCACGGAGCACCGGCTCGGCGACCACGACCGGCTCGCCACGATCATGGTCCGCCCGCGCGGCTGGCATCTGGTCGAGGAGCACCTGGAGTTCGACGGCGAGCCGGTGCCCGCCTCGCTCGTGGACTTCGGCCTGTACTTCTTCCACTGCGCGCGGCGCCAGCTCGAGGCCGGGCACGGCCCGTACTTCTACCTGCCCAAGCTGGAGAACCGGTACGAGGCGCGGCTGTGGAACGACATCTTCGTCGTCGCCCAGGACCTGCTCGGCATCCCCCGGGGCACCGTGCGCGCCACCGCGCTCATCGAGACGGTCACCGCGGCGGTGGAGATGGAGGAGATCCTCCATGAGCTGCGCGAACACAGCTCCGGCCTCAACGCCGGACGCTGGGACTATCTGTTCAGCCTGATCAAGACGTTCGGGCACCGCACGGACTTCCTGCTGCCCGACCGCGTGCAGGTCACGATGACGGCGCCCTTCATGCGGGCGTTCACCGACCTGCTCGTGCGCACCTGCCACCGGCGCGGCGCCCACGCGATCGGTGCCATGTCGGCGCAGGTGCCCGGCAGGGGCCGGGCCGCCGACGAGGCCGCGCTCGCCACGGTCCGCCTGGACAAGGAGCGGGAGGCGGAGGACGGCTTCGACGGCTCCTGGGTCGCCCACCCGGCTCTGGTGACGGTGTGCCAGGACGCGTTCGACGGCGTGCTCGGCGACCGGCCGCACCAGCTCGACCGGACCCGGGACGACGTGGAGGTGACCGCGGCCGACCTGCTGTCCACGCGCCGCGTCGGCGGCCCGCCCACGCCCGACGGGGTGCGCACGAACATCGCGGTCGCCGTGCGGTACTTCGCGGCCTGGCTGCGGGGGCAGGGGGCGGTCGTCCTGGACGGTCTCGTGGAGGACGCGGCGACCGCGGAGATCGCGCGGGTGCAGATCTGGCAGTGGCTGCGGCACCGGGTGCTCGACCGCGAGACGGTGCTTCGGCTGCTCGACGACGAGATCGACGCGCTCGGCGCCGCCTATCCGTGGGCGGACCTCGACGCGGTGCGGGCGCTCTTCGAACGGACCACGCTGTCGGTCGAGTTGCCGCAGTTCTTCACGCCGGAGGCGTACGCGCAGCATCTCGTCCGGCATGCCGGGGCGCAGCCCGTGTACGCGGAGACGCGGGCCACGCAGACGGAGCCGCGGGCTGCGGGCACTCAGGCGCGGGCCTCGGACCCAGAGGCCGGGCGCCGACACCCCGACCAGCGCCTCCAGGACGCCGGGGCACAGCTCCAGGACGCCGGAGCACGGTCATGACCGGGCCGATCAGGCGCGTCGGCGTGGTCGGCGGCGGGCAGATGGGGGCGGGCATCGCCGAGGTGTGCGCGCGGGCCGGGCTCGACACGGTGGTGTGCGAGGTCGACGCGGTGGCGGCACGGGCGGCGCGGGACCGGGTGACGTCGTCGTTCGACCGGGCGGTGCGCCGCGGCAAGCTGGAGCGGGCGGACGCGGCGGACGCGCTCGCCCGGATGGTGTTCACCGGCAGCCTGGAGGACCTGGCCGACCGGCAGTTGGTCGTCGAGGCCGTCGTGGAGAACCCGGACGCGAAGACCGAGGTGTTCGCCGCCCTGGACAAGGTCGTCGAGGATCCCGGGGCGATCCTCGCCAGCAACACGTCCTCCCTCCCCGTGATGCGCCTCGGCATGGCGACCGGCCGCGCGGACCGGGTCGTGGGCCTGCACTTCTTCAACCCCGTCCCGGTGCTGCCGCTGGTGGAGGTCGTGACGTCCCTGCACACGTCGGCGCAGACGGCGCGTGCGGTCGAGGAGTTCGCGACCGGGCCCCTCGGCAAGACGGCGATCCGGTCCCAGGACCGGGCCGGTTTCGTCGTCAACGCCCTGCTGATCCCCTACCTGTTGTCGGCGATCAGGATGGCGGAGTCCGGCTTCGCCTCCCCGGCCGACGTGGACGCGGGAATGGAGCTGGGGTGCGCGCACCCGATGGGCCCGCTCAAGCTCGCGGACCTGATCGGCCTCGACACCGTCGCCTCGATCGCGGAGTCCTTGTACGACGAGTTCAAGGAGCCCTTGTACGCCCCTCCCCCGCTGCTCCAGCGCATGGTGGAAGCCGGACTGCTCGGCCGCAAGGCGGGCCGCGGCTTCCACACCTACGACCAGGGCTGAGGGGCCCGGGTTCGGGCGGTCCGGGCTGAGGGGCCCGGACCGCCCGACAACTACGGGACCGCCCGGTCCGCCGCCGCGGATCCTCCCCGAAGGCGCGCCAGGTGGCCCTTGCGGGTGAACCCCGGCCCGCCGCGCGGCGACGAGCCGGGCGTGCCCGACCGCGTTCTGCACGGAGCGGCTCGCGAGGCCTCAGGACGGCTCCAGCCTGCGTCCGCGGCGCGGGTCGGGCAGACGGTGCGTCATGAACGGCTTGCTGGTGATGAACTCACGGAACTTCAGGGCCGCTTCGGACAGATACGTGTCGCGGTTGTGCACCAGGGTGAGCACCCGGTGGCAGTCGGGCGCGGCCAGGTGCACCCAGGCGACCGGGACCACCGTCTCCGTACCGGCCTGACGGGACATCGCCGGGATGAGGCCGATGCCGAGGCCCGCGCTGATCATGTCCTGGCTGGCGCCCGGCTCGTCGCCCTCGCAGGACAGCACCGGCGTGAGTCCTTCGGACGCGAACAGCCGGTCGAGGAGGGCGCGTTGCCAGTGGCCGACGCGCGTGGCGACGAAGGGCTCGTCGGCGATCTCGGGGATCGTCACGCTCTCCCGCCCGTCGAGCCAGTGTCCGCGCGGGACGGCGAGCAGCACCTCCTCGCGGGCCAGCTCGACCGTCTCCAGCTTCGCGCCGGTCAGCGGTTGTGAGGCCACGCAGAAGTCGACCTCCCCGGCCCGCAGTTGGCGGTCCATCTCCTCCGCGGTCGACTGGAAGAGCCGCACGTCGGCCCGGGGATGTGTGGCCCGGAAGCTGCCCAGGGCGTGCGTGATCGTCAGCAGGGTCTCGGAGGCGACACTGACCCGGCCGAGCCCCGTGTCCCGGGCGTCCCGCAGGGCCCTGCGGCCGTCGTCGAGCTCGCTCAGGGCGCGGTCGACGTGGCGCAGGAAGATCGCGCCGTACTGGTTGAGCCGGATGCGGCGGCCCTCCCGGTCGAAGAGCGGCGAGCCGAGGTCGGCCTCCAGGCGCGCGATGGTGCGGCTCAGCGAGGGCTGGGCGACGCGCAGTTCCTCGGCGGCGCGGCTGATGTGTTCGTAGCGCGCGACGACCTGGAAGTAGCGCAACTGCAGAAGATCCACGCCCCCCCTTATACCTTTTCAGCTATCTTCACATGGCGAACCGGTCTTGGAACGCATAAGTGATTCCCCCTACGGTCGGGCGTGGGGTCACCGCACGGGTGACGGGCAACGGCGCCCGCCATCCGCACACGCGAAGCGGGGACCCGGCCCACCGTCGTCAGCCGCCCCACCGGCTGCCACTGGCTGTTCGTGATCCTCACGACGGGGCTCGTCCCCCTCGTCGCGATCATGCACACCCGGGCCGCGTTCACCCGGGGCGCTGCTCCTCGCCGCGCGGTGCCACCCGCAGTGTGATCCGGTCGAACAGCTCCGTCAGCGGCTCCCCGACCTCCCGGCCGAACTCGGTGAGCCCGTACGTGACCTGAGGCGGTGTCGTCGGTTCGACCTCGCGCCAGACCAGGCCGTCCTGGACGAGCGCGCGCAGGGTCTGGGCGAGCATCTTCTCGCTGATGCCCCGGATGCTCTCGCGCAGCTCGTAGAACCGGAGATCGGTGTTCCGCAAGGAGATCAGGACCCAGACGCCCCACCTGCTGGTGACGTGGTCGACCACGTCGCGTGCGGGGCAGTCGGTGTGAAACACCTCATACCGCTGGTCCGCACCGGTCTGTGTGAGCTGCGCGCCTTCCGCCATGGGAGGAGCTTACTCCGAGGTATGTCCTTACCAGAAGTTAGTTCCGCTCCTAGCGTCGCGGTCACCGAACACATCGATGAACGCATCGATTCGAGCGAGGAGTTGTTCATGATCGTGGTGACCGGGGCCACCGGAAACGTGGGCCGGCCGTTGACGCGGGCGCTGGCCGAGGCCGGCCAACAGGTGACGGCGGTGTCGCGGACCGCGGCGCCCGTGCCGGACGGCGTCCGCCATGTGACGGCCGACCTGGCCGAGCCGTCGAGCCTGGAGCCCGCGCTCGCCGGGGCGAAGGCGCTGTTCCTGCTGCTGTCCGGGGACTTGCACGCGGCGGGGGCAAGCCCGGCCGACATCATCGGCCAGGCCGTGGCCTGCGGGGTCCGCCGGGTCGTCCTGCTGTCCTCGTTGGGCGTGGCGACCCGGCCGTTCGGGTCGACGCGGATCGCGCTGCGCGGGGTGGAGGACACCCTGCGGGAGTCCGGCCTGGAGTGGGCCGTCCTGCGGCCGGGCGGCTTCGCCTCCAACGCCCTGTGGTGGGCCGACTCCGTGCGCGAACGACGGGTCGTCGCCGCCCCCTTCGGCGACGTCGGGGTACCGGTCATCGACCCGGCGGACATCGCCGAGGTCGCCGCGGCCTGCCTGCTGGACGACCGGCACCACGGCGGCGTGTACGAACTGACCGGCCCGGAGACGATCACGCCGCGCGGGCAGGCGGAGGCCATCGCCGCCGCCCTCGGCTCGCCCGTGCGGTTCCACGACCTCACCCGCGCCGAGGCCCGGGCGGCCATGGCCCGGAGCATGCCGGTCGAACTCGCCGACGACACCCTGGACATCCTCGGCTCCCCGAGTCCGGCCGAGGTGCGCGTCAGCCCGGACGTGCGGCAGGTACTCGGCCGCGAGCCGCGCCCGTTCGCCGACTGGACCGCCCGTCACGTCGCCGCGTTCCGCTGAGCCCGGTCGGCGCGGGTGGGGTCCCGACGGCCGCCCCACCCGTGCCGAAGGCCCTTCTGGGCCACAGGTTCGTGCGGACCGGCACTCACCCGGCAGCCGAGGCCCGCGGGCGGGCCAGCGCGCTGTCGGCGGCGTCCAGGATGTTGCCGAACGTGCGGGTGATGACGGGGCGCGCGACGCGGCGCGTGAGGAAGCCGCCGATCAGCGGGACGGGAATCTCCGCGCGGGTGGTCCAGCGCACCAGAGTGCCGCCCTCGACCTCCTCGAACGTCATCCGGCCGAGTTCGTGCCGGGACGGCGGGAAGCTGCGGTCGACGACGTACTCGGTGGCGTACGGCGGGTCGTAGTGGGTGATGCGCTCCCGGAACCAGCCGATCAGCCACAGGTGGTTGCGCACCGCGCCGACGCCGTACGGCGCGGACTCGCCGGCCCTGGCCAGGCGGCAGCGCACCACCAGGGGGGAGCGCGTGTAGTTGGTCGTGGTGGTGAGCCAGGCGAAGACGTCCTCGATCGGTGCGGCGACGACGCGTTCAACGATCATGGTTTCCACGGTGAGTTGCCTCCTCTGTCGAGCGGGAGCACCGTCTCCGCACGGTGCAGCTTGTCCGGGTTGCGCATGCCGTACAGGCCGGCGATCCGGCCGTCGTGGATCTCGAAGGCGACCAGCCAGTCGAGTTCCCCGTCGGTGACGAACCGCGCCGCGGGCATGCCGTTGTACGTGGCGTACTCGACCTGGGTCGCCTCGGTGGTGGTGCGGATGACGCCGAGGACGAACCGGGCGACGTCGGCGCTGCCGACGATCGGGTGGCGGGCGGCGACGACCTTCCCGCCGCCGTCGGAGATCTGCACGACGTCGGGCGCCAACAGGTCCATCAGCGCCTGCACCTCGCCGGTCGACGCCGCGAACAGGAACCGCTGGACGATCTCCCGGCCCGCGTCGGAGTCGGGCTCGAAGCGGCGGCGCCGGGCGTGCACGTGACGGCGGGCGCGGTGGGCGATCTGCCGGACGGTGACCTCGGTCTTGCCGATCGAGGCGGCGACCTCGCCGTGGGTGTAGCCGAACACGTCGTGCAGGACGAACACGGCGCGCTCGGTCGGGTTCAGGGTCTCCAGGACGAGCATCATGGCCATCGACACCGACTCGGCGAGGATCGCGTCGTCGCTCACGCCGGGCGCGGTCCTGATCGGCTCGGGCAGCCAGGAGCCGACGTACTCCTCGCGCCGCGCCTTGGCCGCGCGCAGATGGTTCAGGGACTGCCGGGTCACGATGCGGACCAGGTAGGCACGCGGGTGCTCGACCTCGGCCGGGTCGACCCCGCGCCACCGCAGATAGCTCTCCTGCAGCACGTCCTCGGCGTCGGTGGCGCTGCCCAGCATCTCGTAGGCGATGGTGAAAAGCAGCGGCCGGTGCTCGGTGAAGGCGTCCTCAGCCACGGTCCACCCCCCTCGCCCGTACGCGTCGGCACTTGCGCATCACACCCTGCTCCTCTCGTCGGACGCCCATCGAGACACCCCGCGCCGGAGAACCGTGACAGGTCAGCGATGTGATTCGCTTCACAGCGCACGGCCGTGACGAGAATTCGTCCGGGACAAGGTGCGATGTCAACGAGTCACCGCGTCAACACGACAGACCGGGGCATAAGGATTGCGGCGCGGCGTATTCGCCCTCCGGCCGCGACAGCGGAGCCGGGCACACCCCTGGCGCCCCACACCCCGCACCCACCCCCCACACCGCACAGGAGACGCCGATGACCGACCACCGCGCCCTGGCTGCGGGCGCCGCCCTGTTCACCGTGAGCGCCGTGTACGCCGCACAGTCCCACGCCTGGCTCCCCGCCGTCGGCCTCGTGCACGGGGCCGGACTCCTGGCCGCGCGGGCCCGGCGCGAGCGCGCCGCCCAGCGCTGCGCCCGCGCCCTCGCCCAGCGCGCCGAACTCGCCGCGCGCCCCAGCCCGGAGCCGCCGTTCGCGCCGTCCCTGTTCCAGGAGGTCAGCCGCGGCTGGACCGAGCTGAACGCGGCGTGCTGCCTGCACGCGTGGCTGTCGCGGGGCGGCGAGCACGACCCCGCGCACTGCCGGGGGACGGCACCGGCGACCTGAGCGGCCCACCGCGTCCGGGCCTCAGCCCAGGAACCGCTCCACGGCCGCCACGAACAGCTCGGCGTCGTCCAGCCAGGGGAAGTGCGCCGCCCCGGGCTGCACGACGAGGGTGGCGTCGGGGAAAAGACCGGCGAACTCCGCCGTCGGCGCGGGCGGGCTGTTCAGGTCGAATGCACCGGCGAGCAGCAGGACGGGCGCGGGGAGCGTGGCGAGCGCCGCGCGCGTGGCGTCCGGGGTGAAGGCGCCCTCGGCCCCGAAACGGGCGGCGGCCTCGTCGGCCGGCCGGCTGTCCGCGTGGTGCCGGGCTGTCGCGTCGTCCCAGCGGCCGTAGAAGAAGGGCGCGACGGCGTCCCAGTCGCCGCCCTGGCCCTGGGTGATGGCTTCCAGGGCGGCGTACGCGGCCGGGAACCAGGGCTCGTCCTTCCGGCTGTGCGCCAGCGCTCGGCGCTCCTCCCCCGTGGCGGCGATGCCGACGGCCCGGGAGCCGGGGGCGACGAGGGCGAGTCTGCCGACACGGGTGGGGTGGCGGGCCGCGTACTGCGTGACGATGTTCGCCCCGGCGGAGTGGCCGAGGAGGTCGATGCCGGGCAGGGCGAGGTGCGCGCGCAGGGCCTCGACGTCGTCGACGAGGCGGTCGCAGCGGTAGGTCGCGGGGTCCTCGGGCGGCTCGGAGCGTCCGGTGCCGCGCAGGTCGAGGACGATCAGTCTGCGGTACGCGGACAGGCCGCCGAGGTCGCCGAGATAGGCGGAGTCGGCCGGGCCGCCGGGGACGCAGACGAGGGGGGTGCCATGGCCGGTCTCGCGGTAGGCAAGCCGGGTTCCGTCGGGTGCGCAGAAGGTGGGCATGGCCCGGATCCTGTCAGTCATAACCAGGTTGTACAACCGAGTTATGACGCGCCTTCCCGATGGGTGTATAACCGGGTTGTGGCAGGCGAAGAGAGTGAGCGGCACATCCCCGGGGCGCCGGCCGGGGCCCTGACCGAGGAGCAGGCCGAGCGGATGCTCGCCTCCGTGAACGAGGTCATCCGCGCGGGCGAGGAGATGCGTGCGCTGCGCGCCGAGATGATCAAGGTGTTCGTCCGTCTGGGCTGGACCCAGGACAGGATCGCCCGGCTCACCGAGATGAGTCAGCCCGCGGTGTCCAAGCACGTGGCCAAGTACAAGCAGGACGAGCCGCCGCCCCCGCCCGACCTCTCCCTCGACCAGCACGACGCCCCGTGGCTCGAAGGGCGCCTGTGGGGTCTCGCGGAGGAGATCGTCGAGGCGGTCGAGGCGGTCGAGGCCTCAAAGGGTGTCGCCCACTGCGCCCGCCACGTCCACGCCGTCGCCCGGGGCAAGAAGCGGTTCACCCCGCAGCACGTCGACGAGTTGCGGCGCCTCGTCGAGGAGGACCTGCGGCGGCGCGACCCCGGGCTGCCCCGCGGCTTCCGGGACGCCTACGACAGGATCAGCCGCGGCCTCGACGTCCCCGTGCGCACGGCCGCCACCACCACACCGGCCTCCGTGCGCCGCGCCCTGGCCTGCCAGATTCAGCGCGACGTGCTGCGCCACCCGTCCTGACGCCCGGGCGGGACCCCGCCGAGCGGTCGGACACCTCAGGTGTGCAAGTTGTGATGACACGTCAAGTGATCAACACACGCAGGCCACCTGGGCGTAACCGGCGCTGCCTTGGATGACGGCGCCGGTGTCGCCCTCGCGGCCCGGTCCCCCACCCCCACAGGGAGAACCCTCATGCCCCACTCCACGCCGCGTACGTACACGGTCGGCGCCACCGCCGTGGCACTGGCCGCGACGGCGACGCTGGTGGCCACCGCGCCCACCGCGTCGGCGGCGGAAACCCCGCAGCTGAAGGTGCTGACGTACAACGCCTTCCTGTTCAGCAAGACGCTGTACCCGAACTGGGGCCAGGACCACCGCGCCAAGGCGATCCCGGCCGCCGGGTTCTTCCGTGGCAACGACGTCGTCGTCCTCCAGGAGGCCTTCGACAACTCCGCCTCCGACGCGCTCCAGGCGAACGCCAAGACCGAGTACCCGCACCAGACCCCCGTCATGGGCCGGTCCAAGAGCGGCTGGGACGCCACAGGCGGCGCCTACTCCGCGACGACCCCCGAGGACGGCGGCGTGACCGTCCTCAGCAAGTGGCCGATCCTGCGCAAGGAGCAGTACGTCTACAAGGACGCGTGCGGCGGGGACTACTTCTCCAACAAGGGCTTCGTGTACACCGTCCTGGACGTGAAGGGCACCAAGGTCCACGTGGTGGGCACCCACGCCCAGTCCACCGACCCCGGGTGCGCCGCGGGCCAGGCAGCCCAGACCCGCGCCAAGCAGTTCAAGGAGATGGACGCCTTCCTCGACGCCAAGAAGATCCCGGCGAACGAACAGGTCCTGGTGGCGGGCGACTTCAACGTGGACCGGCACAGCGACGAGTACGCCTCGATGCTCGGCGACGCCGGGCTCGCCCCCGCGGACTCCCGCACCGGCCACCCGTACTCCTTCGACACGAAGGACAACTCGATCGCCTCCGAGCGCTACCCGGACGACCCCCGCGAGGACCTCGACTACGTGCTGCACCGCGAGGGCCACGCCCGTCCCACGGGCTGGAGCAACGACGTGGTGAAGGAGACCACCACGCCCTGGACGGTGTCGAGCTGGGGCAAGGAGTACACGTACGACAACCTGTCCGACCACTATCCGGTGATCGGCCGCTAGGCGGAGCGGGCGGGAACGACGACGGGGCGGGGAGGGTTCGCACAGCGGGTGCCGTGCGAACCCTCCCCGCCCCTGGGGTGCCGCGTCAGCGCAGGTCGCTGCCGAAGAGCGCCGCGACGGACGGGGCCGCGAGGTCCTTGGGCCCGAAGGCCACGGCGTTCGTGACGGTCAGGCCCGTGGAGGTGCCGCGCAGGGACCACAGGGCACCCGCGTCGGCGTTCTCGTGGACGGAGGAGGCGGCCAGGTCGCTGCGGCCGTCGCCGTTGACGTCGAGGAGGGCGGTGGCCGCGCCGAACTGGTCGTTCTTCTCGGCGACCCCGGGGACGCCCGCCGTGTTCTGGTGGAAGGCCTGCGCGCCCGTGCCGGTCACACCGGCGGCGCTGCCGCGCACGAGGACGACCGAGCCCGCGTCGGTGACGCTGCCCACGTCCTCGCCGGGGACGCCGACCGCGACGTCGGCGTAGCCGTCGCCGGTGACGTCGCCGACGGAGAGGGCGGCGCCGAACTGGTCGCCCTCCTCCTCGGCGCCGGGCACGCCGGGCAGGTTCTGGTCGAACTTCTGGACGTCGTCCTTCAGGCCGTCGGCGGAGCCGTAGGCGACCGTGACCTTGTTCTGCTCCTCGTAGAGCTCGGAGGACACCACGTCGTCGTACTTGTCGCCGTTGATGTCACCGACGGCCAGGGCGCCGCGCGAGCCGAAGGCGTCGCCCCGGGTGAAGCCCTTGGCGCTGCCGTAGAGGACCTTGTTGCCCCACGAGCCGTCGCCGTAGTAGTCGTTCACGGCGATGTCGGCGCGGCCGTCGCCGTTGATGTCACCGACGGCCTGGGGGATGGTCGGGCCCTTCACGGAGCGGGGGCCGTCCACGCAGACGTCGGGGTTCTGGATGCAGGCCGGGCTCGGGCGCTCGTCGTCGTCATAGCTCCACCACTGCGACTTCTCCATGAAGTCGAGGGTGCCCGCGGGGGTGCCGGTGCGGGTCAGCGGGCCCTTCCACAGCGTCGCCTTCTGGCTGGCCGGGTCGTCGCCGTAGCTGCCCACTCCCGCGAACAGGGCCAGGTCGGTCTTGCCGTCGCCGTCGAAGTCACCCGCCTGCGGGCGGAACCCATAGGTGGCGATCTTCGTGCCGCCGGTCAGGCCGGACGTGGAGCCCCACAGGACCACCGCGCCCGCGCTGCCGGCCTGGCCGCCGGAGCCGATGACCAGGTCGCTGAAGCCGTCGCCGTCGAGGTCGCCCTTGGTGAAGGACCGGCCGAACTCCTGCTTGGTGGCGGCGGCGCCGGGGACACCGCTGGTCGAGCGGCTGATGATCTTCTTCTGAGCCGGGTCGAGGCCGTTCTTGGTGCCGTACGTCACCGCGACGTACCCGGCCTGCTTCTTGCCGGAGACGGTGGCGCCGGGGGCGCCGACCACCAGATCGGCGTATCCGTCGCCGTTGAAGTCGTCGGAGGCCTTGGCGGCGGCCTTCTTGGCGGTGGGGGTGGCGGCCTCGGCCTGGCCCTGCCCGAGGGACCAGGCGGTGAACCCGCCCGTCAGCAGGAACGTGGCGATCAGAGGTGCGGTGAGTCGTACACGACGGCTAGCTCGCGACATAGGGCTTCCTGTGGTTCCTTCGCTCGGAGGTCGGCTGGGTGAAGGTCCGGGCGGACGGACGACTGCCCTTCGGGCGGTTGTCCGGCGGAATTCACCGCTGCTTCATGTCACTTGACCCTCAACCGTGGCCAATGGTTGTGCGCCGATCCTGCGGACCCAGCCGTCCCGCACCCGCTCCGGAAGGCGGCCTTCAGCGCAGCAACCGGGCTTCCTCCTCGGTGACCGGCTCCCCCGCCGTCACCCCGTGCAGCACATGGGCGAGCACCTCCGCGCCCCGCACGACGCGCGGCCCAGGCCGGTTGAAGTACGCCGGGCCGTCCAGGACCCAGACGCGCCCGTCCCGTACGGCGGGCAGCTCCGCCCAGCCCGGCAGCGCCTCCAGGAGCGCGCGTTCCCGCAGGGTGCGCTCCGGGCTGAAGCCGCAGGGAAGCACGAGCACGACGTCCGGCCGGGCGGCCCGCACGGCCTCCCAGGCCATGGGCCGGGTGTGCTCGCCCGGGGCCGCGAGGAGCGGTTCGCCTCCGGCGCACTCGATCTGTTCGGGAACCCAGTGGCCCGCGGGCCACAGCGGGTCCAGCCACTCGATGGCGACGGTACGCGGCCGGGGGCGCCCGCGCGTCAGCGCCCGCACCGTCGCGAGCCGCCGCCGCAGCTCCTCGCGGCGTTCACGCGCGACCGCGCCGACGCCGAGGAGCTCCCCGACGCGCACGACGCAGTCCAGGACGTCGTCCAGGAGCCGCGGCTCCAGGCTGAGCACGCGGGGCCCGTCGCCGTCGAGGACACGCACGGCGTCGCGCACGCTCTCGTACGACACCGCGCACACGTCGCACAGGTCCTGGGTGAGCACCACGTCGGGGGCGAGCCGGGACAGGGCCGCGACGTCGAGGGTGTAGAGCGAGGAGCCGTTGTGCGGGCCGCCGCCGACGGCCGCGGAGATCTCCCGGCTGGCGAGTGCGTCCGGGGAGAACCCGGCCGCGGTAACCACGGGCACGGCGGCCACCCGGGCCGGCGGCCAGTCGCACTCGTGCGTGCGGCCCACGAGATCGTCGAGCAGGCCGAGTTCGGCGACGAGGTCGGTGGCCGCGGGGAGCAGGGAGACGATGCGCATGCCCCGACCGTACGTTCAGGGGCCGCCGGGCGTCCCGTCCGCCCCGTCCGCCGCCGGGCGCGGGGCCGGGGCGAAGCGCACCGGCGCCTGGAAGCGGGCCTTGCGGGCGGCGCGCCGGAAGACGGTGAGCACGGCGGGTCCCGCGAGCATCACGCACACGAAGTTCGTCACCGCCCGCCCGGTGTCCCAGCCCAGGGACGTCGCCAGGTCGAAGGCGATGTAGCGCTGCCACTGCTCGGTGAAGGGCAGCCCGGGGAGGTAGGCGATGGAGCTGTTCGGGTCGAGGGAGAAGGGCCAGAAGGACAGGTTCAGGAGGAACCCGAAGAGATAGCCGGACAGCGATCCGTACACCGCGAGCATCAGCACCTCCAGCCGCCCGGTGGCCCGTGGGAGCAGCCCCGCGAGCATGCCCACGAAGGCGCAGCCGAACATCTGGTACGGCATCCACGGCCCGACCCCGCCCGTGATGAGCGCCGAGGCGAACAGCGAGGTGCAGCCGAGGGTGAAGCCGAAGCCGGGACCGTACACGCGCCCGGCGAGCACGAGGATGAAGAAGACCGTCTCGATCCCGGCCGTGCCCGCCCCGAGAGGCCGGATCGCCGCGTTCACGGCGGAGAGCACGCCGAGCATCGCGAGGGCCTTGGAGTTGATGCCGCCCTCGGCGATCTCCGAGATCACCACGCACAGCACGAGGACGAGCAGCACGCCGAAGATGAGCAGGGGCGCGTACGTCGAGCCGAAGGTACCGGGGGCGACCACGAAAGGCCAGAAGAAGGCGACCACGCCGAGGAACGCGGCCATCGCGATGACGACTCCGGCGCGGGGGGTGATCCTGATCGCGGTGGTACGGGTCACGGGGGTACGGGGCTGCGCGCGCTCGCTCACCGGGCCCCCGCCTCCGCCGTCGTGAGCGCCGCCGACACCTGTTCCACCGTCAGATACGGCAGCGGCGCGAGCACCTTGGCCACCTGCGGCGCGAACACCGGTGAGGCCACCACGACTTCGGCGGCCGGGCCGTCGGCGACGATCTCGCCCTCGGCCATCACGACGACCCGGTCGGCGGTCCTCGCGACGAACTCAACGTCGTGCGTCGACACCACGACCGCGCGCCCCTCGGCGGCCAACTCGTCCAGGATCGCGGTGAGTTGTGCCTTGGCGCGGTAGTCGAGACCGCGCGTCGGCTCGTCCAGGAGGACCACACCGGGCGCGGCGGACAGCTGGATCGCGAGGACCAGGGCGAGTTTCTGGCCCTCGGACAGGTCGCGGGGGTGGGTGGCGCCGTCGATGCCGGGGGCGAGGCGGTCCAGGATCGCGCGGGCGCCGGGGCCGTCCGGATGCGCCGACTCGGCGTCCGCCTGGTCGAGTTCCTGCCGCACGCTCTCCAGGTAGAGCAGGTCCGTCGGGGTCTGCGGGACGAGCCCGACGAGGCGCCGGGCCTCGGTGGCGGCGACGGCGCCCGGGTCGCGGGAGCCGTCCTCCTTGCCGGGGCCCGGGTCGCGGGAGCCACGCTCCCTGCCGGAATCCGCCCCGAACGGCACCACCCGCACCGTCCCGCCCGTCCGCGTCCCCGACCCCTGGAGCGCCCACAGGAGCGACGACTTGCCGGAGCCGTTGCGGCCCATCAGGGCGGTGGTCTCGCCGCCGCGCAGCTCCACGTCGGCCTCGCGGACGGCGGGCAGGGCCTGGCCCCGGTAGCGGACGCTGACGCCCCGCGCGTCCAGGAGCCGGGTCCTTCCGGCCGCCGGGGCCGGGGGCCGGGCGGCGGGGACGGGCGCCCCGGCGAGGCGGGTGCGCAGCGGGGCGGCGGCGCGGCGCGCGTCGCGGACCGACAGGGGCAGCGGCGTCCAGTCGGCGCGGCGGCCGAGCTCCACCACCGGCGGGGCGATCGTGGTCGTACGGAAGATCTCGGCGGGCGGCCCGGAGACCACCCGGCCGTCGCCCGGCAGGTGCAGGACGCGGTCGGCGTACTGCACGACCCGCTCCAGGCGGTGCTCGGCGAGCAGGACGGTGACGCCGAGGTCGTGCACGAGCCGGGTGATGGCCGCGAGGACCTCCTCGGCGGCGGTCGGGTCGAGGGCGGAGGTGGGCTCGTCCAGGACCAGGACGCGCGGGTGGGCGGTCAGGACGGAGCCGATCGCGACGCGCTGCTGCTGGCCGCCGGACAGCTCGTGCAGGGCGCGGTGGCGCAGGTCGGCGAGGCCGAGCAGGTCGAGGGTCTCCTCGACGCGCTTGCGCATGGTGGCGGGCGGGACCGCCAACTGCTCCATGGCGTAGGCGAGTTCCTCCTCCACGGTGTCGGTGACGAAGCCGTCGAGGGGGTCCTGGCCCACCACCCCGACGACGTCGGCGAGTTCCCGGGGCGGGTGGCCCGCGGTGTCGCGGCCGTCCACGGCCACCGTCCCGTACAGGGTGCCGCCGGTGAAGTGCGGGACGAGGCCGTTGACCGCGCCGAGGAGGGTGGACTTGCCGACGCCGGTGTGGCCGACGACGAGGCAGAGTTCGCCCTCCTCGACGGTGAGGTCGACGTCGGTCAGGACGGGTTCGACGGTGTCGTCGTACTGGACGCTGACGTGGTCGAAGGTGATCACTTGGCGGTGGCTTTCTCGGGTCGCCGGGCGGGGACGCGGGGCGCGGCCTGCGGGGCGGTGGTGGGCAGCGGCGGGGGCGCGAGGAATCCGGCGGCGCCCGCGAGCAGGATCGCCGCCGTCGGGACCAGCGGCAGGCTGGGCCAGCTCAACGGGTAGAGGGACGGGTTGAGTTCGGCCGCGTCGAAGCCCGCGCCCGCGAACAGGAGCACGGCGGAGAGGACACCGCAGGCGGCGACGGCCCACTCCTCGAACCGCCACGGGTCGGGCCGGTACGCGGTCCGGGTGACGCGCCGCCCGCCGAGCCGCAGCCCCGCCACGCACAGGACCGCACCGGCCGCGAGCGCGGGCAGCCCGAGGAACGCGGGCGTGGAGGCGTCGAGCAGTCCGTACGCACCGGCGCACAGACCGCACATGCCGAGCAGCATCAGCGCCCCGGTCAGCCGCCGCGACGCCTTCGTGGCGCTGCCCGCCCGGCCGTAGCCGCGCGAGTCCATGGCCGCGGCCAGGCGCAGCGAACGCTCCAGGGCGTCCTCCAGGACGGGCACCACGACGCCCCGCAGGGCCCGCAGCCCCTTGGTGCGGCCCGCGCGCAGGCGCCGGGCGCGGTGCACACGCTGCACGCTCTGCACGAGTTGCGGGGCGACGCTGATCGACACGGTGACGGCGACGCCGAGTTCGTACAGCGCGCCGGGCAGGACGCGCAGCGCCCGCTTGGGGTTGGCGAGGGTGTTCGCGGCACCGATGCAGCACAGCATGCAGGCGAGCCGCAGCCCGTCGATGGCGGCCGAAAGCACCGCTTCGAGGGAGACAGGGCCGCCGAGTTGGATGCCCGCGTACCAGTCGGGGGTGGGGATGTGCGGCAGGGAGAACAGGAAGTGGTCGTGGGGCGTGATGCCGGTGGCGAAGACCGCGCGGAACAGGACGCGGATCGCGACGACGGTGAGCGCCAGGTACAGGTAGTACTTGAAGCCGCGCGCCCACGGCGCCTCGGTGCGGCGCATGCCGATCACGTAGCCGAGGACGGCGAGGACCAGGAAGAGCAGCAGCGGGTTGTTGGTGCGGCTCACGGCGGTCGCGAGCGCGAGCGCCCACACCCACCAGGCCAGCGGGTGCAGGGTGCGCGGCAGACGGCGCTCGTCCGCGCCCGGCAGGACACCGAGCGCGGGCGGACGTGCGGTGGGGTGACGGCGGCGCACCCCTACTCCGTACGGCGGCGGCGCTTGGCCGCGTACGCGCCCGCGCCGCCGACAAGCAGCACCAGGGCGCCGGTGAGGGCGGCCGGTACGTACGAGCCCGCGTCGTGGTCGGCGTCGGCGGCCGGGGCGGCGTCGACGACCTTGGTGGAGGGGCCGGGCGCGGCCTTCGCGTCGCCGGAACCCGCCGACGGCGAGGACTTCTTGGTGGCGGAGGGCGACGGCGACTCCTTGGGCTTCGGCTTCGCCTTCCCCTCCTTCTCGCCCTTCCCGCCCTTCTCGCCCTTCTTGTCCTTCTTCGGCTTGGGTGCGGGCTTCTCCGTGACGGGCCGCTCGGGCGCCGGGCCGGTGTCGACGCCGGGCGGCAGCGGCTTCGCGGTCTTCGTCTGGTGCGGGGCGGGGGCCTTGCCGCCGACGGGGCGGGAGTTGCGGGCGCGCAGCTGGTTCGGGCTGACCGTCGGACGGCCCTTGGTGCCCTCGATGTTGGTGCCGCCGAAGATCCACAGGTCGACGCTGCCCGGCTTGGGCTTGTAGAGCATGGCGCCGAGCTGGCTGTACTCCCAGGTGTTCTCGCCCGGGTCGGCGTGCCAGTACGACCAGTAGGCGGTGGCGGGCGGCGTGAGGACGCAGTCGTCCTGCGCGGGCGTGGGGAACTGCTTGCCGCCCTTGTAGCCGCTGTATCCGATCCGGCAGATGAACGCGGGGCCGTCGTGGCCGGTGCCGGTGGTGCGCCAGCCGCCCTGGTTGAGCAGTTCGTAGCCGGTGGTGGGCGTGGTGCCGCAGGAGCGCAGGATCGGCCCGCCCCAGTCGCTGAAGTCGACGGCGAGGACCGCCCCGGACCGGGTGGTGCACTGCCCGATGGGCCGGGGCGCGGCGGCGGCCTGACCGGTGGTGGCGGCGAGCGCGCCCGCGGCCAGGGCGAGGGCGCCCGCCGCGCTGAGGGCGGTGCGCAGGACGCGGCGGATCACCGGGGGCCTCCCGCGAGGCCGCCGCGGCGGCGGGCGACGACGAGGGTGCGCCAGCCCGCGAGGCACAGGACGACGGCGGCGAGGGCGAGTCCCGTCACCTGCGCGCCGGTCGAGGCGAGGGGTCCGGTCGGGGTGTCCCCCGCCGCGGAGCCGCCCCCCGAGCCACCCTCCGGGCCGCCTCCGGGCGTGACGATGTCGGTGCCGCTGCCGCCGTCGCCGGGAGCCCCCGCAGGGTCGTCCGACGACGCGCCCGGCGGCTGCGGCCGGGTCCCGTCGAGGTCCCGTACGAGCGTGCCGAACGAGGTGCCGAGGGCGCCGCCGAGCGCCTGCGTCGAGGCGCGGACGTCGGAGCCGCGCTGCCCGCCGGCCGCCACGTTGAAGCCGCCGTCCCGGTTCTGCTGCTTGGCCAGGAACTTCCGGGCCTTCTTGATCTGCGTCTTGTACTTCGGGGCGTCCAGGGAGAGGCCCTGGACCGCGAGGGCCGCGGAGTTGACGGAGTCGCCGGACGCGCCGGGGAACCCGCCGCTGCGCAGCTGCTTGGACGCGATCCACTTCAGGGCCTTGGTGACGGCCTTGTCGGACCGGGTGTCGCCGACGAGGTCCAGGGCCATCGCGGCCATGGCGGTGGAGTCCACCTCGGAGTCACCGGTCGGTGGGATGAGGCTCGGCCAGGCGCCGGAGGTCTTCTGCAGGCTCCGCAGGTACGTGACGGGGGCCGCGGCCGCGCGCTTCTCGCCCGCGCGCAGCTGCGCGATGACGGCGAGGGACTGCGAGAACACCGAAGGGGCGTACCGGTAGGCGCCCTTGGCGGCGCAGCTGCGGTCGGCGCCCTGGCTCTTCTTCTTGCACACGGCCTTGCCGAGGGCCGCGATCAGGTCGTGGCCCGCGAAGTCGCGCGGGTCACGGCCGACGGCCTGGGCGAGTACGGCGACCTTGCCGATGGAGCCACCGGCGGCGTGCGAGGTGCCCACGCCCGTCCAGTCGTTGACGGTGCGCCGCCCGGAGCTCGCGTCCTTGCCCTTGCCGTCGAGGAAGTCGACGATGCCGCGCAGCACGTTGTTGTTCGTGCCCGTGGCGGCGAGCGCGTAGGCGCCGTCGATGGTCAGGCCGTAGTCGGCGAAGCCGGTCCCGGCGACGTTCTCGTAGTAGTGGCCCTTCTTCAGCCGGGAGCCCGCCGTGAGGTAGGCGGTGCCCTTCTTCAGGTCGGGGCCCTCACCCGCGCGCCACGGCGGCTTCACGCCGGAGGTCGGGGGCTTCACCGGGTCCGGGTCGGAGGGGTCGGTGGGGTCGACGGGCGGCTTCGTCGGGTCGACGGGCGGCTTGGTCTGGTCGGGGCGCTTGGTGGTGAGCGCGGCCAGGCTGGTGCGCGCGCCCGCGAACGCGGCGGCCCAGGTCGGGAAGATCGCCGGGTCGGTGGCGTCCTCGTCGGAGCCGAAGCCGCCGGACTTCGTCTGCTGCCTCGACAGCCAGGACACGGCGGCGTCCGCACGCACGGTGTCGCCGAGGAGCCGCATCGCCTGGGCGGACCTGGCGGTGGCGGTGACGTCGCCGGTGGTGACGCCCGGGTAGGCGGCGACGGCGCCGGTGGGCAGTTGGGCGCCGCGCAGGTTCTTGCGGGCCTTCGCCACGGCGTCGGTGTGGCCGCCCGCCTGCTGGAGGGCGATGGTCGCGTACGGGGTGGTGGCGGGGTCGCTGTAGGAGCAGGTGTCGCCGTCGCGCATGAGCGTCGGGCTGAAGCCGCCGTCCTTGCACTGGTGGGCGGCGACGCGCGCGACGGACTCGGCGGGGATCTTCCGGCCCGCGCGGTGCAGCGCGAGCACGGCGAGGGACTGTGTCTCCACGTCGCCGACACCGGGGAAGTCGCCCTTGGCGACGCAGTCGGCGGTGCCGCCCGCGGTGCACACGCTTCTGCCGAGGTCACGGGCCAGGTTGTGGCCGCCGAAGGAGTGCGGGTCACCCTCGGTGCTCTCGGCGAGCAGCGCGAGCAGGGCCGCGCCCAGCGGGCTCGGGGCCTTGTCGGTGCCCTGCGGGTAGGCGAACTCCTCGGTGCGCGCGGCGAGGTAGGACTTCATCCGGTCGAGGGTGGTACTGCGGCCCTTGGTGGCGGCGAGGGCGAGGGCGGTGTTCGCCGTCTGGTAGAGGTTGGCGCTCTCGGCGCCCTCGTCGCGGACGTGGTCGCCCTCGGTCAGCCGGCCCCTCAGCCAGGCGTCCGCGGCCTTCAGGTCGACCTTGCCCGGCTTGACGTCGGGCGGGTTGTCACCGGGGTCGGTCTGGCCGCCCGCGCGCACCTGGGCGGGGGTGAAGGTGGGGCCGCCGCTGGTGCCGTCGGGGTCGGTGGCGCCGAACACCCAGGCCTCGACGGAGCCGTTCTTCGGCTTCTGGCTCATGGCGCCGAGCGGGCTGTACGTCCAGTAGTCCTGGCCGGGCGGGGCGATCCAGTACGACCAGTAGGCGGTGGCGGGCGGAGTGAGCTTGCACTGCTCCTGGCCCGGCGTCGGGTACTGCTTGCCCGCGTTGAACTCCTTGTGCCCGAGGCGGCAGATGAACGCGGGCCCGTCGTGCTCGGTGCCCTCGGTGCTGAATCCGGCCTCGTGCAGCAGGTCGTAGCCGGTCGTCGGCGTCGCGTCACAGCCGCGCACCACACCGCCGCCCCAGTCGGCGAAGTCCACCGCGACGACCGCGCCCTTGGTGCGGGTGCAGGAGCTCATCGGGTCGGCCGCGGCGGGGGTGGCCGGGCCGAGCAGCAGGACGCCGCCGCCCAGCGCTGTCGCGGCCGCGCACAGCAGCGCGAGACCTCTCGTGCGTATGCTCCGGACCCGTCCGGTTCCCTGCCCCACCACTGCCCCCCGGGCGTCTGCCGCACCGGACTTCGTGTGGTGGCGGGTCCGGGGCCGGGGCCCGTGTGGAGAAACCGTCCGAACCACGCCGTAGTCCGCGACGGCGTCAATCGCTAGCCCTCAGTCCAGGTAATCCGGCTCGCCCGCCGGGCACTTGAGGTGCTCGGCGAACCTACGGTTGCGGGTCAGCGCCGGACTTCGACCGGCTTCCCCTGATGACTGAGCTTGGAATCGGCCGAATTAGAGCACAGTTGCGAATGCGCTGGCAAGGGTGTGCGGGTTCTGTGTGCTTCGAGTACCGTCCTGTGCTGCCGATCGGGGGAATCTGGTGCGAACCCAGAGCTGACGCGCAGCGGTGTGGACCGGCAGGGAGCCGGGCCGAGCCCGAATGCCCGAACGGCCAGCGTCAATGGACGTCGACCCCACGCGCTCGGGCGACGGCCGCGTGCCGTCCGGCTCGGGTCCGCGCACAGGGGGCCCTGCCGCGGGGGGACGTGAGGCCGCCGCCCCCTCACCCCGGGAGCTCCCCGACATGACCTCGTCCCGTGCCGCCCGCCGCACCCTCCTCGCCGTGCCCACCGCCCTCGGCGCGGTGGGCGCCCTCGTCCTGACCGCGCTCCCCGCGGCCGCCACGGCCACCCCCGGCCAGATAGCCACGTCCAAGACGAACGGCGTGAGCTATCTCAGATCCCTCCAGGGCGCCGACGGTTCGTACGCGGGCGCGGGCCTCTCCAACGAGTGGGCGTTCTCCGCGTTCGCCTCGGCGGGCACCGCGGCCGCCGACGTCAGCCCCGGCGGCGACACCTCCAAGAACGCCCGCACCGTGTACCGCGCGCACCTCGCGGCGCCGGGCTGGCCGGGCACGTCGCCGGTCGTCACCGACTACGAACGCGGCATCATCAACGCCTATTCGGCCGGCATCGACCCGGCCCGCGTCTCGGCGAGCCGCAACCTGATCGCGGACACCTACGGGCACTGGCAGAACTCCGCGCCGGGCTACTGGGGTTCGCCGTCCAACTTCAACGGCACGGTCTTCGCCCTGATCGCGCTGGGCGGCGCGAAGACGCAGTCCGGCGCCAAGCGGGTGCCGCAGGCGCTGCTCGACCGGTCCGTCGCCACGGTCCGCGCCAACCAGCACAACGACGGCGGCTGGAACTTCGGCAAGGCCGAGGGCGACCCCGACGCGCTCGCCACGCCCGGCGACATCGACATGACCGGCGCCGCGATGGCCTCCCTGTGCGTGTCCGGGGTGCCCGCGACCGACCCCGCCATCACCAAGGCACGGGCGTTCCTCAAGTCGAAGCTCATCAACAACTCCGGCGCCTTCGCCGCCATGTTCGGCGCCAACACCGACTCCAACGGCTGGGCCGTCTCGGGCCTGAACGCCTGCGGCATCAACCCGCAGACCGGCGACTTCCTCACGCCCGCGGGCAAGACCCCGGTGGACTTCCTCATCGCCCAGCAGTTCAAGCCGGGTGGCGGCTTCAAGTACCTGCCGACCGACACCACGCCGTCCGCGTACGCCTCCATCGACGGCCTGCGCGCCGTGGCCGGGGGCGGCTTCATGGCCGCACCGCCGACCCCGACGACGGCGGGCGCGTCCCGCTGGGCCGCCACCTCCGACTTCACGCCGGGCACCGCCACCAGCCTGGCCCTGACCGTCGACGACGGCACGTCGCTCAAGGTCTGCTCCGTCGCCTTCACGCCGACCGCCAAGACCACCACGCTCGGCGCGGTCCTGGACGCGGCGTCCTCGTCGGCCACCCCCGCGGGCTGCGTCACGTCCGTCACACCGGGCAGCGGCACCGGCACCATCACGGCCCTCAACGGCAAGGCCAACAGCGGCGGTTCGACGTGGAAGGCGAGCGTCGACGGCGCGGCGGCCGGGGCCGCCGCACGGAACAAGGAGATCAAGCTCGGCGACACGATCTCGCTGCGGTACGGCAGCTGACGACGGCGGACCGCCGCGCCGGGCGGGCCGGTTCGACCTGCCCGGCGCGCGCGTCCTATTGCTCGCGCTTCTCGCGTCGCAGCACCGCCCGCAGATGGTGCTGCAACGGCTGGCCGACGGCCGCCAGGTCGTGGACGAACGTGAGCGTGTCGTCGGCCAGGGTGTAGCGGCGGCGGGTGGCGTCGACCTCCTTGGCGGTGGGGGTACGGGCCACCTCGTGGGTGCTGAGGTCGACGGCGCCGTCGACCGCGTGGCCCACGGAGATCTCCGCGATGCCCGTCGGCTGGGTGATCAGCGCCTCCACCCGGCCGTCGGGCTGCAGCCGCCACCAGCCGCTCTCGCGCGCCGAGGGCCGCAGCGGCGCGTCGTCGCCGTCGACGAGCCAGGCCCGCGCCTCGTAGCGGAGGAAGGGCCGCCCGTCGTGGCTGAAGGTGACCTCCTGCGCGTACGTGAAGTCGGCGGCGAGCGTCGGGTAGGTGCCCTGGCCCCGGCCGCGCCAGGTGCCGAGGAGCCCGAGGACCGGCGTGAGCAGCGCGTGCGGCGCGGGTGCCTCGTCGGGGCGGAGGCCGTCGGGGTAGGGGTTCTCCGGTGCGGCGTCGAACACGGGGTGCGCTCCTGAGGTCGAGGGCGGGGTCGGCTGGGCCGAACGTCGGGGCCGGGGCCGGGTGGAAGCCTAGAACGCCGCCGGCTACGCGGGCGCCCGCCCCGCCCCCGCCCGCCCGCCGTCCGCAAGGAAGTCCCGCACCGCCGCGACGAACGCGCCCCGCTCCTCGTCGAACCCGGTCCGCGGCCGCAGCCAGCGGTCCTCGGCGGCCAGGTGGTCCCAGGACACCGGGTTGCCCGCGACGGCGAGCAGCCGCCGCAGGTCGTCCTCCGTCAGGACGCCGCTCTCCACCGGCGCGCCGTCGTCCGCCAGGACGCCGCTCCCCCGGATCAGGTCCTCCAGGAAGTCCAGGTCGTCGGGGCGCTCGTCCTCGTCGCGGTCGCCCCAGCGCTCCAGCATGTCGTGGGCGACGAACGCGCAGCCGTGGGCGTCGTCCTCGCACCACTCGGCGTTGCCCGGACACCACCGTCGCTCCAGGGCGCGCAGCGCGGACCGCACCACGGCCCGCCGGGCGGCGTACCGCTCCATGCGCGCGCACCGCTCCCGCACCGCCTCCGCGTGCCGCACGACGCACTCGGGACCGAGCACCCGCAGCCCCGAACACGCCTCCGTCAGCGCCTCGCTCCTGGACCGCAGCACCTCCGCACGGGACCGTGCCTCGATCTCCCCGAGCCGCCACACCACGTCGGCGAACGCGTCCGAGGCGCGCAGGAACACCGTCCACGCCTCGCACCGCTGCGCCTCCAGCCGCAACTCCCGCTCCACGGCGGCCTGCGAGCCCACCGACTCCAGGGCGACGCGCCGCCCGGACACCGTCTGCCAGCGCGCCATCATCACGGCGGCGAGCGCCGCCACCCCCGAGAAGGCCGCTCCCAGCGCCGTGAGAGCCGTGTGCACATCCTGTACGCCCATGCCGCGCAGCCTGCCGTCCGGCCGCACCGCGCCCCGGCATATGACAGCAACAGCACGCACCTTGTGCCCATCCGGGCCCAAGGGTGTCGCCCCCTGTCCACGACCGACCGATACGTACGCCTGGAGCAGTGCCGGGAGCGGCACCCGTCGGCGCAGGTCGTCGAGGCCCTCGCGCGCACAGCGGCGATCTGCTGCGGACGGTGTTCCTCGACCCGGGCGCGCGGGACTTCTCCCCGGACGGGGCCGGACGGGGAGCGAGTGGTGGCGAGCGCCGTGGCCGGGCTGCGCCTCGCGTACGGGGACGGACGCCGCCGGGCCGGTTGTCGTACCGTCACAAGTGTGACGTAGCGTGTCGCCATGTCCACGCCGCCACCACCGCCCCCGCAGGGCTTCGGCCCAGCTCAGGCCCCCTACGGGCAGCAGCCCCCGCCGTCTCCGTACGCCCCGCCGCAGCACCCGGGACAGGCCCCGCCCCAGGGCCAGTACGCGCCCTTTCCCGCTGCTCCCGGGCCCGCGCCCTGGGGCGGGCAGTACGGCGGACCGCCGCAGGGCGGGCGTCGCACCGGCAAGATCCTCGGCATCGTCGGGGGCGTCGTGGGCGCCGTCATCGTGATCCTTGTCGCGCTCGCCGTGATCGGCAGCACCACGGACGCCGGGTTCCCGGAGGCGAAGTACCGGCTGCGGATGCCGGGCACGCTGCTCAACGGGACCTACAAGCTCGCGCAGGACCTCTCCGACACGGCGGGCCGGAAGGTGGTCGAGGAGAACAAGAACCGCTCCAACGTCCGGGACCCGAAGGCGGTCGTCGGCCAGTTCAACGGCAGGGGCACGTTCTCGCGGAACGCGCTCGTGGTCTCCGGGATGTACGGGCGCTTCAAGGATCCCGGCGAGGCGCGCAAGGACCTGATGGAGGGCTCGGCCGGCGCGGACGGCGCCTCGGTCGCCGTCCCCGCGCGGGACATCACCCCCAAGGGCTCCGACCTCACCGTGCGCTGCCAGGTGCTCAAGTCGTCGCAGAACGGCGTGACGAGCAACGTTCCGCTGTGCGCCTGGGCCGACGACAACACCGGCGCGGCCGTGGGCCTGGTCACCCCCGAGAGCGCGACGCAGGACCCCGACGCCATCGACCTCGACAAGCTCGCGGAGACGACGCTTCGCGTGCGCGAGGAGATGCGCGAGCCGATCGGCTGACGTTCACCGGCATCCGGGGCGGGCGGTCTGGGGGCCGCCCGCCCCACCCGTACCTCGCACCCGCTCCACACGTGCCTCCCGGGACCGTCGCAACCTCCTCGCAACGTCCGGCCGCGTTGACTGGACCGGCCGCGCCGTCACGGTGCGCCGTCCGCCGTCCGCCGTCCGGAGGAGTGCGATCGCCCATGGCCGAGACCCCGCGCGTGGAACTCACCGCTGCCGCCGCCGATCTGCTGCGGCGGCTGCGGGCGGCCCACGGCCCGCTGATGTTCCATCAGTCCGGCGGCTGCTGCGACGGCAGCGCGCCGATGTGCTACCCCGACGGTGAGTTCCGCACGGGTGACTCCGACGTCCTGCTCGCGTCGCTGGACGTGGCGGGGGTGGCGGAGCCAGTACGGTTCTGGATGTCCAGGAGCCAGTTCGAGGTGTGGAGCCACACCCGGCTCATCGTCGACGTCGTGGAGGGCCGGGGCAGCGGCTTCTCCCTGGAGGCGCCCGAAGGCGTGCGTTTCCTGATCCGTTCCCGGCTCGTCGGGACGTAGCCATCGCCGTCTGGTCAACTCCTCCTGCCACTGGGACAGTTGGCAGCCCGTCCGAGACGAGGGGGACCTGTGACACGGTGTACGCGACGTAGTGCCCGGCGCAGAACCGGCACCCGGCGATGGGCGGCCCGAAGAGGCCCCTTCGCCGTCCTGACCGTCCTGACCACGCTGGCCGGTGCCGCCCTCACGGGGGCGGCACCGGCCAGCGGCGCTTCCGGCGACGACACGGCGGCGAGCACGCCGATCGCCCCCGGTGTGGAGTACCGGGACTTCGACATCCCGACCCCGCGCGGCCCGGCCCACGCGCACGTCCTGGAGGTGAACCTGCGCGATCCGCGGGTCCGCCTCGGCCTGCTCCACCCGGGCGCGGTCGGCGCCCGGCAGACCGTGTCCGCGATGTCCGACACCGCCGGTGCCGTCGCGGGCGTCAACGGCGACTTCTTCAACATCACGGAGACCCAGCACCCCGGGGTCGAGGCGACCGGCGCGCCCGTCGGACCCGCCATCGCCTCCGGCCGCCACCTCAAGGCCTCGGTGCCCAACGGCCAGCGCTTCGGCCCCGCGCTGCCGCCCGGCACCACCACCGAGGACGTCCTGGGCGTGGGCATCGACCGCAGGGCGCGCCTCGACCGCATGGCCCTGGACGGCCGCATCCACACCCGGTCGGGCCGGCTGCCGCTGCGCGGCCTCAACCAGTACGCCCTGGCGGAGGGTTCCGTCGGCGCGTTCACCAGCGCCTGGGGCCAGACGTCCCGCGTGCGGGCCACCTGCGGCACCGACACCGACCGGGGCGCGCCGTGCTCCGCCGACACCTATGAGGTGACAGTGCGTCACGGGCGGGTCGTGGACCGGGCCGACACCCCGGGCCGCGGTCCCATCGCCGAGGGCACCACGGTCCTCGTCGGCCGCGAGGCGGGCGCGCAGGAGCTGCGCAAGCTGTCGCCGGGCGACCCGGTGCGGGTGCGCCACCGCCTGGTCGCGGCGACGTCACGCGTCCCGTACAGCTTCGCGCTCGGCGGCTACCCGCTGCTGCGCGACGGCGCGCCGCTGCCCGGACTGGACGACCGGGTCGCGGCCGTGCGCACCTCGGCCGGCGTCTCCGCCGACGGCAAGCGGCTCTACCTCGTCGCCCTGGACGGCGGCCCCGAGTTCCGCGCCGGTCTGACGATCGCCGAGGTCGCCGCCTCCTTGCGCGCCCTCGGCGCCGACGACGGCTTCAGCCTGGACGGCGGTGGCTCCAGCACGCTGGCCGCGCGGGAGCCGGGCGCGCCCGCGGTCTCGGTGCGCAACCATCCGAGCGGCGGCGCGGAGCGCCCGGTCCCCAACGGCATCGCGGTGTTCTCCCGCGGCTAGGGCCGGTACGGGCGCGGGGGCGCCGCCCGGGTCACGGGGACGCGTCCCGCACCGCCACCAGGCCGTTGAACACCCCGACGTACGCCGTCCCGTCCGGGCCGAGCGTCACGGGCGCCCAGTTGTTGTCGTACGCGACGCCCGTGCCGGTGAGCCGCTTCCAGCGGGGCTCGCCGGTGCGGAAGTCGACGGCGGTGAGGTACCAGGCGTCGATGCCGAGGCGGTGGGGCTCCTTCGTGTAGAAGTACAGCAGCCCGTTCGTGGTCGACAGCTTGGGGACGGTGGACGGCGAGCGCACGGGGCTCTCCCACACGGTGTCGCAGCCGCTGCCGTCCGCGCGCACGTCGATCCGGCTGACGCCGCCGACGACGCTGCGGCCGAAGGTCAGGGAAGTGATGTTCTCGTAGCCGTAGTTGTTCTCGACGACGAGGCTGTCGCCGTGGCTGATCAGGGAGTTGTCGGTGGTCGACGCGCCGGAGCCGAACACGGGGACCTCGCAGACCAGTCGGCGGTCCTCGGGCACGTCGGGGTCGCGGCGGTAGACGAGGACGTGCATGCGGTCGTCGGCGTTGTCGGTGATGGCCACGTAGTCCTCGTCGGTGCCGAAGAGGTCGGGCGTGGTGCCCGAACCCTGGTTCACCGAGCCGGGTTTGGTGCCGGTGCCGCGGTCGTAGGTCTGGCGCCAGAGGACCTTCGGGGTGCCGTCGGCGGCCGCCTCGAAGCTGTACAGGGCGTGGTCGGAGACGATCGACACGCCGTCCTCGGCGACGGAGAAGGAGTTCTGGATCTCCTCGCCGCCGAGCCGCACGGAGCGGATCGCGCCGCTGTCGGGGTCGACGGTGCCGACGCGGCCCTGCCGGGTCACCCACCAGATCCGGCCGTCCCAGTCGGGCATGACGGAGGTGACCGGGTCGCAGGTACCGCTCGGGTACAGGTTCGTCCACGACACGCAGTCGTGCGGGACGTGCGCGGTCAGGTCCCAGTCGTCCTCGACGACGAACCGCCGGCTGCCGTCGGGGGCCTGCTCGTGCGCGAGCCGCACGATGTGCTGCCGGGAGTCGGCGAGGACGAGCCGGTCCTCGTCGTCGAGGTAGGAGTAGGCGCCGCCCGACGTGTCCTTGAAGATCTTCGAGAAGTCGAGCCGGGTGATCGCCTCGACGGTGGAGGGGCGCTGCGGCAGCTTGTACTCGGCGAGGGTGCGCAGGGTCCCCGGGTCGAGCAGCTTCACGAGGAATCCGGAGAACGTGCCGCAGACGGTGACGATCCGCCCGTCCTTGTCGAAGGTGACGGTCGCGCACTCCCCGCCGAGCGCCGCCATCTTCTCGCTGGTCACCCGCGGTTGGTGGCCGAGCGGGCCGTTCCAGGGGTAGGTGCCGCTGCCCGCGGCGTCGGCGTGCATGCCGCTGCGGCCGTTGGCGGCGAGGTGGGGGTGCTGCGGCGGCGGGTCACCGGGGACCGGGCGGGCCGTGGCGGGCTGCCCGGTGTACTGGTCGACGAGCCGGTGGCCGGGGGCGTTGGGGATCTCGTCGGCATGGGCCTCAGCGGCGAGGACCGGCAGGACGGCCGCCGTCAGAGCGAGGCACAGCGCGAGGGCCCGGCCGCGGTTACTTCGGGTAAGGCGTGGCATGGCCCGAAGCTAGGGCCGACTCCTTGAAGTGTCCATGTACGTACGGGAGTTGTTCACGCGGCCGAAACGATCACGCCGGAGCGGCCGGAACCCTCAGGGATGAATACCGCTGACGATGTCCGCCGTCGCGTTCATGCCGTTGTGGATCGTGGGCGCCACGCTGGTGCTCGCGAGATAGAAGCCGAGCAGGCCGCAGATCACGGCGTGCGACACCTTCATCCGGCCGTGGCGCAGGACGACCACGGCCAGGATCAGGAGCAGCAGCCCCACGGAAATCGAAACGGCCATCACGGACCTCCTCCGCCACGCCGGAATCACTGCTTTCGGCGGCAAGTGTGGCGTAGCGGAGGGTTTGTCCGGGTGAGATGTGTGTCCGCCGGACGGGTGGTTCCGCGGGCGAGCGGGTGCGGGGCCGTTACCTTCCGCGCGCGTCCAGGAACCGCTGGAGCCCGGCGAGGTCGTCGGTGTTGAGGTGGTCGACACCGGCGGCGAGCAGTTCGCCCCACACCGCCTCGCGCTGCGGTCCCGCCAGGTCGGGGGTGGCCCAGAAGCGGACGCGCTGCCCGCGCTTGTGGGCGGTGGAGACGATGCCCCGGAGCTTCTGCCGCTCGGCGGGCGGGATCGGTCCTACGCCCTGCCAGGTGAAGTTGAGCGACCAGTTGTCGCTGATGAGCGGGATGAACGAGGCGGGCGCCGCGCTGCCGAGGTCGGCGAGACGGCCGTCGTAGAAGGCACGCCGGACCCGCTGGGCCTCCATCGGCACCCGGGCCGCGCGGTCGCCGGAGATCACGGCGGTCACGGCGGAGCGGCGGACCTTGCCGTGCGCGTACGTGGTGAACAGGTGCCGGTAGCGGCGCAGACGCAGGTCCAGTTCGCGGTAGGTCGACGCGCCCTCGGTCTTGATGTCGATGAGGAGCTGGAACTCACCGTGCCAACGCCGGTACACCGAACCGTGGTTCTTGCGGACGCGGGCCGCCAGCGGGTCGAGGTAGAGCGATTCCAGGGTGCGGTTCGGGTCCAGGTCCTCCGGGTCGTGGGCGACCAGGAGCTTGCCGCCGACGAGGAAGATGTCGGCCTCGACGCTGGTGAAGCGGTGGTCGAGGGCGTCCAGGAGGGGGCGGGGGTGCTCGTAGTCGTTGTGCGCGTGGGCCTGGGCGAGGGGGCGGGGGCGCGGGTGACGGGCCGCGGCGGCGGGCTCGGTGGCGGGGAGCCCGCCGGACGGGGAGCCGTCGGCGGCGTGGGCGAGTTGGGGCGCGGCGACCGCGGTCGCGAAGGCGGCGCCGAGGGTGCCCAGGGCTCTGCGACGGGTGAAGGGGGCCATGAGGGGTCTCTCCCGGGGTCACGTGGGGACGGGGACGGGTCCGGCGGTGGCCGGAGCCTCAGTGAGTATGAGGCTCCGGGCGCCGCAGGAAACCCCCATGGCCTGGGAGTTGGCGTTATCGACCCCGTGTGTTCACCGGGTCCGGTCCACCGTGACCTCCGGGTTGGCGCAGTGGGCCAGGGGCTCGCCGCGCAGGTAGCGGCCGACTTCCGCCGCGACGATGCGGGCCGCCTTGTGGGCGACCTCCTGGCTGGCGCCCGCGATGTGGGGGGTCATGACGATGCCGGGGGTGGACAGGAGGCGGGAGTCGGCGGGGACGGGCTCCTGCGGGTAGACGTCGAAGCCCGCTCCGGCGAGGCGGCCGCTGTCCAGGGCGTCGCACACGGCGTCGTAGTCGAGGAGCGCGCCGCGGGCGCAGTTCACCAGGACCGAGCCGCGCGGCATCCGGGCGATCTGCTCGGCGCCGATCATGCCCTTGGTCTCCTCGGTCACGCGGGCGTGGAGGGAGACGATGCGCGAGCGGGACAGGAGTTCGTCGAGCGTGACCTGCTCGGCGACCCCGGCGAGCGCCTCCGGGGACACGTACGGGTCGTGGACGAGCACCTCGGCGCCCATCGCCACCAGGATCCGCGCGACCCGGCTGCCGATGGCGCCGTACCCGATCAGGCCGACGGTCGCGCCCTCGATCTCGATGCCGCAGTTGTCGTAGTCGTAGTAGTCGCCTCGCCACACCCCGAGCCGCAGGTCGGTGTGCGTGTCGCCGACGCCGCGCGCCGCCGCGAGGAGCAGCGTGAGGGTGTGTTCGGCGGTGGCGACGGCGTTGCGCCCCGGGGCGTAGCAGACGGCGACGCCGTGCCGGGTCGCGGCCTCCAGGTTGGCGTTGACGGGTCCGCCCCGGCTGACGCACATCAGCTTGAGGTCGGGGCAGGCCGCGAGGACGCGTTCGGTCAGCGGCGCCATCTGCGTCACGCACACCTCGACCCCGGCGAGCGCCGCGATCAGCTCGTCCTCGGTCCCGGACGCCTCGATGACCTCGCCGACCGGCCCGAAGGGCGTGTGCGGCCAGGGCAGGGTGAGTTCGCGGACCGTCGCGGCGCCGTCGGTGGCCCGGCGGACCTCCTCGCCGAGCAGGCGCGGCAGGACGAAGTGGTCGCCCGCGGCCAGGACGGTGAGGCCGCCGATACCAGTGGGGTCGGTAGGGCCGGTGGTGCTCATGAGGGCTTCTTTCTGTGCGTACGAGGGGAAGGGGTGCCCCGGTCAGTGCGCGGGGTGCGCGGGCGCGTTGAAGCGCAGGAGCGACGACTGCCCGTCGCGCACGCGCAGTTCGGTGAGGGAGCCGTTGTCCATGTGCGGGAACACCCTGCGGTACTCGCTCAGGGGGATGCCGAGCTGATCGCAGAGGGTCAGGCGCAGCAGCGTCGAGTGGGCGACGACGAGCACGCGCCCTGCGGGGAAGGCGGCGGCGATGTCGGCGAGGCAGGCGCTCGCGCGTGCGGCGGCCTCGCGCGGGTCCTCGCCGTCGGGCAGGTGGTGGGCGACGGGGTCGTCGAGGAACGCGTCCAGCTCGCCGGGGAAGCGGTCGCGCATCTCGGCCCGGGTGAGGCCCTCGCCGCGGCCGAAGTCGACCTCGCTGAGCCGCTCGTCGACGCGCGGCGTCAGGCCGAGCGCCTCCCCCGCGGGTGCCGCCGTCAGGCGCGCCCGCGACAGCGGCGAGCTGAACACCGCGTCGATGCTCTGCCCGGCCGCCCAGGCGGCGAGTTCGGCGGCCTGGAGGCGGCCGCGCGGGGTGAGCGCGACGTCGGTGCGGCCCGCGTAGCGGTTGCCGTCGTGCCAGACGGTCTCGCCGTGGCGTACGAGAATGACGTGGGTCACTGCGCTGTTCCTCTTGCTCGGGGGTGTTCGGTGTCCGTCGCGGCCCGTCCCGCCGCCGACTGCGGCGGTCGGTGTGCGCGTGCGCGTGCGTGCGCGGCGACCTCGGGGGCGAGCCAGCCGCGGGCGGCGAGCGCGTCGACGAAGCCGAGGTAGACGGGTGTCCAGCGGGCGGTCCGCGCCGGGTCCGGGCGGACCTCGGCGCCGGTGCGCACCATCGCGGCGGCCGCGTCCCGCACGGGCACGCCGCTCGACGTCGCCGCGAGGACCGCCATCCCGACGGCCCCTTCGGCCTGTTCGGGCACGCGCGCCGGGCGGCCGAGCACATCGGCGCGCAGCTGGTTCCAGTAGGCGTTGCGCGCGCCGCCGCCCGTGAAGGTCAGCGGCCCGTCGACGGGTGCGCCGATGCGGTCCAGGTAGTCGAGGCACAGCCGCTCCACGCAGGCCACGCCGAGCAGGTACGCGTGGAAGCGCCCCGCTTCGCCGCGCGGTGTGCCGAGGACGAAGGGCGTGGCGTCCGCCGCCCGGAACGGGAAGCGTTCGCCGCCGCTCGACACCAGGGGGTACGCGACCGCGTCCCCGTCCAGGGCGACACCGGCCGCCGTGAGCCGCGCGAGGTCCGCCCCCGGGAACTCCCGCGCGAGCACGCCCGCGCCGCTGCTGGACGCCCCGCCCGGCAGCCAGGTCCCGCCGGGGCCGCGGTGGCAGTAGACGACGCCGCCCGGGTCGCGCACGAGGTGCGGGCTGCTGCCCTTGAGCACGAGCGTGGTGCCGAGCACCGCGTTCCAGGCGCCGGGCGTCAGGGCGCCCGCGCCGATCTGCGCGGCGCAGCCGTCCGTCATCCCGGCGACGATCGCGGTCCCCTCGGGGATGCCGGTGGCCTCGGCGGCCGCCGCGCACACGGTGCCGAGCACGCTGCCGGGCCGGACCACGTCGGGCAGCAGCCGGGCGGGCACGCCGAGCGCGGCGAACTCCTCGGCGGGCCAGCGTTCGTCGACCAGGTGGTAGCCGGTCTTCAGGGCGTGGCTGGCGTCGGTCGCGACCTGACGCCCGGCCAGGCGCCAGGTGACGAGGTCGGGCTGGTGCAGCACACGGACGTCCGGGCCCGCGGCCGACTCCGCGTGTTCGAGGAGCCACAGGAGCTTGGGCAGCGCCCAGGACGCCTGCATGGAGCGGTAGCCGAGCGCGCCCCAGACGGCGCCGCCGACGGCGTTGGCGCGGGCGGCCTGGTCGGCGGCGCGCCCGTCGTCGTACATCAGGCCCGGCGTCAGCGGGACGCCCCGGCCGTCGGCGAGCAGGAGGGTGCCGGAGGTGGCGTCGAGGGCGAGGCCCCGGACGCGGGCGGGGTCGTCGAGCGCGGCCGTCGCCTCCCGGCAGGCGGCGGTGAGCGCCGTCCACCACTCCTCGGGGTCCTGCTCGTGCCGGACCCCGTCGCGGCGGCTGGTCAGCGGCCGGGACGCGGCGGCGAGGACGGTGCCCGCGGAGTCGACGGCGACACAGCGGGCGCTCTGGGTGCCGAGGTCGAGCCCGAGCCAGACGGCTTCGGGCGCCAGCCCGGCGGGGTCACGGGGCGGACGGGGGGCGGGGTCAGGCACGGGGGGCTCCTTCGGTCGCGGTACGGGATCAGGCCGGCGCGGTGCGGGATCCGGGTGGTGCGGTACGGGATCCGGGGGCCGCCGCCGTCCATCCGGCGTCGCGCGCGAGCGTCCGCCAGCGCAGGAACTCCTCGTAAAGACCGGCGTAGAACTGGGCGCGGTTCGGGTCGGGCTCCCAACTGGTGCGCATCCGCACGTACTTGGCGGCGGCGCTGTGCATGCTGGACTCGGCGCCGGTGAGCACGAGCCCGGTGAGGAAGGCGCCCTTGGCGCCGAGTTCGGTGTCGCCCGAGCGGGCCGTGGGCACGCCGGTGGCGTCCGCGATGAGGCGGCACCAGTCGTCGTTGTTGGCGCCGCCGCCGCACAGCCTCAGCTCGGTCACGGTCGTGCGGGACGCGGCGAGCGAGTCGCGGACGACGAGGGAGAGGCCGTCGAAGACGGCGCGGGCGAGGTCGGCCGGGGTGTGCTCCAGGGACAGGCCCCAGAAGGCGCCGCGGGCGCGCGGGTCGAGGAACGGCGCGCGCTCACCGGCCGGGGACAGATACGGCAGGAACATCAGGCCGTTCGCTCCGGGCGGCGCGGAGAACGCCGACTCGCCGAGCTGCGGCGGTCCTTCGAGCTGGAGGGTGCGCGCGGCCCAGGACAGCACCTCGACGCCGCTGAGGGTCGGGAAGGCGCGCAGGACCCGTTCACGGCCCCGGTAGGCGATGTTGATGCCGGACGGCTCCCCGGTGGCGTCGACGTCCTTGCGGACGATCTCCGTGCACAGTGTCGTGCCGAGGATGCCGCACGCCTGGCCGGGGTTGACGACGCCGACGCCGCGCGCGGTGGAGGCGATGTCGTAGGGAGCCATCACCACGGGGAGGCCCGGCTGCACGCCGAGTTGGGCGGCCGCGTCGACGGTGATCTCGGCGATCCGCTCGTCCTCGCCGAGTACCTTGGGCAGCAGACGCGCGTGCGCGGCGAGCCCGAACAGGTCCACGATCCCGGGGTCGTAGTCGCCGGTGGCGTGGTCGAGGAACGGCGCGGAGGCGTCGGACTCGTCGATCGCCGTCACGCCGGTGAGGTGGTGGAAGAGCCAGCCCGCCGCGGTCAGGCAGGCGCTGGAGCGGGCGAGGCGGTCCGGGTCGTGGGTGTCGAGCCAGCTGATCACGGCGTTCGGCATGCCGCTGCACGTCAGCGAGCCGTTGCGGCGGAACGCCTCCTCCAGGACGCCCGCACGCTCCCAGCGCGTGAGGAGGTCGCCGGCGCGCCCGTCGGACCACAGGATCGCGGGCCCGGTGGGCCGCCCCGCCGCGTCCACGAGCCAGGCGCCGTCGCCCTGCGCGGTGAACGTCACCAGCCAGACGGGGTCGGCGGGGCCGGGCCGTTCGGCGAGGGCGGACAGGGCGGTGCGGACGGTGTAGACGACCGCGTTCCACACCGTGTCCATGTCCTGCTCGGCCCAGCCCGGGTGGCGGCGCTGCACCTCGGTCTCCAGCCGGGAGACGGCGAGTTCGCCGCCCTGGTCGTCGAAGACGACCGACTTGATCATGGTGGTGCCGACGTCGATGGCGAGTACCGACATGGTGGTCACAGACCCTTCGTGGCGGGGGTGGCGACGGCGTGCGCGACGGTGCTTGGTGCGGGACCGCTGTCCGCGGCCGTGGTCCTCAGTACGAGGGTGAGGGCGGCGCTCACCGCGTGGAACCCCGCGAAGATCCAGACGACGCCGCCCACGCCGAGCGGCCCCCGGAAGATGCTGACGACCAGCGGCCCGACGAACGTGGAGGCACCGGCCCCGAGGTTCAGGGCGGCCATGGCCTGCCCCTTGTGGGCGGGCGCGATGGCGGTCATGAGGGCGGACAGCGGCACGTATCCGGAGAGGGTGGCGCCGTACAGCACGGCGACCAGGACACACAGCGCGTACTGCGCGCCGGCCGCCGCCGGGACGTAGTACAGGAGCAGCGTCGAGACCGTGCAGCCGACGCCGCCGCACCACGCGACCGTCGCGCGCCAGCCGACCTTGTCCCCGACGACGCCGAACAGCAGGTTCGTGACGATGTTCGTGGCGAACATGATGGCGAGCAGTCTGAGCCACTGGGCGTCGGAAAGCCCGACCTCGTGCATGAACCACGCCGGAAGCATCACCAGAAAGCCGAACTGCGAGGCGGTGTTGAGCATCCGCACCACGGCCCCGGCGCCCACCCGCGGCTCCCGTACCAGGATGGTGAGGCTGCCGACGAGCCCGGCCAGGGGGCTCTCCCCCGCCGGGGCGAGCCGCGCGGCCCCGGTGGGTTCCCGCACCAGGAGCAACGCGAGCAGCCCGCCGACCACCACCACGCCGAGCGCGGCCCACAGGGTGCCGCGCTCCCCCACCCTCGGGATGAGCAGGCTCGCGGTGAGCGAGCCGAGCGTCGGCAGGCCCGCGGAGAACGCCGACCAGAACCAGCCCATCGCGCTGCCCATCTGCTTCGGCGGCGCGACGGCGGCGATCCAGACGAGGAACGCGTACGCGAACAAGGGATAGGCGAGGCCGCGCAGGCCGTAGCCGAGCAGGAGCAGCGGGTACGCCTTGCTGGGGACGGCCACCGCGAGGAAGAAGACGTGGGTGACCACGAAGGCGCCGAGGCCGAGCCACATCACACGGCGGGGACCCCACAGGTCGGAGAGCGCGGCGGACAGCCATCCGGCGACGGCGCCCGTCACGCCGTACACGGTGAACACCATCGCGACCTGCGACGACGGGATGCCGAGGTCCTCCAGGTACGGCGAGAGGAAACCGGCCTCGATGCCGACGCCCGTCATGAAGACGAGCAGGCCGAGGTAGCCCCAGGAGAGGGGCTGCGGGACACCGGCGCGTGTGAAGAGCGAACGCGGCGCGGGGCTGTTCGTCATCGAAGCTCCCCTGGGGGCGTGGTCTTGGCGGGGTCCGTCCGGCCCTCGGGCAGGTCGGCCCCGACTGGGCTGGAGAGAGCAAACAACTGGCCGAAAAGGCACGTCAAACAGTTCGCGAATCCTCACGCGGGGTGGGTGACGGGCCGCGTGAGATGGCGTGCGGCACCCGCGTGCGCGGCCGGTCGAGCCGGTAATCGCGCTCCCGTGCCGAGTGATGTACGTGAGATCATCACTCGGAGACTTCACATCGATGCATCGGGAAGGCAGAGCCATGACCGAGGCCGAAGGCGGTGCGGCGGACCGCGTCGAGGTGCGCGAGCAGCGCAGGCGCCGCATCCGGGACCTGGTGGTCGCGGGCGGCTTCGTGCGGGCCGCGGACCTGGCCGACGACTTCGACGTCAGCCTGATGACCGTCCACCGCGACCTGGACTTCCTCCAGTCGCAGGGCTGGCTGCGCAAGGTGCGCGGCGGGGCGACGGCGCTGCCGTCGGCGCAGTTCCACGGCAGCGTCGCCGAGCGCATGACGACGATGGCGCAGACGAAACAGCGGCTGGCGCGCGCCGCGGCCCGGCTCCTCGTCCCCGGCCAGACGGTCCTCCTCGACGACAGCACGACCTGCCTGCACCTGACCCGCGAACTGACGGAGCACACCCCGCTCACGGTCCTCACGAACTCACTGCCCGCGATCACGGCGCTCGCCAAGGAGCCCGGCGTCTCCCTCATCGCGCTCGGCGGCGCCTACTTCCCCGCGTACGACGCGTTCATGGGCCTGCACACGGCCGACAGCGTGGCGGCGTTCCGCGCGGATGTCCTCTTCATGTCGACGACGGCGGTGACCCGCGGCCGCTGCTATCACACGTCACCGGAGACGGTGCAGGTCAAGCGGGCGATGATGGCGGCGGCCACGCGCCGCGTCCTGCTCGCCGACCACACCAAGTTCACCCGCGACGGCCTGTACGCGCTCGCGCCGCTCACCGACTTCGACGTGGTGGTCGTGGACGACGGGCTCGCGCGGGAGGAGGTGCGGGCGATGCGGGCGCGGGGGACGGAGGTGATGGTGGTGGAGCGGGGCTGAGGGCGCCGGCGGTGCCGAGTCTTCAGTCGTGCCGCGCGGGCACCGCGTCCAGGACCAGGTTCATCGTGGCGAGGAAGCTCTCGCGCGTGAACCCGACGGGGTGGATGCGGCGGCCGTAGTGCGCCAGCGCGGGGAAGTCCGCCGGGTCGGCGCCCAGCGTGATCACCTGGAAGGCCTCCCGCCTCCGCTTCTGCTCGGCCGGACCGGAGGACTGCCTGGCCGCGTGCGCGGAGATCAGGGACACGGACAGGGTCAGCAGCCGGTCGTTCCACTCGGGGATCAGTTCCTCGGGCACTCCGGCGTCGCTGAGTGCCTGCAGGGTCTCCTCGATCACCAGCCGGCTGCCGGGCCCGCTGCCCGGATAGTGGCCGGCGTCCTTCGCCAACTGCGGCAGCGCGGCGTACGCGTCCCATGAGCGCAGGATCAGATCGACGAGCCGCGCACGCCAGGTCCCCCGCCGTCGGTAGCCGTGCATGGCCTGGACCAGGACGTGGTCCACGATCGCGAGCATCAGCTCGGTGCGATTGCGGAAGTGCCGGTACAGGCTGGAGGAGTCGGTGCCCAGTTCGGCGGCCAGCTTGCGCATGCTGAAGGACTCGTCCCTCTCGGAGCCGGAAAGCAGCTCCACGGCGGCATCCAAAATGGTCTGTCTACTCCACCGCTGACGCATGACCGCAGCTTAATGGCAGCGGAGCCGAGCGGAGTGAGTGCTCCGCCGAACCGCGAGAGCAGTGTTGCACGCACCGTTGCACGCGGTGCGTGCATGACGTTCAATGGATCCTGTGACAGACCACCACGAGCAGGTTGCCGACGGACCGTCCCACGCCGCACCCCTGACCGAGGACACCTTTCCCCACCACCAGCAGGTGGTGCAGCGGTTCGGCGACCTCGCACCGGACGGCACGATCAGCACGGTGGCGCTGTCGCGACTGTTCGAGCATCCACGGGTCGGTCTGCGCCTCCCGCGATTCGGCAAGCTCACGGCCGGCGGCGGGTTCACGCCCTACCAGATCCTGTTCGTCAGCCAGCGCGTCGAGCGGCTGACGGCGTTCGGCAGGGTCGGCTCGACCGTCCGGGTCGGCACCGGTGTCCGCGCGACCGGACGGTCCTCGTACACCTACGGTCAAGGGATGTTCGTCGACGAGCGCCTCGTCGCCACGGCCGAGGCCACCGTCGTCCTCGCCGACGGTTCCGGGCCGATCGCCCTGCCGGACGAACTGCTCGCCGACCTCGCCGGGTTGCGACTGCCGGGCACCGGTGCGCCAGCCGCGTCGAAACCCGAACCGCGCCGCCGCGAGCGGCAGTACTACCCGGCCACCGCCACCGTCCACAGCCGCGTCGGTGACGTCGACGTCAACCGGCACGTCAACTACATCGCCCAACTCGGCTGGTACGACGAGGCGATCGCGTCCCACGCGCACCGCCTGCTGGGAGACGACGCCGCGAGGAAACTCCCGCGCTACCTCCCCTGGCGCTACCACGTGAACTACCTCGGCGAAGTCCTGCACCCCCGCTCCTACGACATCGGGATCGCCGTCACCGGACACGACGAGCACACCGTGCGGTACGAACTGGGCCTGTTCGACGGCGGACAGTGCCTGGGGACCGCCGACGCGGCCGCACCACGCGGCGGGCTTTCCGCCGCCGCACTGGCCGACGGCCGGCTCACGAGCTGACCCCTCGGCTGACCAGGACGACCGGCAGTGATCCACAATGGCCGGATGGTCACCCTTGAGACTCCCCGTCTGATCCTGCGGCGTTGGCGCGACGAGGACGTCGCGCCCATGGCTGCCGTCAACGCCGACCCCGAGGTCATGCGGTGGATCCGGGACGGCAGCGTCCGTGACGGACAGCAGACCCGCGACGGGATCCGGGCCTGGGAGAGCGAGTGGGAGTCACGGGGCTTCGGCCTGTTCGCCGTGGAGATACGGTCCACCGGCGAGCTGGCCGGCTTCACCGGCCTTTCGGTGCCGCACTTCTTGCCGGAGGTACTGCCGGCGGTCGAGGTCGGCTGGCGCCTTGGCCGTCCGCACTGGGGGCAGGGCCTGGCCACCGAGGCCGCCGCGGCCGCCGTACGGTTCGGATTCGAAGAGCGAGGTCTCGAGCGGATCGTCAGCATCGCCCAGGTGGGCAACGACGCCTCCGAACGGATCATGGTCAAACTGGGGATGCGTCCGGTCCGTGAGACCGTCAATCCCACCAGCGGTCGGCGAGTTCGCGTGTTCGAGTTGTCGTCGGACCAGTACGGCGCTCGGTGACGGTGCCGACGAGGACGGCAGCCTCGTGGCGGACCGCGAGCCGGAGCCGGTCGGTCCCGCCGCCGCCCTACGCCCGCGTCAGCTCGTCCCAGTGCACCGTCCGGTCGCACCACCGCTCGAGGAGCACCTTGTCGTGGCCGACCGCGAGGAGGCCCGCGCCGCTGTCCGCGCGGTAGTCCTCCACCGCCGTCACCAGCGCCGCCGTCGTCGACGCGTCCAGCATCGCCGTCATCTCGTCGCAGATGAGCCAGCGCGGGCGCAGGACCAGCGCCCGGGCCAGGCAGGCGCGTTGGAGCTGGCCGTCGCTGACCTCGTGCGGGCGGCGGGTGAGCAGGTCCTCGCCGAGGCCGACGGTGCGCGCGAGGTCCCGTACGCGGTCGGGGGCTTCGGCGCCTCGTCCGGTGGCGCGCAGGGGTTCGGCGATGAGCTGCGTGAGGGTGAGGCGCGGGTCGGCGGAGAGCCGGGGCTGCTGGAAGACGACGCCGAACGCGGTGCGCTGGGCGCGCGGCGCGCGATGGCGCCAGCCGCGTGCGGGCTCTCCGTCGATGACGACCTCACCCCGGTCGGGCCGGTGCAGGAGTGCCGCGACGCGCGCGAGGGTCGACTTGCCGCAGCCGCTGGGGCCGAGCAGGCCGACGGACTCGCCGGGCCCGACGGTCAGGCTGACCTCGCGGACGACGGGGTCACGGCGGTCGTATCCGGCGGTCAGGGAACGCAGTTCAAGCACGGGACGCCTCCAGGGCGGCGGCGACCGGGTGGTGGCAGGCGGCGCCCGACGAAGGCTCCGCCGGGAGCACGGGCACGACCGCGCAGGCCTCGTCGGCCCGCTCGCAGCGCGCGGCGAACGCGCAGCCCTCGGGCAGCGCGGACAGCTCGGGCGGCATGCCGGGTACGGGCCTGAACTCCCGGTCGGGCAGCGCGTCGAGCAGCCCGCGCGCGTAGGGGTGGCGTGGCCCCGGGTCGCCGAAGAAGTCGGCGGCGTCGGCGATCTCGACGATGCGGCTCGCGTACATCACGGCCACGCGGTCGGCGATCCGCTCGGCCGCCGCCAGGTCATGGGTGATCATCAGCAGCGCGCGGTCGTCCCCGACGTGCCGCCGCAGTTCGTCGACGGTGCGGTCGACCAGCTCGCGGTCGAGGCCGGTGGTGGGCTCGTCCGCGAGGAGCAGAGGGGCGTCGCCGATGAGCGCGAGGGCGGTCGCGGCGCGCTGGGCGAGTCCGCCGGACAGCTCGTGCGGGTAGCGGTCGAGGTGCCCGGCGGGGAACGCGGCGCGCTCGGCGGCGGCCTCGCCCGCCTCACGCAGCGCGGGCCGGCGCACACCCGTCAGCTCCCGCAGCGTCTCCTCCAGCTGGGAGCGCACGGTGCGGACGGGGGTCAGATGCGCGGCCGGGCTCTGCGGTACGAGGCCGACGCGCCGCCCGCGCACGGTGCGGGCGAGGGTGCGCTCGTCGGCGGTGAGCAGGTCGGTGCCGTCGCCGAGGAGCGCGGCCCCGGCCGTCTGGGCGTTCTCGGGCAGCAGGCCGAGCAGCGCGGAGGCCAGCACGGACTTGCCGCACCCGCTCTCGCCGACGAGCGCGAGGCACTCGCCCGCGGCGAGGTCGAACCGCGCGTCGGTGACGGCGGCCACGTGGGCGCCGCCGCGCATGCGGAAGCGGACGGAGAGGCCGCGTACAGAGAGGACGGGCGGGGGCGCCGCCACGGCGGCGGCATCGGCATCGGCATCGGCATCCACAGCAGTGACAGGCTCGGCCTCGGTCACGGCCGGCTCGGCCTCGGCCCCGGTGGGCGACCCACTCACAGCATCAGCTCCGATCGGCGGCGCGGGTTGATCCGGTCGCGCCAGGCGCCCGCGAGGCCCGCGATGGCGAGGGTCGGCACGATGATGAACAGGCCGGGGAAGAGCGTGGGCCACCAGTCGCCGGCCAGGAGGGAGCTGCGGGCGCCCTGGACGAGGGTGCCGAGGCTGGCCTGGTGGGTGGGCAGGCCGAGGCCGAGGAAGGACAGGGCGGACTCGTGCCAGATGGCGTGCGGGACCATGAGAACGGCGGCGAGCCCGGCCTGAGGCAGGACGCCGGGGAGCAGGTGCCGCACGGTCACGCGCCAGCGGGACGCGCCGCCGGAGATGGCGGCGTCGATGTAGGGCCGCGAGCGCAGCGAGAGGACCTCGGCGCGCACGATGCGGGCCGTGGACAGCCAGTGTGTGAGGGCCACGGAGATCACGACGGGCCAGACGCCGGGCCGGAACATCGCCACGATGAAGATGCCGAGCAGCAGGTGCGGCACGGACGAGAAGACGTCCACGAGCCGCATGACGACGCGGTCCACCCAGCCGCCGGACGCGGCGGCGAGCGCGCCCACGGCGGTGCCGATGACGGTGGCCACGACGGCGGCGACCACACCGACGAGCAGCGAGACACGCAGCCCGTACACGCACCGCAGGAGCAGGTCGCGGCCCACGTCGTCGGTGCCGAAGGGGTGCTCCAGGGACGGCGGCAGGAGCTTGTCGGCGAGGTGCACGGCCTGTTCGTCGAGGTCGACGAGGGGCGGCACGATCAGCACGGCGAGGACGACGGCCGCGACGATCGCGGCGGAGCTCCAGACCCGCCACGCGCGGGTGGAGCGGGACGCCCTGCGGGTACCCGCGGCGGCGCGGCCGGTCGCGGAGCGCCAGGTGACCTGGGCGGCGGCGTCGGCCTTCGACACCTCGGCCTGCGGACTGCGGGTGTCAGCCATCGAATCCCACCCTCGGGTCGGCGAGCCCGTACAGCAGGTCCGCGAGGAGGTTGCCGAGCAGGACCGCGACGGTGGCGAGCGCGGTCAGGGCGGCGAGCAGGGGGAAGTCCACGGAGGTGGCGGCCTGCACGGTCGCGGCGGCGATGCCGGGCCAGCTGAAGACGGTCTCGACGAGGAGCGCGCCGGTGATGAGCTCGGGCACGCGGGAGCCGACGAGGGTGAGCACGGGCAGCATGCCGGAGCGGAAGGCGTGCTTGAGGAGCACGGTCCGCTCGGCGAGGCCGCGCGCGCGGGCGCCCCGGACGGGGTCGTCGCCGAGCGCGTCGCCGACACCCTGGCGTACGTACAGGACGAACCAGGGAAGCTGGGAGACGGCGAGGACGGCGGCGGGCAGGACGAGATGGTGGGTGACCTGCCCGGCCGTCACCACCGTGCTGGAGGTGTCGGTGAGACCGCCCGCGGGCAGCACGCCCAGCTTGAGGGCGAAGAACCACACGGCGAGCAGGCCTAGCCAGAACGGCGGCGCGGCCTCCAGGGTGTACGCGAGCGAGGTCACGCACCGGTCGAGCCAGCCGCCGGGGCGGCGTGCGGCGAGCACGCCGAGGGCCGAGCCGAGCAGGATCGCGAGGACGAAGGCGGTCGCGGCGAGGAGCACCGACCAGCCGATGCGTTCACCGATGGCGTCGGCGACGGGCTGGCGCAGCGTGTGGGAGTCCCCGAAGTCGCCCCGGAGGGCGGCGGTCAGCCAGTCCCACCAGCGCTCGACCAGCGGCTTGTCGACGCCGAGGTTGGCGCGCAGCTGGTCGAGGTTCTCCTGGGACGCGGTGAGTCCGGCCGTGCCCGCGTACGCCTTGACGGGGTCGAAGGGCGAGGCCTCGGCGACGGCGAAGACGCCGAAGGTGACGATGAGCAGGACGGGGACGGCGAACACCGCCCGCCGTCCCGCGAGCCGCGCCATCGGGCCCCAGGGCAGCGCCCGCCGCCCCCGCCCGGCCGCCGGGGCGGGCCCGGCGGACTCGGTGGGGTCGGCGGACTCGGTGGGAGCCGACGTCACTTGTTCGGCTGCCAGTCCTCGACGTTCCACCACGGGCCGGACGCGAGGCCGTGGTCGTGCGGCTCGACCTGCGTGGACAGCTCACCGAAGGACTTGTTCACCACGTACAGGTGGTCGATGTGGGTGAGGAAGGTGTAGCCGGGGTTCTTGACCAGCTCGCGCTGGATCGTGTCGTACGCGGCCTGGCGCTTCGCGTGGTCACCGCTCCTGCGGGCGTCCTCCAGGGCCTTGTCGACCTTGGGGTTGTCGTAGTGCGCCATGTTGTTGAAGCCGTCACCGGCGAGCGCGGAGTTCAGGAGCGTGTACTGGTCGAAGTCCGGGTCGGCCGGGGAGCCGCCGCCCGCGAGGACCGCGTCCTTGGCCATGCGGGGCTCGATGACCTCCCAGGTGCCGGACTGCACCTCGGCCTTGATGCCGAGCTTCTTGGCGTCGGACGCGTAGGCGAGGGCGTGGTCCTGGCGGAGCTTGTCGCCGGTGAGGTACCAGAGGGGGAACTTCGCCTGGACGCCGTCCTTCTCGCGGATGCCGTCCTTGCCGGGCTTCCAGCCGGCGTCGTCGAGGATCTTCTTGGCCGCCTCGACGTCGAACTTCCGCTCGGTGCCCTTGGTGAACCAGGGGCTGTCCGTCGGCACCGGGCCGTAGGCCTCCTTGCCCGCGCCCTCCAGGATCTGGTCGACCATGGTCTTGCGGTCCACGCCGACGTCGAGGGCGCGCCGGATGTCGGTGTCGCCCGCGACCTTGTTGCCGGTCGGCAGGGTCACGACGCGGTAGTCGAAGGTCTTGGCGGCGTACGTCTGCTTGCCACCGTCGGACTCGAACGTCTTGGCGAGGTTGGGCGGCAGGATGGCGCCGTCGAGGTCGCCGGTGCGCAGGCGGGTCGCGCGCACGTCGTCGTCCTTGACGATGGCCATGGTGAAGTTCTTGACCTTCGGCGCACCGCCCCAGTAGCCGGGGTTGGCCTTGAAGACGAGCTTCTCGCCCTTGGACCACTTCACCAGCTCGTACGGTCCGGTGCCGACGGGCTTGGTGGTGAAGGCGCCGGTGTTCACGTCCTGCTTGCCCGCGATGTGCTGGGGCGCGATGGGCAGGACGGTCCGCTCGGCGAACGGCGCGTAGGGGTACTTGAGGTGGAAGACGACGGTGCCGTCGCCCTTGGCCTCGACGCTCTTGAGGGCGTCCAGCTCGGTCTTGGAGGCGTTGTTCGTCTTCTTGTCGAGGATGGTCTCGTACGTGAAGACGACGTCCTTGGCCGTGAAAGGCTTGCCGTCGCTGAACTTGACGCCCTTGCGCAGCTCGTACGTGTACGTCTTGCCGTCGTCGCCGACCTTCGGCAGCTTCGCGGCGAGCGCGGGCCGCAGCTTCATGTCCGCGTCGTGTGTGAGCAGCCCGTCGAAGATCTTGGAGTTGCCGTCCTTGCCGTAGCCGAGGAGCGGGCTCAGGGTCTCGGGCTCGTACGCGATGCCGACGACGGCGGACGTCTTGGCGCCGCCACCGCCCTTGCCGTCGTCCGGCGCCGAGCAGGCCGTGGCGGCGACCGCCAATGCGGCCGCCGCCGCGACGGCACCGGTGCCACGTATCGATCCGGCCCTCATGCTCCACACCCCTACACAAGATCAAGTGTTATTGCGAATGGCTCGCAATTATGCCTCATGTAATGGGCGGGTAATGGCCGGGTCCCATACGGCTCCGGGACTACGACCAGGTCAGGGCGTTGCGGGCGCGGGGAGGTCGACCAGGTCGGCCAATTCCGTCCGGTGCCGTCCCGCCGTGCCCAGAGCGATCGAGTCGGCCTTGGCCCGCTTCAGGTACAGATGGACGGGGTGCTCCCACGTCATGCCGATACCGCCGTGCAGCTGGAGCGCCTCCTCGGCGGCGCGCACCGCGACGGGGGCCGCGTAGGCCTGCGCGAGGGCCGCCGCGAGGTTCGGCTCGTCGCTGCCGGTGGCGAGGGCGTCGGCGGCGTGCCGGGCGGCGGCGCGGGTGTTGACCACGCGCAGCCAGAGGTCGGCGAGGCGGTGCTTGAGGGCCTGGAAGGAGCCGACGGGCCGGTTGAACTGGTGGCGTTCCTTCAGATAGGCGACGGTCTGCGTCAAGCACCATTCGGCGAGGCCGAGTTGCTCGGAGGCGAGCAGTCCGGCCCCGGAGCGCAGGCCGAGGCGGACGGCCGCGTCCGCTTCCGCGCCCTCGGCGAGCAGGCGCGCGGGGGCGCCGTCGAGGGTGACGGTGGCCAGCGGGCGGGTGCGGTCGAGGGAGGTCAGCGGGGTGACGGTGGCGCCGTCGCGGCCGGTGTCGACGGCGAAGAGGCCGCCGTCGGCGGGGACGAGCAGGATGTCGGCGACGGCCGCGTCCGCGACGCCGGTCACCTCGCCGCGCAGGGCGCCGCCCTCGTGCCGGACCCTGGTGTGGACCGCGCCCGGCGCGGTGGCGAAGGGCACGGCGAGCGCGCCCACGGTACGGCCGGACGCGAGCGCGGCGAGCAGCTCCGCCGCCGGGTCACCGGTGCAGGCGAGGAGCGTCTCGGTGGCGATGACGGCGCTCGTCAGATACGGCACCGGTGCCACCGCGCGCCCCAACTCCTCCAGGACGACGGCCGCTTCGCGGTGCGTGGCGCCCTGCCCGCCGCGGTCCTCGGGCACCAGGAGACCGGCGAGGCCCATGCTGTCGGCGAGGGTCTTCCACAGCTCGCGGTCGTGCGGCTGCTCCGACTCGGTGCGGGCGAGGACGTCGGCCGGGTCGCAGCGATCGGCCAGGAGGGAGCGCACGGCGGAGCGCAGCGCCTCTTCTTCCTCCGTGTACAGCAGGTCACTCTGCGTCGTCATCGAGTCAGGTCCTTCCAGGCGACGTCCTTGTCGGTGCGCGGTTCCGACGGCAGGCCGAGAACGCGCTCGGCGACGATGTTGAGCAGGACCTCGCTGGTCCCGCCCTCGATGCTGTTGCCCTTGGAGCGCAGATAGCGGTAGCCCGCCTCGCGCCCGGTGAAGTCGACCTGGTCGGGCCGGCGCATCGTCCAGTCGTCGTACAACAGGCCCTCGTCGCCGAGGAGTTCCACCTCCAGACCGCTGATCTCCTGGTTGAGGCGGGCGAAGCCGAGCTTCATGCCGGAGCCTTCGGGTCCCGGCTGGCCCTGGGCGAGCTGCTGGCGCAGGCGGTCGCCGGTGAGCCGGGCGACCTCCGCCTCCACCCAGAGGGTGAGCAGGCGCTGGTGCAGGTCGTGGGTGCGCAGTTCGGGGCGTTCGCGCCAGGCCTCGGCGACGGGGCCGATCATGCCGCCCTCGCGGGGGATGCGCATGCCGCCGATGGAGACGCGCTCGTTCATGAGGGTCGTCTGCGCGACCTTCCAGCCCTCGCCGACCGCGCCGAGGCGGCGGGTGTCGGGGATGCGCACGCCGCTGAGGAAGACCTCGTTGAACTCGGCTTCGCCGGTGATCTGGCGCAGCGGCCGCACCTCGACGCCGGGGTCGGTCATGTCGCAGATGAAGTACGTGATGCCGCGGTGCTTGGGCACGTCCGGGTCGGTGCGGGCGATGAGGATGCCCCAGCGGGCGACGTGCGCGCTGGACGTCCACACCTTCTGCCCGTCCACGGCCCAGCTCTCGCCGTCGCGGACGGCGCGGGTGCCGAGCGCCGCGAGGTCGGATCCGGCGCCGGGCTCGCTGAACAGCTGGCACCACACCTCCTCGCCGACCCACAGGGGCCGCAGGAAGCGGCGCTTCTGCTCGTCCGTGCCGAAGCCGAGGATGGTGGGCGCGGCCATGCCGAGGCCGATGCCGATGCGGCGCGGGTCGTTGTCGGGCGCGCCCGCGGCCTCCAGCTCGGCGTCCACGACGGCCTGCAGGGTGCGCGGGGCGCCCAGGCCGCCGAGGCCTTCGGGGTAGTGCACCCAGGCCAGTCCGGCGTCGAAGCGGGCCTTCAGGAAATCGGTGCGGTCCGTGGTCGCCGGGGGGTGCGCGGCGAGCAGGTCCTGGGTGCGGCGGCGGAGTGCGGCGGCGTCCGTCATGCGGCGGCCTCCTCGGGGAGGGCGGGCAGCACGGTCACGCGGCCGGTGGTGGTGCCGTCGGCGACGCGCTGAACGGCGGCCGCGGCCCGGCCGAGCGGCAGGCGCTCGCTCACCAGGGGCTTGACGGCGCCCTTCGCGGCCAGCTCGGTGAGGTGGTCGTGGCACTCCAGGACGGCGCGCGGGTCCTTGGTGTTGTACAGGCCCCAGTGCAGACCGACGATCGAGTAGTTCTTCACCAGGGCGTGATTGAGGGCGGGCGTCGGGATGGCGCCGCTCGCGAAGCCGACGACGAGGATGCGGCCCTCGAAGGCCACGCACTTGGCGGACTTGGCGTAGGCGTCGCCGCCGACCGGGTCGTACACGACGTCGGCGCCGCGGCCGCCGGTGGCCTCCTTCACGGCGCCCACGATGTCGTCGGCGCGCCGGTCGATCACCAGGTCGCAGCCGAGCCCGCGCGCGACCTCGGCCTTCTCCGGGCCGCCGACGACGCCGATGACGCGGGCGCCCGCCGCCCTGCCGAGCTGCACGGCCGCACTGCCGACGCCGCCCGCGGCCGCGTGCACGAGCAGCGTCTCGCCCTCCTTGAGGTGCGCGCGCCGGTGCAGCCCGAACCAGCCGGTCTGGTAGCCGATGTGCAGCGCGGCGGCCTCCGCGTCGTCGAGGGCGTCCGGCGCGGGCAGCAGGGCGGCGGCGTCCGCGACGGCGTACTCGGCGAGGCCGCCGTGCGGCAGCGCCGGGTTGGCGATGACGCGCCGCCCGTCCTCGGTCTCGCCGCAGATCTCCACGCCCGGCGTGAACGGCAGCGGCGGGGTGATCTGGTACTGCCCCCGGCAGAGCAGCGCGTCGGGGAAGTTGATGTTCGCGGCGCGGACCTTCAGGAGCACCTGCCCGTCGCCGGGCACGGGCCGCTCCGCCTCTTCGAGCCGCATCACCTCGCCCGGCTCGCCGTTGCGGTGTACGTGCCATGCGCGCATGCGGGGCCTCCACGCTGTAGTCGACCGTGCTCAGGATGCATACTAAGCGGTCGCTTGCCCGGAAGGGAACAGCGCGGCCCGCACCGGCGGCACCCCCTCCCTCACTCCCCCTTGCTCCCTCTTACTCCCGCTTACTCCCTCTTGCCGCCCTTCACCGCGGGCCGCGCCCGTACGTGCATGCGCTCCCCCTGCGGCCCGAAGAGGCTCAGGAACTCCACCGGACCCTCCCCCGTGGACCCGAACCAGTGCGGCACGCGCGTGTCGAACTCCGCCGCCTCGCCGGGGCCGAGCACCACGTCGTGCTCGGCGAGCACGAGGCGCAGCCGCCCCGAGAGGACGTACAGCCACTCGTAGCCCTCATGGGTCCGCGGGTCGGGCGTGTCGGTGCGCGGGGGCTCGATGACCTTGTACGCCTGGAGCCCGCCGGGCTGCCGGGTCAGCGGCACCATCGTCCGCCCGTGCCGGACGATCGGCTTGGCCCGCACCCGCGGGTCACCCACCGGCGGGGCGCCGACCAGCTCGTCGAGGGGCACCTGGTGGGCGCGGGCGATGGGCAGGAGCAGTTCGAGGCTGGGCCTGCGCCCGCCCGACTCCAGGCGGGACAGGGTGCTGACGGAGATACCGGTGGCCTCGGAAAGCCCGGCGAGGGTGGCGCCGCGCTCCTTGCGGATCTTGCGGAGGCGGGGGCCGACGGCGGTGAGGACCTTGTCGGTGTCGTCGCCGGATCCGGAGTCGGGGGCGAGGGGAGAGTCGTGCGGGCCGGAGGCGAGGGTGGAGTCGTGCGGGCCGGAGGCAGGGGCGGAGTCGTGCGGGTCGTGGACGTCGGACTTCTTTGCGCTTCCCATGCTCCCATTGCAGAATCAGCAAGCCGATATGTCAATCCAGCACCTTGATGGTGCCCCACCCCGCCCCATCCCGTGCTGTCCGGTACTGCCCCGCGCCGCCTCTGGAACTTTGCGAGCCGCCGCGCTATCGATGCGCCCATGACGAGCGACGGCGCCCAAGGGCCCACCACCGACGGCACACCCACAGACGGGACGCCCACAGACGACGCACGCACCGCCCCCGGCACGCCCCCGCTTCCCGGCCTCCCCACCCCTCCCCCACCCGGAGCGAGCGCCCTACCACCCGGCACCTTCGACGGCACCGTCGCCCTGGTCACCGGCGGCGGCAGCGGCCTAGGCCGGGCGATCGCGGCCGAATTCGCCCGCCTCGGCGCTGATTTGGTGATCGCGAGCCGTAATGAACAACGGCTGACGGCGGCGCGCGCGGAGCTGTCCGAGCTGGGCGGCCGGGTGGCGACGGCGGTGTGCGACATCCGCGACCCGGACCGGGTGGCCGCCGCCTTCGACGCCGCCGAGTCCGCGTACGGCCTGCCCGGCGTCCTGGTGAACAACGCGGCGGCGAACTTCCCCGTACCCGCCGAGGAGATGTCACCCAACGCCTGGCGCGCGGTCCTGGACGCGACGCTCACCGGCACGTTCTTCATGACGCGCGAGTTCGCGCGCCGCCACCTCGCTGCGGGCTCCCCCGGCTCCGTCATCAACATCGGCGCGTCCTACGCCTGGACGGGCGGGCCCGGCTTCGCGCACAGCGCGGCGGCGAAGGCGGGAGTGAAGAGTCTGGTCGAGACGCTGGCGGTGGAGTGGGGGCCGTACGGCATCCAGGTCAACGGCCTGGTGCCGGGCCTGATGCCGCACGAGGACCTGCCCCGGGACATCCGCGACGGCCTCGGCCCGGACCACGCCCTGGCCACCCGCCAGCCCGCCCTCCGCGTCGGCGCCCCGCGCGAACTCGGCTGGGCGGCCACGTTCCTGGCCTCCCCCTACGCCCGCTTCATCACGGGCCACACGCTGGTGGTCGACGGCGCGAACTGGCAGCGGCGGTCGCTGGTGAACCCTGCGGTGGTGCCGGTGCGGGAGCAGTTGGGGCGGGCGTGAGTCCGTCGGGACCGGGTCACCTGGTCAGCTCAAGTGCCCGGTAGTTCTCCAGGATCGCCTGCTTGATCTCCTCGAAGCGCTCCTCCGCGTCCCAGCCCTGCGCGCTGGCGGTGCCCCGCCCCCAGTCGGCCAAGTAGGCCTCGCGGTAACCCGGGAAGTACCGGACGGTCCGGCCCGCCCCGGGCCCCTGCCCCTCACTTCCCCTCGAACTCCGCCTCCCGCCCGCCCGCCTTCGCCGCGTACCCCTCCCCCACGTCCTCCGACGTCAGCGTGACCGCCGCGGTCATCGCCACGCGGTCCAGCGCCCGGCCGAGACCCGCGTCCGCGTAGGCGTCGATGTCCCGCTTCACACCCCGCACGGCGAGGGGCGCGTTCGCGGCGATCTCGGCGGCCACCTCCCGTGCGGTCGGCTCCAGGTCGGTGCGGGGCACGACGAGTTGGGCGAGGTGGAGGCGGGCCGCGGTGGCGGCGTCGATGCGGCGGCCGGTCAGAGCGAGGTACTTGGCCCAGCCCGCGCCCGCATCCCGGGCGACGCGCAGGTCACCGCCCGCGTCGACGGCGACGCCGAGCCGGGCCTCGGGCAGGGCGAACACCGCGTCGTCGGCGGCGATCCGGACGTCCGCCATGAGGGCGAGTTCGAAGCCGAAGCCCAGGCAGTAGCCCTGCACGGCGGCGACGACGGGCTGTGGCAGGCCCGCGAAGGCCCGGAAGCGCTCGTGCGCCCAGCGGATGCCTTCGTAGTAGTTGCCGGTGCGCTCCGCGGCGGAGCGGCCGGTGATGGCGCCGCCCGGCGCGGTGATGTCGATGCCCGCGCAGAACGCCCGGCCCTCGGCCCGGAGCAGGACCGCGCGGATCGAGTCGTCGAAGCGGATGCGGTCGGCGTACAGGCCGAGTTGGCGGGTGGACTCCCAGCTCCAGGCGTTGAGCTTGGCGGGACGGCAGAGGGTGAGGACGCCGACGCCGTCCTCGACGTCGAGGCGAAGGCGGCGCTCCGCACCCTCCGGGATGTCCGTGCTGACGGTGTCGATCACCGGTCCGACCCTCATTCCCGCGCCGGCGGTACGTTCCTGACGTACCGTCAGCCTACGGGCGGCGGCTCAGCGGCTGAAGACCTCGAACGCCACAGCGGGCTTGCCGCCGAAGCGGGGCGCGAGCTGCTCGGCGAAGCCGGTGAGGAAGGTGCGGCAGTACTTCTCGGGGTCCTCGTCGGTGAGGACCTCGATGTACGCGCGGTGTTCGAGCAGGGACTGGACGGCCCGCTCCAGGCCGGGGGTCGCGTCCACCGCGTGGGTCGGCGCGTTGGTGCCCGCGACGGCGACCCAGCGCACGCCGTTCCACGGTTCGAGGCCCTGCTCGGACAGCTCGGGGAAGATCCAGCGGTTGCCCGCGTCGGACGCGGCGTCCAGCGTGGCCCGGCCGACGGCGACGTGGTCGGGGGTGTTCCAGGCGACGCCGCCCCAGGTGTCGCGGTGGTTGAGGGTGATGACCAGCTCGGGCTTGTGCTTGCGGATGGCGGCGGCGATGTCGCGGCGCAGCGCGATGCCGTACTCGATCACCCCGTCCTTGTGGTCGAGGAACTCGACGGTGTCCACGCCGACGACGGCGGCGCTGGCCCGCTGCTCACGCTCGCGCAGCGGCGCGGCCTCGGCGGGCGCGAGGGTGTCGATGCCCGCCTCGCCGCGCGTGGCGAGCACGTACACCACCTCGCGCCCGGCGTCGGTCCACGCGGCGATGGCGCCGGCGCAGCCGTACTCCAGGTCGTCCGGGTGGGCGACGACGGCGAGGGCCCGCTGCCAGTCCTCGGGCATGGGGGCGAGCTGCGTGGGCTCGGCGGCACTGTTCTGCTGGTCGGTCATGGCCGCAGCCTAACCGTGCGCGCCGGGCACCACGAGGTCACATCCCCAGGTCAGAGTGCGCCGCTCGCCGCGTCGCAGTGCGTCTTCTCCAGGGCGGATCCGGTTCAGAGTTCGCCGCGCACCAGGCCGATGAGCCGGTCGAGGACCCGCGGCCCGCTCACCCGCAGGCCGTCGTGCTCGTACTCGTCCGTGACCCAGGTGCGCAGCCCCCGGATCGTGCGGGCGGTGTCCAGGGAGTGCTCGGTGTCGACGAACAGGTCGTCGTGGTACACCGCCGCGGCCACCGGCACCTCGTTCGCGGCGAGGCGTGAACGGTCGTACAGCGCGGGCCAGTCGACGCGGTCGGCGAGGAGGTCGGCCGTCTCCCGCAGCGGGCGCAGGGCGGGGTCGGAGTCGAACATCCAGCGCTGCACGGCCTCGCCGGTGAACAGCGGCGGGGCGCCGTCCGCGAGGCTCTTGCCCGCGTCGAAGCGCGGGAACTGGGCCCGCACCCGCTCCGCGGACCAGGCGGTGGGCCGCCCGCCCTGGGCGTAACAGGCCTCGTGCAGCAGGGCGTACAGCGGCGCTCCGGCGTACGACAGGATGCCCTGGACGGCCTCCTGGAAGGCGTCCGACAGGGCGTGGCCCGCCGGGGTCCGCACGAAGGCGTCCTCCAGGAGGTAGTGCAGCCGGTGGGTGCCGTCGCCGGTGCCGAGCAGAATGCCGAGGGACTGGAAGGCCTCGGTGGTGAATCGGTAGCCGCCGGGCAGGACGGGCTCGTGCTCGGCCACGTACTCGGCGATGCGGCGGGCCCGCTCGGCGTCCTGGGGGTAACGCGCGTAGTGCGCCAGGGACTTGCGCTCCATGCGCGGGTACGCGGCGCGGTACACGTCGTCGGCGTGGCCGTCGAGGGTCGGGAGGCCGCCGGTGATCAGGGTCGCCGCGAGCCCCTCGGGCGCGGCCGACAGGTAGTGCGTCGCGCAGAAGCCGCCGAAGCTCTGGCCGAGGACGGTCCAGGGCGCGCCGCCGGTGACCTCGGTCCGGATCGCCTCGCAGTCGCGCACGATCGCGTCGGCGCGGAAGTGCGCGAGGTAGTCGGCCTGTTCGCGCGGCCCGCCGCGCAGGGGCAGCGTCTGCCGGTTGGCGGGGGTGGAACTGCCGGTGCCGCGCTGGTCGAGCAGCAGCACGCGGTAGTCGCGCAGGGCGCGGCCGAGCCACGCCTGCTTGCCGCTGAACCGGTTGGCACCGAAGCCGGGGCCGCCCTGGAGGTACACCAGCCACGGCAGCTCCGCGCCCTCGCGCCCCGCCGCGACACACTCCCGGGCGAACAGCTCGATCCGCTCACCGCCGGGCTCGTCGTGGTCCAGTGGCACACTGAACCGCCGGTCGCTGAGAACGACTCCGGGCTGTCGGTACGTCTCGCTCAAGCCAACTCCTAAGGAAGCTGTCAGCCCGTCCGGCGTTTGAGGACGAGCCCTCAGGGCGACAGGAGGACCCGCCTCGTCCATGAGGCGACACCCCCTGCCCAAGGCGCCCTCGCCAGATTACGCTGACCGAGGCATCCGATGACTGACTAGGAGGAACCAGCGGTGCGCGTCGCTCTGTTCCTGACGTGTGTCAACGACACGCTCTATCCCGACACGGGCAGGGCCGTGGTGAAGCTCCTGTCCAGGCTGGGTGTCGAGGTGGACTTCCCGGCGGCGCAGACCTGTTGCGGGCAGGCCCACTACAACACCGGTTACCGACATCAGGCGGAGCCGCTCGCCCGGCATTTCTCCGATGTCTTCGGGGAGTACGACGCCATCGTGACGCCGTCCGGGTCGTGCGGGTCGATGGTGCGGGAGCTGTATCCGCGCATGGGCGAGCGGGCGCGCGCCGAGGGCCGTGACGACGGGCTCGCCCGGACGCTGGCGCCGGTGGTGCCGAAGACGTACGAGCTGACCGAGTTCCTGGTGGACGTGCTCGGCGTGACCGACGTGGGCGCGTACTACCCGCACACGGTGACGTACCACCCGACCTGTCACGGCCTGCGCTCCCTCGGCCTCGGCGACCGGCCGACGCGGCTGCTCGCGGCCGTCGAGGGGCTCGACCTCGTGGAGCTGCCGGGCGCGCGGGAGTGCTGCGGCTTCGGCGGGACGTTCGCGGTGAAGAACTCCGACGTCTCGGCGGCGATGGGCACGGACAAGGTGCGCGCCGCCGAGTCGACGGGCGCTGACGTGCTGTGCGCGGCGGACAACTCCTGTCTGATGCACCTCGGCGGCACGATGACGCGCCTGCGCACGGCGATGCGGCCGGTGCACCTCGCGGAGATCCTGGCGAGCACGGAGAAGGAGCCCTGGTCATGAGCGGCACGTACCTCGGGATGCCGGCGTTCCCCGCGGCGGCGCGCGACGCCGTGCGCGATACGACCCTGCGCGCCAATCTGCGCCACGCCACCCACACCATCCGCGACAAACGCGCGAAGGCCGTCGCGGAGCTCGACGACTGGGCGCGGCTGCGCGAAGCCGGGCGGCAGATCAAGGACCACACGCTGCGCCACCTCGGCGAGCATCTGCTGCGCCTGGAGGAGGCGGTGACGGCGGCGGGCGGCACCGTGCACTGGGCCGCCGACGCGGACGAGGCGAACCGCATCGTCACCGATCTGGTCCGGGCCACCGGCGAGCGCGAGGTGGTCAAGGTCAAGTCGATGGCCACGCAGGAGATCGGCCTCAACGAAGCCCTGGAGGCCGCGGGCATCCACGCCTACGAGACCGACCTCGCGGAGCTCATCGTGCAGCTCGGCAAGGACCGCCCGTCGCACATCCTCGTACCCGCCATCCACCGCAACCGCGGCGAGATCCGCGACATCTTCGCGCGCGAGATGGCGCAGTGGGGCCGCCCCGCCCCGGACGGCCTGACGGACGCGCCCGCCGAACTCGCCGAGGCCGCCCGGCTGCACCTGCGGGAGAAGTTCCTGCGCGCCAAGGTCGGCGTCTCGGGGGCGAACTTCATGGTCGCCGAGACCGGCACCATGGTGGTCGTGGAGTCGGAGGGCAACGGGCGGATGTGCCTGACGCTGCCCGAGACGCTGATCTCCGTGGTCGGCATCGAGAAGGTCGTGCCGACGTGGCGGGACCTGGAGGTGTTCCTGCAGACCCTGCCGCGCTCCTCGACGGCCGAGCGCATGAACCCGTACACGTCGATGTGGACCGGCACCACGGACGGCGACGGGCCCACCGCCTTCCACCTCGTGCTCCTCGACAACGGCCGCACCGACACCCTCGCCGACGAGGTCGGCCGCCAGGCCCTGCGCTGCATCCGCTGCTCGGCCTGCCTGAACGTCTGCCCCGTCTACGAACGGGCGGGAGGGCACGCCTACGGCTCGGTCTACCCGGGCCCCATCGGCGCCATCCTCAGCCCCCAGCTGCGCGGCACCGCGAGCGAGATCGACGCCTCCCTGCCCTACGCCTCCAGCCTCTGCGGCGCCTGCTACGAGGTGTGCCCGGTCGCCATCGACATCCCCGAAGTCCTGGTGCACCTGCGCGAACGCGTCGTCCAGGGCGGCGAGTTCACCCGCCACGGCGCGAAAACGACCCTCAAGCCCGCCCGCGGCCACGCGGCCGAGCGGGCCGCCATGCGCGCGGCGGGCCTGGTGTTCGCCCGGCCGGGGCTGCTGCGGGCCGGACAGCGCCTCGCCGCACGGACCCGGCGCGCGCACCCCCGGACGCTGCCGGGGCCGGGCCGGGCGTGGAGCGCGACGCGGGATCTGCCGACGGTGCCGAAGGAGTCGTTCCGCGACTGGTGGCAGCGCACGCAGGGACGCGGCGCGGGACCTGCGGGGTCGTCCGGCACGGCTTCTGGCACGGCTTCTGGCACGGCTTCCGGCACAGCGTCCGCCGAGGGTCGTACCGACGAGGGGAAGGCGGGAGCATGAGTTCCAAGGACGTCATCCTGGGTCGGATCGGCCGGGCGCTCGGCCCGGTCCCCGACGAGCCGTACGAGGCGGCCGTCGACCGGGACTACGCGCGCGAGCACGGCGAACGCACCACCGAGCAGACCGTCGACCTGCTCGCCGAGAACCTCGCCGACTACCGGGCGATCGTGCACCGCACGGGCGAGGACGAGCTGCCGGACCTGCTGATGCGGCTGCTCGCGTATCGCGGCGCCCGGAACGTCCTCGTGCCGCCCGCGCTGCCGCCGGGCTGGCTTGCGGCCGCCGACCCGGTCCGCATCCATGACCGGGCCGCGAGCACCACGGCGGAGCTGGACCGGGCCGACAGCGTCGTCACCGGCTGTGCGATCGCGATCGCCGAGACCGGCACCCTCGTCCTCGACGGCTCCCCCGACCAGGGCCGCCGCCGCATCACCCTCGTCCCCGACCACCACATCTGCGTCGTCCGCGTCCCCGACCAGGTCGTCTCCTCCGTGCCTCAGGCCCTGGAGCGGCTCGACCCCGGGCGCCCGCTCACCTGGATCTCCGGCCCTTCCGCGACCAGCGACATCGAACTCGACCGCGTCGAGGGTGTGCACGGGCCGCGCACGCTGGAGGTGGTCCTGGTGAGCGGGAGCCCCACGGCGGACGCCTGAGCGGTCGCCGAGCGTGTGCGGGGAGGATCACGCACGGTTAGCGTGAGGGAATGATCCGGTTCGAGCAGGTGACCAAGCGCTACCCGGACGGCACGACGGCCGTGGACGACCTCTCCTTCGAGGTCGCCGAGGGAGAGCTGGTCACGCTCGTCGGCCCGTCCGGCTGCGGCAAGACCACCACGATGATGATGGTGAACCGGCTCATCGAGCCGACCTCCGGCCGCATCTACGTCAACGGCGAGGACATCGCCGCCGTCGACCCCGTACGCCTACGGCGCCGCATCGGCTACGTCATCCAGCAGGTCGGCCTCTTCCCGCACCGCACCGTCCTCGACAACACCGCGACCGTGCCCGCCCTCGTCGGCTGGAAGCGAGCCAGGGCGCGGGCCCGCGCCGCCGAACTCCTCGACCTGGTCGGGCTCGACCCGAAGACGTACGGGCCGCGCTATCCCGAGCAGCTCTCCGGCGGACAACGCCAGCGCGTCGGCGTGGCCCGCGCCCTCGCCGCCGACCCGCCGGTGCTCCTGATGGACGAGCCGTTCGGCGCCGTCGACCCCGTCGTGCGCGAACGGCTCCAGAACGAGTTCCTGAACCTCCAGCGGACCGTGCGCAAGACCGTCCTGATGGTCACCCACGACATCGAGGAGGCCGTCCGCCTCGGCGACCGGGTCGCCGTGTACGGGCAGGGGCGCATCGAGCAGTTCGACACGCCGGGCGCCGTCCTCGGCACGCCCGCGACGCCGTACGTCGCCAGGTTCGTCGGCGCCGACCGCGGGCTCAAGCGGCTCTCGGTCACCGAGATCGAGGTCGACGACCTGGAACAGCCGCCCGTCGCCCGCCTCGACGAGTCCGCCGCGCAGGCCGCGGCCCGGCTGCGCGGGGACGACGCCCGCTGGGCGATGGTCCTCGACGAGGGCGGCGACCTGCACGGCTGGGTCGGCGTCGACGAGGTCGGCCTCGCCGGGGACGACGCCACCGTCGGCGACCTCGCCCACCGCATGAACGCCTGGGTGCCCGTCGGCGCACCCCTGAAGCAGGCCTTCGGCGTGATGCTCCAGCACGACGCGGGCTGGGTCGCCGTCGTGGACGGCTCCCGCTTCGTCGGCGTCCTCACCCCAGCGAAGCTGCATGAGGCGCTGCGGCGGTCTGTGGACGCGGATGCCCACGGGGTGGGGCGGGGGGACGTGGAGTTCGACTCGGTCGCAGACGCGTAGCGCCTGGCCGGCGCGGGGTGGGCGGGGTCCCCTGCGGGGGGCTCTTGGCTGCGCCATGGCTGGGGTTTGTCTGGGGCCTTCTGTGGATTTTGGCTGCGCCATGGCTGGGGGGTGTTTGGCGCCGCCGGGATGCTTGTGGGGGATTTCGCCGTTGCGGCGGAGAAGAGAGCCCCGTCCGGGGAGGTGGAGCGGTGGGCGGCAGACGGCGGGCAGCGGGCAGCGGGCAGCGGGCAGCGGGCGGCGGGCGGGCGGCGGGCGGGCGGCGGGCGGGCGTAATTGCTGGCGCTACAGCAGGTTCTTGGTCTCCAGGTACTTCTTCGCCACGTCCTCCGGAAGCCTGCGCCAGCTGTCCACCTGCCGGTTGAGGTCCGCCAGGTCCTTCGTCGTCAGGACCGTGTTGAGGCGGGCCAGGGCGCGGGAGACGCCCTTGCTGCCGGCGCGGGAGCGGTTGACGACGGGGACGATGTAGTCGGCGTTCTGGAGGTTCTTGTCGTCGGTGAGGAGGACCAGGCCGAACTCGTCGAGGGTGGCGTCCGTCGTGGTGGTGAGGACCATCTGGTCCTGGCCGCTCTGGACGGCCTTCTTGGCCTGGGTGGTGCCGACGCCCTTGGGGTCGACGCCGGTGATGTCGATGCCGTAGACCTTCTTCAGGCCGGGTTCGCAGTACGGGCGCTGGACGCATTCGTCGCCCGCGGCCAGGCGGACCTTGAGGCCGGACTTGCCGAGGTCGGTGAGGGACTTCAGGTGGTGCTTGCGGGCGTAGGCGGCGGTGACGGCGAAGGCGTTCTGGTCCACGGCCCTGCCGGGGTCGAGGACGGTGAGTCCGCGGGGCGCGGCGAGCTTGCGCAGGGCCTTCATGGTGGCGTCGAGGTCGGGTGAGCCGACGGGCTTCGCGTCGGCTCCGTTGACCTTCGCGTTCAGCCAGTCGGCGAAGGTGGCCGCGTACTCGGGCACGACGTCGATCTGTCCGGACTCCAGGGCGGGTTCGTAGAGTTCGCGGTTGGCGACGGACAGGATCTCGGTGTCGTAGCCGGCCTTGTCCAGGAGGAGCGCGTACATCTGCGCGAGCAGGTCGCTCTCCGTGAATCCGGCGGAGCCGACGACGAGGTGCTTGCTGTCGCCGGGCGGCGCGGTGACCTTGTCCTGGGTCTCCAGGGAGGGACCCGAGTCGCAGCCGGAGGCGAGCAGGACGGCGGCCGCGAGCAGTACGCCGCGCCGGGTCCCACGATTGGCTCCGCGAGCGGTGCGCGTCACGCCGCTCACCCCTTCCCCGTCTTGCGCGCCCATCCGGGCGCGAGCCGCTCGACGGCCTCGAAAACGCCCTCGACCAACAGGGCGAACACGGCGACGAGCACCGCGCCCGCCACCACTTGGGGCGTGCTGGCCAGGTTGAAGCCCGCCGTGATGATGCGGCCGAGGCCGCCGCCGCCCGCGAGCGCGGCGATGGTCGCGGTGGCGACGAGCTGGACGGCGGCGATCCGGACACCGCTCATGATCAGGGGCAGCGCGAGCGGCGCCTCGACCCGCCAGAGCATCTGCCGCCCCGTCATGCCCATCCCGCGCGCCGCCTGGACGACGCTGCGGTCCACGCCGCGCATGCCGACGTAGGCGTTGGTGAGCAGCGGCGGCACGGCGAACAGGACCAGGGCGACGACGGTGGGGCCCTCGCCCCACTTGCCGAGCGGCGTGAGCAGGAGCAGCACGAGGACCGCGAACGTCGGCACGGCGCGCCCGACGTTGGAGATGTTCACGGCGAGCGCGCCGCCCTTGCCGAGGTGGCCGAGGACCAGGGCGACGGGCAGCGCGATGAGACAGCTGATCAGGAGGCAGACGACGGTGAGGACGAGGTGCTGGGTGAGGCGGTGCCAGATGCCGTCGTCGCCCGCCCAGTGCGCGGAGTCGGCGAGCCAGTCCCAGGCGTCGGTGAGGGTGTTCACGCGCGGGCCGCCCTCGTCCAGGGCGTGAGGAGTCGCTGTACGCCGAGCAGCAGCAGGTCGGCGAGGACGGCGATGACCACGCAGAGCACGGAGGCGGTGAGGACCTGCGCCTTGAAGTAGGTGTTCATCCCGGAGTAGATGAGGTTGCCGAGTCCGCCGAAGCCGACGATCGCGCCGACGGTGGCGAGGGAGACCGCCGAGACGGTGGCGATGCGCAGGCCCGCCATGGCGGCGGGCAGGGCGAGCGGCAGTTCGACGGTCAGAAGCAGGCGGATCGGGCCGTAGCCCATGCCGCGGGCGGCCTGCCGGGTGTCCTCGGGGACGGCGCGCAGGCCCGCGAGGATGTTGCGGACGAGCAGCGTCAGGGAGTACAGGACCAGGCCCGCGATGACGAGCGTCTCCGACAGTCCGTACACCGGGAGCAGCAGCGAGAACATCGCGAGGGACGGGATCGTGTAGAGGACGGTGGTCACGGCGAGCACGGGTCCGGCGGCCAGGCCCCAGCGGCGGGCGAGAACGGCCAGCGGCAGGGCGATGGCGAGCGCGATCAGGACGGAGAGCGCGGTCAGCTCCAGGTGTTGCAGCACGGCGTCGGTGAGGATCTCGCGGCGGGTGCTCAGATAGTCGCCGCAGATCCACTCGTTGCGCGCGAGGCAGTCGTCCGGAGGCGCGGTCACCCGTCCATTCCAGCGGGCCACAGGGGGGTCGGCACCTGGTGCTGGACCGTACGGGGTGGGGTGCGCCGTCAGCCGGTGCGGCCGGTGTGGGCGCGGGGCGCCGTCAGTCCGTGCGGCGGGCGTGGGCCCGCGGTGCCGTCAACCTGTGCGGCGGGCGTAGGCCCGGGCGGCGCGGGCGCGGTCGCCGCACCGGGTGGAGCACCAGTGGCGGCGTTCGTCGCCGCCGGGCTCGCCGACCGCCTGGACTGGGGCCGGTAGCCGGACCGGCCGACGGCCCCACTCGGGCGACCCGGCGTCCCCTTCGACCCCGATTGCGGGTGCCTTCAGTGAACCTGCACATCGAATGCGCACCTTCGTCACGCCATTCGATCCGCGCTCCTCTCGAATTTCGGTGCATCGACCACAGGCAACGCTTTTCCGCGGGACCGTGTCCGATTTGTTGGAAGGAGTCATTCCGGGTACCGAATTTTCTTCTGTGAAGCTTGTGAAGGAGCTGCCACCACGCGGTGAAACAGCCTGCACGCAGCGGTGATTCGACGTCACAGCCGCAGCTGACCGCTGCTTCACCAGTTGGATGTACGCGCTGCGAACATGCTTTGATCCTGGCCGTCGCGGAATTCGAATCCCCAGGTTCCGCGGCCTTGGAAACACCTGTGCACCACTCATGAGAAGGGCAGCTCACATCATGAACAACGTCCCCCAGGTCGAGACCCGCGAGATTTCCGACGCCGACCTCGACAACGTCGCCGGTGGCCTCGTCTCCGGCGTCGTGGGCAACGTCACCGGCACCGTTGACTCCATCGCCCCGGTCTCGGGCGTCGTCGGCGGCGTCGTCGGCACGGTCGAGGGTGTCACCGGTGTGAACACCGGCGCCGTCACGGGCCTGGCCTCCGGCCTGACCGCCGGTCTCTGAGCCTTCGCTCACTGAGACGGCGTGACACGTGAGCCCCGGAGCCCCAGGTTCCGGGGCTCACGGACGCCCCAGGCACCGTGACGCCACCGACCAGGCACAGTAAGGGAAGCGTTCCGTGCAGTTCCGCCAACAGGCCCTGTCCAAGCTGCAGTCGCCCGAGGAACTCGACGTACCGGTGCGCTACGCCCGCCCCCAGGGCCTGCTCGTCCTCGCCGTCACCCTCGTCGTCATGGCCGCCGCGGGCGTCTGGGCCGTGACCGGGTCGGTCCCCTCGACGCTGCGGGCCCCCGGGATCCTCACGCACGGCCAGGGCAGCTACGTCCTGCAGAGCCCCGTCACCGGCCAGGTCACCCGCGTGCTCGCCAAGGAGGGCAAGCGGCTCGCCGCGGGCGCTCCCGTACTCGAAGTCCGTACGGAACAGGGCGACAAGGCCGTCCGCGCCATCGCCGCCGGCCGCGTGACCACGCTCGCCGCCAGGATCGGCACCGTCGTCACCACCGGCTCCGACGTCGCGACCCTGGAGCGCGTGGCGGGCACCGACGACCCGCTCCTCGCCATGCTCTACGTACCGGCCGACAGCGCCGCCCTCCCCGTCGGCACGTCGGTGGATCTCACCGTCCAGTCCGCGCCCACGGCCGAGTACGGCAAGCTGCGCGGCCGGGTGCAGGCCGTCGGGCGGGCCGCGCAGAGCAGGCAGAAGATCACCGGCTTCCTCGGCGACAAGGAGCTGGCCGGGCAGTTCACCCAGGACGGGCCGCCCGTGGCCGTGGTCGTACGCCTTGAGAAGTCGACGCGCACCAAGTCCGGCTACGCGTGGTCGACCGCCGACGGACCGCCTTTCCCGCTCGACTCCATGACCCCGGCCACCGGCACCTTCCACCTCGCCGAGCAGCGCCCGATCGATTGGCTGCTTCCGTGACCGCACCGCTCTCCTCCCCCGCGTCTCCCGCGTCCCCCGCGCACCAGCAGCCACTGCCGCCCCCCGGCGGCCGTCGCAGGCACCGCCCCGAACCCCCGCGGCGCGGCCGGCGTGCGGCGCCGCGCCCGGCGCCGAAGGGCAGGCGCCCACGGACCGTCCGCACGCCCACCGTCCTGCAGATGGAGGCCGTGGAGTGCGGCGCCGCCGCCCTCGCCATGGTCCTCGCCCACCACGGACGGCACGTCCCCCTGGAGGAGCTGCGCATCGCGTGCGGCGTCTCCCGCGACGGCTCCCGGGCGAGCAACGTCCTGAAGGCGGCGCGCAGTTACGGCCTGACGGCCAAGGGCATGCAGATGGAGCCCGCCGCGCTGGCCGAGGTCGAGGCACCCGCGATCCTCTTCTGGGAGTTCAACCACTACGTCGTGTACGACGGCACGGGGCGCCGCCTCGGCCGCCGGGGCGTGTACATCAACGACCCGGACAAGGGCCGCCGCTTCGTGCCCGCGGAGGACTTCGACACCAGCTTCACCGGAGTGGCCCTGGTGCTCGAACCGGGTCCCGACTTCCGTCCGGGAGGCCGCAGGCCCGGCGTCATGAGGGCCCTCCCGGCACGGCTGCGCGGCACCACGGGCACCATGCTCGCCGCGCTCCTGGCCAGCCTGCTGCTCGTCGCGGTCGGCGCCGTGCTGCCCGCGCTCAGCCGGACGTACATCGACCTGTTCCTGATAGGGCATCAGACGTCGTTGCTCGGCGCGCTGTTCGCGTCGATGGGCGCGATGGTCGCGCTGACCGTGGTGCTGACCTGGCTGCAACAGGCGAATCTGCTGCGCGGCCGCATCATCTCCTCCACCGTCGGCAGCGCCCGCTTCCTGCGCCATCTGCTGCGCCTGCCCGTCACGTTCTACGCCCAGCGCAGCCCCGCCGACCTCGTGCAGCGCCTGGCGTCCAACGACACGGTCGCCGAGACCCTCGCCCGCGACCTCACGGCCGCCGGGGTCGACGGCGTCGTCGTCCTCCTCTACGCGGCCCTGCTGTGGACCTACGATCCGCAGCTCACCCTCGTCGGCGTCGGCATCGCCCTGCTGAACGTCGTGGCCATGCGCGTCGTCATCCGGCTGCGTGCCACCGGCACCCAGAAGCTGCGCGCCGACAGCGCCAAGCTCACCAACACCTCGTACACCGGTCTGCAGTTGATCGAGACCATGAAGGCGACCGGCGGCGAGGACGGCTACTTCCGGCGCTGGGCGGGCCAGCACGCCACCACCCTCGAGGAGCAGCAGCGCCTCGGGGTGCCGAGCGCCTGGCTCGGTGTCGTCGCGCCGACCCTGGCGACCCTCAACAGCGCGCTGATCCTGTGGCTCGGCGGCCTGCGCGCGGTCGAGGGGCACCTGTCGATCGGCCTGCTCGTCGCCTTCCAGGCCCTGGTGACCCGCTTCACCGCGCCGATCACCCGCCTCAACGGCGTCGCGGGCCGCATCCAGGACTTCGCCGCCGACGTCGCCCGCCTCAAGGACGTCGAGAACTTCCCCGTCGACGCGCTCTACGCACGCCCCGAACCTGCCGCGAGCACGCGCCGCCTCACGGGCCACGTCACCCTCGACGCCGTCACCTTCGGCTACAGCCCCCTCGACAAGCCGCTCCTGACCGGCTTCTCGCTGTCGGTCGGGCCGGGGCAGCAGGTCGCGCTCGTCGGCGGCTCCGGCAGCGGCAAGTCGACCGTCTCCCGGCTGATATCGGGGCTCTACAGCCCGTGGGAAGGCACGATCCGCATCGACGGACAGCGCCTGGAGGACATCCCGCGCGGCGCTCTGTGCGCGTCCGTCTCGTTCGTCGACCAGGACGTCTTCCTCTTCGAGGGCACCGTCCGCGACAACGTCGCGCTGTGGGACCCTTCCGTCCCGGACGACGCCGTCGTCGCCGCCCTCAAGGACGCCTGCCTGTACGACGTCGTGGCCCGCAGGCCCGGCGGCATCCACGGCCGGGTCGAGCAGGACGGGCGGAACTTCTCCGGCGGGCAGCGGCAGCGCCTGGAGATCGCGCGGGCCCTGGTCCGCCGCCCGAGCGTCCTCGTCCTCGACGAGGTGACCAGCGCCCTGGACGCCGAGACCGAACAGGGCATCATCGACAATCTGCGCCGCCGCGGCTGTGCCTGTGTCGTCATCGCCCACCGCCTGAGCACCGTCCGCGACAGCGACGAGATCGTCGTGCTCGACCACGGGCAGGTCGTGGAGCGCGGGCGCCACGAGCACCTCGTCGCCGCGGGCGGCCCCTACGCCCACCTGGTCAAGGAGCACTGACGTGACCTCCGTCCCGGAACAGCACGCGTACGGCGACGACACCGTCGGCGGCGCCTTCGGAGCGCTCGGCACGCCGGTCGACTGCACGGGCCTGCGCAGCGTGCACCTGGAAGGCCCCCAGGTCCTTTGGCTCGTCGTGGCCGGCGCTCTCGACCTGTTCGCCGTCGACGCCGTGCACCAGGGCCCCTGGCACTACCTCGGCCGCCTGGAGCCGGGCACGCTGCTCCTCGGCCCGGTCGAGGGCCCCCAGCACACCCTCGTCGGCCGCCCCCTGCACGGCTGTGGGCTGCGCCGGATCCCGCTGCGCGAGCTGTACCGCCCGGACTACGGCGACACCTGGTCGTACGAGCAGTGGTACCCCAGCCGGTACGACACCCAGGACGCGGCGCTGAGCCTCCTGGAGCACGCCTTCGCGCTCGGCGTCGGACGCGGCCACCGGGTCCTGTTCGAGGCGCCGCTGGACGGCCGCGGCCTGAGCGACGAGGCCGTCCCCGACAGCACCGCCGCCCCCGACGGCGCCGTGGCCGACGACGACATCCTCTGGATGCCGGTCGCGCCGGGCAGCGTGCAGTATGGCGCCGCCTACAGCGAGCAGGCCGCGGGCGACCTGCTCGTCGACGCGGCGATGTGGCAGCGGATGGTCAACCAGCAGTACCGCCTTCTGGCCACCCTCGACCGGTGGATCGAGCGCCTGGAACGGGACCACGAGGACCGTACGGCCGCCGGTATCAAGGCGGGCGAGCACGTGCGCGAGCAGGCCGACAGGACGCTGATCGCCTCCATCGGCCGCTCCGGCGGGCGCCGTTCGCGTCCCGGGGACACCCATGGCGGTCACGACGCGACGTACGCCGCCTGCCGCCTGGTGGCCGGAGCGGCGGGCATCGCACTGACCGACGCCGCGGCGGGCGGTGCGGTGAGCGACCGGATCGACCCGGTGGAGCAGATCGCGGTGGCCGCGCGGATCCGTACCCGTGCCGTCCGGCTCGACGGCCGCTGGTGGCGCGAGAACGCGGGCCCGCTGGTGGGACACCGTGCCGCGAGCGGCGCGCCGGTCGCGCTGCTGTGGCGGCGCGGCGGCTACGAGTCGGTGCACCCCACGTCCGGGCGGCGCACCCGCGTCGGCCCCGCCAACGCCGACGAGTTCGAACCGCGCGCGGTCATGTTCTACCGTCCGCTGCCCGATCGGGCGTTGACCCCGTGGCGCCTGGCCCGCTTCAGTCTGCGGGGCAGCGGTGGCGACGTGCGCAACCTCGCGCTCGCGTCGCTCGTGACGGTCGTGGTCGGCGCTCTGGTGCCCATCGCCACGGGCCAGGTCCTGGGTGTCTTCGTGCCGAACGCCGAGAAGAGCCTCATCGTCCAGGTGGCCCTGGCCGTCATGATCACCAGCTTGGTCTCGGCGGCGTTCATGCTGCTCCAGAACCTCACCGTCCTGCGGCTGGAGGGCCGCATGGAGAGCGCGCTCCAACCGGCGGTCTGGGACCGCCTCTTGAGGCTGCCCACGCGCTTCTTCGCCGCCCGCTCCACAGGGGAGCTGGCGAGCGCCGCGATGGGCGTCAGCGCGATCCGCCGGGTCCTCTCGGGCATCGGCCCGGTCGCCCTGCAGGCAGGCTCCATCGGCGCGATGAACGTGGTCCTGCTCCTGCTCTACAGCGTCCCCCTCGCCCTGGCCGCCCTGGCGATGCTCGCCGTCGTCGCGGCCGTGTTCCTCCTGCTGGGCCTGTGGGAACTGCGCTGGCAGAGGCGTCTGGTGGAGCTCGGCAACAAGCTGAACAACCAGGCGTTCCAGACCCTGCGCGGACTGCCCAAACTCCGCGTCGCCGGGGCGGAGAGCTTCGCCTACGCGGCGTGGGCGGGCGCCTTCGCGCGCAGCCGTGAGCTGCAGCAGCGGGCCGGCCGCGTCAAGAACATCACGACGGTCCTGAACTCGGTCTATCTGCCGCTCTGCACGCTCATCATGTTCGTCCTGCTCGCGGGCCCGGCCCGGGGCAGCTTGACGGCGGCCGAGTTCCTCACCTTCAGCACCGCCGTGACGATGCTCCTGACGGCCGTCACGCAGCTCACCGGCGCGCTGCTCTCCGCGGCCGCGGTGCTCCCGATGTTCGAGCAGATCAAACCGGTGCTCGACGCGGTACCTGAGGTGCGCGCCGGGAGCACGCAGCCGGGCGAGCTCCAGGGCGGGATCGAGGCGCGGGGCCTGTCCTTCCGGTACGCCGACGACGGCCCGCTGGTCCTGGACGACGTGTCGCTGGCGATCCGGCCGGGCGAGTTCGTCGCCGTGGTCGGGCCGAGCGGCTGCGGCAAGTCGACGCTGCTCCGCCTTCTGATCGGCTTCGACGAACCGGCCGCCGGCAGCGTGCTCTACGACGGCCAGGACCTGTCGGCCCTGGACCAGTCGGCGGTGCGCCGCCAGTGCGGTGTGGTCCTGCAGAACGCCCAGCCGCTCACCGGTTCGATCCTGGACTGCATCTGCGGCGCCGAGTCGTTCACGCAGGACGAGGCGTGGGAGGCCGCCGCGATGGCGGGCCTCGCCGAGGACATCAAGCGCATGCCGATGGGCCTGCACACGATGATCTCCGGCGGCGGGGCGGTCTCCGGCGGTCAGCGTCAGCGTCTGATGATCGCCCAGGCCCTGATCCGCCGCCCGCGCGTCCTCTTCCTCGACGAGGCGACCAGCGCCCTGGACAACGAGACGCAGCGCACGGTCATGGACAGCACCCGCTCCCTCAACGCCACCCGTGTCGTGATAGCCCACCGGCTCTCCACCGTCATGGACGCCGACCGTGTCGTCGTCATGTCGGAGGGCCGCATCGTGCAACAGGGCCCACCCGCCGAGCTGTTGGCGGACACGGGCGGGCGGCTGCACGAACTGGTACGGCGTCAGATGCACACCCTCTGACACGCGACTCACCGCCCCCTGTCGCCCCGTCGCGCCGCCGTCCTATGATCCGGGCCGGCCCGTCCTGGGAGGACCGTTGGCTGTCGGACCCGCGACCGATGCGACCGTGTACGAGCCCGTGCCCTTCTGGGCCAGGATCCCGCACGGAGTGTGGCTCAAGGAGGCCACCTCCGTCGCCGTCGACTCCGAGGACCGCGTCTACGTCTTCAACCGCGGCAACATGCCCGTGCTCGTCCTCGACCGGGGCGGACACGTCGTCGACATGTGGGGCAACGACACCCCGTTCGCCGGGACGGAGGTGTTCGAGGACCCCTACGGCAACGCGATGCCGCGCTGGCGTGGCTGCCGGTTCCAGCGCGCGCACGCCATCACCGTCGACCACGAGGACCACCTCTGGCTCGTGGACGACATCGGCAACCGCATCACCAAGACCGACCGCGAGGGCAACACCCTGCTCACCCTGGGCACCGGGCGTCCGTCCGGTTTCCAGAGCGGTGAGCCCTTCAACCGCCCCACCGACGTGGCGATATCACCGCTCACCGGCGACATCTTCGTGTCCGACGGCTACGGCAACTCCCACGTGCACCGCTACGACGCCCGGGGCACCCACCTCATGTCCTGGGGCGGGCCCGGCACCGACGAGGGCCGGTTCAGCCTGCCGCACGGCGTCTGTCTGTTCGGCGACGACGCGGTGATCGTCTGCGACCGCGAGAACCACCGCGTCCAGGTGTTCTCCTTCGACGGGGAGTTCCGCACGTCCTGGCACGCCCACAAGGCGGTCGCCGTCTGCGCGGGCCGGGGTGCCGACACCAACGTGTATGTCGCCGAGCAGGGGCCGCCGCCGGTGCAGCGGGGCGTGCCGGGTCTCGGCCACAAGATCCAGATCTATGACAGGGAAGGGCGGCTCGTCACGCGCTTCGGCGCCGAGCTGCCCGGCGAGGCCCCCGGGCAGTTCAACTGGTTGCACAGCGTCGCCGTGGACTCCGAAGGCAGCGTGTACGCCGCGGAGGTGTCGTACACGGAGGTGGGCAGCACACTGACGCCGCCCCGGGAGCTGGTGAGCCTGCGCAAGTGGCGGCGGGTGCGGGGCTGAACGGAGCTGCTGGGCGCTGAACGTCGCTGATGGGCACAGACGGGCACTGATCGACTGTCGACATGCACGCAAACAGCCCGCAATTCTTGCGCTAATCTTGCGTTCATGACGCGACGACTTGCTCAGGTGGCGAAGAAGGTCGGGGTCAGCGAGGCCACGGTCAGCCGGGTGCTCAACAACAAGCCGGGGGTCTCGGACGCCACCCGGCAGGCGGTCCTCTCCGCGCTCGACGTGCTCGGCTACGAACGGCCGACCCTGCTGCGCGGGGAGCGCGCCCGTCTTGTGGGGCTCGTCCTGCCGGAGCTGCAGAATCCGATCTTCCCGGCGTTCGCCGAGGTCATCGGGGGCTCCCTCGCCCAGCAGGGACTCACCCCGGTCCTGTGCACGCAGACCAAGGGCGGCGTCTCGGAGGCGGACTACGTGGAACTGCTGCTCCAGCAGCAGGTGTCGGGCGTCGTCTTCGCGGGCGGCCTGTACGCCCAGGCCGACGCGCCGCACGACCACTACAAGCAGCTCGCGGCGCGCAACATCCCGGTGGTCCTGGTGAACGCGGCCATCGAGCACCTGGGCTTTCCCGCCGTCTCGTGCGACGACGCCGTGGCCGTCGAGCAGGCCTGGCGCCACCTGGTCTCGCTCGGCCACGAACGCATCGGCCTCGTGCTCGGCCCCGCCGACCACATGCCCTCGCAGCGCAAGCTGGCCGCGGCCCGCGCGCTGGCCGACGCGGCGGGCGGGCGGCTGCCGGAGGAGCGGGTGGCGCGGGCGATGTTCTCGCTGGAGGGCGGCCAGGCCGCGGCGGCCAGGCTGCTCGACTCCGGGGTCACCGGCATCGTCTGCGCCAGCGATCCGCTCGCGCTCGGCGCAGTCCGGGCGGCCCGCCGCCGGGGTCTGGTGGTGCCGCGGGACGTGTCGGTGGTCGGCTTCGACGACTCCGCGTTCATGAACTGCACCGAGCCGCCGCTCACCACGGTCCGCCAGCCGATCGAGGCCATGGGCCGCGCGGCGGTCGAGCTGCTCACCCTCCAGATCGCGGGCAGCGCGGTCCCGTCGGGGGAACTGCTCTTCGAGCCGGAGCTGGTGGTGCGGGGCTCCACGGCGCAGGTGGCACGCGAGGGCACGGGCGGCACGGGCGGGGTGTGATCAGTCGGCACGAGGACGACAGCGCGCAACAGTCGAATATTTTCAATTTACGCGCGAGATATTGCGGCCTGGTGTCGGCGGTGCTTGAGTAAGCGCCGCCGCACAGCTCTCCGCTGTGGGCTTCCCCAGCTCCCGCCATGCCCTGCCCGCACGGGCGGTGGCGCTGCCCCAGAGGGGTCCACCGATGAGAAGCACCGGGATACGCCGACCACGCGTGCACCGCACGCGCCGCCCCCGCCGCACCACCACGACCGCGCTCGCCGCCACGCTCGCCCTCACCCTGCTCACCGCCTGCGGCACCAGCAGCAGCGACGGCGGGAGCGACGGCAACGCCGCGGACGCGGCCGACGCGGCCTCACCGCTGGACCCGAAGACCAAGGTCACGCTCACCATCGACTGCATGCCGCCGGCCGCGGAGAAGGCCGAGCTGCGGCAGTGGAAGGAGGACGTCAAGGCGTTCAACGCCACGTACCCGAACGTCACGATCAAGGGCAAGCAGACCGATCCGTGCCTGGAGCCGCCCCGGTTCACGGCGATGCTGAAGGCCAAGTCCCAACCCGACGTCTTCTACACGTACTTCACCGACCTCCAGCAGGTCCTCGACAACGACGGTGCCACCGACATCAGCGCCTACGTCAACGACAGGTCGGTGCCCGCGCTCGGCGACATGGACCCCGACGTCCTGGACGTGCTGAAGAAGGACGGCAAGCTCTACGGCCTGCCCTCCAGCAACTACACGATGGGCCTGCTGATCAACCGTCCGCTCTTCGAGAAGGCCGGACTCGACCCCGACAAGCCGCCCACCACCTGGGCGGAGGTCCGCGCGGCGGCGAAGAGGATCGCGGCGCTCGGTGACGGCGTCGCCGGGTTCGGCGAGTACAGCGCGGGCAACAACGGCGGCTGGCACTTCACCGCGACGGCCTACGGCCTCGGCGGCAGCATCGTCGACGCGGACGGCACCGAGGCCGCGTTCAACGACGCCACCGGCAAGCGGATCCTCGACAACCTCAAGGCCATGCGCTGGGACGACGACAGCATGGGCAAGACGCAGCTCCTGAAGTGGGGCGACCTGCAGAAGCAGATGGCGTCGGGGAAGCTCGGCATGTTCCTCGCCGCGCCCGACGACATCACGTACATGGTGCAGAACCTCGGCGCGAAGTACGGGGACTACGGGATGGCGCCGATCCCCGGGCAGCAGGCCACCCTCTTCGGCGGCAACGACTACATGATCAAGAAGGGGATCTCGGCCGACAAGGTCAAAGCCGCGATCGCCTGGATCAACTTCAAGTTCCTCACCCCCGGCAAGGGCCAGTTCGACTGGGCCCGCACCAAGGCGGACGGCCTGCCCGTCGGCCTGCCGCAGCCCAACTTCTGGACCGGACAGACGAAGACGGCCGACGACAAGGCCCGCGCCACCAACTCCACCATGCCCGTGGCGAACTTCAAGGCGTTCACCGCGCACCCCGTGCAGGGCAAGCCCGAGCCGCCCAAGGCACAGGAGATCTACAAGGTCCTCGACACCGCCATATCGGCCGTCCTCACCAACAAGGACGCCGACCCGGGCAAGCTGCTCGACACCGCGGAGAAGCAGGTCAACCAGATCCTGGCGAACCAGTAGGGGGACACCGTGTCGGCCCCCACCCTGTCCGAGCGCACGACCCCGCCGCCCGCCCCGGACCCCGGCGCCACCCGCTCCCCGCACCGGCGCGCCGCGTTCCGGCAGGCGCTGAAGCGCAACCTCACCGCCCACGGCTTCCTCGTCGGCGCCGTGCTCTGCTTCTCGTTCTTCTCCTGGTACCCGATGGTCAGGGAGTTCTTCCTGGCCTTCGAGAAGCGCGAGGACGGAGCGACCGTCTGGGCGGGCTGGTCCAACTTCACGTACATCTTCAACGACCCCGCGTTCTGGCAGGCCTGGCGCAACACGCTCCTGTTCACCGGGCTCGCGCTGCTCCTCGGCTTCGCCGTGCCGTTCGTGGTCGCGCTGGCGCTCAATGAGTTCCGGCACGGCCGGGGCTATCTGCGGCTGCTCGTGTATCTGCCGGTGATGCTGCCGCCGGTCGCCTCGGTGCTTCTCTTCAAGTACTTCTACGACCCCGGGTACGGCCTGTTCAACCGGATGCTCGGCGCGGTCGGGCTGCCCGAGCAGCAGTGGCTGCAGTCGACCGACACGGCGATGCTGTCCGTGGTCCTCGCGGCGACGTGGATGAACATGGGCGGCGCGACCCTGATCTATCTGGCCGCGCTCCAGGGCATCCCGGGCGAGCTGTACGAGGCCGCGGAGCTGGACGGCGCGGGGATCCTCCGCAAGATCTGGCACGTCACGATCCCGCAGACCCGCCTCGTGCTGTCGCTGATGCTGCTCATGCAGATCATCGCCACCATGCAGGTGTTCGTGGAGCCGTTCCTGCTCACCGGGGGCGCGGGCCCCGAGGGCGCGACGCTGACCGTCGTCCAGCTGATCTACCAGTACGCGTTCACCTTCAACAACTACGGCAGCGCGGCCGCCCTCGGCCTGGTGCTGCTCGTCCTGCTCGCCGTGTTCTCGGCGGCGTACGTCCGGCTGAGCCGCGTGAGCGAGGAGTGAGGGAGCCCCCGATGACGACGCGCACGCTGATCTCCCCCGCCCAACTCGCCCGCCCGCGCGGCAAGTTCCTCTACTGGACGGCCTTCGCCCTCGTCCTTGTGGTCTTCACGCTGGTGTTCATCGGGCCGCTGTACTGGATGGTGACCAGTGGCCTGAAGTCCCCGCAGGAGTTCGCGCGGACCCCGCCCACTCTGGTCCCCGAGGACGCCCACCCCGGCAACTACGCCGACGCCTGGGGGGTGATGGACCTGGCGAAGCTCCTCGGCAACACGTTGTACTACGCGCTCGGCGCCCTCGCCTTCCAGCTCGTCCTCGACGTGGCGGCGGCCTACTCGCTGTCCAAGCTGCGGCCGGTCCTCGGCAACGTGATCCTCGGCGCGATGCTGGTGACCCTGATGATCCCGGCGACCGTCCTCGTCGTACCGCAGTACCTGACCGTCCTCGACGTGCCGATCGTCGAGCGGAACCTCGTCAACTCGCCCTGGGTGATCTGGCTGCCCTCCGTCACCAACGCGTTCAACATCTTCCTGCTCAAGCGGTTCTTCGACTCGATCCCGCGCGAGCTCCTGGACGCCGCCGCCATCGACGGGGCCTCGCCGCTGCGCACCCTGCGCTCGGTGGTGCTCCCGATCTCCCGGCCGATCCTCGGCGTCGTGTCGATCTTCGCGGTGGTCGGGGTGTGGAAGGACTTCCTCTGGCCCATGCTCACGCTGCCCGACCCGGGCAAGCAGACGATCAACGTCGGAATCTACTCGCTCGCCGCGAGCGTCACCGAGAACTGGCTGCTCGCCGCCCTCGTCATCGCCTCCCTGCCGACCCTCGTGATCTTCCTGGTGTGCCAGCGCCACATCATGAGCGGCCTGACCGCCGGCAGCCTCAAGGGCTGATCCGGCGGGCCGCCGGCCCCTGCCCCCACACCCCGCCCCGGCCGGCGGCGGGGTCCCCCTGCCCGAAAGGACCGTCACCGTGGCAGCCACGCGACCGACCACCCCCGACGCCGACTGGTGGCGCTCCGCCGTCATCTACCAGGTGTACGTACGCAGCTTCGCGGACGGCGACGGCGACGGCACCGGAGACCTGGCGGGTGTGCGCGCCAAGCTGCCGTACCTCGCCGAACTCGGCGTGGACGCCCTGTGGTTCAACCCCTGGTACCTGTCGCCGATGGTCGACGGCGGCTACGACGTGGCCGACTACCGCGTCATCGACCCGGCGTTCGGCACGGTCGCCGAGGCCGAGAAGCTGATCGCCGAGGCCCGGGCCCTCGGCCTGCGCACCATCGTCGACATCGTCCCGAACCACGTCTCCGACCAGCACGTCTGGTTCCGGGCGGCGCTCGCCGCGGGGCCGGGGAGCCCCGAGCGCGAGCTGTTCCACTTCCGGCCGGGGCGCGGCGCGCACGGCGAACTGCCGCCCAACGACTGGCCGTCGCAGTTCGCCGCGTCCGCCTCCACCTGGACCCGCGTCGCGGACGGCGAGTGGTACCTGCACCTGTTCGCGCCCGAGCAGCCCGACCTCAACTGGGCGCATCCGGCGGTCCGCCAGGAGCACGAGGACGTGCTGCGGTTCTGGCTGGAGCGGGGGGTCGCGGGCGTACGGATCGACTCCGCGGCGCTGCCCGCGAAGGATCCCGCGCTGCCCGACTTCGTCGAGGGCAGGGACCCGCACCCGTTCCTCGACCGCGACGAGCTGCACGACATCTACCGCTCCTGGCGGGCCGTCGCCGACGAGTACGGCGCGGTCTTCGTGGGTGAGGTGTGGCTGCCGGACTCCGAGCGCTTCGCCCGCTATCTGCGCCCCGACGAGCTGCACACCGCCTTCAACCTGTCCTTCCTGAGCTGCCCCTGGGACGCGGCACCGCTGCGCACGTCCATCACGGAGACCCTCGCCGAGCACGCCCCGGTCGGCGCGCCCGCGACCTGGGTCCTGTGCAACCACGACGTGACGCGCACGGTGACCCGCTACGGCCGCGCGGACACCGGTTTCGACTTCGCCACGAAGGCCTTCGGCACCCCGACCGACCTGGGCCTCGGCACCCGCAGGGCGCGGGCCGCCGCACTGCTCTCGCTCGCCCTGCCGGGTTCGGTGTACGTCTACCAGGGCGAGGAGCTGGGCCTGCCCGAGTGCGCGATTCCGCCGGCGCGGATCCAGGACCCGATGCACTTCCGGTCGGGCGGCGGCGATCCGGGCCGCGACGGGTGCCGGGTGCCGTTGCCGTGGGTGGCGGGCGCGCCGCACGCGGGCTTCGGGTCCGTGGCGGAGCCCTGGCTTCCGCAGCCCTCGGACTGGGCGGCGTACGCGGCCGACCGGCAGTCGGGCGACCCGGAGTCGATGCTCGCCCTGTACCGCGCGGCGCTGCGGATCCGGCGCGCCGGGCCCGGCTTCGGGGACGGCCCGCTGTCGTGGCTGCCCGCGCCCGACGGGGTCCTTTCGTTCGCGCGCGGCGACGGTCTGGTCTGCGTGGTCAACCTCGCCGCGACACCTTTCGCACCGCCCGCCCACACCAGCCTCCTGCTGGCCAGCGGTCCCTTGGACGACGAGGGGCGGCTCCCGCAGGACACGGCGGCCTGGCTGCGGGTCTGACCCGCGGCGGGGCCGCCGCCCCCCACCCCCTCTGGAGAGAGGCATGACATGCGCACCTCATACACACCCTTAGGCCGCTCCCCCGCCCGAAGAGCGGTACCGATCGCCGCCGCCCTCGCTCTCACGGCGGGCCTCCTGACCGCGCTCGCCCCGGCCGCGCAGGCCGCCGCCGACGGCTCGCGCGCCCGGTCGGCCGCCGCGGGTGCCACCGTCCCCTTCACCTCCGTCGAGGCGGAGAGCGCCACGTCCGACGGCACCAGGATCGGCCCCGACCACACCCAGGGCACGGTCGCCTCCGAGTCGTCGGGTCGGCAGGCCGTACGCCTCGCGGCGGGCCAGCACGTCGAGTTCACGCTGCCCGGCGCGGCGAACGCGGTGAACGTGGCGTACAGCGTGCCCGACGGTCAGTCGGGGTCCCTCGCGGTGTACGTCAACGGCGTCAAGCTCGACAGGTCGCTCGCCGTGACGTCGAAGTACAGCTATGTCGACACGCCCTGGATCCAGGGGTCCAAGACCCACCACCTCCTGGACAACGCGCGGCTGCTGTTCGGCCGGAACGCGGGCGCGGGCGACAAGGTCCGGCTGGAGGCGACCGGCACCCAGGTGACCGTCGACGTCGCCGACTTCGAGCAGGTCGCCGCCGCGGGCGGCAAGCCGTCCGGGGCGGTGTCGGTGACCGACAAGGGCGCCGACCCGTCCGGGCAGGGCGACTCCACACAGGCCTTCCGCGAGGCCGTCGCCGCCGCGAAGGGCGGCACGGTGTGGATCCCGCCGGGTGAGTTCAAGCTCACCCAGTCCCTCAGCAACGTCGACGACGTGCGGATCAGGGGCGCGGGCGCCTGGCACTCCGTCGTCCGCAGCTCCCGCTTCATCGACCAGTCGAGCGCCCCGACCGGCAAGGTCGGCCTGCACGACTTCGCGGTGATCGGCGAGGTCACCGAGCGTGTCGACAGCAACCCGGACAACTTCGTGAACGGCTCGCTCGGCCCGGACTCGGCCGTGTCCGGGATGTGGTTGCAGCATCTCAAGGTCGGCATGTGGCTGATGGGCAACAACGACAACCTGGTCGTCGAGAAGAACCGCTTCCTCGACATGACGGCTGACGGCCTCAACCTCAACGGCGGCGCGCGCGGTGTGCGGGTGCGGGACAACTTCCTGCGCAACACCGGGGACGACGCGCTCGCCATGTGGTCGCTCAACACCACCAACAGCGACTCGGCGTTCATCGGCAACACCGTCTCGCAGCCGAACCTCGCCAACGGCATCGCGATCTACGGCGGCCGGAACATCACCGTCGAGGACAACCTGGTCCTCGACACCAACGCCCTCGGCAGCGGCATCGCCGTCTCCAACCAGAAGTTCCTCGACCCGTTCTTCCCGCTCGCCGGGACCATCAAGGTGTCCGGCAACAGCCTGGTGCGCACGGGCGCGATGAACCCCAACTGGAACCATCCCATGGGCGCGTTGCGCGTGGACGCCTACGACAGCGCCATCGAGGCGACCGTCGACATCACCGACACCACCATCACCGACAGCCCGTGGAGCGCCTACGAGTTCGTCTCCGGCGGCGGCACCGGCAAGGCCGTGCGGAACGTGACCGTCGACAGGTCGACCGTGACCAGGACCGGCACGGTCGTGGTGCAGGCAGAGACGCCCGGCGCGGTGCGGATGAGCAACGTCAAGGCCACGTCGGTGGGTGCCGCGGGCGTCTACAACTGCCCCTACCCGTCCGGCTCGGGCAGCTTCACGCTCACCGACGGCGGCGGCAACTCCGGCTGGGACAGCGTCTGGGAGGACTGCTCGACCTGGCCGCAGCCCGGCGGCGGCAACCCCGACCCCGACCCGAAGCGCAACCTCGCCAAGTCCCGCCCGGCCACGGCGACCGGCTCCGCGGACGTCTACACCTCCGGCAAGGCGGTCGACGGCGAGACGGCGACGGGGAACACGGTCACGATCGACGTGCCCGCGTCAGTGAGCTGACGCCCGCGGGTCCGGGCCCGGCGTGGTGGGTCCGGACCCTGCGCGGGCCCGGGCCCGCTCGATCGCCTCTGGGTGGGCCTCCAGCTCGGCGAGCAGGGGCACCGGGGCCGACCGGGGGCGCATCACTGACGGAGCGCCGCACCCGAGTGCGACATGCGTGCCGAGTTCGGGCGTGACGGATCACCACGCCCGAACTCAGCGAACGACTGCGACTCTCGGTCATCTTCCGCCGCGACAAGGGAGAGTCACCCGCAAAAACCGGCGGGTATCCCTCTGTTTGTCACGCTCGGAGTCGATCAGAACCAGGAGTGCCACAGAAGAATTCCTTCATAGTGGATCGGGCCGATGAATCCTGTCTCCTCGCCGAAGTAGCCCAGTTCGACAACCGTCGGGGCTTCGTATTTCTCCTTGGACATTTAAGTTCCCTTCCTGTTTTTTCTTCGTTCCCAGCCGGTCTTCCGGCCGAGTCATTGCGCCGGTCCGATTTCGATCAGGCGCCGATAGCAGGTGGCGTCCAACTCTTCCCCGATCGACCGGCCTTCGGACTCGATCCATGCGTGCGCGGTGAACGGTGGTGTGGTCAGCACGCCGACGCACCATGTCGGCGTCACTCCGCGCATCCGACAGAGCAGAACGCTCGCGATTGATCGCAGCAGGCAGGCCCGTTCACCGCTGCAGCGCGGGCTGACCGTGAGCACGCTGTCGCGCGCGTGTTGCGCCTCGGAGAAGGTCGCGGGACGAGCACCGGTTCGGAGGTTCGCCAGTGCGGCTTTGATGTGTTTGGGTTTCTGTCGTGCCAGTGCTCGTGCGGCAGTGACGGACATCGTGGTGGCCAGATAGCTGGAGAACGAGAGCTGAACCTTGGTGGACGGCAGTTCAGGGAGTGTCATGTTGCCACCAGCCCGTTTGTGGAGAGCTGCCTGAGGAAAGCGTCGACGTCAGCACGCGCCTGGTCTGAGTCGACATCGAACCGGCTGGTGAGGGAGCCGACCACGGCGTCGACACCGTGAGCCAGATGTTCGAGTATCACGGTGCCGACCGGGTTGATCTGCCAGTATCGGCCAGTGCGTTCGTCGAGTAGTACCATGCCGTACTCGGTGATCGCGGTGGAGACGTCCTCACGTAATCGCATCTCGACGCTCACTCTCATTCCGGGCTTGCCTGTTGTGGGTGCGCAGGAACACGACAGTGTTGAGGGTGGAGTCGAGAAAATAGTCTTCAGCGCGCATCTGTTCGGGCTGCAGACTGTCCGCGAGCGCGGTCATGTCGAGGATGCCGAGATCGACCAGCGGGGACTGTGCACACAATGCACGCAAGTACGACCAGTGGGCCCGCAGGCCTCTCACACCTTGTGTGGTTCCGTTCGTCTTTGTGGTGCGGGAGAGGAAATCGGCCGGCAACTTGTCGCGCATCGCCGTCTTCATCAGTGGTTTGAACTCCATCGGCGTGTCGCGTTCTTCGTGACGGACAGCGAACGCCGCTTCGACGACCCGATCGTCGAAGAAGGGTGCCTCGTAGGGCACTCCTAGGTCGGCTGCGAACTGCTGGGCGCCACGGACAAGATTTGTTCCGCCGCGTACTACGTTCAGTTCGTCGTGTCGTGCCCGGTCCGGGCCGAGCGGAACCACTTCCTCGGCTATTTCCGCGACTCTCCTGCTGATCAACGTGATCGCGTGGCGGGTGAGCCAGCGCGGCAGTCTTATCGGAACGTCCCATTCGAGCGTGCTTGGACTTCGTTCGCCGCGCCCGAGCCGTATGTCCCCTGCCATCCGGCGGAACCACCGGCCATACGACTCCGCGATGAGTAGTTCGCGGACAACGGGTCTCATCGGCCTGCCCATGAGCAGGCCATGGGTACGGGCTCGTCGCCATCCCAGCCATGGATACCGACGGAAGATCGTGTGGTCCCACACCGGGCGGCCTTGCAGCAGGTGGTCCCCACCCAGACCATTGACGCACAGGCGGGCACCTCTGCCGACGGCTTCTCGCACGATGTGCTCGACGCGCGGCGAGGCCAAGTACGCCTGGGTCGGCTCGTCCAGCCGTACGGTGAAGTCGACCATGCCGTCGAAGAACTGCGGCATGTCGTCGGTCGAATACGTCTCGTGCCGCACCTGCGGCATGCAGGGCAAGGCACGGCGAGCCCACAGCAGGTCCTCACGACCGCCGGGGTCGTCGTTGTATCCGGTGCCGGCCAGTATCTCGGCCGGTCCTTGAGCAGCCAGACAGCACAACGGCGTGGAATCCAGACCGCCGGACAGATCACAGTAAACCCTGCCGCCCCCGCGGGTTCGTACGCTCACGGCGGCCTCGAGCGCGCTGCGGAACGCGATCGCTCCTTCCGCCAAGGACAGCAGTGGCTCGGGCCGCCGCCACCACGGCACCGTTCGCGAGCCCCTGTCGGAAAGCAGCAGATATCTCTCTGGCTCGACCGGGGTGACCCCTCGCCACAAGGGCTCCTCGCGAAGCGGATGCGGCAGAGTCTGCAGGAGACGCAGCGCCAACGTGACCTCATTGAACTCGAAATCACCCAGGGCGGCCAGCACATCGGCCCGATCAGACGCAAGGGTGACGCCATCCACGACGGCGTGAAAGACCCGTCTGAGCCCCGACGCCGAGCCCTGCACACGAAGCCGGTCACCATCGGTCGCGACCAGGTGAAAACTCCCGGCGAGCCGGTGAACGAATGCATCCAGGTTCCGCACATCGCCCGCGCGGTCGAGGCCCTGCCGCAGCTCGTCCTCGGTCGCCGACGAACAGCCGATCACCGCGCCCCGCAAGGCCCCGGTCTCGCCGGTCACGATCTGTGCCGGGTGGGTCCGCGCGATCAGCATCGGCCGCCCGGACGGGTAACGCACAACCTGATGTGTCGCCGTGTCAAACCGTTCCGCGACGTGACTCGCCCTTGCACTGTCCGGAAAGACAACGAAGAACCACATCGTGCCAGCCCTCTCTTAAGTGACTGCGTACCGCCCAAGCGCTGCGGGAAGCGACTCCGTGAGTCCGGTGCCCAAGCAAGCGGATCGGCGAGTGCACTGCCCTCCGGGAGTACAGCTTCAAGGTGCCGTCAACGCCCACGAGTTGTCGTTGCTTATACGTGCAGCGGACTTGCCCATTCGCGCACACCGGACAGTTCACCGGCCTCCATCTGCGCGGGCCGGAGACAAGAACACCCCCAGCCGCCCTCCCGCGTTCCGCCCACTGGCTACCCTCACCCCGAACCAGTACGACCTGGGCCGGGAGGCCGTCGTCGCCTACGACGGCGACCGGCCCGCAGGCTTCGCCTACTGCAGTCCGCTCGGCCCCGCCACGCGATGGTGGTCGACCATGACGACGCCGCTCCCCGAGGGTTACACCGACGAGGACGGCACCCGCACCCTCGCGCTCAACGAGATCGCCGTCCGGCGGGACTGGCGGGGCACGGGTCTGGCGCGGCGCATCCACGAGGAGCTGCTGAGCGACCGTCAGGAGAAGCGCGTCATGCTCCTGGTGAACCCGGCACCGAGTGACGGCAAGGTCCAGAAGCTGTCCGAGCAGTGGGGGTACGAGCCAGTCGGCACCCAGCAGCCTTTCCCCGACTCCCCGGTCATGACCGCCATGACGCGGTCCCTTCGCTCCTGAACGTGGACCGGCGCACGCCGACCACCGGGTTGAGCGGCGACGCGGCCAACTCCCCGGGGCGGACACCGGGAACGAAGTCCGTCCACACGCCGCTCATGGCGGTCGGTTCGGCGATGATGCGGGTGCCGTCCGCGTAGTACGTGGAGGACAGCACCCGCCGGGGCGCCGTGGTCCGGTTGGCGCCGGCGGTGTGGAAGCAGTCGACGGCGTGGAAGGAGACCTCGCCCGCCGAGAACGGTGTCGCGTCGGGCCGCACGCCCGCCGCGCGGAGGCGTGCGGTGACCAGCTCGTCGAACGAACGCTCCTGCGGCGACGCCGACAGGGATCCCAGGGCGCCGGTCGCGTCCTGCCGGGACACGCACGCCAGCGGCCCCATCCCGTCGGGGATGTCCCGCAACGGGATCCAGGAGGTGACGACGGCGGTGGAGTCGAGCGGATAGTGATCGCTGTCGCGATGCCAGGGAGTGCGGCCGCAACCGGACTCCTTGGACAGGATGTTGTCGTGGTACAGCCGCACCGCGTCGACGTCGAGCAGCCGTGCCGCGATGTCACCGAGCCGCGGCGACATCGCCACGCTCCGCATCAACGGGTCGGTCAGCCACAGCTGTTCCAGCGCGAGGAACCGCCCTGGTCTCTCCAGGCCGTGGGCGGCCTCGATCAACCGGTCCGCGCGCTCCGCCAGCGCCGCCACCACGGCCGACGCCAGTACGTCGGCCAGCCGCACGAACCCGTGACGGCCGAAGAAGCCGACGGCCTCCTCGGTGAGCGGGTACGGTGCCGCGAGCGCCTGCTCGACCTCGCGGTCTGACGCAGGGGCCACGGCCACCGGACGCGGGGCGCTCGCGAGGCGCGTCAGGTCGGGGCCGGAGCCGGCGGCCAGTGATATGTACCAGTCCCACCACTCCTGATCGTCCCCCACCCACGGGGAGTAAGGCCGAACGCTCTGGCCCAGGTGCTCCGGCGATCGCATGACGCTCCCTCTCGAACGCTCAAGCCCGTTCTGGAGCCGCGGCGGCAGCGGCGCCTCGATCCCTGCCCGAAGTGCGTCGGGGCCATGCCTGGCCCCTACACCTCACGCATGATCCTCGCCCGCACGTCCTCGGGTCCGACCACCACGAGCGTGACGTTCCGCTTCCGGGGCCGCACCACGGACACCGCTCCCCGGGCACCTGACACGTCGAGGGCGCCCGGGACGTCGTACGTGACGACCATGGCCCGCTCGCCGCACGACAACTGAGCCCTGGCCGACCGGCGTTCGTGGCCGGACGTGGACGACCGGGCGTAGGGCCCGCCGGGCAGGCTGTCCGTCGACGCGTCGCTGTCGTCCTTCGGCCACGCGGTCCTCAGGCTGAAGCGCCCCGCTTTGGGGGCGTCGACGACCAGGGCGCAGGCTTCGGCGTCCACGTACGCGACGAGACGGTCTTTCCCGAGCCGCACCTCCGCGACGGGGCGGGTCCCCCGGGGCACCTCTCCGGGGTCATCCCCTCCCGACTCGCCGAGAGGGTCGCCGCTCACCGGGATCTCCGGCAGCTCCTGCAGGGGCGCGGGGCGCGGTTGAGCCGCCCGGCTCTCGTGGCCGTCATCGCGACCGTTGCCGTCATTGCCGTCCGCGGTGCAAGCCGCGGCGGTCAGCGACAAGGCGAGGGCTGCGGTCACGGCCGTCCGGAAAGATCCCATCACCAGCGCGACCCTACCCTGCCGTGCTCTGACCTGCGCATTCACGCATCTGAAGCCCCCTCACCGCCCACCCAGGAGCTATCGCGGGCCGCCGGACCCCGCCACGGCACTCGCCAGCCCGGCCAGCGCCGCCGCCTCCTCGCTGCCCTCGGCCGCGCTGAAGACATGCACGACGAGGCCCGTCTCGCCCGGCTCGGCCGGTACGTGCAGGGTCTCGAAGTCCAGGGTGAGGAGGCCGGCCCGCGGGTGGTGGAGGCGTTTGCGGCCCGCCGTGCACATCACCACCTCGCCGGTGCCCCAGATGCGGCGGAAGTCGGCGCTCCGCTCGGACAGTTCGGTGATCAGGGCGGCGAGTTCCGTGTCGTCGGGGTAGCGCCCGGCGGCGACGCGGAGCTGGCCCACGGCCTCGGCCGCGCGGTCCTCCCACTCCGGGTGCACGGTGTGGGAGGCGGGGTCGAGGAAGAGGAAGCGGGCGTTGTTCGGGTCCCGGCGGGCCGGGTCGCCGAGGCCGCCGACGAGTTCGGCGCCGAGGGCGTTGAAGGCCACCACGTCGAGGCGGTGGTTCGTGGCGAACACCGGGAAGTGGGTGAGGGAGTCGAGGAGGCGCTGGAGCAGCGGGCTGACCCTGACCCTGGGCACGGGTCCGCGCCGGGTCCCGGCGAGGGTGTCGAGGTGCTTGCGCTCCGCCGTGTCGAGGCCTAGCGCTCCGGCGAGCGCGTCGAGGACCTCGGGCGACGGCTGGGTGGCCCGGCCCTGTTCCAGACGGACGTAGTAGTCGACGCTGATCCCGGCGAGCTGCGCCAACTCCTCGCGGCGCAGCCCGCGGACCCGGCGGCGACGGCCCCCGGCGATCCCGACGTGCTCCGGCGCGACGCGCCCCCGGCGGGCCCGCAGAAAGCCGCCAAGCGCCCGCTCGGCGTCACCGACCCCCTCGATCCTGTCGGGGCCCATCCGTCCCTGACCCACGGCGCCCCCGGCGCTCGCGCCGTCCACAGCCCCCACCGCGCTCACGCGGACCACCGCCGCGCCGCCGTCGGCCTTCGCACCACCGCGGACGCGTTCCTCCACCAGGTCCCGTTCCCCCACCAAGTCCATGGGATCAAGTATGCGCGCCGCGCCCCAGGTGGTCCTCCCAGTACCAGGACAGCGAATCCGCTGGTTGAACAGGGTTCTGGCTGCCCCGCCAAAGCCCCGGCACCGTAGTCCTCATGAACGCGACCACGCCGCCCCCGCCCTCCACGCCGTCCACCCCGCAGAAGATCCTCATCGTCAGCGCCCACCCGGAGGGCGACTCGCTCAACGCCTCCCTCACCGACTTCGCGGCCGGCCACCTCCGCACGGCGGGCCACGAGGTGCGGGTCTCCGACCTGTACGCGATGAAGTGGAAGGCGACCGTCGACGCCGACGACTTCCCCGACCTCGCGGCGGACGGGCGGCTGCACGTGATGGCGGCCTCCCAGGAGGCCACGCTCACGGGGCGCCTCACGGCGGACGTCGCGGCCGAGCAGGAGAAGGTGCGCTGGGCGGACGCCGTCATCCTCCAGTTCCCGATGTGGTGGTTCGGTCCCCCGGCCATCCTCAAGGGCTGGATCGACCGGGTGTTCACCGCCGGGTTCGGCTACGGCCCGAAGGTGCCCCCGCCCTACAGCGAGGGCCCCCTTGCGGGACGCCGCGCCCTGGTGTCGGTGACGGCCGGGGCGCGGGAGACGTCGTTCTCCGACCGGGGCATCCACGGCCGTCTCGCGGACGTGCTCTACCCGGTGCAGCACGGTCTTTTCTGGTTCACCGGCATGGCGCCCGTCGAGCCGTTCGCGGTGTTCGGCGCGAACGACCTGCCCGCGGAGCGGTTCGAGACGGCGAAGCGGGAGTACGCCCGGCGTCTCGACGGCCTGTTCAGGGACGAGCCGGTGCCGTTCCGCACCCTGGTGGGAGGCGACTACGACCACGACATGCGGCTGCTTCCGGGGGTGGAGGCGCCGGGGACGAGCGGCTTGGACCTGCATGTCCGGCCCAGCTGACGCTCACCCGGCGTCGGCGACCAGCTTCTCGTACCCGACGAGGCGGACGCAGGTGGCGACCCCGTGAATGATCTGCTCGACCTCCGCCAGGTCCGGGTAGCTGGGGCTGATCCGGATGACGCTGTCCTTCGGGTCCTGTCCGTAGGGGTGCGTGGCGCCCGCGGGCGTCAGGGCGATGCCCGCCTCCTTGGCGCGGCGCACGACGTCGCGGGCGCAGCCCTCGGGGACGTTCAGGACGATGAAGTAGCCGCCCTTGGGCGTGGACCAGGTGGCGAGGCCGGTACCGCCGAGCTCCTTGGCGAAGCCCTGCAGGACGGCGTCGAACTTGGGGCGCAGCAGCGCGCGGTGCTCGCGCATGTGGGCGCGGACGCCGTCGGCGTCCCGCAGGAACAGCGCGTGGCGGAGCTGGTTGATCTTGTCGGGGCCGATGGAGCGCTTGGCGTTGCGCCCGCGCAGCCAGGCGACGTTGGCGGGCGACGAGCCGAAGAAGGCGACGCCCGCGCCGGCCAGGGTGATCTTCGAGGTGGAGCCGAAGACGAAGGCCCGGTCCGGGTTCCCGGCCTCGGCGCAGGCGGCGAGGACGTCGGCGACCTCGGGCTCCTCGTCGGTGAGGTGGTGCACCGCGTAGGCGTTGTCCCAGAAGATCCGGAAGTCCGGCGCGGCGGTGCGCATCGAGGCGAGCCCGCGCACGACCTCGTCGCTGTAGCAGGTGCCGTCGGGGTTGCTGTACTTGGGCACGCACCAGATGCCCTTGATCGCGGGGTCGGCGGCCACGAGGCGCTCCACCTCGGCGAGGTCGGGGCCCGCGGCGGTCATCGGGACGGGGATCATGTCGATGCCGTAGCGCTCGCACAGCGCGAAGTGCCGGTCGTAGCCGGGGACGGGGCACAGGAACGCGATCCGCTCCTCGTCGGCCCAGCGCCGCTCCGCGCCGGGCAGGGTGCCGAGGAGGGCGTGCACGATGCAGTCGTGCATCAGCTCCAGGCTGGAGTTGCCGACGGCGAGGAGCTGGTCGACCGGGGTCTGGAGGAATCCGCTGAAGATCTCGCGCAGTTCCCGCAGTCCGTCGGGGCTGCCGTAGTTGCGGCAGTCGGTCCCGTCGGCCGCGGTGTACCGGTCGCCGGGCAGGCTCAGGAGGTCCGCGGCGAGGTCGAGCTGCCGGGGCGAGGGCTTGCCGCGCGTCAGGTCGAGGGCGAGCCCCTGGCCGAGCAGGTCGGCGTAGTCGCGCCGGGCCTCCTCCAGGCGTACAGCCGGCGGGACGGAGTCGGCGGGCACCTGCGCGGTCGTGGTCATGCGGGCTTCTTCCTCGGGGACGGTCGTACGGCATCCGGGGCACCAGGGGCGTCCGCGGGCCGTCGGGCCGGCGGACCGGCGGAGGACACCGTTCTTCGCGGGCGGCGCCGCGCGGGCGCCGCCCCTGGTCGGTCCCATCATGGCCCCTGCCCGCCGGATACGGACTCCTGTTCCAAGGACCGGACGGTCGCCGTCAGCGTCGCAGCGCCCGGTCCACGAGCCGGAGCGCCGCCCTGGCCTGCGCCTCCCCCCGTTCGTCGGTCCGCAGCGTGAAGGCGGCGACGGTCGCGGCGCGGCTGCCGTCCGCCGTGACGCCGCTCTCTGAGACGATCCCGAGGTGGGTGCCGCCGTGGAACCAGACGCCCTCGTCCCGGCCCCGCGCGGACCGACCACCACCGGACCCGCCGCCGCCCGGCCGCCACGCGATGCCCATGCCGTAGCGCACGCCGTCGGCCTGGATCCAGTCGGGGGCCGCCACGGTCTGCTTCATCGCGGCCAGTTGGGGCCGGCGCAGCAGCCGGCCGCCGAGCAGCGCGCGCAGGAACACGGCGAGGTCGTGGGTGGTGCTGATGATGCCGCCGTCCGCGCCGCCGCCGGTGGCGAGGGAGGTGTCGGTCAGCCGGGCGCCGCCGGGGAACTGGGTGTAGGCGGTCGCGGTCGGCTGCGGTACGTACGCCGAGGTGCCGGGGACCAGGGTGTGCCTGAGGCCGAGCGGAGCGATGACGCGTTCGTGGATCTCTTGGGCCCAGGGGTTCCCGGTGACCTTCTCCACGACGAGGCCCAGGAGCACGTAGTTGGTGTTGGAGTAGCCCCAGCGCTGTTCCCGCGCCGGGTCGGCGGCGTCCGGCAGCCACAGCGGCGGGCGGCTCACGGCGGCGGCCACCTGCTCGCGGGCCGGGGTGACCCGGAAGCGTCCCTTGAGGTAGCCCGCGGGCGTGAAGTCGTCCGCGCCGCCCCCGACGGCCACGTAGTCGTTGAGGCCGCTGGTGTGGCGGAGCAGGTTGGTGAGGGTGATCCTGCGGCCGTCGTTGCCGTGTCCTTCGACCAGGCCCGGCAGCCACCGGTCGACGGTGTCGTGGAGGCCGATCCTTCCCTCACCGGCCAGTTGCAGCACGACGGTGGCGGTGAAGGGCTTGGTGTCGCTGCCGATGCGGTAGTACGCGTCCCAGGGCACCGGCCGGTCCCCCGTCAGGTCCGCCGCACCGGCCCGGGCGGTGCGGCGGCCGTGCTCGTCCTGCACCTCGGCGAGCACACCGGTGGTCCCGGTCGCGCGGATCGCGTCGACGTCGGCCTGGAGGGGGTCGCGCCCCTGGGCCGCGGCGGGGCGGGCGGTGGCGCGTACCGTACCGGTGCCCGCGATGACGGCCGTGGCGGCGGACACGACGGCGACCATGCCGCCGCGCCTGCTGAACACGGGCCCGTGGGCGCTCATCGGGTCGCTCCCTCGGGGGCGCAGGTGAGGTCGCGGGCGGGCAGGGTGCCGTCGCGGAGGTAGTCGTTGACGGCGTCGTCGGCGCACGGGACGGGACGGTGGCCCTCGGAGCCGCGCCCGTACACGCCGTGGGAGCGGATGTCGGCCGTCACCAGGCGTGATCCCTTGAGCTTGCGGTGCAGGGCGAGAGCGCCTTCGTAGGGGACGTTGTTGTCGCGGGTCGCCTGGAGCATGAGGACGGGCACCTTGTTGTGGATGGTGGTGCCCGGCTCGCGCGGCGGCGACTTCCAGAACGCGCACGGCGCGATCATGCCGTTGACGACCGGGCCGAACACCGGCTGCGTGGCCCGGCTCTTGACGGTGTTGCGCCAGTACGTCTCGGGGTCCTTCGGCCAGCCCCCGGCGGGCCAGCCGCCGTCGCCGCACATGAACAGGGCGCCGCCGACCATGCTGTCGCCGAGGTCGGGCGAGTTCAGGAGCGCGAGCAGGGCGGCGAGTTCGGGTCCTGGCTCGGTGAGCTTGCCCGCGGCGGCGGCGACGAGGTCGCGCACCACGGAGGCGAGCGCGGGGTCGCTCTCCTGGTGCTGGACGAGCTGGCGCAGCAGGAGCCGCATGACCGGGGCGTTCATCCGCTGGCCCGCGACCTCCACGGGGCGGCGCTCGGCTCCGTCGAGCAGCTTCTGCACGGTCGCCCGCACCTGGGCGCCGGTCCGGCCGAGCCCGTACCGGTCGTGGTGGCGGGCGGCCCAGGCGGCCCACTCGTCGAGGCCGTCCTCCAGCGGGCCGCCCGCGCGCTGGAACAGCTCGTACTGGGTGGCCGCCGGGTCGGTGGAGGAGTCGATGATCACGCGGTCGGCGCGGCGGGGGAACATCTGTGTGAAGACGGCGCCGAGGTCCGCGCCGTAGGAGACGCCGTAGTACGAGAGCCTGGGCTCGCCGAGGGCGGCGCGGATCGCGTCCATGTCCCGGGCGACGTTCCGCGTCGAGGCGTGCGGCAGCAGCGCGGCGTTGTCCCCGTGCTCCTGACAGCGCCGTGCCGTGTCCCGCGCGGAGTCCACGGAGGCGTCGAAGTCGGCGCGGGGCGTGGTGACGGGGCCGGGCGGGCGCGGGGGTCCGGCCGGGGCGCAGCGCACGGGGCTGCTCTCGCCGAGGAACCTCGGGTCGAACCCGATCAGGTCGTACTGGTCGGCGACGTCCTTCAACGCGGGGCGGAGCGCGAGGGTGTTGGCGAGGCCGGGGCCGCCGGGTCCGCCGGGATTGGAGAGCAGGATGCCGCGCCGGGCGTCCGGGGAGGTGGCCTTGATCCGGGAGATCGCGATCTGGATGGTCCGCCCGCGGGGGTCGGCGTAGTCCAGCGGCACCGTCACCTTGGCGCACTGCGCCCCCGCCTCGTTCAGCTCGGTCTGTGCCGCCGAGCAGGGGCCCCAGGCCAGGTGCTGCCGCTGCGGGACGGCGTCGCGGCCGGCCGGCTGCTGCGGGGTGGCGGCGGCGGGCACGGCGGCGGTGAGTAGTCCGGCAAGACCCAGGCCGAGGCCGACCGTTGACGGGACGCGCATGGTGCTCCTTGTGTCGAACGCGACTTTCTGTAGGTCACGACGCTAGAAGTCGCCGCCCGCCGGGACCATGCGGCTGCCCGGCTCACCGATCGTCGGGTGGACGGTATTGACAGCGCGCGAAGCGTCGTTCGGCCGGGTCGGACGCGCCCGGTGCCGGGGTGCCGGTGGACGCTGTCAGCACAGGAGGTGGGCGGCGCGGGCGAGTCCTTCCAGGGCCCGGCGCTGCTCGTCCGCCCACTCCGTCGCCTGCGCGTGGTGGGTGGACACCACGCCGATCAGCGCGCCGTCGCCGGAGGTGATCGGGACCGAGGCGCACGCGCCGACGCCGGCCTCCTCCAGGACGTCGAGGGCCGGGGCGCCGAGGAAGACCGGGGATGCGGCCACCTCCTCGACGAGGACGGGCTTGCGGTCCTGCGCGGCCACCCCGCACGCGGTCTCCCGGTCGGCCACCGTCTCGAAGAACGTCAGGAACGGGTGGTGGAAGCCTCGTTGGGCCACGATCCGCAGCACGCCGCCCGCCGGGTCGTGCACCTGGGCGTTGCCCATCGGCGCCCCGGTGATCTCGAACGCGGCCGAGAGTGCCGCCGACACCACGGAGAGCCGCAGGGCCTGCTCGCTCGCCGACAGCGGTGCCGTCGCCAGTTCCCGGGCGATCCGCAGGCCCTCGACGTCGCCGCAGCTCCGCAGGGGGCGCAGCACCGCGCTGTGGGCCCGCTCCACCGCGAGGCTGCCGCCCGCGGCGGCGGCCCGCAGCCGGGCGTCGAGGAGCAGGTCCACCCCGGCCGTCCCGCCAGAACGTCACCCGGCTCAGGTCCAGCGACGTGCGGCCCACGGGCCGTTCCACGGCGCGGTGGAGTTCGCGGGCCAGGACCGGCACGGAGGCGATGTCCAGCTCACCGGCCACGCGGATGGTGACCCGGCCGTCCGCCCTGGCGACGCCGACCGACACGGAACGCGACGGCTCGGACCACTCCACGCCCCACCCCGCCCCTGAACCCGCTCACCGCAATGCACGGGCCCGGCCTCCGTGATCCGCACGCCTGGCCCCTGCCCGTCCACGCTAGCGGCGGCGCCGCCCGCGCCCGGGACACTTCACCAGGGCGGCCCACCATGGCACCGGTCCCGTCAGATGCGGTCGGATCCGATCTCAATCGCCCGTCCCGAAGGGCCCGGTGGCCGCGAAGGCGCGGTCCGCGAAGCGTTCGCCGATGCGGCGGTGGGTCGCGGCGTCCGGGTGCAGCTCGTCGGGCAGCGGCAGTTCGGCGTAGTCGGCCTCTCCGTAGAGGTCGCGTCCGTCGAGGTAGGACAGGTGCGGGTCGTCGGCGGCGCGCCGCTCCACGATCCGGGCCAGCTCGTCGCGGATGACACCGAGGGTCAGCTTCCCGCTCGCGCGGTCCGCCGGGTCGCCCATCGCCTGGAAGCGCAGCCGCCCCTCGCTCATGCCGGCGAAGTCCGGGGCGCTCGGGCCGGGGGTGTCCTCGTGGATGGGGCACAGGATCGGCGAGACCACGAGGAGCGGGGTGGTGGGGTGGCCCTCGCGGACGGTGTCGAGGAAGCCGTGGACGGCCGGGCCGAAGGCGCGCAGGCGCATCAGGTCGGCGTTGACCACGTTGATGCCGATCTTGACGCTGATCAGGTCGGCGGGGGTGTCGCGCAGGGCGCGGGCGGTGAACGGGTCGAGCAGGGCGCCGCCGCCGAAGCCCAGGTTGATCAGGTCCACGCCGCCGAGGGAGGCGGCGCGTGCGGGCCAGGTCGTGGTGGGGCTCGCGGCGTCGGAGCCGTGGCTGATCGAACTGCCGTGGTGCAGCCAGACCTTGCGGCCCCGGTCCGGCACGGGCTCGACGGGGGCGTCGGTGCGCAGGGCGACCAGCTCGGTGGTCTCGTTGTGCGGCAGCCAGATCTCGACGTCCTTCAGCCGCTCCGGCAGCCCGGTGAAGCGCAGGGTGCCGACGGTGCCCGGCCGGTGCTCGGCGCTCCCGGCCGTCATGTCGATGGTCAGGGTGTTGCCGCCGGTCGCACTGGCCTGCCGGGTGAGGCGACCGTCGACCAGGAGGTCGTACACGCCGTCCGGGCGGGGCGGCGCGCCGGCGTAGACGCGCTTGGTGGGCAGCGTGTCCAGTTCGACGGCGGTGGCGCGGGTGCGCAGGACGAGGCGGACACCGGCGGGCTGGGACTCCGCCATGGCGAGCTGTCCGTCGGTGTTCTGGGCGCGGGCCCGGTCGGGCAGCCGGTGCGGGAGGACGCCGTGCGCGGTGCGCTCCAGGTCGAGGGCGCCGTGGAGGAGGTCGGCGGTGATGGGGGTCGATATGGGGGTGGATATGGGGTTCGACATGGGGGTGGACGTGGGCGGGGTGTGCGGGGTGGTCATGATGTCTCAGCCTGTTGGTCGAGTCGGGTGGGGCAGCGGGAGGCGTTCCGGGCGGGGCGCCCCGAGCAGTCGGGACGCGGACCGGTCACGGCCTCGGACTCCCGGGCCGCGGAAGGGTCAGAGCGCGGGCGCGGGCCAGTTCCGCAGGAGCGCGTCGAGGGCGTCCACGATCCGGGACCAGGACTCCTCGGTGTCGGGGGCGCTGTGGCTGAAGGCGCCGGCGGCCTCCAGGCTGACGTAGCCGTGGAAGACGCTGCCGAGGAGCCGGACGGCGTGCGTCTGGTCCGGCTCCGTCAGGTCGTATCCGCGCAGGATCGCGCGCATCATCTGGGCGTGCCTGGCTCCGGCGCTGGCGGCGGCCGCTTCGGGGTCGAGCCGGAAGCGGGCCGCGGTGTAGCGGCCGGGGTGCTCGTGTGCGTAGTCGCGGTAGACGTCGGCGAAGGCGGTCAGGGCGTCCTTGCCGGCGCGTCCGGCCAGGGCGGTGGCGCCGCGGTCGGCCAGTTCCTCCAGGGCGAGCAGGGCGATCCTGGTCTTCAGGTCGTGGGAGTTCTTCAGGTGCGAGTACAGGCTCGCGACCTTGACGTCGAACCGTCGGGCGACCGCCGAGACGGTCACCTGCTCGAAGCCGACCTCGTCGGCCAGCTCGGCCCCGGCCTGCGTCAGCCGTGCCACTGTCAGTCCTGCGCGCACCATAACGATCTCCCCTTTCAACGAAATCAATTATGCGCACACCTAAGATCTTTAGGCAAATACCAAAGCATCACCCGAACGACCCCACGAAAAAGTCCCGGGCGGAGGGACGGCTCGCGCCTTCCCTCCGCCCGGGACTCCGGACGCTCACATGGTGCCGCGGACTCAGACCGCCACGGCCGGGTACGTCGGGTACTCCACCCCGGAGACGTACTGCACGACCCGGATCACCTGGCACGAGTAGCCGAACTCGTTGTCGTACCAGAGGTAGAGGATCGCGCTGTCGCCGTCGACCTTGGTGGCGCCGGCGTCGACGATCGACGCGTGGCGCGAGCCGATGAAGTCGTTCGAGACCGCGTCGGGGGCGCTGGTGAAGTCGATCTGGCGGCGCAGCGGGGAGGTCAGCGAGACCTCGCGGAGGTGGTCGAGGACCTCGTCGCGGGTGGCCTCGCGGCCCAGCGTCAGGCTGAGGATCGCGATCGAGACGTCCGGCACCGGGACGCGGATGGAGCTGCCGGTGATCGGCGCCTTCAGGTCGGGCAGCGCCTTGGCGACGGCCGATGCGGCGCCGGTCTCGGTGATGACCATGTTCAGCGGCGCGGAACGGCCGCGGCGGTCCGCCTTGTGGTAGTTGTCAAGGAGGTTCTGGTCGTTGGTGAACGAGTGGATGGTCTCCACGTGGCCGCGCAGGACGCCGTACTCGTCCGCCATCGCCTTCAGCGGCGGGACGATCGCGTTGGTCGTGCAGGACGCGCAGGACAGGATCCGCTCGTCCGGCTTGATCATGTCGTGGTTGACGCCGTGCACGATGTTGGGCACGTCGCCCTTGCCGGGGGCGGTCAGGACGACCTTGTCGATGCCGGGGCGCAGGTGCTGGGAGAGGCCCTCGCGGTCGCGCCACTTGCCGGTGTTGTCGATGAGGATGGCGTCCTTGATGCCGTACGCCGTGTAGTCGACCTCCGAGGGGTCGCCCGCGTAGATCACCTTGATCTCGTTGCCGTTGGCGATGATCGTGCTGTTCGCCTCGTCGACGGTGATCGTGCCCTGGAACTGGCCGTGGATGGAGTCACGGCGCAGCAGCGAGGCGCGCTTGACGATGTCCTGATCGCCACCCCGCCGGACGACGATGGCCCGCAGCCGCAGCCCGTTGCCGGAACCGGCCTTCTCGATGAGCAGCCGGGCGACGAGGCGGCCGATGCGGCCGAAGCCGTACAGGACGACGTCGCGGCCCTCGCGGCACTCGATCTTGTTGGCGCCGGTGGCACCGGCGACGGCCTCGGCGGTGAACTCCGCGACCGTCAGACCGCGGTCGTCGGCCCGGTACGTCTCGGCCAGCATGCCGATGTCGATCTGCGAAGGGCCGAGGTCGAGCGCGGTGAGGGCCTGCAGGAACGGCAGGGTCTCGGTGACCGAGAGCTCCTCGCCGGCGATCTGCCGGGCGAACCGGTGCGTCTTGAGGATGCTGACCACCGACTTGTTCACCAAGGAGCGGCTGTGCAGCAGGACGGTGACGTCCCGCTCGCGGTGCAGCTTCCCGATGATCGGGATCATCGACTCCGCGATCTCCTCGCGGTTCTTCCAATTGGTGAACGAGTCGTCATTGACAGTCACAGGAGTATCTTTCGAGCTAGGCGGCGCTCATATGCTAACCCGACGCAAGTTCGACCTTCCATCGGGTGCCTCCGCGGCAGGTAGGCCCACCGCCGCCGTCGTCGACGCGCTGCTCGCCCTGGCGTGCGGCGTCCCGGTCCTGGTTCCCGTCCCGTGACTCCGTGAAGTAGGCGGCGCTCTCCGCGTCCGCCGGGTAGTACGACTCGATCGCGACCTCGTCCAGGGTGATGTCCATGGGCGTGCCGAACGTGGTGATGGTCGAGAAGAGCCGCAGTTCGCGGCCGTCGAAGCGGATGATCATCGGGATCAGGACGTCGGAGTCCACGTGCGGGCCCGCGTCCTCGGCGTCGGGGGCGAACAACTCCTCGTAGAGCGCGGTGAGTTCGGCGTCGGGGGCGGCGGCGAGCTGACGGGTGACGCGGGTGCGGAACACCGCGCGTACGTCGGTCTGGTTGACGACGTACTGGGCGAGGCCGCGCGGGTCGAGGCCGAGGCGGAGCAAGTTGACGGGCGGGCGCAGCAGCTCGGGGGCGACGCCCGCGAAGAACGGGTCGACGGCGCGGTTGGTCAGCACGATGTTCCACCGGCGGTCGAAGACAAGGGCCGGGTACGGCTCGTGCGCGCGCAGCACCCGCTCGACCGCGTCCCGCGCCGCCGCGAGCGCGTCGTCGCCGAGCGGCCGCTCGGCGTACCGGGGCGCGAACCCGGCGGCGAGCAGCAGCCTGTTGCGCTCGCGCAGCGGCACGTCGAGCTGGTCCGCGAGCCGCAGGACCATGTCGGCGCTCGGGCGGGACTTGCCGGTCTCGACGAGGCTGACGTGCCGGGCCGAGACGTCGGCGGCGAGCGCCAGATCGAGCTGGCTCAGCTGCCGACGCCGCCGCCATTGCCGCAGGAGCTCCCCCACCGTGTCCACGGTCACCGAGGCTACGTCCCGGTGGCGCCGCCCGCCATGACATCGGAGTTCATCGACAGGCCGCGCGGCGGTGGCGACACTGCGGCCCATGACCACGCAGAACACGGGCAAGCAGAACACGGGCAAGCAGAACGCCGACCACAAGCTCATCGTCCAGCGGGCACTGGCCGAGCTGGTCGGCACGGGCGACGTCGACGCGCTCGGCAAGGTGCTGAGCGACGACTTCGTCCATCACCGGCCGGACGCGACCTCCCGTACGAAGGCGGAGTGGCTCGCCGCCGTCCGCGCGTCGCCGCTCGGCGACATGCGGGTCGACGTCCTGCACCTGCTGGCCGACGGCGACCACGTCGTGATGCACTCACGGCGCCACCACCCCGGCACCGGCGCCGAGATCACGGGCGTCGACATCTGGCGGTTCGACGACGGGCTGATCGCCGAGGCGTGGGAGATCCTCGAACCGGCGGACTCGGCGGCGGCGCATCTGGTGTGGTGGGAGCCTCCGCGCACCGCCCCGGAAAGCCTCGCGCACATCGCCTCGCTGGTCTCCGGAACGCCCGCGCCGCCGACGGCCGAGCGGCCGCCGGTCGAGCGGCCGCCGGCCGGCTGACAGCCCCGCGGTCGCCCGTCAGCACGTGGCTGTGCGGTCGCCCGTCAGCGGATCGAATAGCGGCTGCCGAAGGCGGTGACGGTGAACGGCCCGTCCAGGTCCCGGTGGCCGCTCTCGGCGAGCCGCCGCACCGCTTCGACGCGGTCGACGGACATGCGCCACTCGACGGCCGTGTCGGCGTTCACGGGGTGGGTCAGATCGTGGACGCGTACGTCGAAGAACGCGTCCAGCCACGCCTTCTCACCCGCCTCGGCGGGGGTGCCGGCCTGCGCCGTCGTCCGCCGGACCAGCGCGGGCAGGCCGTCGCCGTCGGAGCCGTTCCCGTGCTGGATCGAGGCGTCGTACAGCTCGGCGACGGCCAGCGGACTCCTGAGCCCGGCCTTGTCGGCGGCCCGCAGGGCGGGGGTGAAGTAACGGTCGTCGACCTGGGCGTCCTGCACCTCGCGGAACACGGGGTCGGCGGCGGCGCGCTTCCACGCGGCGATGTAGTCGGCGTCGGGGAGGGGGCGGGAGCCGTCGGAGTCACCCCCGTCGGCCCCGTCCCCGTCGGCCAGGCGCTTGAGCGCGGGGAGGAAGCGGGCGAGGGGGTTGTCCGGCTTCTTGTCGGTGTAGGCGCGCACCACTTCGAGGGCGTCGCCGTCGTCCGTGGTGAAGCCCGCCCGGCCGGCGGTGACGCCACGGCCATCGTCGAGGTTCTCCGCGTACCCGTACTGGATCTTGGTGGTGCCGTTCTCGAAGACGCTCACGAGTTGGTCCGCCCGGCGGCGCTGCTCGGCGCTGAGCCCGCCGTCGGCAGCGTCGCCGCCTCCGCTGTCCGAGTCGTCACCGCCGGTCAGGACCACGCCGAGGACGACGGCGACGACAGCGAGGAGAGCGGTGGCGGCCAGGGCGACGCGGCGTGCGGGTGGAGCGGGGGCTTTCATACGAGGAGCCTAGATCGGGGCGGACCGCGTGGCGTGCCCAGACCTTCCTGAGGGCGCATCCGGGCCGCCACCGGCTGCTGCCCCTACCCCTCGGGGCCGACCGCCGTGACGGGGCCCTCGATGAGGTCGCGGAGCTGGGCGCGGGCGGTGATGCCCAGTTTGGGGAAGCTGCGGTAGAGGTGCGAGCCGACCGTGCGCGGGGAGAGGAACAGCTGCTCGCCGATCTCGCGGTTGGTCAGTCCGCGGGCGGCGAGCCGGACGATCTGCCGCTGCTGCGGGGAGAGTTCGGCCAGCGCGTCGGGGGTCGGGGCCGTGACGTCGAGGCCCGCGGCGCGCGACTCGGCGCGGGCGCGCTCGGTCCACGGGCGGGCGCCCAGGCGGCGGAAGGTCTCCAGGGCCGCAGTGAGCGGGACCGCGTGCCTCCGCGACGCGCCGTCGGCGCCGCAGCCACTCGGCGAGGTCGAGGAGGGTCTGGGCGTGCTCGAAGGGCCAGTGCTCCCGTTCCGGGTCCGCCAGGGCCGCCCTGAAGTGCGCCTCGGCGTCCTCGGGGTCCGCCAGGAGGCCACGGGCCCGGCTGATCAGTGCCCGCAGCCGGGGGGAGGCGTTGTCCGCCAGGGCGTGTACCGCGCGCTCGACGACCGCGGTGGCCTCCGCGCGGCGGCCGCAGCGCACCGCGGCGGCGGCCAGATCCGCGAGGGCCGGGTAGGAGGCGTGGTGGTGGACGGGCGCGCCGACTGCCGTGAAGACCGTGCGGAGTTGGTCGTACGCGGTCTCGTGGGCGCCCGCCGCGGCCGCCGCGGCACCGAGAGCGCGCCGGGCGTAGACGGCGACCGAGCGGCTCTCCAGCGGGTCGACCAGGGCGAGCGCCTCCTCGGCACGGGCGCGGGCCGCCGCCGCGTCGCCCTGGTACGCAAGGACCGTCGCGTCGACGGCGGCCGCGCAGGCCACGGCGTGGTCGAGGCCGGCGGCGCGGCCGACCGCGGTGGTGCGGGCGCAGGCCTCGCGGGCCTGGTCCCACCTGCCTCGTTCCACATAGGCCCAGGCGACGGCGCCGCCCAGGCCCTCCGGCAGCGCCCCTTGGGTCTGCCAGCGGTCGAAGGCCTCGTCGAAGGCCCGGACGGCCCGCGGGGTCTCGTCCAGGAGCCACGCCATGATCCCGACGGTGGTGAGCCGCTCGGGCCGGGTCCGTACTTCGGCGGCCAACTGCGGGAGCAGCCGCAGCAGTTCGGCCCGGTCGGAGACGGGGTCCGATACGGCCTTCACCCAGGTGCGTACGTCCGTGAGCGAGGCGTCGTCGGGAAGGCTCCGCAGGAGGTCCTGGACGCGGTGACGCTGGGCGTCGTCCCCGGAGTAGAAGGAGACCACGGCGGCGCCGGACAGCAGGTCCAGTGCGGCGGCGGGCTGTGCGGGCGTCAACTGCTCGGCCGTGTCGGCCAGTCGGGAGAACACCACGGCGTGCCGGACGGTCAGGACCGCGAGGCGTCCGGCCTGCACGGCGGCGGCGGTCAGGAGTGCCGCGTCGTCCGTGCGGGCGCGTGCCCCGGCGGTCAGTTGCTCGACCCAGGTGATGTCTCCGGTGAACACGGCCGCCGACGCCGCTTCGACGAGCAGCCGGGCGCTGTCCTCGCGGCGCGGCGCGAGCTCCGCCGCGCGCTCGAGGGCCTTGGCCGCCGCCGTGTGCCCGCCGCGTCGGAGGGCCCGTGCGGCGGTCAGCTCCAGGTCCGCCGACACGGCCGCGTCCGGGCCCGGGCAGGCGGCGGCCCGATGCCAGGCGCGCCGGTCCGGCTCGTCGCGCAGCATCCCGGCGAGCCTGAGGTGAGCCTCGCGCCGGGCGTCCGGGGACGCGGAGTGATAGACGGCGGACCGGACCAGCGGGTGCCGGAACCGGACGTCCCGGCCCGTCCGGCGGACGAGCCCGGCCTGCTCGGCGGGCGGCCAGGCCTCGTCATCGGCGCGTGGCAGCCCGGCCAGGACGGCGGGCGCGGAGTCGGCGCTGTCCATGGCGGCCAGGAGCAGCAGGGCCCGCGTGGTGGTGGCGGGGAGGCCGGTCAGGCGGGCGGCGAAGATCCGCTCCAGGTGCGCGGTGAGCGGGAGCGGGCCTGCGGGCGGCGGCCCGGCGGCGTCGGGTGCGGTGGCGGAGGGTGCGGTGGCCGCCCTCGTGAGTTCCACCAGTGCCAGCGGGTTGCCGCCCGCCTGGTCGAGGATCCGCTGCCTGGTGCGGCCGGTGGGGCGCTGCGGCTGGAGGTCGAGGAGCCTTGCCGCCGCGGTGGGATCGAGCGGTCCCAGGGCGAGCGTCGGCAGGCGGCGGTCGAATCCCGGCAGCTGATCGTCGGCACGGGCTCCGATCAGCATCGTGACCGGTTCGCCTTCGAGCCGTCTGGCGGCGAAGGACAAGGCGTCCAGGGAAGCGCGGTCGCACCACTGCGCGTCGTCGAGGACCACGAGCACGGGGTGGTGGTCGCCCAGGGCGGACAGCAGGCTCAGGACGGCGACTCCGATCAGCATGAGGTCGGGGGCGGCCGGGGCCCGGCCCGCGTCCTGGTCCGCGCGGAATCGGTCGTACGCCTCCGGTCCCGTACCGAATGCGGTGTGAAGCGCCGCGCGCTGTCTCTCCGGCAGTGCGTCCACCTCGGCCGCGACCGGCCGCAGCAACTGGTGCAGCGCGGCGTACGCGAGGCTCGACTCCGCCTCGCTTCCCCCGGCGCGCAGGACGCGGGCGCCGCCTGCCTCGGCCTTCCGCACCGCGCGGTCGAGGAGCGCGCTCTTCCCCGTGCCCGCGTCGCCGACCAGCATCAGCACCGGGTCGGCCGACGCCGGGTCCACCGCGCGGAAGAGGCGCGCGAGCTCCGCGTCCCGGCCGAGGAACGGCTCCCCCGGATCCGGATCCGGAGCCCGTCCCGTGTCCGCGCCCAGGCCGCCTGTGTGCTCGTCCACGGAGTCTCCAGGAATGGTGGCTTCCCGACAGGAGTCCCCTGCCTTGCCCGCCCAGGCTACAAGCGGCCGCACGGGTGGGGGCGGGCCCTGTGCGCGGGTGCGGGCACGGCGCCCAGGTGCAGTCACCTGACGCATACCGCGCACGCCGATGCCGGTCGTACGGTTCGGGAAATCCCCCGAATTCCCAAGGATTCCGCATGGAAACAATCACGCTCGGCGCCGTCAGCATCACCCGGGTACGGGAATACTTCGGCTCCGTCGACCTGACGCCCGCGACCTTTTTCCCGGACATCCCGAAGGGAGTGTGGGACGACGGCGCTTCCTGGCTGGCCCCGCATTTCCTGGGCGCCGACACCGATGTCGTGCATTCCGCGATCCAGACGTGGCTGCTGCGCAGCGAGGGCAGGACCATTCTCGTCGACACCGGGGTGGGAAATCACAAGGAGCGCCCGTACGCGCCGGTCTGGAGCCGCCTCGACACGGACTTCCTGGCGAATCTCGCCCGGGCCGGTGTCGAGCCCGAGGACGTGGACGTCGTGATCAACACGCATCTCCACGTCGATCACGTCGGCTGGAACACCCGTCTGGAAGGGCGGCGCTGGGTGCCCACGTTCCCCAACGCCACCTATCTGATGCCGAAGGACGACTTCGACTTCTGGAATCCCGTGAACGGCCACAAGCCGCTGCTCGGCCGCGGCAACCAGAACGTCTTCGAGGACAGCGTGGCCCCGGTGCACGAGGCCGGTCAGACGCTGCTGTGGGAGAACTCCCACCGGATCGACGCCGGCCTCCGTCTGGACGCGGCTCCCGGGCACACCCCCGGCTCCTCCGTCCTCACCCTCAGCTCCGGGACGGACCGGGCGGTCTTCGTGGGCGACATGCTGCACAGCCCGGCGCAGGTCCTGGAGCCGGATGCCAACAGCTGCTTCTGCGAGGACCCCGCGGGCGCCCGCGCGACCCGCAGGAAGGTCCTCGGCTGGGCGGCCGACCACAACGCACTCGTGATCCCCGCGCACCTGGGCGGCCACGGCGCCGCGGAAGTGACGCGCGACGCCGACAAGTTCGCCATCAAGGGCTGGGCCCCCTTCACCCCGTACGCCGAGCAGTCCTGAGACCGGAGAGGCACCCCCGTGAACCACCAACCCGACCCCGTGGTGACCACGGCGCAAGGGTCCGTCCGCGGCCTGCGCCAGGACGGCGTCGCCGCTTTCCTCACCATCCCCTACGCCGCCCCTCCCCGCGGCGCCGCCCGTTTCGCGCCGCCCCGGCCGCACGAGCCCTGGGACGGCGTGCGGAACGCCACCGCCCCGGGGCCCACCGCGCCGCAGTCCGCGCGCGAACTCGGCGCCGTGGACATGTCGCCCTACTTCGGCGCCGGCTGGAGCCGCGGCGAGGACCACCTCACGGTCAACGTCTGGACGCCCGCTGTCGGAGGCGGTGACCTGCCCGTCATGGTGTTCGTCCACGGCGGCGGATTCGTCGCCGGGTCGACGCGGTCCGCGCTGTACGACGGTTCCGCCTTCGCCCGCGACGGCGTCGTGCTCGTCACCCTCAACTACCGGCTCGGCATGGCCGGGTTCCTCGACCTCCCCGGTGCGCCCGCGAACCGCGGGCTGCTCGACGTCGTCGCCGCGCTGCGCTGGGTCCAGGAGAACATCGCCGCGTTCGGCGGCGACCCGCGCCGGGTCACCCTCTTCGGGCAGTCGGCCGGGGCGACCCTCGTCGGCGGCGTCCTCGCCGCGCCCGAGGCCAAGGGACTCCTCCGGCGGGCGATCGTCCAGAGCGGCAGCGGCCTCGGAGCGTTCACCACCGAGCAGGCCGCCCGCGTCACCGCGGCAGCCGCCCGGCGTCTGGGCGTCGAGCCCCATGTCGACGCCTTCGCGGGCATCTCCGACGAGCGTCTGGTCGAGGCCGCCACCCGGCTCGGCGGCATCGACCTGCGGACCGCGACGCACCGCGACCCGCTGCTCGGGCTCAGCCCCTTCAGCCTGGTCCTCGACACCCAGCCCGCCACCTCCGTCGCCACCGGCCTCGGCACCGACGTGGACCTCCTGATCGGGACCAACGCCGAGGAGGGAAACCTCTATCTGGTCCCCGTCGGCGCGTACGCCACCTCGACCGCCGAGGACGTCCACGAGGCGGCGGCACGCGCGCACCACGACGCGGCGCGACTCGTCGAGACGTACCGCACGGCACGCCCCGAGGCGTCCTCCGCCGAGCTGCGGTCCGCCGTCATGGCCGACGCGCTGTTCGGGGCGGGCACCCGGGCCCTCGCCGACGCGCACGCCGCCCACCCCGGGTCGGCCACGTACAGCTACGAGTTCGCCTGGCGCTCGCACGCCCTGGACGGGCAGCTCGGCGCCGCCCACACGGTCGAGCTGCCCTTCGTCTTCGACCTCGCGCACCTCCCCCGGCTGCACGGCCCGGCCGCTCTGCTCGGCCCGGACGAGCCGCCCGCGGACCTCGCCGCCCGCGTGCACGCGGCCTGGATCCGGTTCGCCACGACCGGCGACCCCGGCTGGGACCCGTACGACGGCGGGCGCAGGGCCACGATGCGCGTCGCCGCCGAGTGGACCCAGGTCGACGATCCCCACGGCGAGGAACGAGAGGCGTGGAGCTGACCCGCGTACGCGCGACGGTCCCGCCCCTCCCCCGGCCGACCGGAGCCCGACCGATGGAGTCCGGCCATCGGAGTCCGGCCCATCGGAGTCCGGGCCATCGGAGTCCGGGCCATCGGAGTCCGGCCGCCTCACCAAGAACCCGCACGGCCACACTGGAGATCACCACCGCTGTAGGAGGACTCCATGCCTGCCCCAGAGCCGCAGCCCTTCAGCTGCTGCGCCCCGCGGGGCGCCGCCGCACTCCGCGATGCCGCCGCCCCGCCGCCCGCCCTCTCCGTGACCGGCCCCGCCGGTACCGCCCCGTCCGGTACCGCCCCGTCTGTGACCGCCCCCGGCGACGACCGCATGGTCACCTTGCCGGGAGGCGAGTTCCTGATGGGCGCGGAGGACGCCGAGGGGTTCCCTGAGGACGGTGAGGGGCCGGTGCGGCCGGTGCGTGTGGACGCGTTCCGGATCGACGTGTGTGCCGTGAGCCATGACGACTTCGCGGCCTTCGCCGCGGCGACGGGGTACGTGACCGACGCCGAGCGGATCGGCTGGTCGTACGTCTTCGCGGGCTTCCTCCGCGGCGAGCTGCGGCGCGTCTCGCCGCGGCCCGAGCACACGCCGTGGTGGTGCGCGGTGGCGGGCGCGAGCTGGCGTGCGCCGGAGGGGCCCGGCAGTTCGGCCGAAGGGCGCGGCGACCACCCGGTGGTGCACACGTCGTGGAACGACGCGCGGGCGTACGCGCGGTGGGCGGGCAAGCGGCTGCCGACCGAGGCCGAGTGGGAGTACGCGGCCCGGGGCGGCCTGGAGCAGCGCCGCTACCCCTGGGGCGACGAGCTGGACCCGGCCGGGGAGTACCGCTGCAACATCTGGCGCGGCGCCTTCCCCACGAAGAACACCGCCGCCGACGGCCACCGCGGCACCGCCCCGGTCGACGCCTTCGCGCCGAACGGCTTCGGCCTGCACAACATGTCGGGCAACGTCTGGGAGTGGTGCGCCGACTGGTGGTCCACCGGCCGTGCCACCGCGCGCCCCGCCCTCAACCCCCAGGGCCCGCCCACGGGCACCGCCAAGGTCGTCCGCGGCGGCTCCCACATGTGCCACGACTCGTACTGCAATCGCTACCGGGTCGCCGCCCGCACGGCCGACGCCGTCGACGGCGGGGGCGGTCACACCGGCTTCCGCTGCGTGCGGGACGTCGGCACGGGCCCGGGCGCCTGAGAGCCGGAGTCGCATGCCGGGCGGGCCCGTGGGGTCGGGCCCGCCCGGCGAGGGGCCGCGCGCGGGGACGGATCGCGCGGCCGGGGGGTCAGCAGCTCAGATTCGAGCCCGGCGTCGTGCCGAGGATCTGCGTGAAGGCCTTGTACTTGTCGATGCGGCTCTGGACCTGGGCGGGGTTGCCGCCGTTGCACTCCAGGGCGCCGTTGATGGAGCGGATGGTCTCGCCGAATCCGGCGCCGTTGACCATGGCGTCGTGCGCGGTCATGGTGCCGGGGCCGTTCTGGGTGTTCCAGTACCAGAGGCCGGTCTTCCAGGCGATGGCCGGGTTCTGCTCCACCAGGTACGGGTTGTTCAGGAGGTCGATGCCGAGGGCGTCGCCCGCGGCCTTGTAGTTGAAGTTCCAGCTCAGCTGGATGGGGCCGCGGCCGTAGTAGGCGGCCTGCCCGGCGGGACAGCCGTAGGGCTGGTTCCGGTCGCAGTAGTGCGGGTAGTTCGCCTGGTTCTGCTCGACGATGTGCACGAGACCGCCGGTCTCGTGGTTGACGTTGGCGAGGAACGCCGCCGCCTCCTGCTTGCGGACGGTCTCGCTGCCGGTCTTCGTGAAGCCCGGGTAGGCGCCGAGCGCGTCGGTCAGGCCCTTGTACGTGTAGAAGGGATTCCGGTTCGGGAACATCTTGTTGAACTGCGTCTCGCTGACGATGAAGCCGGACGGGTCGGGGTTGCCCGGGTCCGTCCCGCCGCCACAGGCACCCTGGTCCGCCCACACGTCGGCGCGGCCCGGGGTCTCGTTCTGGGTCCACCACTTGGCGGTCCAGTTGCGCCCGTTGTACGAGGCCGACTTGCCGCCCGTGTACACGGACGAGGAGTTCCACGGCGCGGCGCACTCGGCGGCGGACGCCGTGGCGGCGCCCGGGCCCAGGACGATCAACGCGCCGATCGTGGCCACCGCGGCCATGAAGCTGGTGATGCGTCTGATCATGCCAACTCTCCTTACGGGCAGGGCGGAAGCCTTCTCCCGCGCCGCCATCGGGGGTGCCGCGACTCAAACGAAAATGGTCTGGACCTGTCAAGGTCTAGACCAAACTCGGAGGGGAAGAGGGGCAAATTCGCGGAATCCGTCCAGCATGCGGACCGATGGGGGGCGTGGGGGTGGGTGGTGACGGGGACGTCAACTCGATCTGCACGAGGGTCAGTTGCCGCGCCCGCCACCCCGCCCTCTCACGACGACCGCACCAGCACCGACCCCTCGTCCAGGTGGACCACCCGGGGCAGTCGCTTGATGGTCGACTCGCGGTGGGCTATGACGATCAGCGTGCGGTCCGCGCGGAGTGTGTCGATGGCGGTCTCCAGGCGACGGGCCGTGTCCGGGTCGATGTCGGCGGTGGCCTCGTCGAGGACGAGCACCGCCGGGTCGACCAGGGCGGCGCGGACCAGGCCGACGAGTTGGAGTTCGCCCGCCGAGAGCATGCCCTCGCCGCCGCCCAGGCGGGTGTGGAGGCCGTCGGGCAGGCCCGCCACCCAGGGGGTCAGGCCCAGGTGTTCCACGGCGGTGCGGACGCGGGACTCGTCCGGGGTGCCCGGGACGAGGCCGAGGTTCTCAAGGACCGTGCCGTCGATCATGTGGACGCGCTGGGGCACTAGGACGACACGGGTGCGCAGTTCCTCGGGAGACAGGTCGCGCAGGTCCACGCCGTCGTAGCGGACGGTTCCGGAGTCGGGGGTGTAGAGGCCGGTGAGGAGTTTGGCGAGGGTGGTCTTGCCCGCGCCGGTCGGGCCCACCAGGCCGATGCGGTCGCCCGGTTCGATGCGCAGGGACAGGCCGTGCAGGACCTCGGTCGCGGTCACGTAGGAGTAGTGCACATCGTGGGCTTCGAGGGCGCCCCGGTCGGCGGTCCGCATGGGCTGATCGGTGGGGTGCTGATCGGTGGGGTGGTCGGCCGGGTCGTCGGTGGGGTGCTGCCCGGTGGTCGGGGGGCGGTGCTCCGACGTGGTCTCCAGGAGGTTCAGGAGTCGCGCGAGGCCGACCAGGGTCAGCTGGAGCTGACCGACCAGGTTCGAGGCCTGGGTCGCGGAGTCGAAGAGCTGACGGGTGGCCAGGACGAAGACGACCACGGTGCCCACGCTGATCGTGCCCTCGTCGGCGAGCCAGCCGCCGACCAGGAGCAGGACGGCGGTCGTGACGCCCTGGACGACGCGGGAGAGGCTGATGACGAAGAGGGAGCGCTGGCTGCGGCGTGCGCTGCGGTAGCGGTGTTCGCCGTCGGCGACGAAGCGGCGGCGCCAGAAGCCGACGCCGCCGCTGGTCTGCAGCATCTCCCGCGACTGCACCAGCTCGCGGTAGGTGGTGGCGACGGTGCCCGCGGCGGCGGCCTCGGCGGCGAAGGCCGGGTTCGCGACGCGCTTGAACAGGCGCAGCACGAGGACGATCGCGGGCACGAACACGACGAGCAGGACGAGGGTCAGCAGGGGCGAGTAGCTGAGCAGGAGGACGGTGGTGAAGATCAGGTAGCCCGCGACCGTGAGGACGTCGGGAAGTTGGCCGCGGACGAAGTTCGCCAGGTCCGCGATCTCGGTCGTCGTGCGCCGGAGCAGGTCGCCGGAGGGGTGGGCCTCCAGGAAGCGCAGGGGGGCGCGGGAGAGGCGTTCCACGGCGAGGTCGCGCAGGCGGCGCACGACGCGTTCGCCGACGGTCGTGAGCAGCAGCTCCGACTTCCGGAACAGGACGAGGCGGGCGAGCGCCAGGGCCGTCAGGACGGCGACGGCGGTCATCAGTCCGCCACGGTCGTCCTCCAGGAGGCGGTCGACGCCCGTGCCGATCACGGCAGGCACCGCCACGGTGGTGGCGGTCGCGGCGGCGCTGCAGCCGAGCGCGGCGACGATGGCCCGCCGGTGGTCGCGCATGTGGGGCCAGGCGCGGCGCAGGACGGCGCGCTGGTCGGGGGTCGCGGTCAGCCGCTGCTGTTCAGCCACCGTGGGCCACCTGCTCTTCCGTCTCGGGCGTGGTGCCGTCGGCCGGCTCCAGGGTGACGACGTGGTCGGCCGCGTCGAGCAGGGCCGGGCGGTGCGTGGCGCACACCACGGCCGTCCGCTGTGACCAGGCGCGCAGCCGCTCAAGGACGGTCCGCTCCGTGGCGGCGTCGACGGCGGACGTGACGTCGTCGAGGAGGAGCACGGCGGGGCGCCGCAGCACCGCACGGGCCAGGGCGAGGCGCTGCAACTGGCCGCCGGACAGCGTGCTGCCGCGCTCGCCGACCTCGGTCGCGAGGCCGTCGGGCAGCCCCGCGACGAAGTCGTCGAGGGCCGCGACGCGGCAGGCCTCGCGCAGCTCGTCGTCGGTGAACCCGTCGCCCAGGCGCAGGTTCTCGGCGAGGGTGCCGCTGATCGTGACGGGGCGCTGGGGGACGAAGGCGATGCGCGCGTGGAGTGCGTCGCGGGGGACCTCGTCGAGGGGTAGGCCGCCGTAGTGGACGGTTCCGGTGCCGGGCGCGGCGAGTCCGGCGAGGACGCGGAGGAGGGTGGTCTTGCCCGAGGCCATCGGCCCGGTCACGGCGACGAGTTCGCCGGGGCGCGCGGTGACGGTGACGGAGGCAAGGACGGTCCGGCCCGCGACCTCGGCGGACACGTCCGTCGCCGTCAGCGTGCCGTGGCGGGGCAGCGCTTCGCCGCCCTCCCCGGCGAGCGGGTGTGCGGGCCGGAGCCGGAGGACTTCCTGGAGGCGGCGGGCCGCCGTCACGGCCTGGCTGAGCTGGCTCAGCCGCAGCGTGAGGACGCCGACCCACATGACCAGCATGCTCATCCACCCGGCGAAGGCGACGATGCCGCCCACCGACATGCCGCCGCGCAGCACGGCGAGGCCGCCGAAGGCGAGGCCCGCGGCGAGCGCGACGGCGGGCACGAACGGGGACAGCGCCGCCCAGTTCGCGGAGACCCGCGCGGTGGTGAGCGTGTGCTCGCTCACCGCGGCGCTCCGCGCGCCGTGCCGTCGGACGAGCGCGGGCTCACCGCCGATGCCCCGCACCGCGGCACTGGCCGAGAGCAGTTCCTCGACCGCGTCGGCGCGGCTGCCGTGCGCGGCGGACAGCGCCGTGTTGGCCTTCCCGAAGCGCTTGGGGAACCAGTACGTGTTGATCCACACCAGCGGCGGCACACACACCAGGCAGACCACGGCGAGCAGCGGGTCGAGCCGCACGATGGCCACGATCATCACGACGAAGCCGATGACGCCGGTGACGAAGGAGCCGAAGCCCATCAGCCAGATCCGGACGAGGTCGACGTCGCGGGTGCCCCGCATGCCGAGGTCGCCCTCGCCGAACCGGACCAGGGCCCGCGCGTCGAGCTGCGAGACCCGGTCGGCGAGGGCGAGGTAGAGGCGGTTGCCCTGCAGCGTCCCGGAGACGGTGGCGAACCAGCCGAGCACCATCTCCGCGCCCGCCGCGGCGATGCCGGCGAGCACGATCGCGAGGGCCCATCCCCGCAGCGCCCCGTCGTCGTGTCCGACGATGCCCCGGTCCACGGCGCGTTCGATGATCCACGGCATGGAGATCAGGGCCAGTTGGTAGACGAGGCCGCCGAGCACGGACAGGGCGATGAGGCCCGCGCTCCCGCGCAGGCAGCCGCCGAGGAGGCGGAGCGCGTCGGCGGCGGTGGGGGGTGGCGCCGCCGGGCCGTCGCCCGGTGACGAGGGTCCGGCGGGCGCGGACGACGGGCTGGCGGGTGCCGTCGTCATGCCGCCCGTCCCGCGAAGAGATCCAGCATGGCTCCGTTGACCTCCGTCGGTCGTTCGGGGGTGGGGGTGGCCGCGGTGGCGCGGCCCACGGGGGTGCGGATCCCGTGGTCAGACGTCGCTGTCCTGCGTCTCGCCGCGCGTCCAGTAGGCCGTCAGGTGCGTGTCCGCGCGGCTGACGCCCCGGTCCCGCACGAAGTGGCGGCGCAGCCCGCGTACGGTGCCGCGCTCGGCGGCTCCCCAGACGCGGCCGCGGCCCGGCGGCAGGTCGAGCGCCACGGCCTGTTCGTACAGGAGTTGCCCGGCGGGGCGGCCGTCGCGGTGCAGCCAGCGGACCTCGGCGTTGTCGCGGACGGTCAGCTCCTGCTCCTCGGCCTTGTCGGCGATCTCGACGAGTACCAACGTCCGGTGTTCCGGGGGGAGTTCTTCGAGGAGGACGGCGATGGCGGGCAGCGCGGTCTCGTCGCCGATGAGGACGGTCCACTCAGGTCCCGGCGCGAGCGGGTAGGCGGGGCTCGGGCCGAACCAGATGGCCTCGTCGCCCGGTGCGGCCCGCTCGGCCCAGCCCGAGGCGAGCTGGTCGGCGCCGTGCAGGACGAAGTCCATGTCGACCTCGCCGAGTTCGGGCCGGTGGCTGCGGATGGTGTAGCGGCGCAGGCGCGGACGGGCGGTGGGCAGCAGGCGTTTGGCGGCCTCCGAGGTGAACGGCCGGGGCAGGCGCACGTCGGGGTCGTAGAAGTACATGGCGACGTGCTGGTCCGTGCCGTTGCTCAGAAACGGCGTCAACTCCTCGTCGCCGAAGGTGATCCGGGCCATCCGTGGTGTGACGCGGGACACCCGGCGTACCCGGGTCACATGGAGACTGCCTGGTCGGCGGCTTGCGTTGTGCTGACCCTCGTCCGACACGCCACTCATTCCTCAGAACCCCTCACAGCGAACTTCTCTGCCGATGCCCTAGATCTTGCTCGGTAGTTGTAACTTAGGCAAGCCTTACCTCTCCTGCCCGGCCGAAGGGGCGGGCGGAGCATGCCGCAAGCACGACGGAGGAGTTCGAGAAATGCCCCGTTCACGCATCATGTCCACGTCTCTCGACCGGAGACGGCTCTTGGGCGGCCTCACCGGCTCAGCCGCGCTGCTGGGCCTGTCCGCCTGTGGCGTGAGCGAGTCGTCGGATGACAAGAAGGACAAAAAGGCGGGCGGCGGCGGGGACACGCGCAGCCTGAAGACCGACAACGGCACGGTGAAGGTGCCCAGGACGCCCGAGCGCGTGGTCGTCACGGACAACTACGCCGCCCTGATGCTCATCGACCTCGGCCTCACACCGGTGGGCGTGCCGGACGGCACCGCCGTCCCCGCCCTGATGCCGAAGAAGGACTACGAGCGGCTCAAGGACGTCAAGACGATCGGCGCCGCCGGTTCGCCCAACTCCCAGGCGATAGCGAACCTCAAGCCGGACCTGATCATCGATCAGTTCTACCAGGCCAAGACGGAGCCGCTGCGGGACATCGCCCCCGTCGCGTACTTCAACTGGGGCAACAGCGGCGCCCTCTGGCACGAGCAGGTCGCCAAGGTGGCCCGCGCCGTCGGCCGCGAGGACCGTCTCACCGAGCTGAAGAAGCAGTACGAGACGCGGCTGAAGGAGGTCAGGAGCACGTACCGCAAGAAGATCGCGACCTCCACCTGGGCACCGCTGAGCGGCGGCCCGAGCGGCAAGTTCTTCCTCGGCACGCCGCTGGTGACCGTGATGCGCGAGGTCGGCCTGAAGATCGGCGCCAAGATCCCCGCCGACGAGGCCGGGTTCCTCACCAAGAGCTACGAGGAGATCGATGTCCTGGACGACTGCACCGCGCTGATCTACCCCGTGCAGTTCGACGGCAAGCCCACGCCCACCACCCAGGAGTTGCTCAAGCAGAAGCTCTGGAAGAAGGTCCCCGCGGTGAAGGCGGGCCGCGCGTTCACCTCCCGGCACTTCCTCATGCCCAACTACACGTTCGCCATCGGCGCGGTGGACGAGATCGAGGGCATGCTCAAGAAGCTCTGACGACAGCAGCCCTGACGACGCTCGCGGGCGGCTGTACGGAGATCTCCGTACAGCCGCCCTCCGGCGTGCCCCGTCAGCGCCGGTCCACCGCGCCGTCCGCGGCACCGTCGCGGCTCAGCGCACCGGCGAGTGCCGCGGGGGTGCGCAGCAGGAAGACCTGCCGCGGCGAGAGCCACCAGCCCTCGGCGCGCAGCGCGCCCACCAGGCGCACCGAGACGATGCTGTCGCCGCCCAGGGCGAAGAAGTCGTCGTCGGCGCCGACCCGGGGCAGGCCGAGGGCCCGTGCCATCGCGGCGCACAGCGCCCGCTCCCGCTCCCCCTCCGGCTCCCTGCCGAGCGCCGAGCCCCCGAAGTCCGGGGCCGGAAGCCGGTCCCGGTCGAGCTTGCCGTGCGCGGTCACCGGCAGGTCGTCGAGCGCCACGAAGGCCCCGGGCACCAGATGGTCCGGCAGCTCCCCGGCCACCCACGCCCGCAGCGCCGCAGGGTCGAGGACGGCCGTGGGGCGCGGCACGGCGTACGCGACGAGGCGCCGCACTCCCCCGTCCTCCCGGGCGACCACGACGGCCCGCGCCACGTCCGGATGGCGGGAGGCCACCGTCTCGATCTCGCCCAGCTCCACCCGGAAGCCGCGGATCTTCACCTGGTCGTCGGTACGGCCCAGGAACTCCACCGCGCCGTCGGCCGTCCAGCGGGCCAGGTCCCCGGTGCGGTAGAGCCTGCCGCCCGAGCCGAAGGGGTCGGCCACGAAGCGCTCCGCGGTCAGGCCGGGACGGCCCAGGTAGCCGCGGGCGAGCCCGGCACCGGCCACGTACAACTCGCCCGGCACGCCCGGCGGTACGGGCCGCAGGCCCGCGTCGAGGACGTAGCAGCGGGCGCCGTCGACGGGCCGTCCGACGACCTGCCTGTCGCTGTCCCGCACCCGGGCGAGGAGCGAGTCGACCGTGCACTCGGTGGGGCCGTAGAGGTTGACGACCTCGGTGTCGGTCAGCCGCCGCAGCCGCGCCCACTGCGCGTCGGGCACGGCCTCGCCGCCGACGCCGAGGAGCGGCAGCGGGCAGCGGCCGCCGTCCATGAGCCCGGCCTGCTCCAGCTGCGCCAGCATCGAGGGCGCGACCTCGACGAAGTCCACGGCGTGCGCCCGCAGATGGTCGTGCAGGGCCACGGGGTCGCGCTGGACGTCCTCGGAGAGCACCTGCACGCAGTGCCCGTGGTACAGCCACAGCTGGGGCTGCCAGGAGGCGTCGAAGGAGAACGACCAGGCGTGCGCCACGTGCAGCCGCCGCCTGCCGGTCCGCTCGACCACCGGCTCGTACAGGGCCCGGCGGTGGCTGTGGAACAGGTTGACCAGGCCCCGGTGGGTGACCACCACGCCCTTGGGGAGGCCGGTGGAACCGGAGGTGTAGATGACGTACGCGGGGTGGTCGGGGCGCAGAGGACGGTTGCGGTCGGTGTCGGTGGGCAGGGCGGAGGGGCGGTGGGCGAGGGCCGTGCGGGTGTCGGGGTCGTCCAGGGCGAGGACTTCCGGGGCGGGGGTGGCCGGCGCCGGGGCGCCGGGGACGGAGGTGTCCGGCCGGGGTGCCCGGTGCCGCAGAGCCTGGGTGGTCAGGAGCAGCCGGGGCGTCGCGTCGCCGAGCATGAAGGCGATCCGCTCGGCGGGGTAGTCCGGGTCGAGCGGCAGATACGCGGCGCCCGCCAGGTGCACGGCGGACAGCGCGACCAGCATCTCCTCGGTGCGCGGCAGCATCAGCGCCACCACGTCCTCGGGGCCGGTGCCGCGCGCGATCAGCTCGTGGGCGAGCCGGGCCGACCGCTCGCCGAGCTCTCCGAAGCTCAGCTCCGTGGCGCCGCAGACGACGGCGGGGGCGAGGGGGTCGTCCGCGACGCGGGCGGCGAGGAGTCCGGGCAGGGTCGTCGGCGGCGCCACGGGGGCTGCCGGTGCATCCGGCGCGCTCGGCGAGCCGCCGTCCGCAGGGGACGCGTCGCGCTCGTCGGCCACGCCATCCGCGCCCGGCGCGTCCGCCCCGCTCCACTCCCGCACGATCCGCTCGCGCTCCGCCCCGTCCAGCGCCTCGATCCGGTGCACCGGCGCGTCGGGACGCGCGGCGAGATCGCGCAGGATGTGGGTGAACCGCCGCAGGAGGTCCTGGACTCCGGACTCGTCGAAGAGGTCGGGGCGGTATTCGAGGGTGAGCCCGCGGCCGGGCACGACGGCGAGGGTCAGCGGGTAGTGGGTGGCGTCCGCGCTGCGGCCCCCGGTGACGGTGAGCCCGCCGGAGCGTTCCGCGCGGCGCAGCCCGTCGGCGTCGACGGGGTAGTTCTCGAACACGAGGAGCGTGTCGAACAGGGCGCCGGCCCCGGTGAGCCGCTGGATCGCGGAGAGCCCGAGGTGCTGGTGGGCGGCCAGGCGCGACTGCTCCTCCTGGAGCCGGGCCAGGGCGCCGCGCACGCTGTCCGCGGCCCGCAGGTCGACGCGGACCGGCAGCGTGTTGATGAAGAGGCCGGTCATGGACTCCACGCCGTCCAGCTCGGAGGGCCGTCCGGAGACGGTGGCGCCGAAGAGCACGTCGTCGCGGCCGGTGTGGCGGGCGAGCAGGAGCGCCCAGGCGAACTGCACCACCGTGTTCACGGTGACGTCGGCGTCGCGCGCCAACGAGGCGATGAGCGCCTGGAGTTGACCGTCCCCCTCGTGCCGTACGTGCCGGGTGAGGACGGGCCTGCGCGCCGGGTCGGCGGGCACCACCAGCGTCGGTGTGTCCACGCCGTGAAGGGCGGCCCGCCACGCCTCGGTGGCGGCCTCGGGGTCCTGGCCGTCGAGCCACCGCAGGTAGTCCCGGAAGGGGCGTCGGGCGGCCGGTGGCGTCCCGGTCCCGGTGCGGGCCGCGTACAGCTGGAAGAACTCCTGCATGAGCACGGGCACCGACCAGCCGTCCAGGACGGCGTGGTGGTTGGTGACGACCAGCGTGTACGCCTCCTCGTCGAGCCGGACGATCCGCATCCGCAGCAGCGGCGGCTCGGTCAGGTCGAAGGGCCGGGCCCGGTCCTCGTCGGCCACCTCCCGCAGTACGGCCTGGCGTTCGGGCTCTCCCAGGGACCGGAGGTCGCTCTCGTGCCAGTGCGGGGCCACGTCGTCGACGACCACTTGGACGGTGGTGCGGTCGGCGGTCGTGAGGAACGCGGTGCGCAGGTTGGCGTTGCGTGCGAGGAGGTCACCGGCCGCGGCCCGCATCGCCGCCGGGTCGATCGCGCCCTCCAGGTCGAGGGCGAGCTGCATGGTGTAGACGTCGAGGTCGTCGTCGGCCAGCTGGGTCAGGAAGTAGAAGCCCTCCTGGAGCGGGGCCAGCGGCCAGATGTCGGTGAGCGCGGGCAGGCGCCGCTGCACCTCGTCGACGGCGGCCTGGTCCAGCGGGACCAGCGCGAAGTCGGACGGGGTGCGGGTGGGCGCAGTGCGGTCCGCGGCCAGTTCGGCGAGCGCGGCGCACCACAGGTCGAGCAGCCGTCGGGCGTCCTCGCCGGACAGCACCCCGGTGGCGTACGACCAGCGGGTCGCGAGGGCGGGGCCTTCCGGACCGTCCACGGTGGAGGCGATGATCTCCAGCGGGAAGAGCACGGGCAGCGGGTTGCGGGCGGGGCGCAGCGGGGGCAGGTGCTCGGGGGCGGGCGTCCACGCGCCGCCGCCCCGCTCGGCCCCGGCACCGTCCTGCCCGGTCCCGCCGCCCCGCTCCCCGCCGCCGGTGAACCGGCCCAGGTAGTTGAAGACGGCTTCGGGTGTGCGGGGCGCGCCCAGGAGGTCGGTGTGCTCGCGCAGCAGGCCGTGGCCGATGCCGTTGTCCTCGTACTGCCGCAGCTGTTCCTTGATCGAGAGGAGTGCGGCGCGCGCCTCCGCGTCCGGGGCGGACGCCGTCCCGGTGTCGAGCAGCACCGGGTACCAGCTGGTGAACCAGCCGACGGTGCCGGACAGTTCGGCGCCGGGCACCACGGCCTCCTCGCGGCCGTGGCCCTCGGCGGCGATGACGTCGGGGCCGAGGCCGCTCTCGCCGCGCTCCGCGCGCCAGCGGCCGAAGGCCAGCGCGGCCGCGGCGAGCAGGACGTCGTGCACGGTGCCGTGCACCGCGGCGGGCACGTCGGTGAGCAGGGCGCGGGTGAGGTCGCCGGGGAGGGTGCGCTCCAGGTGCGCCACGGCGTCCTGGGTGTCGCGGGCGGGGTCGAGCGGACGGCCGCCGAGCGCGGGCGCGGAGGCCGCGTCGTGCGCCCGCCACGCGGTGGCCTCGGCCTGGCGTGCGGGTTCGCGGGCCGCGTCGGCGAGGCCGAGGGACCACTGCCGGAACGAGGTCGAGGGGTCCGGTGCGGGCAGTTCGGTGCCGTCGAGCACGGCCTGGTGGGCGGCGGCCAGGTCGGCGGTGAGGATGCGCCAGGACACGCCGTCGACGGCGAGGTGATGGATGATCAGGAGCAGCCGTCCGGCTTCCCCAGGGCCGAGGTCGCACCACAGCGCTCGCACCAACTGACCCTGGTCCGGGTCGAGTTCGTCGACGGCGTGGGCGGCGTGCTCGGCGATCACCGCGGCCCGGTCGGCCGCGTCGGTCCCGGTGAGGTCGACGCGCAGCAGCGCGTCGGCACCGCGCGGGGTGCCGGGCGGCGGCACATCGAGGGCGTGCTGCCCGCCCTCGGTCACCAGGCGGGCGCGCAGCATCGGGTGCCGGTCGAACAGGGCGTCCAGGGTGGCCGTCAGGGTGCGCTCGTCCGCCTCCGGGGGCGTCAGGACGTACAGGTACTGGTGCAGGCCCGTGACCGGGCCGCGCTCCAGGGCCCAGCGCATGATGGGCGTGAGCGGCACCCGGCCGGTCGCGGGCACGGCGGGAAGCCCCGGGGCCGGTCCGGTGGCGCGCGCGGCGCGGGCGAGGGCGGCGGGCGTCTTGTGCTCGAAGACGTCCCGGGGGGTGAGCAGGAGCCCGGCCTTGCGGGCGCGGGCCACCAGCTGGATGGAGAGGATGCTGTCGCCGCCGAGCGCGAAGAAGCTGTCGTCGGCCCCGGCCCCGGGGGCGCGCAGGAGCTCGGCGAACAGCTCGGTCAGGCGTGCCTCGCGCATGCCCCGGGGTGCGGTGCCGGTGGCGCGCGCCGCCAGGTCGGCCGCGGGCAGCGCCGCCCGGTCGAGCTTGCCGCCCGGGGTGAGGGGCAGCCGGTCGAGGAGGAGCAGCGCGCTCGGCACCATGTGGTCGGGGAGGCGGCGCCCGAGGCGGGCGGTCAGCTCGTCGAGGTCGGGGGCGGCGCCGGGCGCGGGCACGACGTAGCCCGTCAGGTGCGGGCTGCCGCCGTCCGCACGGAGCAGCACGGCGCAGGCCGCGACCTCCGGCTGCCCGCCGAGGACGGCCTCGATCTCACCCAGCTCCACGCGCAGGCCCCGCAGTTTGACCTGCCCGTCGGCGCGGCCGACGAAGACGAGCGCGCCGTCGCGGCGGCGGCGCACCAGGTCCCCGGTGCGGTAGAGGCGCTCGCCGGGCCCGCCGAAGGGGTCGGCGACGAAGCGTTCCGCGGTCAGCGCGGGCCGGTCGAGGTAGCCGCGGGCGAGCTGGTCGCCGCTGAGGTACAGCTCGCCGGTCACGCCGTCGGGCACGGGCCGCAGCCAGGCGTCGAGGACGTGCGCGCCGGTGTTCCACACGGGCCGGCCGATCGGCACGCCGGTGCCGCCGCCGGGCGCCACCGGCCAGGCGGTGACGTCGACGGTCGCCTCGGTGGGGCCGTACAGGTTGTGCAGCGCGGCGCCGGGCAGGGCCCGCAGCGCGGCGTCGGCGACGGCCGGGGACAGGGCCTCCCCGCTGGCGAAGAGCAGCCGCAGGCTCGCGCAGCCGGCGGCGGCCGGTTCGGCCGCGAACGCGGCGAGCATGGAGGGGACGAAGTGCGCGACGGTGACGTCGTGGCCGCGTACGGCGGCCGCCACCTGGGCGGGGTCGCGGTGCGCCCCGTCGGGCAGCACGACGAGCGGGGCGCCCGTCAGCATCGGCAGGAAGAACTCCCACACCGACACGTCGAAGGCGGCCGGGGTCTTCTGCAGGACGCGGTCGGCGGGGGTCAGCGGGTAGGTGTCGGCCATCCAGCGCAGCCGGTTGACGAGCGCGCGGTGGGTGACGACGGCCCCCTTGGGCCGTCCGGTGGAGCCCGAGGTGTAGAGGACGTACGCGGCGTGCTCGCCGCGCAGGTCCGCGTGCACGTCGGCGGGTGCGGCGGCGGCGAGTTCGGCGCGCGTGTCCGGGTCGTCGAGGAGCAGCGCGGGCACCGCGTCGGGGACGTCGAGGGCGGTGGCGATCTCGCGGGTGCTGATGAGGACCCGGGGTGCGCTGTCGGTGAGCATGTGGGCGGTGCGTTCGGCCGGGTAGCCGGGGTCGACCGGTACGTAGGCGCCGCCCGCGCGGTGCACGGCGTGCAGGGCCACGACCAGGTCGGCACAGCGGGGCAGCGCCACGGCGACGTGGACCTCGGGGGCGACGCCACGGGCCCGCAGGAGGGCGGCCAGGGCGCCGACGCGCCGGTCGAACTCGGTGTAGTCCACCTCTAGTTGAGCCTCCCCGGCACCTCCCTCCGGCCCGGCTTCGACGAGTGCGAGCGCCGACGGCGTGCGGGCGTACCGCTCCCGCAACACCTCCGGCAGGGGCGCGGACGGCAGCTCCCGCGCCTCCCCGGTCCCGTCACCGAGCACCCGCGCCCGCTCGTCCGCCGTCAGGGCGTGGATCCGGTGGACGGGCAGGTCGGGCTCGGCCACCAGGGCGGTGAGCAGCGTGACGTAGCGGTCCGCGAGGGCCTGCGCGGTCTCCCGGTCGAAGAGGCTCGTCTGGTAGGTGAGCATGCCGTTGATCCCGGCGCCGCCCGGGCGTTCGGCCAGGGTGAAGGCGAGGTCGAGCTTGGCGACGCCCGGGTCGGCGCTGACCGGGGTGACGTCGAGGCCGGGCAGCGTCAGCTCGTCCTCGGAGACGTTCTGGAAGACGAGCATCACCTGGAACAGCGGGTTGCGGGCCAACGTGCGCTCGGGCGCGATGAGTTCGACGAGCTGCTCGAAGGGCAGGTCGGCGTGGTCGAAGGCGGCGAGGTCGCCCTCGCGCACCCGGGTGAGCAGTTCGCGGAAGGTGGGGCGGCCGCTCAGGTCGGTGCGCAGGACGAGGGTGTTGACGAAGAAGCCGACGAGGTCGTCGAGGGCGGCGTCGGTGCGGCCCGCGACGGGCGTGCCGATCGGCAGGTCGGTGCCCGCGCCGTGCGCGGAAAGGAGCACGGCCAGGGAGGCCTGGGCGGCCATGAACACACTGGTGCCGCTCCCCGCGGTCAGGGCGCGCAGCGCCCGGTGGACGCGCGGGTCGACGGCGAACGTGACGGTGGCGCCCTCGTGGTGCTCCTCGGCGGGCCGGGGCCGGTCGTAGGGCAGCGCCAGCTCCTCGGGGGATCCGGCCAGGGCGGTGCGCCAGTACGCGGCCTGCCGCGCCACCGGGCTCTCCAGGTCGTCCTCGGCGCCGAGCACGTCGCGCTGCCACAGCGCGTAGTCGGCGTAACTCACCTCAAGGGGCGGCCAGTCGGGGTCGGTGCCGGTGGTGCGGGCGACGTACGCGGCGCGCAGGTCCCGCGTCAGCGGGCCCATGGACCACTCGTCGCCCGCGATGTGATGCAGCATCACCGTCAGCACGTGGTCCCGCTCGGTGCGCAGCAGCCGTACCCGCAGGGGGATCTCCTCGATGATGTCGACGGTGGCCGTGACCTGCGCGTGCAGGGCCCGCTCCAGGTCGGCCTCGGCGACCGCCACCGGGTCGCCGAACGCCACCGCGGCGCGCCCCGCGTCCTCGTCGAGGATCAGCTGGTGGGGCAGTCCTTCGGTGTCGGGGTAGACGGTGCGCAGGATGGCGTGCCGGGCGACGAGGTCGCCCACGGCCAGGCGCAGCGCGGCCACGTCGAGGTCGCCGCCGAGGCGCAGCACGAAGAACAGGTTGTACGTGGCGCTCGGCCCGTCGAGCCGGTGCAGGAACCAGAGCCTGCTCTGCGCGAAGGACAGCGGAAGCAGCTCGCCCGGCGTGTGCTCGCGCGGCAGCAGCGGGGCCCGGCGCTCGCCGCGCGGAAGCACGGCGGCGGCGAGCGCGGCGGGCGTGGGGTGGTCGAAGACGTCGCGCAGGGCGACGTCGGTGTCCAGGGCCGAGCGGAGCCGGTTGGCCAGGCGCATGGCGAGCAGCGAGTGGCCGCCGAGGGCGAAGAAGTCGTCGTCGGCGCCGACCCGGGCCATCCCGAGGACGTCGGCGAAGAGCTCGGCGAGCACCGCCTCCCGCGGGTCGCGCGGGGTGCGGCCGCCCCCCGCGGCGGCGGTCTGCGGGGCGGGCAGAGCGGCCCGGTCGATCTTCCCGTTGGGGGTCAGCGGCAGCTCCGGCAGGACCATCAGGACGGACGGCACGAGGTAGTCCGGCAGCCGCTCGGCGACGTACGCGCGCACGGCGGCGGGTTCGGCGGCGCCCGGGGCGTCCCCGGTGACGTAGCCGATGAGGCGGATGGCACCGGTCGGGTCCGGCAGGCCCACCACGACGGCGTCGCCGACGTCGGGGCAGGAGCGCAGGACGGCCTCGATCTCGCCGGGTTCGACGCGGTGGCCGCGCACCTTGAGCTGGTGGTCGGCACGGCCGATGACCCGCAGGGTGCCGTCGGGCCGCCACTGGACGACGTCACCGGTGCGGTAGCAGCGCTCACCGGGCGCGCCGTACGGGTCGGCGACGAACCGGGCCGCGGTCAGCGCGGACTTGCCCAGATAGCCGCGGGCGACTCCGGCGCCGCCGAGGTACAGCTCCCCCGGTGCGCCCGGGGGCACCGGGCGCAGCCACGGGTCGAGGACCCGCACGGTGGTGTTGTGCAGGGCGCGGCCGACGTGCGGTGCGCCCGCGTCGTCGGTGAGTTCGGCGGCCGTCGACCAGACGGTGGTCTCGGTGGGCCCGTAGAGGTTGAACAGGCGGGCGCCGCCGTCGGCGAGCCGTTCGGCCAGGTCGGCGGCCAGCGGCTCGCCGCCGCTGAGCACGGCGAGGCCGGGCAGCAGCTGGGGGGCGGCCTCCACCAGGCCGCGCCACAGCGACGGGGTGGCCTGGAGGTGGGTGGCGGCGGTGCGTTCGGCGAGCGCGGCGAGCAGCGGCGGGTCGAGGACCTCCTCGCGGTCGGCGAGCACCACCGTGCCGCCGGTGACGAGGGGCACGAACAGTTCCAGGACGGCGATGTCGAAGCTCACGGTGGTCACCGCGAGCAGCCGGTCCCCAGGGCCGCTGCCGAGCGCGGCGGCCATGGTGTCGAGGAGGTTCGCGAGGTTGCCGTGGGTGATGACGACGCCCTTGGGGGTGCCGGTGGATCCGGAGGTGTGGATGACGTACGCGGTGTCGTCGGGCCGGGGGCGGCGGCCGGGCGGGTTCGGGTAGGGCTCGGTGCCGGGCGCGAGCACCGGTGAGTCCGCGTCGACGACGAGCAGGGGGCGGGCGTCGGTGAGGACGTGGGCGATGCGCTCGGCTGGGTGCTCGGGGTCGACGGGCAGATGGGCGGCGCCGGTCGAGGCGACCGCGAGCAGCGTGGCGACCAGGTCGGCGCGGCGCGGCAGGGCGACGCCGACGAGGGTGCCGGGGCCTGCGCCGCGCGCGGCGAGCCGGGCGGCGAGGGTGGCGACGCGTGCGCTCAGCTCGGCGTAGCTCCACTCGGTGCCGTCGGCGACGAGCGCGGGGGCGTCCGGGGTGGCCGCCGCCTGGTCGAGGAAGCGGCCCGCGAGGCCCTGGCCGGTGATGTCGGCGGTCGGTCCGTCCAGGCGGCGCGGGTCGCCGGAGTCGGGGCACAGGGCGCGGGTGGCGCGGTGCGGCGCGGCGACGAGCTGGGTGAGGACGGCGCGCAGGTGGGCGCCGATGGCCTCGGCCCGGTCCGGTGAGAGGAGTTCGGGCCGGTGGTCGAGGGCGAGCGCGAGCCGGTCCCCCGCTCCCGGAAGGGCGACGAGGACCAAGGGGTAGTGGGTGGCGTCGTGGCCCTCGGCTCCGGTGACGACGAGTCCGGCCTCCTCCTCGGTGCGGCGCAGCTGGGCCGCGTCGACGGGGAAGTTCTCGAACAGCACGAGCGTGTCGAAGAGTTCACGGTGTCCGGCGAGCCGCTGCAGCTCGGCCAGCGGCTCGTACTGGTGGTCCAGGAGGCGGGCCTGCCGCGTGCCGAGGTCCCGGACGAGGTCGGCGAGGGGCTGGTCGGGGCGCATCCGCACCCGGGTGGGCACGGTGTTGATGAACAGGCCGATCATGCGCTGCGCGCCGTCGAGGTCCGCGGGTCTGCCGGACACGGTGATGCCGAACACGACGTCGTCCCGGCCGGTCAGCCAGCCGAGGAGCAGTCCCCAGGCGGCCTGGAGCACGGTGTTGACGGTGACGTCCTGGGCGCGGGCGAACGCGTACACCTGCGCCACGAGGTCGTCGGAGAGCGGCAGTTCGACACGCTCGGGCACACCGGCGGGCATCCCCGCGGCGTGCGGGACCAGTTGGGTGGGCCCGTCGAGACCGGCGAGCGCGGCGCGCCACAGCTCCTGGGTGCGGGCCCGGTCGCGGCCCGCGAGCCACAGCAGGTGGTCGCGGTAGGGGCGGGGCGCGGGGCCGGGGTCGCCGCGGTAGAGCGCCAGGAGGTCCTGGATGAGCAGCGGGCCCGACCAGCCGTCGAGCAGGATGTGGTGCGAGGTGAGCGCGAACAGCTGCCGGCCGCCGCCGAGGCGTACGAGGGTGAAGCGGATCAGCGGGGGCCGCGCGAGGTCGAAGCCGCGGCCGCGCTCCTCGGCGAGGAGCCGCCGGGCCCGCTCCGGCACCGGGCCGCCGCTCGCCTTGCCACGGCCGGGGCCGCTCCTCTCGCTCCCGTCGCCGCCGTGGCTCCCCGGGCCGCCGTCGCCGTGGCTCCCCGCGCCGCCGAGACCGTCGTTCCCCGCGCCGCCGAGGTCGTGTTCCGTGAACGGGATGTCCACCGCGACCGGGATCGCCTGGAGCGGGTCGGCGTCGGGGCGGGCGTGGAAGCCCGCCCGCAGGTTGGGGTGCCGTTCCATGAGGAGCCGTCCGGCGCGCCGCAGCCGGTCGGCGTCCAGGTCGCCCTCGATCTCCAGGACGGTCTGGGTGGTGTAGACGTCGGGTCCCTCGCCCTCCGCTCCGTACCCGGACAGGAAGAACAGGCCTTCCTGGAGCGGCGAGAGCGGCAGCAGGTCGGCCAGCGGATGCCGGGCCTCGATGGCCTCGATCTCCTGCTGGTCGACGCGCACCAGCGGGAAGTCGGACGGGGTGTGGCCGCCGTCGCTGGTGGCGCACCGCTCGGCGAGGGTGCGCAGGGCCGTGAGCCACAGCTCGGCGAGCCGCCGCACCTCCGTCTCGTCGAGCAGCCGCTCGGGGAAGCTGAAGGAGGCCTGCAGGACCGGTCCTTCCGGTCCTTCCACGACGGACGCGTTCAGCTGGAGGGTGTGCGAGGCGGGCAGCGCGGCGTCGGCGCCGCCGCCCAGGGAGCCGGTGAGGGCGGGCTGCCAGGGCCTCGGCCCGCTGTCACCGACCGCCGTCCGGGCGCCGAAGCGGCCCAGGTAGTTGTAGCCGATCTCGGCTCCGGGCAGGGCCGCGAGGCGGGGGGCGGCGGCCGGGTCGAGGTGGCGGAGCATGCCGTAGCCGATGCCGTGCCGGGGCGCGGCGCGGAGCTGTTCCTTGACGCGCTTCAGGGCCGCCGCGGCGGATCCGGCGCCGGGCGCGTCGTGGCCGCCGAGGTCGAGCCGCACCGGGTGGACGCTGGTGAACCAGCCGACCGTGCGGGAGAGTTCGGCGCCCGGCACCGCCTCCTCCGCGCGGCCGTGGCCCTCCACGTCGACGAGCACCGGCTCGGGTCGGCCGCGCCAGGCCGTGAGGGCCTGCGCGAGACCGGTCAGGAGGACGTCGTCGGGGCCCGCGGCGAAGCGCTCGGGCACCGCGGTGAGCAGCGGCTCCGTGACGGCCTCTTCGAGCCGCACGGACACGGTCCGCACGGTGCCGAGGGTGTCCCTGGCCGGGTCGAGGGGCGCGGCGACGGCCGCGTGGTCGGCGGTGAGCAGCGCCAGCCAGTCCTCGGTCTCCGGGGCGAGCGCGGGCGCGCCCGCGGCCTCGGCGAGGCCGTGCGCCCAGGCCGCCCAGGGCGTGCCCACGGCGGGCAGTTCGGCGCGCCTGCCCTGCCGGGCGGCGTCGCAGGCGGCCGCCAGGTCCTCGGTGAGGATGCGCCAGGAGACGCCGTCGACGACGGCGTGGTGGATGAGCAGGGCGAGCAGTCCGCCCCGGTCGGGTCCCCCGTCCAACCAGACCGCGCGCACCATCACGCCCTCGAAGGCGTCGAGTTCCTCCGCGACGCGCTGGGCGAGCGGCCGCAGGGTCGTGACGAGGTCGCCCTCGGCGACCGCCCTGCCGTCGACGCGGGTGAGCAGCGAGGCCGGGTCGAGGGCGCCCGCCTCGGGGATCTCCAGGCTGTCGACGGTGAGGCGGGCCCGCAGCACGTCGTGGTGGTCGACGAGGCGGCCGAGGCCCGCCACCAGGTGGTCGACGCGGATGCCGGGCGGGGTGTGAAGCACGGTCGACTGGTGGTAGTCGGCCAGTGGTCCGCCGCGCTCGACCAGCCAGCGCTGGATCGGGGTGAGCGGCACGCTGCCCGTGGCGGGGAGCCGGTCGGCGGGCGCCGCGGGGTCCGCCGCCGGGGCGGCGCGGGTCGCGAGGGCCTCGACGGTGCGGGCCTCGAAGACGTCGCGGGGGCGCAGGAGCAGGCCGCGGCGCTTGGCCGCGCCGACGAGCTGGATGGAGGAGATGCTGTCGCCGCCGAGGGCGAAGAAGCTGTCGTGGACGCCGACTTCGTCGACTCCGAGGACCTCGGCGAACAGTGCGGCCAGTTCCTTCTCGGTCTCGTCGCGCGGCGCGACCAGGTCGGCCGACGGCGACAGGTCGGGGTCGGGCAGGGCGGCGCGGTCGATCTTGTTGGCGCGGGTGAGGGGCAGCGCGTCGAGGGTGACCAGGGCCGTGGGCACCATGTGGTCGGGCAGGGTGCGGGCGGTCCAGGCGAGGAGTTCCTCGGGCGCGGGCCCCGCGTCACCGGCGACGGGCACGACATGGGCGACGAGACGGCGCACGCCCCGGTCGTCGGCGCGGTCGGTGACCACGGCCTGGGCGACGCGCGGATGGGCCGTCAGACGGGCCTCGACCTCGCCGGGTTCGACGCGGAAGCCGCGGATCTTCAGCTGGTGGTCGGTGCGGCCCGCGTACTCCAGCTCGCCCGCGGTGTTCCAGCGCGCCAGGTCCCCGGTGCGGTACATGCGGGTGCCCGCGGGGCCGAAGGGGTCGGCGACGAAGCGGTCCGCGGTGATGCCGGGCCGGCCGAGGTAGCCGCGCGCGAGGCCGGTGCCCGCGATGTACAGCTCGCCCAGGGTGCCGGGGGCGACCGGGCGCAGCGCCTCGTCGAGGACGTAGGCGCGCTTGTTGACGTCGGGCGGTCCGATCGGGACGGGGCCGCCGGTCCAGTCCCGGGGCACCAGCCAGGTGGCGGAGTTGACGACGGCCTCGGTGGGTCCGTACGCGTTGAACAGGCGGTGGCGGGCCGCCCAGGTGCGGATGACCTCGCCCGGCAGCGCCTCGGTGCCGACGATCAGCGTCAGGTCCCGGGGCAGCCGGGCGGCGGGCGGCAGTGAGGCGACGACGGTGGGCGGGATGACGGCGAGGGTGAGGTCCGCGTCCCGCAGGAACTCGGCGAGGGGCTCCCCGGCGCGCCGCTCCTCCGGTACGACGACCAGGGTGGCCCCGGAGAACAGGGAGTTGGCGAGTTCGCAGAAGGTGACGTCGAAGCTCGGTGAGGCGAACTGGGTGACACGGTCGCCGGGCCCGGTGCCGAAGCAGGCGTGCGCCCACGCGATGAGGTCGGCGAGGGGCCGGTGGGCGACGAGAACGCCCTTGGGGGTGCCGGTGGAGCCCGAGGTGTAGATGAGGTACGCGCCGTGGTCCAGGCGCAGGGGTGCCCTGCGGTCGGCGTCGGTGGGGTTGTGGCGGGGCTCGTCGGCGGCGGGCGGCGCGTCGGCGTGGAGCACGGTCGCCGGTCCCGACCAGGCGGCGGTGTCGGTGCCTGAGCCGGTCAGGACGGTACGTATGGAGGCGTCGGCGCGCAGGGACGTCAGGCGGTCGGCGGGGTAGCCGGGGTCGAGGGGCGCGAAGACGCCGCCCGCCTTGGCGACGGCGAGCTGGGCCACGTACACGTCGGCGCCGCGGGGCAGCGCGACCCCGACGACGTCCTCGGGGCCCACGCCGTGGGCGATGAGGCGGTGTGCGAGGGCGTTGGCGCGCTCGTTCAACTCCTGGTACGTCAACGTCCGTTCGCCGTCGGTGACGGCGGGCAGGTCGGCGTGGGCGGCCGCGCGGGCCTCGAAGAGCGCCGGGAGGGTCGCCGCGGTGACGTCGGTGACGTCGGAGTTGAAGCCGCGCAGGACCTGCTCGCGCTCCTCGGCGGTCAGCAGGTCGAGCTGGGCGAGCGGGCGGTGCGGGTCGGTGGTGAACTCCTCGACGGCGCGCACGAGGCGGTCGGCGACGCGGCGGACGCGCGGTGCGTCGAAGGCGTCCGGATGGTGGCGCAGGCGCAGCGTGAGGCCGCCGTCGGCGGCGGGGGCGGCGACGAGGGTGAGGGGGTAGTGCGTGGCGTCCGCACCGCGCACGGCTGTGACGCGCAGCCCCGCGAACTCGGCGCTCCCGGCGTCCCCCGAGTCCCCCGTGCCGCCCTGCTCCACGAGGTAGTTCTCGAACACGCACAGGGTGTCGAAGAGCGGACCGCCGAGGTCGGCGAGCTGCTGGACGCGGGCGAGCCCGATGTGGTGGTGGGCGAGCAGCGCGGACTGCTCCCCGCTCACGCGCCGAAGGAGCGCGGCGAGGGTCTCGGCGGGCCGCAGCGTGACCCGGACGGGCAGGGTGTTGATGAAGAGGCCCACCATGCCCTCCACGCCGCCGAGTTCGGCGGGGCGGCCGGAGACGGTCGTGCCGGACACGATGTCCTGACGTCCCGTCAGGTCGGCGAGGATCAGGGACCACAGGGTCTGTACGACGGTCGGCGCGGTGACGTCGAGGTCCCGGGCGGTCGCGGTCAGCGCGGCGCCGAGCCGCGCGCCGAGGGGGATGTCCAGGGTGGCGGGTTCGACGGCGGGCAGCGCGGTGGGAGCGACGACGGTGGGGCCCTCGAGGCCGGTGAGCGCCGTCTGCCAGGCCCGTTCGTCGGCGGCGGTGTCGCGGGCGGCGGCCCAGGCGAGGTAGTCGCGGTACGGGCGGACCTGCGGCAGTCCGCTCGCGGCGCCGTCGGCCGCGTACAGCGTGAACAGCTCCTGGATGACGCGGGCCGTGGACCAGCCGTCGAGGAGCAGGTGGTGGTGGGTGAACAGGAGCCGGTGGCGCCGCTCGGCCAGGCGCAGGGCGGTGAAGCGGATCAGCGGCGGTGTGCCCAGGTCGAAGCGCTCGCCGCGGTCGGCGTCGGTGATCCGCCGGGCCTCGCGCTCCCGCTCCGCAGCGGGCAGCCCGGTCAGGTCCTGCTCCCGCCACGGCAGTTCGACGCCGTGCGGGATGAGGGTGACGGGCTCGCCGTTCTTGCGCTGCCGGAAGGCCGCCATCAGGTTCGGGTGGCGGCGCAGGAGCGCGTCGGCCGCGCGGCGAAGGCGGGGGCCGTCGAGGGGGCCCTCCAGGTCGAAGGCGATCTGCACGGTGTAGACGTCCAGCGCGCTCTCGTCGTAGGAGGACAGGAAGTACAGCCCTTGCTGCAACGGGGACAGCGGGAGTATGTCCTGCAGTCCTGCGGGTGCGCCGGTCACGAAGTCCTCCACTCGTTTTCGAACTCATCGATTTCGTCCTGGCTCAGCGACAGCAGGCCGAGGTCGGACGGGGTGTGCCCGGCGGCGTCCGAGCGGGCCGCGGCCAGCAGGGTGCGCAGCGCGGTGTGCCACCACCGGTCGAGGTCGGCGACCTCGTCGGCGCCGATCCGCGCCGGGACGTGCTGCCAGATCACCGACAGCTCCGTGCCCGAGGGGCGGCGCAGCGCGCTGACGGTGAGGTCGAGCGCGCACGGGGCGCCGACGGCGGCCGGGCCGCGCCAGACGGCGGCGGATTCCGGGGCGGGTGTCCACGGCTGCGGTTCGGGCGCGTCGTCCACGTCGAAGCGGCCCAAGTAGTTGAAGCTGACGTCCGGTCGGGGCAGCGCCGCGAGCCGGGCGGCGGAGGGATCGTCGAGGTGACGGAGCTGTCCGTACCCGATGCCCTGGTCCGGTACGGCCCGCAGCTGTTCCTTGACGCGCTTGAGCACCCGGCCCGCCTGCCGCGGGTCCTCCGCCGCGGTCACCGGGTCGGCGCCCGCGAGGTCCGTCCTGACCGGGTACAGGCTCGTGAACCAGCCGACCGTGCGCGACAGTTCACCGTGCTCCAGCACGTCGTCGACCCGGCCGTGCCCTTCGAGCAGCACGAGCGCGGAGCCGCCGCCGGGGCGCCTCCTCGTGAGTGCCAGGGTCAGGGCGGCGAGGAGGACGTCCTGCTCGGTGCAGTGGAAGGCGGCGGGGACCTCGGCGAGGACCGCGTCCGCGAGGGTGGCGGGCACGGTCGAGGCGATGTCCTCGACGGTTTCCGGGACGTCCGGGGTGGCGCCCCACTCCCGCACCGGGAATCCACCGACCGGCTCCCCGTCTCCGGCCAACACACCCTCCCAGTACGGGAGTTCACCCCGCCGGTCCTGCGCCCCCGCGCTCAGCGCCCGCGCCCACGTGCGGAACGACACCTCCACCGGCGGCAGCGCGCCGCCCGGGTCCGCGCACAGCTGGGCGAGATCGGGCAGCAGGATCCGCCAGGACACCGCGTCCACGACCAGGTGGTGCGCGACGAGGAGCAGCCTGCCCGGCCGCCCCGGCCCCCGGTCGAACCGGACCGCGCGCAGGACGGCGCCGCGCCCCGGATCCAGCTCGGCGACGGCGGCCCGGGAGGCGTCCCGCACCGCACGCTCCAGGTCGCCCGGCGCGTCACCGTCGACCTGGACGCCGCGCACGACGTCGGCGGCGGACTCCGCCGGTTCCTCGGGAACGCGCAGGGTCCAGGCGCCGCCGGGCCCGGTGCCGAGGCGTGCGCCGAGCATCGGGTGGCGGGCGACGAGCAGGCCGACGGCCTCGCGCAGCCGTTCCAGGCTGAGGGTGTGCTCGACGGTCACCAGGAGCGACTGGTGGAAGGCGCGCGGGTCGCCGCCGCGCTCGCGCAGGGCGTGCATCACCGGGGTCGGCGGCACCTCGCCGAAGCCCGGGTCGTGGACGGCCGTGCGGGTGTCCTCGCGGCGGGCCACGGCGGCGAGGGCCGCGGGGGTGCGCTGTTCGAAGATCTCGCGCGGGGTGATCACCAGGCCGTGCCGCCGCACGGAGCCGACCAGTTGGATCGACGCGATGCTGTCGCCGCCGAGCGCGAAGAAGCTGTCGTGCGGGCCGACGGCGGGCAGCCGCAGCAGGGCGGCCATCCGCTCGGCGATGATCCGCTCGGGCCCGTTCCGGGGCACGTCGTCCGCTGCGGGCCCGGTCGCGCGCGGCACGGGCAGGGCGCGCCGGTCCAGCTTGCCGCCGACGGTCTGCGGGAAGCGGTCCAGGACGAGGACGGCGGCGGGGACGAGGGCCGCGGGCAGGAGCCCGGCGGCGTGCCGGACGACGTCCTCCGGTTCGACGCCGTCCCGCGCGCACGTCACATAGCCGACGAGCCGGTCCCCGTCGGCGCCGGGCAGGTCGCCGCGGACCAGCACCGCCGCGTCCCGTACGGCGGGGTGGTCCAGGAGCGCGGCCCGCACCTCCTCGGGTTCGACGCGTACGCCGCCGAGCTTCACCTGGTCGTCGGCGCGGCCCGCGAACTCCAGCTCCCCCGCGCGGTTGAAGCGCGCCAGGTCGCCGGTGCGGTAGAGCCGCGCGCCGGGCGGGCCGAAGGGGTCGGCGACGAACCGCTCGGCGGTCCGCGCGAGTTGGCCGAGGTAGCCGAGGGCGAGCTGGGCGCCGCCGAGGTACAGCTCGCCAGTGATCCCGCCGGGCACGGGCCGCAGCAGGTCGTCCAGGACGTAGGCGCGGGTCCCGGCGCCCGGGGCGCCCAGCGGCACCAGGGGCTGTTCCCCGGGCACGGCGCGGCGGGCGGTGACGTCCACGGCCGCCTCGGTGGGGCCGTACTGGTTGACGACGGGCGCGGGCAGTGCCGCCGCGCAGTCCCGCACGAGGGCGTCCGTCAGGGCTTCGCCGCCGCTGAACACCCAGGTGAGGTCGGTGCAGCGGGCGGCTTCCGGCTCGGCCGCGAACAGGGCGAGCGCGGAGGGCACGAAGTGCGCCGCGTCGACGCGCTGTTCGCGTACGAGCCGCGCCAGGTAGGCGGGGTCCCGGTGGCCGTCGGGGCGGGCGACGACGACCGCCGCGCCGCTGAGCAGCGGCCCGAAGATCTCCCAGACGGACACGTCGAAGCCGGGCGACGCCTTCATCAGCATCCGCTGCCCCGGCCCGAGCGGGAAGCGCCGCGCCGTCCACGCGAGCCGGTTGGCGAGGGCGCCGTGCGGCACGACGACCGGCTTGGGGGTGCCGGTGGAGCCGGAGGTGTGCAGGACGTAGGCGGGCTGGGCGGCGGGGGGCTCGGGGGGTGCGGGGAGGTGCGGTGCGGTGGCCGGGGACGCCTGGGTGTCCCCGGCGCCCTCGGCGCCCCTGCCTCCCTCGGCGTCGCGGGCGTCCCCGGCACCCTCACCTCCCTCGGCGCCCCCGCTGCCCCCGGTGTCCAGAAGCAGGACGGGCCAGGGCGGGGCCTCCGGGAGCAGGGCCCGGGTGGCGGTGGTGGCGAGCACGGCCCGGGGCGGGTTGCGGTCCAGGGCGGCCGTCAGCCAGGCCCCGGGGTGGTCGGGGTCCAGGGGCTGGTAGACCGCGTCGGCCCGGTGCACGGCGTGCGCGGCGGCGACCAGGTCGGCGGAGCGCGGCACAAGCACCGCGACCACGTCACCGCGCCGGACACCGTGCCGCAGCAGCCCTACGGCCAGGGAGTCGACGCGGGCCAGCAGCTCGCCGTAGCTCAGGGTGCCGTCCTCACTGATCACCGCGGGGGCGTGCGGGGTGCGGGCGGCCTGGTCGGCGAACGCGGCGGGCAGCGCCGGTGCGTCGACCGGCTCCTCGGCGGCGTTCCACTCCGTGAGGATCCGGCGCCGCTCCCCCGCGTCCAGCAGGTCGACGGCGCTCAGGGGCGTGTCGGGGCGGTCCGCGAACGCGGCGAGGACACGCAGGAACCGGTCGGCCAGGTCCCGCACGGTCCGGTCGTCGAACAGGCCGGTGCGGTACGTGATGCCGCCGCTCAGCGCGCCGTCCGGGCCCGGGTCCTGCACCAGGGTGAAGGTGAGGTCGAACTTCGCGGTCCGGGTGTGCACCGGCACCGGCTCCGTGGGCAGCGCGCCGAGGCGGGGGCCCTGCGGGGTGCGGGTCTGGTGGTTCAGCATCACCTGGAACAGCGGGTGCCGGGCGAGGGACCGCTCCACGTCCAGGACGTCCACGAGCCGTTCGAAGGGCACGTCGGCGTGGTCGAACGCGGCCAGGTCCGTGGCCTTCACGCGGGCCACGAGGTCGGCGGGCGTCGGATCGCCGCTGACGTCCGTGCGCAGGACCAGCGTGTTGACGAAGAAGCCGACCAGGTCGTGCAGCGCCGCCTCGTCCCGGCCCGCGACGAGGGTGCCCACAGGCACGTCGGCGCCGCAGCCGAGCCGCCGGAGCAGCGCGGCGAGGGCGGCGTGGGCGACCATGAACGGCGTGGCACCGGCGCGCCGGGCGAGCCGCGCGAGGCCCGCGCGCACGTCGTCGGGCACGGTGAACTCGACGACGTCACCGTCCGTGCCGGTGTCCGCGGTGCGCGGCCGGTCGAGCGGCAACGGCATCTCGACGGGCGCGCCCGCCAACTGCTGCTCCCAGTAGCGGATCTGACGGCCCGTCTCCACGGCCTCCCGCGCCTCGCCCCTCCTACTCGTACCGCTCGTACCGCTCGTACCGTCGTACGTGGCGTGCGGGCCGTCCCCCGTCTCCTCCGCGCCGAGCGTCTCCCGCTGCCACAGCGTGTAGTCCGCGTAGCTCACCGGCAGCGGCTCCCACTGCGGCACGGTGTCCCGGCAGCGCGCCGCGTAGGCGGCGGACAGGTCGTCCAGGAGGGGCCGTACCGACCATTCGTCGGCGGCGATGTGGTGCAGGAGCAGCAGGAGTACGTCGTGGTCCGCGCCGACCCGCAGCAGGGTGGCGCGCAGCGGGATCTCGCGGTCGAGGGCGAAGGGCCGCCGGGCCGCGGCACGCAGTTCCGCGTCCGCGGTCTCCTCGGTGACGTCAAGGACCTGGAGGTCCACGGGGGCCTCGGCGGGGTCGAGGACGCGCTGCGCGGCACGGCCCGCCCGGTCCGGGAAGACGGTGCGCAGGGCGGCCTGGCGTGCGACGAGGTCGCCGAGCGCGGCCCGCAGCGCGTCCGGGCGCAGGCGTCCGGCCACCTTGAGGGCGATGGGCACGTTGTACGCGGCGGTCGGCTCGTCCGCCAACCGGTCCAGGAACCAGAGGCGTTGCTGGGCCGGGGACAGCGGCAGGTCGGCGTCCGGGGCGTGCGGGACGGGCCGCAAGGCGGGCCGGTGCGCGGGCCGCAGCAGGGCGGCCGTGGCCGCCGGGGTGCGGGCGGTGAACAGGTCGCGCACGGACAGCTCGGCGTCCAGGGCCACGCGCACCGCGCCGACGAGGCGCATGGCGGTGAGCGAGTGGCCGCCGAGGTCGAAGAAGTCCTCGTGCGGCCCGCAGCGCGCGACGCCGAGCGCGTCGGCGAACAGGCGGCACAGCAGTTCCTCGCGCGGGCCGAGCGGCGCGGCCGGCCCACTGCCGGGGCGCTCCGGTGCGGGCGCGGGCAGCGCGGCGCGGTCGACCTTGCCATGGGCGGTCAGCGGGATCTCCGGGAGTTCCAGGACCGTCGAGGGCACCAGGTATCCGGGCAGGGTCCGGCTCAAGTCGGCCCGTACGGAGTCCGGTTCGAGTCGCGCGCCAGGAGCGGCCACGACATACGCGATGAGGGCGGGGCCGCCCGGCAGGTCGGCGCGCACCTGGACGGTGGCGCGGGCGATCGCGGGCAGGGCGTGCAGCGCGGCCTCGGCCTCGCCGGGTTCGACGCGGTAGCCGCGCAGCTTCACCTGGTCGTCGGCCCGGCCCAGGAAGTCGATGCCGCCGTCCGGGCACAGCCGCACCAGGTCCCCGGTGCGGTACATGCGCCCGCCGGGGGCGCCCCACGGGTCGGCGACGAAGCGTTCCGCCGTGAGGTCGGGCCGCCCCAGGTAGCCGCGGGCCGGTGCGCCGCCGCCGAGGTACAGCTCGCCGGGCACGCCGCGCGGCACGGGCCGCAGCGCCCCGTCGAGGACCCGTACCGCCACGCCGTCCAGGGGCGCGCCGATCGGCAGGGCGCGGCCGGTGGCGGCCGCGGCCGCGTCGACGGGGCCCGCGGTGGCGAAGGTGGTGGTCTCGGTGGGGCCGTAGCCGTTGACGACGCGCAGCGCGGGAGCGGCCGCGAGCGCGGCGGCGACCGCCGCGGGCGGCACGACGTCCCCGCCGGTCCACACCTCGCGCAGGCCGGTGAAGGCCTCCGGGGCCTGCTCGGCGAGGAGGGAGAAGAGGCCGGCGGTGAACCAGGCGGCGCCCACGGGGCCGCGCGGACCGCTCCCCGGGTCGGCGTCGGCGTCCGGCCCCGCCCCGGCCAGCAGTTCCCGCCAGCGCGCCGGGTCCAGCGCCTCGTCGGGCGCGAGCACGACCTCCCCGCCGCGCAGCAACGGGACCCACAGTTCATAGGTGGAGGCGTCGAACGAGTGCGGCGAGTGCATCAGGACGGACCGGTGGGCGTCCCCCGCGAAGCGGGTGTCGGCGGCGAGCGCGAGGACGTCGGCCTGGGTGACGGCGACGCCCTTGGGCACGCCCGTCGACCCGGAGGTGTACATCACGTAGGCGAGGTGGTCCGGGCGGACGGGGGCCGGGGCGGGGACGCCCTGGCCGGTGGCGGCCGGGGACGCGGGTGCCGCCGGGCCCGGGTGCACGACGGGCAGTCCGGGCACGAGCGGTACGTCCGCCGTGCCCGGCGCCCGGATCAGCGCCACCGCGCCCGCCGCCTCCAGTACGTCCCGGCAGCGCGCGGCGGGCCAGTCCGGGTGCAGCGGCAGGAAGGCGGCGCCCGCCCACAGGGTGCCGAGGAGCGCGACGACCAGGTCCGTGGAGCGGGGCAGCAGCACGCCGACCACCCGCTCGGGTCCGGCGCCCTCGGCGCGCAGGCGTGCCGCCATGTCGGCGGCGCGGCTGACGAGTTCGGCGTACGTGACGTGCGGGCCGCCGGACAGGGGGCGCAGGGCGACGGCGTCGGGCCGGGCGGCGGCGGTCGCGGCGACGCGGGCCGCGATGCCGGAGAGGCTGGACGGGCCCGACAGACCCGACAGACCCGACGGGCTCGACAGGCCCGACGGGCTGGATGCAGGTGACGTACCGCAAGGGCTCGACGCACCGGAATCACCGGAATCACCGGAAGCGACGGCCCCACCGGCCCGCTCCCGAGGCTCCCCGCCGACCAACGACGGCGCCGTCACCGACAGGCCGAGCGCACCCGTGAGCATGTCCGGGCGGTGGGCCAACGCCTCCAGCGCGAGCGCGAGTTGCCCCAGGACGTGGTCGGCGTCCGCCGGTTCGCAGACGTCGGGGCGGTGCTTGAGGACGAGTCGCAGGCGGCCCTCGCGCAGGGTGACGGCGAGGGTCAGGGGGTAGTGGCTGGCGTCCCGGCCGCCGACGCCGCGGACCTGGAGCCCGGCGGCGCGCTCCCGGTCGGCGAGGGACTCCTCGTCGAAGGGGTAGTTCTCGAACACCGTCATGGTGTCGAGGAGCGCGGGCAGGCCCACGGCGCGCTGGATGTCGGCGAGGCCGAGGAACTGGTGGTCAAGGAGCGCGAGCTGCCGGGCGTGCAGGTCGGTGACGACGGCGCCGAGCGGCGCCCCCGGGGCACAGCGCACCCGTACGGGCAGGGTGTTGACGAAGAGCCCGATCATCGCTTCCACGCCCGCGAGTTCGGCGGGGCGGCCGGAGACCGCGCTGCCGAAGACGATGTCGTCGCGGCCGGTGAGCCGGCCGAGGACGAGCCCCCAGCCGGTCTGCACCAGGGTGTTGAGGGTGGTGCCCGCCGCCCGGGCCGCGTCTTCCAGGGCCCGCGTGGGCGCGGCGTCGAGGACCAGCTCGGCCTCGGCCGGCAGGCCCGGCGCGGCGGGGCCCGCCTCCGGGGCGACCAGGGTCGGCTCGCCCACCCCGTCGAGCGCCCGGCGCCACGCCGCACGCGCGGCGGCCTCGTCGCGCTCCGCGAGCCAGCCGAGGTAGTCGGCGAACGGCCGCCGCCGCTCCGGCACGTGGCCCGCGTACGCGGTGAACAGGTCACCGAGGAACAGGGGCGCCGACCAGCCGTCGAGGAGCAGGTGGTGGCTGGTGAAGAGCAGCCGGTGGCGGTCGTCGGCGAGACGGACCAGGGTGAAGCGCAGCAGGGGCGGGCGGGCCAGGTCGAAGCGTCGGGTGCGGTCCTGCTCGGCGAGCCGGGCCAGCTCGTCGGCGGCCGACCCGAGCGGGCCCGCGCCGCTCACCTCGGACGGGTCGCCACCCGCCCCGGGCTCGCCCGCGCCGGACAGGTCCCCAGCCTCCCCGGGCAGGCCCCGCAGGTCCTGCTCCCGCCACTCCGGATCCACGCCCGCGGTGATCACCTGCGCCGGGGGCCCGGACCCCAACTGCCTGAATCCGGCCCGGAGTCCGGGCCGGAGCCCGATGACGGTGCGCGTCGCCTCCCGCAGCCGCCCCGGGTCCAGGGGCCCGGTGATCTCCAGCTCCAGCTGCACCACGTACACGTCGGGCGCGTCGGGGTCGGAGAGCGCGTGGTAGGCGAGGCCCTGCTGGAGCGGGGAGAGGGGCAGGGCGTCGGTGAAGTCGGGGTGCAGCCGCTCCAGCTCGGCGAGGTCGTCCGGTGTCGGCGCGAGCAGCGGGAAGTCGCTCGGGGTGTGTCCGGCGAAGCCGGGTTCGGCGTGCCGGGCGGCCAGTTCGGCGAGGACGGCGGCGAAGCGGTCCGCGACGCGCTCGACCTGCTCCCGCGTGAGGCACCCCTCGGCGTACGTCCAGCGGATCGTCATCTCGGGGCCGTGCGGGCCGTCGAGGGTGGAGGCGTTGACGTCGAGGAGATGGCCGTCGAGGAGGACGGGGAGGTCCCCGGTGTGCACGGCGTCGGACTCCGGGGCGGGGCTCCAGTGGCCGTCGTCGGTGGCCGCGGCGAACCGGCCCAGGTAGTTGAAGGCGAGCTGGGCGCCGCTGGCGGCCTGGTCGTGCAGGAGCCCGTAGCCGGTGCCGTGCCGGGGCACGGCCCGCAGCTGTTCCTTGACATGCTTGACGGCCGCGCCGAGGTCACCGGGCGCGGCGCCGATCCGTACCGGGTACTGGGTGGTGAACCAGCCGACGGTGCGGGAGAGTTCGGCGCCCGCGACGAGTTCCTCATGCCGTCCGTGGGACTCCACGTCGACGAGCAGTCCGCCCTCGCCGCCGACCGCGCGGGCGAGCGCGGCGAGCAGGACCTCCTCGTGCCGGGCGTGGAACGCGGTCGCGACGTCGGTGAGGAGCGTGCCGGTGAGGTCGGCGGCGAGGCGGGTCCGTATCTCGGACACCCCGCCGGACGCCCCGCCGGACGCCCCGCCGGTTGCCCGTCCGGTGCCGTCACCCAGCGGGGTGGGTGCGTCCCGCAGGACGCTGCGCCAGTGGTCCCGCTCCGCCTCGTACGCCGGTGTGGTGGCGGCCAGTTGCCGGGACCAGTGGCCGAAGGAGGTCGCCGGGCGTTCCGGTGCCCGGCCGGTCGCGGCCGCCTCCGCGAGGTCCGCGAGGAGGACGCGCCAGGACACTCCGTCCACGGCGAGGTGGTGGACGGTCAGGAGCAGTCGTCCGTCGTCCCCGTCGCCGCGCCGGAACCAGACGGCGCGCAGCATCCGCCCGGCGTCCGGGTCGAGTGCGGCCGCCGCGCGCTCCGACTCCTCGGCGATCATCTCCCGCAGCCGGGCCGTGTCGAGGCCGACGGCATCCACGGAGGTCAGCGCGGGGTCCTCGATGGCGGCCGCCGGCAGGTCGCCGGCCTCAAGGGCCACCTCCCCGTCGCCCCCCACGACCGCACGGGCCCGCAGCATCGCGTGGGCCGCGAGCACACCGCGCAGCGCGTCCCGCAGCCTTGCTTCGTCGAGGTCCGCCGGTACGGACACGAGCACGGACTGGTGGAAACCGCGCCAGTGCTCGGGGTGCCGGGCCAGCCACCGCATGACCGGGGTCAGCGGCACGGGCCCGGCCGCCGCGCCGTCCGCACCGGAGTCCCCGGCTCCCCCCGAGTCATCGGGCGCGGTCAACGGCTCGACGACGGCGGCCAGTTCGACCGGTGTGCGGTGCTCGAAGACCTGCCGTGCGGTGAGGGCGAGTCCGGTCTGCCGGGCGCGGGCGACGAGCTGGATGGAGGAGATGCTGTCCCCGCCGAGCGCGAAGAAGGAGTCCTGGCCGCCGACGGTCTCGACGCGCAGGACCCGCGCGAACAGCGCGGCGATCCGCCCGGCCGTGCCGTCGAGCGGAGCCTCGTCCGCACTGCCGGTCTCGGGGGCGGGCAGCGCGGCGCGGTCCACCTTGCCGTGCGGGCTCAGCGGCAGCGCGGGCAGCTCCACCAGGACGGCGGGCACCAGATAGTCGGGCAGCTCCCGGGCCAGGTCGGCGCGCAGCGCGTCGAGCCGGAGCGCGGCCCCGGGCGCCGGGACCACGTACCCGGCCAGGAGCTGCTGCCCCGGCCGGTCCGTGCGGACCGTGACGGCGGCCTGCGCCACGCCGTCGCGGGCCGTGAGCGCCGCCTCGATCTCGCCCGGCTCGACGCGGAAGCCGCGCAGTTTGACCTGGCTGTCGGCGCGGCCGAGGTACTCCAGGTCCCCGGCCCGGTTCCGGCGGGCCAGGTCGCCGGTGCGGTACATGCGGCTGCCCGCCGGGCCGTAGGGGTCGGCGACGAAGCGCCCCGCGGTCAGGCCGGGGCGCCGGTGGTAGCCGCGGGCGAGCCCGGAGCCGGTGACGTACAGCTCTCCCGGGGTGCCGGGCGGCACCGGCTGGAGCGCCGCGTCCAGGATGTAGACACCGGTCTCGGCGACGGGCGTGCCGACCGGGACGGGGCCGTCCGGCGCATCGGCGGCGCAGCGCCACAGGGTGGCGTCGACGGTGGTCTCGGTGGGCCCGTAGGAGTTGAACATGCGGGTGCGGGGCGCCCAGGCGCGGACCAGTTCGGAGGTGCAGGCGTCCCCCGCGACGATCAGCGTGCTCCCTTCGGCGACCCCGTCCGCGGGCAGGGCGGCGAGGACGGCGGGCGGCACGGTGAGGTGAGTGATGCCGCGCTCGGCGAGGAAGGCGGCGAGCGGCGCGCCGAGGCGGCGTTCGGCGGGGACGATCTCCAGTGCGGCGCCGGACAGGAGCGCCATGACGATCTCCCACACCGACGTGTCGAAGCTGAGCGAGGCGAACTGCAGCACGCGCGAACCGGGTCCGGTGCCGAACGCCTCGGTGACGGTCCTTGCCAGGGCGGGCAGGCCGCGGTGCGTGACGACGACGCCCTTGGGGCGGCCGGTGGAACCGGACGTGTAGATGACGTACGCGGCCGAGTCGGGCCGCGCCGCCCGCCAGACGCCGAGGTCCTTGCCGGGCCCGGTCAGGACGTCCTCGTCCAGCTCCACACGCGGCAGCCCGGAGAGGCCGGGGTGGTCGGTGCCGGGCGCGACGACGGCGAGCGCGGGTGCGGCGTCGGCGAGCATGTACGCGATCCGCTCGGCCGGGTAGTCGGGGTCGACGGGCAGATACACGGCGCCCGCCTTGGCCACGGCGAGCAGCGCGACGACGGCTTCGACGGTACGGGGCAGCAGGACGGCGACGCGGTCCTCGGGGCGTACGCCGTGCTCGACGAGGCGGGTCGCGAGGCGGTCGGCGGCCGTGTCGAGCCGGGCGTAGGTCAGCTCGGTGCGTCCGGTGCCGAGGGCGGAGTCCCCGGCGAGCGCGGGGGCGTCGGGGGTGGCGACGGCCTGGGCGGCGAAGAGTCCGGGCAGGGTGGCGTCGGCTCCCACGGGGGGCGCGGCAGCCGCGCCGGGCTCCGCACCGGCCGTCGGTGCCGCGCCGGGAGCCGTCTCCGCCGCGTCGAACGGCGCGACGAGCGCGGCGCGTTCGGCCGGGTCGAGGACGTCCAGGCGGTGCAGCGGCGCGCCGGGGTCCGCGCAGGCGGCGGTGAGCAGCCGGACGAAGCGACGGGCGAGCGTCTCCGCGGTGTCGGGGTCGAAGAGGTCGCGGGCGTATTCGAGGACGCCGTCGATGCCGTCGGCGCCGTCGCGTTCGACGAGGGTGAGGGTCAGGTCGAACTTGGCGGCGCCGCCCGTCGCGGGGATCGTCGTGGTGGTGACGCCGGGCAGGCCGATCTCCTCGGCCGCGCGGTTCTCGTGGGCGAGCATCACCTGGAACAGCGGATGCCGGGCGAGGGAACGCTCCTCCCCGACGGTGTCCACCAGGTGCTCGAAGGGCACGTCGGCGTGCGCGTACGCGGCCAGGTCGGTCTCCCGGACGCGGGCCAGCAGGTCCTGGAAGCTGGGGTCGCCGCTCACGTCGGTGCGCAGCACGAGGTTGTTGACGAAGAACCCGACGAGGTCGTCGAGCGCGGCGTCGGTGCGGCCCGCGACGGGCGTGCCGATGACGATGTCGGATCCGGCGCCGACCTTGCTGAGGAGCGCGGCGAGCGCGGTGTGCGCGACCATGAACAGCGAGCTCGCGCGGTCCCGGGCCAGGTCCCGCATCCGGCGGTGCACGTCCCCGGGCACGGTGAAGCGCGCGAAGCCGCCGCGGTGGCTCGGCACGGCGGGCCGGGTGCGGTCGGCGGGCAGCGGCAGTTCCTGCGGCAGCCCGGCGAGCTGCCGCCGCCAGTACGCCACCTGCTCCTCGGGGCCCTCCTCGCCCAGCGTCTCGCGCTGCCACAGGGCGTAGTCCGCGTACTGGACGGGCAGGTCGGGCTGCCGGGGCGCGCGGCCGTCGCGGCGCGCCGCGTACGCGGTCGCGAGGTCGCTCAGCAGGGGCCGCGCGGACCACTGGTCGGCGGCGATGTGATGCACGGTCAGGACGACGACGTGCTGCTCCGGGGCGAGCCGCAGCAGGGTCGCCCGCAGCGGCACGTCCCGCTCGATGTCGAAGACCTCCTGCGTCAACCGCCGGACGGACGCCTCCAGTTCGCCTTCCGCGACGTCCGTCACGGCGAGCTGCCGCGGCAGTTCGGCCGCGGCCACGACCTCCTGGCGCGGCTGTCCCTCGGTGGCGGGGAAGACGGTGCGCAGGCTCTCGTGCCGGGTGAGGACGTCGACGACGGCGGCACGCAGCGCGGCGACGTCGAGCGGTCCGGTGAGCCGGGCGACGAAGGGAATGGTGTACGTGGCGTCGGCGCCGTGCAGCTGGTGCAGGAACCAGAGCCGCCGCTGCGCCGCCGACAGGGGCACCTCCGGCGGGCGGGGGCGGGCCCGCAGCGGGGTCCCCGCCGCCGTGGCCGCGCGGGCGCGGGCGGCAAGGGCGGCGACGGTCGGTGCCTCGAACACGTCCCGTACGGAAAGCTGCACGTCGAGGGCGGCACGGACGCGTGAGGCGAGGCGAGTGGCGAGCAGGGAGTGGCCGCCGAGGGTGAAGAAGTCGGCGTCGGCGCTCACGTCGGTCCGGCCGAGCACGTCGGCGAAGAGCCCGGCGACGATCTCCTCCTGCGGTGTCGCGGGCGCCCGGCCGCCGCCCGTGGGCCGCTCCTCGGGGGCGGGCAGCGCGCCCCGGTCGAGCTTGCCGTTGCCGGTCAGCGGCCAGGCGTCCACGAGGACGACGGCGGCCGGTATCAGGTAGTCGGGCAGCCGGCTGCCGAGCGCGGCGCGCAGCGCGGCCGGGTCGGGGCGGTCGGGTCCCGCCGCCGTGACGTACCCGATCAGGCGCGTGCCGCCGTCCGGCGCGGGGCGGGCGAGCACGACGGCGTCGCCGACCCCGTCGAGCGCCGCGAGCGCCGCGCGGGCCTCGCCGGGCTCCACCCGGAACCCGCGGATCTGCACCTGCTCGTCGGCGCGCCCCAGATAGTCGAGTTCCCCGTCGGCCGTCCACCGGGCCAGGTCGCCCGTGCGGTACATGCGTGATCCGGGCGGCCCGAAGGGGTGCGCGACGAACCGGGTCGCGGTGAGCGCGTGCGCGCCCAGGTAGCCACGGGCCAGGCCGGGCCCGGCGACGTACAGTTCACCGACCGCGCCGGGGGCGACGGGCCGCAGCGCGGAGTCGAGCAGACGCACGGCCAGGTCGTCGAGGGGACGGCCGACGGGGCTGAGCGGCCGGGCGACGCCGTCCTCCTCATCGCTCCGCGGCTCCTGCGCGCCTCCCGCACGGTCGAGAGCGTCCTCGTCGTCCAGCGCGTGGTGGGTGACGTGCACGGTCGTCTCGGTGATGCCGTACATGTTGACCAGCTCCGGGCCCTGCCCGCCGTGCCGTTCGCGCCAGGCGGCGAGCCGGTCCGGGTCGAGCGCCTCGCCGCCGAACACCACGGTCCGCAGGTCGGGAAGACCGTCCGGGTCGCCGCCGAGCACGGCCTCGCTGAGCTGGTAGAACGCCGACGGCGTCTGGTTGAGGACGGTCACGCGCTCCTGCCGCAGGAGCGCGGCGAACTCCTCGGGCGCACGCGTCACCGCACGCGGTACGACGACCAGGCGGCCACCGTGAAGGAGCGCGCCGAAGATCTCCCAGACGGAGAAGTCGAAGGCGTACGAGTGGAAGAGCGTCCACACGTCGCTGTCGTCGAAGCCGAACTCCTCCTCGGTGACGTCCAGGAGCCGCAGCACGTTGCGGTGCTCGACGACCACGCCCTTGGGGCGGCCGGTGGAACCGGAGGTGTGGATGACGTACGCGGTGGCGCCCGGGCCGACCGTGACGTCGGGCGGGGTCACGGGCAGCGCGGCCAGTTCGCGGGCGGTGTCCGGGGCGTCCAGGGCGAGCCAGTCGGTGCCCGGGGGCGGGGTGCTGCCGCTGAGGGCGAGGCCGAGGACGGGCCGGGCCGAGGCGAGCTGTGCGGCCACGCGGTCGGCCGGGGCGTCCGGCGCCAACGGCAGATATCCGGCACCGGACTTGAGGACGCCGATGAGCGCGCAGAGCTGCCGCGCGGACGGCGGCAGGGACAGGGCGACCAGGGTGCCGGGCCCGGCTCCGCGTCGCCGGAGCAGGTGCGCGATGCGGCTGGAGCGCTCGTCCAGGTCGGCGTAGGTGAGGTGGGTGCCGTCGTCGGTGACGGCGACCTGGTGGGGGTGGCGGGCGCACACGGCGGCGAACCGCTCGGTGAGGGTATCGCCCGGGCCGTCCTGCGCGCCCCTCTCGCTCCCCTCACTCCCCTCGCCCCGCAGGCCCGTCCCCCGCGCGGCCGTCTCCTCGATGAGCGGATCCCCGTCGTCGAGGACCCGCCTGCGCTCGGGCGCCGACAGCAACTCGACCGCGCCGATGGCCTGTTCGGGGTCGGCGGCGAGGGCGTCCAGGACGCGCAGGAAGGCGGCGCCGAGGGACGCGGCGCGGTCGGCGGTGATCAGGTCGGGGCGGTGGCGCAGGGCGATGCGGGGGCGGGGGCCCGGGTGGACCACCAGGGTCACCGCGTAGTGCGTGGCGTCCTCGCCGGTCACGGAGTCGACCGTGAGTCCGGCGGCCGCCTGGGTGCGGGCCAGGCCCTCGGAGTCGACCCCGAAGTTCTCGACCACCAGGAGCGTGTCGAACAGCTCGCCCTGGCCGACCAGTTGCAGGATGCGGGCCAGGCCGAGGTGCTGGTGGTCCAGGAGTGCGGCCTGGTCCCGCTGGAGCGCCTTGGCCGTCGCGCCGAGGCTCTGGCGCGGCGGGGCGTGCACGGCGACGGGCAGGGTGTTGATGAACAGGCCGATCATCGATTCGGCGCCGTCGAGGTCGGCCGGGCGGCCGGATACGGTCGTGCCGAACACGACGTCGGAGCGGCCGGTGACGCGGGCGAGCGCGGCGCCCCACGCGGCCTGGTGGACGCTCGCCGCGGTCAGCCCGTACCGGGAGCCCAGGGTGGCGAGTCCGTCGGCGGTCGCGGCGCCCGGACGCAGTTCCCGTACCAGCGGCTGCGTCGGCACGGCGGCCCCCGCGGCCGTCGGCGCAAGCAGGGTGGGCCCGGTGACGTCGGCGAGCGCTTCGCGCCAGGCGTCCTCGGCGGCGGTCCTGTCCTGCCGCGCCAGCCAGGCCAGGAAGTCCCGGTAGGGCCGGGGCTCGGGCAGGGCGGGCGCGGCGGGGTCGCGGTGCCGGGCGTAGGCGGCGAACAACTCCTTGCCGAGCAGCGGCATCGACCAGCCGTCGAGGACGATGTGGTGCGCCGTGAGGACCAGGGTGTGCGTGGCGTCGCCGGTCCGCAGCAGGGTCACGCGCAGCAGCGGGGGCCGGGTCAGGTCGAAGCGGTGCGCGCGCTCCTCGGCGAGCACCCGCTCCTCCTCGGCCGCCCGCTCCACCGGGTCGGCGGCGCGCAGGTCCACCTCGCGCCACGGGACACTCCACCGGCCGGGGACGGCCTGGACCGGCCGCTCCAGGCCGTCCTGGAGGAACGCGGCCCGCAGGTTGGGGTGGCGGCGCAGCACGGTGTCGACGGCCCGTCGCAGCGCGGTGCCGTCGAGGTCGCCGCGGAGCCGGAAGACCAGGCGCAGGGTGTAGACGTCGAGGGACTCCACGCCGTCGGCGGCGCCGAGGTCGGCGTGGAAGAGGAGGCCTTCCTGGAGGGGGGACAGGGGGAGGACGTCTTCCAGGCCGGGGGCGCCTGCATCCGAGGTGTCTGTGCCCGGGGCGTCTGCGCCCGGGGCGTCGGTCGTGCGCAGGGCGTCCGTGGCCGAGGTGTCCGTGCCGAGGGCGCCCGCGTCCGACGTGCCCGTGCCCGGAGAGTCCGCACCGGGGGCGTCCGCGCCCGGCGCCCCAGGGTCAGCGGCCACCCCGGGGACAGGCGACCCGACCACCATGTGCGCCCCGTTCACCATGTCCGCCCCGTCCGCCCCGTCCGCCGCTTCCGTCCCGTCCACCGCATCCGCCCCGTCCACCGCGTCCACCGCGTCCGTCCCGTCCATGTCCTGGATCCCGTACTCCGCACTCACCGGTTCCTCCATCGGGCATCGAGCTGTGCTGTCTGTTCGGCGCTGAGCGGCGAGAGTGCCGACGTCGCGCCGGGGCCGTCGGGGGCGGCCAGGGTCTTCAGGGCCGTGATCCAGTGCCGGGCGAGCGCGGCGACGGCCGCCTCGTCGAGTGCGGCGGGGGCCCAGGTGAACCGGGTGTGCAGGGCGGGGCCTTCGGGGGTGTCCCGGGTGACGGCGTTCAGCTCGACGGCGTGCGCCATCGGCAGGTCGTCGTCGATGGCGCCGCCGAGGACCCCGGCCTCGGGCGCCGCGGTCCAGGGGCGCTCGTCCGCGCCGCCGCCCGCGCCGAACCGGCCGAGGTAGTTGAAGGCGAGGGCCGGGGCGGGCAGGGCGGCGAGTTCGGCTCCGGGCCCGGCCGTCAGGTGGCGAAGGAGACCGTGGCCGATGCCGCTGTCGGGCAGCCGCCCCAGGGCGTCCCTGATCCGCGCCACGGTCCGGCCTGGCGGCTCGTCGGCGGCGGCCTCCAGGCGTACCGGATACAGACTGGTGAACCAGCCGACCGTGCGGGACAGGTCGAGGCCGTCCTCGATCTGCTCCTCGCGCCCGTGGCCCTCGACGTGGGCGAGGAAGCGCACCCGCTCCTGGCCGCCCCAGTCGCGTACGGCGGTGGCGAGCGCGGCGAGCAGGACGTCCTGGACGCGGGCGCCGTGCGCCTGAACGGCCCGGGTCAGCAGCGGCCGGGTGTGCTCGGCGTCGAGGACGACGGTGCTGTGCCGGGCCTGGCCGACCGTGCCGAGGTCGCCCGTCGTGAGTCGCGGGAGCGCGTCCGGGGAGTCCACCACCTCACGCCACACCGCCAGTTCGTCGTCGCGCCGGGCGGCCTGCCGGTGCAGGGCGTGGCTCCAGGCGCGGAACGACGTCGGTACGGCGGCGGGTTCGGGGAGCCTCCCCGCGCGGACGTCCTCGGCCGCTCGGGAGAGGTCGTCCAGCAGGATGCGCCAGGAGACCCCGTCCACCACGAGGTGGTGCACGACCAGCAGGAGTCGGCCCGTGCCCGCTCCGGGCGGCAGATAGGCGCGGGCGCGCACCATCCGTCCGGCGGCGGGGTCGAGCGCGGCGGCCAGTTCGGCGACCTCCGCCGCCAGCTCCTCCTCGCTCAACCGGTCCTCGCGCGCCCGCAGTTCGAGTACGTCCGCCGCGCCGACGCCGTCCTCCGGCGGCACCTCGAAGGTCCCGGCGTCGAGGTCGACCCTGGCGCGCAGCACGTCGTGCCGTCGGAGCACGGCGGCGAGCAGCGCCTGTAGCGTCTCTGCGGAGATGCCCGGCGGCAGGGTCAGGAGCATCGACTGGCTGAACCGCCCGACGGGGCCCCGGCGTTCGGCGAGCCAGCGCATGATCGGCGTCAGCGGCGCGCCCCCGACGGCCGACATCTCCGGCGCGGCGGTCGCGGGCCGTACGGCGCCGGGCTCGCGCGCGGTGACGAGCGCGGCGAGCCGGCGCACGGTGGGCTGCTCGAAGATCTCTCGCGGGGTGACGCGCAGTCCCGCGGCCCGGGCGCGGGCGACGAGCTGGATGGAGAGGATGCTGTCGCCGCCGAGGGCGAAGAAGTCGTCCTCGGCCCCGACCGAGGGCAGTCCGAGCACGGCGGCGAAGGCCTCCGCGAGCGCCTCCTCCTCGGGCCCCTCGCACCCGGCACGGCCGACCGCCGACGCGAAGTCCGGCGCGGGCAGCGCCGCCCGGTCCAGCTTGCCGTTCGGCGTGACGGGCAGCTCGTCCACGGTGACGAAGGCGCTCGGCACCATGTGGTCGGGCAGCGTCCGCGCGAGGGCGGCGCGCAGGGCGTCGGTGTCGATGCCGCCCGCGCGCGCCACCTCGCCCATGCCCGCGTCCGGGCCCTCGCCCACACCCGCGCCGTCACGACCGCCAACGCCGACACCGACGCTGACACCTACGGCGACACCGCCCCTGCCGCCGTTGCCGCCGCCGACACCGTCGCCGTCGCCCGCCGGAACGAGATACCCCACCAGACGCCGCGGACCACCCCCGGCACCCCCGACACCGTCCCCGCCCGCAGGCTGATGCACCGTCACCGCGGCGGCCCGCAACGGCACGGCCGCGTGCAGCGCCGCCACGATCTCCCCGGGCTCCACCCGGAACCCGCGGATCTTGATCTGGTCGTCGCCGCGCCCGTAGTAGCGCAGCACCCCGTGCGCGTCCCGGGAGACCAGGTCCCCCGTGCGGTACATGCGGCTGCCCGGGGCGCCGCCCGGCTCGGCGACGAACCGTTCGGCGGTGAGCGCGGTCCTGCCCAGATAGCCCTGGGCCACTCCGGTGCCCGCCGCGTACAACTCGCCCACCGTGCCCGGCGGTACGGGCCGCAGCATGCCGTCGAGGACGTGCAGGCGGACCCCGGTCAGCGGGGTGCCGATGGGCGGCGCCCCGGACGGGTCGAGCGGGGCGCTCATGGTGACGCAGGCGGTGGCCTCGGTCGGACCGTAGGCGTTGACCATGCGGCGGCCCGGAGCCCAGCGCCCGGCGAGGGACGCGGTGCAGGCCTCGCCGCCGACCACGAGGGTGCGCAGCGCGTCCAGGCCGTCCGGTGCGAGCCCGGTGAGCGCGGTGGGCGGGATCAGGGCGTGGCTGACCCGGCGCCCGGCCAGTGTCTCGCCGAGCAACTCGCCTGCCAGCGGCCCGGGTTCGGGCACGACGAGGGTGGCCCCGGTGGCCAGCGCCATCAGGGTCTCCATCACCGAGGCGTCGAACGACGGCGAGGCCAGTTGCAGCACCCGGCTCGTCGGGTCGATGGCGAGCCGTTCGGCCTGCGCGGCGGCCAGCGAGGCGAGGCCGCGGTGCGCGGTCACCACGCCCTTGGGACGGCCGGTCGACCCGGAGGTGTAGATCACGTACGCGGGGTGCTCGGGCGTGACGGCGACGTCCGCGAACGCCTCTCCCCCGTCGCCGGGTCCACGGTCGTCCGCGCCCGCGTCGTCGACGTACAGCGCGCCCGGGAAGCGCACGGCGAGTCCGCGGTGGGTGAGGACCCGGGCCGGGGCGGCGTCGGTCAGCATGTGCCGGATCCGCTCGTCGGGGTAGTCCGGGTCGACGGGCAGGTGCGCGGCGCCCGCCTGCTGCACGGCGAGCTGGGCGACGACCAGGGCGGTGGAGCGCGGCAGGACGACGGCGACGACGTCACCGGGGCGTACGCCGTCGGCGGCGAGCCGCGCGGCAAGGGCCCGTGCCCGCGCGTCGAGGCGGGCGTAGCTCAGCCGCTCCTCGGGGGCGTCCACGGCCGTGGCGTCGGGCCGGGCCGCAACCTGGTCGGCGACGAGCCGGGCCCAGGTGCGGGCGGGCTCGGCGGGCGGGCCCACGCGGTGTCCGGCGAGGGCCGTCCGCTCGTCGTCCAGGAGGAGGTCGAGGGCGCCGACCCGGGTTCCGGGCGCGGTCACCAGGGTGCGGAGGACCTGCCGGACCCGTTCGGCGAGGGCGACGACGGTGGCCCGGTCCACCGCGGCGGGCTGATGGGTGAGCCGGAGGGTCAGTTCGGGGCCGGGGATCGCGACGAAGGTGAGCGGGTAGTGGGTGGCGTCCTTGCCGCGTACGTCGTCGACGCCGAGCCCGGCCGCGGCGCCCAGGGCGGTGAGCGCGTCGGCGGGATAGTTCTCCAGGGCGGTCAGGGTGTCGAAGAGGGTGCCGTGTCCTGCGGCGCGCTGGATGTCGGCGAGGCCCAGGTGGTGGTGCGCGAGGAGCGCCGTGAAGTCGTCGCGCACCCGCTGGAGCAGGGCGTCGAGGGTGTCCTCGGGGCGGGTGCGGACGCGGACCGGGACGGTGTTCACGAACAGGCCGATCATCTCCGTCACGCCCGGCACCTCCGCCGGGCGCCCCGCGACCACCGTCCCGAAGACGACGTCACGGCGGCCGGTGCGCGCGCCGAGGACGAGCGCCCACGCGGTTTGCAGCAGGGTGCTCAGAGTGAGGTCGCGCTCCCGGGCGAACGCGGTGAGGCGGCCGCTGAGTTCCGCGTCCAGGCGCAGCGTGTGCTCCTCGGGCAGGTCGCCGCCGCCGGTGTGCTCCGGTACGAGGAGCGTCGGCTCGTCGACGCCGTCGAGTGCGGCCCGCCAGGCGTCGCGTGCCGCGGTGCGGTCCTGGGCCGCGAGCCAGCGCAGATAGTCCGGGTAGTGGGGTGCCTCGGCGAGGGCCGCGCCGCCGTAGCCGTGCAGGAGTTCGCGGACGAGGAGCGGCACGGACCAGCCGTCCAGGGCGACGTGGTGGGCGGTGAGCACGAGGTCGCTCGTGGTGTCGTCGTGGCGGATCAGGACGCCGCGCAGCAGGGGCGGCGCGGCCAGGTCGAAGCGGCGGATCCGCTCGTCCTCGACGCGTCGCCGGGCCCGGCGGTCCCGCTCCTTGGGCCTGCGGCGCCGCAGGTCGAGCTCGTCGAGGTCCGGCACGACGCCGGGCAGGACGCGCTGCGTCCAGGTGCCGTCGGCGGCGGTGAAGGCCGTGCGCAGCGGCGCGTGCCGGTCGAGCACGGCGGCGAGCGCGGCCCGCAGTCGGGCCGCGTCCACGGTGCCGGTCAGCCGGATCACGACCTGGACGTGGTAGAGGTCGAGGCCACCCGCGCCGCCGTCCGTGCCGTCGTGCGTGCCGTACGCGTCGTGCGTGTCGTCGCGGCCGTCGTACGCGGAGTCGTACCGCGACAGGAACAGAAGTCCCTCCTGCAGCGGCGTGACCGGCCACTGCTCACCGGTCACCGGCGTGTCCGGCGACGCCGCCGTGCCTTGATCGGCCTCGGCGACCGCTGCCGCCGCGGCCACCAACCCCCGCACGGTCCGCTGCCGGAACACGTCCTGCGGGGTGAACCGCAGCCCCGTCTTCCGGGCGGCGCCCACCAGTTGGATGGACAGGATGCTGTCGCCGCCCAGGGCGAAGAAGCTGTCGTCGAGACCGACCCGGTCCGTGTGCAGCAGCTCGGCGAACAGCACGGCGAGGGCCCGCTCCGCCTCCGTCCGGGGCTCCGCCCAGGCCTCGCCGGACGCGAACTCCGGGTCGGGCAGGGCCGCGCGGTCCAGCTTGCCGTTGGCCGTCACCGGCAGGGCGTCCAGCTCGACGAGGGCGGTGGGCACGAGGTGGGCGGGCAGCTGCGCCGCGAGGTGTTCCCGGACCCCGTCGAGGCCGGTGAGCGCGGCACGCGGGTCAGGCAGGTCACGCGGGTCACGCGGGACCACGTACCCGACGAGGTGGACGGTCCCCGTCCGCGTGTCCGTGCGCGCGGCGACGGCGGCGTGCGCCACGTCCGGATGCGTCTCCAACACCCCCTGGATCTCTCCGGGTTCGACGCGCTGGCCGCGCAGCTTGAGCTGGTCGTCGCTGCGGCCCAGGTGTTCGAGCTCACCGTCGTGGCGGCGGCGGGCCAGGTCCCCGGTGCGGTAGAGCCGGGCACCGGGCGGGCCGTAGGGGTGGGCGACGAAGCGTTCGGCGGTGAGCGCGGGACGGCCCTGGTAGCCGTGGGCCAGCTGGGCCCCGGCGAGGTACAGCTCACCGACGGCGCCCGGCGGCAGGGGCCGCAGGCGGGCGTCGAGGACCAGGGCCTCGGTGTTCCAGACCGGGCGGCCGATGGGGACGCGCCCGGAGCTGACGTCGCGCGCGGTGACGTGCCGCGCGGTGACGTCCACGGCGGCCTCGGTGGGCCCGTACAGGTTGTGCACGGCGGCACCCGGGACCAGCTCGTGGGCATCGGCGACGACGGCCGCGGTCAGGGTCTCGCCGCTCGCGAGGATCCGGCGGAGCGTGGCGCAGTCGGCGGGTTCGGCGGCGGCCGTGAAGGCGGCCAGCATGGACGGCACGAAGTGCACGGTGGTGACGGCGTGTTCGCGCAACAGCCGGGCGACCCGGGCCGGGTCACGGTGGTCGTCCGGTCCGGCGACGACCAGGGTGGCCCCGGCGAGCAGCGGCCAGAACAGCTCCCACACCGACACGTCGAAGGTGGCAGGAGTCTTCAGGAGCACCCGATCGTCGTCGGCAAGCCGGTAGGTGTCCTGCGCCCAGAGCAGCCGGTTGACGACGGCGGAGTGCGGGACGACGACGCCCTTGGGGCGCCCCGTCGAACCCGACGTGAAGATCACGTAGGCGGGGTCGCCGGGCCGCGGTGCCTTCGGCTCGGCGCGGCGGCTCGGCACGGCGTGCGCGGTGATGTCGAGGAGGGGCGGGAGGGGGTTGGGTGGGGTGAGGGGTGACGGGCCGTCGGCCGGGGACAGGAGCGGCCCCGGGTCCAGGGGCACCCGCCCAGCCGCCGGCACCACGGCCGGCTCCCCGTCCCTCGGAAGGAGACGCGGCAGCTCCTCGTCCGCGTCAGGGGCGGGCGTCGGCACGCAGTCCAGGCGCGCGGCCACCTCACCGTCGGCGACGAGCAGCGCGGCACCGGCGTCGGCGAGCAGGGACCGGATGCGCGCCGGAGGCCAGTCGGGGTCGACGGGCAGGTAGGCGGCACCGGCGCGCTGCACGGCGTGGACGGCGAGGACGAGTTCGGCGGAGCGCGGCAGGGCGACGGCCACCACGTGGCCGCGGCCGACGCCGCGTTCGGCGAGGAGGGCGGCGATCCGGTCGGCCTCGGTGTCGAACTCCGCGTAGGACCAGCGGCGGGGGCCGTCGCGCAGCGCCTCGGCGGACGGGGTGTGCGCGCACTGCCGGCGGACGAGTTCGGGCAGGGTCGTCGCGGGCACGGCGCGCATCGGTTCGGCGGCCCAGCGCGCGAGCGCCCCGCGGTCCTCGGCGTCGGTGACGGGCGCCTCGCCGATGGGGCGTCCGGGGTGGCGGCACAGCCAGTCCAGGAGTGCCGTGAACCGCCGTCCGAGGGCGGCGACCGTGGTCCTGTCGAACAGCGCGGTGCGGTAGTTGAGGGCGGCGCGCAGCCCGTCGCGGCCCGCTTCCTCGACGACGGCGAGCGTGAGGTCGAACTTCGCGCCGCGGGTCTCGACGAGCTGGACGTCGGCGGGCACGTCGCCGAAGGCCACGGTGTGGCCGGGCGCGTTCTGGTGGATGACGGCGACCTGGAAGAGCGGGTGCCGGGACAGGGAGCGCTCGGGGGCCAGCTCGTCCACCAGGCGCTCGAAGGGCAGCTCGCCGTGCTCGAAGGCGGCGAGGTCCATGTCCCGCACCCGCGCGAGGAGTTCGCGGAACGTGGGGTCGCCGGAGGTGTCGGTGCGCAGCACCACGGTGTTGGCCACGAGGCCGGGCAGGTCGCGCAGGCCGTCCTCGTCGCGTCCGCTCAGGAGGGTGCCGAGCGGCAGGTCGGTGCCCGCGCCGTGGGCGGTGAGGAGGGCGGCGAACGCCGCCTGGAGCGCCATGAACAGGGTGGCGCCGCCGTCCGCGGCGAGCCGGGACGCGGCGCGGTGCACGTCGGCGGGGACGGTGAACTCCACGGAGTCGCCCCGCTGGTCGACCTCGGCGGCGCGCGGCCGGTCGAGGGGCAGGGGCGTCTCGGCGGGGGCGCCCGCCAGGGTCCCGCGCCAGTGGGCGAGCAGCCGCCGCTCGTCCGCGGCGAGGGCGTCGGCCTGCCACAGGGTGTAGTCGGCGTACTGGAGGGCGGGCGCGGGCGGCGCGGCGGCGCCGGTCAGCTCGGCGGTGTAGAGCAGGGCGAGGTCGCGGGTCAGCGGCTCGACGGACCGCTCGTCGAAGGCGATGTGGTGCAGGACCAGGAGCAGGGCGTACGTGCCGTCGGGGGCTTCGAGCGCGTGCGCGTGGAGCGGCGGCTCCTGCTCCAGGTCGAACTCGACGGCGGCGAGGCGCCGTGCGGTGTCCTCCAGGGTGTCGCCGGGTGCGACGGCGGTGTGCGCGAGCCGCGGCGCGACGTCGGTGAGGATCCGCTGGACGGGGCGCCCCTCGTGCTCGGGGTAGACGGTGCGCAGGATCTCGTGGCGGCGGGTGAGCGCGGCCAGGGCGCGGGGCAGGGCGTCGGCGTCCAGTGCCGCGTGCGGGCGCAGCAGCAGCGGGACGGTGTAGGTGGTCGCGGATCCGGCGAGGCGGTGCAGGAACCAGAGGCGGGCCTGGGCGGGCGACAGCGGCAGCCGCTCGGGGCGCGGCACCGGCATCGGCCCGGCGACGGGCTCCCGCCGCACCGCAGGTACCGCCACCGCGTCGGCCTTGCCTCCCCCCTCCGCGAGATGCTCGGCGAGTTCCCCGACCGTCCGGAGCTCGAAGAGGGTACGGACCGACAACCGGACGCCCAGGGCCGCACGGATGCGCCCCGCGAGTCCGGTCACGAGCAGCGAGTGCCCGCCGAGGACGAAGAAGTCGTCGTCCAGTCCCACCGCACCGCAGCCCAGCGTGGTCTGGAACTGCTCGGCGAGCACCCGCTCCAGGTCGGTGCGCGGAGCGCGGCCGCCGGGCGCGGCAGCCTGCTCGGGCAGCGGCAGGGCTCCCGTGTCGAGCTTGCCGTTGGGGGTCAGCGGCAGCGCGGGCACGGGGACGAAGGCGCTGGGCACCATGTACGCGGGGAGGGTCTCGGCGCACACCGCGCGCAGGTCGGCGGCGCTCGCGCCGCCGGTGGTGTACGCGACGAGGCCGGGTCCGGTGGGCAGGTCGTCGCGCAGGACGACGGCGGCCGACGGCACCCCGCCCCGGGAGCACAGGACCGCCTCGATCTCCGCGGTCTCCACGCGGAAGCCGCGCAACGAGACCTGCCGGTCGGCCCGGCCGAGGTACTGGGCCTGGCCGTCGGCGGACCAGCGGACCAGGTCTCCGCTGCGGTACATGCGCGCCCCCGGCGCCCCGAAGGGATCGGCGACGAAGCGGGTCGCGGTGAGCCCGTGCTGTCCCCGGTAGCCGCGCGCGAGGCCGCCGCCCGCCACGTACAGCTCCCCGGTGACACCGGGCGGGACGGGGCGCAGCGCGGAGTCGAGGACGTACAGGCGCAGGTCGTCGACGGCACGGCCGACGGGGCTCGTGCCGCGCGCGGTGGCCTCCCGCGCCCGCTCGGCGTCCAGTTCGTACGCGGTGACGTGCACGGTGGTCTCGGTGATCCCGTACATGTTGAGGAGCCGGGGCGCGTCGGGCAGCGTCAGCCAGGGCGTGACGCGGTGCGGGTCGAGTGCCTCGCCGCCGAACACGATGGTGCGCAGGGCGGCGGGGCGCGGTCCCTCGCCCGCGGTCAGGGCCTCGGTGAGCTGGTAGCAGGCGGACGGCGTCTGGTTGAGGACGGTGACGCCCTCGTCGTGCAGGAGCCGCAGGAAGTCAGGGGCGGAGCGGGTCACGTCGGCGGGGACGACGACGAGACGGCCGCCGTGCAGGAGCGCGCCCCACAGCTCCCAGACGGAGAAGTCGAAGGCGCAGGAGTGGAAGAGCGTCCACACGTCGTCGGGGCCCGACGGGCAGAGGTCGCGGGTGGCGTCGAAGAGCCGGGCGAGGTTCCGGCGGGTGACGACCACACCCTTGGGGCGGCCGGTGGAGCCGGAGGTGTAGATCAGGTAGGCGGCGTGGTCCGGCCGGACGGGTGCCGCGTCGACGGGCCCGCTCGGCAGCCGGTCGCGTTCGGCGGTGACCGCCGGGTCGTCCAGGTACAGCGCGGGGATGTCGTCGGGGACGCCCGCCGCCGTGCCGGTGGTGGTGAGCACGAGCGCGGGTGCCGCGTCGCCGAGTGTCCACGCGAGGCGGTCGGCGGGGTGGCCGGGGTCGAGCGGGACGTAGGCGGCGCCGGTCTTGACGACCGCGATGACGGCCTCCACGAGGTCGGGCGAGCGCGGCAGGAGCAGCGCCACCCGCTGTTCGGGGCCCGCGCCGCGCGCGATCAGGAGCCGGGCCAGGGAGTCGGTGCGCCGGTCGAGGTCCCCGTACGTCAGGGAGCGGCCCTCGTGCCGTACCGCCACCGCGTCCGGGCGGGCGGCCGCCACGGCGGCGAAGCGGTCGGCGACGTCCGGGACGCCGTCGAGGACGGCGTCCGGGTTCCACGTGCCGAGGACGGTCGTGCGCTCGTCCGGGGTGAGGACGGGCAGCCGGTCCAGGGGCTCGTCGGGGGTGGCGACGGCGGCGCCGAGCAGGGTGACGAGGTGCCGGGTGAGGCGCTGGACGGTGGCGGTGTCGAAGAGGTCGGCGCTGTGGTTGACGGCGCCCTCGAGGCGTCCCGAGTCCAGGTGGTGGGTGAAGCCGATCGTCAGGTCGAACTTCGCGGTGGGCGTCTCGCGCAGTCGGAAGTCGGCCTCGACGCCGGGCGCGGTGAACGGCGGCGCGGTGCGGCTCTGGTGGGTGAGCATCACCTGGAACAGCGGGTTGGCGGCGGAGCGTTCCGGGTTCAGCTCCTCCACGACCCGCTCGAACGGCACGTCGGCGTGGTCGAAGGCGTCCAGGGTGGTGGCCCGCACCCGGTCCAGGAGGGTCCGGAACGTGGGGCGTCCGGACAGGTCGGCGCGCAGCACCAGGGTGTTGACGAAGAAGCCGACCAGGTTCTCGGTGCGGTGTTCGCCGCGCCCCGCGGTGGGGACGCCCAGCGGGATGTCGTCGCCCGCACCGAGGGCGCGCAGGAGCGCGGCCACCGCGGCCTGGACGACCATGAAGGGCGTGACCCCGGCCTCCCGCGCCAGCTCGCGCACGGCCGCGGCGACGTCGTCGGGGACGTCGAAGGGCACGTATCCGCCGCGTCCGCTCGGCCGGGCCGGGCGCGGCCGGTCGGCGGGCAGTTCCAGGTCCCGCGGGGCCCCGGCGAGGGTCCGGCGCCAGAAGTCCAGGTGGCCGCGCAGGTGCGGGCCCGCGAGGAGGTCGCGCTGCCACAGCGCGTAGTCGGCGTAACTCACGGGCAGCGCGGGCCAGTTCGGCCGCTCACCGGCGCGGCGGGCGGCGTAGGCGGTGGACAGGTCGGTGAGCAGGGGCTCCACGGATCCCTCGTCGCCCGCGATGTGGTGCAGGAGCAGGAGCACCGTCGTGCGGCCGGGCGCGCACAGCACGGTGACGCGCAGCGGCGGCTCGGCGGCCAGGTCGAACGGGCGCCGGGACAGTTCGTCGAGGGCGGCCTCGACCTCGTCGGGGCCGGTGACGGTGCGCTGTTCGAACGGCACGGTGGTGGCGAGGACCCGCTGGTGGGGGGCGCCGTCGGCCTCGGCGAAGACCGTGCGCAGGACCTCGTGGCGCTCGGCGACATCGAGGACGGCGGTGCGCAGCGCGGCCTGGTCCACCTCGCCGTGCAGGGTGAGCACGAACGGCAGGTGGTAGGCGCAGTCCTGGCCCTGAAGTCGGCTCAGGAACCAGAGGCGGGCCTGCGCGGGCGACAACGGAAGGCGATCCGGCCGGTGTTCGGCGCGCGCGAGTGCGGGCAGCCGGGTGCCGTCGGCCGCGGCGTGCCGGGCGAGTCCGGCGACGGTGGGCGTCTCGAAGATCTGCCGGACGCTCACCCCGCTCCCGCCGAGCACCCCGGCGGCCCGCCCGGCGAGGCGGGCCGCGAGCAGCGAGTGCCCGCCGAGGGCGAAGAAGTCGTCGTCGGCGCCGACCCGGGCCACGCCGAGGACGTCCGCGAACAGACCGGCGAGCAGTTCCTCGCGCTGTCCCCTCGGCTCCCGTCCTGTGCCCACGCGCAGCCGCGGTGCGGGCAGCGCGGCCCGGTCGAGCTTGCCGTTCGGAGTGAGCGGAAGGGCGTCCACCGGGACGCCGACGGCGGGCACAAGATACTCCGGCAGGCTCTCCGCCAGGGACCGGCAGATCTCCTGGGCCTGCGCCTCGTCGCGGGGGCCCACGAGGTAGCCGACCAGGACCGGCGCGGGGTGGTGGGGTCCGGTGTACGCCACGACGGCGGCGTCCTTGACGCGGGGGTCGGCGCGCAGGGCCGCGGCGGCCTCGCCGGGCTCCACGCGGTGGCCGCGGATCTTCACCTGGTGGTCGGCCCGGCCGACGATGTCCAGGGTGCCGTCGGCGCGGCGCCTGGCGAGGTCTCCGGTGCGGTACATGCGGCTGCCGGGCGGCCCGTAGGGGTCGGCGGTGAAGCGTTCGGCGGTCAGTCCTGGCCTGCCGAGGTAGCCCTGGGCGAGTCCGGCGCCGCCGAGGTAGAGCTCGCCGGTGACTCCGGCGGGCACCGGGCGCAGGCCGCGGCCGAGGACGTGGGCGCGGGTGTTCCACAGGGGGCGGCCGACGTGCGGGGCGGCGGCGGTGGCCGGGGTGACGGGGGCGGCGGTGGACCAGACGGTGGTCTCGGTCGGGCCGTACAGGTTCGTGACGTCGGCGCCGAACTCGGTGAGCCCGCGGGCGAGATCGGCCGGAAGCGCCTCGCCGCCGGTCAGGACGCGGCGGCCCCGCACGGCCTCCGGGTCGGTGTCGAGGAGCGCGCGCCACAGCGAGGGCGTGGCCTGCATGACGGTGGCGTCGCACGCGCGAAGCAGCGCACCGAGCAGCGCCGGGTCCCGGACCTGGTCGCGGTCGGCGAGGATCACGGTGCCGCCGGTGACCAGGGGCAGGAACAGTTCGAGCACGGCGATGTCGAAGCCGACGGTGGTCACCGCGAGCAGCCGCTCACAGCCGTCGAAGGCGAGGGTGTCGGCCAGGCTCAGGAGCAGGTTGGTGACCGCCCGCTCGGTGACCACGACTCCCTTGGGGCGGCCGGTGGATCCGGAGGTGTGGATGACGTAGGCGGGCTGGTCGCCGTGGCGGGGCGTGGCGGGCGGCAGCGGCTCACACCGGGTGAGTTCGTCGCGTACCGCGTCGTCGTCGAGGACGAGGAGGTGGCGCGCGCTCCCGCCCACGGTGGTGGCGGTGGACCGGTCGGTGACGAGGAGCGCGGGCGCGGCGTCGGCGAGCAGCTGCGTGACGCGCGCGGCGGGGAAGTCGGGGTCGACGGGCAGGTAGGCGGCGCCGGTGCGGGCCACGGCGAGGAGGGTGACCAGGAGGTCGGTGCCGCGGGGCAGGCTGACGCCGACGAGGGTGCCGGGTCCGGCGCCGCGCCCGGTGAGCAGCCGCGCGAGGCGGGCCGCCCGGTCGTCGAGGTCCCGGTACGAGAGGTGTTCGGCGCCGCTGACGAGGGCGGTCCTGTCCGGGGTGCGGGCGGCCTGGTCGGCGCAGAGGCGGCCGAGTCCCGGGGCGGGCAGGGGGTGTTCGGTGTCGTCGGCGGCCTCGCGCAGCCGGGTCCGTTCGGCGGGAGGCAGCACGTCGACGGTGGGCAGCGGGCGGTCCGGGTCGGCGGTCACCCGGTCGAGGAGGTGGGTGAACGCGTCGGCGAGACGGACGGCCGCGTCCCCGTCCCACAGCTCACGGCGGTACTCCACCTGCCCGGTGGCCAGGCCGTTCTCGGTGTCCTCGCTGATGGTGAACTGCAGGTCGAACTTGGCGGCGCCGGTGTTCACGAGCCACGGGCGGCCCCACTGCCCGCAGAACACGGGCTCCGCGGAGAACTCCTCGCGCACCGCGAACAGCGTCTGGAAGAGCGGGCTCAGACCGGGCACGCGCGGCGGGTTGACCGCCTCCACCACCCGCTCGAACGGCAGCTCCCGGTGGTCGAGCGCCGCCAGGTCGGTCTCCCTGACCCGCTCCAGGAGCGCCCTGAACCCGAGTGCTCCGCCGAGGTCCGTGCGCAGCACCACGGTGTTGATGAACAGGCCGACGGCGTCGCGCAGCGCCACGTCGTCCCGTCCGGCGACGGGCGTGCCGACGACGATGTCCTCGCCGCAGCCGAGCTGCGAGAGGGTCGCGGCGAAGGCGGCGTGCAGCACCATGAACGTACTGGTGCGGGTGGCGAGGGCGAGTTCCCGCACCCGCGCGACGAGTGCGGCGTCGAGGGTGAACTCGTGGGTCCCGGCGGGGCCGCCCGTCCGGGTGGGCCGGGGGCGCGCCCAGGGCAGCGTCACCTGTGCCGGTGCGGCGGCCAGTTGGCCGTGCCAATAGTCCGTGTGGCGCTGTGCGTCACGGAGGCCGGTGCGGTGCTGCCAGAGGGTGAAGTCGGCGTAGTCGACGGCGGTGGGCGGCCAGTCGGGGGCGAGCCCCTGGCGCCGGGCGGCGTACGCGTGGGCCAGGTCGGCGAGGAGGGGCGGCAGGGAGGCCTCGTCGCCCGCGATGTGGTGCAGGACGAGGAGGAGGGTGTGCTCGCCGGACAGCCGCGCGGGCCCCGGATCCCCCACTTCGGCGGTCGTGAACACCGCGACGCGCAGGGGGACTTCGGCGTCGATGGCGAACGGCCGCGTCGCCTCCGCGGCAAGGCACCCCTCCAGTTCCGCCTCGGTCACCCGGTGCCCGACGACCTCGGTCCTGGCGGCGGCCCCGTGCAGGACCCGCTGGAACGGCTCGCCCTCCGTTGCGGGGAAGACCGTGCGCAGCACCTCGTGCCGCCCCGCCAGGTCCTCGGCGGCCCGCCGCAGCGCGTCCAGGTCGAGGTCTCCGTCGACGCGCAGCGCCAGGGGAATGTTGTACGCGCCGTCCGCACCCTCGGCCTGGTGCAGGAACCACAGCCTCCGCTGGCCGGAGGAGAGCGGCACCCGCGCGGGCCTGGGCTGCGGCCCGAGCGGCTCCACGGCCGCGGCGGCGCCCTCCAGGTGCGCGCTCAGCAGCGCCGGGGTCGGATGGTCGAACAGGGCCCGTACGGGAAGCTCCGTGCCCGTCTCCGCGCGCAGTGCGGCGACCAGCCGGGCGGCGGTCAGCGAGTGCCCGCCGAGCGCGAAGAAGTCGTCGTCCACGCCGACTTCGATACGGCCGAGGACGCGGGCGAACAGATCGCACAGCAGCGCCTCGGCCCGCGAAGCGGGCCCACGCCCGGAGGCGGCGGGCAGCGCGGCGGGTGCGGGCAGCGCCCCGCGGTCGGTCTTCCCGTTGGGGGTACGGGGCAGTGCGGGCAGCTCGACGAAGAGGCCGGGGACCATGTGCTCGGGCAGCACACCGGCGAGCCGCGCACGCAGCTCCGCCGCGTCGGCCCCGGCGTCGGCCCCCGCCAAGCCCGCCGCACCCGAGGCTCCACCGCCGGACACCACGTAGTACGCGACCAGCGCCACACCCCCGTCCGGCACGACGCGCGCGACCACGGCAGCCTCCCGTACACCGGGGTGGCCGAGGAGCGCGGCCTCGATCTCGCCGGGCTCCACCCGGTGGCCCCGGATCTTCAGCTGCTGGTCGGCCCGGCCGCCGATGGCGAGGGTGCCGTCGGCGCGCCAGTGGGCGAGGTCGCCGGTGCGGTACATGCGGGTTCCGGGCGGCCCGTAGGGGTCGGCGAGGAAGCGTTCGGCGGTGAGTGCGGTGCGGTGCAGATAGCCGTCGGCGACGCCGTCACCGGCCAGGTACAGCTCGCCCGTGCGGCCCACCGGGACCGGCGCGAGGGTCCGGTCGAGCACGTAGGCACGGGTGCGGCGCACCGGGGTGCCGACGTGCGGGGCGTCGCCCGCGGCGGGGGCCCCGGCGGTGGACCAGATGGTCGTCTCGGTGGGGCCGTACAGGTTGTGCAGCTCGGAGCCCAGGCCCCGCAGGGTGTCGGCGAGGTCGGGCGCGAGGGGCTCGCCGCCGCTGAGCATCCGGGTGCCGGTGAGGGCGTCGGGCACCGCCTCGGCGAGCACCCGCCAGAGGGAGGGCGTCGCCTGCATCACGGTCGGGGCGGTGGCGTCCGGGTCCCGCAGGAGTGCGCGCAGCGCGAAGGGGTCGCGTACGTCGTCGCTCGCGGCGAGCACGACCCGGGCGCCGCTGATCAGGGGCACGAAGAGTTCGAGGGCGGCGATGTCGAAGGACACCGTCGTCACGGCGAGCAGCCGGTCGGCCGGGGTGAGGCGGAGCCGGTCGGCCATCGCCTTCAGGAGGTTGGCGAGGGCCCCGCGCGGGACGACGACGCCCTTGGGGCGCCCGGTGGAGCCCGAGGTGTAGATCACGTACGCGGTGTCGGCGGGGTGGTGCGGGGTCGCGGCGGCCGGGGCACGGCGGGTGTCCGGCGCGGGGCCCCGGGAGTCGCTTCCGGAGGCGTCGAGGACACCGTCGTCGGCCACGGTCACCACGACGGGTCCGCTGTCCGCGTCCGCATCGCTCGCCGTGTCCGACCCGTTCGGCGCGTCCCACCGCCCGGCACGGTCGGTGACCAGCAGCACCGGTGCGCTGTCCGCCAGCATGTGCCGGACCCGGTCCTCGGGGTAGTCGGGGTCGAGCGGTACGTATCCCGCGCCGGTCCTCGCGACGGCGAGCAGGGTGACCAGGAGGGCCTCGGTACGGGGCAGCGCGACGGCCACGAGCGCGCCGCGCCGTGCCCCTCGGGCACCCAGGGCGGCGCTCAACGCGTCGACCCGCGCGTCCAGTTCGGCGTACGTGAGCCGCCGGGCGCCGCTCTGCACGGCCACGGCGTCGGGCGTGCGCGCGGCCTGCGCCGAGAACGCCGCCGAGAGGTCGGGGGCGTCGTCGGCCGCTCCGTGCGGCACCGCGTCGCCCGGCGCGTTGAGGTCCTCCAGGACGTGCCGCTCCTCCGCGGGGTCGAGGACGCGCACGCGGCCTGCCGGCAGGTCCGTGGCGCAGGACGGCAGCCGCTCCAGAAGCGCGCCGAACCGCTCGGCGTGCGCGGCGAGTTCGGCCGGACCGTACAGATCGGGGTGTGCGTCGAAGGTGACGTCGAGACCGCCGGAGCCCGCGGGCGCGCCCGTGCCCGAGAGGCCCCCGGGCCCCGCGAGGCCGCTGACGGTCACGGTGAGGTCGTCGACCGCGCCCGCAGCGAGGTAGTGGGTGGTGCCCGCGCAGGCGCCGAAGGACAGCTCGGTGGGGAACGGCTTGAGGTTGAGCTGCGGGCCGACCAGGCGCCGCCCCTGCCCGAACAGGCCGAGGTCGCGCCGGAGTTGCTCGCCGCGGTAGCGCTGGTGGCGGCGCTGGCCGCGCAGCTGCCGGGTGACGGAGCGCACGAGCAGGCCGAGGGGTTCGCGCTCGTCCACCGGGATCCGCAGCGGCACGACGTTGACGACGGTGGTGGGGACCTGGGACAGGACGCTGCCCATGCGGTTCATGACCGGCAGGCCGAGGACGGCCTCCCGGCTTCCGGTGAGCCGGGTCAGATACAGCGCCCAGGCGGCGAGGACGGCCTCCGGCCAGGTCGCCTTGGAGCGTTCGGCGAACGCGTTCAGGGCGGCGGCGGAGTCGGCGGGCAGGGTCAGGCGGTGGCGCGCGAAGTGGTGGGCCGTGCCCGGGGGTTCAGCGTCGGCGAGGGTGGCGGGGCGGGGCAGGTCCGCGAGGTGTCCGTGCCAGTAGGCGGCATCGGCGGCCTCCTGCTCCGAGCCCGTGTACTCCTGGTCGAAGGCCACGGCTTCGCGCAGCGTCCGGAAGCGGCACACGGGCGGCTCGTCGCCCGCCTCCCGGGCCCGGTAGACCTCGGCGACCCGCTCGGCGAAGCGCAGGAAGCCGTAGGCGTCGAGGAGGATGTGGTGGCAGCGGTGGTACCAGAGCCAGCACGCGTCGCCGACCCGCAGCAGGGCGTGCCGGTAGAGCTCGCCGCCCTCCAACTCCACCGGCACCGACCGGTCGCGGTCCATCCAGGCGAGCGCCTCGGCCCGGGGGTCCGCCGCGCCCCGCAGGTCGAGGACCACCGGCTGGGCCGGGGGCACGGCGCCCGGCTCCTGCCACACCCGCTCCCCGGCACTGCCGAAGGCGACGCTCAAGGCCTCCGTCTCGGCGACGGCCTGCCGCAGCGCGCCGACGAACACCGGTTCGGCCAGCGGCCCGGTGAGTTCCACGTACTCGGCGGCGAGGTAGACGGGATTCGCCGGGTCGAGGCGTTGCGCGGACCAGAGTCCCAGCTGTGCTGCGGTGAGCGGCAGGCGGCCGCGGCTGGTGCCCATGCGAATCTCCTCGGCGTGGTGGCGCAGCGGCGGCCGGGCGCGCCGAGGGGGCGACCGGCCTGCTGCTCCGGTCGCTGGCGCCCGCGGCGGCGCCGCAGGGGGGTGTGGGGTGGCTGTGGGGTGGGCGAGGGGCGCGCTAAGGCGCTCCGTGGCCGCCGTGCTGTCCGGTCCTGCCGTGCGGAGCGAGATCCATGACGGCCTTCGGCTGGACGACGAAGGGCCGCATCATCATCATGTCCTCGTGCTCGTAGATGTGGCAGTGGTGCATGAATCGCCCTGAAGGTGCTTCGAACCGGACCGCCACGGTGACGAGTTCGGCGGGGGCGAGGCGGATGACGTCCTTGCGGCCGCGTTCCGCGGCGGTGAGTTCGCCCGCCTTGAGCCGCTTGAGGGGTTTGCTCGTCCCGGCGCCGTAGCCGCCGTCCTGCTCGAAGAAGGTGAAGTCGCTGACGTCGTACACGTCCCGGCTGATGCCCTGGAAGGCGACCGAGTGCAGGTGCATGGGGTGCGGGTAGGCGCCCGCCGACTTCTCCAGGCTGAGGAAGCGCCACCGTTCCGTGGACCCGGCGGCGACGGTGAACCGTACCGGGTCGGTGAAGGTCGCGGCGACCCGCTTGAAGGTCCGCACGGTGCCGTCCGCCTCCTCGAACTGGACGATGCCGTCGATGGGCAAGTCGCCCTTGGGGGCGTCGACTTCCTCCATCTCCCACAGCTCCGGGTCCTTGGGATAGACGGGGGTGACGATCACGAGCCGCTCCGGCGCGGCGGCGGCCGCGGCGGGGCTCGTGGGTGTGAAGGACGGGGAGAGCCGCTTCGGCGGGGCGAAGTCCCCGTGGTCGGCGCGGGACTCGACGCGGAACTGCATCAGGTCGGCGCGGGCTCCGGGCTCGGGCAGGGCGTTGACGAGGCGCAGGCGCTGCCCGCGCAGGCGGGAGAAGTCGACGAGCAGATCGGCGCGTTCGCCCGGGGTGAGCGGGATGCCGCCGGTCACCGGGTCCGGCTTCGGGAGCAGCCCCGCGTCCGTGCCGATGACGAGGAACGCCTCGGGGGGCAGTTCCTTGCCGTCCTCGTCGAGGATCTTCAGGAGGTAGGGACGGTTGTTGGCGGCGTTCAGGGCGCGGAATCGGTACCAGCCCGCTGCGACGTCCAGGTACGGCCAGATCACGCCGTTGACCATGGAGAACGGGCCGGTGAAGGGGCGCACGAGTGTATAGGGGTCGTCGGCGACGACGATGCCCTTGTAGAGCAGGTCGCCGGTGAACTCGCCGTCGCCGTCGAGGTCGAGGTTGCGGTCGAAGACGACGAGCGGGATCTCGCGCTCACCGGACGGCAGGCGCAGGCGCTTCTCCTCCTCGTCGCGGATGAGGTAGGCGCCGGAGCCGAGGCCCGTCATCACGTTCAGATGCGTGATGTGCATGGCGTGGTCGTGGTACCAGAGCCCGGCGGCGGACTGCTTGTTGGGGTACTCGGAGAGCTGCGCGGCGCCGGGCAGGATCGCGTTCTCCGCCCAGCCGTCGTTGCCGCCGCCGGTGACCGCGCCGTGCAGGTGGACCACGGTCCACGGCGGGAGCGCGGCGACGTCCCCCCGGGCCGGTGCGCCCTCGCGTCCCGGCCGGTCCCACATCAGGGGCAGGTCGGGGTCGTACGCGAACGGCACCCGCACGGCCGGGACGGGGAAGTCGCCCTTGAGGTCGTTCTCCCAGGCGATACGGAGCCGTCGGCCCCGCAGCGCCTCGATCGTGGGCCCCACGTGGGTGCCCTCGTAGGTCCACAGGCGGGTGGGCGGCAGCTGGCTGTGCAGCCGCAGCCGCGCCTCGCGCATGGACACCGTCAGGGCGCCGCCGCGGCCCCGCAGGACGCGGGGCACGGGGAGCGGGTCGCGGAACGGCTTCAGCTCCTTCGCCGCGCGCACGGCCCGCGTGACGGCGGGGCCGGGTCTCTTCCCCGAGCGGGCGCTGCGGGCCTTCGCGTCCGCGACGGCGCCGGGGATGCGGTCGAGGGGGGTGCCGAGGGCCGCGGTCATCAGGTCGGGCCGGGGCGGCACCGCGGCGCGGGCGGTGCCGCCGCCGACGAGGAGCGCCCCGGCGCCGAGCGCGGCCCCCGTGCCGACGGCGCCCGCCCCGACCAGGAAGCCGCGGCGTGCGAGCCGGTCGCCCAGCTGCGATGTGAGCCTCATGACGGGTCGGCTGCCATGCTTTCGATGAGGCTCTTGGGCCGCAGGTCGGTCCAGTTCCGCTCCACGTACTCCAGGCACGCCTGACGCGAGTCCTCGGTGTGTGCCACCGTCCAGCCGCCGGGAACCTCGGCGAAGGAGGGCCACAGCGAGTGCTGTCCTTCGTCATTGACGAGCACCAGGTAGGTGCCGTCCTCGTCATCGAACGGGTTGCTCACAAGATCCTCCTAGGTGTTAGGTAAGGCTAACCTTAGTGATCTGTGCGGAACAAGCCCCACCAGGAATCCACTTCACCGAGGGCCCCACCAACTTCACGCTCGACCGGCACAGTTGGCGCCCCGCGACCGGACACGGCGCCCCCGGACCCGCCCCGCCCGCGCTCATGCCCGCCCGGTCCCCCGTCGCTTGAAGAGCACCCACGCCAGATACACGCCCCCGAGGACCGCCGTGGTGACGCCGACCGGAAGCTGGTTGTTGCGCTGGGAGTCGTCGACGAGAGCGAGCCAGCCGACCCGGTCCCCCACCCAGGCGAGGGCGGTGAAGAACTGACTGGACGCCAGGTGCGCCGCCGCGAGCAGCGCGGAACCGACCGCTCCGGCGGCCGCCACGCTCACGCCGGGACCGCGCGTCAGCATGGTGGCGATCTGCGGCGCGGCGAGCGCCACGAAGGGGATGGGGCCGGCGCTCGCCACGGCCACGCCGCACAGCCCGATGCCGAGGACGATCAGCCCGATCCGGGCCCGGTCCACCGGCACCCCGAGGCCGCTCGCCAGCTCGTCGCCCAGCTCCAGCATCCGCAGGTGCCGGCCGAGCAGCAGGGCCGCGGGCAGCAGCACGAGCAGCGCGAGCGCCATCATCCGCACCGAGCTCCAGCCCCGGCCGTTGAGGGTGCCCACCAGCCAGACGTGGGCGCTCTGGGCGTTGTTGAGGCTGGACCGGGTGAGCAGATAGGAGTTCACCGAGCCGAGCATCGCGGTCACCCCGAGGCCGACGAGCACGAGCCGGACGCCGTGCACACCGCCCTTGCTGGCGAGCAGGAACACGAGGAACGCGCTCGCGAGGCCGCCGCACACCGCCCCCGTGGCCACGGCCCCCGCCCCACCGCTCAGCGTGACGATGACGAGGATGGCGCCGGTGGCGGCCCCGCTGTTGAAGCCGATCACGTCGGGACTGGCCAGCGGATTGCGGGAGATGGCCTGGAAGACGGCCCCGCTGATGCCGAGGGCGCCCCCGGCGAGGATCGCGAGCAGCGCCTGCGGGAGTCGCTCCTGGTTCACGAAGTGCACGGCGAGCCGGTCGCCGGTGCCGTAGAACAGCGCCCTGGCCACGTCCGGCGGCGCGATCGGGTACGCCCCCACGCACAGGCTGACGACCAGCGTCAACGCCGCGCAGAGCACCGCGAGTCCGCACACCGCGGCGGTGCGCCGGTGCACCCGGAAGGTGAGCCGCCCCGACCACAGGCGCACCCGCCATCCGGCCAGGGGTTCCCACGGCGGAACGGCGCCGGGCCCGGGGCGGGCCACCGCGTCGGACACGTGATCGGACCGGGAGCCGGTGGCCGCGTCGGTCACAGCGACACCTCCCGGCGCCGTCGCACCATCGCGATGAACACCGGCGCGCCCACCAGCGCGGTCACGGCGCCCACTTCCAGCTCCCCCTCGGGCAGGATCACCCGGCCGAGGATGTCCGACACCAGCAGCAGGATCGGCGCGAGCAGCATGGAGTACGGCAGCACCCAGCGCAGATCGGGTCCGGTGAGCCAGCGTGCCACGAGCGGGACGACGAGCCCGACGAAGCCGATGGGTCCGGCGGCGGCGGTCGCGGCCCCGCAGAGCAGGGTCACGGCGACGACGGCGACGAGCCGGGTGCGGGCGACCCGGGTGCCGAGCGCCTTGCCCAACTCGTCGCCCAGGGCGAGGGCGTTCAAAGGCCGGGCCATGAGGAGCGCGAGGAGCAGGCCGACGGCCACGAACGGCAGCAGGTCCCGCACCAGGCCGGTGTCGCGGCCGGCGAGCGAGCCGACCATCCAGAACCTCATGTAGTCGTAGCTGGCCGCGTTGAAGACGGTGAGCCCGCCGATGAGTCCGCCGAGGCTCGCGCTCACCGCGGCTCCGGCCAGGGCGAGCCGCACCGGTGTCGGCCCGGCCCGGCCCGACGCCCCGAGGACGTAGACGAGCACGGTGGCGACCGCGGCCCCCAGGAAGGCGAACCACACCAGCGAGGTGAAGCTGCTGAGCCCGACCACGCCGATGCCGAAGACGACCGCGGCGGACGCCCCGGCGTTCACCCCGAGCAGGCCGGGGTCGGCGAGCGGGTTGCGGGTGGTGGCCTGCATCACCGCGCCCGCGACGCCCAGGGCGGCGCCGACCATGAGGCCCACCAGGGTGCGGGGCAGGCGCAGTTCGCGGACGACGTCGGTGGTGTACGAGCCGTCGTCGTGCCACAGCGCCGACCAGACCTGCCCGAGGCTGGTGTCCTTGGTGCCGATCCAGGTGCTGAGGACGACGAGCAGCAGCAGCACGCCGACGAGGACGAGCAGCCCCGTGCCGCGCATCAGCGAGCGGGCTGCGCCGCGTTCCTCCTCGTCCCGACCGGACTCCGGAGCCGGGGCGAGCGCGGCGGCCGGAGTCACCGGACCACCCCCCGCCCCCGGTGACGGACCATGACTTCCCGCATCCCGCGACTCTCCCCACTCAGCCGTGCACCCGGCCGGGCACACGCACACGGTCAACCGCCCCTGCCGTCGGGGAGGTTGACCACGCGGAAAGCCCAGCTCCGCATCACAAGGTAAGCCTAACCTTACTGATGCTGCGGTGGTGAGTTCGCGGTCCCTCAGGGCTGCGGCACGGTGACTGAGGTAGCCCGAGGCTCGCCCGGTCGGTGGGCGGGGCGAACGACAGCGACGACACGTTCGCGACCGCTCATTCAATGCAGCCGGTTCTTGGCCGCCTTGCCCTCGGGGGCGCGCTGGAAGTACAGGCGGGGGCCCAGACCGGAGGGGCACACCATAGGGGCGCGTGCCGGTCACCGGGATCCCGGGGTTTCACGGTGTACGGGTCGAGGCCTCGCTCAGCCTCCGTGCCAGGCGATCACCGCGTCCACGAACGCGACCACCCGCTCACCGACCCGCTCCACACTGCCGTTCTGCACGCTGACCTGCGCCCCCTCCAGCGCGAAGGTGATCTCCGCGGCGGCACCTTCGGGGTCGGTGAGGCCGGCCGCGACACACATCGCGGTGAGGCGGCGCAGCTGGCGGGCCTTGTGCGCCTCGATCACCTGGCGCGCCGGGTGGGAGGCGTCGGGCAGCTCGGCCAGGGAGTTGACGAAGGGGCAGCCGCGGTGCGAGATCGCGGACAGGCCGTCGGCGACGAACGCGGCCACGCCCCTGATCTGCGCCCGGGGGTCGTCCCGCCACTGCTCCTCGATGCGGTCGAAGGCGTCGGCGTACTCGGCGGCGACGATGAGCAGCCACTCCGCCACCAGCGCGTCCTTGGTGCCGAAGTGCCGGTACAGGGCGGCCTTCGTGGTCCCGGCCCGGTCCGCCACGGCCTGTACGCCGACGCCCCTGATCCCCTCGGAGTGGAACAGCTCCTCGGCCGCGTCGAGGATGCGCTCGCGGGGCGGCAGCTTGGCCACCCGCTCCGCCCGGCCCGGCCGCACCGTGTCCGTCATGTCCCGTCCTCCCGCGCCGCTTCCGGCCGTCCAGGCCGCGCCACCGCCATGCTACGGTACCGATCAGTCCCGGGCAATACCGATCGGTATCGCCTGAGACCCATCGGTTTCGTCGCAGGTCGGAGGGGTTCACATGAAGCTGTCGGAGTACGTGACGCATGACGCCGTCGGACTCGCGGAGTTGGTCGCCCGCGGCGAGGTGACCGGCGCCGAGCTGGAGAGCGTCGCACTGGAGGCGGTGGCCGCCGTCAACCCGCTGCTCAACGCGGTGGTGGAGACCTGGCCCGCCGAGGGGGGCGGGGCGTCCGCCGGGGGGACGCCGACGGCCGGGGCGCCGCTGGCCGGAGTGCCCTTCCTGCTCAAGGACATCGGCGTCACCATGGCCGGGAAGCGGACGGAGCTGGGCAGCCGCCTCGCCGAGGGCAACGTCGCCGCCTCGGACTCGTACCTGATGCGGCGCCTCCGCGCGGCCGGCCTCGCGACCTTCGGCCGGACCACGACCCCGGAGTTCGCCTACAGCATCACCACCGAGGCCGTCCTGTACGGGCCGACCCGCAACCCCTGGGACCTCGGCCGCTCGACGGGCGGCTCAAGCGGCGGCTCGGCGGCCGCCGTCGCCGCGGGCATCGTGCCCGTCGCGCACGCCACGGACGCGGCGGGCTCGATCCGCGTCCCGGCCGCGAGCACCGGCCTGTTCGGCCTGAAGCCGACCCGCGGCCGGGTGTCCATGGGCCCCGACGTCGACGAGATCTTCAGCGGCCTGGCCGTCCAGGGCTGCGTCAGCCGCACGGTGCGCGACAGCGCGGCGCTCCTCGACGCGATCCGGGGCCCGGAGAGCGGTGACCCGTACTTCGCCGCGGAGCCGGAGCGCCCCTACACCGAGGAGATCACCCGCGCCCCGGGCCGCCTCCGCGTGGGCGTCCTCACCCAGGGCGACGGCCGCCGCCGCACCGCGGCCCCCGTCCTCGACGCCGTGTCCCGCGCCGCGGAACTCCTGACCTCGCTCGGCCACCACGTCGAGGAGGCCACCCTGGACACCGGCGTGAGCTGGGAGGAGTTCGTCCTCGCCAACGCCCGCCTCTGGACCGCCAACCTGGCCCCCTGGCTAGACGCCCTGGCCACCGCCTTCGACCGGCCCGTCGACCTGTCCACCGTCCAGCCCGAGACGCTCGCCGGCCACGCCTGGGGCCGCCGGGTCACCGGCGCGGAGTTCGTCGGCGCGCTCGGCGTCCGCAACACCGTCGCCCGCGCCGTCGGCCGCCGCTTCGAGAGGTACGACGTGCTGCTCACCCCGACGCTGCCCGAACTGCCGCCGCGCCTGGGCGTGTTCGCCGAGGGCGTCGAGGACCTGGACGGCCTGGGCTGGATCGACCGGCTCTTCGACCGCTCCCCCTTCACCGTGGCCTTCAACGTCGCCGGAACCCCCGCCATGTCCGTCCCCCTGGCGTCCGACCCCGCCACGGGCCTGCCCATAGGCCTGCAGTTCGCCGCCGCCTACGGCCGCGAGGACACCCTGTTCCGGCTCGCCGCCCAGCTCGAGGAAGCCGCCCCCTGGTCCGACCGCACCCCCGCCGTCCGGGCCGGTACCGCCTGACAGAGCAGCTCGAACACCGCCTCCACGCGCGGCAGTCGCTCCCTGCCGCGCCGGGCCGCCAGATAGATCGCGTTGCCGACGGCACGCTCGGGGGTGTGCAGGATCGCGAGGTCCCCCGCGTCCAGGCCCGCCTGGGCCAGATACCGGGGGACGACACCGAGCCCCGCGCCCGCACGGATCGCGGCGACGGCCGCGCGCATGTCGGCGATGGTGAGGGCCGGTTCCGGCGGAAGCGTGTCCCAGCAGGAGCGGAAGTAGCGCCGGGCCATGGGCATCGCGCGGGAGTAGCCGACAAAGGGGCGGGCGTCGCGCGGGCCGCCGTAGGAAGGTTCGCCCGGGCGGCCGATCAGGACGAACTCCTCGTCGCACAGGTGACGCAGGTACAGGCTTCGGGTGGGCGCGCCCTCGATCTTCGTCACCACGGCGAGGTCGAGCTCGTCCTGGAGGAGGGCTTCGGTCAGCTCGGGCGAGAGCCCGATGCGGCAGTGGATCCTGCGGGTCCCGCTGGCCAGGAGTGGGGCCAGACGGGGCAGCACGTGCGCCTCGAGGAGGTCGGCGGGCGCGCCCAGGAGTACCGGCGTGGCACTGTCGTCGGCGGCGCCCGGAGCCATGGCGTCGAGCGCCCCGTCGAGGGCGTCCAGGTGCCCGGCGATCCGGTTGGCCAGCTGATGCGCGTCCTCGGTGGGCGCGATCCCTCGCCCCGAGCGCTCGAAGAGGGCCCGGCCGGCGAGCCGTTCCAGCGCCTTGACGTGCCGCGACACGGCAGGTTGCGAGAGGCCCAGGGTGTCGGCCGCCTTGGCGACACCGCCGGAACGGTAGACGGCGAGGAAGCTGCGCAGGGTGCCGAGGTCCGCCCGGTGGGTCACGGCCGGTGCACCTCTTCGGGAACGCCCTTGCGGGCAGCGGGACTTGGGCGGCCCGGCGGGCTCGGTGGGCTGGGCGAGGCGTGCGGACTCGTCACACCGGGCGGACTCGGCACGCTCGGCGGACTCTGCACGCTCGGCGGGCTCTGCATACTCGGCGGACTCTGCACGCGGTCGGCGCCCGGCAGCGTGATCGTGAACGCCGTCCCCGTCCCTGGCTCCGAGCGGACGGTGACCGTGCCGCCGTGGGCACTCACCACCCCCTGCACGATCGCGAGGCCCAGACCGGAGCCCGGCCGGTCGGCGCGCCGCTCGCCGCGCCAGAAGCGGTCGAAGAGGTGCTTCTGGTCGGCCGCCGGGATGGCGGGGCCCTCGTTGTGGACGGTGACGCGGACCTGCCCGTCGGCCTCGGCGCCGGTCAGGCGCACGGCGGTGCCGGGGTCCGCGTGGCGCAGGGCGTTGTCCACGAGGTTGCCGATGGCGCGCTGGAGGGCGAGCGGGTCGCCGAGGACCGGCAGGGTCGTGCCGTCGTCGGATCCGGTGAGGGTGACGCCGGTGCCGGGCGGGGCGAGGGCGCGGCTCTCCTCGCGTATCTGCCGGTTGAGGGCGGCGACGTCGACGAGCTGCCGGCCCTGGTGCCGCGACTCCCAGCGGGCCAGCGCGAGCAGGTCGTTGACCAGCGCCGTCATGCGCTGCGTCGCGCGGTCGACGCGTTCGAGGGACCGGCGGGCGGGCGCGCCGGACGGCAGGTCGCGGACGGCGACGTCCAGGTTGGTGCGCACGATCGCCAGGGGCGTGCGCAGTTCATGGCTGGCGTCGGCCACGAACCGCTGCTGGGACGTGAACGCCGTGTCGAGCCGGTCGAGCATGTCGTCGATCGTGTCGGCGAGCCGCTTCAGCTCGTCGTCGGCGCCCTTGTGCCGGATGCGGCGGGTGAGGTCGGTGGCCTGGATCTGGCGCGTGGTGGAGATCAGCCGGTCGACCGGCGCGAGCACCCGCCCCGCGATGAGCCGCCCCACGAACACGCTCACCAGGAAGAGACCGAGCAGGCTCCAGGCGAGCAGTTCCCGCAGCGTCGACAGGGTGGCGCGGTTGGCGGCGGCCTCAAACGGCACGAGCGAGGCCGGGTCCGCTTCGACCCGGGCGAAGTGGCCGCCGGTGACGACACCCCCGGTGCGGGCCACCTCGTCGGAGAGGGAGCGCCGGGTGAGCGCCGCCCCGCAGATGAAGTACAGCGCGGTCACGAGGACGGCGGCGAGGCCGAAGACGACCGACGAGTAGACGAACGCGAGCCGGTTGCGGGCCGAGTGCAGCCGCCGCGGCGGGGCCGGTGTCATGGGGTGCTCCTGAGGAGGTAGCCGAGCCCGCGGACGGTGACGAGGGGCTGGGGCGCGCCGTCCGCGGCGAGCTTGCGCCGCAGCCCGAGCACGGCGACCTTGACGATCTGGCTGAACGGGTCGAGGTGGGCGTCCCACACGTGGTCGATCAGTTCCTCGGCCGGGATCGCCCGGTCCGGGTGGGTCATGAAGTACCGCAGGAGCGCGAACTCCTTGCGGCTGAGCCCGAGCGGCCTGCCGTCGCGCCACGCCTCGCCGCCCGCCGTGTCGAGGACCAGGTCCCCGCAGCTGAGGACGGCGCCGGAGCGGCCGCCGTCCCGGCGCAGCAGGGCCCGGATCCGGGCGGCGAGCTCGTCGAAGTCGAAGGGCTTGACCAGGTAGTCGTCCGCCCCGGAGTCCAGGCCGTGGATCCGGCTGCCGACCGCGTCGAGGGCGGTCAGCATCAGGACCCGCGGGGCGACCCGGGCGGACGGCGCGGTCGCCCCGCCCGCCTTCAGGCGGCGGCACACCTCGTCGCCGCGCACATCGGGCAGCAGGACGTCCAGGCACACCAGGTCGTACGGGGTGTGGGCGAGCTGGGCCAGGGCGGTGGCACCGTCCAGGGCGATGTCGACCGCGTAACCGTCACCGCGCAGACCGTCGGCGATGCCTTCGGCCAGGTCGGATTCGTCTTCCACGACGAGAATGCGCATGGTGCAGTGTCACCCCCGCCCCGGGCGGCACGGCACCCGGGGCAGGTGGTCGCCGAGCGGCGGGACGTCGGTCACGGCGCCGGTACGCGCAGCTCGGAGACCCAGAACGGGAGCTTCGGCGGGGTCGTGCCACTGACGGCCGCCGGGCTGCCCAGGGTGTTGAACTGCGAGTTGACGACGAGCAGCCGCCCCCGGTGGACCGCGGCGCCGGTCGGGAACGCGAACGTCGGGTGCGGCGTGTCCTTGAGGGCGCGCGCCGAGCCGAGGTCGGCGGCGAGGGACAGGCTCTTCACCGATCCTGGCAGGTTCTGTACGACGTACAGGGTGCGGCCGCGCAGCACCAGACCGTCGGGGGTGCTCAGGGTGCCGGACGGCATCGCCACCGGGGCGACCTTGCGCTCCTTGAGGTCCACCCGGTACAGGGCGTCCTCGTTGCGCTTGCCGATCACGAGGTAGCGGCCCGAGGGGTCGGCGGCGATCCCGTTGACGTTGATGCCGGGGGCGCCGGGCGCGGAGACGTACCGCACGGCGGTGCCCGTGAAGTCCATGAACTTCTCCAGGACGTAGCCGCTGCCCCGCGGCTTGGCCCGCCAGAGCACGGGCGCGACCGAGTCGGTGACGTAGGCGCTGCCGTCGGGGGCGAGGGCGACGTCGTTCAGGAACGTCTGCCCGGCGCGGAGCCCGGTGTCGAGGCGGCTCACCAGGCGCGCCGTGCGGGTGTCGTACACGAAGATCTGCCCGGTCTGCCGGCCGGCGACGACGAGGCGTCCGTCGGCGAACGCGAGGCCCGTCGCGATCGTGCGGCCGTCCGCGCCGGCGGGCGAGAAGACCCGGAGGTCACCGGGTGCGCCGACGCGGCCCGTGTAGAGGGTGCCGTCCTTGACCGAGCCGACGTAGAAGCGTCCGGTGGCGGGGTCGACGGCGACGCTCTCGGGGAACACCTGGTCGCCGGGGAGGGCGTGGATGAGGGCGGCCCTGGTGCGTGCGGCCGCGTCCGGGGCCGCGGTGTCGTGGGCGGTGGCGTCCTGGGCGGCGGTGCGGGGCCCGGGCGTCGTGGGGACGGCGGCCGTCGCTCCGGCCGTGACGGCGAGCCCGGCCACCACGGCCAGGGCGGCCGATGCGACCGGCAGTGCGCGACGACGGGACGTGTGCTTCATCGGGCGGATCCTCTCTGCTGCCGGGGCGCTCACCGCCCCGGTCCTTCGACGCCCAGCAGATCCCACCGATGGTTAGCGGCCGGTTAGCGCAGGCCCTCTGACCACGCACGATCGTGCATCGGTGAGGAACGCGAGCGTTATGGCTCGCGGCGGCGGCCCCGGGTTTGGCTGACGTCGACGCCGGGCCCGCGCCACAGCCCGGCACTCCGGCCGGGCCAACGTCACCGCCCGGCACTCCGGTGGGGGCCGCGTCACCGTCCGGGGCTCCGGCGGGGCCCGCGCCACTGCCAGCACTCCCGCGGGGGCCGCGCCACCGCCCAGCACGACCGGCGGGGCCCGCGCCACCGCCCAGCACGACCGGCGGGGCCCGCGCCACCGCCCAGCACACCGGAACGGGGCCGCGCGCCCCGCCCCGCCCCCGGCGCCGGACCCATTGCACCGCCACGGCACCCCGACCCCAGAAACCCAGGAGGTATCCCGGTGGGATCCACCCCGTCCCCCGCCCCGTCCCCGACCCCGGATCGCGGCCCCTCGGCCGTCCCGGCACGCGCCCCGTCCCCCACCCCGTCCGGCCCGGCAC
>NZ_JNXT01000009.1 GCF_000716675.1 Streptomyces alboflavus
CTTGGGGGTGGGCGTGGGTTTCGGGGGATGCGTCGGCTTGGGGGGCTTCGGGGTGGGTTTCGGGGGTGTGGGCTTCGGCTTCGGCGGGGGTGTGGGCGGCGGCGTACACCCCGGGCCGCTGCCCGCGTGGACGACCCCGCCCTGACCGGTCGACGCGTGCGCGCACGCGTCGGCGGGCGCCGCTGCGGCGCCCGCCGACGCGCCGAGGAGCCAGGCCAGGGTGAGCAGCGCGAGGGCGCGCGTGACGGGGGCCGTGCGGCCCCTGGAGGATCCGGGCACGACCGAGATCATGGACCGCGCGCCCCTCGCGCGGGCGTGAGCGGGCGACCAATCGTCCGAACGTGGGAGCGGCCGTACGCGGGTTCGCGCGCCCCTGTCGCGGGCGGGCGCCGTCGCAACCGTTCCTGGGGTGCCGGAAATTTTTTTTGAGAGCGCGTTGAACGCTGCGCCCACTCCCGCCCGTACCTAGGGCCATGCGTGACGCAGCAGGCGTCGCCGGACGCTACTGGCGTCACAACAGCCAAGCACACAGCGGGAGTTGAACATGCGGCATGTATCAGGGGGTTCCCCCAGGGCCTGGCGGAGCGCCTCGCTCGTAGCGGCAGCTGCGGCCATGCTGGCGCTGACGACGGCATGCGGTCAGGAGAAAGGGGAGCAGACCCCCAAGGGGCAGAACGTGGGCAACGAGGCCCCGGTCAAGGACGGGGCGGGCGCGGGTGACGGCTACGGCTCGGACGGTGGCTACGGCGCGGACTCCGGGAGCGGCGCGAGCAAGGCGAAGGCCGCCGGACAGCTGGCCGTGTGGGACAGCAAGAAGCTCGGCAAGGTCGTCACCGACAGCGCGGGCTTCACGCTCTACCGGTTCGACAAGGACACCGCCGAGCCCCCCAAGTCCAACTGCGACGGCGCCTGCGAGACCGCGTGGCCCGTGGTGGCCGCCAAGGGCGCCAAGGCCGCCCCCGGCGTCGACAAGTCGCTGCTCGGCGAGGTCACCCGGTCCGACGGCAGCAAGCAGCTGACCATCGACGGCTGGCCGATGTACCGCTTCGCCAAGGACACCAAGCCCGGCGACGCCAAGGGCCAGGGGGTGGGCGGCACCTGGTACGCCGCCGCGCCGGACGGGAAGAAGGCCGCGCCCGCCGCCGACTCGGGCGCGGACTCCGGCGGCGACGCCGCCGAGCCCGCCGACCTGGCCGGACTCTCCACCCGCAACGACCCGAAGCTCGGCGAGATCGTCGTCGACAAGAACGGCATGACCGTCTACCGCTTCACCAAGGACTCCGCCTGGCCCATGAAGTCCGCGTGCACCGGCCCCTGCCTGGAGAAGTGGCCCGTGGTCAAGCCGGTGGCCAAGAACGACACCAAGGGCATCCTGAAGAAGGGCTTCGTCACCTTCAGCCGCCCGGACGGCCTCAAGCAGCAGACGATCGACTGCTGGCCGCTCTACACCTTCGCCGGCGACAAGAAGCCCGGCGACACCAACGGGCAGGGCGTGGGCGGCACCTGGTTCGCCGCCGCCCCCACCGGCAAGGCGGTGGGCGCGACCAAGTAGCCCACCGGCCACGGCAGCCTCCCCCCACGCCGACCGGTCCGTTCCTTCCGCACCAAAGGGAAGGAATGGACCGGTTCTTTGGGCTGTGTACGGCACTTGCCAAAGGCAGTGACCGAGAACGGACGGCCAATTTCCGTTTTGACTCGCTCCGTTGGCTGACGATCAGTAGCCTCGCCTTCGAACACCGGCTCGCCTTGACTACGCCTAAGCCTTGGAGTGTTGATGGAGCGTCCCGACTGGGCCCCGCCGGGCATCGACATCACGATGCCGAGCGTGGCCCGGATGTACGACCACTATCTGGGCGGCTCGCACAACTTCGAGGCGGACCGGGAGGCCGCGCGCAAGGCGATGGAGTTCATGCCGGGGCTCCCCAAGATCATGCAGGCGAATCGTGCCTTCATGCGCCGAGCAGTGCGTTTCTGTGTCGACGAGGGCGTCACGCAGTTCCTCGACATCGGCTCCGGGATCCCCACGTTCGGCAACGTCCACGAGGTCGCACAGCGGGCCGACAGCACCGCGCGCGTCGTCTACGTCGACCACGACCCGGTCGCCGTGGCGCACAGCCGTGCGGTTCTCGAAGGCAATGACCAGGCCGCGGCGGCCTACGCGGATCTGCGCAAACCCCGCGACATCCTGGGCAGTTCCGAGGTCGGAAGCCTCCTGGACCTCGATCGGCCGGTGGCGCTTTTACTGGTGGCCATACTCCACTTCGTCGAGGACGCGTACGATCCCTACGCGGCGGTCGCCGAACTGCGGGACGCACTGCCGTCCGGCAGCCTGATCGCTGTGACGCACGCCTCGTACGAAGGGATACCGGTCCCGCAGGAACAGGCCGACGGGACCGTCGGCGTGTACAAGGACATCCGCAATCCATTGATCATGCGATCGCGTGCCGAGATCGCGCGGTTCTTCGAGGGATACGACATGGTGGAACCCGGCCTCGTGCCGATGCCGCACTGGCGGGCCGACACGGAGCTCGCGGAGGAGGACCCCTGGTCCTTCTCCGGGTTCGCCGGCGTGGGGCGTGGGCGTTGAGCGCGGACCAGGACGGGCCGGAGGACAGACTGCGCAGGTTCGCCACGATCTGGAGCCGCGCGCTGTTCCCGGTGACCGCCACCTCGCTCACCCGCCCCGAGTTCGAGAGCCGATTGCTGCCGCTCGCCCGGCAGTTGCGGGCGGCCCTGGACGAGCGGGTCTTCCGCGCCGCCGCGAGCGAGCACGTGGGTGCGGCGCTGGTCGAGGCGCACTGCACCGAGCCGGAGGCCCTGAGCCGCACGCTCGACGTCGTCGACGCCTATCTGGTCCTGTACTGCGGCGCCGGTGCCGCAGACGAGGGGGCCGCCGCGGCCGAGACCGGTGACCGCGAGGAGCTGCGGGCCCGCTGCTCCCGGATCCAGCACGCCGTCGCCGCCGGGTTCGCCCGGGCGCTGCGCGAGCGCACCCGCGCCGAGCAGGAAGCCATATCCCGGGCGGCCCTCGACGCGCGCGGCACCGTCGCCGAGGCCCTGCACGCCAGCGAGGCGCGGTTCCGCGCGGTCTTCCACGGCGCCGCCATCGGCATCGGCATCGCCGACCTGAGGGGCACGGTCCTCGAGGTCAACGACGCCCTGATCCGCATGTTCGGCGGCCTGGAGCACCAGCTGCGCGGCCGCAACGTCGCCGAGTGGACGCACCCCGACGACTCCCCGCACATCTGGCGCCTGTACGAGGAGCTGGTGCGCGGCGACCGCGAGCACTACCGCGTCGAGAAGGCCTTCTACCGCCCCGACGGCACCGTCCTGTGGACCAATCTGACGGTGTCCCTGCTGCGCGACGCCGACGGCGTGCCGCAGTACCAGCTCGCGCTGATGGAGGACACCACCGAGCGCCGCCTGCTCAACCTGCGCCTGCGCTACGAGGCCACCCACGACGCGCTCACCGGCCTGCCCAACCGGACGCTGTTCTTCGAGCGCCTGGAGAAGGCACTCTCGGCGGGCGCGGGCGCCCGCTTCGGGCTGTGCTACCTGGACCTCGACGGCTTCAAGACCGTCAACGACAGCCTCGGGCACGCGGCGGGCGACCGCCTCCTCGTCGAGGTCGCCGACCGCCTCCAGGCCTGCGCCACCGCCCCCGGCGAGATGGTCGCGCGCCTCGGCGGCGACGAGTTCGTGGCGCTGACCACGGGCCCCGACACCGAGCACGAGGTCGACGAGCTGGCCGGGCGCATCATGAACGCCCTCGCCACCCCGATCCGCGTCGACGGGCGCGAGCTGACGGTCCGCGGCTCCATCGGCATCGTCGAGGGACCCGCGGCCGAGCGCGGCGCCGCCGAGGTCCTGCGCAGCGCCGACATCACGATGTACCGCGCCAAGCACGCGGGCGGCAACCGCTACGAGCTGGCCGACCCGGAGGCCGACGCCCGCGCCATCACCCGGCACGGTCTGACCACGGCCCTGCCGGTGGCCCTGGAGCGCGGCGAGTTCTTCATCGAGTACCAGCCGCTCGTGCACCTCGGCGACGGCAGCGTGCGCGGGGCCGAGGCGCTGGTGCGCTGGCTGCACCCGCAGCACGGCGTCATCAGCCCGGACCGCTTCATTCCGCTCGCCGAGCACACCGGCCTCATCGTGCCGCTCGGACGCTGGGTCCTGGAGCAGTCGGTGCGGCAGGCGCGCGCCTGGGAGGCGGCGACCGGAGCGGACCAGGCCCCGGGCCCGCTGCGCGTCAACGTGAACCTGTCACCCTGCCAGCTCACCCACCCCGGCCTGGTCTCCGACACCGTCGAGATCCTGGAGCGCGCGGGCCTCGCGCCCGCATCCCTGTGCCTGGAGGTCACCGAGTCCGCGCTGATCGGCGCCGACGACGACCTGCTCAAGCCGCTGCGCAGGCTCGCCGAGATGGGCGTGGACATCGCGCTCGACGACTTCGGCACGGGGTACTCCAACCTCGCGAACCTGCGGCGCCTGCCGGTGAGCATCCTCAAGCTCGACCGCGCCTTCACGCAGGGCATGCAGCACTTTCCCGCCGACCCGGTCGACCTGAAGATCATCGAGGGGATCGTGTCCCTCGCGCACAGCCTTGACCTGGCCGTCACCGTCGAGGGTGTGGAGACCGGTGCGCAGGCCGACCAGCTGCGTGAGCTGGGCTGCGACACGGCTCAGGGCTGGTACTACGCCCGGCCCGGGCCGCCGGACCGGCTGCATGAGCTGGCGCTGGCCGACGCGACGTAGTCTGGCGGGGGCGCCTTGGTCGGGGGTGGGTTTTCGTTTCCCGGAGCCGGTGCGAGGCGTGGCTTTGGCGCTGCGGGGTGCCTCCTGGTGCTGTGAGCGCGGCTGCGGGGCCGTGGTGGTTGAGCGCGCAGTTCCCCGCGCCCCTTCAGGGCCCGAGCCCGCGCCCCTCAGTCATGGGCGTTCGGGTGTCGACGGTGTCGCCGATGGTGAGGGGCTGGGGGTCTCCACGGGGGACGTGACGTTGTTCGCCCAGGTGGTCGCGAGCACCGTGGCCACGGCCGCCATCGTCGCCACGAGGACGGCGCTCAGTGGTGTGGCCAGTGACGACAGGCGGCGGAAGTTGCGGATGTGGCCCCACAGCAGGTCCGCTCGGCGCACCAGGCGTATCTCCCAGTACAGGGCGAGCCCGAGGGCCAGGACGGTGCTCTGGGCGAGCAGCAGGAACACCGACAGCGCCACCGGCCCCTGCGGCACCCGCAGCCTCGGCACGAGCAGCAGGACCTGCACCGCCGACATCACCGTCCACAGCCAACCAGCTTTGGCCACGGGCGTGTTGCCCCGCAGCCACGGATACAGATAGCCGTACACGAAGCCGTGTGCGAGCCACACGCAGGTCGGCGCGCCCGCGACGGTCACCGCCTCCGGCACCCCGCTGTAGCCCTGGGCCTGCCATGCCGTCCACACCGTCCACGGCAGCGTGAGCAGTGCGGTCGCGGCCACCGCGGTCCGGCCGTTGTGCCAGGCGGTACGGCCCCCGGAGCCGCCGAGCGCCACGCCCTTGAGCCGCGCCGTCTCGTCCGCCGCGTCCGCCGCGGTGGGTCTGCGCAGGCTCTGCCACTTGTCCTCCCAGTCGTCGGCGGGCAGGGACGTGTCGGCGAGGGTGCCGCGCGACGACGTCAGGAAGCGGTGCCTGCCCTCGGCGAACAGCAGGGCGCGGGCGAGGGAGTTGAGGACCCGGGCGTGCGCGGCGCCGGTCAGGCGGTGCAGCCGCTTCGCGTGCTCCGCGCGGGAGGGCGGAAGCAGCAGATGGGCGCCCGCCCAGGCCATGAAGAGCGCGGCGGCGGTGGTCCAGTACGGCAGCCAGGTGTCCGGGGCGCCGATCACGGTCGCGGCCGCGGCGAACAGGAGCAGGGTGACGCAGTCGCGCCGGGCACCGGGGCCGAGGCGGCGCGGTTCGATGCCGGTGGCGTAGAGGTGCGCGACCAGCACGACGACGGCCGCGCACCACATGATCTGGGCGCCGGACGCGATGGTGCGCACGCCGTAGATGAAGTCGTCGCCCGGCCACTGGCCCGCGAGCTGGGCGAAGAGGTCGCTGGTGGGCGGGCGCTGCGGCTTGCGCAGGGTCGTCCACCACGGGAGCAGCGCGGTGACGAACACCGCGCCCAGGGCGAGGCGGCCCTTCCAGCCGGGCCGGATCAGCGGCGGGAGCAGCGGGCAGGTCAGCAGGAGCAGGGCGGTGACCCAGGGCACGGGCAGCAGGAAGGCAAGGGGCCAGGAGACACCGGCGGTGCGGTCGTCGGTCGTCCAGGCGTTGGCGGCGGGCGACCACTGGAAGTCCCAGGGCAGGACCTGCAGGACGACGGAGGTGGCCACGGTCGTCCAGGCCGCCACGGCGAGCGGCGCCGCCCAGGGGCGCGCGCCGCTCCCGCACAGGCCGAGCCGCAGCGCCGCGTACACGGCGGCGGCCGCGAGGGAGGCGGTGACCAGGCAGGTCACCACCGCCGGTGTCCAGCCTCCGGAGCCCATGAGCCAGGCCATCAGGACGAGGGCCACGGCGGGAGCGGCGAGCAGGCTCAGCTCCCCTCTGCGCGGGAGGCGTCCGCCGCGCAGATGCAGGGTGACGGTGACCGCGAGCACGGGGAGCACGAACAGAACGGTGCCGAGGAGCGTGCCTTGGGTGCGGGACTCCAAGGGCAGGGGCTTGGGGATCAGCCCGTTGTGCGGATAGCTGACGGAGCCCCACAGCCAGAACAGGATCCGCCACTTGGTGGAGTACGAGTGGATGAGCAGCGCCCCGACGGCGACGAGGAGCGCGGTGATCGTGACCGCGATGGCGGCGCGGGTCCGCCGGGGGCTCGCCGCTGAGCCGCCCGGCGCGGTGAGGAAGGCCGTGAGCGCCCCGCCGGCGACGGCGAGCAGGGCGAGCAGGGACAGCAGGGCCTCGGGGCTGCTGCCGGGGCGGACCTGCCAGACCGGCGGGGCCGCGTTCTTCTTCGGTGTCGCGGGGCGCACGAACTCGGCGCTGACGAGCATCGTCCTCAGGTTCTTCGCGCGCGGCTCGGGCAGGTCGTACCGGACGGTGCGAGCCGTCTGGCGGGAGGGCTGGCCGACGACGCTGAACCCCCAGCCGGGCGGCAGGTCCATGCTCCAGCGCCACCGGCCCGGCGGGTCGGGCACCGGGCGCCCCTCGCCGTCGGGGGCCCGGGAGCTGATGTGGAAGGGAAGCTGACGGCCGGGCACGACATCGGCGAAGGTGACGCTGTACTCGGCCGTGACGGTCACGGTGTCGCGCGCGGACGCCTGGCTGATCGTGCAGCGCACGGGGTAGGCGGTGCCCTTGGCGGCGGGCTGCATCGCCAGGAGGGTGCCGTAACCGCCCGGGATGACGTTGGACACCTGGCTGAAGAGGGACGGCGAGGAGCGGAGCTGTGCGACGAGCGGGTCCGCGTCGCGCAGCCGGAGCCGGTAGCGCGCGGTGACCCGCCAGTCGTCCCCCTTCGCCCGGCTGAGGCGCACGGCGATCTCGCCGCTGCCGCCCTTGCCCGGCCGGAAGTTCGCCGCCGCCACGGGCACGCCCGCGTTGGCCGGGGGCGGGACCACCCCTTGCCTGGGCTGCGCGCGTTCGTGCAACTGCGCGGCCACCTGGCGCCGCGTCGTGTCCCCCCACTCGTCCGACGCCCACACCGCACACCCCACGACCACCGCGCACAGCAGCACCACCGCCGCCGTCCGGCGCGCGGCGACCGCCTTCTGCCCCGTCGTCGTGCCCCCGCCCGCAGCTGTTGCCATGGGCGCCCCCTCCCGCTCACGGACGGCCAGGTTAGAGCCGGGCGTACACCTGGAGGGACCCGTCGGATGGCGTGAAATACCCAGCGCACAGGGCATATTGAGGGGCGCGCATGAGAGCACGCGCCCCTTCGGGCGACCCTCGCCGGGGCGTCACGTCACGGCTACCTCGCCAGCAACATCCGTTGCAGTTCCCGCGCCGCCCGGGGCGGCGCGACATCGCTGCGGTGGGCCAGCGCGATGGTGCGGCGAAGCCGGGGCCGGGACAGCGGGGTCATGCGCAGACCGCTGCCCGCGCGCTCCGCGACCATGCGGGGCACGACGGCGACGCCGAGCCCCGCGCGCACGAAGCCGAGCACGGCGTCCATCTCGCCGCCCTCGACGGCGAATTCGGGCTCGAAGCCCTCCGCGCGGCATGCGGCGACCGTCAGTTCGCGCAGGTCGTAGCCGTGCCGGAACATCACGAGGCGCTCGCCCTGGAGGTCGGCGACGCGCGCGGACGCGCCGAGGCCGGGCGCGTCCGGCGAGGACACCACCACCAGGTCCTCGCGCAGCAGCTCCACCGTCGTCAGGGCGGGCGACGGCGTCGGCAGCGGAAGCACCACCAGGGCCAGGTCGAGGGCCCCGCGCGCGAGGTGGCGCACGAGGTCGTGGCTGCCGCCCTCCTCGATCAGGAGCTGGATGCCGGGGTGCCGGTCGTGGAAGTCGCGCAGGACCTGCGGGAGCAGCCCCGTGCAGACGCTCGGGGTGGCCCCGAGCCGCACCCGGCCCCGGCGCAGCTGCGCCAGCTCCTGCACCTCGATGCGGGCGGTGTCGGCGTCCGCGAGGATCCGGCGGGCCAGCGGGAGCAGGGCCTCGCCCGCGTCGGTGAGCGCGATGTTCCCGCGAGCCCTGCTGAACAGCTCGGCGCCCAGCTCCTTCTCCAGGGCCCGCACCTGCTGCGACAGCGACGGCTGGGAGACGTGCACCTGCTCGGCGGCCCGGGTGAAGTGCCGGGTCTCGGCGACGGCGACGAAGTAGAGGAGCTGCTGGAACTGCATGCGCACCACGATAGGCCATGCATAGGCCATGTCTATCGAGATGAGCGCAACCATCTCTTGGACTGATCGGGACCTTCGGCCGTAGCGTCTCTGACATGGCTCTGGCAACGCGGACGGACAAACGGCCGTCCCTCCCGCGCACGGTGTGGGACTCGACCGTCGGCAAGAAGACCGTGATGGCGGTGAGCGGCCTGATCATGCTGCTCTACCTGGTCGCCCACATGATCGGGAACCTGAAGATCTTCTTCGGCCCCGGTGACTTCAACCATTACGCGCACTGGCTGCGCACCCTCGGCGAGCCCGTCATGCGCTGGGAGTGGACCCTGTGGGTCGTCCGCTTCGGACTCGTCGCCGCCGTCGTCGCGCACGCCGTGTCCGCGTACCAGCTCAGCCGCCGCGACATCAAGGCGCGCCCGAGCAAGTACGTGCACAGCAAGCCGCGCTCCAGCTACGCGACCCGCACCATGCGCTGGGGCGGGATCATCCTCGGCCTGTTCATCGTCTGGCACATCCTCGACCTGACGACGGGCACCGTGCACCCGGGTGAGTACGAGCACCTGCACCCGTACCAGAACGTGATCGACACCTTCTCCACCTGGTACGGCAACGTCATCTACATCACGGCCGTGGTGGCCCTCGGCTTCCACGTCCGGCACGGGTTCTGGAGCGCCGCCCAGACCCTCGGCGTGGGCAACGCGGCCCGCGACCGCTTCCTGAAGGCCTGCGCCAACGGCCTCGCGCTGCTGCTGACCGTGGGCTTCGTCTCCGTACCCGTCGGCGTCATGACCGGAGTGGTGAGCTGACCGATGAACGACTTCACCGAATACACCACCGGAGAGCCCGTCGTCGACGCCAAGGCGCCGAAGGGCCCCGTCGCCGAGCGCTGGGACACCCGCCGCTTCGAGGCGAAGCTGGTCAACCCCGCCAACCGCCGCAAGCACACCGTGATCGTCGTCGGCACCGGCCTCGCGGGCGGCTCCGCGGGCGCGACCCTCGCCGAACAGGGCTACCACGTCGTGCAGTTCTGCTACCAGGACTCGCCGCGCCGCGCCCACTCCATCGCCGCGCAGGGCGGCATCAACGCGGCGAAGAACTACCGCAACGACGGCGACTCCGTGCACCGCCTCTTCTACGACACCGTCAAGGGCGGCGACTTCCGCGCCCGCGAGTCCAACGTGCACCGCCTCGCGCAGATCTCCGTCAACATCATCGACCAGTGCGTGGCGCAGGGCGTGCCGTTCGCCCGCGAGTACGGCGGCCTGCTCGACACCCGCTCCTTCGGCGGCGTCCAGGTGTCCCGCACGTTCTACGCCCGCGGCCAGACGGGCCAGCAGCTCCTCCTCGGCGCGTACCAGGCCCTCTCGAAGGAGATCGCCGCGGGGAACGTCGAGATGCACCCGCGCACCGAGATGCTCGACGTGATCGTCGTCGACGGACGGGCGCGCGGCATCGTCGCCCGCGACCTGATCACCGGCAAGATCGACACGTACTTCGCGGACGCCGTCGTCCTCGCGTCGGGCGGCTACGGCAACGTCTTCTACCTGTCGACGAACGCCATGAACTCCAACGCGACGGCCGTGTGGCGGGCCCACCGCCGCGGCGCGTACTTCGCCAACCCCTGCTTCACGCAGATCCACCCCACCTGCATCCCGCGCACCGGCGACCACCAGTCCAAGCTCACCCTGATGAGTGAGTCGCTGCGCAACGACGGCCGCATCTGGGTGCCGAAGGCCAAGGGCGACAAGCGTCCGGCCAACGAGATCCCCGAGGACGAGCGCGACTACTACCTGGAGCGCATCTACCCCTCCTTCGGCAACCTCGTGCCGCGCGACATCGCGTCCCGCGCCGCGAAGAACGTCTGCGACGAGGGCAGGGGAGTGGGCCCCGGCGGCCAGGGCGTCTACCTGGACTTCGCCGACGCGATCCGGCGCATGGGCCGGGGGGCGGTCGAGGAGAAGTACGGCAACCTCTTCGACATGTACGAGCGCATCACCGCGGAGAACCCGTACGAGGTGCCGATGCGGATCTACCCGGCCGTGCACTACACGATGGGCGGACTCTGGGTCGACTACGACCTCCAGACCACCGTCCCCGGCCTGTTCGCGATCGGCGAGGCCAACTTCTCCGACCACGGCGCGAACCGCCTCGGTGCCTCCGCCCTGATGCAGGGCCTGGCCGACGGCTACTTCGTCCTGCCCTCCACCATCAACGACTACCTCGCGCGCAACCCCCACAAGGACGAGGTCGACGCGGAACACCCGGCCGTCCGCGAGGTCCTCGCCGAGACCGAGGACCGTCTGAACCTCCTCCTCGCCGTCGACGGCGACCGCACCCCGGACTCCTTCCACCGTGAACTCGGCGAGCTGATGTGGGAGTTCTGCGGCATGGCCCGCACGGACTCGGGGCTGCGCAAGGCCCTGGAGCGCATCCCGCAGATCCGCGAGGAGTTCTGGCGCCGCATCAAGGTGCCCGGCTCCGGCGAGGAGTTCAACCAGTCCCTGGAGAAGGCCAACCGCATCGTCGACTACCTGGAGCTCGCCGAGCTGATGTGCCTCGACGCGCTGCACCGCGCCGAGTCCTGCGGCGGCCACTTCCGCGAGGAGTCCCAGACCCCGGACGGCGAGGCCGAACGCCGGGACGAGGAGTTCTCGTACGCGGCGGCCTGGGAGTTCTCCGGCACCGGCACCGCACCCGTCCTGCACAAGGAAGACCTCGTCTTCGAGTACGTCCACCCCACTCAGCGGAGCTACGCATGAAGCTCACCCTGCGCGTCTGGCGCCAGAAGAACGCCGACGCCGAAGGCGCGATGTCCACGTACGAAGTGGACGGAATCTCCTCGGACATGTCCTTCCTGGAGATGCTCGACACCCTCAACGAAGAGCTCATCGTCAAGGGCGAGGAGCCGGTCGCGTTCGACCACGACTGCCGTGAGGGCATCTGCGGCGCCTGCTCGCTCGTCATCAACGGCGACGCGCACGGCCCCGAGCGCACCACGACCTGCCAGCTGCACATGCGGTCCTTCGACGACGGCGACACCATCGACATCGAGCCGTGGCGGGCGGCCGCCTTCCCGGTCATCAAGGACCTGGTCGTCGACCGCTCCGCCTTCGACCGCATCATCCAGTCCGGCGGCTACATCAGCGCCCCCACCGGCGCCGCCCCGGAGGCCCACGCGACCCCGGTGCCGAAGCCGGACGCCGACTTCGCCTTCGAGCACGCCGAGTGCATCGGCTGCGGCGCCTGCGTCGCGGCCTGCCCCAACGGCTCCGCGATGCTCTTCACCTCGGCGAAGGTGAACCATCTGAACGTGCTGCCGCAGGGCGCCCCCGAGCGCGAGACCCGCGTCCTCGACATGGTCGCGCAGATGGACTCCGAGGGCTTCGGCGGCTGCACCCTCACCGGCGAGTGCGCGACGGCCTGCCCGAAGGGCATCCCGCTGCCGTCGATCGCGGCGATGAACAAGGAGTGGCTGCGGGCCGCGCGCAAGGGGCGTCGCTGAGCGCTATGGGGGGGGTCGCCGTTCGTCATCTGCGGGTGCGTCGGGGCTGGTCGCGCAGTTCCCCGCGCCCCTGCGGGCGCGGGTTCCTCAGCGGCGGGGCCGTAGATCCGCCCCGTACGCCGTCTTGTAGTCAGGCACCACGAGCCGCGAGCCGGGGCTCACGGCACGGACCTGGGTGAGGAAGTCGTCCAGGTCCGTGCCGACCTTCCGGGGCGGCTCGGCCAGCGGCCGCTCGAAGTCGTCCCAGTGCACGGGCACGATCACGCCGGGCCGCGCCAGCGCGTCGAGCAGGCGCGGCACATAGCGGTACGTCGACTCGGTCGACGCCACCGCGAGCATCGCCACATCCGGGGCGAGCCCTGCGAAGGACCGCTCGTCGAAGTCGCTCGCCCCCATGAACAGCGCCGACGGCGCGCCGTCCGGCGTCACCTTGAACGCCAGCGTGTCGCCCTCCGGCAGGTCCGCGACCGTCCGGGGCGCCGTCGCGGGCGGCGCGGTCAGGGTGCCGGGCGCGAAGTAGGAGTACGCGGCGTTGCGGCTGTGCCGCGAACTCGCCACCTCCACCACGTACCCGTCGAAGTCGAGCACCTCGCCGCCCTTCACGACGACGAGTTGCGCCGCGTCCACGCCGAAGGACCGCAGCACGTGGTACGTCGTCTCGGTCCCGATGACCCGCGCACCCGTCGCCTTCGCGAGGAACGGCACGTCGTTGAGGTGGTCCCAGTGGGTGTGCGTGACACAGATGACCTCCGGTGTGCCCGCGTGCCTGCGGACCAGCGGCTTGTCGGTGCGCAGGCGCGTGGTGGGGTCGAAGGCGCCGGTGAACAGGCCGGTGCGGAAGCGGGTGACATAGGGGTCGACGAGCACGGTCGCCGTCTCCCCTTGCCCCCGCTTCCCCCGCCGTATGTCCGCCCGCCATCCCGAGGTGCCGAGCCAGCGGTACGTGACGGAGTCCGCGGCGCGCGTACGGCTGGCCGCCGGTTCGGTGTCGGCGGCCGCGGTGCCCGCGAGCATCGGTGCGGCCGCTCCGAGGGCGGCGCCTCGAAGGAGGGTGCGGCGGGCGGGGGTTGTGGTTCTCCCGTGGGTGGTCATGGCGGCAGCGAAGCAGGTGACGTGGCGTCATGTCCAAGATGGGATCGATCGGGGATCGATATGGTTTCGGCTATCGCGGCAGGTCGGGTGGGGGAGGTGTCCTGCCGGAGGCTCCCCAATCCCGCCCCTTCCCGAAACTGGGGGCGCTGCCCCCAGACCCCCGCTCCTCAAACGCCGGAGGGGCTAGATTTTTCGCCGGTGCGGCAAGGTTTTAGCCCGTCCGGCGTTTGAGGACGAGGCGCGGAGCGCCGATAACGGGGTCTGGGGCGGAGCCCCAGTTTCGGGAAGGGGCGGGACTGGGGAGCCCCGCGAGGGCCTACCGCCCCAACGCCCGCGCCAGATAAGGCCCCGTCCGGCTGCCGGCGACCCGGGCCACGTCGGCGGGCGGCCCCGCGGCCACCACCCGCCCCCCGTCGGCCCCGCCCCCGGGCCCGAGGTCCACCACCCAGTCCGCCCCGGCCACGACAGCCATGTCGTGCTCGACGACGACCACGGAGTTCCCCCCGTCGACCAACTCGTGCAACTGCCCCACCAGGACCTCGACATCCGCCGGGTGCAGCCCGGCGGTGGGCTCGTCCAGGAGGTAGAGGGTGTGCCCACGCCGCACCCGCTGCAACTCACTGGCCAGCTTGATCCGTTGTGCCTCCCCGCCGGACAGCTCGGTCGCGGGCTGCCCGAGCCGCAGATAGCCGAGCCCGACGTCGAGGAGCGCGCGCAGGCTGCGCAGCACGGCGGGGGTGTCGGCGAAGAAGTCGGCGGCGGCCTCGACGGTGAGGTCGAGGACGTCCGCGACGGTGAGCCCGGCGTGGGTGACCTGAAGGGTCTCGGGGTTGTAGCGGGCGCCCCCGCAGTCCGGGCAGGGGGCGTACGTGCTGGGCAGGAAGAGCAGCTCCACGCTGACGAACCCCTCGCCCTGGCACGTCTCGCAGCGCCCGCCCGCCACGTTGAAGGAGAACCGGCCCACGCCGTAGCCGCGCGCCCGCGCCTCGTCCGTCTCGGCGAACACCTTGCGGACGACGTCGAACAGACCGGTGTAGGTGGCGAGGTTGGAGCGCGGTGTGCGCCCGATCGGCTTCTGGTCGACGCAGACGAGGCGGTCCACCCCGGGGAGGTCCGCCGAACTCTCGGCGAGCTCCCCGATGAGCGTGGACTTGCCGGACCCGGAGACCCCCGTCACGGCGGTGAACGCGCCGAGCGGGAACTCCGCGGTGACGTCCCGCAGGTTGTGCCGCGTCACCGGACCCACCTTCAACCAGCCGTGCGGCTCCCGCACCTGACGTACCGTCATCGGTGTCCGGTCGAAGAGGAAGCGGGCCGTCGCCGACTCCGCGACCGCCTCCAGGTCCGCCACCGGACCGCTGTGCAGCACCTGCCCGCCGTGCTCGCCCGCGCGCGGGCCCACGTCGACGAGCCAGTCGGCGTGCCGCATCACGTCCAGGTGGTGCTCGACGACGAACACGGAGTTGCCCGCGGCCTTCAGTCGGTCGAGGACGGTGAGCAGGGACTCCGTGTCGGCGGGGTGCAGTCCGGCGGACGGCTCGTCGAGGACGTACACGACGCCGAAGAGGCCGGAGCGCAACTGTGTGGCCAGGCGCAGGCGTTGCAGTTCGCCCGCCGAGAGGGTGGGGGTGGCGCGGTCGGGGGAGAGGTAGCCGAGGCCCAGCTCGGTGATGGTGGCGATGCGGGCGAGCAGGTCGGCGGTCAGGACTTCCGCCGTCTCCGCTCCGGCCGCACCCGAGCCCGAACCGGCGGCATCCTCGAGGCGCGTGGCCAGTTCGGCGAGGGGCAGCGCGGACAGCTCCGCGATGGTGCGGCCCGCGAACGTGACCGCGAGCGCCTCGGGCCGCAGCCTGCTGCCGCCGCACGCCGGGCACGGCTCGCTGGCGAGGAAACGCTCGGCCTTCGTGCGCAGCGTCGGGCTCTTGGAGTCGGAGAACGTCTTCATGACGTAGCGCCGTGCGCTCATGTAGGTGCCCTGGTACGGGCGTTGGATGCGGCCCGCGTCACGCACCGGATGGACCGTCACGACCGGCTGTTCGTCGGTGAACAGGATCCAGTCCCGGTCGGCCTGCGGCAGCTCGCGCCACGGCCGGTCCACGTCGTGCCCGAGGGTGTCGAGGACGTCCCGCAGGTTCTTGCCCTGCCAGGCGCCGGGCCAGGCGGCGATGGCGCCCTCGCGGATGGACAGCGAGGGGTCGGGGACGAGCAGCTCCTCGGTCGTGCGGTGCACCTTGCCGAGGCCGTGGCACTTCGGACAGGCCCCGGCCGCGGTGTTCGGCGAGAACGCGTCGGAGTCGAGGCGCTCGGCACCCTCCGGGTAGTCGCCCGCGCGCGAGAACAGCATCCGCAGGGAATTGGAGAGCGTCGTCACCGTGCCCACCGACGAGCGGGAGGTCGGCGCCGCACGGCGCTGCTGGAGCGACACCGCGGGCGGCAGGCCGGTGATCTCCCCGACTTTCGGCGCGCCCACCTGGTGGATCAGCCGGCGCGCGTACGGGGCGACCGACTCGAAGTAGCGCCGCTGGGCCTCCGCGTAGATCGTCCCGAAGGCCAGCGAGGACTTCCCGGAGCCGGAGACGCCGGTGAACACGGCGAGGACGTCGCGCGGGACGTCCACGTCGACACCGCGCAGATTGTGCTCGCGGGCACCCCGGACCCGGACGAAGGGGTCGTGCTCGTGGGCGGGGCGGCTGTGCATGGGCGGGCTCCGTACCGGGCTCGGGGGCAAACCCCACGATTCTAGGCCGGGGCCCGATCCGCACCCCGGGGCGTCCGGGCCGGGCCTCAGGCGCCCTCGGGGGCTCGCAGCCCGGCGATCCGGGCGAGCCGCCGGAACGACTCCCTGAGGCCCTCGCGGTCGTACGTGCTCGTGGTGACCAGGACCTCCTGGGCGCCGCTCTCCTTGAGCAGCGTCTTAAGATCCGCGGCTACCTCGTCCTCGGTGCCGTGGATGTGCCCGCGCAACCCCGACTCGTAGAAGCCGCGCTCCTTCTCCGTCATCGCGCCCGTCGCCGCGCGCTCCTCGACGCTCTCGGCGGACGGCAGCGGCGGGAACGTGCCGTGCGTGCGGGAGTACGCCAGCGACCAGGCCTCGGGGACGAGTAGACGGCGGGCCGCCTCCTTCGACTCCGCGACGGCGATCGTGCCCGAGATGACCACGTACGGCTCGGCGGACCAGATGGAGGGCCGGAACGCGGCGCGGTAGCGGTCGACGGCGGCGAGCATCTTCTCGCGGCCCCTGATGTCGCCGACGACCATCGGCAGCCCCGCCTCCGCGGCGATCCTGGCGCCCTCGCCGATCGCGAGGACGTACGGCGGGACGCGCATCCCCTCGGCCGGGCGCGCGTGCACGCCCGTGTCCGAGGTGCCGTGGAACCAGCCGAGGAGTTCGGTGAGGTGCTCCGCGAAGTCGTCCGCGTCGTGCTTGTCGCGGCCGAGCGCCCTGCGCACCCCGTCCGTGAACCCCACCGAACGGCCGAGCCCCATGTCGATCCGCCCCGGGAAGAGCGCTTCGAGGACGCCGAACTGCTCGGCCACCACCAGCGGCTGATGGTTCGGCAGCATCACGCCGCCGGTGCCCACGCGGATCGTCCGCGTGGCACCGGCGACGGCCGCCGCGAGCACCGTCGGCGCGGAACCGGCGACTCCGGGCACGCCGTGGTGCTCGGACACCCAGAAGCGGTGGTAGCCGAGCGCCTCCAGCTCCTGGGCGAGGGCGACGGTGTCCCGCAGGGGCTCCGCGGAGTCGTGTCCCTCACGGGTGCGGGAGCGGTCGAGGACGGAGAACCGCACCCCCTCGGTGCGGGAGGCCGCTGTCCGCGGCAGGTCGCTCTGCTGTTGCTCTCGCACGGCTGCTCCGGGGGAGTGGGATCCGGCTGTCACCCGGCTGATCTCCGCTGCAGCTTCCATGATCCGTCAGGCGTGCGGGGCGGGCAAAGTGATTCTGATCTCCGCGACGGCGGCCTGTCAGCGGCGGCCCAGCAGGTCGGTGACCCGGATGAACCCGTCGGCGCCGTGGCCCTGCCCGATGGCGCGGCGGGCCAGGCCCTCGGCGGCACGCATCACGCCCGCGTCGATGCCGTGGGCCTCGGACGTGTGGACGATGTGGGCCATGGACGAGGCGACCGACGTGAGGGGGGTGCCCTCGGCGGAGGCCGTGCCCGCGTCCACCTCCGCCGCGAGCCCCTCGAAGATGGGCGGGAGGATGTCGCCGATGCCCTTGGCGAACGGCGCAAGATCGCCCGCGGTGATCCCCTCGGCCCGCGCCACGGTCACGGCGTGGGCATAGCCCGCCATGGCCGTCCAGAAGATGTCGAGCAGCGCGATGTCGTAGGCCGCGGCCCGGCCGATCTCCTCGCCGAGGTGGGTGTGGGTGCCGCCCAGGGCCTCCAGGACGGGCCGGTGCTCGCCGTAGAGGTCCTGCGGGCCGCTGTGGATGAACACCCCGGCCGGAGTGCCGATGGTCGGCGTCGGCGTCATGATCGCGCCGTCCAGATAGCGCACGCCGTGCTCGGCCGCCCAGGCCGCCGCGTCCCGCGCCCGGTCCGGCGTGTCCGCGGTCAGGTTGACCACCGTGCGGCCCTTGAGCGCGGCGGTGACCTCCTCGTGCCGCAACACGGCGTCCACCGCGTCGTAGTTCACCACGCAGACCACCGTCAGGTCGCTCGCGGCAACCGCCTCCGCCACCGTCCCCGCGCTCACCGCGCCCCGCGCGACCAGCTCTTCGTCCCGGCCCGGCGTCCGGTTCCAGACCGTGGTGCGCACCCCGGCGTCGAGGAACGCGCCCGCCAGGGCCCGACCCATCGGTCCCAGACCGATCACGGTGACGGCAGACTGTTCCGTGGATGTGGAAGTAGAAGTGGATGTGGATGTGGATACGGGCATGGCTCGACTCCATAGATGATTGACATGACGACAGATGTAGTGAGGGGCGAGGGGGAGAAGATGACGCGCAGTCGTGCTCAGGATCCGGACGTGTGCGGGGTGACCGCCGCGATCGCTGTGATCGACGGGAAGTGGAAGACCGCCCTGCTGTGGCTCCTCGAATCCGGGCCGCAACGCCCCGGTGCACTGCGTCGGCAACTGCCGGGCCTCAGCGAGAAGGTGCTGACGCAGGCGCTGCGCGAGATGGAGAGCGACGGCCTGGTGCACCGGGAGGTGCACGACACGCTTCCGCTCAAGACCCTCTACTCCCTGACCGTGTTCGGCCGGGAACTCTCCGAGGCGCTGGGTCCCGTCTCCGACTGGGGCCACCGCCGCCTGAGCAGGCTCACCGACGTCCAGTCGGCTTCCTGACACAGCACACGACCACCCCGCTTCCCGTCCCGGATCCGGTGGCCCCGCGGCCGCCCCACATCAGGATCACCCGAGCGCCGGACACCGCCAAGTACCCACAAAAAAGTGGGTACGGCGGGCGCTCAGGCCGGCTCGGCCATCAGCCGGTGGCAGGCGTCGACCAGCGGATGGGCGTCGTGGGGCCGCCCCGCCCGCTCCAGGCCCACGAGGGTCACCGAGGTGTCCACGAGCGTGCGGCACCGCTCCGCGCGCCGCCTCACGAACGCCCCGAGACCCGCCGCGGTCGACTCGTGCCGCTCCAGTTCCTCGGCGAGCAGCAAGCCGTCCTCGACAGCGAGGGCCGCGCCGCTGGCCATCTGCGGCGCGGGCGCGTGCGCGGCGTCCCCGATGACCACGCCGTTGCCCCGGTTCCACGGGCCTTTCAGGCACCCCGTCAGCACGGGGCGGCGTACCACCGCATCCGCACCGGACACCGCAGGGCGGATCTCCCGTACCCGGGCGGCGAAGGGAGCGAGCAACTCCCGCAGGCGGGCGGCGAGTTCATGCTCGGGCAGGACGTTCCGCGCCACGCCGTTCTCCGTGAGGAACACATACGCCTGGCTGTCCGAGACGGGCACGAGGCCCGCCGAGTCCGGCTTCCCGGCGAAGTGGTGGATCCCGGTGAGCCACGAGGGGCGGGGCACCAGCGCCCGCCAGACCATCTGCCCCTGATAGCCGACCGGGCTCTCGAAGCCCAGCAGCCGCCGCACCGTCGAGCGGATCCCGTCCGCGCCGACCAGCAGCTCGACCTGACGCACCGTCCCGTCCGACAGCCGCACCCGGACGAGCCCTCCGTCCTGCTCCACCGCCATGACAGTCAGCCCGTGCCGCACCACGACGCCGCACCGCTCGGCCTCCGCGCGCAGGACGCGGTGCAGCAGCGGGCGTGCGATCCCCGCCATCGCCGGTCGCCGCGCACCGATGAGGCGCGGCAACGGGACCTCGCCCGCGGGTTCGCCGTCCACCTCCACGTGCGTGATGACGCTCATGCCGTACGCCTCGGCCAGACACGCGTCCGCGAGGCCCAGCGCGTCCAGCGCGCGCAGCGCGGGACCCGTCAGGCAGAGCCCCCAGCCGGACGTCGAATCCGACGGGCCGAGCTCGGCGATCTCCACCTGCCAGCCCTTGCGTGCCAGGGCCGTGGCCGCCGTCAGACCGGCGACGCCCGCACCTACGATCACGGCTGTCCGTGCACCGCGAGAACTCTCCATGTACGCCTCCAGAGCGACGATTTCCTTCAGAGCGACGATGTCCTCGCGACCGTAGGCGGCGGCGGGGTGCCACCCTGTCCACATCCGGCGAGGAACATCCGCCGTCGGCAACGGGCCGCCGCCCACAACCCGCCGGGAGGGCTCTAAGGTGCCTGCGCCCCGGACCTAAGGCAGCGCGCGCCCCGCAGGATCCGAAGACCTCCCGATGCGGCGCCCCCACCTTGGTGACGACGCTGGAAGCACACCGAATGACCAGCTCGTCGAAGGAGGCCGTCGTGATGCATCACGAGTTCCAGACCGCCCGGCAGGCCGAGATCCTCGCCCGGGCCGCGCACCGCCGCCTGGCCCGCGAGGCCGAGGAGGCGGCGAAGGCAGCAAAGGGGGCAAGGGAGGCGAAGGAAGCGAAGGAGGTGAAGGAGGCGAAGGAGGCCCGCACCACCACCACCGACAGCCGCCCCGGCCCGGACAGCCGCACGCGCTACGCCCGCACCGCGTGACCGAACAAGAGCCGCGCGAGGCCGTGCACCCGGCCGGGGACGCCGCCGAATCGGCTGTCCCGCCTCTCGCGCGGCATGCGATGCTCGGCACCATGCAGAGCAGCCACACCAGCCCCGTCTTCGTCGGCCGCAGCGCCGAGCTGACCGCCCTCGGCGAGGCCCTGTCCCGGGCGAACGCCGGGGAGCCCCGCGCCCTCTTCGTGGGCGGCGAGGCCGGTGTCGGCAAGACCCGCCTGATCCAGGAGTTCCTCGGCAGGGCCGCCGCGGGCGGCGCCGTCGTCGCCCTCGGCGGCTGCGTCGAGATCGGCGCCGACGCCCTGCCGTACCACCCCGTCTCCACCGCGCTGCGCTCCCTGCGCCGCCAGCTCGGCGAGGAGCTCGACGCCGCCGTCGCCGGCCAGGAAGGTGAGCTGGCCCGTCTCCTTCCCGAACTCGGCGAGATGGACCGGGGCCACCTGGAGACCGACGGCCGCGCCCGGCTCTTCGAACTCACCGCCCGCCTCCTGGAGCGCCTCGCCGCGGACCGCACCCTCGTCCTCGTCCTGGAGGACCTGCACTGGGCCGACCGCTCCACCCGCGAGCTCCTGAGCTATCTGCTGCGCGCCCTCACGGACAGCCGCATGCTCATCGTCGCCACCTTCCGCGCCGACGACCTGCACCGCCGCCACCCGCTGCGCCCCGCCCTCGCCGAGTACGAGCGGCTGCGCACCGTCACCCGCGTCGACCTGCTCCGCTTCGACCGCGCCGAGGTCCGCCGCCAGCTCGCCGCCATCCGCGGCGAGGCCCCGCCGGAGCAGGTGCTCGACCGGATCTTCGACCGCTCCGAGGGCAACGCTTTCTTCGTCGAGGAGCTGGCCTGCAGCATCCTCGATGGCTCACCGGGCGGCATCAGCGACTCCCTGCGCGACCTCCTCCTCGTCCGGGTCGAGGCGCTGCCGGACGAGGCGCAGCGCGTGGTGCGGATCGCCGCCGAGGGCGGCTCCGAGGTGGAGTTCCGCCTCCTCGCCACCGTCACGGGCCGCACCGAGGACGAGCTGATCGAGATCCTGCGCACCGTCGTCGGCGCCGCCGTCCTGCAGCCCTGCGACGACGGCGAGTCCTTCCGCTTCCGGCACGCCCTGATGCGCGAGGCCGTGGCGGGCGACCTGCTGCCCGGCGAGCGCTCCCGGCTCAACCGCCGCTACGCCGAGGCGCTGGAGGCCGACCCCACGCTCGTACGCCCCGCGGAGCTGACCGGACGCCTGGCCGGGTACTGGTTCGGCGCCCGCGACGCGGCTCGGGCACTGCCCGCCGCGATCGCCGCGGCAGCCGCGGCGCGCGGCCGGCACGCGTTCGCCGAGCAGCACCAACTGCTCGAACGCGCCCTGGAGTTGTGGGACGACGCCCCCGAGGAGCTGCGCCGCAGAACGATGCGGCAGGGCGTCGAGGACGGCCTGGGCCTGGCGTTCTCCCCGGACGTCACCGGAGACTTCGTGGACCTGCTCGCCGCGGTCGCCGTCGCCGCGCGGCTCGCGGGCGAGCGGGAGCGGGCCCTCGCCCTCTGCAAGCGGGCGCTGCGCACGCTGGAGGGCGACCCCTCGTCGGACGCGTCCGGTCGCACGGCCGCGGGAGACCCCCTGCGGGCGGCCTGGTTCTGGACCGAGCGGCACCGGCTCCTGCGCGCCCTCTCGCGCTCCGACGGCTGGGACGAGATCGCCCACGCCCAGGAGCTCGTGCAGGGGCTGCCGCCGTCCGTCGTGCACGCCGAGGTGCTGATGAACGCGGCGTACTGGTGGGCGGTGCACCAGCCGGGTCCGACGGCGCTCAAGACCGCTCAACAGGCCGTGGAGATCTGCCGGTTGACGGGCGCCGAGATCGCAGGACTTGCCGCCCAGCAGACCCTGGCCTGGCTCATCATGGACACGGGAGACCTGGAGGAGGGGCTCGCACTGGCCCGCGACGTGTGCGAGCGGGAGCTGACGCCGGGCAACACGGACGTCGTGCTGCGCGGCTACGGCAACGTGGCCACGGCGCTGCACGGCATCGGCCGCTTCGGCGAGGCCGTCGAGGTCGCCGAGAAGGGCAGCGGCCTGGCCGACCGGCACGGGCTTCCGGACATCGCCTCCTTCGTCGACGGCAACCTCGCCGAGTCCCTCACCCAGCTCGGCCGCTGGTCCGAGGCCGACGCGGTGCTCGCCCGGGCCGTCGGCCGCCGCGGGGTGAGCGCCCGCACCTGGGGGCAGGTCGCCGAGCAGCGGGCCGAACTGACCCTGGCCCGGGGCGCGTACGAAGAGACCCGGCGCGTCCTCGACGAGTCCGGCGGCTGGACCAGCGGCCCCTACCCGGAGCCGCAGCACACCCTGACCGTGGCCCGGTTCGCCATCGCCCTCGCGGCCGCCGACGGCCGGATCCTCGACGTGCGCTCGCTGCTTGCGGCGGAGGTCGGCGACGGCATCCCGTCCGGCCACCAGCGCTACGGCTGGCCGCTGCTGTACGAGGCCGCGGCGGCGGAGGCGCGGGCCCGCGGGCAGGCGGTGGCCGAGCCGGGGCGCGCGGCGGCGGTGGCGCGGATCCGCGAGGCGATGCGGGGCCAGCCCGACTTCGTGCCGCTGTGGGCCGCGCAGGCCCTGATGATCGAGGCCGAACTGGTCACGGCCGAGGACGGTGACGCCACCGCTCCCTGGACGGAGGCCGTGGCCGCCGTCGAACAGCTTCAGACCCCGGTGCTCCTCGCCGGCGCCCGGCTGCGGCTCGCCGAGGCCCTGATCACCCACGGCGGCGGCGGGGCCCGCGAAACGGCCGGTGAGCTGCTGCGGCAGGCCGAGACGGTGGCGCGCGAGCTGGGCGCGGCGCCGCTGGAGGCGGAGATCGGCACGCTGGCCGGCCGCGCGCGGATCCCGCTGCGGCAGGCCGACGGGGAGGCGGCCCCGCCCCCGGCGGCGGCGCTGGGGCTGACCGCGCGGGAGCGGGACGTGCTGCGTCTCGTCGCCGCCGGACGGAGCAACCGGCTCATCGCGGAGGAGCTGTTCATCTCGCCGAAGACGGCGAGCGTGCACGTCTCCAACATCCTGGCCAAGCTGGGCGCCTCCGGCCGGGGAGAGGCCGCGGCCATCGCGCACCGCCTCGGGGTCTTCGACGAGTAGCCCATCGGGCCCGGTCCCGCGCGGCGTCCGCCCGGCGCGCGGGATCCGGGTCAGGCGGGACTGTCCACGGGTTCCAGCACGAACACGGGAATCACCCGGTCGGTCTTCTCGCGGTACTCGTCGTACGTCGGGAACACGGCGACCGCGCGCTCCCACCACGTCGCCCGCTCGTCCCCGGTGAGCTCACGGGCCGTCATGTCCTGGCGCTCGGCGCCGTCCTGGAGCTGCACGCGCGGGTCGGCCCTCAGGTTGAAGCACCAGTCCGGGTGGGTGGGGAAGCCGCCGTTCGTGCCCACGGCCGCGTACCGCCCCTCGTGTTCCACGCGCATGAGCGGGGCCTTGCGGATCTTGCCGCTCTTCGCGCCGCGCATCGTGAGGATGACGACGGGCAGGCCCGTGTCCCACAGCGTCGCCCCGCGCGTACCGCCCGAACTCTCGTACTGCTCGACCTGCTCGCGTATCCACTGCACCGGATTCGGCTCGTACTCGCCCTCAAGAGACATCGCGGTCCTCTCCGTCGTCACTCGCGGTTGATGCCGCGCCGTTCCCCACGGGCCTCGCGCGCGAGCGGCGAGGCCCTCGCCTCCCCCCTTCGTACCCCGGCTCCTGGCGGCCGAAGAGAGGACCGCGGCCTTTATGAGCGCTCCTTGCCCGGAGTATGAGCAAACGATGACGGCGGCCGGTGGGGCGCTCCGGGACTGTTGTGCTGGGGGCATGAACAGCAAGCGCAAGTCCCGTTCCCGTGCTCCTCAGCGCCCGGCCCGCCACGCCCTGGGCGCGGTCGCCGCCGTCGCCGCCCTCGGCATCGCCCTGGTCGGATGCGGTGAGAAGGGCTCCGGCACCAGGGACGAGGGGAAGAGCACGACGGCGAGCACCGACACGAAGGTGCTGTGGGTAGGCGACTCCATCGCGGGCGCGGAGGCCCCCGCCCTGGGCGCGGCCCTCAAGGCCAGTGGGGTGGCGTTCAAGGACTCCTCGTCCGACGGCGGCGGCACGATCGTCGACAGCGGCGAGAAGATCACGCGGATGATCTCCGGCGACACCTGGAAGCAACTGGCCAAGGACATCGAGTCGTTCCGTCCCACCGTCGTCGCCTACCAGCTCACGACCTACGACTGGGGCAGCGCGGGCCGACAGCGGGCCGCCTACGAGAAGCTCGTCGACACGGCCAAGCGCGCCGGCGCCGATGTGGTGTTCGTGCCGTCCCCGCCCATCAAGATCGACGGGTTCTACAAGCAGCACGAGGCGCAGATGCGGACGGCCCCCGAGGTGGCCGCGAAGGTGGCGGGCAGGAGCGGGGGCGCGGCGGCGTTCCTCGACGCCTCGCGGGTGTGGGGCACCGACCACACGGCGAAGAAGGCGCTGCGGGCCCCGGACGGGATCCACAACTGCCAGCAGGGCGCGGCCGCCTTCGCCCAGTGGTTCACCGGGGAACTCGGCAAGCGGGAGAACTTCACACCCGCGCCGGTGGACTCCTGGGCCCAGAAGACCTGGACCGGCGACGAGCGCTACGGCAAGCTCCGCTGTGCCGCGTGACGCAGCGGCAGCCGAGCCCATGCCCCCGCACCGTCCGGCACCCCTCTCCGCGCCTCCGCCCCCGCCCCCGCACGGCCGCACGGTGCCCGCCCGGCACCGTGCGGCGCGCCCCGGTGCGGCGGGCCGTGCGCACATCGCCGCCCTCGACGGGCTGCGCGGGTTCGCGGTCGTGGCCGTGCTGCTCTTCCACGCCGGGCACCTGAGCGGCGGGTTCCTCGGTGTCGACCTGTTCTTCGTGCTCTCCGGGTACCTGATCACCGGGCTGCTGCTCGGCGAGGCGGCGGGACGCGGACGGGTCGCCCTGGGCGCGTTCTGGGTCCGCCGGGTCCGCCGGCTGCTGCCCGCCCTCTGCTGTGTGGTGGTCGTGACCGTCGCGGCCACCTGGGCGTGGGGGAGCGCGGAGCAGCTGCGTTTCGCGCTCGACGACCTGCCGTGGGTCGGGGCCCAGGCGGTCAACTGGCACTACATCGCCGAGCAGATCGGCTACTGGAACGCCTCCGACACCCGCGTCTTCGCCCACCTGTGGAGCATCGGCGTGGAGTGGCAGTTCTATCTGGCCTGGCCGCTCGTGGTGGCCGTCGCCGCCCGGGGGCGGTGGGGCGAGCGCGTCGTGGCCGTGCTCGCCGGGGCGGGAGCCCTGGTCTGCCTCGCCCTGACCGTCTCGCTCGGCGCCGCGGTGGACACCACCCGCGCCTACGAGGGCACCGACACCCGGGGTGCCGCCCTGCTGCTCGGGGCGCTCGTCGCCACCGCGCCGGTACGCGGCCTCGCGCGCCGGGTGCCGCGCCGCGCGGCCGACCCGGTGTGCCTGGCCCTGGCGTGCGGCCTCGCGGCGGCGTGGGCGGTGACCGAGGGCGAGAAGGCGCCCCTGCTCTTCCAGGGCGGGCTCTTCGCGCACTCGCTGGCCGCGGCCGTCCTGATCGTCCTGATGGCCCAGGTGCCGGGCACCCGGTCGGCACGGATCGCGGGCGGCCGCCTGCCGCGCGGCCTCGGCAAGGTGTCGTACAGCCTGTATCTGTGGCACTGGCCGGTGTACCTGCTCCTGCTGCCGCGGCTGACGGCGCTCGGGGACCTCGGCGGGACGGCCGTCGCCATCGGGGTGTCGCTGGTGGCCGCCGCGGTGACGACACGGCTTGTCGAGGATCCGGTGCGGCTGCGGACCGGGTGGGCGCGGGGCGGGCGCGGGCCGGTCGCGGTGGCGGCGCTTGCCCTGGTGGGAGCCGTGCTGTGGGTGGTGGTGCCGGAGCCGGTGATGGGGGCGGGGACCGTGGACGTGGACCAGCTGAAGTGACGCCCGGGGGTGGGCCTCGGGCCCCAGCCAGGAGAAGGCCCCACCCGCCCGTACATTGAGCGATCCACCGGATGGCTCACGCGATGCCGGAAAACCCGCCCGCTGTGGAAGGACCCCTCCATGACCCGTGTCCTGCTGATCGAGGACGATCCGGCCGTCCGCCGCGGCGTCGTCCTCGGCCTGTCCCGCAACGGGCACGAGACCGAGGCGGTCGGCACCGGCGAGGACGGCCTGGAGGCCCTGGCCGCCTTCAAGCCCGACCTCGTGCTCCTCGACCTGATGCTCCCCGGCATGAGCGGCCTCGACGTGTGCCACCGCATCCGCGAGACCAGCCAGGTTCCCCTGGTGATCCTGTCCGCGCGCGGCGACGACATCGACGTCGTGATCGGCCTGGAGGCGGGCGCCGACGACTACGTGGTCAAACCCGCGGGGGCCGCGGTCATCGAGGCCCGGATCCGGGCGGTGCTGCGCCGCGTCGCCCCCGCCCAGGCCGACACCGCCCCGGGCGCCGGGCCGACCCGCGTGGGCGACCTCGAGATCGACCGCGACGCGCTGATCGTCCGCAAGCAGGGCGAGGAACTCCCGCTCGCCCCCTCCGAGTTGAAGCTGCTGCTCTTCCTCAGCGCCGCCCCGGAGCGGACCTTCAGCCGCCAGCAGTTGCTCGAGGACATCTGGGAGCACAGCTACTACGGCGACGCCCGCCTCGTCGACGCCTGCGTGATGCGGCTGCGCGCCAAGATCGAGGAGGATCCGCGCAGCCCGGTGTACGTCCAGACGGTGCGCGGCTTCGGCTACCGCTTCGGACCGCTGCCCGCATGAAGCCCGCCCTGCCCCGCGGCCTGCGCCCCCGCCTGGTCGTGGCCTTCGTCCTCGTCGCCGCGCTCAGCGCGCTGGTCACCGCCGCGCTCACCTTCCGGCAGGCCCGCAGCGCGATCCTGGACCGCACCCAGAACAGCGCCGTCCACGATCTGCGCCTCCAGATCGACTCGCTCGCCCCCAACCTGCCGCCCGACCCCACCGACACGGACCTGCGCACCTTCGCGCGCCAACTCGACCGCGCCTCGGGCTCGCGCGCCTGGCACACGGCCGTCTCCCGCGACGGCGGACCGCTCATCGGCACCGCGGCCGACATCGGCGGCGCCCTGCGCGACGCGACCAGGAGCGGCGACGCCACCTTCTACGAGCGCGTGGAGCACGCCGAAGGACCGCGACTCCTGATCGGCATGCCGATCGACTACGCCGCCGGGCACCGAGGAACGGGCGGGGGCGGAGGAAGCGGCCGTGGGGGAGAAGCCGGCAGCGGCGCGGCGGCGGCGAAGCCGTCGGGCCTCGTCGCCTACGCCGCCATGTCCCTGAAGGGCGAACGGGCCGACATCTCCGCCCTGATCACCGCGGCCTGGGCCGGCGCCGTCCCCGCGCTCGCCTTCGCCGTCGTGCCCGCCCTGTTCGCGGCCCGCCGCGTGCTGCGTCCCGTACGACAGTTGCGTACGGCCGCCGAGAAGATCACCTCGGGCGCCCTCGGTACCCGCCTCGACGTCGCGGGCAAGGACGAACTCGCCTCCCTGACGGGCACGTTCAACACCATGGCCGCCACGCTGGAGCAGGACGCCGCCGAGCTGCGGCGGATGGAGGCCAACGCCCGCCGGTTCGCCGCCGACGTCTCGCACGAGCTGCGGACCCCGCTCGCCGCGATGGCCGCCGTCACGGACGCCCTGGACGAGGACGCCCGTTCGGAGGCGCTGCCCCCGGACACCGCCGACGCGGTCCTGCTCATCAGCGACGAGACCCGCAAGCTGACCGCCATGGTCGAGGACCTGATGGAGATCTCCCGCTTCGACGCGGGCGCCGCCGAGCTGCGCCTGGACGACGTGAGCCTCGGCACCGTCGTCCACAAGACGCTTCAGCTGCGCGGCTGGCGCGAGCCGGACGAGGTGATCACCGAGCTTCCGCGGGAGGATCCGCGCATCCGGGTCGACGCGCGCCGCATCGACGTCGTCCTCGCCAACCTGATCGGCAACGCCCTGCGCCACGGCGCCGCTCCCGTCACCGTCCGGGCGACCGCCACACCGGAGACCCTGGTGATCGACGTCGCCGACAACGGCCCCGGCATCCCCGACGAGGTGCTGCCGCACGTCTTCGACCGCTTCTACAAGGCGGACGTCGCGCGCACCCGCTCCGAGGGCAGCGGCCTCGGACTCGCCATCGCCAGGGAGAACGCACGGCTGCACCACGGGACCCTGGTCGCCGCCAACCTGCCGGGCGGCGGCGCGGTGTTCACCCTCACCGTCCCGCGCACGCTCCCGCAGGAGGACCAGCCGTGAAGCGCCGACTCGCCCTTCTCACCGCCGTGTTGGGGCTCCTCGCGGCGGGCTGCGGCGTCGGCGCCACCGGCCCGGTGCGGGCAGGCGCTCCGGCGTCCGGCCTGCGGGCCCCCGGATCTGAGGGCCATTACGCCCACCTCTACTTCGTCGGTCCGTACGGCATCCAGGCCGTCACCCGCGAGGTCGACTCCGCCACGACCCCGCAACGCGCCCTCGACCTGCTCCTCAAGGGCCCCGACGCCGCCGAACGCGCCCGCGGCCTGATCACCGAAGTGCCCCCGATCCACGGGCGGCTGATCGCGACCGTCGACGACGGCGGCGTGGACCTGCGCCTCCCGGTGCCGGTGGCGCAGACGACCGGTGGCGGCGGTCTCGGGCTCAGCCAGATCATCTGTACGGCGGCCAACGCCCGGGTCGCCGACGGCAAACAGCCCGCCGACGTGGACGTACGGGTCTACGAGGAGGGCTATGGGAGCCCCTGGACCGTCCGCTGCAACGCGGCGGGCAACGTCGTCCCCGTCTCCACGCCCTCCCCGAGCCGGAAGCCCGGGGGATAGGCCGACCAGCCGGGTCGCTGCGACTGTGCCGACTACTTGGTGAACCGGCCCAGATACGCGTCCGCGCCGTCCGGGTCCATCAGCCACTCGCGGTACGTCGACGGGTCGGCGTAGCCGTTGGCGAACCGGTGGGCGACCTCCGGGTGGTCGAAGGCGGTCTCGATGGCGCGCCGCACCTGCTCGGGCTGTGGTTCGCGCAGCATGAACTCGGTGAAGGCGTGCGTGTGCCGGGCGTTGTCCCAGTACGCGGCGAAGGTCTCCCGCATCCACTGCTCGTCGAAGGGGAGTTCGCCACGGCTGAGGATGGCGTCGAGGTAACGGGCCGCCGCCCGCGTGGCGTTGTTCGCGCCCTGTCCGGTGATCGGGTCGTGGACGGCGAGCGCGTCCGCCATGCCGAGGACGGGGCGGTCGCCGTCCACGTGGGCCACGGGGCGGCGGACGGTCGGGGTGATCGCGCCGTACAGGGCCGCGCCGGGGTCGGTGGGTTCGGCGCGGCGGAAGCGCTCGTACTCCCAGGGCGCGTGCGTCCGCAGGAGTCCGAGGGCGCGCCGCCAGCCGGCGGCGGCGTCGGGGCGGTCGCCCCAGCAGTCGTAGGCCCCGCCCCACCGCCCCTCGAACAGCACGATGTCGCAGGGCCCGCCGACCGTGAGCGCCCGCATGATGATCACGTCACCGGCGGGCGGTACGCCGGTGGTCCGGACGTGTCCGGCGGCCGGGTCGGCGGCGTCGTGCGCGACGCCGTGCACGTAGAAGCAGGCGAGAGTGCGCTGCGGGCGGTCGTGGACCGGCCAGGACGTGTCGTGGGCGAAGAGCGCGGAGAGTTCCCCGCGTCCGGTGGCGAGCACGGTCAGGTCGTGCGCGGCCGCGAGGCCGGCCACCTCCGAGGGGCCGACGGACCGGAACTCCGCGCGCCCGCCCCGCTCCTCGAACAGCTCCAGCCACGCGGCCAGCTTGACCCGCTGGTCGACGGAGCGGACCTCGTCGTCGAACGGCGCGGTGAACCTGCGCACCGGCGCATCGGGTTGCCCGTCCGGCTCCCAGTGGCTGAGCTCGAACCCCGGCATCACGGGCGCGGTGTCGTCCCAGAGCGCGAGCCCGGCCTCCCGCTCGATGCCGAGGGCCGGTCCGAACATGAGCTGGGTCGAAGTGACCCGGCCGCCCCGCACCTCCTCCGGGCGCCGCTCGGCGACCAGCGTGACCTGATGTCCGGCCGCAAGGAGCCCGAGGCCCAGCTGCAGCCCCGCCTGCCCCGCCCCCACGATCGCGATCCCGCGCACCTCGTCCTCCGTCCCGCTCCGGCCGCCTCGGCCGGGCACGGTTCAGTCGTACCCAGGTCCGGCGTCGCCATCTGCGGTCGTTCCGTACGCTGACGGCGTGACGCACCCCAAGAGCCCGAAGCGCGACGGCGCCGCGGCCGAGCGGCCCCTGGCCGTGTTCGACCTCGACGGCACCCTCGCGGACACCGCGCACCGCCAGCGTTTCCTGGAGCGCAAGCCGCGCGATTGGGCGGCGTTCTTCGCCGCCGCCCCGCACGACCCGCCGCTGCCGACCGGGGTGCGCCTCGTCCTGGACAGCGCCGAGGAGTGCGACATCGTCTACCTCACCGGGCGGCCCGAGCGCTGCCGCGCCGACACCGAGGCGTGGCTGGCCGCGCAGGGCCTGCCCGCGGGGCCGCTCCGGATGCGGCCCGACCACGACCGGCGGCCCGCGCGCCGCACCAAGCTGGAGGCGCTGCGGGTCCTCGCCCGCGACCGCGAGATCCGGATGCTCGTGGACGACGACGAGTTGGTGTGCGTCGACGCCGAGCGCGCCGGGTTCACGGTGGTGCGGGCGCGGTGGGGGAGCGCCTCCGCGGAGCTGCGGGACGCGCAGGAGCGCCAGGGCCGTACCTGAGGGCGGTCCTGGCGGCCGTATGTGAGGCGGTCCGGGCCCGGTGGCTCAGGCCGAGTCCTCCAGGCGGAAGCCGACCTTCAGGCCGACCTGGTAGTGCTGGATCTGTCCGTCCTCGATGTGGCCGCGCACCTGCGTGACCTCGAACCAGTCCAGGCCGCGCAAGGTCTGCGCGGCGCGTTCGATGCCGTTGCGGATGGCCTGGTCGACGCCTTCGTGCGAGGTGCCGACGATCTCGGTGACCCGGTAGGTGTGGTCGGACATGGGCGGGCTTCTCCTCTCCGCGGCGTTGCGGTGCCCTCCACGGTAGTGCCGGGGACGGGTGGGGGCCTGTCGACGGATGTGGGGGGAAACTGTGCCCATGCGTCCACCGAAGTGTCACGAATGAGCGCACGCCCCTTGACCGGCGGGTTGGTCCATACCAAAATCCTGCACACCCGTTCGAGCTTCTGCTCTTCCCCACGTCGGGCTTCCCCCGCCCTGTCCGCAGGCAGAAAGTGACCGACGTGAACCGCCGCCGCCTCCGCATCGCCCTCTCCCTCACCCTGGCCCTCGCCTCCACCGCCCTGCTGCCCGGCTGCGGCCATCTGCCCGGGGGCGGGGACGACAGCAGCACCGTGCAGGTGTGGCTGATGCGGGGCAGCGCGTCGGACGCCTTCGTGAAGCGCTTCACCGAGGACTTCGAGAAGCGGCACGGCGACATCGACCTGGACATCCGCATCCAGGAGTGGACCGGCATCGGCGAGAAGGTCAAGGCCGCCCTCAAGGACGACGACGGACCGGACGTCATCGAGGTGGGCAACACCCAGGTCGCGCAGTACGTCGACCAGGGCGGCCTCGCGGACCTCACCCTGGAGTCCGCGCGCGACCTCGGCATGGAGGACTGGCTGCCGGGCCTCGCCGAGCCCGGGCGCTACGACGGCGGCCAGTACGGCATCCCCTGGTACGCCGCCAACCGCGTCGTCATCTACAACAAGGACCTGTTCGCGCAGGCCGGGATCGAGCAGCCGCCGAAGACGCGCGCGCAGTGGCTCGAGGACACCCGGCGGCTCAACTCCGGCGGAAACCAAGGTCTCTACCTGGCCGGTCAGGACTGGTACACGCTCGCCGGATTCATCTGGGACGAGGGCGGCGACCTGGCCAAGGGGGAGAAGTCCGGCTCCTGGAGGGGCACCCTCGACACGCCCGCCGCGCTGCGCGGCATGGAGTTCTACAAGCAGCTCCAGGCGCTCGGGGACGGGCCGCCCGACGCCGACGAGGAGCACCCGCCGCAGTCCGGCGTGTTCGCCAAGGGCGACGTCGCGCAGATCATCGCCGTGCCCGGCACCGCGCGCGCCATCGAGGCGAAGAACCCGAAGCTCAAGGGCAAGCTCGGCTACTTCCCCATCCCCGGCAAGACCGCCCGCGAGCCCGGCGCTGTCTTCACCGGCGGCTCCGACCTGGTCGTGCGCGACGGCACCGACGAGCGCAAGGGCGCCGTCGAGGTGGTGAAGGCCCTCGCCGGGGACAAGTGGCAGAAGGACCTGGCCCGCACGATGGACTACGTCCCGAACAAGACGACGCTGGCGTCCGCCGTGTCCGGGGAGGCCGGGGTCGCCGCGATGGCGGCCGGGGCCGCGCGGGGGCGGGCCACGCCCAAGTCGCCCGCGTGGGCGGCCGTGGAGGCGGACAACCCCATCAAGGCGTACATGTCCAAGGTCCTCGCCGGGGGTGATCCGGCCCGCGAGGCCAAGGTGGCCTCCGGCCGGATCACCAAGGCGCTGGACGCCCCGGGCCCGTGAGGCCGGATCGCCGGGCGCGCCTCAGGGCGCGCCCGGCTCCGTGGACACCACGGCAGGCCTCAGGCTCCGGCCACCGTGCTCAGGGACAGCGCGAAGCGGGCCCGCTCGTCCGTCCACCAGTGGGTCAGTGACAGGTCGGCCGCCGCCAGTTCCGACTTCACCACCTCCTCCCGGAACTTCGCGGAGATCTCCGTGCGCAGTTCCTCGCCCGCCGCGAAGTGCACGGCGAGGTCGAGCGCGGGGATCTTCACGGTCTGGGCGGACCGGGACCGGAGCCGCATCTCGATCCACTCGTGGTCGCGGTCCCAGACGGCGACGTGGGCGAACGCGTCGGGGTCGAAGTCCGCGCCAAGCTCGCGGTTGATGACGTGCAGGACGTTCTTGTTGAACGCGGCGGTCACGCCCGTCGCGTCGTCATAGGCGGCCACGAGCACCCCCTCCTCCTTGACCAGGTCCGTGCCGAGGAGCAGCGCGTCACCGGGGGAAAGGAGGCCGCGCACCGACGTGAGGAACGCGGCGCGCTCGGCGGGCAGCAGATTGCCTATCGTGCCGCCGAGGAATGCGACCAGGCGCGGCCCCGGCGTGCCGGGCAGCGCGAGACCGCGGGTGAAGTCGGCGATGAGGGCGTGCACATCGAGGGCGGGCCGCTCGGCGATCAGCGTGTTGGCCGCGCCGGTGAGCGCGGACTCGCTGACGTCGACCGGGACGTAGGTGTGCAGCGACTCCATCGCGTCGATCAGGTGCCGGGTCTTCTCCGACGAGCCCGAGCCCAGCTCGACGAGGGTGCGCGCGCCCGTCGCCGCGGCGATCTCGGCGGCCCGGGCGACGAGGATCTCCCGCTCGGCGCGCGTCGGGTAGTACTCGGGCAGCGTGGTGATCTCGTCGAACAGGGCGCTGCCGCGCGCGTCGTAGAACCACTTGGGCGGCAGGGACTTCGGAGTCCGGGAGAGGCCGTGCAGGACGTCGGCGCGCAGCGCGGCGCCCGCGGCGTCCTCGGGCAGGGTGCGGGTCAGCAGGAACGGGCTCACGCGGTGGGCTCCTTGAGCGGGGTCAGCAGGATGTCGGTCCTTGTGGCGGCGAGCAGGGTGCGGTCGGGCACCTCGCGCCAGGACGGGTCGTCGTCGTAGGGCTCGGAGGCGACGACGGTGCGGCCGGTGCGGCGGCCGGGCTCGGCCAGGTACCAGAGGGTGTCGCCCCAGGCCGTCGCGGCGATCGTCGCGCCGTCGGTGAGGAGCAGGTTCAGACGGGACGCGGGCGCGGCACGCGCCACCTCCACGGTGACGTCGCCGAGCGCCTGCGCCACGTCGTCGCCGCGCCGCAGCCGCTCCAGGACCAGCGCCCACACCAACGCCGAGTCGCAGCGGGCCTCCAGGGACAGCAGATCGGCGGGCGGCAGCGTGGTCGCGACCGCGGCGAGCGAGTCCGGCCAGCCGGACACCGCCCCGTTGTGGCTGAACAGCCAGGGCCCCGCGGCGAACGGCGCCGCCGCGGCCTCCCCGTCCGCGCCCGCCTCGGTGGCGTCCCGCACCGCGGCGAGTACCGCGCCGGAGCGCACCACCCGGGCCAGGTCCGCGAAGGACTGGTCGCCCCAGATCGGCCCGGCCCTGCGGTAGCGGGCCGGCACCGGATCGCCGGCCGCGTACCAGCCGACGCCGAAACCGTCCGCGTTGACCGTCCCGTACCGCTGCCTGCGCGGCGCCCACGACTGCCGGAACAGGCTGTGCGCGGGCTCCACGAGCAGCGCGCCGAGCGCCTCGGGCTCGCCCAGGAACGCGAGGTGACGGCACATCAGATGACCCCCTCGGAGGTCTCGGCGGCCGTGACGTCGCGCGCCGTGCGGAAGCCGGAGAAGATCTGCCGCCGCACCGGATGGTCCCAGTTGCGGAACGTGCCCCGGCAGGCCACTGCGTCGACCGAGAAGGCGCCGCCGCGCAGCACCTTGTAGTCGCCGCCGAAGAACACCTCCGAGTACTCGCGGTAGGGGAAGGCGACGAAGCCCGGGTAGGGCAGGAAGTCGCTGGCCGTCCACTCCCAGACGTCACCGATCAACTGCCGTACGCCGAGCGGCGACTCGCCCAGCGGATAGCTGCCCGCGGGCGCCGGGCGCAGATGCCGCTGGCCCAGGTTCGCCCGCTCCGGCGTCGGGTCCGCGTCGCCCCAGGGGTAGCGCAGCGACCGGTCCTCGCCCGGGTGGTGGCGCGCGGCCTTCTCCCACTCCGCCTCGGTCGGCAGCCGCCGCCCGGCCCAGCGCGCGTACGCGTCCGCCTCGTACCAGCTGACGTGCAGCACCGGCTCGTCGCCCGGAACCGGCTCCAGGGCGCCGAAGCGCCGCCGCAGCCACTGGCCCGCCTCGCGCCGCCAGAACAGCGGCGCCGTCAGCTTGTTGCGGCGCACCGCCTCCCAGCCGCGCTCGTGCCACCAGCGCGGCTCCTCGTAGCCTCCGGCGTCGATGAAACGCTGGTACGCGGCGTTGGTGACGGGCGTGGTGTCGATGAAGTACGGCGGTACGAAGCGCCGGTGCGCGGGACGTTCGTTGTCGAGCGCCCACGGCTCCGCCGACGTGCCCATCATGAACGGGCCGCCGGGCACGAGCACTTCGGGCGGACCCGTGAACCCCCCGAATGCCGCCGCCGGATCCGGGTCCGGCGCGGTGAGCGCGGGGGCGCCCGCCCGCAGCTGATGGGTGATCAGCATCGTCTCGTCGTGCTGCTGTTCGTGCTGCGCGATCATTCCGAAGGCGAAGCCCGCGTCGGTGAGCAGCGAACCGTGGAACGGCGTGCTCTCCAGCACGTCGAGCGCGCGGCCCCGCACGTCGGCGGCGTAGCGGCGGGCCTCGTCCGGCGCGAGCAGCGGCAGCGAGGGCCGGGTGGCCCGGGGGTGCTCGAACGCGTCGTACAGCGAGTCGATCTCGGGCCGCAGCGCCGCACGGCCGCCGACCGCGCGCAGCAGCCACTGCTCCTCCTGGTTGCCGATGTGCGCGAGGTCCCACACCAGCGGGGACATCAACGGCGAGTGCTGCGCCGTCAGTTCGCCGTCCTCGACACAGGAGGTGAGCAGCGCGGTGCGCTCGCGCGCGGCGAGCAGCGCGCTCTGCGCCCGGGCCCGCAGCGCCTCGGGGTCGGCCGGGGATGCGTCATGGGGTCCCGTCGTGGAACCGGTCATCGGTGTGCGTCCTTCCCGAAGAGAGGGGTCCCGTCCGTGCGGGCCCCGGCCCCGTGCGTTCCGTCTGCGTGCGCCCCTGTCCCGTCCGGGGGAGCCGCGTCGAGCAGGTCGTCGGCGGGGCAGCGGCCGCGGGCCACATAGCGCTCGGTGTGCGCCGCGACGACCGACAGGACGTGGCTGTCGGCGCCGAGTCTCGGCAGCGCGTCGAGCGCGGCGGCGAAACAGGCCGCGGCGGCCTCGTGCAGCTCCGGGTCGGCGAGTCCGTGGCGCGCCGCGTCCAGCCACAGCGGGCTGTGCGGCGGCGGGGTGGCACCCGCGCGCTCGGCCAGGGGCTTGACGGTGCGGTAGGCCGTCTCCGCGGCGCCCGCGTCGTCGAACAGCGCGCTCGTCACCGCGAGCGGCACGATCCAGCCGTCCTCGCCGGGCTGCGCGTCGACCATCCGCAACTCCAGGTGGCCGCGCGGCCGGACCGGCGGGAACAGCGTGGTGAGGTGGTAGTCGAGGTCGGCGCGGGTGGGCGGGCGCGGCGCCCCGGAGCGGGCCCAGGACCGGAAGCTCAGGCCATCGGGAACCAGCCAGGGCGCCTCGTCGGCAGGGTCGGTGCGCACGCACATCACGGGCGCGTCGAGCGCGTGCCGGGTCCAGGCCGCCCGCGGCTCCTCGTCGAGGGCGGGCGCCCCCGACCTGCCCGGGTCGATGCCCGCCCACACCGCCTGCCGGGTGGAGCGCCAGCCGGTACGGCGGCCGTCCTGCAGCGGGGAGTTGGCGAACGCGGCGACCAGGACGGGGCCGAGCAGATGGGCCAGCCGCCAGCGGCGGGCGTAGCCCAGCGGCCCGGGCTCCTCGTATCCGGCGTCCAGGCAGATCTGCACGGACGCCGTGGAGCACATCATGCGCCGCCCGGCCTCGCCGGTGCGGTCGAACCAGCTCTCCATCGCGTCGTAGCGCGGCTCGTGCAGGATCCGCGCGGGCGCGCGCCAGGGGTCGGCGCCGAGGCCGGTGAGGGTCAGGTCCAGGGAGCGGAGCGTGTCGCGGACGACGGCCAGATCGGCCGATACGGCTGACACGCACTCCATGAGGGACGCGGCGGGAAGCGAGCTGAGCTCCAGCTGGCCGCCGGGTTCGACGGTGACCGTCGAGTGCAGGGGCTTGGTCCGCAGAGCCGCGCGAGCTGCTTCGACACGGGCGGACGACACGGGCGTGCGGGGCGCGTCCGGTGCGTGCAGGAGCCATTCGAGCTCCACACCGGTGATGGCGGGCGGCCCCGTCTTGAAGCAGATGCCGCGCACCAGGGCCTCTATCTCGGCCTCGGTGACGGCCTGGCCGAGACGGGCTCGGCGTGTCGTACAGTCTCCCTCTGGCATGTCGCGGGTCCTCCTGTTCGGCCTGCGCGGGCGGACTGCCCGCGCAGCGCTCGTAACACCCAAGACCTTCAACCTATTTCGCACAAGACTGCCCTCGTGGCCGGGAAATACCGTTGCGACGGCCGACAGGCACGGCACACCATCTGTTCATGTTCGACACGGGGTATGTACGTGGACATGGCACCGGGGACACCGGGAAAGGGGCCACGTCCAGCATGGGGGACAGCGCGGCACACGGCACGCGGAGCACGGTGACGCCCGGCGGGAGGCGCCGGTGAGCGCGCGGCTGCGCGGGATCGCGCAGGACACGGTGGACATCGTCGCCGCCGGGGCGTACACGGCGCCGGACGGGCGGCGCGTCGAGCTGGCGGACGCGGTGGCCGCCGCGCGGGCCGGGACCCGCCTCTACGGCCCCGATCCCGTCGAGGTGCCCCCGCGCGCGCCCGGCCCGACGACCGTCGAGGTCACGGGGGAGTCCAGCCTGGCGGCCGCCCACCGCCTGCACGGCGCGGGCGGCGGCCCCGTCGCCGTACTGAACTTCGCCTCGGCCCGCAATCCGGGCGGCGGCTTCCTGAACGGCGCACAGGCGCAGGAGGAGGCGCTCTGCCGGTCCTCCGCGCTGTACGTGTGCCTCCTGGAGCAGCGCGGCTTCTACGACCACCACCGCGCGCACCGCGACCCGTTCTACAGCGATCGCGTCATCCACGCTCCCGCCGTGCCCGTCTTCCGCGACGACCGCGGCAACCTCCTCGGCGAGATGTACGCGCCCGGGTTCCTCACCTCGCCCGCGCCCAACGCCGGAGTGGTGCGGCGGACGGCGCCCGAGCGGGCCGACGCGCTCCAGGACGCGCTCGCCGTCCGTGCCGGGCGCGTCCTGGAGACCGCCGCGGCCTGCGGCTACCGGCGGCTCGTGCTCGGCGCGTGGGGCTGCGGGGTGTTCCAGAACGACCCGGCGCAGGTCGCCGAGGCGTTCCGGGCGCTGTTGGGGGCGGGCGGCCGGTTCGCCGGGTACTTCGACCACGTGGTGTTCGGGGTGCTCGACCGGACCCGGGGCGAGACGACGCGCCGGGCGTTCGAGCGGGTCTTCGGGGCGGCGGGGGCTACGGGGGCGACGGGGCGGTCCTCGGCCTGAGGACGCGGGCCGCGGGGGCGGGTACCTGCCTCACTCCCCGCCCTGCTCGATGCGGTACTGCTCCGCCAGCTCGTCGAAGGCGTCCGTGACGGCCTCCCGCAGGTCCGTCGGGTGCGCCTCGCCCACGAACGCCCGCACCCGGTCCCTGACCTCCGCGGCCTTCTCCGCGCTCGCGAAGATGCCGAGGACGAGGTCGCACTCCGGGTCGTCCGGGCCCCGCGCCTCACCCAGCGTGAAGCCCCACGGCACCTCACAGGGGCCGACGTGGTCCTCGACGGGACACAGCAGCCGGGCGAGCGGCTCCTGGAGGGCGAGTGCGGCGTCGGTCCCGGCGAAGGCGCGGATGTGGATTTCGTAGATCTGCACGCCCTGGACGGTAGGCGGGCGGGGCGGTGGCCGCACGGGGTTTTCGGCGGGGGCGCCGGGCGCGGTGGGGTTGTGGCGGGCGTGCCGGGGCTCTCGGGTGCGGTGGGGCGGTCGGCTGGCGGCTATCGGCTGTCAGTGGGCCGGGCGCGCGGCCCGTACGGCCTCACGGCGCGGCCTGCGTGTCGGCCAGCGGCGTCGGCCACTCCTCGTGCCAGCGCAGGTCGTCCTCCAACTGCGCCGCCAGCGAGATCAGCAGGGGCTCGCTGCCCTCGGGGCCGAGCAGCTGGGCGCCGACCGGCAGACCGCCCGCGACACGGCCCGCGGGCACGTTCACGCCGGGCCAGCCGAGCACGTTCCACGGCCACGCGTACGGGCAGGCCGCGATCATCGCCTGGTCGGTGCGCCAGCCGCTGAGCGAGGCCATGGTGCCGACGGGCGGGGGCGGGGTCGCCGTCGTCGGCGCGAGCACCACGTCGTACGTGTCGAAGACCGCCCCGACCCTGCGGTGCAGCGTCGCCTCCGCCCGCCGCGAGAGCCGCAGCGGCGCGCCGCCGAGCAGCCGCCCCAAGCGCGCCGCCTCCCGGGTGCGCGGGTCGAGCAGCGACGGATCGGGCACCCGGCGCACCCAGTCCGCCACGCCCGCCGTGGCCCGCGGCACGAACGCGAGCCCGATCTGGCCGTAGCGGGGGTCGGCCTCGGTCACGTCGTGGCCGAGCGCCGCGAGCCGTTCCGCGAGTGCCACGACCTTGCCGCGCACCAGCGGGTGCAGCCGCTTCGGCGTCGCGGTGAACGGCATGCCCAGCGAGAGGGCCACCCGCAGCCGCCCCGGCTCGCGCGTGGCCGCGTCGGCGGCGCGGATCGCGGGCGGCTTGTGCAGGTCGTCGGCGTGGTTGCCGCTGGCCACGTCCAGGAGCAGGGCGGCGTCGGCGACGGTGCGGGCCAGCGGGCCGTTGACCGTGATGCCGTTGAACGCCTCCGGCCACGGCCACGTCGAGATCCGCCCGCGCTGCGGCTTGATCCCGACGAGGTGCGTCCACGCCGCCGGGATCCGCACCGAGCCCGCGCCGTCCGAGCCGAGGGCCGCGGGGACCAGGCCCGCGGCGACCGCGGCCGCCGAACCGCCCGACGAGCCGCCCGGCGTGTGCCCGGTGTGCCACGGATTGCGGGTGTCGCCGAAGGCCGGGCCCTCCGTGAACGGCCACTGCCCCAGCTCGCACGTGTTGGTCTTGCCGACGATGACGGCCCCCGCCGCCCGCAGCCTGCGCACCGCCTCGGCGTCCTCGGCCTTCGGCGGGAAGTCACCGGGGCACCCGAACGCGGTGGGCTCGCCCGCCACGTCGGTGTCGTCCTTCACCGCCACCGGCACCCCGAGCAGCGGCAGCCGCTTCCCCGCCGCCAACTCCCGGTCGGCCGCCTCCGCTTCGGCCGTCGCGGCCTCGGCGCGCACCACCCGGAACGCGTTGAGGCGGGGCTGCGCCGCCTCGATCCGGGCGAGCGCCCGCTCGGTCAACTCCCGTGCGGTCACCTGGCCCTCGGCCAGCACACGGGCGGTCTCCGCGAGTCCCGGGGAACGGTCGGCGGTCATGTGGGGGCACCTTCCAGGGGCGGCACGGCCGGGGTGGGGTGGGACATGGGGGCCGCAGAGCGGGCGGGGCGGGGGAAGAGGCGGGGCGGGTGGTCGGCGGCCCGGTCGGGCATGTGACCGAACGGTAGCCTCCGGCCGCCCAACGCGGTATCCGGACGGGGGAGTTCACGCCGCTCGCCGGGTGTGCCCCGCCCTCGTGGCGGCGCGCGGGAGAGGCGTGCGACGCCCTCACGGGGCCGTGCGTGCGCCGTCGCGGGCGTACGTGACATGCCGCGCGACCAGGGACGACGGCGTGCGCGGCCGTGCCCCGCCGCCTGCCCGGCAGCGCCCCCGCGCCCGCCTGGGTGCGCCCCGGGGCCGTCTGGAAGGATTGCGAGGGTCATGGTGCAGATACCGAAGCAGCAGCCCGCGCCGGTCCCGGCGCCGGACGCGCCGAACTCCCCGCCCGACTCCGTGCCGCAGGGCACGCCGCACTCCGTCCCGACGAGCGCCGACGTCGCCCGCCTCGCCGGCGTCTCCCGCGCCACCGTCAGCTACGTCCTCAACAACACCAGCGCCGTCCGGATCAGCGAGCCCACCCGCCGCCGCGTCCACGCGGCCGCCAAGGAACTGGGGTACGTCCCGCACGCCGCCGCCCGCAGCCTGCGCGCCGGGCACAGCCGCATGGTCCTGATGCCGACGCCGCAGATCGCGGTCGGCCCGCTCTTCAGCGAGTTCATCAACGAACTCCAGTGGGCGCTCAGCCGGTTCGACTACACCGTGGTGCAGTACGGCAGCCTCGGCCTGACCGGCGAGGAGGCCGCCCGCGCCTGGGCGGAGCTGCGCCCCGTGGCCGTCCTCGCACCCGACGCGATCGCTCTCGGCGCCCGCGGCGTCGCCGTGCTCAAACGCTCCGGCGCCAAGGCCGTCTTCACCCTCGGCCCGCAGCGGGCGGACGGCGCGCACGCCCTGCTCATGGACCAGCGCCTGGTGGGCCGCGCGGCCGCCGCGCACCTCCTGGCCCAGGGCCGCCGCCGCATCGGCGTCATAGTCCCCGAGGAACCCGGCCTGGAAGCCTTCTCCCAACCGCGCCTTGACGGCGTCCGCACGGCCGTGCGCACCGTCGAGGGCTGCTCGGTGGCCGAGCTGCCCCTGGCCTACACCGAGGACTCCGCGGCCCGCCTCGTCGACGGCTGGCGCTCGCTGGGCCTCGACGGGGTCTTCGCGTACAACGACGAGTACGCGATGCTCCTGATGCGCGCCCTCCAGGACGAGGGGATCACCGTCCCCGACGACATCGCCGTCGTCGGCGCGGACGACCTGATGCTGGCCCGGCTCCTTCGCCCGCGTCTGAGCAGCGTCCGCATCGAGCTGCCGTCGGGCCGGAGCCTCGCGGAACTCGTCGACCGGGTGGTGCGGGAGCCGGGCGGGCGGGCCGAGGTGCACGACGTGCTCGGCGCGAGCGTGGTGCACCGCGAGTCGAGCTGACCCGCGCCGCGCCCGCGGGCGCCTCCCGCGGGCCGGGGCCGTTCAGACGCGTCGGGCGCGGGCACCGGGGTCGTCCACCCCGTCGCCCGCGCCCGCACCCACGCTCGTGACCCGCTGTTACTGCTCCTGCTCCTTGGCCTGCTGCTCGGCCACGGACTTGCGCACCTCGTCCATGTCCAGCTTGCGGGCCTGACCGATGACGTCCTCCAGGGCCTCCGCGGGCAGTGCGCCGGGCTGCGCGAACACCGCGACCTGATCGCGGACGATCATCAGCGTCGGGATCGACTGGATGCCGAAAGCCGCCGCGAGCTCCGGCTGCGCCTCCGTGTCGACCTTGCCGAAGACCAGGTCGGGATTGGCCTCCGCGGCCTTCTCGTAGACCGGGGCGAACTGGCGGCAGGGCCCGCACCAGGACGCCCAGAAGTCGATCAGGACGAACTGGTTGTCCGTCATCGTCTGGTCGAAGTTTTCCTTCGTGAGCTCCACTGTCGTGCTGCTCATGGTGTGTTCTCTCTTCCTGATGAGGGCGAAGCCGTCGTGCACAACGGCCGGGGCGACGGCCGTATTCCGCGCGCGTACCCGTGTGGCCACGCCGCACACCTGGGACCAGACTGTCCCCATGACGGATGCCACGGAAGCCAGCGAAACCATCACCTACGACGTCGTGGTCGTCGGCGCCGGACCGGTGGGCGAGAACGTCGCCGACCGGGCCCGCGCCAGCGGCCTGAGCGCGGCGATCGTGGAGAGCGAACTCGTCGGCGGCGAGTGCTCGTACTGGGCCTGCATGCCGAGCAAGGCCCTGCTGCGCCCGGCCGTGGCCCGCGCCGACGCCCGTCGCGTACCGGGCCTGCGCCACCTCGTCGAAGGCCCCCTCGACGCGGCCGCGGTCCTCGCCCACCGCGACTCCTACACCTCGCACTGGAAGGACGACGGCCAGGTCGGCTGGCTCGACTCCATCGGCGTGGACCTCTACCGCGGCCATGGACGGCTCGCGGGCACCCGCCAGGTCACGGTCACCGCCGGGGACGGCACGGTCCGCCGGCTCATTGCCCGGCACGCCGTCGCCGTGTGCACCGGCAGCCGTGCCGTCGTCCCCGACCTGCCGGGCGTCGCCGACGCCAAGCCCTGGACCAGCCGCGAGGCGACCAGCTCCGACCACGTACCCGGACGCCTCGTCGTCGTGGGCGGCGGCGTGGTCGGCGTGGAGATGGCCACGGCCTGGCAGGCCCTCGGGGCGCGGGTGACGCTGCTCGTGCGCGGCGGGGGACTGCTGCCCAAGATGGAGCCGTTCGCCGGGGAACTCGTCGCGGACGCGCTGCGCGAGGCGGGCGCCGACGTCCGCACGGACACCTCCGTGCGCGAGGTCCACCGCGATGGCGCCACCGTCACGGTCACCCTCGGCGACGGCACCACGATCGAGGCCGACGAGATCCTCTTCGCCACCGGCCGCGCCCCGCGCACGGACGACCTCGGCTTGGAGACGGTCGGCCTGGAACCCGGTGCGTGGCTGACCGTCGACGACAGCTGCAAGGTGACGGGCAGCGACTGGCTGTACGCCGTCGGCGACGTGAACCACCGGGCGCTCCTCACCCACCAGGGCAAGTACCAGGCCCGGATCGCGGGCGCGGCCATCGCCGCCCGGGCCCAGAAGGTCCCGCTCCTGGAGACCGACCGCTGGGGCACCCACAGCGCGACCGCCGACCACGACGCGGTCCCCCAGGTCGTCTTCACCGACCCCGAGGCCGCCTCCGCGGGCCTCACCCTCGCCGCCGCCGAGGCCGCGGGCCACCGCGTCCGCGCCGTCGACCACGACCTCGCGGCGGTGGCGGGCTCCGGCCTGTACGCGGACGGCTACCGCGGCCGGGCCCGCATGATCGTCGACCTCGACCGCGAGATCCTCCTCGGCGTCACCTTCGTCGGCCCCGGCGTCAGCGAACTCCTGCACTCCGCCACGGTCGCCATCGCCGCCGAGGTCCCCATCGAGCGCCTGTGGCACGCGGTCCCCGCGTACCCGACGATCAGCGAGGTGTGGTTGCGGCTGCTGGAGACGTACCGGGGCTGACGGCCGCCTCGTCGAGAGCCGTCAGGCGGCGCGGCGGACACCCCGCCGCGCCTCCCACCGCTCGGCCGCCCGCCGCTTGCGCCGCAGCGTCGCCAGCTCCGCCTCGTCCTTGCCGCCCCAGACACCCGACGTCTGCCCGGACCCCAGCGCGTACGCGAGGCACCGGTCCTGCACGGGACAGCGTGCGCACACCCGCTTGGCCTCCTCCTGATCCCTTTCGGCCGGTCCTGTCGTCCCCACCGGGAAGAACAGCTCGGGATCGGCGTCCGCGCACGCGGCCCGGTGGATCCACTCCTGTCGCAGCGGTACCTCATCCATGCGGCGCGGGTGCCCGGGGCGCCCCTGGACAAACAACCCCCGGTTTGACGATTCGGCCGAGTGGTTACACGTGGGTTTCCCGGCCCTGGCCGGAGCACGCCGGAGCCGGGGCCCGCAGAGGAAGGGGAACCAGCCGTGCCACGAGGGTCGAATGCCAAGCGCGAGCGCCAGTACGAACACATCAAGGAGAGCGCCGAGAAGCGCGGCGAGAAGCCGGAGCGAGCGCGGGAGATCGCGGCGCGCACCGTGAACAAGGAGCGGGCGCGCAGCGGCGAGTCCAAGACGGCCTCCCGTACGTCGACGCAGGACATCTCGTCCGGCCGCAGGGGCGGCCTGCGCTCGCACAGCGGCGCGCAGGGTCCGACCCGCGACCAGCTGTACGAGGAGGCCAAGCGGCGCGGGGTGAAGGGACGTTCGTCGATGACGAAGGCGCAGCTGGCGCGGGCTGTGGGGCGCTGAGGGGCGGGGCGGCCGACGCGACGCCCCGCACTCCACCGGCGTACGCCGACGCCTCATGCCCCGTCCGCGAGGATCCCCTCCAGATGCCGCAGCGCCGTCGTCACCCGGGCCGGGTCCTGCTGGAAGAACGGGTCGTCCGGCACCGGGAGCGACCCGGCCAGGGCGATCCCGCGGCCACGTGCCCACATCGCCTCGTCGGCGCCGACGGCCTCGCGGAACGTGGCGCGGGCCTCGGGAGGCAGGAACATCCACGCCGGTATCAGGTCGCACGCGGGGTCGCCCACGGCCAGCGTGCCGAAGTCGATCACCCCGGTGAGGTGGCCGTCGACGGCCAGGAGATTGCCGGTCGCGAGGTCGCCGTGCAGCCACACCGGCGGTCGGTCCCACGCGGGGGCGGCAAGGGCCTCCTCCCACACGGCGGTCACCGCGTCCGTGTCGACCATCCCGCGCAGCTTCGCGATCTTGCCGCGTACGAGGGAGTCGGCGGTCAGCGCGTCGCACTCGGCGCCGACCCGGGCACCGCGGAAGGCGTTGCTCCACTGCGGCTCGGGACCGCCCGTGGCGTCGATGGCCCGCAGCGCCGTCACGAACTCGCCGAGTTCCACGGCCGTCCGCCGCGGATCGGCCAGGCGGTCCGTCGTCGCGACCTCCCCGTCGAGCCACCGGCAGACCGACCACGGGAACGGATAGCCCTCGCCCGGCTTCCCCTGCGCCACCGGCTGGGAGACGGCGAGCGGCAGCCGCGGCGCCAGCCACGGAAGCCAGCGCTGCTCGCGCTCGACCTGCCCGACCCAGCGTTCGTAGCGCGGCAGCCGCACCGTCAGATCGTCGCCCAGGCGGTACGTGACGTTGTCCATGCCCGAGCGCGGCACCGGCCGGATCGGAAGCGGCGCCCACTGCGGGAACTGCGCGGTCAGCAGCCGCCGCACCAGCGCCTCGTCGATGCGGACGTCCCCGTCCTCACCCTGGTCGCCGTCTCCGTCGTCTCCATCGTCCTCGTGGTCTTCGAAGTCGTCGTGATCCTCGTACTCCTCGTACGCGAACGGCTTGCCGGCACCACCTGTTGACACGGACTCTCCTCGACGCGACTCGACCGGACACGGCCCGGCGGCCGTGGCCACCGGATCCGCGAAGACCTCATCCCACCCACCGGACGACCCGTTGTCCACCGAGTTTCCGCACGCCACAGCCGCCCCGGCACGCTCACGCGCCCCGACGCGCGCGACAATGAGGCCGCGGTCGTGGGCGGGGGCGCGGCACGCGGACGGCGTACGGGCACAGAAGCGGGAGACGGATGAGCGGGACGGTGGCGGCGCCGCGCGACGGGTGGCCGGTCCTCGCGGCGGTGGCCGCGGGCGGCGCGGCCGGGGCGTCCGCCCGCTACGGCGCGGCCCTGCTGTGGCCGGTCGGTCCTGGCGGCTTCCCCTGGACGACGTTCGCCGTGAACGCCGTGGGGTGCGCGCTCAGCGGCGTCCTGATGGCGCTGATCGCCGCGGCCCGGAAGCCCGTCCACCGCCTGGTCCGGCCGTTCCTCGGCGCCGGGGTGCTCGGCGGCTTCACCACCTTCTCCACGTACGCGGTGGACACCGAGCGACTCCTCGACGGCGGCCACCTGGGGACCGGCCTGGTCCATCTGGCGCTGACGCCGCTGACCGCGCTCGCGGCGGTGGCCGCGGCGACGGTGGCGACGCGCCGGGTCCTTGCGGCACGGCGGGAGGCGGGCGGACGGTGAACTGGCTCTGCGTGGTGGCGGGAGCGGCGATCGGCGCTCCGCTGCGGTACCTGACCGACCGGGCGATGCGCGCCCGGTACGGACAGGCCTTCCCCTGGGGGACGTTCACCGTCAACGTGGTGGGCTGCCTCGTCCTCGGCGTCGTCACCGGCGCCGCGAGCGCGGGCGCGGCGTCCGCGCACACCCAGCTGTTCCTCGGCACCGGCCTGTGCGGCGCGCTGACGACGTACTCGACCTTCGGGTACGAGACGTGGCGGCTGGCCGAGGGCCGGCTGCCGCTCGCCGCCGCGGCGAACGTCGTCGGCAGCGTCGCCGTGGGCCTCGGCGCGGCCTTCCTGGGCGTGGCGGCCGGCGAGGCGCTGTGGGGCTGAGCGGTGCCGCACCTCACGGGAGGCACGGCACCGGGACCTTCGGTCCGTCCCGTCGCGCCCTCAGCGGACCCGGCCCAGGGCCGACGACACCTCCGCGGCCCACTGCCACGGCTGCGCCGTCCCGCCCGGCTGCGAGTTGAAGTACTCCCAGCCCATGACGCCACCCATGTCCGGGTACTTGGCGACCAGACTGCGGATCGTCGACTTCAGCCGGGTCGGCGCGACGTACCCGCTGCCGCCGTTGGAGGGGTCGGTCAGTGTGCCCGCGACCACCTTGGACGCCGGTATCAGACCGCGCCGGACGACCGCGTCGTAGCTCGACGTGGACGTCATGCTGCCCCAGCCGTTGTAGAACTGGGCGTTGAACCAGGCGATGTCGTCGCCCCGGTCCCGGTAGAGGCGCTCGTAGTCGAAGCCCGACAGGTTCCCGCCCCCGCTGAGGGCGGACCCCACCGGGGCGAGCGTGATGAGGAAGCCGGGCCCGAAGTCGGCGCGCAGCGCGTCGATGACGCGCTCGATGCCCGCGAGGGACATCCGCTCCTCCACGTCCAGATCGACCCCGTCGAGCCCGTACCGCCGAATGAAGTCGCGGAGCAGCGGATAATACGTGTCGAATTCGTTGTCGAGCCGCGTGAAACTGCCCGGCGCCGCACCACCGACCATCGCGAGGACGTGCACGCCCTGCCCCTGCACCTCCTTCAGGTCCCGCCACATCTGGTCGTACTTCGCGGCCTCCGGCGGATCGTCGTTCACGTGCACCGGCGCGTAGGGACCGTTCAGGTCGTTCAGATGCACCGCGGCGACCAGGACATCGGTCACACCGGTCTTGTTCCTGGTCAGGCCCAGCGGCGAGACATACCTGCCGTTCGTGTACTGCGTCTGGTAGTAGACGACGACACGCCTGCCCGCCGCGGCACGCGGCGCAGCCGTGGCCGCCGCCCCTGACGCCACCGTCAGGGCGAGGGCGCCAAGAAGCACGCTCCGTCTCTTCATCCCGAACTCTCCTCCAGGTCCGTTGAATTGCCGTGCCAAGGCGGTTCCAGGTCTCGGCAATTCTGACGACGGAGGGGGAGCAAGGCTAGAGCGCGGAGGCAACTAATGCGCTTTAGTTGCCTCCGTGCCCCGTGCCCCCTTGGCCGCGCTAGTCCGTGAACGTGCCCGCAAGCGCCGCCGCCATCCGCAGCTGCGGCGCGGCTTCCGCGTCCCGGCCCTGGCGCTCCAGGGTGCGGCCCAGCATCAGGCGGGCGTAGCCCTCGACGGGGTCGAGGTCCAGGACCGTGCGCAGTTCGGTCTCGGCGCGGCGGAGCTGGGCCGAGTGGTAGTAGGCGCGGGCGAGGAGCAGGCGCGGCGCGACCTGCTCGGGGGCCTCGTCGGCGAGCGGGGCGAGGATGCGGGCCGCCGTCGTGTACTCCTTGGCGTCGAAGAACTGGCCCGCGCGCTCCCAGCGCTCAGCCGCGGTGCCGTGGTCGAAGTAGGTGAACTCCACTGTGTGCCTCCTTGGTCGCCCTCAACGACACCAGAAGGTTGAATATTCCACTACTGGCATGGGCGGGCCGGGACGGGATATCGGATGTATCGGGTGTCTCGCTCGAACAGCGGCTCAGGAGGGGGCGACGGGGTGGACAATGAGCCGACTCTCAGCACACCCGTCGCAGAGCGACATCCGTGGACGTGGCGCGGCCTGCGGCACGTGGCGGAACCAGCGGTGGCGGCGGACGTGGCGCAAGCCGCGGCCGGCCGCCCGAGTAGAGGGAGCACATGCGGTGAAGGACATCTGGGCCTATCCGCCCGGCAGCGGCCACCAGGGCGTGCCGCAGGAGCCCATGACGGGATTCACGGTCGAGGCGACCGACGGTGTCATCGGCCAGGTGGACCGGCACGTGGACCAGCCGGGCCGCCAGCACCTGGTCGTGGACACCGGTGTGTGGGTGTTCGGCAAGAGCGTGCTGATCCCGGCCGGGGCCGTCACGCGGATCGACCGCGAGGCCGGGACGGTGACGGTCGGTCACTCCAAGGACCAGGTCAAGGAGGCGCCGCAGTTCACCACCGACAGCCAGACGACCGACCCCGCGTATCTCAACGAGGTGGGCGCGTACTACGCCACGCTGGACAGCGGCTCCGAGCTCTGACACCGGTGCCGCCGCGCGGTGGCGGCACCGGTCGGATCCGGGCCGGGGCGTTGGCCTGTCCGCTCCGGGTGCGCGGGGCTAAGTTGTGCCCTATGAGCAATCTTGATCGCGAGGCGGTGCCCGCGCTGTGCGGCGGCCGCGGGTTCGTCGTCGCGGAACCGGTCCGGGAACTCCTCAGCCCACGACACGTGAAGCTCGGCGAGGCGACCGAGGTACGGCGACTGCTTCCGAACCTGGGCCGCCGGATGGTCGGCGCCTGGTGCTTCGTCGATCACTACGGCCCCGACGACATCGCCGACGAGCCCGGCATGCAGGTGCCCCCGCACCCGCACATGGGCCTGCAGACAGTGAGCTGGCTGCACGAGGGCGAGGTCCTGCACCGGGACAGCACCGGCAGCCTGCAGACGATCCGCCCCCGCGAGCTTGGCCTCATGACGTCGGGCAAGGCGATCTCCCACTCCGAGGAGAGCCCCGAGGAGCACGCCCGGCTGCTGCACGGCGCGCAGCTCTGGGTCGCCCTGCCGGACGCCCACCGCCACACCGAGGCGCACTTCGAGCACCACGCCGACCTGCCGGTCGTGACCGCCCCCGGCGTCAGCGCGAAGCTGCTCCTCGGCACGCTCGACGGCGCGGAGTCGCCCGGTACGACGTACACACCCCTCGTCGGCGCCGACCTGACCCTCGCCCAGGGAACGGACGTACGCCTTCCACTGGAGCCCGACTTCGAGTACGCCGTCCTGTCCATGTCCGGCGAGGCCCACGTGGACGAAGTCCCCGTACTCCCCGGCTCCATGCTGTACCTCGGCTGCGGCCGCACCGAACTCCCCCTGCGCGCCGCCTCCGACGCGAGCCTCATGCTCCTCGGCGGCGAGCCGTTCGAGGAGGAGCTGATCATGTGGTGGAACTTCATCGGCCGTACGCAGGAGGACATCGAGCAGGCGCGCGCGGACTGGATGACGGGGTCGCGGTTCGGTGAGGTGAAGGGGTACGACGGGGCGCCGCTGCCCGCGCCCACGCTGCCCGCGGTGCCGTTGAAGCCGCGGGGGAGGGTGCGCTGACCTGCGGAGGTGTGGTCGGGGGCGGCTCGGAGTGGCGGGTGAGTGCGATCGGCAAAGTGATCGTCGAGCCTCCGAGCGGACGGCCTCCGATCGACTGCTCATGACCTGGGCGGCATCGAGCCTGATTCCAGTCTGTGGGCAGGCGCGGTCGGCTCTAGCCGGACTCTTGCTGACCTGATGCTGACTTTGTTGATGGATCGTCAGGGGTAGTTCGGTACCTGTTCCGGCTGGTCACGTGTGCCCAGAGGTGGTGGCGGTCCGGCAGCGGCCGCGACTCATGCTGATGTGACGGATGACTGTCCAGTCGCCGGTATCGTCGTCCAGGCCGACGAAGCCAAGTTCGGCGATCGCGGCCAGGCCCGTCTCGCGCAGCCCGTGCCGGGGGCGTGTGAGCGCGATTGTCTTGTGGCTCGGCATGGTGCCGTCGGTCAAGATCCGTCCTGGCCGGTCCCGGCTGTTCACGTCAAGGTGATCGTCGGCTCGGTGTTGTCCGGGGTGACGAACCTGAGCAGCTGGGCGGCTTCGTCCTGTACTGCTGCTGTCTCGCTGTCCGACAGCGGCCGGAACGGTGCGATGTGCAGGCGGTCACCGGTCAGGGTCCAGGTGCCTTCGACGAAGCCGTCGAGGAGGAACACGGGTACGCCCGCGGATGCCCGGGGTGTAATCCGTCGGCGATTCTCCTCGCTGATCACGCGAGTTCGGTCCCGGTGCCCGAGGACGGCGTTGTCGAAGGCGGGCAGAAGCCGGACCGGCGCCGGCCGGTCCGGCTCGCCCAACGGTGCGTCGGGCAGGTCGAATAGTTCGCTGCCCTGTTCGTCCCGGAAGCTGCGCAGTTTCGGCCGCAACCCTTCGACGACCTCGCGGAGCCGGGTCAACCCCGACCAGGCCTGGATGTCCATGACACCGGCCGGACCGAACGCGGCGAGGTAGCGCAGCACCATCGTCTCCGGTTGTGGCGCGTCGGCCAGCGGATGGCCGAGCCATTCGTCGGCCAGGGCGAGCGGTGTCCCATTCCGATGCCCCCACCGGCCCCAGGTGCAATGGGGCGGTGGATGCACCGACGCCTCCAGCAGCTCGACGGCCTCGGCGAGCCGACCAGGGGTGCGGCCGGGGAATCGGTCTGCGAGCAGCCGGCCGAGCTCCCGGCGATGGAGCGGCTTCCCGGCCAGCAGCCGCCGGCCGACTCGGGCGAGTTCGTCCAGATCGATCCCCTCGATCTGCTCGGCGTAGTAGGCGTCGGTCAGTGCTTTCCGCACGATGGACGCGACCGTCGGCCACAGCCAACCGAAGTCCTCGCCGCGGGCCAGGTGCTGGGTACGGCGCAACATGGTGGCGTGTACCACATCGCGACCCTCCAGCAAGGAGGTCAGGTCGTCGGGCCGGAAGTTCTCCAACCGGGCCCACAACCCCACATAGGGTCCGTTCGGCATCTGCGCCTGCATCGCCACGAGGTGCTCGATCGCTTCCAGGGGCGTCCGAGGAACGCGCCGAGCCAGCAGTTGCCGCTCCAGCAGTGTCCGATTCAGGACCCGCCGGGACAGCTCACGTACGCCCGAACTCACGACTGGTCGGCCGGCCAGTCGACCGGTACTTCCTGGGTGATGGCGATCAGGTTGCCGTCGGCCGCCTTCAGGACGGCCAGCCGGGCACCAGGCATGTCCACGATGCCGGTGGCCGGATCGATGTTGTCACCCTCAGCGGCCTCAGCGGTGCCGACCTCGGCGAGTGATCCGTCGGCGACTTCGGTCATCGCCGTGGCCCCGGCGGCGACCAGTGTGCGATGGGACTGCTCGATGTCCTGGACCGTCCAGAAGACCAGCGGATGGTCCACCCAGGGAGCCGCGGTCAGCCCGATCTCCACGCCATCACCGGAGAACGCGGCGAAGTCGTCGCTCTGGAAAGCGGGTTGTCGGTCCAGCAGCGCGGTCCAGGCCGCGATGCTCGCGGGCAGATCCCGCGCGGGCAGGACCACATTGCCGAAACCGGTCAATCGGGCCATGAATACTCCACTGAGGTTAGGGCTGTCGTGGGCCGTCCGATCATAGGTAGTTGCGACCTCATGCAGGTAGTCCCATAGCGTCGTAATCGCCCTGGTCAGGGTGGGAGGCCGAAGGATAGTCATCTGACAGGTCGGGGATGGGGTTTCCCGCTTCGGCTGTGCCCTGGACAACGGGATTCTTACGCTCCTGGGCAGCGTGCCGTTCAGCAGGGGAACCGTGTCGTCGCTGGAGAAGATCGCAGCTCGCTGTGGCGGGCTGGACCAGCTCGGGAGGCGTTGGCCAAGAAGCTGGCCGAGGTGGATGCCGATCGCGAGGAGGTGGTGGTCGCGGAACCCTCGTCTGCTGACCGGCGAGGCCCATCTCGCCCCGCACCGCGCCATCTTGAGGGTCATCGACCTGCTGCACGAGGCCGGTGTCGCCGGGATCGTCCGACCGTCGTGCCCTCGCTGCCACCGAGCGGTTCGCATCGACAAGCTGCTCGACGGTCAGCGGGTCTGCCGCAATTGCATCGCCAAATCCCGCATCGAAGAATGCGTACGCTGCGGAGCCCGCCGCGAGCCGGCCACCCGCGACGAGCAGGGGCGCCCGCTGTGTCCGAACTGCCTGGTCAACGACCCCGCGAACGTCGAGGTCTGCATCAACTGCGGGAAGCGGAAACGAGTACAGAACCGCACCTCCAACGGTCCTCTCTGCTCGAACTGTTGCCCCCTGCCCGTCCTTGTCTGCTCGATCTGCGGCCGCACCGCACCAGCCAACCGCTCTCGGCTGACCGGCCTGCCCCGCTGCGGCGGCTGCGACCGACGCCAGGCTCACTGCACCGCATGCGGACGGCTTCGGGGCATCCACTCTGGGACCGCCGAAGCACCGGTCTGCGGTCCCTGCACCGCACCGGACGCCGAGCTCTGGCGCCCATGTCCCACCTGCGGGGAAGCGGAACGACTGCGGGCCTCCGGCCCGTGCCCTCGCTGCACTCTCAAGCAACGGCTCCACGAGCTTCTCGCCGACGACTCGGGCTCCATACCCCCCGAAGCTGCAGGCCCTCAGCGACGCCCTGGCCGCGACGGAACGCGCCGGCACGGCGATGCGCTGGCTCTCGGGCGGCATCGTCTCCACCGTCTTGTCCGATCTCGGATCCGGCCGTCGGCCCCTGACACACGAGGCCCTCGACGAACTCCCCGCGGGCAAGTTCGTCGAGCACATCCGCAGCGTGCTCGTGGCCACCGGCACGCTGCCCCAGCGGGACGAGCAGATGGTCCGCCTGGAACGGCACGTGAACGATCTCGTCACCTCCCACACCACCGCCGAGGGACGGAAGATCCTGCACCGGTACGCGACCTGGCACCTCCTGCGACGGCTCCGCCGACGCAGCCGCGGCAACGACATCACGCACACCCAGCTCACCGTCGTCCGCCAGCATCTGCGGGCAGCCGTCCACCTCCTCAACTGGATCGAGGCTCAGAGCCTGACGCTTGCGACCTGCCGTCAGACCGATCTTGAACGCTGGATGACCAGCGACGACGTCCGTCACCGCCGGGAGGCAGGACACTTCGTACGTTGGGCTCTCGCCCAGAAGATCGCCCGCGATCTCAGCTTCCCGGCCGTCCGATGGAACGGCCCCTCCCAGGCAATGGACGGCGAGGCCCGCTGGGCCACCGCCCGCCGTCTGCTGCACGACGACACCCTCAAGTCCGAAGACCGCCTCGCCGGCCTGCTGTTGCTCCTCTACGCCCAGTGGCCCGCGGCGATCTCCCGGCTCACCGTCGACCACATCGAGGAGTCCGACAGAACTGTCCGCCTCCGCCTCGGCGCCGTCCCAGTCGACTTGCCCGCACCCGTCGCTGAGCTCGCCCTTCAGCAGGTTGCGGTTCGCCGCAGCCATGCCGTCCTCGCCCGGACAGATTCGCCCTGGCTCTTCCCCGGCGGCCAGCCCGGCCGCCCGATCAGCGTCTGGGCCATGGGCGAACGTCTCCGTAAGCTCGGCATCCCGCTCGCCGAGACCCGCTCAACTGCCCTGTCCCAGCTCGCCACCGAGCTGCCCGCCGCGGTCCTTGCCCGCACGCTCGGCATCGACATCACCGTCGCCGTCAAATGGCAACGAGCCGCCGCCGGAGACTGGGCCGCCTACACAGCCGAGATCAGCCGCCGGAAGAAGGATTCATGTGGGTATCGCTAACGGTCGCGCAGTTCCCTATCACCTGGGACATCAAGCGGAATGTGGAGTTGATTTCCGAGGTCTTGGCCGAAGCCCGGCCCGACGACATCGTCGTCCTGCCCGAGGGCGCACTGTCAGGCTACGGGCCTGACCTCTCCGACCTTGACGGCCTCGACACTCTGGCCCTGGCGCAAGCCACAGACCGTGTCGCCGACCTGGCACAACGGCAAGCGGTCCATCTGTTCTGCGGCACGTTGCTCTTCGATCAGGGAGTTTGGAGCAACGCCGCCGTCTACTTTTCACCCACCGGCGCGAGGTGGATCTACCGGAAGATCAACCTGGCGATGAACGAACGCGGCCGGCTGGAAGCGGGGACCGACCTCTCCACCCTTTCCATCCCGATGGCTGGCGGGCATGTCAGCCTCGGTGTCCAGATCTGCCGGGAGATCCGCTTCCCCGAGCAATGGCAGTACCTCGCCAGCAGCGGAGCACAGGCGTTCATCTATCTCACTCACGCCGCAAATACAGCCGAGCCGGCTGGAGTTTGGAGAAGCCACCTCATCAGCCGCGCAGCGGAGAACCAGCGGTTCGTCCTTGCAGCAAACGTCGCGGACCCTCACCAGCACTGCCCCAGCATGATCATCTCGCCGCGAGGAGAGGTCCTAGCCGAGGTGACCTCCGGCGACACCTCCGTCATCAGATCCACCATCGATCTTGGCCAGTCCGGCAATTGGTACCTCGGCCAGCGGCGGCAAGACCTGCTGAGGCTGTCCTACGAAGGACAGGGCAGATCAATGTAAACGGTGCAAAGCGCGGCTGCTCACAGGCAGGCATTCGGAGGGTTCCAATACCCGAGCACACCATTAACGCCTCGCAAGGACGTGGTGATCCGTCGGCTTCTGGCCCACCATGCCGAGCAGACACGGCAGGCAGCCGCCCGCATCGCTCCGCCTCCGGCAGCCGACTACCGGCCGGAAAGTCTCGATGTGCTGTTCGGAACCGGTGCCCGGTGACCGTCACCTCGTCGCCGAGCGCCAGCCGCCGCACACCGGCTGCTGGACTGGAGCCTCAACTCACCCGCGTGATGGTCGCCCGGCAGCGCTTCCCCGCCCGCAGTGTTCCCGACAACTGGCCGGGCACCGAGCGCTCCCGCGCCGAAGCGGCCCGTTTGCTGTCCCGTCCGCCCTACACGCTGGAGAACGCCGGCAGCGAACTGCACCACAAGCACGGCATCGTCATGGTGTTGGACTGGCTGGAAGATCAGCCCGGGCAGACCTGGCAGGAGCGGTGGAAGGCCAGCGGCATCGAGCAGGCCGGTGCCGCCTGGCGGCCGGTGATCAAGCAATGGCTTCACGAGCGCGGCCTGAGGGCAGACTGGCGCATGCCGGTGGTGGGCCGGGCCCTGACGACGCTGATCAGTGCTGAGCTGCTGCGACCTTCGGTGGACTGGCTGGCCGCCGGGGCCAGCCGCCAAGGAGTGCTGGTCCGCTCCATGGCACACAGCCGAGACCCAGACGGATTCGAGCGCCTGCGAGAGCTGGGTGCTCAAGCCCACGGCGTGCGGTCGGGCGCCGTCACTACAACGCTCTGCCGCAGCGCCCTCATCCTCGCGGCGAAGGGCGGCACGATCGCCAACATCACCATCGGCGACGTCCTGGAACTTCTCGAGACCCAAGCCGTGGTGCTCAAGCGGGCGATGGCGGGGACCGAGGTGTTCTACCGCCTGCTTCACCAGTTCGGAGCCCTCGGAGAAGATGCCCCACGGAATCTGCGCGAGGTCCGCTACCTGGGACAACGGACCCCGGAGGAGCTGATCGACCGCTATGGCCTGCGCTGCCGTGCTGTCCGTGACCTCCTGGTGGACTATCTCCGTGAACGTCAGTCCGCGCTGGACTGCAACAGCTTGAAGTCCCTCTCCTACCACCTCGCCAAACGCTTCTGGCAGGACATCGAGCACCACCACCCCGGCGCCGACAGCCTCCGCCTCGCCCTGGACGTCATCGGGCAGTGGAAGCAGAGGATTCGCACCAAGGACAAGACCGTCACCACGCCCGACGGGAGCCGCACGAGCACCAAGGTCGAGAGGCTCAACCACCGGGACACGCTCACTCAGGTGCGGGCCTTCTACCTCGACATCGCCCAGTGGGCCCTGGAAGACCCCGGCCGCTGGGGCCCTTGGGTGGCACCGAGCCCGGTGAGGGCTGACGAGCTGGAGAACCGCAAAATACAACGACGGCGCAAGGCCAGGATGGACGCCCGCACCCGCGAGCGCCTGCCGGTCCTGCCCATCCTCGTCCGCTCGGTTGACCAGCGCCGCAGGGACACCGCCGCGGTACTGAAAGCAGCCCGCCAGACCGACCCCGGCGAGGTATTCACCGCTGCCGGTCAGCAACTCGTACGCGCCGTGGTTCCGTACGGAACGGCCGGCCGGATCTGGACCGAGGACCCTCACACCGGAAAGCGCCGCGATCTGGGACTCGAGGACGAGCGCGCCTTCTGGACCTGGGCCGTAGTCGAGGTCCTGCGGGCCACCGGCATCCGCATCGGGGAGCTGCTGGAACTCAGCCACCACAGCCTGGTCCAATACCGGCTGCCCACGACCGGTGAACTCGTCCCCCTTCTACAAATCGCTCCGTCCAAGACGGACACCGAGCGGCTCCTACTTGTCAGCCCCGAGCTCGCCGGCGTCCTCAGCGCGACTATCTGCCGAGTCCGGAACACCACCGGCGCCGTTCCCCTGGTCTCCTCCTATGACCGCGGCGAATGCGTGTGGCAGGAGCCCGCCCCACTACTGTTCCAACGGCGCATCTGCGGCGAGGACCGGGCGTTCACCGACGAAACCGTCCGCACCATGCTGGACCAGGCCCTCACCAACACCGGCCTGACCGACGCCGTCGGCGCCCCGCTCCGCTACACACCACACGACTTCCGACGGCTGTTCATCACCGAGGCCGTCCTCAACGGGCTGCCCCCGCACATCGCCCAGGCGATCGCAGGCCACCAGGACATCAACGTGACTCTCGGTTACAAGGCCGTCTATCCCGAGGAGGCGATCCAGGCGCACATGGCTTTCCTGGCCCGCCGCCGGTCCCTCCGCCCCAGTGAGGAATATCGCGTCCCCACCGACGATGAATGGCAAGAGTTCCTCGGTCACTTCGAGCGGCGCAAGGTCTCCATCGGCGCATGCGGCCGAGCGTTCGGCACCCCCTGCATCCACGAACACGCCTGCGTCCGCTGCCCAATGCTCTGGCCCGACCCTGCTCAGCGTGACAGGCTCGTCGAGATCCGCGACAACCTTCTCGCCCGCATCGCCGAGGCCGAACGCGAAGGATGGCTCGGCGAAGTCGAAGGACTGCAAGTGAGCCTCGCCGGAGCGGAGGAGAAACTCGCCCAACTCGACCGGCGCCAGACCAGCCGCACCGTCGTCGACCTCGGTATCCCCACACCGGTCTCCGCGAGGGGAGTCGGTGCAGTGCGGAACAAGTCCAGAAATTCCAGTGCTGGACACACCCCTAGATCTCTACCGTGATGGAGGCCGGTGACAAAGCGATTCGGCCGGCCATGTCCTGAACAGAGAGGCCCGCATGGAAGACATCTCGCAGTACGACGATGACCTCTGGGACGACTTTGAAGATGATTGGTTCGCACCGCCTCAGATCACTTACCAGGAGGCTGTCGAACGCCTTAAAAGCCTTGCGGGCAAACGCACCGACGTAGTCGTCGAGTGGGATGGCAAGCAGAAGTGGGATGGCCGGCGATGGCGCGACGATGCACGTGTCGTCTTTGCCGACGCCGATGGTCTGCGCATGCGACTGAGGTCGGCAGCGCAGCTTGAGCACGTCGAGCGCATCGTCAGCTCAGGAGTTCCGCTGGCTGAGCGCCATGCCATCTGGTACCCACAGAACGGAGTGATCACAGCTCGCCTTGTCGGCGACTTCGACCAGTTCCACAGTGCTTTGGTGCGTAGTCTCCTCCCACGGCAGAAGCGAGCCGTCGACCTGGAGGGCCCTCTGGGCGCTGATCTGGCCGGCATGCTTGCCTCGACGGGGGCGTTTCACGTGAGTGAGGAAGCAGACGGCTCAGGCAGGTCGTTGCGGCTGGTCTCCGTCCCACCTGAGCTGTCCCTGCTGTACAACACGCGCCACGGAGGAGGGCTCTCACCAAGTCTGGAACTCTCGGGGGTGTCGGCCCTAGACGCAGCAGAGGCACAGAAGGTGCTGGTCGCGTACGGCACCTCGTATCTCTTCGGCCTCGCCAAGGCTCAAGGAGCGTCACTGCGCCTTTGGGACACCGGATATCGCCTCGGGAGCCGGAGGGGCCCCTCGTACTCGACGAAGCTTCGTTTCCCTCGGCGGCAATACGACGCGGAGCCCGCCGAGCTTTATGGTGCTGGCAATGCTGTGGGGCGTCACCCTGTCGAGCGGTGGCTGAAGTACTACCAGGCGCTCGAGTTCTACATGCCGAGAACCGGCATCCCGGGGAGCGAGCGGAACCAACTCGATGCCGTGATCAACCTGGCAGTGGCACAGGCAGATGTCGCCGGACTCCTACGTGATCAGGAACTGTTCACGACGCTGAGTGACCCCGCGATCATCCAGCATGTCGAGACGCTTGAGGACGATGGCTCCGGCGCCCCGCTGCCCGGCAGTGACTACCGCACGGCCATCTCTTCACGGGTGTACGACATCCGGAACAGGATCGTGCACATGAAGGAGGGAGGCGGACGGACGGGTACGCCTCTCCTGGGTCTACACAGTCGGGAAGCACGAGATCTGGCCGCCGACCTCAGGCTGGTCCGCTACCTGGCCGAAAAGGCCATGGAGCACTGGGCCACAGCCCTGCCCTAGGACTGCTGATGAGCCGCCTCTTCAACCGCGAAGCGGATATCACCTCACGAACCGCCCTGCCAGTTCAGAGAAGGGGTGATCAACCAGGGCCTCTCCTACATGGCCTGGCTGACGAACCACAAGGACGCCTTCCGGAACCTGGTCCGCGACCGGCTCGGGGTGACGGCCGCGTCCCAGATTCTGTGGAGCACACCTCGGCTGATCTGCGTGGCCGGCGACTTCGCCCGCTACGACGCGCACGCCGTACGCGAGCACCGGCGCTCGATCGACCTGGTCCGCTACCGGTACTTCGGCAGCCACCACTTCGGCCTGGAGACCGTGGCCTCCGTCACCGGGCACTCGGCCGAGGCCAAGCCGGTACGGCGCCGCGCGGCCGGGCTGCCGCCGGATCGGAAGCAGGGCGGTGTACTGGCTGAGCTGGAGACCAAGCTCCTCGTCTACCTCAAGGCCGACCCGAAGGGGGTCGACCTGGTCCCCGGCTTCACCCGGGACGTGACGGGGCTCGGCCACCATGGCGCCGGCGACTTGGAGTTGCGGCTCCGTACGGAGCGGGACCTGGAGCGCGCTGGCGACCTTCTGCGCCTTAGCTACGCCGCGGGATAGAGGTCCGTCGTGGGCGTGCGGGCCCAAGTGGAGGGTGGAGTTGTGGGCTGTCGTCGTGGTACTCCGGGGGCCCAGTTCGAAGGACGCTCCGGCCTCGGCTGTCATGCAGTCGGCTCAGCGGCGGATGTTCACCGTGATCTGGAGGCCGCTGGCGGCGGTCGCGCTGGCGCCGACGGCGCCGATCGCGATCGCGGCTCCGGAGTGGCCAATGAGCGTCAGTGCGACGACGCCCACAATCGCTACCAGCCCGGTAAAGGCTGTGATCCAGCTGAGCGTCCACGCGCTCCCCGGCCTACTGTCTCGGGTACGGTCGTCAGATGCCATGAGCTGATCCTTCTCCTCGGTCGTCAGCGAGATGGGATACGGCTCTGACAAGCGCGAGGGAGATTCCCCGGACCCATGCTTGACCGGCTGGCCCGGGGTCTCCCTTCGCGTCGTCAGGAGCGAACCCCGGTAGGACGATCGCAGACTACGACGCGGAGATATGATCCGTGCGACCCCCGCCGGAAAGTGAGCAAGGGCCCCTTCCACGCGGTGCGCTACGGGACGAATCGCTCCACAGCACCCCGTTTGACGTGCAGATTCACCTGTTCACGCCTTACCGTCGGCGCATTTGGGACCATGCACTTCTTCGTCACCGGCGGAGCCGCCGCCTCGCGCGGCAAGTAGCCGACCGCTACCAGCCTCGGAGCGCTGGTGAAGACGCGCGGGCTGCGCGTCACGATGCAGAAGCTGGACCCGCCACCAACCCTAAGTCGATGTACGACATCCCAAAGCCCCTCCACGGCGAGGGGCTGGACGCCTGCGTCGTGCGCCGCGTCGATCTGCCGTTCACGCGCACCGGTGTTTAGTGGCTCCACTGCGTACCAAGTTGATCTGGCTCCACCGGTTTGACAAGGCAGTTCGGGCGGGGTGCCGTTGGTCTGTGCGGCACGTCCTGCTCGTGATCGAATAGGGGATGACTTCGTTCTGGACTGGTAGGTGGGTACGTCTGCGCGGTATTGAGCCTGAGGACTGGAAGGCGTTCATGGGCTTCGCTGTCGATGAAGAGCGATTGGGAGACCTGCTGCATCCGCCTCGGTCTGCCGAGGGGTTCCGCGCCTGGGCGAAGGAACAGGCCGTCGCGAAGTCCGACAGCGACTGCTTCGGCTTGGCCGTAGAAGCCTTGGACACGGGGCAGATCGTCGGGGCTGTCGGCTCGCGCCACGCAGATCCGCGTGCGGGGTGGTTCGAGTACGGCATCACGATGGGGGCCGGGCATCGACGCAAGGGCTACGCGGCAGAAGCCGTGGCCGTCTCGGCTTTGCCGAGGAAGGGCGCCTGCGCGATCACGTTTTCTTCGCGGGCCGACACCATGATCTGGTCGTCATGGGCATACTCGCCGACGAGTTCGCACCGTTGCACTCGATGAGCGAACTTGAGTGAATGCAGGGTCTCCGAAGCAGAGTGAGCCTGTTTCAACTCGTCCAGCGACGAGCCCACGGTGGAGTGAATGAGTTGGGCCGTCCGCAAGACGGACGCAGGGTGTCTCCCGTCGATCACGGTCATGCCGGAGGCCGTGTTGCTAGATCACGGTCGTGCCGGGAGGCCGGGATGGGTTCGCGGACGGAGCTGTTCGCTGCGATCCGGAGAGACAAGCGTCTCGATCCGGAACTGTCGCAGCGGGCTCTGGCAGAGAAGTACGGGGGGTGCATCGCCGGACGGTGCGGCAGGCCCTTCTGTCTGCTGTCCCGCCGCCACGGAAGAAGCCAACACCACGGTCTGCGACTACGTGCCGGCCAGGCGCCCGCAGATCTAGGCCGAGGTGCTGGAAGGCCGCCGGTACCTGACGGGGATGGTTCCGCAGGTTCATCTGCCCGGCGAGGAAGCCGAGGTCGACTTCGCCGATGTCTGGGTCCGCCTGGCAGGCCAGGCCGTCAAGTGCTAGTGCCGACCGCACCATCGCCCGTTCTCGTCCAGCCGCTGCGGCCACCGGGAGGTCCGCAACCTGAGTCGAGCCGGGTCGGCAACCCTCCACGCACCTGTCGGGGGCGCGCTGACGGAGGTCCACCTAGGCTTCAAAACTACCGCCAACACCACCCCCACCCCGGCCAACGGAACCACCCGATCGAAGTGGGGCCAAATCACCTTGCTACAGGGGCGTGAATCACACCAATACACGCCCCATCGGACCGATCGGTGGAGCCAAAACAACTCCTTGCACTGGAGTCAAAACAAGTGCTTACAGACAGGCCTGGCAGGACACAGCGCCGCCGGCCTCGGCTCCTACGCGCCCCTGAGCGTCAGGGTAGGCATCGGCCAGACTGATGTGGCGGAGCGACGTGTGATCACCACGCCGCACATAAGGCCTGTACAGCGCCGCAGATATTTGGCATTCCGCAAAGGCGGGGGAAGTCGTGAGTCGACCTGTGGTCGGTCACGGCACCGGTGGACTGCACGAGGGCTCGGCCGCGGCTGGTGCTCCGGTGTATCTGCCCTCGGAGGGAGGTGTGGTTTCAGCCGCCTGATGCGGGCCGCTCCTCGGGATGACTGGCCGCCGACAGGCCTTCGCCTTCTTCCTTTGCGGTCAGCGGACGCGGGTTTGGTTCAACTGCCGCTGCGCCGAGAGGTGTTCTCGATAGGCTGGATGCAGAGCGGCCAGGAACGGAAGGGCGGTACGGCCAGGTGTTTCGCTTTTCCCTGGCCTCACGGCCTGTCTTCAGCAGTCGCGTCGTCGTGAGCGCGATGGCCACCGCGGTCCTCGTGCTGGGCGCGCTGGATCTGGCGTACCGGAACCTGCGTCCAGGCATCATGGTAGGACTCGCTGTCGTACCGGCCATCGGTCTGCTCCTTCCGGCCTCAGGCAGCCGGCGATGGCAGCGGTTCCTTCCAGGAATCATGGCCCTCGTCGTCGCGCTGCTCCTGAGCATGGCCGAGTGGCGCAGCCGCCCCTTTGTCGTGCTGTTCACTCTCTTCGATGTGGTCGCCCTGACCTGGGTGGTCGGGCGGCTGACTCGTGCTCAGGACGACAAATGCGCCGCGGACGGCGGCGGAAGACCTCAAGCTGCCGTACGGCCGGATCCTGCCGTGGAGCGCGGCGTGTGGCGGATCAATGACCTGCGGGGCGAGTTCTGTCGCCTCGTTCCCGATGCCGGTGGCTGGACGAGCGACGACTTCCACGACGTACGCGTCAGTGCTTTCGGCACGCGCCTCCTCATGGTTGACCTCCAGGGCGCGGCCACCGGATCGGCAGCGGCAGCCGCTCTCCTGCACCACTGGCGCTCGCTCGCGAGCACGGAACCCAGCCTGGCGGAGATCGTCAGAAGGCTGGACATCGTGTTCAGCGAACATGGCGGGAACCACGCCAAGGCTTTGCTGATCAACATCGACGACACCGGCGACGCGTTGGACCTGGTGTGCTGCGGTCGACAGCCCCCCTACGTGTTGGTCGAGCAGACCGTGAGCCCTGTGTCGGTTCTGGCTCTGGCGCCCGCCCTCGGGGGCATCGCTGCTCCTGACGCCGGCCCACCCCTGTACGTGACCCGGGTGCGATTCCCTCCCGGAGGTCGGTTGCTGCTTGGCACGGACGCGCTGACCGCCTCCTGGGGTGCCCTGGACGAGCCCTTCCCCACAGCGGTCCGGGCGATGTCGCTCGATGGCTGCGACTCCGGCACGCTCCTGGAGCGGCTGGTCGAAGGGGTACGCGCGCACGTGGGGGCTGCCGCGCCTCCGGCCGGGACGCTCCTGCTCGTCGAGAACGACGACACTCTTCGTCCGGCATCCGTCGTCTGTGGTGCCCGGAGCCCGGGCGCGGTCGCGTAGCACCCTCAACGGCGATGTTCACGACCTCTGAGCGAGGCAACCGTGCAAGCGGTGTCGGCGCGCCGGTCGTGTTGTCTCCCAGTGATCGGGAGAGCTTCTCGGCGAGCGGATTGCCTACTGGACAGGCCACTGAACGCATGTTTAGCATGTTGAATATGCGTTCAATGCCAGACGATCGCACCACACGGGCCGTCATCCGGGACGAAGCCCTGCGCCTGTTCGCCGAGCGTGGCCCCGACGCGGTGACCGTGCGACAGATCGCCACTGCGGCGGGCGTCTCACCGGGGCTCGTCGTGCATCACTTCCGATCGAAGGACAATCTGCGGACGGAAGTGGATCAGTACGTACTCACCGTCTTCGAAGGTCTGCTCAATGAGTTGACCGCTGACGGGGGCACGGTCGCTGTCGATGGGCCGGAGGCAGCCACCACGGGTTCGCTCAGCGAGATCTTCCTGCGGCACCTTCCGGTCGGCTCACCGCTGCCCGGATATCTACGCATGCTCCTGCTGTCCGACACGGACGCCGGCCGAGGCCTGTTCCGCCGACTGTACGCGGTGAGTTGCAAGATCCTGGATGCCCTGGCGGACGCGGGGGTCGCATCAAGAGGGAAGGACCCGCAGGTGCGCGCCGCGCTGCTGTTGGTGAACGACCTCTCGGTGTTCCTGCTGCGCGACAAGCTCACGGCGGTCCTCGGCATCGACCCTCTCTCGGCGGCTGGACTCGCCCGGCTCGGCCCCGAGCTCCTGAGCATCTACGCGGGCGGGCTGAACGCAGCGGCCGTAGCACCGGAAGCACAAGGAGGTCAGGCATGACCGTAAGGCCACAGCACGCACTCACCGCCCGGGACATCCACAAAGCCTTCGGGAAACATCGGGTCCTGCGCGGCGCCGACCTCACCGTCGAACCGGGCCAACTGGTCGCGGTGGTCGGCGAGAACGGCTCGGGCAAGTCGACGCTCCTCAAAGCGATCGCGGGCACCCTGGCGGTGGACCGCGGCGAGGTTGGCCTCCGCGGCGAGCTCGGCTACTGCCCGCAGGACCCCGTGCTCAATTCCAACCTCACCGTGGACCAGCACTTGCACTACTTCGCCGCCGCCCACCGGCTGACCGGCCTGGAGCGTGCCGACGAACTGGTGCAGCTCCTTGGCTACGAGAAGTACCGCACCACGGCGGCCGGCGATCTTTCGGGTGGCACCCGGCAGAAGCTCAACCTGACCCTCGCCCTCCTGCATGACCCCGACGTCCTGCTTCTGGACGAGCCCTATCAGGGCTTTGACTGGGAGACCTATCTCCGCTTCTGGGATCTGGTGGAGGACCTGCATCAGCGGGACAAGGCCATCGTCGTGATCACCCACCTCGTCTTCGAGCAGGAGCGCTTCGACCTGCTCGCCGACCTCGTGGACGGCAGGCTGACGCCCCGTTCGTCACAGGAGAAGGAGCCCAGCCATGCCTCAGCTTGACCTCCCTTCCGGCCCACCGCTGTTCCGGCAGTTCCCCACCGCACTGCGGTTCTCCGTGCAGGAGCAGAGTCGCAACCGTCTCGCAGCCCTCCTCCTCGGCTTGTTCGTCCCGGTCTGGTACCTCCTGATGATCTCGATCGCCGGAAACAAGGACCTGGAGTTCAAGCTGTACTCGACCGGCGAGATGCTGAAGGTCGGCGGCCGCAACGTCACGCTGATCACTGCCGGGATGAACTCCCTGACGATGATCTCCGGCTTCGTCGTCTTCGACGCCGTGCGCAAGGCGCTGAACTTCGATCGTCGGCTCGCCTTCGCGGGCTTCCGTCAGTCCACCCTGATCGGCGCGAAGATGATGGCCATCGGCATCGTCACAGCCTCGATCGCGCTCTACACGGCGCTCGCGCTGTTCCTCTTCTGGCGTCCCGGCTTCACCGGCTGGGGGGCGATCCTGCTCGGATTCATGGCGATGACGCTCACCTACGGCTCGCTTGGCCTGTTGCTGGGTGTCCTGGTCAAGAACGACCTTGAGGGCTTCTTCCTCATCATCATGGGCGGGCTCACCGACACGTTCCTGCAGAACCCGCTGGGCAATCCGGCGGCCAACAAGCCGGTCCTGCAGTACTTCCCGTCGTTCGGGCCGATGCAGTTCTCCGTCGGTAGTTCGCTCGGCGACACGGTGATGTGGCGCTACCTGGGCATGGGCCTCGCGTGGGCGGCCGCGTTCGCCCTGATCGGCCTCGTCGTGTTCCACTTCAGGACACGCAGCCGCCGCCCCACGCGCTGATAGCGCAGCGGCAACCAGTCCCCTCGTTGTCACATGGGTGAGCAGTTTCTCCCGCCCGCGTCAGCGGGGGTGGTGGCCCTCACGAACCTCGAGCCGGACGAACGGAAGGGACCGTGCGGCCTCTCGGAACGATTCCTCGTTGCCGTTGGTGGGCAGCGGTGTGACAGCGCCGAGAATCTGCGCCAGCCAGGGGTGCCGGGACTCATACCGTGCCATCGCGTCCGCACTCTGGTCAGGGGAGAGGAAACGCGCGGTGACGGCGTAGCGTCGATTGCCGAACTGGATCACCGTCCGCGGGTGTTGGCGCAAATTCCGGTACCAGTCCGCCTTCGGCCCAAAGCCTGACGCGACGGTCCATGTCCCATGGCGTGAGTCGTGTGCCACGACTTCCAGAACCACTTGGCGCCGCCGCCCGGACACACGGCCCGTGTGATGCAGAAGCAGCAGTCGCTTCCCGAGGGCCGGGCCCAGCCCCACGTGGAACAGATGGACCGGTAGTCGTGCCACCAGGCGGCGCCATCCCGTGGGGCGCCGTGGGGCCTGAGAAGAACTGGATCGCCGCGTCATCGTTGCCTTCCGACAGTCGGGGAATCGGCCTGGAAGCGTGCGCTCGTACGCGCACAGTCGACGGAGCATGGCTCGCGTGGTCCGCGCGCATCACGCGACACTCGGGTGTCCACGGGCAGGCGTAGTCAATCGGTAGGCAGGATACGGAGGCGAAAGGGCCGATGCGCGGTTCGGCGGCCGTGACGAAGGCCGCGGCGGCCAGGAGCAGCGCGGGCACAAGCGCCGGCGGAAGCTCCGCGGGGCTGGCGGAGGTCCGACGAGAGAGGCAAGTCGGGACTGGGCCAGGATCGCGAGGTGAAGCACACGACCTACGCACTTTCTGCCGTCGACCACAGCGTGTGGCTCACCGGTGTCGTTGAGCACGACGAGAACGTGGTTGGAGCGCTGCGGAGCCGAACCGGCCCGCCCGGGCGTGTGGCCCTGAAGTCGAGCGTCGCGGCGGCAACGCGGTGCGCTGCCGCCGCTTCCAGCACCCGGGCCCCGGCATGCCGGGGCCCGGACCTCCCCCGGCGACACCTTTCTCTTGCATAGTGCAAAATCTGTCAAGGGGCGGAGGGGATCTGGGAGCCCCTCAGGGGGACCCGGCCGCCTCGGTGTGTGCGTGGTAGCGCAGCAACAGCAGGGCAGCGTCGTCGTGTTGAAGCCCATCGGAGTGTTGTGCCACGTCTTCGCGCAGCAGGTCGAGGGCGTTCTGGGCGTCGGCGGTCCGCAGGAGCGCCGCCCGGTCGCCGAGCGGGTAGAAGGAACCGTCCGCGTCGCGGGCCTCGCTGATGCCGTCGGTGTACAGCAGTATCTGCTCTCCGGGTGTGAAGCCCACACTGAACGGCTGCGGGTCGTTGCCGCCGTGCATACCGCTCAGGCCCAAGGGCAGCGCGTAGGACGGCGGTTGCGGGAAGTGGACGCCGCCATCGCGGTGCAGAATCAGCGGCGGCGGATGGCCGTAGTTGAGGAAGACAGCGCGGCCCTCCTCGGGCCCCACCTCGGCCAGGACCGCGGTGACGAACTTCTCGCTGTTCAGGTCCCGCGAGATGCTGCGGTCGAGGCGGGCTCCCAGCGCGAGGAGGTCCGGCTCGTCATGCGCGGCCTCCCGGAAGGCCCCGAGTACGACGGCCGCTGACTCCACCGCTGCCAAACCCTTGCCCTGGACGTCACCCACGATCACGCGGACGCCGTGCGGGGTCGCCACCACCTCGTACAGGTCACCGCCTATCCGGGCGTCGGCGACGGCGGACGTGTAGGAGACCGCTATCTGGAGGGGGCCTGCGGTGCGTGGCACGGGACGCAGTAGGACCCGTTGGGCGACCTCCGCGATGGAGCGCATGGTGGCGAGCTCCGCCTCGCGTCTGCCGCGCATCACCGCGGCCGTGACGCCGGCTGCGGTGACGCCGCCGACGGACGCCAGCGCCGTGTAGCCGCGGCGTGAGTCGAGCAGTCCGTCGTAGATCCCCAGCGTCGTGCAGAGCAGCAGGGCCACCGCGCCGATCACTGCCGTGCGCCGCCAGGTGCCGACCAGCCCGGCGAACGCGGGCCCGAGCGAGACCAGTGGCAGAAAACCCACCTCCGGACCCGCCGTCAGATCCACTGTCGCCACGATGGCCATCACCGCACCCGGCAGTGTGGCCAGCACTAGGTGGCTGGACGGATGTTTCCCTTCGGGCACGCACTCTCCTGGTGGTCGTGGCGGCGCCGAGAGGTGCCAGGAAGGGCACGTCGACGTCATTTTTTAGAGTATGCAAAGGTCCGGTCGGCGACGGCCCCTGTCACTCGCTTGTTATGCGCCCTTGAGATCCACGCTCTCCGCGGAGCCGGCGACGTCGGGGTGAGTCAGAGGGGGCCCGGTCGCCGTCAGGACGACAGGGTGAGCCGGAAGGAGCGGATGACCGCCACCGCGCAGACCACGACAAGGGCGCCGGCCAGACTCACGACTCCGCCGAGTGGCCACAGCCCGGTGCGGACGCCTTCGGCTCCCCTGGGGGGCACGCGTCCCAGCGGGTCGTACAGCACGGCTAGCGCGTCGCCCGGCTCGGTCGACGTTCGGCAGCCGCGCCATATCCGAGCGCGGAGAGGCGTGCCGTCGCGATTCTCGACGGAGCAGAAGTAGCGGTGACCGCCCCGGCTCTGCTGCGGAACGCTCTGGACCTCGACGGACGTCACTCGTGCTTCCTGTATCCGGCCTCGATGGGCGAGCACAAGCCCTGCGGTGGCCTGGGGGGCGGTGAGAGCGAGGCAGATGCCGAGGGTCAGGGCGAGCCCGACGAAGGCGCGCCCCGCCCGGATGGCCGCGAGGCGTACACCGAGCACGCACGCGATCACGAGGCCCGCTTCTCCGCTACCCAGCGCCGTCGGCCCCGTCCACATGCCCAGGGCACCGGCGCCGACGATGCCGCCCGCGCCCAGGAGTCCCGTGAGTACGCCCTTGCCGACCAGTCGCCGCGAGGGCAGTCCGATGAACTCCGCCGGTCCCCACACCCACGTGCTCACATGGCTCGCGAGTCCCGCGTCGGGAGCCGAGCGACCGAGGAGCGGCTCGATGCGCATGCGTCCCCCTTAAGTCAGTCCTGTGGCACGTGGGTCGATCTCCGGACCCATTTCCTTGCATGATGCAAAATCCGTGGGCCATAGAGTAACGAAGAGCTGCGGCGGGGCAGGCCTCAAGGGGACTCGTCGGCGGTGCGGCACACCGGGCACATGATCTTGCGTGCGGCAAGGTCGCGCACGATCTCGCCCGTTCCCGCGGGGCGCCGCAGGTCCGCGGTTGCGGTCTGTGCGTGGTCGGCGCACACGGCCACCCCGCACACGCGGCAGACGGCCACCGCGGTCCTGGAGTGCCGCACGAGTGCGCATTCGTAGCAGTTCACCGTGTCATCCCTGAGTCGGGGCCTCGTCGGCTCCACGGTCGGCGGTTGCCGGGCTCTGGCGTACTGGCGCGGTGCCCCGAAGGCGGCTGCGGTAGTCGTCGGTACATCCACTTCGCACCACTGCCGGGGGTTTGCCGATGAAACAGCGTCCACGTTCCCGCGACACCGCCCGGATCAGGGGCCGCAGAAGATGGCTCGGGCTCGGGGCTGTGGCCGTCCTTGCCGGACTCGACGCGCCGGCCGTCTTCGGCTTCGCGCGGGACCTGTTCTGTGGCGGTCATGCCCAACTGCCTGACGGCAAGGTCCTGGTCGCCGGTGGCACGGCGCTATGAGGTGCTCAAGGGCGACGTGAAGCGCGCCGGCGGGGCGATGCTGATCAAGAACGAGGGCCCTGATCGGGCGCGGGACGTCCGCAAGGGCACGGTCTTCCGCTCGCCGTCGGGCAAGGAGTATCGCTCGCAGGTGGCGGTGCGTGTGCCCGCAGCCAAGAAGTCCGTCGGAGCTCGGACCGGTGCGGCTCACGTCACTGCGAGCGAGACCCGTGTGTTCGTCCTTCTTCCTCACCGGCGAGCGGAAGATCTTCTACTCCGGCTCCAACGCCGGATACGGCCCGGCCGACAAGGGCCGCGTGCCCGGAGTCTGGGATCTGGACACCCATGCCTTCTCCCCGGTCACGGGCCGGCCCGACCCGGACATCCTGGAGACGTCGTCCTCCGTGCTGCTGCCGCCGGCCCAGGACAAGAAGGTCATGGTGCTCGGCGGCGGTGGAGTGGGCGAGTCCGCGAAGGCTACGGCGCGGACCGCGATCGTGGACCTGGACGACACCCGGCCGGCCTTCGGGCCAGGCCCCCGCCTTCCAGCTTCCAGAGAAGGCGCGCTATCTGAGCAGCGTGATCCTCCCCGACGACACGTTTGGAGGGCGTGACGTCGTCGACCCTCCCTGGCGGCACGCTGGCCCTGCGTACTCCAGACGGCGACCGGGTCACCAGGATCCATCTGATCCGCCCTGGATCGGCCACCCATGTCACCGACTTCGACCAGCGCTCCATTGCCCTGGACATCACCGGGCGAGAAGCCGACGGGCTCACCGCGCGCGTCCCGCGCGACCGATCCCTGGTTCCGCCGGGCCGGTACATGGTCTTCGCGGTCGACGGCCGGGGAGTCCCGTCGAAGGCGCGATGGGTGCACGTCCGGCAGGCGCGATGAGCGGCGGCACGCAGGCAGGACAGGGCACCGCAAGCCGCGTGCCGCGTGGGCGGCGGTCAGATGACGGGCGCCGCCGGTACGTCCGCCCACCCCAGCGGACACACGGCCGGGCTGCCTCCTGCGGCGGCAGGGGGCTCGCCACCCGCCTCGTTGAAGGCGGCGAGCGCCTCGACGAGAACCGCACGCCGCTCAGGCGCCATGCGCTCGACGATCGAGGCGATCTCCTGATGGCGCCGCGCGGTGACGTTCTCGACCGCGAGCCGTCCTGCCTCGGTGAGCTCCAGTAGCGTCTCCCGCCGGTTCGCCGGGTTGAGCCGCCGGTGCGCAAGGCCGACGGAGATCAACCGGTCGACCATGCGCATGGCGGTGGACGGGGCGACCTGCAGTTGGTCGGCCAGAGCCACCAGCTTGGTGGCGCCCCGGGACGACAGCACCACGAGCATCCGGAACTGCGGCAGCGTGAGACGGTCTTCCACTTCGGCCAAGGAGCGGGCGGACACCGCGACCAGCAATCGCGACGCGGTGAGCACCGCACGGGTCACCGCGTCCACATCATCCCGTCCAGCTGCGCCCGCTGAGGGTTCTTCGCACTTCGGCATGCCTTCTTTTTACCGCGCCTCCTCGATGCCCCAGGCAAGCGCTTTGATGACTTGATGACGCGTCCTAAGCGAAATCCTGGCATGGACACCTGTCCTAACGCTGCTGGAGAACGGCAAGGCGGCAGATCGTCGTCCAGCCATGAGGGACGTGAGGGGAGCACGACGGTTGGTCCCGGTGCGGGACGCCGGCGGATTCGGTGCCTAAGCGTTCGACACGGATGCCGACTTCGGCACGGCGGGGCTCGGGGGAGTGCCGGTCACCCTGGCGGCGTCCTATGAGAGCGTGATCGCCTGGCTGGGCAGTCTGACGGGCTCAGTGCTGATCGCGTACTCAGGCCTTACGGAAGCGGCTCGCTTCGGTCTGAGAGTGCCCGTTCCTCCTGGCCCCGCTGGCCGGCTGGTGGGCGACACGCGTCGTCGTCGGGGGAGGTAGGCGGCATGGTGTTTTCGTTAGCTTGACTGTGATCTCCGGGGATGGGCAACGAGTCGAGTCCGGCGACCGTTTCGCGGCTCTGACGGTCCACGCGCTCAACGCGGAGGACCAGCCTGCACCCGGCCAGGCAGTCAGCTTCTACGTGAACGACTCCAACGGAACGGGTACGGACTTCCACGGCAGTTCGCCCGTGATCGTCACCACTGACATCGACGGGATCTGCAGTACCGACGTGCCGCTCAGCGCCGGCCAGACAGCCGGCTCCGTGGAGATCATCGCCTCTTCCGGCCGAGCCCGGACGACCTTCACCCTGCGGGTGGTCGAAGCGGTATGACGCTGGTCCCTCCGTCTCTGCTCCTCTCTGCGTACTTCCTCCGTATGCTTTGGCCATCCATTACGGGGACATCGGAGCGCGCGGATGCACGTGCACTGGAAGATGCGGGCCGCTGTGGAGGTCCATGCCCCCCTGCGGTGTCGCGCATCGATGAGGAACCCGTGTGTGAGGGGCTCGGCGTCGCTTCCCCCCGCTGTCGCCGCACGCCCCGACCACCAGGGCGGTAGCAAGCATCGTCAATGTGACGGACGCGCTCTTGCGTCGGCGGGCTGGTCAACCAGTTCCGGGCCGTAGCCGAGGGCTTCAGTCAGTTGGTCTCGGGCGTGACCCTCTTCAGTACCCGGTACACCAGTTGTTCCCATGATGCGTCCTTCGGCAGCTTGGAGCCGGGCACCACACTCCCGGCGCGGTTCGGACTGCGGGTACCCGAGGCCGCGTGGTCGACTCCCGCCGTAGTCCGTCCGTGTCCTCGCTCGGCGCGGAACTGCGGTGCGTGTGGGCCCAGGCTGGGCTTGACGAGGGGGAATACCGGTAGAGCCGGGAGTGGTGGCGTGAGCACCGAGCGGGCAGGCCACCGTCCCTGAGGGCTCTTGTCTGCTCGGGCTTCTCCTGTTCAGCCTCGGGGTGAATCATGGTTCTCGGTCGGATCGGCTGCGGTGGGGCTGGTCGGGCCGGAGCCGGACAAGCCATCGCGCTGGTAGATGTCGGGGACGCCGTCCGCGTCTTCGTCCAGGTTTTCCTGTTCGTACAGGCGTCGGTACACGGCGTTCCTGCGGCGCAGCAGCAGTGCGGCCAGGAGGGCGGCGGTCAGGGAGCCGACGAGGACGGCGGCCTTGACGTGCTCTTGGACAGCCGCACCGGGGAAGGCGAGTTCGCCGATCAGCAGGGCCACGGTGAAGCCGATCCCCGCCAGCATGGAGAGCCCGAGTACGTCGGCCCAGGCCAGGTCGGGGTTGAGCTGGGCGCGAGTGAAACGGGCGGCCAGGTAGGTACCGGCGAAGATGCCGAGTGTCTTGCCGAGAACCAGGCCGATCACGACGCCCAAGGGCTCGGGGCTGGTGAACACGGCGCCCAGGGCGCTCCCGGAGATGCTCACCCCGGCGGCGAAGAGAGCGAACAGCGGGACGGCTACGGCGGCGGAGAACGGGTGCAGCAGATGTGCGACCAGGGAAGCGGGGGACGCCTTCTCGTCCCGTTCGCGGATGGTGCGCAGAATCAGGCCCATGGCGACGCCGGCGACGGTGGCGTGGACGCCACTGTTGTACATCAGTGCCCAGATCGCCACCCCCAGGGGCACGTACCACCACCAGCCTCGTACCCGCAGCCGCTGAAGCGAGTAGAAGGCCACGAGCCCGGCACACGCCCCGGCCAGGGCCCAGAGGTTGAGGTCGGAGGTGAAGAAGACGGCGATGATCAGGATGGCGCCGAGGTCGTCGACGACAGCCAGGGTCAGCAGGAACGCTCGTAGCGCGGCCGGGAGGTGGGTGCTCAGGACGGCCAGGACCGCGAGGGCGAAAGCGATGTCGGTGGCCATCGGCACCGCCCAACCGCCCGTGCTGCCGCCACCCACGGTGGCGGTGGCGGCGTACAGGGCGGCGGGCACCGCCATGCCGCACAGTGCGGCGATCACCGGCAGAGCGGCGGTGGCCGGAGCGCGGAGCTCCCCGACGACCAGCTCCCGCTTGAGCTCGATTCCGGCAACGAGGAAGAAGACCGTCAGCAGCCCGTCGGCCGTCCAGTGCTCCACTGACAGCTCCAGGCCCAGGGCGGGTATCCCGAAGTGAAGGTCTCGCAATTGCTCGTACGCCGCGCTCCACGGGCTGTTCGCCCAGACGAGAGCCGCCACGGCCGAGGCCAGCAGGAACAGGCCGCCGACCGTCTCGGTGCGCAGCGCGCGGGCGACGGCCTGTCGCTCAGGCAACGGTACGAGGCCCAGGAAGAGGGGGCGGGGACGGGCAGTCATGAGGGGAACACTTTCGGGTGGTGGCGAAAAGGGCACACGGCTCTCAGGACGCCGACCAGACTTCCCGGCACACCCCGCTCATCTTGACGCGTTCTTTACACTCTATCGATGGTCGTGTGGTCCGCGCGATCTCCGCCTGCGACTGTCTGGCCAGCCTCGGCCTGGGTCGGCTGGTGCAGGTCGGGGCTGGCCGAGCAGGCCTGGGTGAGGGACGGCTGCGCGGCCTTCTTCAAGGCGGTGATCGCCGCCCGTGGATCCGGGGTCCGCCTGGTCGTCTCGCACGTAGGCGAGAGGGCGCAGTCGGCCCTCGACCAGGTCGGCTTGTGGAGGAATCTGCTCGACCACGACGACACCTAGGCGGGCACTTCCAGCGGTGCTCAGGGTGGCGGCCGGGGCTCGTCAAGAGCCTGTCAATGCGGCGTAAAGAACGTGTATGGTTCCCAGCGGTGTGCCGGGAAGCCTGGTCGGCGGTCTTGCTAGAAGTCTCTTTGCCGATCGGGGATATCGACCATGGTGCTCATCGCGGTATTCGGAGTGGCGCTGCTCATAGCCGTACTGCTGTCCGGCCTGGCCGCCCGGACGGTGCTCTCCACCTCCTTCCTCTTCCTCGTCGGCGGGGCCCTCGTCAGCGACGGTTTCCTCGGTCTGATCCACATCACGCCGGACAGCGAGATCGTGACGGTGACGGCCGATCTCGCGCTGTTCGCGGTGCTGTTCACGGACGGCATGCACGTCTCGTTCCCCAAGCTGCGCAGCGCCTGGAGGAATCCGGCCCGTGCGCTCGGCCTCGGGATGCCGCTCGCCTTCGTCTTCATGGCACTGGTGACGCACTATCTGGTGGGCCTGGACTGGACGACGTCATTCCTGGTCGGGGCGGTACTCGCGCCCACCGATCCAGTGTTCGCCTCGGCGATCGTCGGCCGGAAGGAAGTCCCGGCGCGGCTGCGGCAGTTGCTGAACGTGGAGAGCGGCATCAACGACGGACTCGCACTCCCGGTCGTGCTGCTGCTGATCGCCGCCGCGGGCCCGGCAGCAGGCCACGCGAAGTCCGCGTCGCCTGGCAAGATCGCTCTCGAACTCGGTCTGGGCCTGGCCTTCGGTGTCCTCCTGCCGTTCATCGTCAACGGCCTCGTACGTTTCCGCCTCCTGGGAGCCGAGCCAAAGCTGCAGCCGCTGCTTCCGCTGGCAACGGGCGTGATCCTGTACGCGCTCTGCCACCTCACGCACGCCAACCCCTACCTCGCGGCGTTCTCGGCGGGCGCGGTCCTGGCCTCGCTGTCGACCGAGTCGAAGGAGGCCTTCGAGCCGCTCGGCGAGTCGCTGGCCGAACTGGCGAAGTTCGCCGCACTCCTGGTCTTCGGTGCGCTGCTGACGCCCCAGCTCTTCGGCGACTTGTCGATGGGGGGTTATGTCGCGGTCGTCCTGGCCATCATGCTGATCCGGCCCGCGTCCCTGCTGATCTCCCTCATCGGCACCGGGCTGGACCGCAAGGAGAAACTGGCCGCAGCCTGGTTCGGCCCCAAGGGCTTCGCATCCGTCGTGTACGGCCTCCTCGTCCTGCAGTCCGGCATCCCACAGGCAGAACAGGCGTACACCCTCATCGCTGTGTGCATCGCCTTCTCCATCGTCGCCCACAGCAGCACCGACGTTCCGGTCGCCCGCGCCTTCCATGTCGACGACATCGCGGGTGTCCCGGCGCGCGACGACGCCCACCGCTCCGTACCGCACCAGGAGAAGGGCACCCATGCGCGCGCGTGACCTCCTGACCCCCTACCCAGCCGTGTCCGTGGACGACGAGGCCATGGACGCCCTGCGCCTGGTGAGTACCGAACGGCTGCCCGCACTCCTGGTGGTCGACTCGGACGGGCGGCCTTACGCGATCGTTGCCGTCGCCCATCTGGTCGGTCGGCTGGTCCCCGACTTCGTACGTCAGGACCCTGTGCTCGCGGCGGTGATCGGGGACCGGTTCGACGTCGACGCCCGGGAGTCGGCCATCGGCACGACCATCGGCGCGTGGCTGCCGCACAACAGGGTCAGACCTCCGGTCGTCGGACCCGACGCGGCGCCGATGCAGATCGCCGCGTTGCTGGACCGGACCCAGAGTCCGCTGGTCGTGGTGATCGAACAGCAGGGTGACACCACCCGCCTGCTGGGAGCAGTCACACCGGACAGTCTGCTGGACCACTTCGTCGGAGGATCGTGAACGACGGGCACCGCCGGGCCGGAAAGAGCGATACATGAGCCACGACCACCAGCACCGCGCTCAGCGCGTTCCGAGCGACGGCGCCTCGCTTCCCCATCAGGGACACCAGCCGATTCCGAGCGGCCACATGGTCGTCTGCGGCGACGACGCGCTCGCCGAGCGCCTCGCCGCCGAACTGCGGTCGGTCTACCGCGAGCGTGTGACAGTCGTCATTCCTCCCACCCGGCCCGGCACCGGTCCTCGGAGTGGTTCCGGCGGGCGGGCGCGGGCCACCACACTGCTGGGCCGCATGCAGGCGATCATGGCACGGGCGGCCGGCGCACCCGGCGGAGAAGGTGAGCCACAGCACGAGACCCCCCGGGTCCTCGAAGCATCCGAGCCCGACGAGGAAGCGCTGATCGACGCCGGAATCCCCGACGCCGCCGCACTGGCTCTGGTCTACGACGACGATGAGACCAACATCCACGCAGCCTTGGCCGCCCGCCGCCTCAACCCCCGTCTGCGCCTGGTGATCCGGCTCTACAACCGCAAGCTCGGCCAGCATCTGGAGGAACTCCTCGACCAGGCCGCCGCCGTCGCCGCGCCCGACCTGGACCTGGCCGCGCTGGACACGTCCACCACTGTCCTCTCCGACGCCGACACCGCGGCACCCGCGCTGGCAGCCACCGCCGTCGCGGGCACCAGCAAGGTCGTCCAGGCCGACGGCTTGCTCCTGCGTGCCGTGGAACGCCCTCCGCCCGGACTTGGCGAGGTCGCCGACCCCGGCCTGTGCACGCTCGCCCTGCTCTCGTCGACCACCAACGACCCGGCAGGAGCCGAGGGTTCGGACGATGGCGGTCAGGACGGTCCGCTGCTGCTGCCCGACGACCGCGCCGTTGCCGCCGCAACCGGTCGGGGCACCGTAGTACTGGAGACCGTCTCGCACGCCGGACCCGCGGTGCCGGCCCGCAACCTGGCCGGACGCGGACTTCCGCTCGGCTCGCTCTTCTCACCTCGTCTGCGCTGGTCACTGGCCGGACTCACCACCTGCGTCCTCGGCTTGGCGGTGGCGAACTGGCTGACCGGCCATGCGCATCCCCTGCACGCCGGATACCTGACTCTGCTGGATCTGTTCGCCATCGACGACCCGGCGCTCGGCCAGTCCAGCGCCCGCCAGATCCTTCAACTCCTCACCGGTCTCGTCGGGTTGCTGCTCCTGCCCGTACTCCTCGCGGCCGTCCTCGAAGCCCTTGGCACCTTCCGGTCCGCCTCCGCGCTGCGCCGCCCGCCGAAGGGCCTGTCCGGGCACGTGGTCCTGCTCGGCCTAGGCAAAGTCGGCACGCGGGTCCTCGCCCGGCTGCGCGAACTCGGCATCCCCGTGGTCTGCGTGGAAGAGGACCCCGAAGCACGCGGCGTCCCCCTCGCCCGCCGTCTGCGCGTACCCACCGTCGTCGGTGACGTCACCGACGAGGGCGTCCTCGAAGCCGCCAAGATCCACCGCGCGCACGCCCTGCTCGCCCTCACCAGCAGCGACACCACCAACCTTGAAGCAGCCCTGTACGCACGGTCGGTGAAGCCGGGGGTCCGTGTGGCGCTGCGTCTCTACGACGACGCGTTCGCCACGGCCGTCTACCGCACCCTGCGTGCCGCGCACCCCCAGGCTCTCACCCGCAGCCGCAGCGTCTCCACTCTCGCCGCGCCCGCTTTCGCCGGAGCGATGATGGGCCGTCAGATCCTGGGCGCGATCCCGGTCGAACGCCGTGTGCTGCTCTTCGCCGCGCTCGACGTCGCGGGACACCCTCACCTCGAAGGGCGTACCGTCACCGAGTCGTTCCGGCCCGGCGCCTGGCGCGTCCTGGCCCTGGACTCCACCGCACCGGACGAACGCCTGCCCGACCTGGCAGCCGCCCCCTCGGGTGAGGGCGCCAACCACCCCACGGGACTGGTCTGGGACCTCCACCCCGGCTACGTACTGCATCCTCAGGATCGGGTGGTCCTCGCCGCCACCCGCCAGGGCCTGGCGGAACTCCTGGGGAGGAGAGCGTCTGTGCGCACGCGACTTGCCGATCCGTAGCCCCTGGCCGCGCCAGCCCGCCGACTCGACGACGAGCACAGCACCGGCGGAACGGGTCAAGGGAGAAGCAGGAGGCGACGCGACTGCCCGAGCCGGGGCCGAAACTCCTGGAGAAAGAGGTAGACGCCGGGCAACCATCGTCACGAAGCCGATGACGATGCCCTTGTCGCCGGTGACGCCGGCCAGGTGGCTGCCCATGGCGCGCTGCGCGGTGAGCGTGTCGTCGAGCGGGGTATCGATGCCGACCCGCGTCAGTGGGTGCGGCACTGGGCCGGGGGGGGGAAGAGTCCGTCGCGGTCGGCCACGCCGAGGGTGTCCTTGATGTGCAGGTAGCCCAGCAGGGCTTGGCTGCCACCGGTGACCGGAAAGCGGGAGTAGCCCGCCTGGGCCGCTACCCGCTCAAGGCTCGCCGGAGTGACCGTGTCGTCGACGGTGCGCATCCGAGCGGCCGGTACCAGGATCTCGCCGACCGGCCGCGTGCCCAGTTCCAGGGCGCCGCGCAGCCGTTCGCCGTCGGCGGCCGACAGCCGGTGCGGTCATGCGGACGCGGTCGGCCCGAGGGTGCTCGACTGCCTCGACCGTCAGGTGCCGGCCGTCCAGGTCGACGGTGTCGCCCACGGCCGGGACGCGAGCCGGATGTGTGGCGGCGACGACGATGCCGCGGTGGCCGGTGCTGTCGACCGGCAGGGTCGGCGACAGGGAAGGCGGGAGGAGCACCCTCAGCGGTCGGCGGCACTGCGAGTGTCTTCAGCCGCAGAGGTGCGTGCCGATCTTCAGGAACGCCTGGACCAGGGGGATCTGGGGGACGGCTGGGGAGACGACCTGGGAGGCGTAGTGGACGATCACCAGGTCGAGGGCGGGGGAGATGAAGAGGCGCTGGCCGTGGATGCCGCTGGCCATGAAGGAGCCGTAAGGGTCGTTGGGGATCCACCAGAGGTCGTGGTACGAGAGTGTGGCGGGCGCCTCGGGAGGCGCGGCGGGGAAGCGGACACGGCGGGGGTAGCCGTCCGGAACGCCGGAGGCGATGGTGGAGGCGACGGCCTCCGGGACGATCTGGCGGTCACCGATCGCGCCACCGCGGCGGATCATCTCGCCGAGCCGGGCAAGGTCGCGGGCGGTGGCGCTGAATCCACCGCAGGCGGCCTCGGCGCCTTCGGAGTCGAGGAGGTAGTACGCGTCCTCCTCCGCGCCGATGCGGGACCAGATCATCTCGGACAGCAGGTCCGAGGTGGTGGTGCCGGTGACGCGGCGCAGGACCTCGGCGAGGGCCTCGACGTTGCCGTTCTCGTAGCGGAAGGCGATGCCGGGCTCGCCGGTGGCGCGGGCGGTGGCGAGGTGCTCGCGGATCGTGGCCGGCCCGGTGTAGCCGTAGGGGCGCAGTTGGGGGGCCAGGACGGCGAAGTAGCGCTGCGCCTCCAGCGCCTTGTCGTACGGGCGGCCCGCGTAGCTCAACTGCGTGCCCATGTGGAGCAGATGGTCGACCTGGGCGTCTCCGAAGGCGGTGCCGGCGAGCTCGGGGACGATTCTGGAGACCTGCATGCCGCGGTCGAGCTGCCCCTCGTGGGCCAGGACCGCGGCGACGAGGCCGAGATAGGACTTGGCAGCCGAGGCGTTGAAGTGCGGGACATGAGGCTCGTACCCGTGGAGGTACTCCTCGTGCACGAGCAGGCCGCGGTGCATGACCAGGAGGGCGTCGGTCTCGGCCCGGGAGAGCAGCTCCGTGAGCGTGAGGGACCCGCAGGGCGCTCCGGTGAACCCGAGGCCGTCGAGGGCGCCTGCCGACGCGGTCGTCGGCAACGCGGACGCGCCGTCGGAGCCGCGCCAGACACGACGGCTCGAAACGAGTTCCCGGCCCGAGGTCGTGTGCCGTCGAGCCCAGGCCGGATCCGTGTATCCCCGCGCCCACACAAGATCAGCCAGTGAGGAAATGCCCGTCATATGTCCGCTCCGCTCCGCAGGCCGTGCGCCCCTTGAGCTCGATACCGTACACCGTGTCTTGTATCTCGGCCTTGTTGCCCTGGGTGGGGAGCGAGGGAGCCGCGTGGCTGAGGCGGGCTCAGGGGGTGAGGTCGAGGGCTCCGGGGGCGTCCGACGGGGCGAGTCCGGTGGCCCAGACGCGGCCGTAGACCGACAGGTCCCGCAGATTCGCGGTGATCTCGGCCGCGCTGTAGCCGGTGTCGTTCTCGACCCACCAGGTGAGCAGGCCGATGAGTTCCCCGGTCCACGCCCGGGCGACGACGTCGAGGGGGATGCGGGGTGTCACCCCGAGCTGTTCGGTCCGCGCGCGGAAGGCGGCCTCGGCGTGCGAGCAGATGAGATCCGTGAACTCCCGCAGGGCCCGGCCGTCACCCTCGCCCCGCAGGACGACTTGGTAGACGGCCTTCTCCTGCTCGGCATGTTCGAAGATGTACTTCACCGGCAGTCCTGTGAAGCCCTCCGCGTGCGCCTGCCGGACGGCCGGCAAGAGGCGCTCGCGGTCGTCGGCGAGGTCGCGCACGATGCCTACCAGCAGGTCCTCCTTGTCGCGGTAGTGCGCGTAGAAGGTGGCCCGGCCGATGTCGGCGTGCTCGGTGATCTCCTCGACCGTGATCGAGTGGAACCCCTTCTCCAGGACCAGTTCGACCAGGGCCTGGCGCAGCGCCGCCCGTGTCCTGCGGACGCGGCGATCTCCCGCGGGCTTCATGTCCACTTCGTTTCCTTCTCGTCCGGACCGTTGACCTGACCCTAACGCTGCCTTTACGTTTCCGCACGCCAAGCTTGTTACTGAACAGCTTGTTCGGGAACGCTGGAGGTGCGATGAACTTCGGGCGGTACGTACACCGGACTGCCGGTCACCAACCCGAGGCCGAGGCGGTGGTCTGCGGACCCGCCCGGCTGACCTACGCGGAACTCGACGAGCACAGCGACCGGCTCGCGACGGCCCTGCGCGCCCTCGGCCTGAACCGGGGCGACCGCGTGGCGACCCTCGCCGGCAACCGAGCGGAACTGGTCGTCACGGAAGTCGCCCTCTACAAGGCCGGCCTGGCCCGGGCGCCGATCAACGCCAGGCTCGGTACCGCGGAAGTGGCTCACCTGCTCGCGGAGTCCGACGCGAGGGTGCTCCTGACGGACGCCGCCCACCTGGACACCGCCCGCGCCGCAGTACCCGGTACGGGGGTCAAGACAGTCATCGGCTACGACGGCCCGAGCGATCTCGGCCCGGGCTACGCCGAGACCCTCGCGGGCACCGAGCCGGAGCCCGTCGAGACGGAGTGCGACGAGGACGACATCGCCGTGCTGCACTTCACCTCGGGCTCCACCGGCAAGCTCAAGGCGGCGGTTCAGACCTACGGCAACAGGCTCGCCCTGATGCGCAAGTCCGTGATGAGCGCCGACACCCGGGTGGGCCCCGGTGACCGGCAGATCCTGGCCGGACCGGTCACCCACGCCTCCGGCATGCCGCTGATGGGCATCCTCTTCGCCGGCGGCTGCGCGATCGTGCTGCCCCGCTGGGACGCCGAGGAGTTCCTCGCCGCAGTCCAGCGCGAGCGCGCCACCCACGCCTTCGTCGTCCCGACGATGGTCAACACCGTGCTCGCGCTGCCCAACGCCCGCGCCTACGACCTCTCCACCCTGCGCCAGCTGATCTACGGCGCCGCGCCCATGTCCCCGGCCCGGATGAGGGCCGCCTGGGAGCTCTTCGGCCCTGTCCTGTCCCAGGGGTACGGGTGCGGCGAGACGACCTCCGGCGTGCTGTTCCTTTCCACGGCGGACCACCGGCGGGCGATCGAGGGCCAGGACGAGGAGCTGCTGCTGTCCTGCGGCCGACCGCTCGCCGAGGCCGAGGTCGCCATCGTCGACGACAGTGGACAGCCCGTCGCCGACGGAGAGATCGGAGAGATCGCCGTCCGCGGCCCCGACGTCGTCCCCGGCTACCACAACGAGCCGAACCTCACCGCGGCGACCTTCCGGGACGGCTGGTTCTTCACCGGCGACCTCGCCCGCCGACGCTCCGACGGCTACGTCTTCATCGTCGACCGCAAGAAAGACATGATCGTCTCCGGCGGGTTCAACATCTACGCCGTCGAGGTCGAAGCCGTCCTGCACCAGCACCCCGACGTCTATGAGGCCGCCGTCGTCGGAGTCCCCGACGAGCAGTGGGGCGAGGCCGTCAAGGCGGTCGTCGTGGCACGCGACGGCGCCGCCCTCACCGAGACCGGCCTCGTCGACTTCTGCGCCCAGCACTTGGCCCGCATGAAGAAGCCCCGCTCGGTCGACTTCGTGGCCACCCTGCCCCACAACCCCAACGGCAAGATCGACCGCCGCGCCATCCGCGACCGCTACTGGGCGGGCGCCGAGCGCCGCGTCAACTGAACAGGACCCCTGGCATGCCCTTCACTCTCGAACCCTCCTACGACGACAACCCGAGCCTCCAGGACCTCGTCGGACGCCTGCGCGCCTACCTCAACGACGAGCTCGTCCCCTACGAGCGCGAGCACGGCATCACCGCCGAGACAAAGCTCGACCGCACCACCCTCGAACACGTCTGGAAGCGCAGCGCGGAACTCGGCTTCTACGGCATCAGCCTGCCCCCCGAGCTCGGCGGCCAGGGCCTGAGCGTCTACGAACTGTGCGCCCTCAAAGAGGAGTTGACCGCCTCCGGGGCGGCTCTCTCCCACTCGGTCCTCGGCGACATGGGCGGTCCGCTGCGGGTCGGCGCGATCGTGAAGTACGCCACCGAGGAACAGCGGGAGCGCTTCCTGATGCCCGTCGTCCGGGGCGAGCGGGCGTGCTGCTTCTCCCTCACCGAGGAGGACGCGGGCTCCGACGTACGCCGCATGACGACCACTGCCACCCCGGACGGGGACACCTATGTCCTCAACGGCAAGAAGGTGTTCAGCTCCGCCGCCCCCTTCGCGGACTTCGCGATCGTCGTCGCCCGCATGGCCGGCGCCGAGGAGGCGTACAGCGCCTTCCTCGTCGACCTGGACACCCCCGGCTGCCGCGTCCTCGACGGCGAAGTCCCCATGTCCGGCCAGCAGATGGAGGGCGACCTCCTCTTCGAGGACTGCCGGATCCCCGCCGCGAACCTCCTCGGCGAGATCGGCCAGGGCCTGCGCATCGGCATCGGCCGCATCACCCTCAACCGCCTGTTGCACTGCCCGTCCCTCATCGGCGCCGCCCGCCGCGCCTGGAACCTGTCGGTGGAGTACGCGATGAACCGCGTCGTCTTCGGCCAGCCGCTCCTCGCCCATCAGGCCATCCACCACAAGATCGCCGAGATGGCCACCGAGATCTACGCCGCCCGCGCGATGGTGATGACCACCGCCGCGAAGGCCGACCGGGGCGACAACGTCTCCGTCGAGGCCAACATGTGCAAGCTCTTCACCTCCGAGGCGTCCTTCCGCGTCGCCGACCAGGCCGTCCAGATCCACGGCAAGGCCGGTCTGACCCGCGGCCACGAGGTCGAGCAGATCTTCCGCAGCCTGCGGATGTTCCGGATCGTCACCGGAACCACCGAGATCCACAAGAACGCCATCGCCAAGGGCCTTCTCTGACCGACTCCTTGGCGCCCAGGGCGGTGCCGCGGGCCCGCTTCCACGCGCGGGCCCGCGGCGGCGGGGAACGGCCGCCCACCCGTACGACCCCCTGCTCCACCCGCACCCGCAGGAGTCGCCCCATGACACCCCGCACCGCCACCGCGCAGTCCCAGCCCCTCGTCGCCCTGGCAGCCGACCACCGCAGAGCCTGGCTGATCACGGCGATGATCGTGGCCTTCATGGTCATCAACTTCGCCGACAAGTCGGTCCTCGGCCTCGCCGCCGTTCCGATCATGGAGGAACTCGACCTCAGCAACAGCACCTACGGCCTCATATCCAGCTCTTTCTTCTTCCTTTTCAGCGTCTCGGGACTCCTCGTCGGATTCCTCTCCACCCGGATCTCCAGCCGGGTCCTGCTGTTCGTCATGACCGTGGTGTGGGCCGTGGCCCAGCTCCCGGTCCTCGTGGTGGCCTCGGTGCCCACCCTGATGGCCGGCCGCATTCTGCTCGGCGCCGCCGAAGGACCGGCGGCATCCATGTCGATGCACGCCCTCTACAAGTGGTTCCCGCCGCAGCGCCGCGCCCTGCCCTCAGCTCTCCAGATCGGCGGCGCGGCCCTGGGCACACTCATAGCGGCACTCTTGGTCACCTGGCTCATCGACGGCTTCGGCTGGCGCTCGGCCTACGCCGTCCTCGCGGTCATCAGCGCCTGCTGGGCGCTCCTGTGGTGGCGCGTGGGCCACGACGGATCGTACGACCACAAGCACACGACCGCCGGATCCAGCGGGCTCCGACTGCCGTACCGCAGAATCCTGCTGACCGGCACCGTACTCGGCAGCATCGCCAGCGCCTTCGGAGCGGCGTGGGCGCTGTCCCTCAGCCATGCTTGGCTGCCCGCCTACTTCAGGACGCAGATGGACATGACGGCGGCGGCCTCCGCGACCGCCATCAGCGTCATCTCCGGCTTCGGACTGGTGCTGCTGCTTGCGGTCTCGCCCTTTGTGGACGCGCTGAAATCCCGTGGCGTGAGCAGCCGTTGGTCCAGCGGGGCGGCACAGAGCATCGCCGTGTGCGCGGCGGGGTGCGCGATGACGGCGTTCCCGTTCGTCGACGAGTCCGGCCCACGGCTCCTGCTGATCGCGCTGGCCTTCGGCGGCACGGCCATCGCCATCCCCCTCCACTACATGACGACCGCGGAGGTCGTCCCTCCTGCCCAGTGCGGCGCCGTCTTCGGTGTCGTCGCCGGTATCGGCACTCTGCCGGGCCTCGTGGCACCGTTCCTGACCGGCCACCTCATCGACACGGCCGACACCCCGGCCGTCGGCTACACCACCGCCTTCTTCGTCGCCGGCGCGGTGATGCTCATGGCCGGCGCCTTCGCGCTGGCCGCCATCCGTCCGGAGCGGGACGCACGACTTCTGGGCCTCGACGTCGGTCACCAGCGCTGAACCGCATCGCATCAGGGGTCACCAACCGATCAGGCACATCCGATCCACCGGTCCACCGATCCCCGAGGCGAATGCCACATTCAGGCGATTGCCTCAAAAGTGATCGGAAGTGATGCGAGGAAACGGAAGTTGATGCTTTCGAGCCACTCGGGCTGCGCCACCTCGCACTTCCAGTTGGTGGTCCGACGCAGCAGCGCCCGCAGTGCGACGTCGATCTCGGTGAGGGCCAGTGAGGCGCCCAGGCAGTAGTGGATGCCGTGCCCGAACGACAGGTGATCAGCGGCCGGTCGGGAGACATCCAATGTGTCAGGGTCGGTGTAGCGGCGGGGGTCACGATTCCCTGAACCAAGAACCAGGGTCACCGACTGGCCGGCTCGGATCAGGTGCTCACCGAGTTCGATGTCGGCGAGTGCCTTCCGAGTGGTGAACTGGACCGAACTGTCGTATCTCATCAGTTCGTGCGTGGCGGGTGTGATCAGCTCAGGATCTCTGCGCAGCCGCTGAGTTTCCTCGTCGTTGTTCAGCAGGGCGAGGACCGCGTTCCCGATCATATGTGTGGTGGTCGCCTGCCCCGCGTCGATGAGCAGCAAGAGGTTGGCGAAGATTTCGTCCTCGGTGTAGTCGGCTGCCTGGAGTTGGGGACTGATCATACGGCTGAAGAAGTCGTCGGCCGTGCTGTTTCGACGAGCGGTGGCAGTGCGGTCGAAGGACTCCCTCAGTGCCTGTATCCGCGCGTTCTGGGAGTCGGACTGGGTGAAGAACTCATGCAACAGCCCCTGCCAGCTCTCCAGGAGGTGGGTGGCGTCGTCGGATACGCCTGCCAGTTTCGCGATGACGCCACGGCTGAGTGGTTCCGAGAAGTCGTGAATGATGTCCATGCGCCCGCTCGGCAGGACCTTGTCGAGCAGTTCGTCGGCCAACTCCTGGACATGAAAGCGCAGTTCCCTGGAGAGGCGGGGAGAAAGGCTCGGCCTGATCAGTCGGCGTAGCCGGGTGTGATGCGGCGGATCATTGAACAGCATCATGTCCGACAGTGTGCGAGCCAGCAGTGCGACATCGCCACGGGCCTGTTCGGGGAAGCTCTCGTAGAAATCCGAAATTCTGGCTACAGAAAGACGTCTGTCTTTCGAGAGATCGAGAATTTCTGGATGGCCGAACACCGCCCACGTCTGCATCCAATCATCCCACTGCACCGGTGATTTTGTGCGCAACTCGGCATAGAACGAGTATGGCTCCGCCGCGTGTTCGGGATCGAGCAGGTGAGAGAGATTCGTCGTATGGGCAGTGCGCATGGAGGATCCTCAGAACTGCGCCGGTGATGGAATGTCGAGGAAGGCTAGCCATGTCCGCGAACTGGCGTCAAGCGTCGCCAGCAAAGCACGGTTGACAGGTATTGCGCTCTTCTGGACGCATATTGCGAGCCGCCTCGCAGGCCCTCCTTTCGGCATTGACGCCCGGGGTGAGTTGGGGGAGATTCACTGCTGATCGCATTCCTTACCCGCCGGCTCGACCAGCGTCTCGGCGTTCAGGTCCCCGCCCGGACGATGTTGGCCGCTCGCACGCCGGGGCGGCAAGCCGAGGTCGTCCTTGGCCTGTTGGCACGCCATGAACCGAGCAGCATCAGCCGAGAATCAGTGTGGGAATTTTGATGACCTTGCCAGAACAGAACTTTGTGTCGGACGCTCCACCCGAGGAGCTTGGCCCAGTCCATGAAGTCGTGGCCCGGATAGCCGGCAGTGATCCGCTGAGGGTCGCCGTTCGGAGCGGGGGCACCGAGCTGAGCTACGGCGAACTCGACGCTTGGGCCAGGCGCATCGCAGCGTCTGTCCGTGCGGCGGGTGCGGGCAGAGGCGAGCGAATCGGTGTGCTCGTTGAACCTTCGAACGCGATGATTGCCGCCGTGCTCGGAGTCCTGTACGCCGGTGCCGCGTACGTCCCGGCAGACCCGGCCCACCCTGATCAGCGGATCGCTGATGTGTTCGCCGACGCGGGCGTTTGTGCCGTGATCGTCGCAGACGGCACATCTGACCGACTGCCCACGCTCACCTGCCCGGTCATTCGAGCGGAGGACGCCCGAGAAGGAGAAGAGGCCACGGCGGCGGCAGTCACGGTGACACCCCATGACGCCGCTTACATCATCTACACCTCGGGCAGCACCGGTGAGCCCAAAGGCGTCCTGGTCGAGCACGGTCAGCTGTCCGCTTCCACCTGGGCACGCCGCGCGGTGTATCCCGGCGCTCCAGTCTTCCTGCTTGTGTCTCCCTTGGCCTTCGATTCCTCGGTTGCCGGGGTGTGGGGGACCTTGACCGCGGGGGGATGCTTGGTCGTAGCTGCGTCTGATGAAATCCGCGATCCTGAGCGGCTGGTCGGCCTGGTGGAACGCCGGCAGGTGACCCGGCTGCTCTGCGTACCGCTCCTCTACGGCGCACTGCTGGACGCGGCGACACGGCAGGGCAGGCGGCTGGACGCGCTGGACACGGTGATCGTGGCCGGCGAGTCGCCGACTGAGGCATTGGTGGAACGCCATTTCGCCTTGCTCGGCCGCACAGTCGCCCTGGTCAATGAGTACGGCCCGACCGAGGCCACCGTATGGGCCAGCTACCGCCGTTATGAGGCCCCTGGACCGATATCCATCGGCGGGCCGGTACCTGGTGTCCGCCTGTACCTGCTGAATGAGGATCTTGAGCCGGTCCCACGCGGTGTGAGCGGCGAGTTGTTCATCGGCGGCACAGGGGTGGCTCGAGGATACTTCGGCCGCCCTGAAGCGACTGCCCAGGCTTTCATCGGTGACCCTTTCACCGACGTCGATGGCGCCAAGATGTACCGCACGGGGGACCTCGCCCTGTGGAACGACGACGGTGAGTTGGAATTCCTCGGCCGCCGCGATCAACAAGTCAAGATCCGTGGCCATCGGATCGAACTCGGCGCAGTCGAGGCTCATCTGCGTACTGCACCAGGGGTCAGCGACGCCGCTGTGGTGACGAACGCGGAGCGGACCCAGCTTGTCGGGTTCGTCCTGTCGCCTCCTGACATTTCTACGCCTCCTGACATTTCTCCAGAACTCATCCGCGAGCACGTGGCCCGCAGGCTGCCACAAGCCATGGTTCCGAACTGGATTCACGTGCTCGATCGGTTTCCCGTGACTGTCAACGGCAAAATCGACCGAAAGCGTCTCAGTGCTCTGGCAGAAACCTGTCCGGACTCCCAGACAGAGGATGCAGCCGCCGCCCCCACGGACGACACGACTGGACGGGTGTCCGCCGCGTGGGCCGAGGTACTGAAGCGGAAAGACGTTCCGATCGAGGTGAATTTCTTCGACCTGGGCGGCCACTCGGTCAAGCTCTTTGAGCTTCAGAACGCCCTTGAGCGACATGCGGGAGTTCGGCTCTCGGTTGTTGCTCTGTTCTCGCACACCACGGTGGCGGCGCAGGCAACGCTGATCCGTGACGGCGTGCCCTCGGACGACGGTTCGGCTGTGGTCGGGCGAGAGGCATCGGCCAGGCGCTCTCGCGCGCTGCGGGCACGGCGCCAGCGTTTGGAGGGAGGGCAACGGCGGTGACGGTGGAGTTGAGACAACCAGCCGGAAGGACTCGTCTCATGGGGGCCCATAGGGATGTGACCCTGACATGGGGAAATCCGTGGTGACGTACTTCTTCGACTCGAGCGGCCAGGCGATACGGCCGCAGGCCGTCCTCGCGGAGCTCCAGAAACACCCGGAGCACCAGGACTTCATGACCCTCACCGACCTGTTCCGGCACCCGGCGGTGGCCGCCGTGGATGCCCAGCTCGACCAGACGGCCGAACAGAAGGCGACCCGGCGCGGCAGCGACCGCCGGGCCGCCCCGCACAAGCTCCGTTCCAGGAAGGGCACGACGCGATGACGACCGACGAAGCCGCACAGCACGACCTTGAGCAAACGGTGGCCGTCGTGGGGATGAGTGGACGCTTCCCCGGCGCCCCCGACCTCGACGCCTACTGGGCCAACCTGCGCGACGGCGTCTGCTCGCTGTCCGAGTTCACCGAGGAGGAACTGCTCGCCGACGGGGCGGACCCGGCCGAGCTGCGCAATCCCGCGTTCGTCCCGGTGAAGGGGCATCTCGCTGACGCGGACCGCTTCGAGGCCGAGCTCTTCGGCTTCAACCGCACCGAGGCGGCCGCCCTGGACCCGCAGCACCGGGTGCTCCTGGAGACCGCCTGGTCCGCGCTGGAGGACGCCGGGTACGCCCCGCTGAACGCACCGCCCCGCACCGGCGTCTACATGGGCGGCAGCTCGACGGACCACGCGCTGGCCGCCGAGACGGACCCGGCGCTCGCCGCGTCGATCGGCGCGCTCCAGCTGCGTATCCTCACCGACCGCGAGTTCCTGGCGCCCTGGATCTCCTACCGCCTTGGCCTGGACGGGCCGAGCATGATGGTCCAGACGGCCTGCTCGACCTCGCTGACGGCGGTCCATCTTGCCGTCCAGGCCCTGCTGCTCGGCGAGTGCGACACCGCGCTCGCGGGCGGCGTCGCCATCGGCACCGTGCGCAAGGAGGGCTACGTCTACTACCAGGGCGGGACCTCCTCCCCCGACGGCCGCTGCCGCCCCTTCGACGAGAAGGCGGCCGGCACGGTGCCGGGCAGCGGGGTAGGGGTGCTGGTGCTGCGGCGGCTGGAGGACGCCCTCGCCGACGGCGACCCGGTGCGCGCGGTGATCCGGGGCACGGCTGTCACCAACGACGGGGCGGGCAAGATCGGCTTCACCGCGCCGGGCGTGGACCGGCAGACGGCCGCGATCACCGAGGCGTGGACGGCGGCGGGTCTTGAGCCGTCGGCGGCGCAGTACGTGGAGGCGCACGGGACCGGGACCGATCTGGGCGACCGGATCGAACTGGAGGCGGCGAGCGCGGCGTTCACCGCCCGAGCCGGCCTCGACCGCGGCGTCGGCATCGCGCTCGGTTCGGTGAAGTCGAACATCGGGCACGCCGACACGGCGGCCGGTGTGGCGGCGCTGATCAAGACGGTCCTGATGCTGGAGCACGCCACCCTGGCCCCGACGGTGAACATCACGAGCCCGGTCGCCGCCCTCCAGGACTCGCCGCTGCGGCTGGTGACCGAGGCCCGTCCCTGGCCGCGCAGGTCGGACCTGCCCCGGCTGGCCGGCGTGACGTCGGTCGGCATGGGCGGCACGAACGTGCACGCGGTGGTGCAGGAGGCACCCGCACGCGAGCCGCGCGCGCAGGCCGACGCCCGCCCGACGGTCCTGCCGCTGTCGGCCCGCACCGAGCATCAACTCGCCCTCGTGGCGACGCGGTTGGCGGCACGCCTGCGACAGGCCGACGCCCCCGCCCTCGCCGATGTCGCGCACACCCTGCGCACCGGCCGGGTCGGGATGCCCGTGCGTGCCTACGTGGTCGCCGCCGGTGTGCGGGAGGCGTCGGACAAGCTCATGGCACTGGCCGAGGGCCACCCGGATCCGGTGCGGGACCCGTCGGGGGAGGCGTGGCTGCGCGGCGAGGAGGTGACCTGGCCGACGCCGGACGGCGAGGTGCGCCGGGTACGGCTCCCGTCGTACCCGTTCGCGGGGGAGAGCTACGGCGCCCTGACGCCGCGCGGCCCGGCCGCTCAGGCGCCGGCGGAGAGTACGGCGCCCGCGCTGGGGAGCGAACTGGAGGCCAAGGTCACCGAGTTGGTGATCGAGGCGCTGGATCTCGACGGGCCCGCCGGTCTGGAGAAGACGTACGTCGAGGCGGGCGGCGACTCACTGACGTCCGTGCATCTGGCCGGACGTCTCCGCGACGAGCTGGACATCGACGTACCGATCGAGCTGTTCCTGGAACCGGTCACGCTCAAGGAGATGACGATCCGCATCGTCGAGGTCAAGGAAGGCGGCGAGGGCGCCGGGCGTCCTGCTCGCCGAGTCACGGCCGTGCGGCGGCCCACCTTCGCCTCGGTGCACGGCGAGGGCGTGACCGAGGTCCACGCGAAGGACCTCACCCTCGACAAGTTCCTCGACGCACACCTCATCGCCGACGCCCCCGCGCTGCCCCGCGCCGAGCGTGAGCCGCGCACCGTGCTGCTGACCGGCGCGAACGGCTACCTCGGCCGTTTCCTCGCCCTGGAATGGCTGCGCACCCTGGCGCCGGCCGGCGGCCGGCTGATCGCCCTGGTGCGCGGCGATGACGCCACCGCGGCCCGGCAGCGGCTGGACGCGGCCTTCGACAGCGGCGACCCGGAGCTGGTGCGGACGTACGAGGAACTGGCCGCGGTCCATCTCGAGGTCGTGGCGGGTGACATGGCGGAACCGCGGCTCGGCCTGGACGAGGCGGCCTGGGACCGGCTGGCCGACGAGGTCGACCTGATCGTCCACGCCGGTGCGGTGGTGAACCACCTCCTGCCGTACCCGCACCTCTTCGAGGCCAACGTCGTCGGCACCGCCGAAATCGTCCGGCTGGCCCTCACCCGCCGGGCGAAGCCGATCACCTACATCTCCAGCGTCGGGGTCGCCGACTCCTGCCGGCCGGCACTCGACGAGGACTCCGACGTCCGCGTCGCCCTACCGGCCCTGAACGTCGACGGTGGCTACGCCAACGGGTACGCGACCAGTAAATGGGCCGGCGAGGTGCTGCTGCGGGAGGCGCACGACCTGTGCGGACTGCCGGTCACGAGCATCCGGTCCAGCATGATCCTCGCGCACAGCCGGTACGGCGGACAGCTCAACGTCACCGATGTGTTCAGCCGCCTCCTGTTCAGCGTGCTCGCCACCGGGGTCGCGCCGCGCAGCTTCTACCGTGCGGACGGCGAACGCGCCCACTACGACGGCCTGCCGGTCGACTTCACCGCCGCCGCCGTGGTGGCGCTGGGGGGAGGCGGCACCTCCGAAGCCCCGTCCGGATACCGCACGTTCAGCTTCGTGAACCCCCACGACGACGGTGTCTCCCTCGACGCCATCGTCGACTGGCTCGCGCAGGACGGCCACACCATCGAGCGGGTGGACGACTACGACGAGTGGTACCTGCGGTTCGAGGCGGCGATGCGCGCCCTGCCCGAGGCACAGCGGCAGTTCGCGGCGCTGCCCGTCCGGCACGGCTTCAAGGAGCCCGAGGACCCGGTACGCGGATCCGTCATCCCCTCCGACCGGTTCCGCGCCGCCGTCCGGGACGGTGCGATCGCCGGGCACGGGAACATCCCGAGCATCACGCGCGACCTCGTCGCCAAGTACGGCCGGGACCTGAAGAACCTGATGGCAGCCGGGCGCCCCATGGACGGCGGTCACGTCAACCACTGAGGTGGCGCACAGGACGCGGAGCCGGGGTCATCCCCCGGCTCCGCGTCCCGCGCGTGCGGTCACCCTGTAGGCCATGGCGCGCCTGTTCATCGAGGTCGGGCACGAAGCCGCCACCGTCGCCGCACTCGTCGAACGGGGCGGCGCCCTTCTGCAGATCCTGAAAGGCTGAACAGTGCCTTCGCGGCGGAGATCCCGATCGTCGGCTTCCTGGCCGACTCCTCGGTCATGAACGACGCCCGGCCTATCGGCCGGGCGTGAACCGTATCGGCAGAGCCTTGATCCCGTATACGGGGGTCAGATCCGGAAACCACTCGATCGCCGCGTCATCGGCGACGGTGTAGTCCGGTATCCGGTCGAACACTTCCTCCAGCATCGCCGTGAACATCTCCCGCACCATGGCCGCGCCCACGCAATAGTGCTGGCCGGCACCGAAAGCGAGGTGGCGGCCGGCGTCGCGGTCCAGGTCGATCCGGTCCGAGTGCGGGAAGACGGAATCGTCGCGGTTCGCCGCGGCCCACCCGAGCATCACCTGCTCGCCCCGGGCGATGCGCTGCCCGCCGAGTTCGACGTCCTCGGCGGCAATCCGGCCCGTGCTCTGAACGGGCGAGACCCACCGCAGGAACTCGTCCACGGCGGTGCGGATCATCGAGCGGTCGGACATCAGCCGGGACCGCATCTCGGGTTGCTGGGCGAGGGTACGCAGCGCGATCGCGGTCACGCTCGACGTCGGATGGATGCCGAGCAGCAGCAAATACATCATCGAGACGATGTCATCGTCCGGTACCGGTGCTCCGTCGACCTCACAGGTTGCCAGGTGCCCGAGCAGCCCCCGCTTGTCGCCGTCCCGTTGCGCGTCGAGTGCTTCCACCAGCTCCAGGCAGATCAGTTGCGCGCATGCGCGGGCTGTCGATGGATCGTGCGGAGCGGCGAAAAGCGCCCGGTAGAGCAGGGAGTCGATGTCGAACCACCGCTCCTCCGGAAGTCCGATGTCCCGCATGGTCAGCATGCTGGGCAGCTTCTCGGTCATCGCCAGAACGATGTCACACTCGCCGCGCTCGATCACCTCGTCGATACAGGCCGCCGCCAACTGCCGGACCTCGCCGGCGCGCGCGGCGACCTGCTTCGGGGAATAGAAAACGGAGATCAGCTTGCGGTACTTCAGGCACTCCGGCGAGTCGAGTTCCAGCGGTATCATCCGGTTGCTCTGCCCGAGCGAGGGAATGGTCACCCCCTGCACCGTGCCGTCCGCCCTGTCCTGCGCGGTGTGGAAGGCCCGGGCGTCGCGGGCCGCCGAGGAGACCTCACGGTGGCCGGTCGTGACCCAATAGCCGTCCCAGGCGCGGCTCCACTGCACCGGGCAGGATTCGCGGAGTTTCGCATAGGTCGGAAACGGATCCACCGCTATCGCCGGGTCATGGCTGTCATAGTCGAACCCTGCTCGCATGTCCACCAAGGAAATCACCTTCGTTGTTACGGAGTTTGCTCGGTTTCGCGCTCCGTGACCTTAACAGCCGAATCGGCGACGGCAGATGACGCAGCAATATTGATCCAGTATCGGGCAACGATCGACAACAGCCTGTTCTGGGTCTTCGTATCCATCCTCATGCCGCGGAAGCCCTCTTCTTCCTCGATGCCGGTTATCGGCAGATGGGGCACCCGACTCATCGACGCACGGGCAGCAACACAGATCCCGTAGCGGGCAATATCTGTCAACTGCCCCTGTCGGAGAGGACATAGATTGCTCCTCAGAAGACCTCACACCCTCGATCTATACCTCTTGCGATCTCTGTATGGGGTCGCGGTTCTCAGGTCGCGAGGACAAGGTTCTGGAGAACGATGAATTTTGATGGGGCATTGCTCGAAGACTGGATGCGTGACCACTATCATGACGCTGCGATAGACATCGGGTCGAGCGGGGTTCTCGACTACTCGCTCGGAGAGGTGCGAGAACTCGCCGGCATCGATCCCGGTGATTTGGACGAGATCGTTTTCCGGGACAGTCCGTGCCTGGGCCGGGACGACCTGCGCGAGGCCATCGCGTCGCGCTGGGGGGACGGTGACGCGCGCAGGGTCATGCTTACGCACGGCGGCAGCGAGGCTATCTACGTCGCGCTCCAGACCCTCCTTGAGCCGGGTGACCAAGTCGTCGCCCTGCACCCGGCCTACCACTCGCACGTATCCGTCGCGGAGTCCATGGGGTGCGAAGTTCTGCGCTGGCGGCTGCGCGAGGAGGACAAGTTCCGGCCTGATGTAGAGGAACTTGCGAGGCTCGTCACCGCGCGCACCAAGGTTATTGTGGTCAACTTTCCGCACAACCCGACCGGCGCGACACTCGACCTCGATGGTTTCCGTCGCCTGCTTGAGATCGCTGACAACGTTGGCGCCCATCTCCTGTGGGACGGCGCTTTCACAGACCTGGTCTACGATGACGCACCGCTGCCGGACCCCGGACTGAGCTATCCGCGCGCTGTGTCGATCGGAACCTTCTCAAAAGCTTTTGGGCTGCCCGGCATGCGTTTCGGATGGTGCATGGCCGACCCGGAGCTGCTGCGGGCGATGACCAATCTGCGCGACCGCATCACCCTGAGCCTCTCTCCGCTTCTTGAGTACATAGCGCTGCGCGTCGTACAACGCGCAGACGTCTTCATCGCTCCCCGGCTGAAGAACGCCAAGGCCAACCGACGCCTGTTGGCCGACTGGGCCGCGCGGCACGAGGACCGTGTCGACCTCCCGCTGCCCCTCGGCGGAGTGACAGCGTTCCCGCGACTGCGCCCGTGGCGGGACACGACCGAGCTATGCCGTCGGCTGGGAGAGACCAGCAACATACTGCTCGTCCCCGGCCGGGCATTCGACCACCCGTGCCGCGTCCGGCTCGGTTTCGGCGGCGATCGCAGCCAACTGAGCAAAGGCCTGGACATTTTGGGCGCTGAGTTCGCCGCGAGTCTCCAACCGTGAGGCGGAAAGGAACCCTGACGAACATGCAGAGCATTGAACTCTCGGACATTGAGTTAAAGGAAGTCAACGACGTACTCGCTTCGGTCACGGCGAAGTTCCACTCGGTCAGTGACCCGGAGTTCGTCCGGCAGTGCGCGGTGTACGCACACGAGCTGCCGCGGCGGCTGCGGGCTGAGCTGAACGCGTTCCGCCTGGAGGCTTCCGGCGGCGTGCTGTCCATCCGCGGCTTCCGGATCGACGACGTCGCTGTCGGGCCCACTCCCGAGCACTGGCGTACCCAGGTCGGCCGGGCGTCCACGCTCCCCGCGGAGGTGTACTTCATGCTCTGCGCGTCTCTGCTGGGCGACCCCATCGCCTGGGCGACGCAGCAGGACGGCCGGGTCATGCACGACATCTTTCCGATCAAGGGTCACGAGAACGAGCAGCTTGGCTCGGGCAGCGAAGAACTGCTGACCTGGCACACCGAGGAGGCCTTCCACCCGCTGCGGGCCGACTACCTGGGCCTTGCCTGTCTACGCAACCACGACCGGGTGGCAACGACCTTCGCCTCGGTCGACGACCTCGAACTCACCGACGAGATCAGGGACCTGCTCGCTCAGGAGCGGTACCCGATCAAGCCCGACCGCTCGCATCTGCCGCACCACGACGAGGACAGCCGGGAGATGTCGGCGCGCGAACGCGAGCTGCTCGCGCGCAGCTATGAATGGATCATGGCCAAGGACAGCGAGCCTGACCGAGTCGCCATCCTCTTCGGCGACCGCGAAGCACCCTATCTACGCATCGATCCATTCTTCATGGAGGACGCGTACACCGTCCCGGACAGCGCCCGCGCGATGAAGGCCATCGAAGCGGAGGTCGATCGCAACATACGGGACTACGTGCTCGAACCGGGTGAACTGCTCTTCGTGGACAACTACAAGATCGTCCACGGCAGGGTGCCGTTCACTGCCCGCTTCGACGGCACGGACCGCTGGCTCAAGAGGCTGAACGTGGCGCGCGACCTGCGGAAGTCGCGCGATCGCCGCATCAGCCACGACGCGCGAGTGATCCATTGACGACCGACAGCGCCTCGGCCCTCGCGGCCGGACGGACCCTACCCGGAAACGACTGGGAGACGTCAGTGTCGACCACCCAAGACTCTGCGATGCAACCGAAAGACGGCCAGGACCGCCGCGTTGACAGGGATTTCCCCCTTTCCCTGGCACAGGAGCGAATCTGGGTCTCCGAGCAGCTCGCCGTTGAGGGCTCGCACTACGGGGCCCCGGTCGTGTTCGCCCTGCGCGGCGAGCTGGACCCCGGGCTGCTCGAGGTGGCACTGACCCATATCGTCGAACGGCACGAAGTGCTGCACTCAGTGGTGTCCGTCGCGTCTGGCTCGCCCCGGTTCGTCGTCGTCCCCGCACGCCCCGTACGGCTCGATCCGCAGGATGTGGCCTCGGAGCAGGAGATGACTGAGCGGGTGAGCGCCGCGACGGCAGCTCCGTTCGACCTCTTGCACGGGCCGCTCGTGCGGTTCGGCCTGTACCGCCTCGGCCCCGCGGATCACCGCCTGCTGGTGGACATACATCACCTGATCTTCGACGGAGTCTCGGCCGGCGTTTTGGTCCAGGAGCTCGCCGAGCTTCTTGCCGCGGGGGACGAGGGCCGCACACCCGAACTCCCCGTGCTGCCTCTCGCCTACGGGCAGTACGCCGTCGCGCAACGTCGCTCGCTCGACGAGGGCCTGTTGGACAGTCAGGTCGAGCACTGGTGCACCCAGCTCAAGGACGCGTCCTTCGCACTTGAACTGCCCACCGACTACCAGCGTCCCGCACGCATGAGCTTCCACGGCGCCAGCCACTCCTTCACCTTGCCGGCTTCGCTGCGCGTCGAACTCGCGGAGGCGGCCCGCCGCTGGAGCGTCACCCCCTATGTGGTCATGCTCGCCGGCTGGGCTGCCGTTCTCGGCCGCTACGCAGGCCAAGAGGACCTGGTGGTGGGCACCCCCATGGTCGGTCGGACCGAGCCGGGCACCGAGGAGATGGTCGGCATGTTCGTCAATGTCCTGGCCCTCCGGGTACGTCCAGAGCGAGATCAGACCTTCCACGGCCTGGTCAACCAGACACGCAGGGCTTCCATCGAAGGTCTCGCCCATCAGGAAGCGCCGATCGAGAAGGTCATCGAGCGACTTCGTCCGCCACACGACCCGAGCCGCAATCCGCTGTTCCAGACGGCGTTCATCTACGACGAGGCGCTGGAGGAGTCCACACACGTCGCGGGACTGACGATCGAGGGAGCCGCACCGCCACCGCGCACCGCCAGCAAACTTGACCTGAGCATCGAGGTCGTTGAGCGGGACGGCCGACTCGAAGCGGAAATCGAGTACGCGACCGATCTGTTCGCGCCGGAGACGATCCGCCGCATCGCCACGCACTACACGACCTTCCTCGCCAACGCGGTCCGCTCGCCGAACCGACCGCTGTGCGAGATTCCACTGGCCTCACAGGAGGAACAGGCTCTGCTGGTGACGCAGCAGAGCGGAGACGGCGCGACATACGATCCCGTCGTCCTCCCCTCGCTCTTCGAGGCCCAGGTCGCGCGGCGCCCCGACGCGTGCGCGGTCTCCTGCGGCGAGTCGCGGTGGAGCTACCGACAACTCAACGAGCGGGCCAACCGGCTCGCCAGAGTTCTGACCGCCCGCGGAATGGGACCCGAGAAGCTGGTGGGGGTCGCGTTGCCCAGCGGCCCGCTCCTGGTCCTGGCCATCCTCGCGATCAGCAAGGCGGGTGCCGCGTTCCTGCCGCTCGACCCGGCCTATCCGACCAAGCGAATCGAGTACGTCGTTGGCGACGCGCGTCCCGCCCTGCTGCTGACCGATGCCGCGGGCGCCACGGCCCAGCCCTGGACGACGCCGATTCTGGTCCTCGACGAACAGCAGGCCGGGCTGGACGCGGACGTGGACGCGTCGAACCTCTCCGACGCACAGCGGTCGCACCCTCTCACGCTCGCGCATCCGGCATACGTCATCTACACCTCCGGTTCGACCGGGACACCGAAGGGCGTGACAGTCACGCACGCGGGCCTCGCCGGGCTCTCCGGCGCGCAGATCGAGGCATTCGGCGTGCGGTCCGACAGCAGGGTCCTGCAATTCGCCAGTCCAAGTTTCGACGCCTTTGTCTCGGAGCTCTGCATGGCTCTGCTCAGCGGCGCTACGGCGGTGTTCGTCCCGGCTCTTCACGACTTCGTCGGAGGTTCGTTCGAAGCCGTGCTCGTCCGAGAGAACGCGACGCACGTGACCGTGCCGCCCTCGGTACTCGCCTCGCTCTCCCCCGACGAGGATCTGCCCGCGGACCTGACCGTCGTGGTTGCCGGGGAGAGGCTGACCGCCGACCTCGCCGCACGCTGGTCCGGGCGTTGCAGCATGTTCAACGCTTACGGGCCTACCGAGGCCACCGTGTGCGCCACGCTGATCGGCCCGCTGACGGGGAACGAGGGGAACGAACCGCCACCCATCGGCCGGCCCATCGCCGGCACCCAGGTCTTCGTCCTGGACGAGGGCCTGCGGCCGCTGCCGGTGGGCGTGGCGGGCGAGCTGTACCTTGGCGGCGCCGGGCTGGCCCGCGGATATCTCAGCCGACCCGACCTCACTGCGGCCGCCTTCGTCGCCTGTCCCTTCGGTCCGGCCGGGGGGCGGATGTATCGCACCGGGGATCGGGCCCGCTGGCGTGACGACGGGACTCTTGAGTACGTCGGGCGCCGGGACGACCAGGTCAAGATGAACGGCTTCCGGATCGAGCTCGGCGAGATCGAGAACGTGATCGCGGCGCACCCAGGTGTGGAACAGACCGCCGTCGTGGTGCGCGAGGACAGGCCGGGGCTGCGGCAAGTCGTCGCCTACGTAGTGGCCCAGGCGACCAACGAGGAGATCCTCGGCCACGCCGCGTCACAGTTGCCCGGTTACCTGCTCCCGTCTGCCGTGGTGCGCTTGCAGAACCTGCCGTTGACCACGAACGGCAAGGTGGACCGGCGTAACCTGCCTGCTCCGGATGATCGTGCATCTGTCACGGACCGCAGCCCGGGGACCGCGCGCGAGCAGCAACTGTGCAAGCTCATCGGCGAGGTGCTGGACCTCGCTGCGGTCGGCGTGGACGAGAGCTTCTTCGAACTCGGCGGCCAGTCGCTGCACGCGGTGCGTCTGCTGAGCCGGATCCGCAGTGTCATGGGTGTGGAGATCGGTATCAAGACCCTGTTCCAGGCGCCTACCGCGGCGTTGCTCGCGGCGCAGATCGACTCTGGTCAGATCGCCGTCATCACCCGGCCGGCACTCCTCCCGACGGCCCGCTGACCCAGGGCGGGCGCCGGATGACTTCCAGAGGAGTAGGGATCTCAATGATTGAGTCAAGCCGTTCGCGTGACCACATTCGATCCTCCCGTACCGCCAACACCATGTGGGACCAGTCATGATCCCTCTGTCGTTCGGGCAGCTCGGACTGTGGTTCATCCACCAGATGAATCCGGGCAGCTCGATATACACCATGCAGCTCGCTTCGCGGCTGACGGGGCAGCTGGACAGCACGGCCCTGGAGGAGGCAGTGCGGGACGTCGTGCAGCGGCATGAATCGCTCCGCACGGTGATCCGGGACAGTGGGGGCGAGCCGCACCAGGTCGTCCTGGACATCTCGGAATGCGCGGTGAGACTGGAGTACGAGGAGCTCGCCGAGGAAGAGCTGCACGAGGCGATGCACGAGGCCTCGGAACTCCCGTTCGACCTTGTGTGCGACCTGCCGATTCGGGCATGGCTGTTCGCACTGGGGCCGCAGGAGCACGTGCTGCTCATCTCGATGCACCACATCGTCAGCGATGGCTGGTCGTTGGGTCCGCTCACCCGAGACCTCGCCCGGGCCTACGCGGCGCGGCGCCGTGGTGCCGAGCCGAACATGCCGCCGCTGCCTGTCCAGTACGCCGACTACGCGCTCTGGCAGAGGCGGTTGCTGGGCCGCGAGGAGGACCCGGACAGCCTGGCGTCGAGACAGCTCGCGCACTGGCGCTCGGTGCTCGACGGCATACCCCAGGAGCTGCGGTTGCCGGTGGATCACCCGCGCCAACCGCTGTCCGACTTCGCCGGGGGCACGATCGAGTTCACCCTCGACGCCGATCTGCATACGGCACTGACCGAGGTCGCCCGCACCGAGAAAGCGACCATGTTCATGGTGTTGCAGGCCGGGTTTGCGGCGCTGCTGAGCAAGCTCGGTGCGGGCACCGACATTCCGATGGGCTCACCCGTGGCCGGCCGCATGGATGACGCGCTGACCGATCTCATCGGGTACTTCGTCAATATGCTGGTGTTCCGCGTCGACGTCTCCGGCGACCCGAGTCTGCGAGACCTGGTCAAACGGGTCCAGGCCGTCGCCCTTGATGCCTACGACAACCAGGACATCCCCTTCGATCACCTGGTCAGGGAACTCAATCCGGCCCGCTCGCGGACCCGTCACCCGCTTTTCCAGGTCATGTTCACCGTGGAGAACGACACCGACGCCGGGCTCAATCTGGATGGATTGACCGACGTGCCATGGGACATCGACGCCGGCAGCTCCATGTTCGACCTGGCCTTGAGCCTGCGGGAGAACTTCGGCCCGGACAAGGAGCCGGCTGGGATAAATGCGTTCCTGGAGTACCAACTCGACATGTTCGAACCGGAGACCGCACAGCGCGTGGCCGACGGATACCGGCTGCTGCTGGCCGCTCTTGTCGCGGACCCGGATGCGTCGACCAGCACAGTCGATGTGCTGGGGGAAGATCCCATGAATTCGGCACGCATATCGAATTGCGCGGCCGCTGCCGGATGATGACAACTTACTCAGGGGAGTGAAAGCAATGGCGAATCCATTCGAGGACCAAGACGGCGTGTACCTGGTGCTGGTCAATGCTGAGGGCCAGCACTCGTTGTGGCCCGCCGCCGTCACTGCGCCCAAGGGCTGGACCGTAGTACACGGCGAAGCTGGGCGAGAGGACTGCCTGGAGTACGTGAAACGGAACTGGACGGACATGCGGCCCAAGTCCCTGGTCGAGGCGACAACCTCTTGACGGCCCATCGCTGTGGTATCGCTGCCCGACCGGACCCGAAGAAACCAATACCTAGCCCTCGTGCCGGGACCTGAAACCAGCACGCGCGGAAAGAGGCGCAATGAGCGATGTAGGGGTCTCCGGCGAACGAGGACGCCGAGGCAAACGCAGAAGGCTGCTGGCTGACCGACACTTCGCCTGCTTATTGGCCGCTCGGCTGGGCTCCAGCTTGGCCAACGGCTTCCTGCCGGTCGCCTTGAGCTTCGCTGTCCTCCACACCACTGATTCTGCGAGCGACCTCGGCCTTGTCCTCGGGGTTCAGGCGGTGGTCTCGCTCGCCTTGTCGCTGTTTGCCGGCGTCGCGGCGGACCGCTTTCCGCGTGCCGCGTTGCTCGTCGTTTCGTCGATCGTACGCCTGGTCGCGGCGGCGACCTTGGCGCTAGGGCTACTCACGGATACCGCGACACTCGGCTGGTTCTTCGCTCTGGCGGTCGTATACGGCGGCGCTGACGCGCTCTTCGGTCCGGCCAGCATGGCGATCTTGCCGGACATCGTCGCGCGAGATGACCTGGACGAGGCCAATGCGTTGATGGGCACCTTTTCCTCGCTGGCGTGGACGGTGGCCCCTGCGTCGGCAGGAGTGATCGTGGCGGCGTACGGTTCGGGAGCCGCTTTCCTGGTGGAGAGCGTGCTGATGCTGGTCATCACTCTTTGTCTCGTATTCGCCAGGATCCCTGCCAAGGGCGAAGCCGAGCCGGAACACCATGGCGGGACGCTCACGCAGTTGCGGCAAGGATGGCGGGAGTTCCACATACGCCGCTGGCTATGGCTGCTCACCTTGCAGTGGACGTTGTTCTCGATGGTCCTGCTGGCTCCCCTCGCGGTCCTCGGCCCGTTGGTGGCCGACACCTATCTGGGCGGTCCCGCAGCTTGGGGTGTCATCGGCACCTGCATGACCATCGGCATGGTCTGCGCGCAGTTCACCGCCGGGCGGATCAAGCCGAAGCGACCGGTGGTCTTCATAGCGTGGCTGCCACCGCTGATCGTCTTCGAAGCGTTGGCCCTCGGCTCCGGCGTGCCGACGGTGGTGGTGGGGGGCGCCGCAGTGCTCTCCGGCTGTGCGATCGGCCTGCAAGGAGTGTTCTTCCAGACCCTCATGCAGCGAGCCGTACCGAGCGCGGTACTCGGCCGGGTGGCCGCCTTCGACCTGATGGCCTCGGAGATCGCCCAGCCGGTCGGCTTCGCCGTGGCCGGCCCCCTGGGCATCCTGTTCGGCCTACGCCCGGTGCTGGTGGGCTGTGCTGTGCTCGCTGTGGTGGGCACGGCAATGTTCGCCCTTGCCCTGGCCAGGGTTGAGCAACCAGAGCTACAGGTGCAGGACGAGCCGGACGACGCCGAGCTCTCCAGGAACGCCATCGAACCGCACGTACCTGACGGCGGCAGTGAGGCGTCGGTTCGCTGAGCGGTACGCGACTGCAGACGAGCCATTGACGAAGCCGGACCACCGCGGCACGAAGGAATCAGGAAGATGATGTACAAGGACAGATTGGCCATACCGGGCCCGACCCCGCTGCCGCCCGCAGTCATCGCGGCGGCGACGCACCCCATGGTCGACGAGCGCACCGAGGACTTCGCAGGCATATTCACACGCATCATCGACGGGCTCAGGCATGTGCTTGGTACCGCGGGGGACGTGCTGGTCTTCTCGTCAAGCACCACGGGTGCGTTCGAGAGCGCGGTGCAAAACCTCTTCAGTCCAGGGGACAAGGTACTCGTGGTGGACAACGGCGCCTTTGGAAGGCGCTGGGTGGAGCTGTGCCGCGCTTATGGCCTGGAGACCGTCGTACTCGACGTCGAGTGGGGTTGCGAGCCGGACCCCGCAGCGGTCGAAGCCTGCCTGGCGGCCGACCCACAGATCGTCGCGGCGATCGTCGTCCATTGCGAGACCTCCACAGGCGTCGTCACCGACCTCGAGGCCATCGGGCGCGCGACCCGCGGTGTGCTGACGATCGTGGACTCGGCCTCCGGGGCCGGCGGCTGCGAGATGCAGGCCGACGCGTGGGGGTTGGACGTCGTGGTCGGCGGGACGCAGAAGGCGCTGATGGCGCCGCCAGGGGTCTCTTTCGTCTCGGTCAGTGAGCGCGCCTGGCGCCGGCACGCCAAGGCCAGGCACCTGCGGTACTACTTCGACTGGACGATCACGCGTGACAGCCTGAGCCACTCCGTCCCGCGTACCCCCTGGACGCCGGCGATCGGCGTGCTGCTCCAGTTGTCCGCGGCGCTCGAACAGGTACTCGCTGAAGGCATGGAGCAGCGCCACCGGCGGCATGCGGAGCTCGGCCGGATGGCCAGAGCGGGCCTGCGCGGCCTCGGACTCCGGCTGCTGACCCCGGAAGCGGCGCGCAACGGCATCGTGACGGCCGCGTTCACACCGCCCGGAATAGGCGCGCAACCTCTCGTCGACGCGGTGGTCGAGCACACAGGCGTCCAGCTGACCACCGGCAACGGAGAACTGGCCGACCAAGTGGTACGGATCGGTCACTGCGGCCACGCCGACCCGCTCGACCTGGTGACCGCGCTGGCCGCGCTCGAGACCGGGTTCGCGGCCCTCGGCGCCCCGGTGCTGCCGGGCAGTGGTGTCACACCCGTCGTGAAGCTGATGGCCGAGCAGGTTGACGCCGCCGCAGGCCTCTTGACGTCGACGTCGCCCACCCCTGAGGAGTCCGCTGCGTGAACGCCGACGTCCAATCAGCGCGTGACGACGCGCCGAAGCTCATCCCGCACCTGCTTGAGCAGCACTCAAGGGTGACGCCGCACGCCCCCGCCACCGAGGACGCACAGCGGGCGCTGACCTACGCCGAACTCATCGCCGAAGCCGAGCACATGGCGGCGCGTCTGGCGGAGGCGGGAGTGCTTCCCGGCGATCGCGTCGGCGTGATGATGCGTCACTCCGCCGACCTGCTCGTCGCGATACTCGGCGTGCTGCGTGCGCGAGCGGCCTACGTGCCCATCGACCCGGACTACCCCGACCAGCGCAAGAGTTTCCTCGCGGCAGACTCCGGCATCAAGATTCTCATCGTGGACGGAGCGCAGGACGGGCCAACCAGCTTGCCCGTCACGACGCTTGCGCCGGACCGGGGGCGCCTGTCTCCCCGCCCGGACGCCCCCGCAGCCGCACCGGACGATCTGGCCTGCGTCATCTACACCTCGGGTTCCACCGGAGCGCCCAAAGGCGTCATGATCACCCATCTCGGCCTGGCGAATCTCGCAGCCGCCGCGAGTGCCGAGTTCGGCATGGGGCCGCGTGACCGCTACCTGATGCTGGCCGCCGCCGCGTTCTCCGCCTCACTCGAGGAGCTGTTCCCCCCACTCGTGCAGGGCGGGACAAGCGTGTTCCCGGCCGACCGGGTCGCGCTCTCCCCGGTGGAGGCACTGCTCGACTTCCTCACCGCGCACGACATCACGCTGCTGGAGATGCAGACCGCGCACTGGCACCTGCTGGTTGGCCACCTCGTGGACACCGGCGGGGCGCTGCCCCCGTCGCTGCGCCTGGTCGTCATGGGAGGAGATCGCGCCATGCCCGAAGCCGTCCGGCACTGGAACCGCTTCCGCCTTCCGCTGGCGCACGTCTACGGGCCGACCGAGACCACTGCGACCGCGTCGTACTGGAGCGTGCCGCCCGGACAAGCACCCAAGGACGGGGTGCTGTCCATGGGCGATGCCATCGCCGGAACCCGCATGTTCGTCGTCGACGAGCGGCTCGAACTCGTTCCCGCAGATGCCGAGGGCGAGCTGCTCGTCGGTGGTGACTCGCTGGCCCGCGGCTACCTGGGCAGACCCGACGTCACCGCGGAGAAGTTCGTCGCCGACCGCTACTCGGGGATTCCGGGGGCCAGGCTGTACCGCACCGGCGATCGGGTACGCCGTCTTCCCGACGGTCGGCTGCAATTCCTCGGACGCGGCGACCAGCAAGTCAAGGTGCGTGGATATCGCGTCGAACCAGGCGAGATCGAGGCTGCGCTCGACCGGCACCCAGCGGTGCGTCAAGCCCTGGTCACGACTGGTCGAGACGCGTCGGGCGAGCAGCGTCTGATCGGCTACGTGACTGCTGACCGGGACACGGTGAGCGCCGGTGAGCTGCGATCTTTCCTCGCCGACGAACTGCCGACCTATCTGATCCCTTCGGCGCTGATGCGGCTGGACGAGTTTCCGCTGACGACGCATCGGAAAATCGACCACGCGAAGCTTCCGCAGCCGCCGAGGCGTCGGCCCGACCTGCCCACCGAGTTCGTGCCGCCGACAGGCGAGATCGAGCGGCGCGTCGGCGCCGCCGCGGCGGAGCTACTGGGACTCGACGAGATCGGTGTGCTCGACAACCTGCTCGACCTGGGCGGGGATTCGCTGTTCATGCTGCGGCTGATCAGCTGGATCCGCACAGACGTGGGCATCAGCCTCGGTTTCCGGGAGGTCTTCGACGCGTATACGGTACGCGGCGTGGCAGCGCTGGCCGACGCGAAGGCGGACGTCACGGCGGTGGGCAAGCCGGGCAGTGGCCGGTGAGCATGCTTCCCGACCTGCCAGTGGCAGTGCTTCCGGAACCGGCGCCCGCCGATCTCATGACAGCGCTGCATGCTTCAGGCGTTCGACTGGCTCCGCCGGACCGGGCTCAGGGCCTGATCTGGACGGGCGAGCGGCCCTCGGCGCTGGCAGCCGCGCTGGAGTGCGCGCCGTCCGTGCGCTGGGTTCAACTGGCGAGCGCCGGCGTCGAGAACTACCTGCCGCTCATGGATCAGCGGATCCGCTGGAGCCGTGCCGCGGGCGTCCAGTCCGAGCTGGTGGCTGAACACGCCCTCATGCTCGCGCTGACCGTGCTGCGTCAGGGCACCGCCTCCGTGAGGGCCGGCGCGTGGCTGCCGCGCCCCGCCGTCGGACTGACGAACGCCGAGGTCCTTGTGGTGGGCGGCGGCGGGATCGCCCGGGCACTGCTCGCACTGCTGCGCCCGTTCAGGGTCCGCCCCAAGGTGGTGTGCCGTGGCGGCGCCCCGATGGCGGGCGCCGAGGTCGGCACGCCCGACCGCCTCGACGCATGGCTGCCCGAGGCTCGTGTGGTCTTCCTCGCGGCGCCGCTGACCGCGGACACGGCCGGGCTGATCGACGCGGTCAGACTCAGGTCCATGCGTCGGGACGCGTGCCTGGTGAACGTGGCGCGCGGCGGGCTTGTCGTCACAGATGACCTCGTACGTGCGCTGACCTCCGGGTGGATCGCCGGCGCCGGCCTGGACGTCACCGACCCCGAGCCGCTTCCTCCGGAGCACCCGCTGTGGTCCCTCCCCACCTGTGTGATCACCGCGCACTGCGCGGGCGATCTGGACCACGCACTCGGACCCTTCGTCGACCTGGTCCGGCGCAACATTCGTCGACTGGCGAACGGCCTTGAGCCGATCGGCCTGATCGACCGGGAACTCGGTTACTAGCCGACTGTCAGGAAGAGCGGATCATGAAGACCGAGCCAACCACCACTCCGAAGGCCACGCACCCGACCGGAGCACCCATGGGCAACCGACCGAGCGAGAGGATCTCCCTCCTGCAGGAGCAGATCTGGATCGCTGAGCAACTCGCCCCGAGCCGCAGCGTCTACGGAATACCCATGGTGATCCGACTGCGTGGCGCCTTGGACACGGACCTCGCCGCGCGCTGCGTGACCGAGATCGTGCGCCGGCATGAGGTGCTGCGCTCCCGGGTGGGCGAGGAAAACGGCGAACTGCACCTCATCACAGATCCGACGGAGCCCTTCGCGCTGCCTGTGTTCGACTTCCGCGCCCGGCCCGACGAGTGGCGTGTGTTCGTCGAGACCACCGCTCGCGAGCCCTTCGACCTTGTGCACGGCCCGCTGCTGCGGGCTGCTGTGCTGCGTCTTGAGGACGACGCCTACGCGTTCTACCTCGACATGCACCACATCGTCGCGGACGGTTGGTCGCTACGTCTGTTCTGGACCGAGTTCGTCGCGCTCTACACCGCATGGCACGCGGGCGGTGAGCCCGATCTGCCCGACCTCACCACGCAGTACCGCGACTTCGCCGCCGAACAGCGGCGCATCACCGAGGACGGCGGGTACGGCAACGCACTCGACGCGTGGGCCCGGGAATTGGACGGTGCGTCGACGATCCTCGCACTGCCGGTCGATCACAGTTCAGGGGAGTCCCGGGACTACCGGGGGGACCAGTTCACGACAGTGGTGCCGGAGCGGCTTCGGGCCGATACCTACGTCTGCGCCAAGCGGCTCGGGGTCACGCCCTTCGCGATGCTCGGCGGTGTCTGGGGCGTGCTGCTGGCCCGCCACACCCGTCAGGACGACCTGCTGATCGGAACGCCTCTGGCAGGACGGACCCGGCCCGAGTACCAGTCGCTCATCGGGCTGTTCGCCAACACCATGCCGTTGCGACTGCGGCTGGACGGGGACGTGTCCTTCGCCTCCCTGGTCCGCGAACTCCAGCTGAGTACTTTCGACGCGCTCTCCTCACAGGACGCGCCCTTCACCGAGCTCGCCAGACGGGTCGGCTCTCAACGCACCTCGCGTGAGACTCCGCTCTTCCAGACGATGTTCTCCTTCGAGCAGTCCACGGAGTTCGAGGCCACGCTGCCGGGCTGCGCGGTGACGGAGCTGTACGAGTTGCCCAATGGCGGGGCCCGGTTCCGTCTCAGCCTCGGCGCTGTGGACGCGCTGGGGGAGCTGAGCCTTCAGTTCGAGTACGACAGTGAACTGTTCGACCCGGGCACCATCGAGGCAATGGCCGAGAGCTACCTGGCGTTGCTCGGTGAGGCCGTGTCCCACCCCGAGTCCCCACTGGGAGCGCTTCGCACGTCGACCGACGCCGCGCCCGATCGGGAGCTCACCGGCCGACCCGTGCCGGGGGACGAGGCGGCCACCCTGCACGCGCTGTTCGAGCGACGGGTCCGGCAGAGCCCAGATGCGCCGGCGATCGAGCGTGAAGACGGTACTCCGGTCAGTTACGCACAGCTCAACAGCCAGGCCAACCGGCTCGCGCGGCATCTGCGTCAGCTAGGCCTTCGCACGGGCGATCGGGTGGCGCTCGCCCTGCCCCATGGCTCCTCCTGGCCGTCCGCCGTGCTCGCCGTGCTGAAGGCGGGCGGGGCCTACGTCCCTGTGGCTCCGGACGCGCCCGGCAGCCGCAAGGCGCATGTCCTCGCCGAGACCGCGCCCCGCTTGGTGCTCACGGTCGTGGACCTTGCCGAGGACTTTGCCGGGGCCCACCATGTGGTCGCCCTCGACGATCCGGCGGTTGCTTCCTCGATCGGGGCCCAGACCGATGAGGATCTCGATGACGTCGCTGTGACAGCCCGTCAGGTCGCGTATGTCCCGTTCACCTCCGGCTCGACGGGAGTGCCCAAGGGCACCCTCGTCACCCATGTCAACCTGACCGCGTTCACCCGCGCCGCGGTGGACACGTTCGAGCTGGGCCCGGAAGACAGGATGCTGCAGGTCGCCGCGATGACCTTCGACGTACATGTCGAGGAGCTCTTCCCCACCTGGCTGGCCGGTGGCTGTGTCGTCTTCTTCGACGGCGTGCTCGGCCGGACCAGCCCGGAGCAACTGCTGCACCTCCTCGCAGAGCGCGAGATCACCATGTGCGAGCTCCCCACCGCCTACTGGATCGATGTGGTGCGCCTGGTCGACCCGGCTGTCGTCCCCATTCCGCACACCTTGCGGCGCGTGCTGGTCGGCGGTGAACGCGCGCCGATCGAGGTCTACCAGCGCTGGTTGGACTTCGGGATTCCGCTCACCAATGTCTATGGGCTCACCGAAACGGCGGTGACCAGCACGACGTACCGGCCTGGTGCTGACTTCGACCGCGAGGCGCTGCCGATCGGACGCCCCATGCCGCACGCCGCCGTCTACGTGCTCGACGCCTTGCTCGCACCGGTCGGACGCGGCGTGCCAGGGGAGATCTACCTGGCCGGCCCCGGCGTCTGCGACGGCTTGCTCAACCGGCCCGAGCAGACCGCCGAGCGCTTCTTGGCGGACCCCTTCGCGGCCGAGCCGGGCGCACGTATGTATCGCACCGGCGACCAAGGCCGCTGGACCACCGAAGGTGACCTCGAATTCCTCGGCCGCGTGGACCGTCAGCTCAAACTGCGCGGCCATCGGGTCGAGCTCGCCGAGATCGAATCGGTACTCGACGGCCATCCGGACGTGGCGCGCAGCCTGGTCGTGCCTCGGCGCACCGAGGCTGATCCAGCGGCCGAGCTCGAACTGATCGCGTTCCTGATCGGTGCGTACGCCGACGAGGCAACAGTCGCGGCGTACGCTCGCACCCAGCTTCCCCCGCACCTGGTTCCCGCTCACATCTCAGTAGTTGAACGGTTCCCGCTCACCTCGCACGGCAAGGTTGACCAAGCAGCCCTGCTCGCACTGGAGAGCCGCGAGCCTGTCGTCCCCGAGGAGGCGCAGGGCAGCGAGCTCGAAGTCAAGGTCGCGGAGGTCTACTGTGAGGTACTCAAAGTACCGACGATCGACCTGCGGACGGACATTTTCGCGCTGGGTTTCCACTCCCTGGCCGCGCTGCGGCTCGTCTCCCGTCTCAAGAGTGTGTTCGCGGTACAGGTCCCGATTGCCGAGTTCTTCCTGGACTCCTCGGTCACCAGCGCGGCCCGACTGATCGTGGCGGCGGGGGCCGACCAACCAGTCGGCTGACTGCGTCATCGGCGCATACGACCGAGGTGCGGCGCGGGTCGGTGTTCACCGGGTTCAGTGGTCGTCCAGGCTGGAGGGGCCGGAGGCGGTCTGGGTGAGGCTTCCGTTGAGCCAGGCGGCGGTGAGTTCCCTCCGGGAGCGGGAGCCTGTGCGCTGGAACAGTCGCGTCAGGCGCTGTTCCACCGTTTTGGGGCTGCAGGCGAGTTCTGCGGCGATCTGCCGGTTGCTCGCGCCGTCAGTGACCATGCGCACCAGCCTGATGTCGAGTTCGGTCAGCTTCTGCCGGCCTTGGCGGAGTCTCGGTACGGGGATGTCGCGCTGCCGCGCGGCACGGGTGACCGCGGTGCGGAAAGGGCCTCCCAGGCCGAGGGTGTGAGCGTTGCCCACGGCCTCGGTCAGCCAGCGCCCGGGGTCGTCGGCGACGTGTGTCAGGCACAGGCAGCAGAGGACGCTCAGGTGCACGTCGCCGCGGAGCTTGATCAACTGGTGGGCGGTCAGCGCGCTGTCCGCGTCGTGGTGCGCGATGCCGCGTGCGAGAAGGAGAGCCTCGTGGGTCATGGGAGTGGCTGCCTCATCGTGCAGGGTCTCCACTTCCTCCAGGGCCTGTTGGACCGCGTACGGCTGATCCGCGTGGGCGGCGAGCGACAGGATGCGCAGCAGCAGCCGCTCGACACCGGCGAGGCGGCCGTCCTTTCGTGCCTGCCGAGCGTCGTGCCAGGCTTCCTCCAGCGCCTCCTCGCGTCGGCCCGACCAGTACCGGACCGCCAGCCGCGCGCGGGCGGCCAGAGGATGAGTGAGGGTGTCGGGGACCAGGTCGAGCCACGTTGTGGCGCGTGCGACGTCCCCGCGCGCGCAGTGGATCTCCGCGGTCAGTGCCCGTGGCAGGTGCGGGGTGCCCGCCGCTGTGTGGGTGCGGCTACGCACCTCGATGCGGCGGGCGGCCGCCAGAGCGGCGTCCCAGTCCCCTGACAGGTAGTCGCGCACCATGCCCCGGTACTGGACGGCGATGCCCTCGGGTGCCGCGACATAGCGGTCGCCGAGTACTGCCGCGAGAGCGCCGGCGAGGTCCGCGTATGCGGCGGCGCCGCGCAGCTGGTCCAGGGAGTGGTCGTCGATGGCGTCGGGGGGCATGTGCTGCCGCGCGCGGCTCAGTTCGGTGTGGCTGCCGACCGCGGCGGTCATCAGGTGGAGTTCGGTGGGCTTGGGCAGCGGCATGCGGCGGTGTCCAGGACCGGAGGTGTCCTGGATGTGGCGTGAGGCCTCGGTCGGCCGAGCGGACAGCGGGCCGATGCCGTAGAGGCCGCCGAGCGCCGCGAGTCTGGCCGCGGCGGGAAACCGGCCGGCGACCTTGCCCAGGCGACGGTGGACGCCATCGGCGCAAGGGGCCCGGTGTTCGTGAAGGGCTGCCCACACCCACGCGGTGGCAACGCTCGACAGGCCGGCCGCTCTCTCGACGCCCTCGGTGTGTTCGGTGTGCGGTGGGTCCACGAGGTCGAGCAGCGGCTTGCCGAGCGCCAAGAGCCCTTCGTGGTCGCCGTGTCGCAGACTCAGGCTGCTCGCCTCGTGGAGCACACCGCGGACGCGCTGGTCCTGTGGTGCGAGCCGGTGAAGCGCGGCCGCGTAAGCGCGGGCCGATCGGGGCCAGTTGGTCCTGGCCTCCTGGCGGGCCGCGGCCAGCAGCAGCGGCACGGCGAGGGCATCGTCCAGGCGCGGGCCGGAGGTTGCGACGCGATCGGCGAGCCACGGGTAGGCGCGGCCGGTGCCTTCGGCACCGACCTTGTCCGCCAACCGCTTGATGTACCGAGCGGAGTTGCCCTGCAGGTCGCCCTGGACGGGCAGGGTCCGCAAGGCCGCGCGGAGCGCCGGGACGGCGAATGACAGGAGGCCCTGCGGGTCCACGGTCAGGATTCCGTGCTTGATCAGGCGGTCCAGTGCGTACTCGAGGGACCGGGCTCCGGCAGTTGGCATCATCGTGAAGGCGTCAACGACATGCATTTCGGTGTGCTCCAGTACACAGGCGGTGACGATCGCCGCCTTGATGGTCGTGGCGTCCGCCGGTGTGTCGGGCCATCCGAACTGGAGCAGCTCGGCCGTCCCGGTGGCCAAGCGCAGCTGTTCGTCCGGCAGCGTGAGGCATAACCGACCGTCGAGTTCCACCAGGTCCTGCTCGTCCAGCGCGTCGAGCACCGACAGCACGGCGCGGGGGTTGCCCGCCAGCGTGCCCAGCGCCCGCGACACGGCATCCGCCACCGCGGATTCGGCCGGACGGCCGAACCGCCGTGTGACGTGGACGTCGACGAGCGCGGCGACGTCGGCAGGCTGCAGCGGGAGCAGTTCCAGGACCTGGTCAGCCGCTGCCGTCAGCCGGGCGCGGCCGGGTTCCGCCGCGGGCCCCGGCCGCCCGGCCATCACCACGGGTACACCTCGCGGGCGGAAGACCCGCAGCAGCAGCGCCAACGCATCGGCACTGCGCTGCGGCATCCGCTCGACGCCGTCGACAACCAGCGCGAACGGGGTCTGGCGGAACGCCTCCATCAGTACCTCGGAGAAGGCGGACAGCGCGCTCGCCCAGCCCTCCCGCACGGCGGCGCGCACCTGTGCTCGGCGGGCCGCCGTGAGAGGCGGCAGGCAGCCGTCGGGATCCTCGACGGTCAGGCCGCAGCCCGTGTCGAGGACGAAAGCGTCGGCCGTGTCCTCGGAGTCTTCGTCTTCCCAGCCGAGCCTCACCACCGCGGTGCCGTCCTGGGCTGCCGCACGCTGCGCCTGCTCAAGCACCGCGGTCTTGCCCATCCCTGCCTCTGCGGTGACCAGCAGAACACGGGCCGCTTCACCGGTGGCGCGCAGGGCCTCCACTACGTCACGGACCGCGTCGTCCCTGCCGATGACCGCTCCACGCTGTTGCCGCACGGTGCCGCTCCGCTCGTTCTCCTGAACCCAGAGGGGAGATGGCTCTTAGAAACTTTCCGTTCCCTTTACCTGGCCGGAAATGAACGGCACTTCTGGAGCCAGAAGTTGGCGCGCACGGGCCCTGGCGGTCCACGGCGTGGCGACGACGCTCATCGTGTCCGCGTGCCGAAGACAGGCCGGGTGCGGTCACACCGCCGGAGGTGGCCGCGTTCCTGTCCGCCCGGGCATATGCCTGAACAAGGAATTACCGCACAGTGGCTGCGTGGCCGGACACCAACGAACGATCCGCTGGGGTACGCCCGCGGGCCTGGACCGCACCGACGAGCGTCTGATCGGCCGCGAGAGTGAGTCGGAGAAGATCCACGACTTCCTCAACGATCTCGACGGCCCGCGCCTGGTGCTCATCCGGGGCGAACACGGTGTGGGACGCAGTGTGTTCCTGAAAGCGGTCGGCGAACGACTGCGTGCACGAGGGACCGCCGTGCTTGCGGTGCACTGTGTTCCTGGCGACGGTGAACAGCCTCTGCTGCTGGCCCTGCGGCTGGTCCTGGCGCTCGAAGAGCACCGATCCGCCTCGCCACGGCAGCGGCCGACCGGAGAACTGGTCACTCGGGCGCTGTCCGCTTTCGACAAGCGTGACCCGACGGCGATGCACGCGTTGCTGCACGCCTCCCTTGTCCATGCCACGCCGCTCGCCGTCATGGTCGACGACGTCCAGCATGCCGATCCCGACTCCCTGGCCGTACTGTGCCGGATCGACATCTCGCGGCTCGCGCCCGGTGTCCGGCTGGTGGTTTCCGCGGTGCGGCACGTCGCGCCGGGCCCAGGGCGCACGAGAGAGGGCGCGCCGGACGCCGTCGGCTCGGGCACCTCACGCCGTGGACGGAAGGCCAAGGAGGCCCGGGCGCCAGGCCGCGAGGGTCCGGCCGGGCTCCTGGAGCGGCTGGCCGGTGTCGAGGGGGCCCGCACGGTGGAGCTGTCCCCGCTGGGACCGGATGACGTCACCGCGCTGGTCGCGCGGTGGTTGCGGGCGAAGCCCGACGCCGTCCTCGCCCGGCAGGCAGGCGAGTTGACCCGTGGTATCCCGGGGGCGGTCGACGCCCTGCTCACGGGCTGGACTCGCCGTGGCAGGATCCGGGTCGCCGACGGTCACGCCTTCCTTGGCGCGAGGACGCCGGTACCGGTGCTGCCGGACGACAACGCGTTCGTCACGGCGGTGGACGCGCTGGGCGAGCCGTATCGTGCGGTGGCTGCGGCGTTGAGCATCCTGGGGCCGCTCGGCCGGCCGGCCCTGCAGCTGACCGCGGCGTGGGCCGGCCTGTCCACCGACGCTGCCTACGACGGGGTCCGCCGCCTGGTCGAGGCGGGCATCCTCGACCAGGTGCCCGGTCCGGACGGCGCCACGGCAGAGGGCTGGACGTTCCGGCTGCCGCTGACCGAGCACACCGTCCGGGAGCGGCTGAGCCCGGTGGACCGCAGCCGGTTGTCCGCCACGGCGGTCGAGGTCCTCTGGAAGGACGCGGACGCGGAGAGCGCCGGATGTGTGATCCGCCGGGCGCCGGGTCTTCTCGACGAGGCGAACGCTCTGGCCTACCGGGCAGACCGGGTCGCGGACGCGGGCAGCCGGGTGGACCGGGAGCGTGCGGTGGCCGAACTGACGGCTGCCGCACGGCGGATGTCTCCCGGCACCGGTGACGGGCGGGCTCTGCTGTGGTTGCGGGCGGCCCGTGACCTGACCGAGCACGCCGACGCCCGCGATCTCGTCCTCCAGGAGTACGGGACGACTGCCTACCTGGCCTGCGACTATCCCACCGGACAGGCCGCCGGGGAATCGCTTCTGCGCGACCCGGGTCCGGCGCTGAGCGATCTCGATCTGCAGGAGGCCGCCTGCCTGGTGGTCGCGGTCACCGCCAACCAGCACGACTGGACCACCATGTCCCGCCTCGCCACCACCTACTGGTGGGACCGGCTGCCGATACCCGCCCTGGCCAAGGTGAGCGGCCAGGCCCTGGCCCTGTGCCACCTCTCGCGATGGCAGCAGGCGGCGGAACTGCTCCAGCGCACCGAGACGGTGTGGAACACCTGCCCACGCGCCCGCGCGGCACCCGCCCAGTTCAGCGCCCTGGCCGACCTGGCCATGGGCCGGCCGGAACCCTACCGGCTCGAACTCACCCTGCAGGACGCCCCCGAGCTGCCCCCCGGCAAGGTGTACTACCTGACCGGCAGCATGATCGACACCCTGCTCACCGGCTACGACCTCGACGCGGCCACCACCCTGCTGGCCACCGCCGGCCTGACCGAACACATGCTGCCCCCGCTCAGCCAGTTCCTCTTCCACCACCTCAGCGGCCGATGGGACCAGGCACTGGACACGGCCCGCTGGCTCCTGGCCCACAACGAGATCCGGTCCACCCCGGCCTCGGACCACTCCCTGCTCCCGGCGCGCACCGCCGCCATCCTCCTCGCTCAGGGCCGCCCCACCACCGCCCTGCACCTCGTCGAGGACATGCGCGGCCCCGACACGAGCCCGCCGCAATGCGCGCTGCACGCGTCGGAAGCCGAACTGCACATGGCCCTCGGCGACGTGGACGCAGCCGAGACAACACTGCGCCGCGGGCTGGCCGCCGCACGGGAGCACGACCAGATCTACGGCACAGAGGAGCTGTGGGCCCTGCTGGCCGAGGTGAAAGTCGAGGCCGGACGCACCGCCGAGGCGGCGAACTGCCTGGAGAGCCTGGGGCAGTTCGCCTCCCGGACGGGCAGCGGACGGGCACAGCTCAGGTACCTGCTGGCCTCGGCCCGGGTCCTGCGCCAACAGGCCCCCGACACCGCCCGCGACCACCTGCGCGAGGCGGTGAACCTGGCCCGCTCCCGCGGCCTGCCCTTCGAGACGGCGACCACCCTCCTGGAGGCCGCCGACGGGGGTGCGGCCCCGGGCAAGCCCCTGTACGAGGCATACGAACTGTTCGGCATGGCCGGTGCCACCCTGTGGCGCTTCCACACCAGGACCATGCTGCGCGAGGCCGGACTCACCATCCCCGGCCGCAAGCAGGCCACCGCCGAGAACGACCACCTGCTCGCCACCTTGCTCGCCGAACAGCTCACCACCCGCCAGATCGCCACCATCCTGCGACTCCACGAGGACGCGGTCGTCGGACGCCTGACCCGGCTGCTCGCCCGCACCGGGAAGCGCTCCCGCACCGAACTCGTCACCGCCGTCCTCACGGGCACCCTCAACTCCCTCTGACCTGACCTGACCTGACCTGACGTGGCGTGACCTGACCGGGTCCTTGGCCCGCGAGCCACCCACCCCTGCAGTCGTCCGACGAAGCTGGGCAGCGGACGCGACGGTTCGCGATCAGTTTCCCTGTACTTAGCCGCTGGACGACCGAGACAGCCTGCATGGCCGATCACCCCTGCCAGCATGGTCACCGGCAGCGGCCGTGGCATTCGAAGGCGAATGCAGGCTCGCGCTCGGACCTGAGGAACCGCCGTCACTCCTCGTTTCCCCGACCCCAAGCAAGGGAGAACTACGTGACCATTACGTGCCGGGACCAATCCTATCGGGAAATCGTTGTGGAAGAGCGAGCCGCTGGACACGACAGCGGCACCTGGACCTACCAATTGCCGGACCAATGGTTCGGCATCGTCACGCCGATACGCGGTGTGTGTCAAATTGAAGGTCGAGAGAATCAAGGGTGGCTGCGTACCACGCTCAGCCCTGGAGAGGTCTGCCGGGTCGCACCCAACAACTTGATCCGGATCAGCAGGACACCGCCGAGACGTCTCCCCTTCGAAGTCGTTTACATCCAGCTTTCCGTGGAAGTCCTTCAACGAGCACTGGACACGCACACCACCGCCCCTGTCCGTGATGTTTCGGAGTTACAGACACTGCGCGCCTTCGATCCGCACGTCGCATCCATGGCGCAGACACTGCTTCACGCCCGAAAGACCGGTGCAGGAGAGCGCTTTGCCCTGAGTGCAGCCCATTATCTTGCTGAATATCTACTTCATCCAAGCCGCGACGCCTCGCCGCGCACCGGAGGTCTTAGCCCGGAACAGCTGCAAACGGTGACAACATTTATGAGCGCGAACTTCTCCTCGAGTATCACGCTTGATCAGCTTGCCAAGGAAGCAGGACTCAGCCGGTACCACTTCCTGCGTCGTTTCTCCGCAGCCACCGGTAAGACCCCTCTGCAATACCTCACGGAGTTGCGCATCGAAGCTGCCTGCTATCTGCTCGCTGTAGACAATGACCCGGTATCTCAAGTCGGTAGGCGCTGTGGTTTCCCTAACCCGGAGCACTTCGCCCGCGTGTTCCGTAAGCACGTCGGATGCGCGCCGTCGCAATACCGGCAGCAAGGGCAGCGTGCCCCTTCCCCCTGAGCGGGTGTCACCGCGTCGGGCTGCACGGCAGCAATGCCAGTACGACCGGCGCATTCGATCCGCGCCTTAGCCAGGGGGCGACTCGTCGGCGAGTCGGTTGCTGCGGTCGATCTCCGGCATGTGTGTCTCGGCCCAGGCCCGCAGGGCGGAGAGCGGCCTTTCGAGGGACAGGCCGAGTGCGGTGAGCCGGTAGTGGACGGCGGGCGGCACGGTGGGTTCCACTCGGCGCGCGACCAGGCCGTCGCGTACCAGGCTCTGCAGGGTGACGGACAGCATCTTCTGCGAGATGCCGGGGATGCGGCGCCGCAGTTCCGCGAAGCGGAGCTCGTCCGGGGCTTCTTCGGCCAGCACCTTGACCACCATCGACGTCCACTTGGTGCCGATGCGGTCGAGCAACTGGCGGACCGGGCAGCGCGGATCCAGCAGATCGCCCCGCTCACCGGGCCGCCGGCCGGGTTCGCCGGGCCTCGATGCGGTCACTCGGGGCTCACCACCTGAAGGGAAAGTGCCGTCTTGGACGGACCAGATTAGTTCCCTAGCGTGACCTGGTCACTGTTCCTCACCGAGCCACACCTGGAGCCTCCCATGCCCGAACTGCGGCGCGTCCCCGTCAACGGTGTCGAACTGAACGTCGCTCTCGCCGGATCGGGCCCGGCCGTACTGCTGCTGCACGGTTTCCCGCACACCTGGGAGCTGTGGACGGACGTCATGGCCGACCTGTCCGGCTGCTACCGCGTCATCGCGCCGGACCTGCGCGGGTTCGGCGCGAGCGGCCCGGCCGCGTCCGGGTACGACGCGGGCACCCTGGCCGAGGACGCCGAGGCGCTTCTCACCACGCTCGGCGTGTCCTCGGCCGCGGTGGTGGGCATCGACGCGGGTGCCACGCCGGCCTTCCTCCTCGCCCTGCGCCGTCCCGGTCTCGTCCGGCGCCTGGTCGTCATGGAGTCCCTCCTGGGCACGCTGCCCGGCGCCGAGGACTTCCTCGCCGACGGGCCGCCGTGGTGGTTCGGTTTCCATTCCGCCGCGCCCGGCCTCGCCGAGACCGTGCTGGAGGGCCACGAGGCCGACTACGTCGACTGGTTCCTGCGCACCGGCACGCTCGGCGACGGGGTGCGCCCCGAACTCCGGGACGCCTTCGTCCGCGCGTACACCGGCCGCCAGGCGTTGAGCCGCGCGTTCTCGTACTACCGGGCGCTGCCCGAGAGCGCGGCACAGATCGAGCAGGCGGTCGTCACCGCCCGACTGACGGTGCCTACGATGGCGTTGGGCGCCCGGCCCGTCGGCGATGCGCTGGAACGCCAGCTCCGCCCGGTCACCGACGACCTCACCGGACACGTCATCGAGGACTGCGGCCACATCATTCCGCTGCACCGCCCGCGCGCCCTGCTCGCGCTGCTGCGCCCGTTCCTTGCCGGTGAGGACACCCAAGCGGCCCGACCGGGGCCGGGGGCTTTGTTGCGAGAGGGGGCGAAACGATGACGTGGCGTTCGGATGTGGCCGAGTTGCTGGCGGGGGCCGGCATCGTCGACGTGGACGTCGACGATGCCCTCGCGGACGAGCACGTCCGATCGGCCGCGTACCAACGCGTCGTCTCGGTGACGGCTGCCTCGCGGAGCCGCGACCGGGACCGCGCGATCGTCGCCACCATCCTGCGCGACCCCCACGAGATGGCGTCCAAGACGGCGGTGGTCGCCCTCGTGGACAGGATCGCGACGCAGGTGAGTGGTCCTGCCGCGTTCCGGCAGTGGTCGGCCGAACTGCTGCCGGAGATCGAGCGGTTCACAGCGGAGGGGCACCGCGACTTCATCCGCCGCCGCATCGACGACTGGCTGTTCCACCTGTCCGTCGAGGACGGTCACGTGCCGACACCGGTCGAGTTGGCGAAGGTCACGTGCTGGATGCAGCGCGTCCTCGCCGAGCGGTCGACGTCACCGGAGGTGCTCGCCCTGCTCGCCGCGTCAGGCTGCAGCAAGAAGGTACGAAACATCGCGAAAGACCGGGCCGGAGTATCGCGAAAGACCGGGCCGGAATCCGCAGGCTGAGAACGCGATGAGTCCATCGTGGCGATGGGCGGGCGCGGAGACTGCCGCACCCTCAAGCACCGCGCCATGCCCCACCGTCAGGCTGTGTGTATCACCCAGTGGGCCAATCGGTGGAAGGCGGAGCGGTCTCCATCGGTGAGGGCCCGCCGGCGCGGAAGGATGCGTTCCATGCGAACCATGAAACGCGTACTTCTCGCGGCCGCGGCCGCGTCGCTGCTGGTGGCGAGCCACAGCGCAACTGCCACGGCCTCCGCGCCCGCACCCACGCCCGTACGGTCCACGTCGGCAGCCGGGCCGGGCTGGCACCACGTGGCGGACTTTCCTCCGCACGAGGAGAACCGCTGTCATGAGCGCGGCCGGTGGTACCTGGAGAACGGCGTACGCGCCTACGAGTGCCGGGCCGCCGGAGTCTGGCAGCTGTGGGTTCTCACCGAGCCCTCCTGACCGGGGTCGGGGCCGGATCGTAGCCCTCAAGGCGGCCGACGCTCACCGGAAGGATCGCCCCGCTCGGTCAGTTGCCGGGAGGAGCAGCCAGCGCGTCGACCACTTGCCCGGCCCGCGTCTGCGCGGTGTCGCCGCGCCGATGAGTTTCCGGGACCGGGCCGGTCTGCACCCGTATGGAGACTCACACCCTTGAGACCGCCGGCGCGGACCTCGTCCATGACGTTCGCGGGCCGCTGCCGACCACAGACGGACGCCCGCCGCTGTTCATGATCGGGCAGCCCATGGACGCCACCGGCTTCGTCGCGCTCGCCGCGCGCTTCCCCGAGCGGACCGTTGTCACGTATGACCCGCGCGGGCTCGGCCGCAGCGTCAGGAAGGACGGGCGGGTCGAGTACGCGCCGCAGACTCTGGCCGCCGACGTGCACGCAGTCATCGAGGCGCTCGGGGCCGGGCCGGTCGAGATGTTCGCCAGCAGCGGCGGTGCGGTCGTCGCGCTCGCGGTCGTGGCGGCGTACCCCGCGGACGTGACCACTCTCGTTGCGCACGAGCCGCCGCTCATCACCCTCACGCCGGACGGCCCGGCTGCCGTGCGGGCGCGGGCGGCGGTCCGGGAGGCCTACGAGAAGCGGGGATGGGGGGCCGGGATGGCGGCGTTCGTGGCCATGACGTCGTGGGAGGGGGAGTTCACCGAGGCGTACTTCGCGCAGCCGGAGGCCGATCCCGCCGCGTTCGGGATGCCCGTGGAGGACGACGGCTCACGTGACGATCCGCTTCTATCCAGCCGGTCCTGGGCGGTCAGCAGCTATCGGCCGGACGTCGAAGCGATCACCGCCGCGCCGACCCGTGTCGTGGTCGCCGTGGGCGAGGAGTCCGTCGACGTGCAGACCGGACGCACCTCCGTCGCGACCGCCGAGCTGCTCGGGCTGCCGGTCACCGTGTTCCCGAGCCATCATGGCGGTTTCCTCGACGGAGAGTTCGGATATCCGGGGAAGCCGGACGAGTTCGCGCACCGACTGCGCCAGGTCCTCGACGGCGCCTCGTGAGCCTGCCGCCGGGCGAGTAGTTCTCCGGCCCCGGGTGCGTACCCGGGGCCGTTCGAGAATCCGCCGAGGCCGCGGCACCGCTGCCCTCGCGGTCAGGTCCTCGGCGCAGCGGGCGCGCGTCGAGTCGTCGTTGCCGGACCGGAAGCCGAAACGGCCTGGGCGTAGCGGTCCGCGGCGTTGTTCACTCGGGGCGAGGTGACCGGTGGGCGGCCGCCGAGTCCGCCGTGACGCACGTCACCGAGACGGTCCGCGGCGGGCGGACAGGAGGCGACGTGGACCTTTCCCTACGCGCTCGCATACGAGCCGGTGACGCCCAGGCGTTCGCCCACCTCTTCCGGCAGCACGCGCAGGCCGTGCACGCTCACGCCGCACGGTGGCTCGGTGATCCGGGCCCGGCCGAGGACGTGGTCTCGCTGACCTTCCTGGAGGCCTGGCGGCTGCGGGAGAAACTCCTCGACGACGACGGCTTCGCCGCACGCGCCCCGCACAACGACCACGACGACCACGACGACGGCCTGAGGGCCTGGCTGTTCGGGATCTCCACCAACGTGCTGCGCAACACCCGCCGCGCGGCCCGGCGGCACCGGGCAGCCCTCGATCGCCTCCCCGAGCGACGGCCCGGCACCGGGACGGTGCCCGACTTCGCCGACACCCTGATCAGCCGCATCGAGGACACCGAACGCCTCGCCGCCGCCACGGCCGCCCTGCGACAACTGCGGCCCCGCGAACGCGAGGTCTTCGCGCTGTGCGTCTGGTCCGAGCTGAGCTACGCCGACGCCGCCGTGGCCCTGCGGGTGCCGGTCAGCACCGTGCGTTCCCGGCTCGCCCGCGCCCGGCAGCGCTTGCGGCGGCTGGCCGAGAGCGAACTGGCGCGCCGTACCGGAGCACCGGCCGGAAGGGACATGCCCGACGGAAGAACGAGACGCCTCCCCGCCCGCGGACAGGAACCGGATGACCGAGCCGCGACGGCCCGGTCGGCACAGGAGAGAGACCGATGAATCCCACAGAACGCCAGGAGCTGGCCGGGCTGCTGCCGAGCCCCGGTGCCCCGGCCCTGTCGAGCGACCGGATGACGCAGATGGAGGCCCATCTCATGCAGGAGATCACCAAGGAAGCCCCCGCTCCCAGTCCCACTCCCGCTCCCACCCCGCCCGGCTCCGGCCGGGTCCCGCCCCGGCGGCTGCGGCGGACGGTGGCCCTGCTGGCCGTACCCGTCACGGCCGCCGCCGTCCTCACCACCGTCCTCACCGTCGGCGGCGACGGTGAGGCCAGGCCCGCCACCGACTCGGAAGCCGTCGCGCTCCTCGACCGCATCGCCAAGGTCACCGCCGCCAAGAACGCTCCCCCTGTACGGGACGACCAGTACGTCTACACCCTCATCCAGGGCACCGACGACTTGACGGACGAGGGCCTGGACCGCTTCCGTCGCGCGGACTGGCACGCCGTCGACGGTCGGCGTGACGGGCTCGCCCGCACTACCGTCCTGTCCGGCCCTTCCGGCAAGGGCACCACGGACATGCGGATCCAGGCCGACCCGAACGCCACCACGTACCGGGAGCTGCAGGCCCTGCCCACCGACCCCGGCGCGCTGTACGACAAGGTCTGGTCGGAGACCGAGGGCCAGGGCCCCACCCATGAGGAAGCCGCCCTGGAGATGATCGGCAGCATGCTCGAAGGGGCCACCCTGCTGCCCGACGTGGGTGCCACCCTCTACCGCGCTGCCGCCCGGATCCCGGGCATCACCGTGGTCGACGACGCCAAGGACGCGTCCGGCCGCCCCGGAGTGGGGCTCGCCTTCGGCGACGGCGATGACCGAAAGGTCTGGGTCTTCGAAGAGAAGAAGCTCACCTACCTCGGCTCGGAGGACGTCGCGCTCCTCGACGTCACCGTGGTCGACCGCAAGGGGCAGAACCCGGCCGACTGATCGCCCGTACGACGCCGTGGCTGCACCACCGGCCCCGGGGCACCGCGCCGCGCGGTGCCCCGGGGCCGACGCGTGGCGCACACGTGGCCGGGGGCAACCACGGGGGGTCAGCCCGGCTCGGCGGCTCCGCCGGGGTCGCCGTGGTGCCGGTCGGCCAGGGCGATGATCCCTGCCGTGGCGGCGGTGGCGAGGTCGGTGACCATCGCGTCGTCGACGGGCAGGTTCAGGACGTACAGGGCGGACGCCAGGGAGCCGAGCAGCAGCAGGTGGGCCATCGCGGGGTCGACGGGTCCGGCCAGCTCACCGCGGGCCACAGCCTGGTCGACGATGTCGGCGAAGGCCGCCTGTTCCGCGGCCAGGAACGTGTCCTGGAACCGGGTGTCCAGTTCGGGGTTGACGGCGAGTTCACTGATCAGGGCCGGTGCCAGCTGCCGGGCTGCCGGGGCGGCCATGCGCACGTGAAACGCGCGGACCAGCGCCAGCAGGTCCCCGTGCAAGGAGCCGGTGTCGGCCGGTGGAGGCAACTGCTGCTCGTGCATGGTGGCGACGAACGCCATCTCGGCCTTGGAGGCGTAGCGGCGGTAGATCGCCGCCTTGCCCACCCCGGCGCGTGCCGCGACCTGGTCGACGGTCAGGGCCGGGTAGCCGACTTCGTCGATCAGTTCACGCGTGCTCTGCAGGATCTTGTGATCGACGCGACTGTCTCGGGGGCGTCCACCCCGTTGCCTTCCCACGGTCATGCCTGCACTATACGGAACGAGAGTATCGAAACTACGGTATCGGAATCACGGTTGCGCAGACCCTCGCCGGGCGGCGGCGGCCGTGGTGGAGCCGCCCTGTGCGGCTTCGCGACGAGAACGGAGAGTTCCGATGATCAAGTGGGCTGGCTGGATCATCACGTTGTACGGAACCGCGCACACGGTCGGCGCCCTGACGGTCGAGAAGGCCGCGCGCCATGCCGGGACCTGGTTCAGCGGCGGCCTGTGGGACGAGGACCTCGCCGACATGAGCCCGGCGGGCAGCGCGTACTGGCTGAGCCTGGACAGCTTCGGCATACCGCTCGTCCTGATCGGCCTGACGGTGCTGTGGCTGGACCGCCGCGGCATCACCCCGCCGGCCTTCATCGCCTGGACGCTGGGGGCCTGGACGCTCGTCGACGCCGTGATCCTCCCGCTCACGCCCTGGCCGCTCTTCCTGCTCGCGTGCGCCCTGCTGCTGATCGGGGCCCGCCGCGCCCGCCGCGACAACCCCACGCCCGAGGTCGGCCTCGATGAGCGGTACGAGACGCCCTGACGCGGCCTCCTGGTGGGGCTGCCCCCGGCCGGTGGCGCGGCGTGCTCCACGGCGCCAGGGCGGTCAGTCGGCTACAGGCCGATGTCGGTGAGCCACTGGCGTGTGGTCCGGGGGGTGATGCCGAGGAGCTTCTGGGCGGAGTTCTCGGGGGATATCGCGTGGTCGGGCAGGGCGCTCATGGCCTGGTAGAGACCGGCGACACCGGCGGCGGGCCCCTCGCCCAGCACCGGGGCGAGGGAGACCCGCATCTGTTCGGGCGTGATGGCCTCGAAGTCCACGTGCCGGCCGAAGTGTGCGCCGAACGCCTCGGCCAGGTCCGGTCCGGTGATCGCCGGGCGCCGCGATACGCCTGGGGCAGGTCCTCCACGCTGGAGTAGCGGGCGGCCGCCACGCGTGCGCCCTCCACGACGGCGTCCGCGTTGCGGGTCACTGCGGTAACTGCCTTGCCCGCAGCGGCGAGCGCAGCGACGACAGGGGCACCTGCCCGGGCCCTGACGGTGCCGGAGCCCGGGGCGGACGCCCCTGCTTGACGTACGTCCTCGCCCTCGGACTCACCCTCGGATCCGCGTCGGAATGGCGTCGTCGCGACCGCGGACCCGCAGGTCGGCGGCTGTGTGATGGCGGCGTCCCGGTGGGGGAGTGGTTGATGTAAGGATGGGGCCCATGCAGAACGTTTATTTCGACATCACCATTGACGGCAAGGACGCCGGGCGCATCGTCTTCCGGCTCTTCGACGACGTCGTGCCGGAGACGGCCCGCAATTTCCGTGAGCTCGCCACCGGCCAGAACGGCTACGGCTACGCCGGGTCGGCCTTCCACCGTGTCATCCCGGAGTTCATGCTCCAGGGCGGCGACTTCACGCACGGCAACGGCACCGGCGGCAAGAGCATCTTCGGCGCGACGTTCGCCGACGAGAACTTCTCGCTGAAGCACGACCGGCCGTTCCTGCTGTCGATGGCCAACCGTGGCCCGGACACCAACAGCTCCCAGTTCTTCGTGACGACCGTCACCACCCCGTGGCTCGACGGCAAGCACGTCGTGTTCGGTGAGGTCGTCGAGGGCGAGGACCTCGTCAAGCAGATCGAGGCCCTCGGCTCCCGCGGCGGCGCCCTGAGCTCCGACGTAGTGATCAAGGCGAGCGGCACCGCCGCCTGAGATCAGCGTCCGGCCAGGAGGTCGGCGGCGCCCTTCGGGTGCCGCCGACCACGGCGCCGCCGCCCTCCGAAGCTGTTCAGGGCGTACAGCTGACGGTCGCCTCGGCGCGGAACACATGGCCGAAGTTCGGATCGTTGAAGCTCTCGAACACCAGGGGCTCGCCGACGAGCGCACACGTGTAGAGCTGCTCGGCCCCGGCCGATGCCTCCGCGTCCCCGATGGCACTCTCGATCGCCACCGCGGCAGTCGGCCCGCGACCACCGCCCGTGAAGAGCTTGGCCTGGGCGCCCGCGTCGGCCACGGCCAGTGGCGAGCCCACCAGGAGGACCGTCAAGGTGACTCCTGTGACGGCCAGTTGGCCCGTGGTGCGCACCTTCATCGCCCTCATCCCCTCCCTGATCGCTCACCGAATCGGGGTACTTGACACACTACTGAACGAGGCCGAGCTGAACAGCGTCCCGACCGCCGCACGGCAGCGGGTTCAGCCGCGGAGGAGTTCGGCGACGTGGGCGTAGGAGTCGTCCCCGTAGCCGGCCGCCATGCCCCGGCGGGCGACGTCATGGGCGGCGGAGATCACCGTGCTGTCGACGCCGCGGCTGCGTGACGCCTCCCGGACGTGGGACATGATCGCCGCTGCCGAGCGGAGGTTGGAGCCCCCGGCGGGGTAGCTCCCGGAGTCGACCTGCTCCGCGAACGCGTCGATCACATCGGGCAGGAGCGCGGTGACGCCCTTGGCGTAGGGGGCCAGATCGGACGCGGTGACGCCCTCGGACCGGGCGAGGGCGAAGGCGTGGACGACGCCGGTCAGGGCCGTCCAGAAGATGTCGAGCAGCGCTACGTCGTGCGCCCCGGCGTGGCCCGGATCGGTGCCCAGGTGCACGCAGGTGCCGCCGATGGCCTGGAGGGTGACCTGATGGCGCGCGTACAGGTCGGCCGGGCCGCTGTGCAGGACCAGCGTGGACGGGCCGCCGACGAGGTACGTCGGGACCATGATCGCGCCGTCGAGATAGCCGACGCCGTGCGCGTCCGCCCACGCGGCGGTCGCACGGGCGTCATCGGGGGTACCGGCGGTGAGGTTGACCAGCGTGCGGCCCTTGAGGGCGGCGGCGTGCGGGGTGACGACCGCGCGGACGGCGTCGTGGTCGAGGACGCAGATCACCACGAGGTCGCTCGCCGCGATCGCCTCCGCGGCGGTCCCGGTCTCGACGGCACCGCTCTCCACCAAGCCGTCCGCCCGGCCAGGAGTACGGTTCCATACGGTCGTGGGATGGCCCGCGGCCAGGAACGCGGAGGCCAGGGACCGGCCCATCGGGCCGAGGCCGAGAACGGTGACGGGGGCAGCAGACATGGGGAACTCCGAGGTCGTGACGGTGACCGATTCGCACACGTGCGGGATGGGCGTGGCCGTCGGGGTGTTCGAGGGTAAGTGGAAGTCGTTCATCATGTGGGCGCTGTCCGAGCGTCCGCGCCGCTTCGGGGAGACCAGACGGCTGGTCACCGGCATCAGCGAGAAGGTGCTGACCCAGCAGCTCCGCGAGTTGCAGGCCGACGGATCGTGCACCGACAGGACTACGGCGAGGTGCCGCCCCGGGTCGAGTACGCACTGACCGAGCGGGGCCGACAGCTCTACGAACTCCTCGAACTGCTCTCGGCCTGGGGCCGGGACCACCTGGCCGCGAGGACAGGGCCGGAATCGGACGACGGACTTGGCGCGCCTCGACAAGACTTCCCGGTCACCGGTCCTTGATCAAGTACGTACCTTCAGGTACGTGGTCCCGGCCCGCGCCCGGCCGCTCCGTGACGTCCGCAAGGCCCGGCGCGGACGGGTCGCCCCGGCGGACGTGGGCGTGCCCGCCACCGGTCGGCGCCGGGTGGCGGGGCTGCGGCGTCGTCGTCGAGCAGACGATCACCGTGTATCAGGCGCCGGCCGGGAGGACGACGTCCTCCCGGCCCTCGTCCCGTCAGCCGGAGGAGACTGGTACGTACGGGCTCTGCTGTCGCGACAGCGTGAGCCGCTTGCCCGCCAAGGTGGCGCTGCCGACCGTGGGGGCCTTGGGCGCGGTGGCGGACGTGACGGACTTGGTGCCCGTCACGGAGTTCGACGCCCCGGACTCGTTCCCGACGGCGTCGATGCCCCGCACCTCGTACACGTACGTGAGACCCGCCTCGCCCTTGGTGTCACGGAAGGTGAGCGACGTCGTCGTACCGATCTTCGTGCGGTGGGCGCCCGGGCTCTCGGCGCGGTACACCGCGTACTTCACCGCGTCCGAGTCACCGCTGCGCCACGTCAGCGTCACACCGCGCTCGTCCTCGCGGACGCGGGTGAGGTCACGCGGCGCGAACGGTGCGACGGTGTCCCGGGTGCCGCGTCGGGGCTCGGTGTACGGCGAGACATGACCGGCGTTGTCCCGGGCGCGGACCTTGTAGGCGTACTCGACGTCGGGGTCGGCGTCGCCGTCGACGTACGAACCCGTGCTCACGGTGGCGAGCAGCGCGTAGGGACCGACCTCGTCCGGTCCGGTGCCCTCGGCCTCCGCGCGGTACACCTCGTAGGCGGTGGCCGCGGAGAGCGTGCCCCAGGACAGGGAGACGGCCTCACGCCCGGATGCGACGGAGAAGCCCTCGGGAGCGTCGTACAGGGGATTGTCGGGCTGGTCCGGATCGTCGCCGACACGGCCGGCGGAGCTGGCGGCCGCGTCCGGTACGGCGGCGTCGGCGGTGCCCCCTAACCCGAGCGCGAGGACGACGACGGCGGCCGCGGAGGCGATGACTGCGGGTCTGAGACGGTGCTGCTGAGACACGGCTGGCGTTCCCTTTCCGGTGGAACTACGGGCAGGTGTACGTGAGTTACGGGAAGCAGTCGTGGGGGGAGAGTCGCTGGTGCTGTGGGGGCAAGGCACTGTAGCTGTATACGGCCGGGATGTGGGAGGCGGCGCGCGAGGGCGACCAGGGCTCCACGGGCCGGTGCCCAGGCCGCGCCAGGCACCCGCACGGTGCGTCACTGCCCGTCGTCGGCCCTTGTGGTCGGGGCCGTGTAGCGCCTCTTCGCCCACCAGGGCAGGGCGAACCAGCACAGCACGTACCAGACGAGGATGACGGCCACGAGGACCGGCGCGATCACGTCGTGCGTCGCGACGCGCAGGATCAGCAGGAGCGCGGAGGTGAGGGTGCACAGCAGCAGGACGAGGCCGACCATGGTGAGCCGGGATGCCCAGATCACCGCCTGTGGTTTGATGCGGCGCCCGCTGACCATGCGATGGAAGGCGACCGGTCCGATGAGGGCGCCCGTCGACGCCGACCCGAGGAGCACGGTCACGATGTAGATCGTCCGGTCGGTGGTGGCAAGGTCGGGGAAGCGTGGGGTGAACACCACGGTGAGCAGGAACCCGAAGAGGATCTGTACGCCGGTGAGCGCGACCCGCATCTCCTGGATGAGGTCCGTCCACCGCCGGTCCGCCCGCTGGTCGGATGTCTCGTCGCGCCCGCTCCGGGGGTGGTTCTGCGGCACGGTTCCTCCTCGGCCTCGGCCGCCCAGCGGCTACTTGACCACGCGTACGGTGCCGAAGGCGGGGTCCGCGGCGTCGGGGAGGTGCATCCCGGCTGCCACACCGGTCCGCAGATAGGTCAGGACCGGTTCGGTGAGACGCTCGCCCGGCAGGATCGCCGGGATGCCCGGCGGGTAGGGAGTCACCATCTCCGCGGCCACGCGCCCCGCCGCCTGCTTGACGGGGACGTCCTCGGTCGGGGCGAAGAAGGCGTCCCGGGGCAGGCAGGCCTGTTCCATGCGCAGGCCGTCGGAGCTCGGCACCACCACGACCGGTGCCTTGTCCCAGCCGTCGGCGGTGTCCACGAGGTCGTGGAGCGCCCGCAGCAGGGGCTCCGTGGTGCGCCGGCTGTCGGCGTGGGTGATCTGCACGTTGATACGGCGGTGGTCGGCGATGTGGACGTTGATGGAGCGGTGCTCCCGCAGCCAGTCGGCGGCCCGGTAGCCGGAGAGCGCGGGGCCGGACAGGTCGACGACCACAGGCAGCGGGTCGAGGTCGTCCGCGCGGCCGGGGCCGCAGAAGTCCTGCGCGTCGTTCACATGGAGGCCGTCCATCTGTTCGATGGCCCGCCGGAGTTCACCGGCGGTGGCGAGGGCGTGGCCGATCAGCTCGTGTCCGTGCAGCGCCATCTGGCGGCGCCAGCCGTCCATGGCCGCGTACACGAGGACCGACGGACTCGTCGTGCCCAACAGGTCGGCCCGGTTCTTGAGCACTTCGGGCTCGACGAGGCCGCCCTGGAGGTGGAAGACGGACCCCTGCTCCAGGCCGCTGCCCATCTTGTGGATGCTGGTCACGCAGACGTCCGCGCCCGCGTCCATCGCCCAGGCGGGAAGATCCTGGTGGAAGGGCAGGTGGGCACCCCACGCCTCGTCCACGATCAGCGGCCGCCCATGGCGGTGGCAGACCTCGGCGACGCGGCGCAGGTCCGCGCAGCCGCCGTACGGGGTCGGGCTGGTGACCAGCGCGCCCCGGGCCCGGGGTGCGCGTGCGAAGGCGGCCGCGTACGCCTCGGCGGACGGCGGGTGTGCGAGGTGCCGTTCGTCGTCCCAGCGCGGTTCGATCCACACGGGTTCGATGCCGGACAGGATCAGCGCGGCGACCACGGACTTGTGGGCGTCCCGACTGATCAGGAGCTGCTCGCCGGGACCGGCGACGGACAGCATGGCCGCCTTGACCGAGAGGGAGCTGCCACAGGTGGTGAAGAACGTGTGGTCCGCGTGCACGGCGTCCGCCATCAGCTTCTCGGCGTCCTGGAGGTACCCGCCCCGCGTGCGCCGGTCGTCCAGGCCACCGGAGGCAAGGACATCGTGCTGGAAGACCTCCTGCCCCAGAAGGCGCCACACGTCGGGATCCACGCCCGCGCCCTGCTTGTGCCCCGGCGGTGTGAACGAGAGCATGCCCCGGCGTCGATGAGCGTCCACTGCCTCCACGACGGGGGCCCGTGAGTGATCGAGTGCCATGGTGCCTGCCTTCCCTGCTGAGAGCGTGGCTCTCACCTGCGGTACTCCGTGCTCGGCAGGAGAGCGCTGATGCCGTCCGCTGCGGCGAGGAGGCCGAGCCGACGCTGTCCGGCGGTTCCCAGGGCGTGGTGGTCATGGGCATGGTATCCGCGCGTCCGGGCGGCGGGGACTCGCGCGTACGGGTCGGCGATGGACGAACTGCCGTAGCGGGCCCGTTCGTGGCTCCGGCGGGGGCCGTGGCGCGCTCCGCCGTTCGTGCTTCCTGTCAGCGATGAGGGTTTCCCTGGTCGGGGTCGTCGTCGGGGGTCTGCCAGGTCTCGCCTCGCTGCGCTTCGCCGCCCGGGGGCCTGGTGCCGGGGGCGGGTGTGCTGCTTCGGGTGCGGCGGGCGGCGCGGCGGCGGCCTGCGACGAACATGGCGAGGAGGCCGACGACCACGACGACGCCGACGATGATGAGGACCAGCGAGGCGCCACCGGAGGCGGCCAGGACGGTGTGACTGTCAGTACGCATTCCGGTGGTGTACCCGATCGTCGGCAAAAATCGCAGGGCCGGGCGAGTGGGAAACGCGGGACCGGACGGCCGCCGAGTGGTGATTGCGGAAGCTCGCAGGGGGTACCGGGGTATCTCCACGCGCGCTCGCGTGCCCGAGGGCGCACCCTTGAGGAACGGGTCCAAGGCACAGCCGGCTGCCGGGGCCGGAGGCGTCCGGGCGTGATCCGCTCCGGAGTGCGAGGACGGGCGTGCGAGGACGGGCGTGAGGACGGACCAGACACCTCACGAGGCCCGCGTGACGAGAGGAAGGCGCATCGCATGTCCGACAACAAGCCGCTCGACGGCCACCGTGTACTGGTGCTCGTCACCAACTATGGAGTCGAACAGGACGAGCTGCTGGTGCCTGTCCGCCGGCTACGGGAAGACGGCGCGGACGTCACCGTGGCAGCCGTGAGTTCGGACCCCATCGCGACACTGGTGGGCGACCGGGACGCCGGCGAGACGGTCGAGCCGACCACCACGCTCGAGACGGTGGACCCCGGCGCGTACCAGCTGCTGCTGATCCCTGGCGGCACCATCAACGCCGACCAGCTGCGCCTGCAGCCCAAGGCTCTCGAGGTGATCAAGAAATTCGCGACGTCGGGCCGACCGATCGCTGCGATCTGCCATGGGCCCTGGGCCCTGGTGGAAGCCGACGTGCTGCGCGACAAGACCCTGACCTCCTACCCCTCCGTTCGTACGGACGCCTGCAACGCGGGCGCCAAGAGCTGGGTGGACGAGGCGGTCGTGAGCGACAGCGCCAACGGCTACACCCTGGTCACGTCCCGGACGCCGAAGGACCTCGACGACTTCGTGCGCGAGGTCTCCAAGGCCTTGGCCGGCGAAGTCCCGATCACCGGCGAAGCGCGCCGCTGAGGCCGGGACCGCGACTCCGGGGGAGGGGCTCAGAAACAGAACAGCACAGATCAGAAGTGAGGACGGGTCATGCCTGCTGGATCCAGCAAGAAGCGTGAACGGCAGTACGAGCACATCAAGGAGAGCGCGCAGGAGCGCGGGGCCTCCGCCGAGCGTGCGAAGGAGATCGCCGCGCGGACGGTCAACAAGGAGCGGGCGCGGGCGGGGGAGTCCAAGACGGCCAGCAAGACGTCGACGCGTGACAAGAAGTCGGCGTACCAGCGCGGCGGTGAACGCTCGCACAGCGGAGCGCAAGGCCCCACGCGCGACCAGCTGTACGAGGAGGCCAAGAAGAAGAACATCCACGGCCGCTCGTCGATGAACAAGCGGGAACTCAAGCAGGCCCTCGGCCACTAGTGAGTGCCCTCGGTCACTAGTGGGTGAGGAGCCGGAGCTCTCCGGGCCATCGACGTGTGCCGCTTCCTCGCTGGGCATCGCGTGTTCCACCACGGTGGGAGCGTCGCAGCGATGACCCGAGGCGGGCCGGAGCTGCGCTCACTCAAGGCCTCTCGGCCGCGCTGGGCCGGTCCTCGCGGTGGCGGCGGCCCGGCAGCATGTCCTGGACCTTGGCCTTGAAGCCCTGGCGGACCATGGCGGCGCGGTCGCTGTCGCCCTTGAGGACGGCGGCCGCGGCCGACTCGATCTGGTCGAGGGAGGCGTGCGGCGGGATGGGCGGTACCGCCGGGTCGGTGCGGAAGTCGATGACGCAGGGGCGGTCGGCGGTCAACGCCGCCTGCCAGGCGCCCCGCACGGCCTCCGGCTTCTCCACCCGCATGCCGTCAAGGCCCAGCGAGCGGGCGAAGTCGGCGTAGGCGACGTCGGGGAGCGACTGCGAGGGCAGGAACTGCGGGGCGCCGGACATGGCGCGCATCTCCCAGGTGACCTGGTTGAGGTCCTGGTTGTTGAGGACGGCGACCACCAGGCGCGGATCGGCCCACCGCTCCCAGTACTTGGCGATCGTGATCAGTTCGGCCAGGCCGTTCATCTGCATGGCCCCGTCACCCACGAGCGCGATCGCCGGGCGGTCACCGTGCGCGAACTTGGCGCCGATCACGTACGGGACACCCGGCCCCATCGTGGCGAGCGCGCCGGAGAGGGAGCCGCGCATCGCGCCGCGCAGCCGCAGGTGGCGGGCGTACCAGTTGGCGGCAGAACCGGAGTCCGCCGCCAGGATCACGTCGTCGGGAAGCAGCTCGTCGAGCGTGTGCGCGACGTACTCGGGATTGATCGGATCCGCGCCGACCGCGGCACGCCGCTGCATGACGTCCCACCAGCGGGCGGTGTTCCTCTCGATCTGCTTGCGCCAGCTGTGGCCCTCGGCGGGCCGCAGGAGCGGCAGCAGGCGGCGCAGCGTCTCGCGGGCATCGCCGACCAGGTTGATCTCGAACGGATAGCGCAGGCCGACCATGTGCGGGTCGACGTCGATCTGCACGGCGCGCGCCTGGCCGAACTCGGGCAGGAACTGGGTGTAGGGGAAGCTGGACCCGATCACCAGCAGGGTGTCGCAGTCCCGCATCATCTCGTACGACGGCCGGGTGCCAAGGAGCCCGATGGCACCCGTGACGTACGGCAGGTCGTCGTCCAGGGTGTCCTTGCCGAGCAGCGCCTTCGCGACGCCCGCGCCCAATTGGTCGGCGACCTCCATGACTTCCTGCCGGGCCCCGCGCGCGCCCTGCCCGATGAGGACAGCGACCTTCTCGCCCTCGTTGAGCAGCGCGGCGGCGCGCTCGATGTCCTGGTCGGGCGGGACCGGTGCGGACCGGGTCATGCCCAGGCTGGAGGGCACCATCTTGAACGCGTGGTCGGGAGCGGAGTAGTCGAGCTCCTGCACGTCCGCGGGGACGATGACCGCCGTCACCGTACGGCGGGCGATGGCGGTGCGCATGGCCCGGTCGAGCACGTTCGGCAGTTGCTCGGGGACCGTGACCATCGCGCAGAAGTCGGAGGCGACGTCCTTGTAGAGGCTCAGCAGGTCGACCTCCTGCTGGTACGAGCCGCCCATCGCGCTGCGGTCGGTCTGGCCGACGAGCGCGACGACCGGGACGTGGTCCAGCTTTGCGTCGTACAGGCCGTTGAGGAGATGGATCGCACCGGGCCCCGACGTGGCGGCGCACACGCCGACGCGGCCGGAGAACTTGGCGTAGCCGACGGCTTGGAAGGCGGACATCTCCTCGTGCCGGGCCTGGACGAACTCGGGCCTGTTGTCCGCTCGCCCCCAGGCGGCGAGCAGTCCGTTGATGCCGTCGCCGGGGTAGGCGAAGACGTGCTCCACCTCCCAGGCGCGCAGCCGCTCCAGGATGTGGTCGGAGACCTTCGTCGACATGGTGCTGACCTTCCGGTGGGGTGCTGAGGTGCTGGCGTCCGGGCAGGGCTGGGCCGGGCCGGGCGCGGGGGGATCTCGCGCGGCGCACCGCTGCGGCGGCACCAACGGCTACCGGTCCTTGTTGCCGCCGTTGCCGCCGTTGCCGCCGTGGCCGCCGTGGCCGCCCGTGCCGCGGCCCGCTGCCCGCCCGTCGTGGCTCTGTCGCTGCTTCTCGCGCTGTCCTTCGGCCCGTAGCCGCTCGTCGCCCAGCGCGATGCCGTCAGCCTCCTTCTTGCGGCCCAGCACCCGCTTGAACGCGGCCTTCATCCAGCCCATCCGTTGCCACCTGTTCCTTCGGCCGACCAGACCGACCCGGCCGGTGCGTGTGGCCCCCGGGTGCCCGGGCCGTGGCCTTCTACGCGGCGGGGTTCCCGCCGAAGTCCGCCGCCGTCCGGCTCTCCCGTTCGCGGGGTCCGGGCCGAGGGGGGTGGACGGAGCCGGGCGTTCCGGCGACGTGGATGGAGCGCGTCGGCTCGGGTACCCGGGCCGTGCGGCGGTGGCGGACACCGCCGGAACCTGCCGAAGGAGGCACTGTGGCCCAGCAAGTGCGCGACATCATGACGGACACACTCGTCGCCGTCGAACCGCTCGCTTCGGTGCGCGAGGTGGCCCGCCTCATGCGTGACGAGGATGTCGGGGCCGTCCTCGTGACGGAGGGGGACGAGCTGCGCGGGCTGGTCAGCGACCGCGACCTGGTGGTGCGGGTGCTGGCCGAAGGAGCCGACCCGGACCGGACGACGGCCGTCGGCGTGTGCAGCGAGGCGGTGGTCACCGCGGGCCCGGACGAGCACCTCAGCCGGTTGGCGGAACGGATGCGTGAGCACTCGGTCCGCAGGGTCCCGGTCGTCGACGGCGGCCGGGCGGTGGGCATCGTCGCCCTCGGCGACCTGGCCGTCGAACGGGACCCGGAGTCCGCGCTCGCGGACATCAGCGCGGCGAAGCCCAACCGATAGCGGCCGGGCCGCGGAAGCGCACCACACCACACCCAGTCACAGTGAAGGGAGCCCTGCCATGGGGCACGGCGGAAACGTGATCACGGAACTCACCATCGACCACCGCGAAGTCGAAGAACTCTTCGCGATGATCGAGGCCCAGCCGGTCGGCGACGAGCGGCACCGGAAGCTGGCCGACGAACTGACCATCGAGCTGGTACGCCACTCCGTCGCCGAGGAAGCCCACCTGTACCCGGCGGTCCGCGAGCACATCCCCGATGGGGACAAGATCGCGGACAAGGAGATCGCCGACCACGCGCGGGTGGAACAGCTCCTCAAGGACCTCGAAGGCCTCCACGCGAAGGAGCCGGACTTCGACCACCTGGTGGCCAAGCTGAAACTCGACGTGAGCGAGCACATGCGCGACGAGGAGACCCGGCTGTTCCCGCTGCTGACCGCGGCATGGACGCCCGAGGCCCTGGACGACCTCGGCGACAAGGTCCGCACCGCGAAGAAGACGGCCCCCACGCGCCCGCACCCCTCCACCCCGTCCACCCCGCCCGGCAACAAACTGCTCAGCCCCGGCCTGGGGCTTGTGGACCGGGCCCGCGACCTGCTCACGGGGCGCGGCAAGGGCTGAGCGCGGCCGCGAGACGGCGCGGGCTTGTGCTCGCTTCGAGCAATGACGCGGGGCTTGTGCTCGTTTCAGGCCATGACGCGGGGCCTGTGCTCGTTTCAGGCAATGAGCAGACGCAGCCCGAGATCCGCCGCCTCGCGGTCGGCGAGGTAGCCGTTGCGGTCGGCCCACCGGCCGGAGCGCAGGTCGGCGCGGAGGCTCTGGACCGCGCGTCGTTCGGATTCCGGGCCGACCCTCGTCCATACAGACATCGCGCGGCGGACGTGGTCCGCCAGGTACGCCTCCGGGCGGCGCCAGTACGCCTCGAACAGGCCGTCGGCGCAGTCCCACGGGACGGGTACGGGCTCGGTGCGGGCGCCGATCGCGGCGGCCATTGCGGCGAGCGAGGGGAAGTCGGCGAGGACGTCGGTGAATTCGGGCAGGTAGTCGCGGGTGAGCCAGAACCGGTCCTGCCAGCGGGGCTCGTCGGTGTCGAAGGTGAGCACCACCACGCGCCGGGCGACGCGCCGCATCTCGCGCAGGCCCGCGACGGGGTCGCCCCAGTGGTGCACGGTGGAGACGGCCATCGCGGCGTCGAAGGAGCGGTCCTCGAACGGCAGGCGCTCCGCGGCGGCGGACACGCACGGCGCCGCGTCGGCGGGCCGCTGCGCCCGCATGACCGCCGACGGCTCCACCGCGGTCACGTCGCGGTCGACGGGCTCGTAGGAACCGGTGCCCGCCCCGACGTTCAGCACCGTCCGCGCGTCGCCGAGCGCGTCCCAGATCTGTGCGGCGATGCGCGGATCGGTACGCCGTGTCGCGGGGTAGGCGCCGCCGATCGCGTCGTACAGCCGTGCACCGAGTACTTCCAGTTGTTCCTCCGGCGTCACCTTCAGTCCCTTCGCCCGCGCGTCAAGTTCCTTGTCGATGGCGGTCACCATGGCGTCGGCGCGGTCGCGCCGTTCTAGGAGCAGGCCGCGCAGCCGGCGCAGGTGCGCGACCGCGTCGACGGACGCGTCGTCCACCAGCGCGGCGACCTCCCGCAGCCCGAATCCCAGTCGCCGGTACGCCAGTACCTCCCGCAGCCGCTCCACGTCGTCCGCCGAGTAGGCCCGGTACCCGGCGGCGGTCCGTGCCGACGGCCGTACCAGCCCGATCGCGTCGTAGTGATGCAGCGTGCGCACGCTCACGCCGGCCAGCTCGGCCACGTGTCCCACAGTCCAGTGATCTTCCACGGCACCGACTATGCGGCCTGACGTCACGTGAGGGTCAAGGGCCTGCTTCGCGGCTGCAAGAGGCGCAGCCGACGGGCGGGTTCCCCCGACACCGACAGCCGAGGATTGTTGTATGACTCACACAGTTGGGAGCGATTCCTCGCCATGATGCGGGGCGTCCCGCGCGCTCCCTCGGGTGCGCCGCTGAGCCGCGGATGCGGAATCTCCGGCTCGGCATGGGCATGATGTGACGTCCGATGATGGCCGAAGGTGGCCCCTGTGGGGCAAAAGCCCCTGAGCGGCGTGTTTGCATGTGTTGATGATCGCTGACTCGCAGGACATCGCCACGCCCCGGACCTACGTGGACCGGATTCTGGAGCACTGGTACGAGGACGAGGGCGCCGAGGCACTCGTCCAGGGGACGCAGCGGCTGACCAGAGGGGAGGCCCGGCGGCGGCTGTTCGGTCTGGGGCACGCGCTGCGCGGGCAGGGGCTCCAACCCGGCGACGGCGTGGGGCTGTTCCTGGCGAACCGCGTGGACTCCGTCCTGGTGCAGCTCGCGGTGCATCTCATCGGCTGCCGCGTCGTGTTCCTGCCGCCCGAGCCGGGGCCCGGCGAACTCGCCGCGCTGGTCGAGCAGTCCCGGGCCCGCGCCGTGGTCACCGATCCGATGTTCGCGCGACGGGCCGCCGACGCCGCCGGGCGCAGCGTCCACGCACCCGCGCTGCTCAGCCTCGGCCCCTGCGAGCAGGAGTGCGCCGACCTGCTGTCGCTGGCGGCCGAGTGCCCCACGACGCGCCCCGCTGCCGTCCCGACCCCGGGACCGGACGAGGCCGTCACCGTCCTCTACACCGGCGGCACCCTGGGCCGCCCTAAGCTCGCCGCCCACAGCCACCGGCCCTACGAGATGCTCCTGGAGCCGGTGGCCGACGACCCCGAGGACTCCGGCACCGCGTTCTTCCCCGCCATGGACCCGGCCACGGACAGGGTGCTCACCGCCACCCTGCTCACGCACGGCAGCGGCCATCTCACCTCGATCCAGGCGCTGGTGACGGGGTCCGCCCTCGTCGTGCTGCCCGAGTTCGAGGCGGGCGCGGCCCTCGCGGCGCTGCGTGCGGAGCGGATCACCGCCACCATGTTCGTGCCGCCGATGCTGTACGCCCTCCTCGACCACCCGGAGTGCGTGCCGGGCGTCCTCCCGTCGCTGCGGCGGATCGTCGTCGGCGGCGCGGCCTCTTCGCCCAGCAGGCTGCAGCAGGCGGTCGAGGTCTTCGGGCCGGTGCTCAGCCAGGGCTACGGGCAGTCAGAGGCGCTCGGCATCGCCTCGTTCGGCGCGGAGGAGCTCGCCTCGGAGGGAGCCCGGCGGCCCGAGCTGTGGCGCAGCTGCGGTCGCGCGATAGCCGGCACCGACATCGAGATACGCGACACGGACAGCGCGGCGGCGCTGCCCGTCCGAGGAGTCGGTGAGGTGTGCGTCCGGGGTGAGACGGTGATGCTCGGCTACTACGAGGACCCGGCGCGCACCGCGGAGGCCCTGCACGACGGCTGGCTGCGTACCGGGGACATCGGCTACCTCGACGCCGACGGCTACCTCTATCTCGTCGACCGCGCCAAGGACATCATCGTCACCGGCAGCACGAGCGACAACGTCTACTCCCGGGTCCTCGAGGACTTCCTGCTCACGCTGCCCGGGGTGCGCAACGCGGCGGCGCTGGGCGTGCCGGACGAGGAGTTCGGGGAGGCCGTGCAGATCTTCCTGGCCACGGCCGCGGGCGCGGACGTCGTCCCGGCGGCCGTCGGCGCGGCGGTGACCGCGGAGCTGGGGGAGCTGTACACACCCCGGAAGACGGTCCTGCTCGACGAGCTGCCGACGACCAAGGTCGGCAAGGTGGACAAGAAGGCGCTGCGGGCCGCGTGGACGGGTGACGCGGTGGGCGCGCCGTAGCGGGGTGCCCCACCGGCCGCCCGGCCCGTCGGGCCGACGGGAACTGCGCCCGAGCCACGTAACGTCTCGGTCCTGGAACACATGACGGAATGGGGCAGGTGGGGATGGAGTCGCTCGCGGAGCTGCTGGGAGAGCTGAAGGAGCGGTCCGGGCTCAGTTTCGGAGTGCTGGCCAAGCGGCTTCCCCTCAGCGCGTCGACGTTGCACCGGTACTGCAACGGCGAGGCGGTGCCGACCGAGTTCGCGGTGGTGGAACGCCTGGCCCGGATCTGCGGTGCGACGCCGCAGGAGCTGGTGGAGGTGCACCGGCGGTGGGTCCTGGCGGACGAGTACCGGGGGCGGAGAGCGGAAGCCGCGGCGGCTCCTTCGTCCGACGCCGAGGACGCCCTGCGGCCCGCGCGCCCTCCTCGACCCGCGAACGGCCCGCACCCCGCCGGGTCGAGCGCCCCGGAGCCCGACGCCGAGACCCTGTCCGGCCCGGGCTCCGCACCGCCCCCGGCGCGCAGGCGCCGCACCCTCGTCCTCGCGGCCGCCGTCGCCGTGGTCGTCGCCGTGGGCTCCCTCGCCCTCGCCCTCAACGGCGGCCGTGACGACGGCGCCGACGACGACAAGAGCCGCCGGATCGCCGGGCCCACGGCCCCGCCCGACCTGAGCCCCAAGCCGTCCGATCCAACGGGAAAGAGCGCCGACAAGGACGAGCCCCACGGCAAGGGCACGTCCCACGAGACGAATCCGCCCAAGGACCCCGAGGGCGAGGACAGCCCCCGGGACGAGGGCAAGTCCCCCGGGGTGGGCGTGAAGGTCGCACCCTCCGGCCCGGCCTCCCGGACGGGGAGCCCGCCGCTCGGTGCCTCCCGGGGCGACGGCAAGGGTCCCGCGTCCGGCGACCCCGAGGGCGAGGCCCCGGGCGCCGCCCTGACGGCGCGCACCAGGCCGTACGCCTACGAATACGAGGACGACTGCGTCGAGAGCTTCCTGGTGAACCGCGCGCCGGACAAGGTGCCCGCGATGCCCGCGCGGCAGGACGTGCCCGCCTGGGTGGGCGAACTCGGCGCCGTCTCGGCCCGCGAGCAGTACGTCGAGGTCACCGTGCAGGGCACGGGCGAGGAGCCGGTCGTCGTGAAGGGCATGAACGTCCGGGTGCGGTCCACCGGCGCACCGCCCGCCTGGAACAACTTTCTCGTCGGAACCGGCTGCGGCGAGGTGGTGGAGACCAAGTACTTCTCCGTCGACCTCGACGCCGCGGCGCCGCGCCTCACGCCGAGGGCGGACCAGGACGACTTCCCGTACAAGGTCAGCGAGAGCGACCCGCTGGTGTTCTACGTCACGGGCCGCGCCGAGAAGCACGACGTCCGCTGGTACTTGGAAGTGGAGTGGTCCCAGGGCGACCGGCACGGCACGCTCCGCATCGACGACCAGGGCAAGCCGTTCCGCACCAGCGGTGTGCGGGGGCGCCCCACGTACGAGTGGGGAGGTGCGGGCGAATGGCTCCGGGTCGGCGGGAGGAACGCCTGGTGACGGCCTGTTGCCGAGTCACCGGGGTGCCCGAGTAGGGTCGGAGGCTGCGTGACGGCTGACGGCCGCGTCCTGGCCTCCCGGCCCTTGCGGGGGCAGATGCGTACGGGACCGTCCCGGCCCCACCCGGGACGGGCCCCGGCGTGCGCGCGTGCGGGAGGACTCCGTGCGCGCCGGGCACCGGGATGCGGCTCCCGACGTCTCACGGGCAGTACTGCGGGCCCCCGGGTCCGTACCCCCCACACAAAGAGCCGCGCGTGCGCGGCCGCAGATCAGGAGCACCAGTGCAGGGCATCCCCCACATAGCCAGCACACCGCACGACGGGCGTTCGTCGCCCGTACCCCCTGCGCGCGGGGCGCGGCCCACGGGCCGTGACATGACGCCGCGCGTGCCGTACGAGGCCGCGACACCGCGCGTGCCGTACGAGGCGGCGACGCCGCACGCGGCCCCGGTGACGCGGCACCCCCGGGCCGCCGACCCGCAACTGCCCGTGTTCATCGACGAGTCGGGCTGGCGCCGACGGGCCCTGCAAGGGGTCGCGGTCGTCGTGAGCTGCGCCTGCGTCGGGTATCTGCTGTTCGTCGGCACGCTGATGAGCGGGCTGCTGCGGCCCGTCGGCACGCAGCCGCCGAGCACGAACGAGTCGGTGCCCGCGGGACCCGACACCGGCAAGCGGGCGCAGCGCTCCGACGCGTCGGGGCGGACCGACGCCCACGCGGACCGCGACAGCCACCGCCGCCCGTCCTCCGGCAGATCCGTTCGACCCCCGGCCGGAGGCCCCGGGCAGTGAGGCGCGGCGCCGCTGTCCGCCGCCCGCCGCGCGGACACTGGCTCGTGCTCCTCCTCGTCCTGCTGGTGGTCGCCGTCACCCTCCTCTTCGAGGGCTGGACGACCCACCAGGTCGACGCCGCGCGCACCAAGCCGCCGTGCACCCGGCCGATCCCGCGCGCGGCGGACGACGGGAAGCCGCTGCTCCGGTTCGGCCCGAAGGGCGTCACCACCGCGGCCATGCCGCCGGGTACCGTCGCGCTCACCTTCGACGGCGGGCCCGACCCGGTGTGGACGCCGCGCCTGCTCGACCTGCTGCGCAGACACCAGGCGCGGGCGACCTTCTTCGTCTACGGCAAGGACGCCGCCCGGCACCCGAAGCTGCTGCGGCGGATCCTGTACGAGGGCCACGAGATCGGCTCGTACACCTACAGCGGCGGCGATCTCGGCGTAGCGTCGGCGCTGCGCGCCCGCCTGGAACTGTCGCTCACGCAGACCGCCCTCGCAGGCGCCGCGGGTGTCAACACCAGGCTGCTGCTGCTGCCGCACACCACGGCCGCGGACACGCTCTGCGGCCCCCAGTGGCCCGCGGCGAAGCGCGCCGCCGAGCAGGGGTACCTGGTGGTCGCGTCCGACTACAAGGACCGCAAGCCGTGGCGTGGCCTGGTGTCGCAGCACAGCCAGACCGACCTGGGCTACCGCGAGGCGCAGGACCTGCTGCGGGACCGCCGCGTGCAGCGGTTCACGACCATCAGCGGCGGACTCGGGCGGCCTTCGTTCGTCGACGCGGTCCCGGTCGCCGACGAGGTCAAGGGCGCGGGTCTGATCTGGTCGAAGAAGCTCGGGCAGGCCTTCCTCACCGTGATGGTGTGGACGCTGACCCTCGCGGGCACGCTCGGCGTCCTGCGGATGCTCCTGTTCACGGTGTTCGCCCGGCTCCACGTGCGCAGGCTGCACCGGTACCGTCCCGGCGCGCCACGGCTGCGCGAAGTGCGGGACCCGGTGACGGTGCTCGTGCCCGCGTACAACGAAGAGGCCGGTATCGCCTCCACCGTGTACTCGCTGCTCGCCTCCACCCATCCGCACTTCCAGATCATCGTGATCGACGACGGCTCCACCGACGCGACCGCCGACATCGCCGAGTCCATCGCCGACGCCGACCCGCGCGTGACGGTGATCCGGCAGCCCAACGGCGGCAAGCCGAGCGCCCTCAACACCGGCCTGGCGCACGCCCGGTACGACATCGTGGTGATGGTCGACGCTGACACGATCTTCGAACCGGAGGCCCTGGCCCGCCTCGTCCAGCCGCTCGCCCACCCGGCGGTCGGCGCGGTCAGCGGCAACACCAAGGTCGGCAACCGGCGCAGTCTGATGGGCAAGTGGCAGCACCTGGAGTACGTGCTCGGCTTCAACCTCGACCGGCGGATGTTCGAGGTCCTGGAGTGCATGCCGACGGTGCCGGGGGCGATCGGCGCCTTCCGCAGGGACGCGCTGATGGGCGTCGGCGGTGTCAGCGACGAGACCCTCGCCGAGGACACCGACCTCACGATGGCGCTCTGGCGGGCCGGCTGGCGCGTCGTGTACGAACAGTCGGCGGTCGCCTGGACCGAAGTGCCGGGCACCCTCAGGCAGTTGTGGCGCCAGCGCTACCGCTGGTGTTACGGCACCCTCCAGTCGATGTGGAAGCACCGGCGCGCGGTGGTGGAGGTCGGCCCCGCCGGACGCTTCGGCCGCCGGGTGCTGCTCTACGTCACGCTGTTCCAGATCGTGCTTCCGCTGTGCGCGCCGGTCGTCGACATGTTCGCGCTGTTCGGGGCGCTGTTCCGCGACCCCGTGGAGGCTGCCCTCGTCTGGTTCGGGTTCCTCTCCGTGCAGCTGGTCACCGCCGCGTACGCGCTGCGGCTCGACCGTGAACGGCTGCGCGTGCTGTGGGTGCTTCCGCTCCAGCAGTTCGTCTACCGGCAGTTGATGTACCTGGTGGTCATCCACTCCGTGACCACGGCACTGCTCGGAACGCGGCTGAAGTGGCACAGCATGAAGCGCGCGGGGACCGCCGACCCGTATCTGCTCGAAGCGCCGCCCGACGAGACGCGGCGGAGCCTGCAAGGGAGCCGACCATGACAGACCCGCTCGACCAGCGGGCCGGGGACTGCCCGCCCGCGCGGGAGCCCGGCCCGCTGGAGGACGCCACCGCGCCCGATCCGGCTCAGCGCTTCACCGACCGCCCCAGCTCCCGCTACGGCCCCCGGCGCGCCCACGCCCGCCAGCCGAAGAGGAAGCGCCGACGGCTGCGGCGGGCCCTGCTCGTCCTCCTCGCCGTGGTCGTCGTCGCGGCGGGCGGCGCGTACGGATGGGCCGAGACCCGGCTCCGGCGTGACGTCGACCTCGGCGCGTACGGGGACCGGCCGCCGCCCGGCGAGGGCACCAACTACCTCATCGTGGGCTCAGACAGCCGTGACGGGCTCTCCGAGGGCGACGTGCAAGATCTGCGTGCGGGCGGGGGCGGCGGGCGGCGCACCGACTCGATGATGCTGCTCCACACCGGCGCCCACGGCACCAGCATGGTGAGCCTGCCGCGCGACTCCTGGGTCACCGTGCCGGGCCGCCTCGACACCCTCACCGGCAAGATGAAGCACCCCGAGGGCGACAAGCTGAACGCGGCCTTCGCCTACGGCGGCCCCGAACTCCTGGTCCACACCGTCGAGAAGAACACCGGCCTGCGCATCGACCACTACGCGGAGATCGGTTTCGCCGGGTTCGTGAACATCGTCGACGCCATCGGAGGCGTACGCATGTGTCTGGACCGGGACATCAAGGACAAGAAGTCGGGTGCCGACCTGCGCAAGGGCTGCCAGACCCTGGACGGCCGGCAGGCACTCGCCTTCGTGCGCCAGCGGCACCAGGAGCGGGAGGGCGACCTCGGCCGCTCCAAGAACCAGCAGAAGTTCCTCTCGACCCTCGCCCACCAGGCCGCCCGCCCCGGCACGCTCTTCGACCCGACGGAGATCGGCCCCGCCCTGCGGGCCGGCCTCGACACCCTCATCGTCGACAAGGACATGAGCCTGCGCGACCTCGCCACGATGTTCCGCGCCGTGCAGGGTGTCGCGGGCGGGAAGGGCAAGCAGATCAACGTCCCCGTGTCCGGTATCGGCGTCCCCACCTCCAAGGGCAACGTCCTGAAGTGGGACGCGAAGCGGTCCGCCCGCCTCTTCGCCGACCTGCGGCACGACCGGCCCGTGACGGAGACGGGGGAGACGTCCCGGCAGCGCGAGCGGGGCGGCAGGGACCGCCCCGCCGGACGGCGAGCCGGGGCAGTCGCCCCTCAGGACTGCTCCGGCACCAGGAACTCCCGCAGGTCCACGACCCCGTAGCCCGCCGCCCCGATCGCGTCGAGGATCCGGGGGAGCGCCTGGGCGTCGAGCACGACCCCGCCGGTGCTGCTGCCCACGTGCATCTGGATGATCGCGCCGGGCGCGAGGGCGTCGACGGCCCGCTCGACCACCCGCTCCACGGTCATGCCGCGGCCCGGCCCCAGATAGCCGTTGGTGTCCGTGGTGAACTCGATCGCCGCGTACCCGAGAGCGTTGACGTCGGCGACCGACGCGGTCGTGGTGGAGCTGTAGGGGAAGCGGAAGAACGGCAGCGGCTCGGTCCCCGCCGCGGCCCGGATCGCCGCGTCGGCGCGGCGCACCTGCCGGTGGCGTGCGGCGGTGCTCAGGCCGTCGAAAGAGGGGTGGCTGTGGGAGTGGTTGCCGAGGCCGTGCTCGGCGCCCATGGCCCGCACCGCCGCGGGGTGGGCCTCGGCGTACTCCCCGGTCGGGAAGAACGTCGCCGCCAGGCGTCGGCGCCGCAGCTCGGCCAGGACCACGTCGACGCCCCGCTCGTCCCACGCCGCGTTGAAGGTCAGCGCCACCACCTCGCGTGCCGTGGGCAGCCGGCGGATCTCCCTGCCAAGCAGGGAGTCCGGCGGGTGGGGGCCCGCGGCCGCGGCCCGCCCCGCCGCCAGGGGCACGAGACCCGTGGCTGCCAACAACCCTGCCAGGACGGCCCGTCGTGTGGAGTCCATGGTGCGTGAGTCTGCGGGCGCCAGAGCCCTCGCCCGTGCACGCCGTGCCGCGCAACCGGGTGGTCCCGGCGGCGCTCCGGCACGGGAAGCGCCGAGGTCGCCCGTGCGCGGAGACGCGGCCGACTCGGACTTGCATCCTCCGCTTCTCCGTGCCGCACGGGCCGCTGGCGCGGACTCGCGGTTCGACTGGCCGATAGGCATACATGTATGACTCGTTGGAGTGACGGTGCCCAGGGTTCGGTTTTCCGGTACCCGGGGCGGGCATCCCGTGGAGCGGCACGCTGTCGACACGCGACTCGGCCCACGCGGTTCGGCATCCGGAGCCAAGAGGCTCGCCAGGGGGTGGCTGGATGCACATGGGGGACAGGCGCCGGTTTCGGCAGGATCCGCTGGAATACCTCGAAGACCTCCGTCGCCGCAGCACGACGGGTCTGATTCCGCTCCCCTGGGGCGGCTGGTGCGTCAGCGACACGGAGCTGGCGCAGACGTTGCTGCGCAGCCCGGAGTACAACGGAGGCAGGTCGGGCTTCTTCGGCGCACTCCTGCCCACCCGCGACGCCCAGATCGAGGTCGGCCACGCGGTACGCGACCTGATGCGCGCCGGCGTACCGCACTACCGCGCCGCACTGACCCGTGCGGCGGCCGACCTCCCCGCCGTCGGCCGCTGGCCCGACGCCGGGACGCGGCTGGTCCACCGGGGCCTGGAGGACCTGCTGCTCCACCCCGAAACCCCCGCCCGCACCCGTGAGTTGATGCGCCGGGCCGCGCTCGGCGGCGTGGCGGTCCGCGCGCCGCACGTGTGGCAGCGGGCCCGTGCGGAGGTGCTGCGCCCCCAGCTGCTCGCCGCCCTGACCGAGGAGGCGGCGCACCGCAGGGAGGACCCCGCCCGCGAGCCCCGGGACGTCCTGGACGCCGTGCTCAGCGCGTGCCCTCCCGGTGAGACGGGCGACCGGACCGTGGCCGAGCTGCATCTGATGATGTTCCGGGCGGTCATGGCGCCCCTCAGCTCCTCACTGGCGTGGTCCGTGCTCCTCGCGTGCCTGCGCCACCGGGCGGCCTCGCCCTGGCCGTGGCCCGCCGACGACATCGTGCGCGAGGCCCTGCGGCACCGTCCCATGGCCTGGATGCTAGGCCGCGTCCTCCCGCAGGCCGTCAAGCTCGGCGGCACCGCCTTCGAAGCGGGCGACCTCGTGTCCGTCAGCCCGTACCTGCTGCACCACGACACCCGCCACTGGGCCGACCCCGACGCGTTCCGGCCCGAGCGCTGGACCGGCACGGACACCCGGCACGGCCCCTATATCCCGTTCGGCGCGGGCCCCTTCACCTGCGCCGGCGCGGCGGTGGCGCACACGCTGATCACCGACTCGCTGACCGCCCTGTCCCGCGACGCCCACCTGACCGTCACGGGCGGCGACACCCGCCCGGCCATGGCCGAGGGCAACGTTCCCCGGCCGTTCACGCTCCGCCGCACGCTCAAGCCACCTGCCGAAGGCGACACCGGACCCGACACAGGAGGGAGGTGAACAGCAATGGCCACGATGCGTCGCATCTTCACCAACCAGCCGGCCCGCCGCTGGTACTGGTACTGACCCTGACAGTGCCACCACACGGTGGCCCGGACGTCGCCCAGACGTCCGGGCCATCCAGGCCGCTTGGCCCGACGGCCGCCGCTCAGCCGCGCAGACACCACTCGACGAACACCCCGATGCTGGGGTCCACACGCCCCCGCTCGTCCGCGACCGCCGCCGTGCAGAAGAACCGGACCTCGCCGAACTCGAGGTCCATCGCCCGCACCAGGTTCCGCAAGCCCAGCCGCTCGCGCAGCCACGTCCGGATGGCATCGCTGTCGTCCGGGGGGTCGGGCAGCAGGGCGGGCTGCCCGGCGAGGAGATCCCGCTTGCTGACGGCCACGGCGAGCCGCGCCTTGTCGAGACGCTTGCCCATCGTGTGGACCGTCTGCACCGACGGAGAGAACACGTCCTCCGGGTCGACCGTCGACGCCAGCGTGCCGTCCACCGTCGGGCGCTCCGGGGTGAGGCGGGTCCAGAACGCGTCGACGGCCATCGGGTCCAGGACGAAGACGAAGGTGCGGGCCGCGCGGACATAGCGCAGCGCGTCGGTCTCCTCCCGGTTGACGAACCGCTCACCGGCCGTGTCGAAGACGTGCACGAGGCGCTCGGCGCGACCGTCGCCGAGCACGAACGAGTGGGCCCTGGGCAGCGTCTTCTGCGTGGGGCGGGTGTGGCCCCGGATCTCCAGGACCTCGTTCAGGACCTGCTGGGCGGCGGTCGATTCGGGATCGGCGAGCCGGACCGCGGGGCCGCCGTCCGCCGCCGTGTCCTCCAGCGACTTCACCATCGCGGCCATCAGCTGCGTCTTGCCCGCGGCCCGGCCGCCGACCAGCGGCAGGACCAGCTCGGGCATGTGTCCGGCGTCCGGATTCATCGGCTTGCCGCAGTGCTCGTGCGCGCAGTGACCTGCGAGGCGGGCGTCCCGGCTCATGAACAGCAGCAGGGTCGGTATCCGGCGGTCGCAGGCGCACCGGCGCCGGAACAGGCCGAAGGTGCCCGGGCGGATGTCCGTGTGCCGCCGCCGACAGGACGGGTTCGGGCAGTCGTACGCGGGATGGGGGACGCGTTCGAAGCAGCTCGGGCACAGCATGCCCCGGGGCAGCCCGCGCAGGGCCATCACCGCGCGGTCGGTGCCCCGCAGGGCGAGCGCGGTCAGCCGGGCGCCGACGGTCAGCAGTCCCACGCCGAGGGCCTGTACGGCGAAGAGCACGCCCCACAGCGGCAGCGTGACCGCGGCGCCGATGCCGAGGCCCAGGCAGAGGGTCAGGCCGTACGGGATCGAGGCGGCCCGGTGCACGGTCGGCGCGGTGAACTGGCGGTCGGTCACCCGGCGGTAGGCGTCCTCGACCGAGCGGACGTACAACCGCCGTCCCTGGGTCAGGAGTTGACGCAGGTCACGGACGGCGGGGCCGGAGAAGTAGTTGCGGTGGGCCAGTTCGTCGGCGGGGCGGTACGGCGGGACCGTCACGAACTCGGGGGTGCGCAGACGCAGCACTCCGTGCAGCAACTGGACGTAACGCCAAAGGAGTTCACTGACCAGGGCGGCCCCGCGCAGGACCGCGATCAGCGGGGCGACGAACAAATAGAGCGCGAGCAGGACCAGATAGAGCGCCGGGACGACGATGAAGGTCAGGATCTCCGCCATCGCGGGCTCACCCCTCTTCCGGCCGGGGCGCGTCCGGTGAGCGCCGCTGGGTGAGCTTGCGGCTCCACTTCTTCACGCGGCCCCTGCGGCTCTCGGCGTACTCCCGATAGGTGTCGGCGAGCCCGGTGCTGTACGGGCGGAGCGCGCGGGCCAGGCGCTCCAGCTCGTCGGGCGGCCAGTGCAGCGCGACGTGGTGGCGCAGCGTCCGGACGGTCTCCAGCTGCGCGTGCGGCAGCCCGGACCGTTCGTCGTTGATCGCCACCACCCCGGTGACATGGCCGAACAGCACCTCGTCGGGTCGGCCGGAGGCGACGGCGGCATCCAGGACGGCGCGCAGATAGCCGTCGGCCAGGGTGAAGCCGAACTCCCTGATGTCCGTGCGCAGGCGCGCCGGGTCCACGGGCAGCGGCAGCATGGCGGGGACGAGCCGGTGCCGCTTCAGGGCCAGGGGCGGCGCCCAGACCTCGATCTGCGGGATCCGGAACGCGCGGGCGAGCGCGGTGGCCTCGGTCGCCTCGCGCAGGACCGCGTCCAGCTGGAGAGTGACCTGCACGCACTCCTGCGTGACGGGCCGCAGCCAGGCGTAGCGGCCGGGCGCCGACAGCGTCTCGCACAGCACCAGGCAGGCCCGCAGGTCCCGTTCGTCCCTGATCTTCTGCTTCACCGCGCGGTCGAACCACTCGCCGACCGCATCGGTCACCGGCTCGTCCGCAGGCAGCCGACGGGCGATCACGGTGGCCTCCTCGTGCGTCCAGGTCGGCGACGGCTGCCGCCACAGCCCCCGCAGCAGCGCCGCGTCCGGCGCGGCCTCGTCGCGCGCCGCCAGGATCTGGAACAGCAACTCGATCGTGCGGGCGGGCTGCCGCTCGGCCTGTGCCACCCAGTAGTGCTCCAGGAGCCGCCCCCGCCCGGCGAGGTCGCGCTCGACCAGCAGATCGGCGGGGAACTGGGTGAACAGCTGCTCCTGGCCGCCCCGTTCGTCCAGGACCTCCTGCACCGCCGTCGTCAGCGCCGACCTGAACTCCGGGAGGGCGTGCACGAGGCGGGCGACGTCCTCACGCAGCCCGGGGCCCGCGTCGCAGGAGCCGAGGAGCGCGCGGGCCAGGTCAAGGCTCTGGTCCACGACCAGATCCGGCGCCGGGTCGAGCCGCGCGCCCACCGCCCACAGCAGCAGCCGCACCCGCTGCAGGCTGGTGGCGGCCTCGTCGAGCAGCCACTGCCACAGGGCCGTGGCCCGCTCCCGCTCGGCGGGACGGGTGATCGGCACCGGGCCCGGCGCGTTCGGAACTCCGGTCATGTAGGCGCGGATCCGGGACTGGTGGAGCTTGCCCTCCAGCTCCTGGTGCAGCGCGGCGTCGCCGCCCGCCTCGGCGGCCGCGCTGAGCCGCGCGAGCTGGTCGTCGTCCAGGTCCCGGTGCCGGTGGTGGATGTCCGCCGCCACCGCCGCCCGGCGCGGCCCGAGATGATCGGCGCCGGGCAGCCAGTCGACCACCGCGCGGACATCGGCGTCGGTCAGCTCGATGCCGCCCGCCGCGGCGGCCGCCGCCACCGGAGCGTGCCAGTCGCCGAGCGCCCGCTCCTGGCCGTGCGTGTACTCGGCCGTCCAGGACCACACCGAGCGGATCGAGCCGACGCCGATCCGGGTCAGCAGCCGGATCAGATGGTGCGTGGGCACCACGTCGGGGAAGCGGCCCGCGCGGAAGTCGAAGACGGTGTACGACTCCTCGTCGTCGGGCCCGAAGTCGGGGTGCGCCTCGGGCACCGTGCCGATCAGGTGCAGTCGGCTGCGGGTGGGCCGCAGGAGGTAGGTGGCGAAGGTGAGGGTGCGGGCCAGCGGGGGCGGCAGGAGGTAGGAGACGGCCGCGAACCAGTGGGCGATCCGGTCCGTCGTCTCGTCGATCACGACGACCGAGCCGTCCTCCGCGAGGGCCGCGAACACCGCCGCGAGGAGGGCGGGGAGCTGCTCGGCGCCCGGGTGCGCGCGCAGGAAGGCATGTGCCGCGCGCGGGGACAGCGGGCCGCGGGGCAGGGGCGCGGGCAACTCCGGGATCTCGGTCGTGTCGGCGATCCGGGTGGTCCACACCGGGGAGTCCCACAGCTCGATGGCGAGCGGACCGCCGCTCTGCCGCGCGCCCTCGTCCGCGCTGTGCAGGGCGTGGGCGAAGTAGTTGCCGAAGCGCCGCGCCGAGTCCCGGCCGACGTACCGCACGCACAGCGTGGTGGCACCGCCCCGGCGGTCCAGGGTGTGGCACAGGTTCACCGGGCAGCGGGCGAGCAGCTCCGGGGCGTCCGACTCCAGCAGGGAGCGCGGCGGTTCGTACCCGGCAAGGCCCTCCACGCGGTGCCGGGTCTCGGCCGACACCTGCTCGCTGACCGCGTTGAACTGGAAGCCGGAGGAACCGCTGAGCCCGTGCTCGCAGGACGTGTAGTAGAGCTGCTGGAAGCCGCTCATCCGCGGCCCGCCTTCGGCACCGACCCGAACTCGCTCAGCAGCCACAGCAGCGGGTCCGCCACCCGGTAGGGCTGGATGCCGGTGGCGGCCACGCGGGCCTCGGGCGTCGCGCTGCGGCCCAGCGCGGAGACGCCGAAGTAGCGGTAGCGGGCGAAGGTGTTCTCCAGGGACTGGTCGATGGGCACGCCGTCCCACTCCTTGAGCAGCTGGCGCACCTCCTCGTGGACGCTGAGGCTGTCGCCGACGTCGAAGCGGCCGCGCGCGGGCGCGTGCGACCGCAGCGGGCTGCCGTTCTCCATCAGATGCCAGAAGGCGTCCATCTTGGAGAAGACCACCGCGATCGGGGTGTCTGTCTTCGCCGCCTTGCCGCCCCGCGCGGCGAGCAGCAGGCCGCTCACCCGGCTCAGCACGTTGATCGGCGGATCGATGCCGTCGGTGCCGGGCAGGGCGGTGCCGGGCGCCGCGCTGTCCCGGGCGCCCGGCATCTGCAGCGGGTCGAGCAGCAGGATGATGCCGTCCGCGTTCGTCAGGTAGCGGGTGTTCAGCTCCACGCTCTCGCGGCTGTTGAAGTCCTCGCCCGCCGTGTCGAAGAACGACAGGACGCTGTGCTGCGGCCGCTCCCCGAACAGCGTCTTGCGGCGGAGCCCGAACCTGAACACCAGCGGGTCCACCCGGTTGGCGTTGGTCGTCGCGGTCTGCGTCGGCGGGAACATCTGCCGGTCGCGGTAGAGCCGGTCCTCGTACTCCGAGCTGTAGCGGCGCATGGTGGTGTCGTCCAGACCCATCAGCGAGGCGCCGTAGGCCTCGCCGACCTGGTTGCGCATCTCGTGCAGGAGCACCGTCATGTAGATCGTCTTGCCGGAGGAGCGCGCGCCCACCATCGCGATCAGCCGGTTCTCCACCATGCCGAACTGCACCGGCAGTTCGACGTGGCAGACCGGGCAGACGCGGTAGGTGGTCTCGCCGTCGCAGTCCGGGCACACCGCCGTCGACCTGCGCCCGTCGGCGGCGAAGTCCGGGCCCACGTCGTGGCTCGGACGCCTGCCGAAGCGCTCGTCGAGCACCGGGTCGCGGCGCCGCTGGCACTGCTTGCGGGTGCGGCTGAGCCGGCTGTTGCAGCGGAACCGGATCTCGCGCGGGGCGAAGGTCTCGTAGCAGTAGGGGCAGGTGAGTCGTCTGGCCATTCAGGTCACTCGCAGCCGGTGCAGCGCCGTGGGGCGCAGGTCGATGTCGGTGTCGGGGGCGTCCGCCGGGAAGCAGACGAGCCAGGAGGGGCCCCGGGTGCCGGGGAAGGGGAACTTCACGACGAGCGGGGCACCGGCGGGCAGGCGCTGGGCGGGCACTTCGTGCAGGACGGCGCCCTCGGCCGTGCTGGTGGGGCGGTAGCGGCCGAGCCCGTGGACGACGTGGACGGCGGGGAGGTCGCAGCCGGTCCGGGTGGCGAAGGCGACGGTCGCGTAGCGGGTGCCGTTGAGGCGGCGGCGCAGCGTCGGTTCGTACTCGACGATCGGCGGTTCGGCAGCGATCCGCAGGGACGCTGCGCCCTCGGTGTCGACGGCGGGGTCGGGGACCAGGGCCTCGACGGTGAGGGTGACGGCGCCCCGTCCGAGGCGGAGGTCCAGGCCGCCGTCGTGTTCGTAGACCCGGCGCTGACAGCGGATGTCGCCGTCGCGGGGGCCGTCGCCGCCGGCGCTCGCGTCCTCACGGCGCCAGCGGACCCGAGCGGTCAGGGCGGCGTCGGGCCAGGCCCAGAGGACGAGGAGGTGGTCGTCCCGGCGGATGGCCTGGAGCTGGGTCACGGGGACGGAACGCTGGCGGGGCGCCTCCGGCGACGGGGGCGGTTGGGGTGGGGGTTCGCCTGCGGCTTCTGAGGGTGGGGTCGGGGTGGGATCGGGGGTGGTTTCGGTTGGTGGTTGGCTGTGGGGTGGTGGGGGCTGGTCGCGCAGTTCCCCGCGCCCCTTCGGGGTGGTTTCGGTCTGTGGTTCGCTGCGGGGCGGTGGGGGTTGATCGCGCAGTTCCCCGCGCCCCTGGGAGGCCGTTGGTCCGCTGTCGGCCGGTGAGGGGTCCTCGCGGTCCTTCAGCGCGCTCGCAGGGGGGATGCCGTGTGGTTCGGGGTCTTCCGCCGGTGTGGGCCAGGCTCCCGGTTCCGGGTCCTCCAGGGGAGGGGGGAAGCCGGTGCTCGCCGGTGCCGGGCCGGTGGCGACGCGCAGGAGCCCGAAGTCCTCCAGGAGCAACAGGCCGTGCACGACGGCCAGTTCGGGTGTACGGCAGCGGACCGTCAGGCCCTGGGCCTCGGGAAGGCTCTCGACGTCCGCGCGGCGGGCGGGCGTGGCGTACAGGTCGCCGGAGAGGAGCACGGCGTCCGGGGCGGCCTCCGCCAGCTCCCGGGCCAGCGCCGCCAGGCCGTGGTCGTCGGCCAGTTGTGCCGTGCGCGTGGTGACGACGCGCACCGTCAGGTCCGGGGTGATGGCGAGGACCGTGAGGTCCACCGCCCCCGCCGTCTGGTCGGCCACCAGGACCGTGCGGTGCACGCCCTCGGCTATCGCGCCGTAGTGCAGGGCCGCCGCGACCGGCTCCGGCACGATCCTGCTGACGCGCAGGCCGACGTCCTCGGCGGCCCGCCGCAGCCGCGCCTCGGCCCGGCGGTCGGCGGTCGCGGGCAGGGCGAGCGCCGCCTCCTCGTCGGTGGCTCCGGCGCCGAGCACGGCCAGCGCGGAGGCGGGGTCGGCGGCCACGTCCGCTCCGGCCAGGTCCGTCACCGTCACGGTGGGGCGGCCGTCCGGGGCGAGGCGGCCGACGCGGGCGACGCGGAGGCCGATGGCGATGGCGAGCATGTGGTCAGCCCTCCCCTTCCCCGGTCCCGGCCCGCGGCTCGTCGGCCCTGACCCACGGCGTGCCGTCGGCGTCGACGCCGAGCCGGATCCGGCTGCCCGGGGCCGGGCGGCGGGCCAGGAAGTGGGAGACCACGGCGGCCCGCAGCCGCTCCAGTTCGTTGCGGATCTGACGGCCGCCGTACGCCTGGTGCTCCGGGTCGCTCATCCGCTCGGTGATCCAGGGGTGCAGGCTGTCGGGGTCGGGGGCCAGCTTGACCTGGTGGCGTTCGCGGACGGACTCGGTGAGCTGGTCGAGGAGCCGGTCGGCGATCCGCACGATGTGCTCGCGGCGCAGCATGTCGAAGACGACCACGCCCGGCTTGAGCCGCCCGTAGATCTCCGGCCGCCCGATCGCCCGGAACTTCTCCTCCACGGCCCGCGTGAAGTGCGCCTCCAGGGCCGCGTACGGCACGTCCTCGTCGCCTTCGGACAGCAGGTCCTGGACCGCGTCCGCGCCCGTGTTGGAGGTGAAGATGATCAGGCACTGGGAGAAGTACGCGGTCTGGCCGCGGCCGTCGGTGAGGCGGCCGTCCTCCAGGATCTGGAGGAACTTGTCCAGGACCCGCGGGTGCGCCTTCTCGATCTCGTCGAAGAGGAGCACGCTGAACGGCCGTTCCTGGACGCGCCGGGTCAGCTCGCCGCCCTGCTCGTGGCCGATGTAGCCGGGCGGTGCCCCGGCGAGCCGCTCCGCCGCGTGCTCCTGCTGGTACTCGCTCATGTCGAAGCGGGCGTACGCGCTCTGGTCGCCGAACATCAACTCGGCCACGGCCTTGGCCAGTTCGGTCTTGCCGACGCCGGTGGGGCCGACGAAGAAGAAGGCGCCCCGAGGGCGTGCGGTGCCGGAGCCGCCGAAGTCCACGCCCACGTAGGCGGACCGGAGCGCGGCGGCCACCGCCTCGACGGCCGTGGACTGGCCGACCACCCGGTCGCCCAGGACGTCGGCCGCCCGGGCGACGGTGTCCCGGTCGAGCTGGGTCCAGGGGTCGACGCTCACATTGAGCCGGTGCAGTTCCAAGAGCTTGTCCGGTTTCTGGAGGGGTGCCTCGCGCAGCCACGAGGTCCGGGCGAGCGCGTCGATGTCCCAGCCCCGCATGCCGTCGGTCGCGCCGACCAGGGCCTCCAGGTCGTGCCGGGTGGCGTTCGTGGCGCCGTTGAAGTCGCCGCGCAGCCAGGTCAGCCACAGGCGGCGCTCGCTGGGGTCCGGCGGGCCGACGTGCAGGGTGGCGATCCGGGGATCCTCCAGGTGGAACCAGCCGGGCAGCCGGCCGACGTCACCCACCGCGCACAGGACGGCGTTGCGGGCATGCGGACGGCGGCCCGCCTGGGCCACGTGCGCGGGCACGGCGTCCGTCATCGCGGCGCGCAGACGGAGGTAACCGGCGTTCGACTCGGGCTGGCCGGGCGGGAGGTGGTGGTCGACGTCCTGGAAGACGAAGGCCGTGGCCGCGTCGGGGGACGCGGCGAGCCGGTGCGCGACGGCGACGGCGTCGTCGAAGGCGCGCGGCGGGGCGCCCGGGCGCGGCGCGAGCAGGCTCGACCGGTCGCGGCGGCGTTCGGCGCCGCGCTGGGTGCGCGCGTCGGACCGTGGCCGGCCGTCCTCGGGGGCGCGTGAGTCGGCCTGGGTCCGGTCGTCTTCGAGGGGGCCCGATGCGGCCCCCGCCCGGCCGTCGTCGGGGGCGCCCGACGCGGCCCATGGCCGACTGCCTCCAGGCGCGCGGGAGTCGGACCGCCGGTCGGCCCCGGGCGCGGCCGGTCCCGCGCTCCTCGTGCCGCCCCCCGGCCGGTCCGCCGCCAGCCGCGCGAAGCGTTCCGCGTGGCCCGGCAGCGGGAACGTGAGCCCGGCCACCGGATCCCACCAGCCCACCACGTCGGCGCCGCGCACCTCGAGCACCCCGGCGACCAACTCGCGGAAGGAGGCGGGCCGGTCCTCGAACCACCAGCGGTCCCGGATCTGCCCGCTGATGACCACCTGCCGGCCGCGCCGCAGCTCCCAGCCGAGCGACACCGCCCACAGCGGCATCATGCCGTCGGCGGTGACGGGCCCCGTACCGTCGTCCTTGCCGAAGTCGATCGCGCTCACGGCGCCGACCACCTCCAGGAGCTCTCCCGGGGCAGCGGCTCGGCGCGTCGGCCCGGCGGTTTGCCGTCCCAGGTGAGCTCACCCGGCACGAAGCCGTCGTCACCGCCCAGCGCCTCGTGCACCCGCTCCAGGAGCGCCTCGGTGGTGTCGCACACCGGCTCGTCCCGCGAGGCGTGCAGCGTCACGTCGGGCTCGCCCTCCACGCGGTACACGAGGACGGGCGTGCCGTCGTCCTCGACGCCGACCGTGGTCTCGTACCTCGCCCCGGTCGGCCGCGTGAAGTGCAGCCGGAAGCCGCCCCCTTCGTCCTCGCCGCCCTCGAAGGCGAACCCCTCGCCGGTCATCGCGTCACGGAGCGCCGCGACCAGGTCCCGGCTCCGCTGATACGCGAGCTCCAGCTCGTCCAGGCGCCGCTCGGCGTCGGGGAGGCGGTGCTCCAGGTCGGCGACGGCCGTCAGGGCCTCGGCCGCGGAGCGCGCGGTGAGCTGCTCGGTCGCCGTGCGCAGGGCGTCGCCGATCTCGTCGGCGAGCCCGGGGTCGCCGAGTTCGGCGGCGGTCTCGACGACGGCCCGGGCCGCCGGGCGCACGACGTCGAGCCGCTCGGCGGCCTCGGTGAGGGCCTGCTCCAGGGCCGCTGCCGCGGCGTCGGCGCGCTGTCGCTCCGCCGCCTCGCGCTCCTGTTCCTGTTCCTGTTGCCTTGCCTCGCGCTCCTGTTCCGCCCGGGTGTTCCGCTCGGCGGCTGCCCGTGCCTCCGTGACCGTCGCCACATGCCGGGCGAGGGCGTGCTCGACCGTGCCGAGCAGGGCGTCGAAGCGGACCCGCCGGTCCGGACCGGCGGCCACGCGCAGTTGGTCGAGCAGCTCCGTGCAGCGCCGGTGCCCGTCCGCGTCGAGGGCGGCGCCGTCCGGGCCGGTCGCGGCGAACCCGCGCTCCAGGCCGGCGAGGACGGAGGCGGGGTCGTCCGCGGCGCTGTCGGCGGCAGCGGGGCGCAGGCTGACGACCCGGCCGCGCAGGCGCTCCACCGCGTCCCCGAGCTGCTCGCCGCGGGCGACCCGGCCCCGCAGTGCTGCCAACTGCCCCTCCAGGGAGCTGACATCGGCCCGCGCCCCGGACCGCTGGGCCTCCTCGATGAGCGTCCGCACCTCGTCGAGGGCGCGCTCGTCGGCCCGGCTCTGCTCCGCCCGGGCGAGGGCGAGGCGGGCGGCACGCTCCGCATCGCGCCGGGCGGCCGACTCGGCGTCCCTGCGGGCGAGGTCGGCCCGCCGAGCCGCCAACTGGGCGCGCTGGTCCGCCCGTTTGCGTTCCCTGGCCCGGCGCTCCTCGGCCCGGCGGCGGCGCTCGGTCGCCTCCCGCTGGGCGTACAGCACGCCGATGCGGACGCTGCTGTACTTCGGTGATCCACTCATCGTTCCCTCCGTGCCTCGGTGTGCAGCACGAACCCCCGCGCCGCGAGCCGGTCCTCAAGTCTTCTCCGGAATCCGGGAGTCGGCGGCACGCCCGCCCAGGAGAGCGCTCCGTCCGACTCCACGGACACCTCGACCCCGGCGGTGCTGTCCGGCTCGGCCAGGCTCCGGGCGTAGCGGTCGGTGAGCGGGACGAGGCGCTGGTTGTCCGAGCCGCGCCAGCGCAGGCTGCCGTGCCGCGCCGCGACGTAGGGCCCGTCGACCAGCAGGTCGAGCCGCTCGAGGAGGGCCAGCCGGTCCGGCCCGCCGCGCCGCAGCGCCTCGTGGCGGAAGCCGGAGTACGCCATCGCGCCGAAGTCGGGCCGCCGCTCCCGTACCGCGTCGAGCAGCGCGGCCAGGGCTTCGGCCTGGCTGAACGGCTCACCGCCGGAGAGTGTGACGCCCTCGATGTCCTCCAAGTGGCAGAGCCAGTCCGTGAGGTCGGTGACCGTCCGGCTGGTGCCGCCCTCGAAGGGCAGGGTCTCCGCGGCCACGCAGCCGTGGCAGCGCAGCGGGCAGCCCTGCACCCAGACGACCGCGCGGACGCCGGGGCCGAGGACCGTGCAGCGGTCCAGTGTCCGGGCGACGGATATCAGGGTTTCCTCGCGCGAGCCGTGCCGTGGCTGGGGGAGGGCCGTCATGCTTCCTCCCGCGGCTGGTCGGGGTAGCTGTCGGAGCCCTGTTCGGCCTGGTCGCACCACGGGCACCACGGTCGTTCCACGGTGTGGACGTGACGGGCGTTCACCGCGCACACGCGCAGTCGGCCGGGGGTCAGCTCGGCCGCGAGCGCCTCGGCCCACGCGGCCGCCGTCGGACGGTGGGCCGGGTCCGTGAACGCCCTCCGGAAGAGTTCCGTGAGGCGTCTCGGCAGCAGGTCGGCGGGCGGCACGGAGCGGGGAAGCAGCACCGACGTGCGGTCGACGATCCGGCAGCGGCCGTGGAGGACGTTGTCGTCGTACGACCGGTAGTCGCCGCCGTCCGCCGGGTGACCGGCGAAGGGGTGCAGCCCGGCCAGGAGCAGCTGGTGCACGAGGACGGCCAGGGCGAAGTCGTCGGACGTGGTGTCGGGCGGCGCGGCGGTGGCCGTGCCGAGCCGCTCGGGGGCCGTGTAGCCGGGGGTGCGCATCCGGCCGGGGAACAGCTCGCGGCCGTCCCGGAACTGCCAGGAGTCGACGTCCGCCATGCCGACCCGGCCACCCTCGTCGACCCACAGGTTGTCGGTCTTGAGGTCGCCCACCACATAGCCCTCGGCGTGCAGTTCGCCGAGGAGCCGGGCGAGGGCGAGGGCGGCGCGCAGCGCGGTGGCCCAGGTCGCCCGGGGCAGGAAGGCGCGCCGGGCGGAGGTGCTGAGGAGGTGGCTGAACGGCTGGTAGGCGTGGCGCATGTCGGGCATCACATAGCCGTCGACGCGGTCCGCGGCGGCGCCGGCGGCCGTGCGGACCTGGACCAGCGGCCAGGCGAGGCGGACCGGGGTGCCGGAGAGCAGGCCGACGGTGCGCGGTTCGCGGCGCTGGCGCACCAGGCGGGCCACGCGGCGCCGGTAGGCCTCGGGTTCGGGCGGGTCGGGGACGAGCTTCGCGACGAGGGGGCGGGTGTCGTCCACGCCGTACACGAACCCCTCCGAGCCGCTGCCGATCTGCTCGGTGAGGCGCCATGTGTGTCCGTGACCGGACACCACTGTCAGTCCCACGCTCACCCTCCTTCGACCAGAGCACACACGACGGTCAGGTCGTCACCGGTGCGCCCGGCCTCGGGGCCGGACAGGCGTCGGCGGAGCGGCTCGGCGTCCCCGTGGTTCTCGCGGAGCGTGGCGGCGAGGCCGAGGAAGAAGCCCGCGGCCGGCAGCGGTCCGACGTCCGGAGGGAGCCGGTGGACGGCGGGGTGGTCGAGGGCGAGGGCGGCGCAGCCGTCGGTGGACAGGACCACTCCGGCGAGGTCCGGCTCCCAGACGGCGAAGGTACGCACGCGCAGGGCCGCGCCGGGGGAGGAGAGGAAGGCGGCCGGGGCGGCGGGTGGGGGCAGGACCAAGTGGCAGCGGTCGTCGCGCGTCAGCAGGGTGCCGAAGCCGTCGCCCAGCGAGACGAAGGCCACCCAGGGCGGGGCGACGACGGCCGCGGTGAGGGTGGCGGCCAGCGCGCCCAGGTCTGCCGCGACCGGGTCCGCGCTCACCGTGCGGGTGGCCGCTGAATCCGCGCGCGAGCCTCGCAGACAGGGGTCAGCCGAGTCCGCTCCAGGGCCTGACACCCCCGCCGCCGCACCGGTGCCCGCTGTGCCCGCGTCCGCGCCCGGCACGCGCGAGCCGGCTGCGCTCGAGTCTGTAGCTGGCGCGCGCGAGTCGGCTGCGCTTGAGTCTGCGCCTGGTACGCGGGAGTCCGGTGAGTCTGTGCCTGGTACGCGGGAGTCCGGCGCACTCGCGTCCGTCCCCAGTGCGCGAGGGTCCGCCGTGCCACCGCCCGTGTCCAGTGCGTGGACGTCAGCCGATCCCGCCCTACGGCCCGACGCCCACGCCATCGCGCCGGTGCCCGCCGCACCCGCACCCGCATCCGCGCCCGGCGCGCCGGAGTCGGCTCCACCCGCGCCCGCCCCCAACACCCCCGTCGCCGCCCGCAGATACTCCTCGATCACCCTCCTCCCACGCCCCGCGACCCACCGTGTCCACGCCTCCGGCGGCTCCTGTGCGTCCGGTATGCCCTCCGTCAGCAGGCGGCACGCCGCGTCGACCGCGATGTGGGCGCCGAGGGCGCTGCGGTCGCGGCTGCCCGCGCCGTCGGACACGGCGAGGACCGCAGTGCCGCCCAGGTCGACCGCCTTGAACGCGTCCTGGCAGCCCTGTCCGCGCGCAAGATGGGCGGTGCCCTGGACGGAGGCGCCCGCGACGATCACCGGAGGTCACTCTCCAGCCGGTCCATGCGGGCGAGCCGGGCGGCGCGGTCGTTGACCTGTTGGTGGACGAGGTCCGCGTCCTGGTCCGGGCTGCTGTCGTCCGTGCTCTGGAACAGCAGATCGAGGATCCGGCCGAAGTCGAGGTCCGCCAGGGGGGACGTGGCCTTCGGCGCGAGGACCCGGAGCATCGGCAGGTCGGCGCCGTGCACCCCGATCACCTGGAAGACCCACTCGCCCCGCACCTCGCCCTGCCGCACCCGTCCCGCCGTGCCTTCCAGAGCGGCCGCGTCCAAGGGGCGGCCCCGGGCGTCGCTCGGCGCGCCGTCGGTGAGGACCCACACGAAGGGGCGCCGGACCGGTACCCGCTGCCGTTGCAGGGCACGGTAGCGGGCGCGGGCAAGATCCAGGGCCGTCTCCACGGCGTCCGTCAGGCGGGTCAGCCCCTCGGCGCGCAGCGTGGGCGGGCGCATGCTGTCCACCGGGACGAAGAGCCGGTCGGCATCCGCCTCCTCGACCGGGACGAGGCGGCCGGGTCCCGGGTCGTGGACGCGCACGGCGGAGTCGAAGGTGAGGAGGCAGACCTCGACGCGGGTGCGCAGCCGCTCCTGCGCGCGGACCCCGTCGAACCAGCGGGTCAGCGCCCGGTTCAGCTCGTCGATCCGCGGGTGCTCCTCGGGGCGCCCCATGGACGCGGAGGTGTCGAGGAGCAGGAGCACGGGCTGCCGTTCCTCGTACCCGCTTCCGAATCCGATGCCGTCGACGCTCATGCGGCCGCTCCCTCCGTGTCGTCGGCGCGGGCCACGAGCCGCCGCCGTTCGGGATCGTGGCGCACGGTGACGGCCGTGCCCGGCGGCAGCCCCGCGGGCTCGGGCACCATGCGCAGCAGCACCCCGTCAACGAGTACGTACGTGTCGGGCGCGGGCCAGGTCACCGTGCGCCCGGCGCGGCCGTCCGCCCATGCGGCCATCCCCCCGGTCATAGGGTCACGGTAGGTGGCTGGGGCCCCAACATGCGTCGTCCTTACGTGAATTGACACAGCGTCATCGGTGGGCGGGGCGGGCACGGGCCGCCCGGGGAGGCTCCCCCGATGTGTTGTCCCCGGGCGGTCCGCCCCTTCAGTGAAGCGGACCGGCCGGGCGCGGACTGGTCGCGTCCCGGTCGGGTCCTGGCCGGGCGGCGCCTCTGGTGCCGGTCTCACCGGCGCAGTGGCTCCCTGACCGCCGAACGCAGCGGTTCGAGGAGCTGGTTGACCTCCTTGATGCCGTCCGGGGAGCCGAGGTCCGGGATGCCGCGGAACGGCAGGGCTTCGAGGGCGCCGTCCGCGCGGTCCGCGAGGCGGTCCCCGAAGAGCACCAGGGCCTGCTGGGACGGATTGCGGCGCGACTCCCAGATCATGCCCACGGCCTCGGGCGCCTGGGCCCGGATCTCCCGCGCCCAGGTCCGTGTGCGCGCGTAGTGCTCGGGCCCCTCCCTCTCCAGCAGGAAGGTGTCCTGGCAGACGGCGGCGAGGGCCGCCCCGGAGCGCAGCGAGACCAGCCTCAGCTCGCAGCGGGTCCGCACCACGTGCAGCGACTTGCCCCGTACCCACGGCCAGGGGACCAGCCGCATGCTGGTCTCCTTGTCGAAGTCGATCGAGCGCAGCAGGGTCTCGGCGAGTGCGGTCTCCGGGTCCGTCGCGGCGTACAGGCAGGGGTAGGGGTCCTCCGGTGTGCCGTGGAAGCGGCCGGGCGCGCGGTCCCGCGCGTCGAACGGCTTGAACTGCTCGGCCGCGAACCGGGACGAGTGCATCCGCCACAGGTGGGAGCCCGCGGGCAGCACCTCCCAGTGCGGCTGGAAGCGGTATGCGGAAGGCGAGGTGGTCGCGTCGTGCATCAGCTTCCCTCCGCCAGCACCAGGGCCGCGCCCACCAGTTCGCGGTCGGGACGGATGCCGAGGAGATCGGCGGGCGGACCTCCGCCCAGCCAGGGATTGCGGCTCAGCCACCACTCGGCGGCTCCCCACGGGTCCGCGTCGGCGAGCAGCACCCGGTTGACCTCGAGGACGACCTCGTGCGGCCCCCCGCCGCCGGGCTCGAACTGGAACTCCGGGTAGCGGTCGCCGAGATCGGGGTCGGCGAGCCGGATCAGCTCGGGGGGCGGCGCCGCACCGGCGCACCGCGTGCGGACCTCGGCGGCCGACAGGGCGGGCGCGCGCAGCAGCCGGTCCTCGGCGGCGGCGATGATGGCCGCGGTGTCGGGCGGCGGATCCGGTGGGGCCGCGATCCGCGCGAGCAGCACCCGCGTCCGCAGCACGGCGAGGTCGCCGACCGGGGCCGTACCGGTGAGCCGGACGGCGTCCAGGGCCTCGCGGACCGGATGGCCGAACGGCAGCGGCACCAGGGCCAGGCGTACGTTCTGGAAGGCGCGGCGGACGGCCCGGGCGTCGCTCGTCGGGGTTTCGGCGAGCGCGCGCAGGCGGGTGAGCAGCAGTCTGTACTGCTCGTCGCTCAGCCGCTCGCGGACGCTGTCCAGGTGTTCGTGGACGAGACGGAGCACCTTCGCCCCGCCGTCCTCTCCCTGGTTCATGCGCTCTCCTCTCCCCGGCCTGGGTGGCCCTGATGGATGAACGCGGCCCAGACGGCGGGCCGTTGCAGGTCGGTGCGGCGCACGTCCGCCCGCAGCTCGGAGCTCAGACAGCCCGGGTCCCGCCGCTCGGGGTCGAGCATCCACAGCTGCGCGGCCCGCAGCGCGTCGACCGGGCTGAGCCCGGCCCGCAGATGGTGGTGGAAGACCGTCATCAGGAGCATCGAGGCGCCGTCCCGCGCGGTCCACCGCGACCCCACGACATCGCGTGCGCCGCCCGAGACGAACGCGGTGGTGAGGGTCAGGGCCTCGTCGTGGTCGCGGGTGCTCAGGTCGGTCTCGCAGGCGCTCAGGACGATCAACGGGCCGTCCGGAGCGCCCCGTTCGGCAGGCTGCGGGCGGTCGAGGAGGCGCGTCACGGTCAGCCGGCCGACCTCCTCGCCGGGCTCGGTGGGGGCGAGGTGCAGGGCCGACTCGGTCGGCGACGTGCCCGCCATGCCGTGCGTGGCCAGGTGGACCATCGAGTGGTCCTGGCCGAGCAGGGCGAGGAGCTGGTCGGGGGTGCCGGCCGGCACCGAGTCGGGCGGGAGCGTGGCGAAGTCGCCGTACAGCCGCGCCCCCGGGTAGAACGCGTGGCGCAGCCCCAGGACCTCCAGTTCGGCGTACGTCAGCGAGATGCTCGGGTCGGCCACCATGGCCGGGGCCGAGACCGGGTCGCGCGGCGCGCGTCTCGCCGTGCGCAGGAACTGGCTGCCGGAGGCGGCGTAGCTGATCACGAGGGCCTGGCAGAGGTAGGCGTAAGGGGCGTCGGCGGGGAAGCGGGCCGCGTGCCAGGGGACGATGCCGAGCCGCCCGCAGGGGACCAGGACGACCCGGGGAACACGGTCCCTCGCGTCCTGCGGGAGGTGTTCGGCGAGGCCGGGCAGGACGTGGGCGAACACCTCGTACGCCCAGTCGCACAGGCCGGCGAGGGCCTCCTCCCAGACGCGTTCGGCCGTCTCGTCGACGTGGTCCGTTGGCCGGGCCGCGGCCGCGTCCAGGTACCGCTCCAGCGGGGCGCTCCGCGCGGCGGAGAGCACGGGCAGCGGGCCCACGCCGACGCCGATCTCGGGGCCCACGGCCAGCACCATGCCGGGGGCCTCGCCGTCGCTGCCGGGCACCAGATAGATGAGCGCGTCCGCACCGGCCTCGCCCACGCCGTCCGCGAGTTCGCGCAGGGTGGGGACGGACAGGAGCCCGCCGTCCTCCCGGTAGCCGAGGGCTTCGAGGGCCTGGCGGCGCAGGGTGCTCGGGAGCGCGGCGGGCAGCTCGGCGCCGTCGGCGGCGCCGGACCTCCGCCAGGCGGCGGCGAGTTCGTGATGCCCGCGCTCCGCAAGCAGCTCCGGTACGTCCCGGGAGGTGGCCGCGGCCTGCAGCACCAGCGCCCTGCCCCGTTCCAGGGCGGTCACCGCGTCGTCCACCCGCTCGTGCGCCGCGGCCCACAGAGCGGCCCGCAGACCGAGCGAGGCGCCGGTGCGGGCGGTCGTCAGCCGGTGTTCGGCACCGCGCTGGAGGAGGACGTCGGCGGCGAGGGTGGTCATGGCCTCGTTCGCCGTGTCGGTGACGGCGTCCGCGTCGGACTTGTTGTGCTCCCGGTGCCAGCGGGCGCGGTAGGCGTCGGCGAGGGACCACAGGGAGTCGGCGGCGACGCGCGGGGCCCGGCCGTCCCTGATGTGCTCGCGGAGCCGTTCCAGTGTGGTGATGAGGGCATCGAGGTCCGCGGGGTCCTTGGTGAAGTCGTGGCGCATGCCGAGGCGGGTGGCGGCGGAGTGCAGCCGGTCGGCGGGCGCGTCCGGCGGCGGCACCTCCCGGTCCGGGACGCCGGTGGCGTCGCCGTTGAGGTACGCCCGCATGGCCGCGGCCTCGGGGGCCATGGCCGCGAGGACGTCGTCCCCGATCGGGAGCTTGCTGTTGCCCGCGGCCGTCCTGCCCTCGTCGAGGTCCGCGAGGCCGTCGAGGAGCAGTTCCTTGTCCCTGGTGCACCGGCCGAGCATCATGCGGGCCATGGCGCGGGCCAGGACGGCCACCGCACGCAGCGCGTGGTCGTCGGGGACGGTGTCGGCGAAGGCCTCGGCCCTGGACAGCAGGGCGCGCAGCCGGTCCACGTCCTCGGTCTGCGCGGCGGTGCGGGCCTCGGTCATCAGGTCCATCGCCTCGGCCATGACGGGGAAGAGGTCGGCCATCGGGTTCCCGCTCTGCGACTTGCGCCGCAGGTAGTCGGTGACCGTGCTGGTGTGTGCGAGGCCGAGGGCCTGGTCCTGAAGGGTGCCTCCGGCGCCCTCGCTCACGCCGAGCAGCAGCGCCATCAGCCCGTCGAGGGCATCCTTGTCCGGCATGTCGTCGGGCAGCCCGTCCCGGGCCTCGCGCAGCCGCCCGAGCTGCTGGTTGAGCGCGGCCGGGTCGCCGCCACCGGCATGGTTCACGAAGTCGACGGACGTCGTCTGGACGGCCTGCCAGGCGGTGAGGAGCCGACGGACCTCCTCGGGGGTACGGGGCGTTGCCGGGGTGTCGCGGTCGGCGGGGGTGCCGGCGTCCGCGGGGGCCGGGGACGGCGGGGAGCCGGGCTCGGTCTCGGTGTCCGGGGCCGGGGTGCGGGCGTCCGCTGTGGCGGCGGGGCCCGGGGCGTGTGCGTCGGTCTTGGCGGCGGCGGGCGGGGGGTCGGCGGCGGGGGCCGCAGTGCCGTGCGTGGACCGTTCGCCCGCGTCCGTGCGGCGCGCCGTGCCCGGACCGGCCTGCGGGCCCGCGCCGCCGGTCATCGCCGTCAGCAGCTGCGTCATGGTCTGCCGCAGCTGTTCGCTGCCCGGAAGCCCGTCCTCGGGTACGAGGTTGCTGAACAGCTCGGTCAGCCCGGCGGCCGAGGGCCGGGCGTGCAGGTCGCGCACCTGCCGCAACTGCGCCAAGGTCTCCGGCGGCAGCGGGAGTTCGGCGGCTTCGGTCACCAGCTCCTGGACCTCGGCCGCGAACGCGGCCATCCCGCTCGGCCCCTTCCGCATCATCATGTCGAACATGGCGGTCGCGTCCGGCTCCGGCGCGAGCCCGCCCAGCATCTCCTGCAGCGGCATCGCGTGCGTCAGCAGGAACAGTGCGGCCCACCGCCGGTCCTCGACGCGCGCCGGGGCCCCGAGCGGCGTCGCCGGGTCCCGTGCCGCCCGCAGCAGCGTGTGCGCCCGCTCCCGGTCCTCGGGTGTGCCGCCCCCGGCGGCGTGGCGCAGGGTGAGGGCTCCGCCGAGCCATACCGTCACCGAGCCGCGCAGCTCCGGATCGTGGTCCAACAGGTGGGAGAGCGCGTCGAGTTCGGCGATCGACTCGTCGTGGGCGCGCCCGGGAGCGGCGACCGTCCCCGGTGCAGGAAGGAGCGCCCTCGCCCGCTCGACGGCGTCACCGGCCCAAGCCCGCACCGCCTGGACGCCACCGCTCTCCTCTACTTCCCCCACCGGCACTCCTCACGTCCCGAAGATCTCAACAGCCCGTCGCGGACTCCATGATGACGAGATGTCAGCCACGGCGGAGCCCGATCGCCGAGCTTTTCGTCCGGCGCCCGGTCAACGCCCCGAACTCGCCCGGAACGCGCCCGGACCGGTGGGGTCGGAGTGTGGTCCGGGGGCGGTGGCGGGGCCGGACCGGGACGGCCCCGAGGCGCCGAGGTCCGCGCGCATCCCGCGCCGCAGCTCCCGCAGCCGTTCCCACAGCGCGTCGATCTCCCCCTGCGCGACGTCGAGCGAGTCGTCCGGCCGGGGCACGCCGTCGTCCAGGCGCCGCAGCAGGCCGTAGAGGGCGCCGAGCGCGTGGGTGGCCTCTCCGGCGAGGGCGAGCAGCGGGTCGGGCAGCCGCATCTGGGCCTCCGCGTACACGTCCCGGTGCAGGTCCCGGGCCTCGATGAGGCGCTGTCGCGCCGCGCGCGGGTCCTCCGCGCGGGTCAGGGCGTGCGCCTGGTCGGTGAGGGCGGCCAGGTACTGGCGGGACGCGGTGTTGAGCGCGATGCAGCAGGCGCGCCGTTCCTCGGTCTCCCTGGCCCATGCCCGGGTCCGTTCGGCACGCTCCTGTTCGCGTTGCCGGCTCCGCTCGGCCGCCCGCTGGGTGAGCAGGGCCGACAGGAGGGTCCCGACCACTCCGACGGCCGCCACGATCGGCGCGCCCGCACCCGTGATGTCCATGGCCCTCGCCTTCGTGTCGCCGCACCCCTCCAGCGAACCGGCGCCGTCCCTCCCGGGGAACCCCACGACCGAAGGTCACCCGGTCTTCGCCCGGATCCCGCCCGGTGGCACGAACGACGGGCCGAGGCCCTCCGTCTCCTCGACGGCGAGCGTCACCGGTCCCGGCGGGCGGGCGCGGCGTCCGTTCCTGCGAGCGTCGACCGCAGGGTCCCGGCCCACCAGCGGAGCGTCCGCTCGCGCGCGGCCGCGTCCAGACCCGCGCTCCTGCGGAACTCGGCGCCGAACAGGGGCTCCATCGCGACGGCTTGGTGCAGCGCGGCCACCGCGAGCTGGACGGTCTCGCGGGCCGGGGGCGTCCGGCCGGTGGCGGCGCAGGTGGCCCGCGCCGCCGCGTGCAGGCGGTCCACGGCCTCGTCGAGCAGTCCGCTTCCGGTGTCCCGCCACCCCGACTGGTGCAGGGCGACGGCCAGTTCGGCGTAGCCGTCGGCGTAGGGCGCGGACAGGACGCGCACCAGGTCGGCCGGGTCGGCGGGTCCGTCGGTCCAGGTGTCGAGGGCGGCGCGCAACTCGGACTTGAGCTTCCTTCCGCCGAAGCGCAGCAGCGCCGACAGCAACTGTTCGCGGTTGCCGAAGTGGTGGTTGACCGCGGCGTCGGACACCCCGACCGCGGCGGCCACGGCCCGCACCTGCACGGCCGCCGGGCCGCCCGCGGCGAGCAGCGCGCCCGCGGCCTCCAGGATCAGCCGCCTGGCCTCGTCGGGTGTACGTCGTCTACGGGCAGCCATCCGGCCAGCTTACCTTGACGGTCCAAGGTAAGAGGCCTACCTTGGACCGTCAAGGTAAGGGGGTGTCGCGGTGAAAGGGGGTGCCGCCGTGAACGGACCGACCTCGGTCCCGTCGATGACCGATCTCGCGGCGTCGCTGGGCGTGCGGATCCACGATCCGGCGCCGCCGCGCGACGTGTACTGGACCCGTGCGGGCTGCCGGTCGCACGGATTCGACTGGGGCGGCCCGGGCCCCGCGGTGCTGCTCCTGCACGGCGGCGGACTGAACGCCCACACCTGGGACTTCGTCTGCCTCGGCCTGCGCGGGGCCGCCCGGCTCGTCGCACTGGACCTGCGGGGCCACGGCGACAGCGACTGGTCCGACGACTACCGGATCGGCGCGATGGCCGAGGACGTCGTCGCCGCGGCCGACCGCCTCGGCTTCGACCGCGTGCGGCTCGTCGGCATGTCCCTGGGCGGCGTGGTCGCCGCCCAGGTCGCCGCCGCGCACCCGGGCCGCGTCGAGCGCCTGGCGCTGGTCGACGTCGCCCCCGGCGTCGACTTCGACAGCACCGAGCGGGTACGGACCTTCATGGCGGGACTCGGCCCGGTCGACGCCATCGACACCGTGGTGGACGCCGCGCTGCGCGTCAGCCCGCGGGCCGACCGCGCCCGCGTCACGTACCGGATGCGCGCCCTGTTCCGCCGCGCGCCCGACGGCGGGTGGGTGCCGAAGGGCGATCCGCGTCCGCCCGACTTCCCCGCCATCCTCGCTGCCATCGACCGACTGGCCGCCCAGCTCACGGGCCTGCCGGTGCTCCTCGTGCGCGGCGGGCGCAGCAGGGTGCTCCCGCAGTCCACCGCGGAACGCCTGATCGCGCGCGTGCCCGACGGCGAACTCGTGGTGGTGCCGGACGCGGGCCACAACGTGCAGGAGGACGACCCGGCCGCCCTCATCACCGCGCTCCGCGCCTTCCTGACGCGCTGACCGCGGGGTACACACCCCCGGCCGGCTCTCGCCCCGGACACCGAACCATGCGCCGGACGCCCACCGGTGAACCACTGCCCGTGGCCGATGCGCCTCAGGGGTCCGCCCTGACCGCCTCGATGACACACACGGGGCCCGCCGCGATTCACAGGCTCGCGCGCGTGAACATCAGGTGGGTGACTCCGCTGGGCGTGGAGACGGCCTCGACCTCGTAGTCCTTCTCCAGGCCCTCCAGGCCGTCCCAGAGGCGCACGCCCCGGCCGAGCAGGATCGGGACCACCACGAGGTGCATGTGGTCGACGAGACCCGCGGTGAGGAAGTCGCGGATCGTGGTGGGCCCGCCGCCGAGGCGCACGTCCAGGCCGCCCGCGGCCGCACGGGCCCGTTCGAGCGCCTCGGCGGGCGAGGCGTCGAGGAAGTGGAACGTCGTGCCGCCCTCCATCTCGATCGAGGGCCGCGGGTGGTGGGTGAGGACGAAGACCGGCGTGTGGAACGGCGGGTTGGGACCCCACCAGCCCTTCCACTGCGGGTCCTGGTGCCAGCCGGGATGGCCGAACTTCCCGGCCCCCATGATCTCGGCGCCGATCCCCGGGGCGAACAGCCGCACGAGCGCGTCGTCGACACCGCGCGTGCCGCCTGTCCGGCCCAGCATCGCGCGGCCCCACTGGGTGGAGAACATCCAGTCGTGCAGGCGTTCCCCGGCGTGGCCGAACGGCGCTTCGAGGCTCTGGCCCTCGCCGGTCGCGAAACCGTCGAGGGAGAGGGAGACGTGCTGGACGCGGACGAGTGACATGACGGGGTTTCCTTTCCTGTCCTGCGGTCGGTCGCGTCCCATGGTCGGTGCGTTCCCGCGGCCGGGAGCGGCACCGGAGCGGCGTGGCGGCTACTTCGGCGGGTTGAGCTTCTTGAAGTACGTCCAGCTGGTCTCGTTCGGCTCGCTCCACTCCTTCGGGGCGTGGGCGAACTTCGGCTGGTGGTCGGCGATGTACGCGCGGGTGCGCGCGGGGACCTCTTCGTACGAGGCGAGCTTGCGGCCCCGGCAGTGGAAGGTGAGACCTCCGGGCCGCCGGCCGCGGGCCATCCAGGGCATCCACGGGGACATCCGCGTCCACGACATGGTCGCCGGGACGCTGGGCGCCGGACCCGCCAGGTCGGCGCGGTCGGCGAAGAACTGGAAGAGCTCCAGGGCCTTGTACGTGTCCCCGGCCGAGTGCAGCGGATACTGGGCCACCGGCAGGGGCGAGGGGTAGGACAGCGGGATCTCCAGGCTGAAGCAGACCTGGCCGCCGAGCTCCGTCGTCGGTATCGGGAAGGGACGCCACTTCTGGTTCGCCGGGTCGTTCCAGATGTGCACCACCGGCAGGTCCTGCCAGGTCTGAAGGATCTCGCGGGTGCCGGGGTCCAGGAAGAAGGCCGCCTCGCGGGTCAGCAGTCGGTACGCGTCGGGACCGGCGTCGGCGTCCTCGACCAGGCGGGCGACGTTGAGCCCCTCGAAGCCGAACACACGCCGGTAGGGCTCGTCGGGCGCCCAGGTGTACACGTCCCCGGACCACCAGTACGTGACCTCCTCGCCGTCGAGCGAGGCGCGGGTGCGGGCGAAGGAACGGAGCAGCTCTGCGGGAGTCGTCATACGGACCACTCTGCGCGGTCGCGCCCTGCCGGGCTCAGCCGGGGCGCGATCGGCCGGAAAGAGTCGGGAAGATCCGCACCACGCGGCGCACACGCGGGAGTGCGCGCCCCACGCCGACGCCTGCCGCCCCGGTCGCCCGCGCATCCGCCCCCCGGCCGGTTCCGGACCCGCTCCCGGGTCGATTTCGGGCCAAGGGTCCCGGCTTTTCGGGCCAAGCCCCCCGACTCCATGAGAAGGTGACCTCTTTGACGCCGACCGTCGGCAGTTTGCTGATCCCCCTTGGGGCGGAAGGGTTCTGACCTGGGAGACTCAAGCGTTCACGGACCATACTGGTCGGGCCCCGATCACCCACAGAACGATTCCATGGCCAAAAACACCACCTCATCGACCACCGCCCCCGACACCGCGTGGCTGGGTCGCGGGCGCCACCTCGGGCCCGAGCCCGAGCAGGACGTCCGGCGCAACCTGATCGCCCTCAAGGCGGCCGGGGTGCTCGACGACTTCCTGGACCTCGAACCGGCCGAGGCCGCACGCGCCACCGTGCTGCACCCCCGGGACGAGTCCGCCGACCCCGGCCCCCTCGCCCGCCGTCTCTTCGAGGCCCGCTGGCGCGTGGACGACGACGTCACGGTGCGCGCCCAGCTCACCACGTACGACCCGGAGAGCCGCCGCAAGGAAGGCGACGGCGTGACCTGGATCCTCGCCGCCGAGGCGGACCGGGCGTGGGACGCGCGCTGGCCCTCGCCCGCCACCATGTTCTGGCCCGACAGCGAGCAGGTCCCCTGGGACCACGACACGGTGCCCGACGTGCGGCTGCGGGCGGCGAACCACCTGCCGAAGGACGACGACGAGCTGCGCCGCCGGCTGCGGGACTGCACCCGGCAGAGCTGGTTCGTGCACGTCGTGGTGCACGAGGCGATGACGCCGGACACGGTCGGGCAGCAGCCGATCGCGACGTTCCTGCCGCCGGGCCTGCGGCACCGGGTGATCGAGCACCGGGGCACGCCCGAGCAGGCGCAGATCGCCGACTTCGCGATGAAGCGGGAGCTGGGCGTGCGGATGCCGCGCGGCGGCGCCGTCGTCCTGGCCATGGACCCGCCGGGCGAGGGCTACGACGCGGACCGCTTCACGGTGCGCAGCGTGTTCCTCGACGGCTCGGAGCCGACCGAACTCCTGGAGCGGATCAAGGAGTTCGCCGCCCTGCCGCGACCGCTGCCCGCCGAGGCCGAGCGGGCCCTGACACGGCTGCGCCAGGGCTGGCACCTGCTCACCCCGGACGAGGAGCTGACGCACGCCCAGGGCATGGTCACCAAGTACGCCGAGGCGCTCGACGCCATGACGAAGTCCCGTGACCTGTACCGCGAGGCGGCCGAGGCCGCACAGGCCGCGCTCGCCGAGGTGTCCGGCGGCGACGGCGCGGCCCTGCCGACCGCGGCCGCCAAGGCCGACGGCTCTCCGCTGAAGGCTCTCTCGAAGGCGTTCGGACGCTTCCGGGACCCGAAGAAGTAGGGCCGGGGCCCCAGCGGCAGCCGGGTGTCAGGGCGCGTTCGCTCCCGTCAGGAGCGGTGAGTACGACGGCCTGACCGGCGGCAACGGCGGGTTCAGCGCCGCGTGTTCGGCGGCGCCGTGGACCACGCGGCCGCCGACCATCGTCAGGACCGACGCCATCTCCGGGATGCGCTCCGCGGGCACGGTGAGGTAGTCCTCGCGGAGCACGGCCAGGTCGGCGTACCTGCCGGGGGAGAGGGTGCCCTTGTCCCGGTCCTCGTCGGCGAGGGCGGCGCTGCCCTGGGTCAGCAGGCGCAGCGCGGTGATCCGGTCGAGCCGGTGCTCGGGCGGGTGCAGGACCTGTCCGCCGACGCTGCGCCCCGTCACCAGCCAGTGCAGCGCGCGCCAGACGTTGTCGCTCGCCACGCGGGTCGCGTCGGTGCCGAGGCCCACGGGGACGCCCGCCCGCAGCATGCGGCGCACGGGCGGGGTGTGCGCGGTGGCCGCGGCGCCGTAGCGCGCCATGAAGGTCTCGCCCTGGAAGGCCATGCGGTGCTGCACGGCGATCCGACCGCCGAGGCGGGCCACGCGGTCGATGCTGCGGGCGCTGATCGTCTCGGCGTGGTCGAGGATGAACGGGACGTCCGGGCCGCCCCGCCCGTGGACGTCCTCGATGACGTCGAGGAACCTCTTGATCGACTCCTCGTACGTGGCGTGCAGCCGGAACGGCCAGCGCCGCTCGCCCAGGAAGGCGAGGACGCCGCGCAGCTGGTCCGCCATCGTGTCGGGCAGCCGGGGCCGCGGCTCCTCGAAGTTCTCGAAGTCGGCGGCGGAGTAGGCGAGCATCTCCCCGGCGCCCAGCATGCGCAGCATCCCGTCCCCGTCGCCCGGGGACACCAGGTCCGCCATGCGCCGGAAGTCCGCGAGTTCGTCGCCGGGACGCTGCGTGAAGACGTGGTAGCCGATCCTCGCGGTGAGCTGTCCCGCGCGGTGCAGGCGGCCCACGACGTCGTAGTCGTCGGGGAACGTCTGGTGGCCGCCGCCCGCGTCCATGACGCCGGTGACGCCCCGGGCGTTGAGGTGGCGCAGATAGTGCCGTGTCGACACCGACTGGTCCGCGGGGGACAGGCCGGGCAGCCGGGCGAGGGTCGAGTGCAGCAGGGTGGCGCTCGGCCTGGCGATCAGGAGCCCGGTCGGGTTGCCCGCCGCGTCGTGCTCGATCTCCGAACCGGGCGGCGCCGGGGTCGACTTGGTGAAGCCGAGGATCCGCAGTGCCGTACGGTTCAGGAGGGCGCGGTCGTACAGGTGGAGCAGGAACACGGGCCGGTCGGGCGCCGCCGCGTTCAGTTCGGCGAGCGTCGGCAGGCGGCCGTCCGCGAACTGGTGCCGGGTGAAGCCGCCGACCACCCGCACCCACTGGGGCGGCGGCGTGTGCTCGGCCTGGTGGCGGATCAGGCGCAGGGCCTCGGCGACCGACCGGACCCCGGCGAGCGACAGCTCCTGGGTGTAGCTGAGCCCTTGCCGGATGAGGTGGGTGTGCGAGTCGGTGAGCCCGGGGATGACGCGGCGCCCTCGCAGGTCGATCAGCCGGGTGTGGTCCCCGGCGAGACGGCGGATCCGGGCGTCGGGGCCCACGGCGAGGACTCTGTCTCCGCGCACGGCGAGGGCGGTGGCCTCGGGGCGGCGCGGGTCGAGCGTGGTGACACGGCCGTTGTGGAGGACCGTGTCGGCGACGGGGCGCTCGCCGCGGTCACGGGCCGCGGCCGCGCCCGGCGCGAGGACCGGGACGGCGGCGGTGGCGGCGGTGGCCGCGAGCGCGGCGAGGGTCTGCCTGCGGGTGGTGTGCGGGGTGGGCGCGGTGCGCGCAGTGGGCGGGGTGGGCG